>CAXFAI010000035.1:0-159096 GCA_964001305.1 uncultured Flavobacteriales bacterium
CGAAAGCACAACAAGAGCTATACACAATAAGGGTTTTTTAGCTAAACTGAAAGATTGGTTTTAATAGCAAACCCGCCAAATCGTTGATTTGGCTTTTAAGAATGAATAAATTAAAAACAAAATACAACGTTTTGGCTCAGAGCAAACTTGAAAGTTTATCGCTTTCTACTGCCCTACTTGCCATATACTAAACGTTAGCGGCAATTTAAAATGACAATCCTATACCTGATAGTAATACCAATCCTGATTTTGATTATTTCGATGATAATCAAAAGAAAATGGAAAGCTCTATTTTTGACAATAGGAAGTCTGCTTGTTTTAGTGGTTGTAGGTTGGTATTTACTACTTCATGTAGTTTCAGAAGTATTCGGACTTGAATGTGATAACAATCGAAAATGGGAAATTGGTGAATACGAAATAATTGAAAAGAAATGTATTGGATTTGCGGGACCACATTATTATCCCGTGTATCTATACAGAGACGGAGAAAGAATTGACCAACTGACTTTTATACCAGACTCGACTTGCATTATTAAATTTAAACCTGATACAGGTGACACATTGACTTTTGATATTTGTAAGAAGGAAATGAAATAAGTAAAAAACTGCCGCTAACAAAAGTAGCTGATCTCGCCTCCCGCGGGACAGCTGCACAACCCTCCTTTTTATCAAATAGCAACTCCATCTAAGCACTTTTAAAAGCGACCCATTTCAGAGAAAAGATCACTCTTTATTCTAATCAATTTAAGTTAACAGCTTAACTGAACAAGCTATCATTTTAAACAAAAAAGTTCCGTTCTTCAAGATAGAACGGAACTTTTTAGGCTTTATGAGTTGCTTAATACTTGACTAGTTTAGTGGTATAAATGGAGTGTCCTTGTTTAACCACAACTTGAAAAACACCATTTGCATAGTTTGATAAATCAATCATCCATTCCTGCTTTTCAAAGCCAGAATCTAAAAGCAACCTTCCAGAGAAATCAAATACCTGAACTTGGCTTGCAGTTTCAAGTTCTGTATCTAGTTTAAATTTAAATTTCCCTTCAGACGGATTCGGAAAAACAGTCAAAGTTTCCAATTCTTCTTGAGCTTCTATTGCATTTCCTGCTGAAGTTTTTCGATAAGCTACACTACTTCCCTGATCTTTTATTCGGGCCACGTAAGCATCTCGCTGTCCTGCCAAATACATCACATCAGAAGCATTAAAACTAAAATCTCCATCCCAATACGCACCAGAAAAATACACTTGGTTGGAAGTAGGGTCTTTAAAAATATCTGTTGCAAAAGCTTTGGCAGGCAGGTCATTTCTTACATAAGACCAAATTTTAGTTGTTCGATCATACTTATCGATTTGCAATACACCTGTCATTACTGAATTGCCTGTAGACAGCAACCCACAAGTATATAAGAAATTACTAGTTTGATCAAAATAGGTTTCAACCACATTAGATGTATTGAATGTAGTTAACCAATTTCCAGAAGCATTAAACAAGTGCGTTTGATCGAAAACAGTAGTTAAATAAATCTCATTGTCTGTATTGCTAAATTCAATTTGGTCAAGACCTTGCTGATCAACTTGAAACGGATGTACATTCGAATAAACTACATTTCCAGCCAAAGTGAAAGAAGCAATAAACAGTTGTTTATCATTTGTTGTGGTAAAACTCATCGTGGGATTACTTCCGAAACTCAAACTTCCCATGGTATTTGATGGATGTGTTGAAATATCACCGGCTAGGTAAAGTCGATTTGTACTTTCTCCAACAACAATATCCATTATTTTTCCATTACCACTTGCCGCCACTAAAGGATCATTCCAAAGTTGCATGCCATTTGGATTAAATCCAATCACAAAGCTTTTGGTTTTGGGATAAGTAGAGGACAAAACAGGAGCTGTGTAATTGATGATGTAATTTCCATTGGATTGCTTTACTCTGCAATACTTACTAACATTAGTAATCATATAGATATTGTTATTGCTCATATCAATATCAAAAGCTGGCCAAGGTAAGTACTTCCACTGTTCAATTTCATTGGACCAAATCACATTTCCATTGCTATTGCTAAACTTGGTTAAGAAGTAAGAAATGTCTGAATCGCTGGAATTATTAGCTGTTGTTGCTAAATAGATTGGATTTCCCAAATTATCAATTTTCATATTTGAGAATTTATAGCCGTAAGCTTGTACATCGTTTACCCATAAAAGAGCCCCACAGCTATCGTATTTAGCTAAATAGACACCGCTTGCTATGCTTGTTCCATTTTCAAAAATCACGGATGGATCCACTATACCATGAACAAACACATTTCCTGATTGATCAACCACTACAGCATCACTATTTTCATTTAAAGCCGCATTGCTTCCATAATTTCTGGGCCACAAACAATTTACAGGTATCACACAGTTACTGATGGTTATCGTTGTTGTATCGCTTCTAGTACCACAACTATTACTAACCGTATGCACTACCTCATAAGTACCCAATGCAGGATAAATGAAATTCACCGTGGTTCCACTTGCATCTAGTACTCCATCATTTTGGAAATCCCATTGGTGAGTTTCTCCATTATTTTGTGTGTTTGATTGAAAAGTGTAGTCTCCACAATTGCTCGCATCTACGGTAAAAGAAAAAGAAGCATCGTTTGGAATACCACCTCCGATGATGTTAATAGTGGTTTGTGCCGTATTTTGAACGGCAGGTACAGAATTAAAAATAGTTAATCCATTAACGGTTTGATTGGGAATAATTCGACGTAATTCTAAATTGATATTGCTGTATAAATCAGAAAAACCAATAACCGAACCATTTGCATTGGTAGATACAACTTGATAGGTACCAAATGGAGATGCGTTTACAATGACATTTCCGTCGGTTAATTGAATGTTATTGGTCATATCCCACCATTGAAAGCTCATATTTGAAACCGTGCATAATTCTATACCAACATTGGCAGAAGCTCCACACTCCACACTATATTGAGCATCTAAATCTCCCATGTGGTCTTCAATTAATTCAAAACGGTCTAGCTGACTAATAAATGTTTGACTAACATTTGAATACGAGTTTCCGGATTGAGTATAGGAGGAGTCTACCAGATTATAAAAACTCAAATACTGCAAAGGAGTTCCAGTTGGCGTGGTAAAATCTAATACCGTTTGAGACCAAATATCACCTATAGTTGGGTCTACAGCAATATCAAACTTTGCCTGGTCAAATACTTGACTATCTGCACCAGCAGCTACTACATTACCTGTTCCAGTATTATGACTATAAGCAAGTAAAAAGCTTGAAGGATTAAAATTCTGCGTTAAACAGATTTGCAAACCTGGACTAGTTACACCTGTAGAACCATTTTCTCTACCATCAATCTTATGATAAGAAAGTATGTATCTACGATTCGGTTGCAACATGACATTGGTTGTTAACACCTCTGACTGAAAATTAGTAAACCCACTTGAAAGCGGAATTTCTGAAGAGAAAAAAGAAATTCTTCCTCCAGTTGCATTGGGAAGAGGCACGGTATTAAATTCAATACTTCCCGGCCCTAGACATTCTGTAAAAGGTAGGTTCGGCATCCAATCTGGAGAAAAGAAATAACTGGCCCAACCGGGGATGTGAAAGTTATTTGGAGAAGAACAATCTGAACTGTTAGGATAATTAATTTGATAGTTAATACATTCAGTAGGAGTACAATTGCCAAAATCAGAAAGCTCTGGATTGCAAATTAAATTACAGGAACTTGAATTGGTGCAATCAAAACCTGGGCAGCTCAATACTTCAATATTTACATAGGTGTAATTACCCACATTGTTGTTGTTATCCATAGGCTGATAAACCAATTGGACTATACCTGTTACGGTTGGCGTATAAATAAAAGTTCTATTGGGTGCTGTTCCTGTAGTGGTAATAGTACCTTCTGTCGCAAATAGGTTACTTACTTGAAGTGGAGAACCCGTGGTAGAAACATCATTGGCAAGCAAAGTAGATTCTAAAATACTTAATGTACTGTCTATACAGTTTACCACAGTTGGAGCTGTTCCCGGAGCTTCAAAATCATTAACCCCAAGCACAAGTAATTGACAGCCAGTATAATTAATCAAATTACTTGAATTTGACTGAGCTGTGACATCTGCAGGGTTTGAAAATAAAACCACATTTGGATGACCATAAGTGTTTGATAAATTATAATTGAGCTCACATAAAAGATCAATTTCATCCGCTTGAAGTCTTCGGGGCATATCTGAAGCAACACCTGGAGCCATTAAATAATCTGTTAGTGGAAAATTGCAATTATTTCCCACATCAATATGGCTTAAGCTAGTACCATTTGCGTAGATAGTTGGTGCATATACAAATCTATCGTTAGCACCTAAACGCAAATTAGAAGGACATCCTGAAGTTATAGCGTTTAATAAGGGGAAGTTAAAAGTACCAGTTTGGTTGACTAAGTTACCACCCGCATTCTCATGCAATAGCAAATCATAGGGTAAATATGCATTTCCATTTCTTGGGCTACCATCATCATCAATTCCTGAGGCAAATCCTAGGGCATGCATTACTTCATGAAGCACTACAGAGTAAAGGTCAAAGCCAGATTGTGAAACACCTGCATTGATTTCAGTTCTCCACGGATGGTAAAAGTTCACATTGATTCTGCCATCCCATTCGTTAAAGGCATTGTTGTTTAAATTAATTGCATTCCATACTTCGCCATTGATAATACTGCCGCTATTCACATTGTTGTAATCATAGTATGATGATGCAGATGCCAAGGCAGGGTTATTGAAATACGTAGATTTCAACTCAAATTTAACAGCTTCGGTAATGCTTGTATTTTGCACTAAAAGTTGTTCTATATCGGCAAATACTTGAGCCACTGTATTTCTAGCCGCTTGGTTGGCTGAAAAACCAACTCCTGCAGGTGGGGTGTTTGCAGTGCTATTGGTTAGGTAAACCGCAAACAAACCATCGGGGCTAACATAATCCGGATCAATTACAGGCGGTATAATTGGAGCCGATTTTTGCTGCAAACCTGTC
This sequence comes from uncultured Flavobacteriales bacterium, assembly GCA_964001305.1. Taxonomy (GTDB): domain Bacteria; phylum Bacteroidota; class Bacteroidia; order Flavobacteriales_E; family Vicingaceae; genus CAJXMH01. Next base: position 5,040 of record CAXFAI010000035.1, read on the forward strand.
CCTCCTTTTATAGGAGTTTTTCCCTTTTTTTCTGGAATATGTTTACACGTTTTGTTTCCAAATCGATCTACCACTTCTAAGCGGCTATTGTGCACTAAATTTCCTTTTTTGTCAAGCAAAAAATGATCAGGATAACTACAGCTGAAAGGTTCAGGTATAGACAAACAGCCAACTGTTAGAACTGGTTTAACAGGCAATCCAATTCGTTGTGCCTGTAATTGATAATGGAAGATAATTTGAGTTAATAAGAATGCAAATGCTATGCTTCTTTTTGTTTTTCCCTGCATGATGTAGTAGATTAAGTGAAAATTAAAGTCCATGAAATTGCTAAATAATTTAACAAATTGCAAGTGCGATTTGAAAAGACTCCTTTTTCAAGTGCCTCTTTCTTTTTGAACAATTCCACATAGTCCTAGCTCCTTATCCCCTTTTTCTTGATTGGTTATTAGGATGCTTATCTAAATCTTTCACTTATTTTTAGGGTGTAATCGAACACGATGAGGAGCATTTACTTAAATAAGCTTCACTGAAGTGAAACAGCAAGAATAAAATCGTGTCTTAAGCGAAAGAAAACCAAAATATATGCATCAAAAAAAACTTGGAATCATCATCCTTTTTTTACTTCTAATTCCCAGATTAGCATCTTCTCAACATATTGATCTTAAGGTTGACAGTCTATACCAAGTTGACGAAAATTCCCCAGGATTTTCCATTGCTGTATATAAAGGAGATAAGATTATTCTTGAAAAACAGTATGGACTTGCAAATCTTGATGATCACGTTGCAGTAAGCAGTGAAACTGTATTTGATATTGGTTCCATCGCCAAGCAATTTACGGCAGCGGCCATATTGTTATTAGAGAATGAAGGAAAACTATCCATTAAAGAACCTGCATACAAATACATCGACAAGCTTCCTCGATATGAAAAAGGTAACCCAACCATAGAGCAATTGCTCAATCAGACTAGCGGAATACCAGAAGTTGACCCTTATTTCTATTTGGCAGATTTATCTTTTAATGATATTCTTACGCAATCTAGAGTTAGCCATATCATTGTTAATTTAAACGAACTCAACTTTAAACCAGGCGAATATTTTGAATATACCAACGCAAACTACATCTTGCTTGCCCATATAGTTGAAAAAGTATCCGAAAAATCTTTCGCAGCATTTCTTCAAGAGCATATTTTTTCGCCCTTAAAAATGGGAAATACGATTAAGAAAAGCAGCACATACGACATCATAAAAAATAGAGCAATAGGATATATGGTACATGAGGAAACTTATTACAAAATGGATTTACCGGCTACAATCTATAATGGAGATGGTCAAATTTTGACTACGCCAAAAGATATGTTTAAATGGCATAATGGCATTCGAAATGCTAGCATAGGCACGGCAGATTTGTGGAAGAAAATGCACACCACAGCAAAGCTCAATAATGGAACCACCATTGACTATGGATTAGGCGTTGAATTTGAAACGCATAATGGATATGCAGCTATGGGATTTGACGGTATGATAATGGGAGGCTTTGTTTCTAAGTACTTATACTTTCCTGAATTAGACATGGCCTTTTTTACCACACAAAATACGTTTGAAGAAGACTTTGAAGACCGTTTTTTTCAACTTGTGGATTTATACATTCCAAGGAAGAAAGAAGTTAACACGAATCAGGTAGAAGAGGTTGCCATTCTTGAGTTCTCTAATGAAACCCTTAAAAAATATGAGGGCACTTACCTCTTTTTGGGAAATGAGTATGAAGATGTAAAAACAGGCATTATTCAACTAAGAGAAAATCATTTAGTACTAACGACTTCAGATGGAGATGAAATAGGAGCATTAAAGCCTATTGATAAGCACATGTTTTTGATGGAGGGCATCGTTATGGAATTTGATATTCAAGCCAATCAAAAGCAATACCGATTTTATGCAAACGAAAATGAAAAGCCTTGGTTATTCAAAGAATATGAGCCCTATGAGCATACAGCAATAGAATTAAAAGCTCTTGAAGGCATTTATTTAAATAAAGATATACAAGTAGCTAAAGAAGTTAAATTTGAAGATGGTGAATTGCAATTTTATTATGGAAAAGGAGCCTATAGCGTTGAAATGAATGCAATAGCTAAAGACCTATTTAGCATTCCAAACTATCCCATTCAATTCCTAAGAAATAAGAGTGGAAAAATTGTTTCAATGAAAATTATGGGATTAGAATTTGAGAAAATCTAATTCAAATGGCTATCAAGGTATACTGATTCTGCTTTTTTAATTCTTTCACTTATTTTTATGAGATTATCGAACCTAGGAGTTTAGAGAAATGACAGCAATTTAAATATGAATGCAGGTAACAATTGAACAAACAAAAGATTTTCGTGAATTAGCCAAATTGAATAAAGCTGTTCAAACTTGGCATCATGATAACTTTCCTGATGAATTTAAACCATTCGATATGAACGAAATGGTAAATGCCTTTGAGAAAATGATTCAGGATAAAAATGTCTTCGCATTCCTTGCTAGCTTTCAGGAAGAATCAATTGGGTATCTCCTTGGGTTTGTAAAGACCCGACCAAATTCCGCATTTCAATATGAAAAAACGACATTACACATAGACCAAGTTGCGGTTATTCAGTCATTTCAAAAGCGCGGAGTTGGACAATTATTAATGAATGAAGCTTATCGTTTAGCAGAGCTTAAACAAATCAAAGAAATCCAATTGGATTTTTGGGCAGGAAATGATTTAGCAGAAAATTTTTTCTCTAGAAATGATTTTAACTTTTTTAACCATAGGATGAATAAACGTATCTGACACAGAATCTTCCTATTTATCAAAAAACAACCACTTCTAAACCGTTATTCTCAAAACCCAAGCTCCTTATTCCCTTTTTTGGGGATTAATCATTAGACTAAACTACAAGTCAAGTCTACACTCAACTCGAGATTTGCACCTAACTGTTACTATTGTTTTCATCTTCTTGAAATTCTAATAAATCACCAGGTTGACATTCTAAAACTTGGCAGATGGTATGTAAGGTACTAAATCGAATTGCTTTTGCTTTTCCTGTTTTTAAAATTGACAAATTGGATAAACTAATTCCAACCCGCTCTGAAAGTTCATTCAAAGACATCTTTCGCTTTGCCATCATTACATCTAAGTTTACTACAATTGCCATCTCTTAAATTGTTAATTCATTTTCCGACTGAATTTCAATACCTCGCTTGTAAAACAAACCGAATATAAATACAACTGCTCCCATGAATAAAAACTCTTGGGCTGACCAATCGTAATTCACAGCAATCCCTTGCTTTACCAACCATTTACTTAAGGCAGTTCCGATTAAAGCTAAACCGCCAGCAATAAGAGTAGCATAGCTGATTTTGCTAATTAAATCTGAAAGTAAAAGGCTAAATGGAGTTTGTTCATTGAACTTGGCAAATAGCTTTATGACCCAAAAGAAGATAAAAGCTTGAACGACTAGAAGAAAAAGCATTAAAACGACAAAAGCTACATAATACGTGTGGCTAAAATGTTGAACACTCAAAAGATCGAGGCCCATGTATAAATCTTTTGCTACCTCTGGATCTATGAACAAACTGATTAGAAAGGAAATTAAAATTGCACCGGCTTTAATGCAAATTCCTATAAAGATGATCCACGAAACCACTTTCATTGATTTTAATAGTTGACTTGTTTTCATTGCTATAAACTTTAAATAAAAAAGTAAATATCAACAATTATTTATTGTTTATCAATAAATTTATTTTACTATTCAATATGTTATAATACTTTTGAATAAAGTAAAGCAATCCCTAAAAGTGTTTTTTTACTCTAACCAAACCTTCCCTTTTTTCTAGTGAAATGAACTGGCTACTTCAGCAAAGGCAATTATCTTTGGTTTGATTATCAATTATAGTGTAGAAATTTAAATTCTACAGTAAAAGCAAATTAATGAGCCAAGTTGAACAAATCCTTTTAAATTTTTCAGAGATAAGAAGAAGAAGCATTATGCTTTGGAGAGCTCTTCCTGAATCTCATTATCATTGGAAGGTAGATGATGAGGCAATGAGTGCCATTGAAATGATTAGACATGTATTGGAAGCCGATTACGGTTGGAACATGATTATCAAGCAAGAGAGTTTAAAAAACTATACAACTCCTTGGAAAGGCAAACCTATGGTAAGTGTGGAAGACGAAATCAAATTTGCGGAACCTTACAGAAAAGCCTTCATTGAAAGTATTCGTAGTTTATCAGATAAAGCGTTAAACGAAACAGAAATCATTCATCCAGGAAATGGCAAAAAGAAAAACCTTGGCCAATATTTATTGAGAATTGGCTATCACGAAGGGGTCCATGCAGGACAGTTTACATCCTATTTAAGAGCAATGAACATAGAAAGACCAAATATTTGGGATTGACAAACTTTCAATAAGAAACATCGCATTTATCAGATGTAAATCTACCTTTCTAAATGGTTTCAGATTAATTTCCACTCCTCTACCTAACTATTGTATTTTGAACTTTTAAGGTGTTAAGCCAACTTTATAATTGCTTGTGGTTTAAAGGTTGTATCTTACCCCCATTTAACATTTGGCTCAATGACTACAAGAGAAACAAATTCAAAGGGCGTTCAAAGGTTGACTAACAATGGTCTAAAAGAAAACTTCTTGATCACTGAAAAAAGATACTTACAAGTATCAAATATTGCAGCCATTATGGGCGTCTTATTTAATGGGGTATGGATGTTCATTGCACTATCCATTTCAGAAATAAGTAGTGCTGTTTGGAACGGATTGCTGAGTCTACTTTTTGTAGCGGTATTGGTGCTAAATCAGAAAGGCAAAAGAATTGCAGCTTCGGTTTGGCTTGCTATCTCAGCATACATTTCTATGCTTGTATTTCTGTATTTATCTGGATACTCTTCCGGAATAACAAACGTTTGCTTTTTAATCATCCTTCTGCCGTATATGACTTTTCCTCGAAAAGCAAGAAGGCTTGCTCATGCCTTTAGTTTGTTAGCTTGTTTTACTTTGGTTTTTACCGTCGTTTTTCAAGCGGAATTCATTGCACATCAAGAAAATTTTGATCCGCACTTATCGCAAATGGTCAACATCAGCATGACGGCTCTGATTTGTCTCGCCTTAATTTGGAGCTTGTCTGTGTTAATTGATCAATCAGAAGACTCATTGCTTGCTGAACAGAAAAAATCAGATGACCTTTTACACAATATTTTACCAGCCAATATTATTAAAGATTTAAAAGAAAGCGGTAAAACCATTCCCAAAAGGCACAAAAACGTATCCATACTTTTCACGGACTTTGAAGGCTTTACCCATTTGGTAGCCTCAATCCCAGCAATTACTTTAGTTAATGAGCTCAATGATATTTTCGGGCAATTTGATCTTATTATGGAAGAAACCGGAGTTGAAAAAATTGAAACCATTGGTGATGCCTACATGGCCGCATGTGGTTTGGAAAACGAATTGTCAAAGCATGCGGAAAACTGCATAAAGGCTGCTAAAAAAATGTTAACCTACCTGGAAGAAAGGAACCAAAACCACGAAATAAAATGGAAAATGAGAATTGGAATTCACTCTGGAACTGTGGTGGCGGGCGTGGTAGGTAAAAAGAAGTTTGCTTACGACCTTTTTGGCGATACCATTAACACTGCCAGTAGAATGGAGTCTGCAAGTGAATCTGGAAAAATCAACATCTCCTCTTCCACATTTGAATTGGTAAAAGACGAGTTCAATTGTATTTCTCGTGGAAAAGTTTTTGTCAAGGGAAAAGGTGAACTAGATATGTATTTTGTGGAATAGCTTTTCGAACAAAATTTAGCAGATTAATAAAAGGTTTTAAGCAAGAAAAAGTATATTCGTCTTTCCACTTTGCTTCGGCAATCAAATGGAAAACAATTAAATACTAACTTCAATTAATACCAAAAAAGTCTTGCTATGTCACATCATGATGATAGAATTAGGTTTGTTAAACCAATTAAAACCTCTTTTGAAAATGGAATTGCTTCTCTGCCGGTCAAAGGCCAAGGAGTTGTTATTTTTTCACCAGAATCAAGCTTTACTCAGCTTGATATCTTAGCACCAAATCGAAAAGAAAAGAAGGATACTTTTCAATATTTTTCTTTACGAATAGACGCGAACAGCTATTCTTTTTATGCATCTAAAAAAGGGGGTTGGGCTGCTGATTCGGATCAACTTTTTAGCTGTAATAAAGGTTACAATGAATACCCAGAAGGTCTTTTTTGGTTAAGCATTGATTTTGAAAACAGATTGTTAAAAGGAGGCTATGGAGAACCCAGAGCTGAATTAGTTCTATTCAGTTATCAATTTGAGAAAGAAGAACTAAGTGAAAAAAACATCGGTCCTAATTTACATCCTACCAAGTATAACGACCCCAATGATTCGCCTTACCAATGGCTGAAAGATTTGAGGAATGTTTATTTAAGTGAATCGGCTAACTTAATAGCTGTATTTAAAGACCCCATTGTTGAAGCTGCAGCCATGAAAGTGAAAAGCATGGATGACATTAGCATGGGTGAAGTTGCCAAGCAAGTAGCAACGGTTCCTGCTAACCTCCCCACTGTTTGCCAAAAGTTGTATCAAAATGTTGGTGGAAGTAATTTCAATCTGGCCAATGTAAATAAAGACTTTGATTTGCCTGCTGATTTTGATTTGGCCAAAGCCATCCAATACAGCATTGATACGGAGGGTAAAATTTGCAATGAAATCATCAAGAAAAAGGCCGATGAATTTGGCGATCATCCTGATATGGTTTACTTGCGTATCACCATGGGCGGCAATCAAGGCGAATCTCCAGGCATTCCTTATGTAATGGAAATTTGGCCCAGTGGCAAGCGCTCTCCTATTCACAATCATGGAGGTAGTGAGGCTATAATTAAAGTGTTACACGGAGAAATACAAGTCAAATTATTTGCTACACTAAGTAAAGCCATTCCCAATAGCAGCAATGATTTGCTAGCCATTGAAAGTGCTTATGAACCGCACTTGTTTAAAACTGCTAGTTTCGGTTTAAATGATGTGACTTACATTACACCTTGGCTTAACCAAATACATCAGTTGGAAAACACCCATAAAACCGATGCTTGTATTACCATTCAATGCTATGGCTATCCAGAAGATAGTGATATTCACTATGAATACTTCGATTGGTTAAATCAAGATGATGATGAAATTGACCACTTCTTTCCTGATTCTGATTTCAACTTTAGTGAATTTGTACTTAAAATGTATCAAGAATACAGCGAAAGAGATTAACTAAAAAAACAGTTTAAGCACAAAAATTGAAAAAACAATAACCCTAATTAAAACAAAATGGATCAAACAAAAATTGAACATTTAGCAATCTACCCTCCTATTGGAATTGCTAGAATCGGAAACTCGCCGGATTACTTTTTAGCTTCAGAAGTTCCTGGAGTTGAACCCAAACCTGAACAAGGCTATAAAGACGCTGAAGGAAGAATCAAGAAACAAGCCGTTAAGTTTAGAATTTACGCCTTTGACAAAGAAGGAACGGTACTTGGTGAAATCAGTGCAAAAGAAGCTAAAATTAATTGGCACGTGCATGTGGCCAATGTTAAAGCCGCATGGTATGAGTTTAATAACGCCTTAGATATTCCTCAGGCAGGTATTCCTTCTTCCTATAGAAATAGCTCAGAAAGTGATCGTTCGCAACTTGCCATAAAGCCCTCTCCAAAAGAAATAAGTGGTGTAAATATCAAAGGTGAAAACTTTCAATTTGATGATGGCAAATTTTATGGCGAGAAAGTCAATCTCGGTCGTATTGAAACTGATAGCGAAGGAAGAGTCATTTTTGTACCCGGAAATGGAGATGCTGTATCTATTGACAATGCTCCGCCTACCACCTTTGCCAATAACGAAGGCTATCATGATGACACCTGTGATGGAGTTATTCGAGCTACCGTAGAAATAAATGGAAAGACCATAGAAGCCAAAGCGGCAATGGTTGCAGTAACTCCACCTAATTTTGGGCCAGGTTTATTTGGTGTTGTTACCATGAATGATGTGGTTCAAGATCTTTTTATTCGAGAGATGAACTACCCCAATCCTACTGCTAATGGGATTGTATTTTATGAACACATCTACCCCATTTTAGAGCGAATGACCAATACTCAATGGGTAAACCAAGGTTTTGCCATGTTATTTGGACATAATTCCCCATCTGATTTCACAGATCCGGAGTTTCTTAAGTTACTAGAGTCACCCGAAGAAAGTTCAAGAAATGTAAGAGAAAAAGTACTTGCATGGTTCAGAGACCCTGAATCAACTGCTTATGAACCACAACAAGTTCCTCCCTTTTATGGAGATGGTTTTGGAGAGTATCAAGGCTTAGCCATCGTAGATCTGCCTATTACTAAAACCCAATACCAAAGATTGAAAAAATGGGCCAAAGGAGATTTTACAACTGGTACACCACAAGCTCCTAAAACATTTGAAGAATTAAACTTAAAAGAACAACTCCAAGCTTTAAATGAAGCGCCTTTGGAAGAGTGTTTAGGCGGCCCTTTTCACCCAGGTATTGAACTAACTTGGCCTATGCGTATAAAACGTATGTGGGAATCGCCTTATCGCTTAAAGGTGGTTGAAAAAGGAGAGGATACCGAATTGAATTTTGGTCCTTTGCTTTCTCCGCAAATTGCACTTAGTGAAAATGGTCCTTTATCAGTTAGCGGACCCGGAGCTTTAACCAGATGGTTAGGTGTTCCTTGGCAAACCGATGAAGCGAGTTGCTTGTCTGGCTATAATACAGCCACCTATTTACCACTTCCTTCCTTTTGGGCCGCTAGAGTTCCCAATCAAGTATTAAGTGAAGACGGATATGAACGCATGAATGATGAGCAGCTCAACATAGGTCAGCGCCTAAAGCATTTTGATTACCGTCAAGATTGGTTGCGCGATTTAGGAACTCAATACTTAAGTAAAATCAATAAAATGGTTCACCAATGGCATCAACTAGGAATTATTACAAAATCAGAAGATGAAATAGCCGGTAGTCATGAACTTTTACCACAAGAAGCTTGGGTTGAAAAAGGAAGACCCTTACCGAAGTCAGATGCAAGTTATGAGCAAGTTTTATATGCTGAGGAGACAATCAGAAAGTCAAAAACAGAAGAAGAAGTAAGTGAACGCCTATTCGCTGTAAAAGCTAAAAAAGCTTCAAAAATAGCCGCCAAAAGAACGGCAACGCATCCGACATACGGACGAGACGAAATGTAGTCTATGCAGTCTTATAATTGTGATGTTATTATTGCAGGGGCTGGTCCAGCTGGACTTGCCGCTGCTTTAACATTTTCTGCTTTAGGCATTTCATATTGTTTGATAGATGCTAATAAAAGTGCCAACTATAAAGCAGGAGATGCATTACCACCTAACAGTAAACCCTTGCTCAAGCAATTGGGTCTATTAGACCTGCTTCAAGATGAGGTGCATATTCCATATTACGGCAACCAAAGCATTTGGGGAAGTAATCAAATTCATCAAGAAGAATTTATAAGCAATCTACATGGTCATGGTTATTTAATTGACCGTATTAAATTTGAAAATCAATTAAGAAGCTTGATTCAAAAAAAGCAAAATCCATTTTTTGAAGGATTCAAAATCAAGCAAATTGAATGCGATAAAAATGTAGCGCTAGAAGTTCAAAGTCATTCCGAAAAAATAAATATATCTTCTTCATATATAATTGATGCTACAGGAAGAAAAGCAAGTGTATTTCGTCAATTGGGAATTCAAAAAAAAGAACTTGATCAACAAATGGCCATATCGTTTTGGCATCAATTAAAAACACCCATACCACGTCAAATATGGATTGAAGCAACGAAAAATGGTTGGTGGTACCTCTCTCCTACTTCAACTAGTAAGGTAAATTGTATGTTTTTCACCCTTAATGAAATCATACCTTCTAAAAAGGATTTGGCTCACTTTTTAGCAAAGGAAATCGATCAAACAGTTCAATTTAAAAACTTAATAAAACCTTCTATTCAAGAATTGAAAAGCCACAAAATCATGCCATGTGGAAGCAGCTACCTTGAAAAACCTTACTACAAAAAATGTCTTGCCATTGGAGATGCCGCTTTCTCATATGATCCCATTTCCTCTTATGGAATTACATCTGCTATGGCAACGGGATTTTATGGAGCACAAGCTGTTGCTAGTCATTTAGCCAATGAAAAAGAGGCCTTCATGGCTTATCATTACATCATCGAAAATAGTTCTAAAGTCTATCTCAAAAACCTAGCTCATCAATACCAAGCAGAGCAAAGGTGGAGTTCTAGTTATTTTTGGAAAAATCGCTTAAAGCATATTTGAATCTTTTACTTTTAAGCACACAAATTGGAGTTGCATTAGAGCATCTCAGTCTACTATTTCTTAAGATTTATGATTGCTCAGAAATTATTGATGATTCGACCAGCAAATTTTGGTTACAACTCAGAAACAGCCACGTCAAATGAATTTCAAAATCATATAGGCCACCTAAATCCAGAACAAATCAATGAATTGGCCGAATTGGAATTCGACAATTATGTAAATCTCCTTCGTGAAAATTCAATAGAAGTTTTGGTTGTAAATGACACCAAATTTCCCGTAAAGCCTGACGCAATTTTTCCTAACAATTGGTTTGTCACACTTCCAAATAAGCAATTGTTTACTTTTCCTATGGAAGCGACCAATAGGCGATTAGAAAGAAGAGCAGATATATTGGCTACACTTCAGAAGCAAGGGTACTCTATTAATCGTGAATTGGAAAAGTATGAGAATCAGAGCCTCTATTTAGAAGGTACAGGAAGTATGGTCATGGATCACAAAAACAAAATGATCTTTGCGGCTAAATCTTCACGCACTTCAGAAAAGGCACTTCAACATTTTGCGAAACTTGGTGGCTATGACTATTTACTCTTCGAAACACATACCCAAAGTCAAACCCCAATTTACCATACCAATGTTCTCATGTCTTTAAGTTCAAATTTTGGAATTATATGTACTGAACTTATCTCTCCTAAAGACCAATCAAACTTGAAATCTCTTATTCTGGATAAGCTCATCATAGAGATTAATGCCAATCAATTGAAGCAATTTTTAGGCAATTGTTTATTAGTATTGAATGAGAAAAATGAAGAAGTGCTTATTCTATCAAGCCGTGCAAAAGAGACCTTAACTCCAAGTCAATTAAAAAAGATAGTTGAAGCAGAGATTAAAATCCTAGACGTTCCCATTCCAACCATTGAAACTATAGGTGGTGGCAGCGCACGCTGTATGATAGCGGAGTTGTTCTAATCCAATTACCATTTATCAAAATAGTTTAAAGGGGAAATCAAAGTATTTCTACCTTTGAAGAAATCAGCTAAATAAAAAATTATGATTTTAGGTGTTTCTGAATGGCTCAGCCACAAATTAGGTTGGGATGTGGGTTTAATCCGTGTAGCTTTTGTTATAGCCGTATTATTCTTTGGAACTGGAATTGGCTTATACTTTATTCTTTGGATTGTTAAAATCCTTTCTAAGTAAAGCCACTCGATAATTCATTTACCATGAATTCAATTACATTTCGCAGCATTCTACTGTTTATAAGCATCTACTTAATTGCTTGTCAAAACAAAAGCATGGTTCACAAAGATCCAATTCCTGTGCATGATAGTATTCGGCTATACTCAAACATACTGGGAGAAGAGCGAAGAATCAATGTTTGGAAACCGAAAACTTATAATACAGAAAAGCAAGAGTTAACGGTACTTTATATGCCTGATGGTGGAATTCATGAAGACTTTCCACACATTGCAAATACACTAGAAAAGTTAATTGCAGACAAAAGCATCTCTCCAATTCTTCTAGTTGGAATTGAAAATACAGTAAGGGGGCGTGATTTAACTGGCTTCTCAAATACCGATTATGATAAACAGTTTTGTCCTCAAAGTGATGGAGCAAAGAATTTTAGAGCATTTATACAAAGTGAACTAAAACCACATATCGATAGTACCTATCGAACAACTTCTGAAAGTGGAATAATCGGCGAATCACTAGCGGGCTTATTTGTTATGGAAACCTTTTTAAAGCATCCAAATTCATTTGATTTCTACATTGCTTTTGACCCTTCTCTTTGGTGGAATAATCACTACTTAAATCGAAAAGCAGATTCCTTATTAAAAGTATTTCCTAATTCTAAAAAGACTTTGTGGTTTGCAGGTTCGAGTGTTGAAGACATATCTATTCATACTCGAAATTTGAATCAAAGCTTGCAGCAACATTCTCCTACACAAATCACTTGGAAATATTCAGACGAAACAGAAGAAAAACACCATACCATTTTTCGGGCTACTAAAGAAAAAGCGATTACATGGACCTTGACTAATTTATAAACACATGAAATATTCTACAACAGTACAAATCAATAAATCTCTTGAAGAGGTAGTCAGTTTGTTTGACAATCCAAAAAATTACGAGAAATGGATGGAAGGTCTCCAAAGTATGGAGTTGATTGAAGGAAAAGCAGGAGAAGAAAATGCCAAAACGCGTTTTCATTTTAAAATGGGGAAGCGTGATATGAACATGCTAGAAACCGTTTTAAAAAGGGATCTACCAAAACTTTACATCACTTCCTATGAGTCTGGTCCGGTTTATAATATTGTAGAAAATCATTTTAGAGCCATTGACAATGATACAACGGAATATACCACCGTTCACGAATTTCAATTTAAAGGCTTTATGAAATTAATGGGTTGGCTTATACCAGGTGCATTTAAAAAGCAAAGCAAAAAGTACTTGAACGATTTTAAGCAATTTGCTGAAAAAGCATAATCTCTCTCATCACGCACTATTGTTGAGATAGCCGCCGAGGGCATGCTTTTTTTTCGTAACTTATTGCCTTATGAGTTCAGGTGGTTCCATAGCAGCAATGAATAGCACGCTCCGCAACAATCGCATGCTATCAAAAAGAAGAAAAGAGAGAGTAAAAGATGTTCAAGCTTATTTTAGAGATGCTGTTGTTAAAAAAAGAGCATTTCATGGAAAGGAAATCAGTCCAGAAGAAATGGCTGAATTAAAGGCCGAGATTCGCAAAATGGCTCGAAAAAAAGCCCTTCAACAAACGGTTATTCTTTATTTAAGTATTGTGTTCTTCTTGATTGGCTTAGCTAGTTTTTATTACTTCCTATATTGATCATAAAAAAGCCCAAAGTAGTTTTACTTTGGGCTTTTCAATTCTGTAATATCCAATCAACCTTATTGCTGAATCGTCTCGTGCACTTCCTTCAATATTTTAAAGGCTCCTTCCGTATCTTTTGATTCTGCATAGGTTCGTAGAACAGGCTCAGTTCCCGAAGGGCGAATCATTACCCATTCATCATTGTCAAAATAATATTTAAATCCGTCAATCGTATCTATAGATTGAACTTTGTAACTACCAAATGATTTGTATTTGTCGTCTGCACAATTTTGCATAATTCTCAATTTGTCTGCTTCTTGCAAATGCAAATCAATACGCTCAAACTTAAAGCTACCCACCATTTCGTAAACACCTTCAATTAATTGCTCAAGTGTTTTACCAGATTTTACCATGTACTCCCAAATGGTTAAGCCCATCCAAATACCATCGCGCTCAGGAATGTGACCTTTAATGGCAATTCCTCCAGATTCTTCTCCACCAAGCAAAACATCTTCGTTTACCATGTGTCCTGCAATGTGCTTGAAGCCAATTTTTACCACTTCAATGTCCAAGCCTAATAAATCACACATTTTCTTCGCTTTAGGCGAAACTGAAAAGGCGGTGACTACTTTACCAGACATTTTCTTTTCTTCAACCAAATACTTAATGAGTAATAAAATGATATGATGAGAATCGACAAATTCACCTTTACTATTGTATAATCCAATTCGGTCGGCATCGCCATCAACGGCTAAACCACAGTCTATTTCGCCTTCTGACAAACGAATTAATTCTGAAAACTCAGACAAATTACGGTGAATCGGTTCTGGTGCTTGACCTTCAAAACCTGGATTGTAATCACAATGTAAAAAGGTTAAATCAGGAAATAATCGACGCATTACATTTTGCCCAGCACCGAACATGGCATCAAAAGCAAAATTCATGTCTGTATTTCGGAGTGCTTCCATATCAAAGCTTTTCTCCACATGTTCTACGTACATGCTTTCCAAGTCAACTTCTTCTACTTTTCCTTTTTCATAAAGGCTTTCCATGGAAATACTTTCCAATTCAATGGTATTTCCATCTGGAATTAAATCCTCAACTTCTTGCACTTGAGCAGGCAACAATGGGCCACCAAAGTTTCCTTTTAATTTATAGCCATTGTATGAAGGTGGGTTATGCGATGCTGTAATCACAATTCCTAAAGAAGCTTTCTTTTCTAAAGTTCCTAAAGAAACCATTGGGGTAGTTACAAATCCTTTTGCTAAGTAAACTTTTATACCACTATCTGCAAATACCTTTGCTGCAGTTTCAGCAAACATTTCTCCGGCAAATCGGCAATCGTGACCAATAACTACTGAAGGATTTTCAAAATTGGCATTTAACCAGTTAGCAGTTCCAATAGAAACTCTTGCTACATTTTCTACGGTATATTCTTTCGCAATGATGGCACGCCATCCGTCTGTTCCAAACTTAATTTTTGACATATTTCATTTCTTTTAAAGGTGAACAAAAGTATATATTTTAACGCATTATCTTTCTGCGATTTAGCTCTCTTTGATACTGTCGTGCATAAACATTATGTTGACTTAAAGTTCTGCTAAAGTTGTGGTAAGATGAGAAGTCAGGCTTCGCACACATATATAGATAATTGTGCTTCTCATAATTCAACACTGCATCGATGGAAGACCGGTCTGGCAAATAGATTGGTCCAGGAGGTAAGCCTGCATACAAGTAAGTATTGTATGGCGATTGCACTGCTTTGTGCTGATTTAGTACACGCTTGATGCTAAAATCTCCCAAAGCAAAAATGAGTGTAGGGTCCGATTGCAAACGCATGCCTTTCCTTAATCGATTGATATATAAACCGGCCACTTTCGGTCGTTCATCGGCATGGGCCATTTGCTCTGCTTGCACAATAGAAGCCAAAATAGAAACTTCAGACTGACTTAAATTCAATGCTCTTGCTTTGGCTGTTCGGTCTGCATTCCAAAATCGCTTATACTCTTTGGCCATTCGTTGAATAAATTCTTCAACTGAGGTATTCCAATAAAACTCATAGGTATTGGGCAAAAAGAGGGTCATAAATGTTTGGGAATTGAAGCCATATTTTTTGGCTAAATCCTGACTATTAAGTGCCTTTAACAACTCAAGTGAATCTAGTTCCAACTGAGAACCAATCCTTCCGGCCAATTCTTTTTTAGTCCGCAAGCTATTAAAAGTCACCTTAACAGGTGTTTGCTGACCCGATCGAAATAAATTAATAAGCTCATTATTACTCATCCCATTTTTCAGCAAATACCGTCCTGCCTTGGGAGTTTGAAACTCCTTTTGCTCCGCTACCCAAATGAAAGAAGTGGTGTCCTTTAATATTCCTTTCTCATACATATCCTGATACAAGTCTTCAAATGTCCAATCAGTGTGGAGGTAATAAAAAGTTTCTCCTCCATCGATCTGTGTGGCTGAGTTGTATATTTTTTGATAATAAGAGTACACCAAATAAAGGGCAAACAAAAAGGCTACTCCAAAGAGGATTAGCCCTACTCTATTTTTCTTTTTCTTTCTAGCCATATTATTTCTGGGAGTAAAAATACCAATTGCCCCATTTCAATGGAAATTGAATCCACAAGAAAACACTTAGTTTTGCTAAAAAATTGCACATGCGGATTGACATTATTTCCGTTTTACCTGAATTATTAGAAAGTCCTTTTTCGGCCTCTATTTTAAAAAGAGCCCAAGATAAAGGCTTGGTTGAAGTTCATTTGCATAACCTTCGTGATTATAGCTTAGACAAGCAAAAATCGGTGGATGATTATGCATTTGGGGGTGGTGCAGGCATGGTGATGAATATTGAACCAATTGATTGTTGTATTTCCGCTTTAAAAAATGAGCGCCAATATGATGAAGTGATTTACATGACCCCAGATGGCGATCGTTTGAACCAGCAAATTAGCAATCAATTATCCTTAAAAGGCAATTTAATAATCCTCTGCGGCCATTACAAAGGGGTTGACGAAAGAGTTAGACAACACCTGATTACAAAAGAGATTTCTATTGGTGATTATGTACTTTCAGGCGGCGAACTGGGAGCAGCTGTTTTGGCAGATAGTATAATTCGCTTGCTACCAGGAGTGTTAAATGATGAAACTTCAGCCTTATCTGATTCGTTTCAAGATGATTTGTTAGCACCTCCAGTTTATACTCGTCCAGCTGAGTATAAAGGTTGGAAAGTTCCTGAATTACTGCGTTCAGGAAACTTAAAAAAAATTGAGGAATGGAGACATGAGCAAAGCCTTGAACGTACCAAAGAAAGACGCCCAGATTTATATAAAAAATATTCGCAGTAAGGCATTGTTATTTTAATTTTAAAACCTACTTTTGCTCTCCTATTTTTGCAGACCTAATAATATAAGCAATGGACGCAATTCAATTCGTAGAGCAAGACTTAGTTAAGTTAAATGAATTACCTGATTTTAATGCAGGAGATACAGTAGCTGTATCATATTCAATTAGAGAAGGAAATAAAGAACGTATTCAGGTTTTCCAAGGAACAGTTATTCAAAGAAGAGGTTCTGGAGTAAGCGAAACATTTACCGTAAGAAAAGTTTCTGGTGGTATGGGTGTTGAAAGAGTATTCCCAATGAATTCTCCATTTATTGATAGCATTAAGGTTACAAAGAGTGGTTCTGTGCGTAGAGCAAGAATTTTCTACATGAGAAACAGAACTGGTAAAGCAGCTAGAATTAAAGAAAAAATCTTCGTTAAGAAGTAATCAGAATAATTTCAAAAAAGCCCCTTTGCTAAAGCAAAGGGGCTTTTTTTTGTCTAACATTTTGAGCTTAATTTTAAGCTATGAATAACAAAATGATAGTTGATGAGCGACAAAGAGATATCGGTCGCTTTTTAGTGGGAAGACTTCTTCCCTTTCGCAAAAAAAGAAGTGTAGGGCCTTTCGTTTTTATTGATCACATGGGACCTCATAAGTTGGAAGAAGGCAAATTCATGGATGTTGACCAACATCCCCACATTGGTCTAAGCACACTCACCTATTTGTATGAGGGAGAAATAGAGCACCGAGACAGCACTGGTGCCGTACAAGTTATCGGTGCTGGCGATGCCGGATTTATGACCTCTGGGAAAGGAGTTACGCATACAGAAAGAACGCCTCAACAAAACCGGACTAAAGCTCCGTTAAGCATTCATGGCTATCAAATTTGGGTGGCTTTACCGAAAGAGAAAGAAGAGATGGAGCCACGCTTTGACTACTTTAAGAGCCACCAATTACCAGAATGGAATTCCGATGGATTTCGATTTAGATTGGTGGCTGGAGAAGGATTTGGAAAGCAATCACCTTTAAAAGGATATTCACCATTATTTATGGTAGATGTAGAAGCTTTAGAAGATGGCGAGCTCAATTTAAGAGAACATTTGACTGGAGAAATTGCATTTGTAATTGTTGAAGGCTACTTAATTGATCAAGGAGAGCAAGTAAATGCTGGTCAAATGCTAATTAGCAAAAGCGAGGAGGCTTGTCATATACAAGTTCCGAAAGGCACAAAGCTATTGTTATTTGGAGGAGAGCCATTAGCTGAAGAACGATTCTTGTTATGGAACTTCGCATCAAGTTCAAAAGAACGCCTACAACAAGCAAAAAAAGAATGGGAAGCTAAGCAGTTTCCTAAAGTGCCAGGAGACGATACTTACATTCCCATTCCAGTATAAATTATTTAGGTATTCCTATAGAAAATCTACCTTTCCAGTGTCTAAATTATAGTAAGCTGGTACTATTTGAACTTTTCCCTCTTTAACGGCATTCGCAACAATTGAAGAACGATTTACTAATTCTTCTGCATTAAGTTGTGCGTTTTTCTTTACTACATCATTTACCTCAGCCCCTTCTCCTGAAGCTGCAATAGATGGTGCAATATGTGACAATAAGTGATTTAAATTATAGCCATTATCTCCACCAGCTAAAGCAGCACCAACGGCACCGCAACTCTGATGTCCTAAAACGACAATAACTTTAGAACCTAAGTGAGCTACTGCATATTCAATGCTTGCCAAAGATGAAGTGTTTGCTACATTTCCAGCCACTCGGACAGTAAAAATTTCGCCCAATCCAGTGTCAAATGCATGTTCAGGAACTACACGACTGTCGGCACAACTCAATACAATGGCATAAGGCTGCTGCCCTCCTACTAATTCATTTCTCCTACTTTGGTCACTTAATTTGTGCTCCAATTGGTCTCCCACAAAACGACGATTTCCTTCTTTTAAGCGTTCTAAAATATCAGTTGCTGTCATTATTTTCCTTTTTATTGATTAATTATTTCGATTCACAGCATCCAAAATACCTATTAAACACCATAAAAAAAAACGGCGATAGGAAACACCATCGCCGCTTTTAAATTACTTTCAATTCAGTTACTGCGCTCCAGCTACTATTTCATCAACTACATCTGGATCTAGTAACGTAGAAGTGTCACCCAATTTATCAGGCTCTCCTTCGGCTACTTTACGTAGAATTCTTCGCATAATTTTTCCTGATCTAGTTTTGGGTAATCCAGTCACAAATTGAATTTTTTCCGGCCTTGCAATTTTACCAATGCGCTCTACCACTGTTTCAACCACTTCAGCTTTTGCCACATCTATATTTGTAGGTAAACTTTCACATACGATATAAGCATAAATGCCTTGACCTTTTATATCATGTGGATAACCAACTACAGCTGATTCGACTACCATAGGGTTATGATTAATCGCATCTTCTATTTCAGCGGTCCCAAATCGGTGTCCACTAACATTAATTACATCATCTACTCGACCAATAATTCGATACATTCCGTTTTTATCTCTTTTGGCTCCATCTCCGGTAAAATAATAGCCTTCATAATGAGAGAAATAGGTGTTCTTACATCGCTCATGGTCTCCGTAAGTTGTTCTCAAAATGGAAGGCCACGGATGTTTCATACATAAGTACCCTTCTACTTCATTTTCTTCAATTTCCTTTCCTTCTTGGTCAAGCAATACTGGTTGAATACCAGGTAAAGGGTATCCAGCATGAGCGGGTTTTTGAGGGCTTAAATCTCCCAAGCCAGAAATCATGATTCCGCCTGTTTCAGTTTGCCACCATGTATCTACAATAGGACAGCGCTCTTTTCCGACGTGCACCCGATACCAGTTCCATGCTTCTTCATTAATAGGCTCACCTACGGTTCCTAGTACTTTTAAGGAGTCTAAGCTATAACTTAACACATGATCATCACCACAGCCCATTAATGCTCTAATAGCTGTTGGTGCCGTGTAAAATATATTCACACCATGCTTATCGCACACTTGCCAGAAACGACCAGCATCTGGATAAGTTGGTACACCTTCAAACATCATGGTAGTTGCTCCTGAAAGCAAGGGACCATATACTATGTAAGTATGACCCGTAATCCAACCAATATCAGCAGTACACCAATACACATCACTTTCCTCGTATTGAAATACATTTTGGAAAGAATAAGCGGCATAAACCATATATCCACCACAGGTATGCACAACTCCTTTAGGCTTTCCCGTAGAACCTGAAGTATAAAGAATAAACAACATGTCTTCCGAATCCATTTGCTCGGCAGGGCAATCTGAGTCCATACCCTTTACTACCTCATCCCACCATATGTCTCTACCTTCTTTCATCTCAGGAGACCAATTCACACAATCATAAACGATTACTTTCTCAACAGAGTCACAATGTTGTAATGCTTCATTTACTACTCTTTTAAGTGGAACTTGCTTCGTTCCTCGATTTAATCCATCTGCTGTAATTACCATTTTGGCCTGAGCATCATTAATCCGGTCAGCCATGGCAGAGGCACTAAAGCCAGCAAATACCACAGAATGTACTGCCCCAATTCGGGCGCAAGCCAAAACGGCTACTGTTAACTCAGGAATCATGGGCATGTAAATAACCACCCGGTCACCCTTCTTTATTCCTTGATTTTTAAGCCCATTAGCAAATTCACATACCTTTTCATAAAGCTCTTTGTAGGTATATCTTACAAAGCGCTCTTTGGGGTCATTGGGTTCCCAAATGAGTGCTAATTTATTCCCTCTTTTTTGCAAGTGCCGATCTAAACAGTTTTCGGTAATGTTCATTTTACCGTTTATAAACCATTTTACATCAGGGGTAGCAAACTCCCATTCGCAAACTTTATCGTATGGTTTCTGCCAAACGAATTGTTGAGCAATTTCATCCCAAAACGTATCTGGATTATCTACGCTTTGCATGTATTTTTCTTGATATTCTTCGTAAGATTTAATTCGTAAGTCCATAGTGTTTAGTTTCTATTTATTAATTCTCTATTGTTTGTAAATAAGGTTTCTATTTCAGTAATTATAGCAGGATCATCAATGGTTGAAGGCATTTTATAGTCTTCTAAATCAACAATTTTGCGCATGGTTTTTCGCAAGATTTTTCCCGATCTAGTTTTTGGTAATCGTTCTGCAATTAGCACAGTTTTTAATGAGGCTACCGCTCCAATTTCTTTTCGCACTAGCTGAATGATTTCATTCTGCAATTCCTCTGTAGTTTTTGAAAGATTAGTTTTAGCTACAACAATGGCCATTGGCTTCTGTCCTTTAATTTCACAATGAACACCTATTACCGCACACTCTGCTACATCTGCATGTGAAGCGACAACCTCTTCCATTTCTGCAGTTGATAATCGATGCCCAGCTACATTGATAATATCATCAACGCGACCTGTGATGAAGAAATAACCATCTTCATCATAATAGCCTCCATCACCCGAAAAGTAATAGCCTTCAAACTTGTTTAAATACCCTTTTTCAAATCGCTCTCTATCGTTGTAAAGTACAGGCAAACAACCAGGTGGTAGTGGTAATTTTACGGCAACATATCCTTCTTCATTTGGTTCAGCTTTTGTCCCATCTTCACGAAGTACTTGTAAATCGTATCCACAAACTGGTTTTGTAGCACTTCCTGCTTTTACAGGAAACTCTTCTACTCCTAACATATTTGCTAGCATAGCCCATCCACTTTCCGTTTGCCACCAATGATCAATTACTGGAACTTGAAGTTGATCTTGCAACCACTTTAAGGTGGTGGCATCGCAACGTTCTCCAGCTACAAACTGTGAACGCAAAGATGAAAGGTCATACTTTTTGATGAATTTACCATCTGGGTCTTCTTTCTTAATGGCTCTAAAAGCAGTTGGCGCTGTAAACATAACATTCACCTTATTTTCAGCAATAACTCTCCAAAAGGTTGAAGCATCTGGAGTTTTAATTGGTTTCCCTTCAAATAGTATAGTCGTGCAGCCTTGAATTAATGGAGCATACACAATGTAAGAGTGACCGACAACCCATCCAACATCACTTGCTGCCCAGTAAACTTCACCTTCTTTACAATTGTAGATATACTCCATACTGAACTTAAGAGCTACCGCATGGCCGCCATTATCCCTTACAATTCCTTTTGGGGTACCTGTAGTTCCTGAAGTATAAAGTATATAAAGTGGATCTATGGCATCTAACTCAACATAAGTAGCGGGAGTAGCTGCTTCTACTAAATCCTTGTAGTCGACATCTCGATTGCTTAAATTGGCCTTGAATTCATCTCCTCGATCAACAACAATTACTTTTTCAGGTGGAAAATTTGAATCAGCTATTGCCTCATCTACGATGGGTTTGTATTTGATTATTTTTTGAATTTCAATTCCATAATTCGCAGTAATTAGTACTTTGGGTTTGGCATCATTAATTCGAATGGTTAATTCATGGGGAGCAAAACCTCCAAACACCACCGAATGCACTGCTCCAATTCGTGCACATGCCAACATGCTAATTAGGGCTTCTGGAATCATCGGCAGATAAATAATAACACGATCTCCTTTACCCACGCCTAATGACTTTAAACCACCTGCAAGCTTTTCTACTTTCTTCAATAATTCACCGTAAGTGTAACTTTCCTTTTTCCCGCTTACAGGACTATCATAAACCACAGCAACTTGATCACCTCTGCCACTGTTGACATGTTTATCGAGTGCCAAATAAGAGGTATTCATTTTACCTCCTTTAAACCAACGATATAAGCCATTTTCCTTTGCTAGTATCGTTTCGGGTTTTGTAAACCACTCTATTTGCTCCGCTTGTTTTGCCCAAAATTCTTCAGGCTTTTCGATGCTTTCGCGATACATCTTCTCATAAGTAGTACCGTTCATTTTAGTTGTTTTTAGTTAATTCTTCTTCTATTGACTTGACTAAGTTTCGAGTTGAAAATGGTTTGGTGAGATATAAATCTGCACCCATGGCGTAGCCTTTTTCAATATCTTCTTGTTTACTTTTTGCGGATAAGAAAACCACTTTAACTCCTTTGTATTTTTCATTGGATTTAACGTGCATACAAACTTCATATCCATCTACATCAGGCATCATAATATCTAGCAGCATTAAATCTGGCACTTCGCTATCAAGCAATTTCAATGCTTCATTTCCATTTCTGGCAATAAAAACCTCAAAATTGTTTTTCCTTAGCAGATAGTCTAATGACATTACAATATTGGGTTCATCGTCTACAATTAATATTTTCTTCTTCATAGTCATTCTATTGGCAATCGGAATTTAAATTTAGCCCATTCTCCTTCTACCTCAGCAGAAATACTTCCTTGATGCATCTCTACAATATTCTTAGAAATGGCTAAGCCTAATCCATGTCCTACTTGCTTCTTATTTCTTTGGTTTTTTACTTGATAAAATTTATCGAACAATTGATCCAAATCATCCTCCGTTAATGAAGAACCATTATTGGCAATTTTTACTCTCACAGAATCTTCAAAACGGTAGGCCGTTATTTCAATCTTCCCGTTTTCTGAATCACAATACTTTATGGCATTGGTAAGTAAGTTAGTTACCAACTGACGAATTCGATCTTCATCAGCAACCACATTGGGCAAACTCACACTTATATCCAAATTCAAGCTGATTTGCTTTTCTTTTATTTTTGGATTAGCAGCCTTTATTTCATCTTCAATTAATGTTTGGATGTTAATTTCAGATTTCTCCAATTCTTGATTTCCACTTTCAAACTTTTCTAAATCTAGCACATTTGAAATCAAACGACTCATGCGCTCTGATTCATAAATGATGTTATCAATGAAGGTCGCTTTCTGCTCTTCCTCCATGTCGGCATGATCTTGTATAATTTCTGCAATGGCCTTAATACTTGTAATAGGAGTGCGTAATTCATGAGTAACCGTATACAAAAATTCATTCTTTAGTTCGCTAAACTCTTGCAACTTACTATTAGCCAATTGTAAACTTTGTGTAGCTTTTGCCAGTTGCTGTTGCTTTTGTTGCAGTGCCTTATTGAGCTTTATAGTTTCTTGAGATTCTTGCAAAATATTCAAGACTTCTTTCATTCCAATTTCTTCTTCTTGAACTACTTTAGAAACCATAATCTTGGCACTTGAAGGTCCAATAATTCCAGTCAAAACTCTTTCAGCATAAGAGACTACTCTTGCATCAACCTTGGGATTATCTTCCCAATTAATGCCATGTCGTTGTGCATATCGTTCTAAGACTTCTTCAGTTCTTTTCTCTCCAATAAATTGGTTAAATAGTGATTTTATGTCAGGAAAATAGGCGGAAACATTTCGTGCAACTGACTTATCATAGCGCCCTGAATATTTAAAAATATCAACAAATAATTCCGCTTGATTAATCTCTGTAGCAGATTGACTGCTTTGGAAAGAAATTCCAATGTACAAAGCGGTGTTTACTAAAAGCGAAATGAAAATTCCTGATGATAATTGACTCAATCCGAGCGTTTGATTGGTGTATTCTAAGAATTGTTCTAATTCCACAATCCTCAATAATTCAAAAGAATGACTCGTGTTTGGATAAATTAAAAAGAGAGCCCATAATAGAAGTCCACCTCCAATGCCCCATATTGCAGCTCTAGCATTGGATTTTTTCCAAAACAATCCTCCAAAAAAGGCAGGAGCCAATTGTGCTATAGCAACAAAACTGATTAGTCCAATACTTACCAATGACTCTGAAAATGTAAAATATTGATAATACAAATAGGCCAAAATCATAATTACTACAATTGAGACTCTTCTCCATAAAAGCAGTAAGCTTTGATAATTCTGTCTTTGACTTGCGTCTTCTTTATCCGTTTTTAGAATTAAGGGAATAAAAATGTAGTTACTCAGCATGGTACTTAGGGCAGTTGTTGAAACCAAAATCATACCTGTTGCTGCACTAAAACCACCTAATAAGCCTAAAAAAACTAAGAAATTGGCCTTTTCTTTTAGTGGAAGAAGGATTACATAAAAGTCTGAATCTGCAGTTTCAGGCAAAAGCAACAAGCCTGCTAAAGCAATTGGTAATACAAACAAGTTGATCAGCAACAAGTAGATAGGTGCTATACGCATAGCCGTTAATATATGCTTCTCTTTACCTGCTTCTACAGAAGAAACTTGAAACTGACGGGGTAATAAGAAAAAAGCAATGGCACTGACTAAACAGATAAAAAACCAATCGGAATAACCCCAACTGTTATTAATTGCGGCTAATCGTTGAACATTTACTTTTTGAGCTGCTTGCGAAAACAAGTCTCCGAAACCATTAAATAAACCGTAAACTACAAATAAACCAATGGCAAAAAAGGCAATAATTTTTACAACGCTTTCAAAGGCTACAGCCGAAATTAAACCAGGCTTTCTCTGATTGGCATCTACATTGGCTGCACCAAATAATATGGCAAAAACGGTTAGTAAAAACAACACAAACAAAGAAGCCCAAGGCATTGAATTGGGGCTTAACAACTCAATGGAACTATCTACTGCTTTCAGCTGTAAAGCAATGTAAGGTATAACTCCTAAGAAAGAAGCAATGGAAACCAACTTGCCTAAACCGGCATGTTTTCCATATCGAATTGAGATAAAATCTGCTATTGAAGAAATGCGAAGCGTTTTTGTAATTCGAACTGTTTTTCGCAGAATGACCCACCAAAAAGGCACTGTTAAAAGCGGACCAATATAAATGGCAAGAAAACTGATTCCATCTCTGGCCGCCCAACCAACACTTCCATAAAAAGTCCATGCGGTGCAATAAACCATTAAAGAAAGCGCATAGAAATAACCGTTATTTGAAAAAGAGGAAAAGTATTTTTCTGAGTTAAAAGCAATAAAAAACAAGCCTAATAGATAGACCAATAAAATTGGTATCACTAAAAATTCAATCATTCTCTTTGGCTCTTTCGCTAATGCTATTTCTATTTAAAACCAGGTTCAGAATAAAAATAAAGGCAATCCAAACCAAAAGAATGCTGATTAAGGAATACGGAACATGACCCAAACTTTTATCTGGAGTAATGAGTGCCAAAAAAGGATATTGTAATAAACATAGCAAGACTAAGCCTATTACAATCAGTTTTTTTATTGCCTTATTTTGTTTCAATCTAGTGCCTATAACTAATAAAGGTGGTGTTGTTTCCAACACCACCGAATTTAACCAAAGTTTAGAATTAATGCGCGCTGGCTTCTCCTGCCCCTGAAGGCAATCGAATATCTTCTACTAAGTCTTGAACATCTTGAGGAGGTGCCGGAGTCATTTTTGAAATAATCATAGCTACTGCAAAGTTTACAATCATTCCAACGGTTCCGAATCCTTCGGGTGAAATTCCAAACCACCAATCTTCTTTTGCAGAAGAACCGATTAATCCGAATTTAAATTTGAGGATGTAGAATATAGTTAACAATAAACCAATAACCATACCTGCAACTGCACCTTCTTTGTTCATGCGTTTGCTGAAAATTCCCATAACAATGGCAGGGAAGAATGAAGCAGCGGCCAACCCAAAGGCTAAGGCAACAACTGCCGCCACATAATCAGGTGGGTTTATTCCAAAATAACCTGCAACTACCACAGCAACACCAGCTGCAATTCTAGCCGCTAACAATTCACCTTTATCAGAAATGTCAGGCTTAATTTGTTTTTTGAATAAGTCATGTGCTACCGAAGTAGAAATAACCAATAGCAAACCTGCAGCAGTTGAAAGAGCTGCGGCTAATCCTCCTGCCGCTACAAGTGCAATCACCCAATTTGGTAATTGTGCAATTTCAGGATTTGCCAATACAATAATATCACGATCTACAGTGAATTCATTTCCATTCCAACCATTTGCTTCAGCTTTTGCTGCCATAGCAGGGTTGGCATCATTGTAGTATTGAACTTTACCGTCGTTGTTTTTGTCTTCCCAGCCCAATAAGCCAGTTTGTTCCCAATTACTTACCCAAGAAGGTAAAGAAGAATATTCTTTGTCTTGAACTGTCTCGATTAAGTTGGTTCTTGCAAAAACAGCAACCGCAGGAGCAGTGGTGTAAAGAATTGCAATAAATAACAATGCATAACCAGCAGATTTTCTTGCATCTTTAACCTTAGGAACTGTAAAGAAACGTACAATTACGTGCGGCAATCCTGCCGTACCTACCATTAAGGCTGCGGTAATAAAGAAGACATCAATCATATCTTTAGAACCATTGGTATAAGCCGCAAACCCTAACTCTTCATGTAAACCATCAAGCTTATCTAATAAACTTACACCATCAGCTCCATAACCACCAAAACCAATTTGTGGTAAAATAGAGTCAGCCATTTGAATAGAAATAAAGATGGCCGGAACCATAAATGCAAAAATCAAAACACAATATTGTGCTACTTGTGTGTAGGTAATTCCTTTCATCCCTCCAAGTACTGCGTAGAAGAAAACGATGACCATTCCAATAAGAACTCCAGTATTTACATCTACTTCTAAAAAACGAGAAAATACAACACCTACACCACGCATTTGTCCTGCTACATAAGTAAAGGAAACAAATAATGCACAAATTATGGCAACTGTTCTGGCAACGTTTGAATAGTAGCGATCACCTATAAAATCGGGCACTGTAAATTTTCCAAACTTTCTCAAATAGGGTGCTAGTAATAGTGCCAGCAGCACATATCCTCCGGTCCAACCCATTAAGTAAACTGATCCGTCGTATCCGACGAAAGAAATAATTCCTGCCATTGAAATAAATGAGGCAGCACTCATCCAGTCAGCCGCAGTGGCCAAACCGTTTGCTAAAGGTGAAACTCCCCCACCTGCTACGTAGAAATCTTTGGTCGATCCAGCTTTCGACCAAATGGCAATACCAATGTAAAGGGCAAAAGTGATTCCTACTAATATATATGTCCAAGTTAAAATATCCATTTTCTTAAGTTTTTAATTATTCATCATCTAAATTGTACTTGTGATCGAGCTTGTTCATGAGGCGAACGTATACGAAGATTAAAATCACGAATACGTAAATAGAGCCTTGCTGAGCAAACCAAAATCCAAGTTTGAATCCACCTAAGTGAATGGTGTTTAATTGATCGACTAATACTATGCCGAAGACATAGGAAACGAGAAACCAAATACCCAACAAAATGGCAAGGTATCTCAGGTTTTCTCTCCAGTATTTATGTGCTGTTTTTAAATCCATGGGTTTGTTTTTAAAAGGTTAAGGACTATAAATAAATCATTGCTTGAAAGGTGATTTCACTTCTTCTTTCAAGATCATTGGGATTTGTAAAATCTGGTCGTGAACGATAATTCAAGGTGAGTTTTGAATTATGTCCATCGATATAAAAATTTGCTCCTACATCAAACACACTTACAGGAACTTCATCTCCATTTGAATCTTGAACTCCTTCAAACATGGAGTAAGAACTAGCCGCATAAGGTTGTACTCTTACTTTTTCAGAAAAATCAGGAAGTAAATAACCTAGCTGGCTGTATACAATTTGACCGGTACCTAAAACTGGGTAAGCGTTTCCTCTTAAACTACTATTAATTGTAGACCCGTCAGATGGATTTAAGATACCAATATTTCTAACATTGTTAGGACCAAAGTCATAATTATAATAAGCTAGATAGGCAGTTAAAGCCGTTTTCTTTTCCTCATTAAGTGGCAAGTCCAAAAATACATCTGCTGAAAACAAAGCGATATCGGCGTAAGAAGTATCAGAAGAAGCTGTTTGATACCACATTCCATCATTATTATAATGAAACCCTGCACCAACATTAAATATCTTTTTAGTACCTAAGTAAGTACCAACTGCATAAGGCAGCAAATTTGATTCTTGATCTTTAAACTGATACATGAAATAACCAGTATAAATTTTATTGTTATTTGCCGGATTATAATTAGAACGTTCAACTGCAATGGCTTGAGAAGTATTTGTTTTAAAAGCATCATTCATAGCTAGTCGATAATCTAATTTACCGAGCTTACCTTTTAAAAAGATGCCTAAATGACGAGCAAATTGATCGGTAGCTTCGATGGTTGACCAATTTGAAATAGGAGCATCATAGGTCATAAAGTTCAAAGTAGAGGCATTGGTCATTCGTGATAGACCATTCCAATAGTGCAAACCTGTACCAATATGTAATTTATCCCCAAAAACTTTATAATCAACCCATGCATCATGCATGTATAGTTGCGGTTTCTTTCCATCCGTTCCTAAATACCCTCCACTAATTGCATTCTGGTTATTTATACCAAAATGGGTAACAATTAAAAAACGATCACTAATTTGTGAAAACATCAGGAATCGTGACCTTCTTAATCCTACATCAAATGTTTGGTCTTGTTTTTCTCCTAAACGCGTACTTCCTTCGTTGTTCTGATTATACCTTGCCCATACTTGATGCCAAGTAATCAATCGAAAGTATTTAGAACCATCTTCGTTTAGTTTAACTTTTAAGCCGCCACTATAGTTTGCAGATCCTTGTGAGTAAGAAAAACTACAAATGGCTAAAGAAGCGAGAGCAGAGAGCAATATTTTCTTCATAGTAGTAGAGTTGAATTATTAGAACTTTTTGATTGATCCGAATTGAATTCGAATGATTCAAATTGAGTTTAAAAAAATCAATCCAATGACATCTACTATCTTTATTTGCTAACTATATAGTTTTATTCCTTAAATCGTTCCCATTTAATTGTCATAAACTTATCGCCAAGCTCGGTAATAATAATACCTGCACCCGATATATTATCTTTCTTTTTCATAAAGTCTATCAATTCTTCATGACTTAATATTCGATAAGTCGGATGGTAGTACAAGTTTTCAGGTCGCTTAATTTTGTACTTTCTGACCCAATTCATAACCGAGACATGGCTCACACCAAGAATTCGTTCTATTTCACGATAGCTTACACCTTCAACATATAACTGAATTGCCTTCGTAACATAGTAATTATCTATATTCTTTCCCAGTTTGTCTACTGTAAAATAATAGTTACAATCTTTGCATTTATAACGCTGTCTGTGGTTAACTACACCACTCTTAATCACTGATTTACTATCACATTTGGGACACTTTTTCACTTAACTATATTTATTTTGCATAAATATATCAATTTAGCAAATAAATAACTAGAGGATATTCATAAAACTAGCTAGAAGGCCTCTGCAATTCCTAAATAGAAATTGTTAGCATGTTCATTTCCAAATCCATGTGCAAAATCGATACGAATATTTAGATTTTCACTTTTTACAATTTTCAAGCGCAGTCCTGTACCTAATGAAGCCTTTAAATCCATAAGTTGAGGAACTTCATTTTCTGCAAGCACACTTCCTAACCCACCAAAAAACACAAATCCAATTCTTTCAAAAGTTTGCCACCGATACTCAACTTGTGAAAAGTAGGTAAAACGGTCAGTAAAGCGTCCTTCTTGAAAACCACGAAGCAATTCATCACCGCCCAAACTTGGCATATCTAGCAAGGGTGGATTTCCCCAAGAAAGTTGTGTAAAAAGTTCAAAAGCTATAACATTGAGTTTATTCGGATTTAATTGATGATAATTTCGAAAATTAGCTTTTGTAAGCATGTAGTTTTGATCACTTCCAAAAGCTTTGTCGTAAAAGCCATGTGTAAATTCAAAAAACACTCCATGCAAAGCATTGAGTACATTATCTCGACTATCTAAAGTTGCAGCCAACTCAATCCCCATCGAATAGTTGTTTAAAGAATCTCTTAGACCTTGATAAGACTGTTTTGGAAGTTCTGCATTCTTAATTTTAGCATTCTGTGTAAAAAAGCTTCTTATTCCACCACCAAGAAAAAAGTAGTTGTGCACCTTTCTCAACAACAAGGGTTCAATTAAAAATCGATTAAAACTGACTTCAATTTTATCTTTCGTTAAGGTTTCATTACCTAAACCGAAGTAACCAATTGGGAACTTTGAAAATTTAAGATTCCCTTTTAAAAGGTATTTTTCTTGCGGAAAGAAGACATCGTAACTTGAAGAAAAAACAAACTGATTTTTGAGTGTGTATTTGGCGGAAAGAGGAATATTTGAAGTCCGTGTATCGTCGCCCGCTTTCTTGGGTTTAAACAAAAGTTTAGAACCACCTCCAAAACCAAGGCTTGTTGAAGGTTTATACGAAATGATGGGAGCAATTACAATTTTGGTTGTGTAATGGGTGCTATCTCTATGCTTACTGTGCAACTCAAACTCAAAAAACTCCGTTAAGTCTTCTATGCTTTCTTGCGAAATTGAATCCATTGGAAACAAGCAAAATAGAAGTGAGAAAAAGATAATTTGCTTCAAATTGAATTGCGGGTTTATAAGTGAATAAAAGTGACATAAAATTCAACAAAAAAACCTCCGCATAACGGAGGTTTTTTAAAATTCAAAGTGTGACTTTATTTCACAGGCAAAAACGAATAATTCTCGCCGTAATAAAGCATTTGACCTTTAAAATCATCTGGATATTCAACTTTTACATCTACAATTTTTCCATTCTCTTCTACAGGAGTTAATACTGGATTGATAAATCCACCATAAGGAGCTGAGTTCAGTGCCTCAAAACGAGCCAATACTTCTTTATGAATTTCAGGGTCTACTTCAACAGCATAATTTTCAACCAAAGCTTTTCCAGC
Organism: uncultured Flavobacteriales bacterium; assembly: GCA_964001305.1. GTDB lineage: Bacteria > Bacteroidota > Bacteroidia > Flavobacteriales_E > Vicingaceae > CAJXMH01. Next base: position 36,218 of record CAXFAI010000035.1, read on the forward strand.
TTCATAGTCTCCCTCCGATTTAATTCGCTGTAACTCTCTTAATAATTGGCCAAACAATTCTCTTAGTTTCGCATAATCATTTATAACAAAGTAGGTTTTTCCGTCTTTCATTTTCTTTTCAACTACTTTGTCGGCTGCTCCTTTTTCATAAACCCATTTTGCAATCATTTGACGGTTTCTCATATGAGCTTCTTCCACTTGCTCACCAAGTTCTAGTCTTCTTAATTGAAGCATTAAGCCGTTCTTAATGTAGTCATCATACGCCACTTTCCCTGCATCTAAAGAAGGTATTAGACCCATTTCAACCAATTTTTCATCATATAAGAAATACAGTGCCACTAGGTCTGCTCTACCCTCTTCTAAAGTTGAGGCATAATTTTTAAGAGTTTCTTTAGGAGTCCCAATACCTGGGTTAACTTTTCCAGAAGCATGTCCAATTACCTCATGTAAATCGGTATGTAGCAAGTCTGCAATGCTGCCATACTCTTTAGCACGATTAATTTCTTCTTGCGAATAGGCAAACTCTGTTAAAGAACTTTTTCCTTCCTTAGATGACATTTCGTAAGCATGAACAATGTTTCCTAGGCTTACGCTTTTAGAACCATGTTGCTCACGAATCCAGCCATTGTTGGGTAAGTTAATCCCAATTGGTGTTGACGGAGAAGCGTCTCCCGCTTCTACTACAACAGTAATCACTTTACCAGTAATTCCTTTTACATTTTCTTTTTTATGCTCTTCCATAATTGGAGAGTTGTCTTCAAACCATTGCGCTTCTTTACTTACCGCCTCAATTCGTTTAGTTGCTTCCATATCCTTAAATGAAACCACTGATTCAAAGGAGCCTTTGTAACCCAATGGGTCATTGTAAACTTCGATAAAGCCATTCACCACATCCGTTCTTGAATTGGTATCATTTACCCATGCGATGTTGTAGGCATCCCAGTCGCTAACATTGCCGCTTTTGTAGTAAGCTACTAATCGGTCTAATGCCAATTTTTGCTGTTCATTTTCTGCAACGGTAGATGCTTTCTCCAACCATTTTACAATTTCTGTAATAGCTTCAGAATAAAGTCCACCCACTTTCCAGGTGTTGGCAACAATTTTTCCATCTTTCTTAACCAATTGTGTATTCAGTCCATATTCAGGTGGGTTATTTTCAACTTTATCCAAACCGGCATAATAAGCCTCTACTTCTGCTTGCGTTACATCTTTACCATAAAAATTGATAGCTGATTCTAATACTAAGTCCTTCTCTGGATCTAAGGAAACCTTCTTAGGAGCAATGGTTGGATTAAAAATCACTTCAGTTAATTCTTCCAACATCTGTGCTTTACTTTGACCTTCTTTTAAAGGAAGGCTTGCTTCATCCAATTCATTTACCGCTTTTGCAAAAAACTCTTTGGTAAAATCAGCCTCAAACTTGTTGTTTGAATAATGATGATGAATTCCATTACTAAACCAAAAGCGCTTTACATAAACCAAAAACTTTTCATACTCAGCATCATCTTTTAGTTGATCTTCGTTTTTAACAATAGCTTCAAACAACTTTCTTAGTTGTAAATTATGGCGAAAATTCTGATCGTACATAATATCTCTGCCACTTAAAGCCGCTTTATATAAATAGTATAACAACTCCTTTTTCTTCGCACTGAGTTCTTCAAAACCCGGCACTTGATATCGTATTAAGCGTAAATCAGCAAATCGATCAGCTGTGTATTTAAAATCTGATTCTTCATGATTTACATGCGATTCAGTTTGAGTGGCTTCAGTCGCTTCCTTCTTCTCAGAAGCTCCACCACATGCAGTTAATCCTAAAGCTAGGACTAGACTTATTGGTAAAAATTTAATTTTCATATTAGGTAAAAAAGTGATTTGGTTGACGAAGATAACTTAAAAAAGAGAATTCTATGTAGCATGGTTTGAATCTCGAGTAAAGAGCAGAAACTCTGCTTCTTCAATAACATCCCAATACGGTTCAGGATTATGAAGCATGTCCAAAATTAAGTTACGGTCTGGTAAGATGGCTGCTTTTAAAGGATATTTAGCAATGGAGTTGCCTTCCTTTTTATATTCAACAAATTCCGAATCATTCAAAATTTTAAAATAGCTCATTCCATTTTTATAACGTCGATACTGGGGAAACTCCATAGATTCAAAATTCGTATTTTGTTAATTAGTCGTTAAACATTTCTATAGACTTAAAAAAGAATTTATTTTAGGCCCATGAATCGTAAATACATCCGTCTTGTTATTTTGTTTGCTGCGATTACCGTAATTGGAATTTTTAGCTTTCAACTTTTTTGGGTTTCAAAAGCATACAATATTGAAGAGAAGCAATTTAACGAGCGTGTTCATGTTGCCTTAAGCAATGTGGTTAGAGAAGTTCAAAAACTCAATCAAGATTCATCTGAACTTTATGAACCAGTTAAGCAGATTTCTTCAAACTACTTTTTAGCTTCTACCAATGATACTTTGCACCCTTACTTACTAGAAAACCTGCTGAGCAAGGAGTTTCAAGCTCGTAACTTAAATACGGCTTTTGAATACGTGCTTTATGATTGTTTTACTGACTCCATTGTTTTTGGAAACTATGTGGATATTGAATCGGAGGCAAAAACGATTGTTGAGCAAACTTCAGATCGTGAAAGATGGAATAAGGCTTCTCATTACTTTGGAGTCTATTTTCCCGACAAAGACTTGTATTTAATTAACGACATGAGTATTTGGATTGGCTCAACTTTATTTCTTCTGCTTGTAGTTATCTTTTTTAGCTACACCATTTGGGTGATTCTTAAGCAGAAAAAACTTTCTGAAGTCAGAACAGACTTTATTAACAACATGACTCATGAGCTAAAGACTCCTATTTCAACCATTGTGCTTTCTACGGAAGTATTAAGCAACCCAAACATTACCAAAGACCCTGAGCGACTAAAGAATTACACAAACATCATTAAAGAAGAAAGTGAACGTCTAAAGAATCAAGTTGATAAGGTGCTACAAATGGCAAGCTTAGATGAAAAAAGAGTAGAACTTGAAATGGAGGATGTGAACTTGCATGAGATCATCAATAAAACTGTTTTGGGTTTTGAGTTGATTTTAAATGCCAATGAGGGAGAAATACAAACTGAATTAAAAGCCAACCACCCAGTAATTAAAGGGGATAAAATGCATTTGACAAACATTTTATTCAACCTGGTTGATAATGCTATTAAATATTGTGCACAAAAACCGGTAGTTCATATTTCTACTGAAGATTATAAAGGAGGAATTAGGTTAAGAGTAAGAGACAATGGCATTGGAATGAGCAAAGAAGAACAAAAACACGTTTTTGATAAATTCTACCGAGTACCAAAAGGAGATTTGCACGATGTAAAAGGCTTTGGAATTGGTCTGAATTATGTTCGAAAAATGGTTAAAAAGCATCATGGAAAAATTCAACTTAAAAGTGAAACGCGTAGCGGCTCTACTTTTCGAATATTCTTTCCAAAACCTAACTAAATAAAGCATGAGCGAAAAAGGAAAAATATTGCTTGTTGAAGATGATTTAAATCTTGGATTTGTGATAAAGGATAATTTAGAAGGACTTAATTATTCAGTAGAATGGGCGACTAAAGGAAATGATGGATTACAAAAAGCGCTCAAAAACACTTATGATATAGCTATTCTTGATGTAATGCTTCCAAAGCTAGGAGGCTTTGAAATTGCCGAAGAGTTGGTGCAATTAAAACCAGACTTACCCTTTATTTTTTTAACAGCTAAATCTCTGATTGAAGATAAAGTAAAGGGACTGAAACTGGGTCAGGACTATTTAACAAAGCCTTTCGAATTTCCTGAATTAGCTGCCAGAATTGAGAATATTTTAAAAAGTAACAACCACTCAGAGCAAATTGATAAAAAGCATTTCAAGATTGGAAAATATGAATTTGATTATGTCAATCAATACTTGGAATTAAATTCAGTTCAGAAAAAATTAACAAAAAAAGAGGCAGACCTACTTCGTTTGTTATGTCTACATATGAATGAAGTCATGCAAAGAGAGTTTGCATTAAAATCTATTTGGGGAAACGATGATTACTTTAACGGACGAAGCATGGATGTATTTATTTCTCGATTGAGAAAATACTTAAAAGAAGATGAAAACATCCAATTGATCAATGTTCATGGAGTTGGATTTAAATTAGCGGTGAAGGAATAATTTACTTCACTCCTTTCTCGGGATACTTTGGAGTTATCGTTCTGTAAAATGCCTTTATTCTTTCAATATCGGCATCAACATCTCCTGTTGGATGAATAATCGGTCCAACCCCGGCAGTTTTCTTTGGATAATCTAAGTACCCTAAAACAATAGGCACCTTTGACTGCAAGGCAATGTAATAAAACCCCTTCTTCCATTCGGGAGAATAAGACCGGGTTCCTTCTGGTGTTACCATAAGAGCCAATTCTTTATAATTTTTAAAATGCTCAGCCATTTGATTTACCATATTCCCCTTTTTCTTAGAACGATTAATAGGAATACCTCCCATTTTCTTAAGAATAACACCTAATGGGAAAAAAAACAACTCCTTTTTAATGGTATATTTTAACTTAATATCCATAATGTAGAAAGCAGCTCTGGCGTATACAAAATCCCAATTACTGGTATGGGGCGCAGCAACCATAACAAACTTGCCAAGCGACTTAGGACTTTCCCCAACTACTTTCCAGCCACTGAGCCAAAGAATTAATTTTGAAAGTAACTTCATGCAACAAATATAGAAGAATAAGAAAGGAAGTTTAACTGTAGTTTAATCTAAGTAAATAAAAGATGAGATAAAAGATTTGTACTTTGCACGAATTATTTCATGGCTATGAGAATTCTACTATTTGCTTTTATAACATGCATTAGTTTTCAGTCTTGGGCAGGAAGAGATGATGTTTCAACTGGAGCCAAGTCTAATGCTTTGGGTAATATTTCTATTCTGCATCAAGATTTTTGGAGCGCAGAAAACAATCCGGCTGCACTAGGTTTTCAAAAACAATGGGGAGGTGGAATTTCATACGAAAGTCCTTTTTTACTTAACAACTTATCATATAGAACAGCTGTTTTTGCTTATCCTACCAATTTAGGTGCCTTTGGACTAAGCATCGGTCAATACGGTTATAGCTTGTACAATGAAAATAAACTGGGGATTTCCTATGGTCAACGCTTAAGCGAGACTTTTGCCTTGGGTGTTCAATTAAACTACCTCTCAACACAAATAGGTGAAGGTTATGGAACCAATAGTGCACTAAGTGGAACTATCGGCTTATTTGCCAAACTAAATGAAGATATTAACCTAGCTGCAGTAGTAGTTAACCCTAACCAAGCAAAACTTTCAAGTTTTCAAGACGAACGCTACCCTACTCTTCTAAAATTAGGAGTCGGTTATTCCATTTCAAAAAAAGTGAATTTACTTTCTGAAGTAGTAAAAGATATTGATTATGATGCCATTGCTAAAGTGGGCATCGATTATCAAGCCTTAGATATTTTACATTTTAGGTTAGGTTATGCTACAAACCCTAGTTTAAGTACACTCGGTTTTGGTTTAAATTTGAAAGACTTTCAGCTTGACTTTGCTTCAGGTTTTCACTCCACAATTGGTTTTACTCCTCAAATCTCACTTTCTTATCAACCTAAAGCAGATTAATATCTAGCATGAAAAAGCTGCTTCTCATAGTTACAATTTTGCTTTTAAACGGATTGAGCACTTCGGCACAAAAGTTAGATGACGAAAAAAGTCGAATCATTGAGGACCGGGTTGACTTTCTGTTGGATGTAAATGAAGGTGGTGATGCAGATTTTACAACCTTATTTGAACAATTAGAATTCTACTTTGATCATCCAATTAATCTGAACCGAGCGAGCAAACTGGAGTTAGAAGATCTTGGATTGTTGAATGATATACAAATCAATAGTCTTTTAAAACACATTGAAGACCATGGCCGATTAATCACTTTTGAAGAACTACAAAGCATCAAAGGCTTTGATTTAGAAAGCATTTTACTCATACAACCATTTACTGAAGTCAAAGGAGATTTAGATCAACCAAGACTTAGTTTAAAGAGCATGTTTGAAGAAGGGACTTCTCAACTTTTTATCCGCTACAGTTCCATTTTAGAAGAGCAAGAAGGCTTTTCGCACATAAGTTCAGAAGAGCTTCAAGAAAACGAAAATGCACGATACCTTGGTAGCAATGCACGTTTGTATTCTCGATTTCGATTTAACTACTCCAATCGTTTGAGTTTTGGAGTTACTGCCGAAAAAGATCCTGGAGAGGAATTCTTTCAAGGCACTCAGAAAAGTGGATTTGACTTTTACTCAGCTCACTTCTTTGCACAAGGTTTTGGAAAAGTAAAGCAATTAGCGCTTGGAGATTTTCAAGCTCAATTCGGACAAGGTTTGACCTTTTGGTCTGGTTTAGCTTTTGGCCGCTCTCCAGATATTTTTACACTAAAACGGAATGCTCCAGGTTTAAGACAATATACCTCTGTGCAAGAAGACCTATTTCTAAGAGGTGGTGGCATTACTTTGAGTTCAAACAACATTGAATTTACTGCCTTTTATTCAAGCAATAAAGTAGATGCGAATGTGACTAACAATGCGGATACTTTAGATGAACAGCTGATCATTACTTCCTTATCAGAAGATGGTTTTCACCGAACAAAAGGAGAACTAGAAGATAAAGATGTAGTAACCAATCAATTTGTTGGTGGTCATTTAGCTTATGTTAAACGAAATATCAATATTGGGATTACGGCCGTTCACAATGAAATTGATGCTGACTTTCAACCGCGAATACAAACCTACAATCAGTTTAGTCAACTAGATAATGAAAATACCAATATTGGGATTGACTATAATTACCTCTATAAAAACATCAACTTTTTTGGTGAAATTTCAAAAAGTATTGATGGAGGTATTGCCTATACAAATGGAGCTTTAATCGTAATGGACCCACGACTTTCTGTAGCCATTCAACATCGAAAATTTGAAAAAGATTTTAAACCCATTCAAAGCAATGCCATTGGAGAATCCTCTAACAATACCAATGAAGAAGGCTTTTTTATTGGACTAAATTCTCGACTTAGTAAAAACTTTACTTTATCTGCCTTTGCTGACCGATTTGCTTTTGATTGGTTGAGATTTCAAACAGATGCTCCATCACATGGACATCGAATTACCACTCAACTTACTTACAAACCCAATCGACGAATGCAAGCCTATTTTAGATTTAGGGAACGACAAAAAGGGAAAAATGAACAAATCGATTCGGAAGGAATTGACCAAGTTGTTGATGAAACATTGAATAATTACCGATTACACTTCGCTTTTCAGATAACTGAAAGCATTCAAATTAAAAGTAGAGTTGAGCTAAGTAACTACCAATTAGGAAAAAATGTAGACGAAAGTGGGTTTGTAATCTACCAAGATATAAATTACAAACAATTAAGCTTTCCACTCTCTTTTTCGGTTCGATACGCTATATTTGAAACTGATTCATACAACAGTAGAATCTATGCTTATGAAAGCGATGTTTTGTACGCATTTTCAATACCGGCTTACAATGGAAGAGGCACACGATTTTACGTTACAACCAAGTATCACATTCGTAGAGGAGTTGATTTGTGGCTCAGATATGCTCAAACCTATTACACAGATCGAACATCTATTGGAAGTGGTAAAGATGAAATTCAAGGAAATACCCGCTCTGAAATTAAAGCACAACTTCGCTTGAAATTTTAACCCTGATGAGAAAAAGATACAGAACACACAAATCACTCTATTTATTCAATATGGTAGCATTTATCGGCTTCGCATTTGAATTTTTCATTAGGAATGATATGTTCTTTGGTTCGGTAATGATATTTACTGGTTTACTAAATCTAATTGCTTTTCAGCAAGCTCCACGTCGAGTAGCATCAATTACCGTTTTTCTAAACTTTTTTAATGCTCATGTTGCGGCCGTTGTTTTTTACAATTACTCCGGTTTAGATTACTTAATTCTAACCATCATATGGATTGGGTTAGCTTTGGCTTATCTTTTTGCCACAATTCGTCAAGTTTACAGCTTGATTATGAATAAAAAATATCGACAAAAGCAAAAAAGAAAGATTAGCTAGCCTTTATTCCACACTTTTCCAATTCTAACCAATAATTTGGGAAACTCTTTTTTACCACTTTTATATTTTCAATTTTAACCTCATTTATTAAAAAAGCAAGTGGCGCAAGACACATGGCCATTCGATGGTCATTGTAAGTGTTAAATTCAACTTTATCGGGCAAACCATCCGTTTTCTTAATCATAATTTGATCATTCGTCACCTCAATTAACTGAGCACCTATTTTTTGCAATTCGTTAGATAGAGCTTTAATTCGATTACATTCTTTTATCCTTAGTGTTTTTATACCATCTATTATTAGCTCATTACAATTGAGTGCAGCGATTACAATTAGACTTGGAGCTAAGTCTGGACAATCTATTAAGTTTAATTGAGTTATTTCTTTCCTTTCTCCACACTTTCGAATAATCACATTACCATTTTCTTCAATGGTTTCCACCCCAAAAATAGAAGCCAATTCAGCTAAAGCTTGATCTCCTTGAATGGAAGCTAAACTCAATGCTTCAAATTGAATTTCATTTATTTGATCATTAAAAAGCAAAACCTGATAAAAAAAAGCTGCAGAAGACCAATCAGCTTCCACTCGAATGGATTTCTTGATTGTATAGGTTCCTTCTTCCACCATGAGATAATTCCTAATTCTCTCACTTTTAACTCCGCAGGCATTCATTAAAGAACGAGTCATTTCTACATAAGGTTTAGAACTCTCCCCTTCCGTTAATTTCAAAGTCAATCCACCTTTTATATAAGGCGCTATTAACAATAATGCAGACACAAATTGACTGCTTACAGAAGCATCTATTTGCAATTCCTTTTCTACTAAATTCCTTCCTTTGATTACTAATGGTGGATAATATTTTTTTTCTAAATAGTCTATTTCTGCACCTAATTCCTTTAGTGCCTCAACTAAGATTCCAATTGGTCTCTCATGCATTCGATCTGCACCAGATAGCTTTACAATATTTGAAGGTTTAATTGCCAAAAAAGCGGTTAAGAATCGATAAGCAGTTCCAGCCATCCCAACATCTATACCTTTCTTTCTTGATAATAGTGCTTCTTGAAGAATGGACGTATCCTTTGCTTTTGACAGGTTTTCTATCTCAAATTGAAAATTGGATAACGCTTGAATAATGAGTAGTCGGTTCGAAATACTTTTTGAAGCAGGGAGATGGATTAGTAATCGACTATTTGCTTGAATTCGTTCTAAGCGATGAAAACTCATTTTGATTGATAATAATTTAACGACTCTACAATTAAATCAATTTCTACATCTTGATTAATCACACAATCACCAATTTCCTTTAACAATGAGAATTGAAATTGGCCTTTAAAATTTTTCTTATCCTGCTTAACTAGTTGTTGTATTTCTGTTGACTTAAAATTCAGTTTTGGATAGTTGTTCCATAAGAATCTTTCTACTTCATAAAATTGCTCTATACTAATCAAATCTTTCTTTAAGGAAATAAAACTCTCAATCAACATTCCTGCAGCAATTGCAAATCCATGAGGAATAGGTTCTCCTTTAATCAAACAATAAGATTCAATGGCATGACCAATGGTGTGACCAAAATTGAGCTTTTTCCTTTCGCCCGATTCTTTAAAGTCATTCAAAACAATTTCATGCTTTATCTTCATTCCTCTTTCTATAAAAGGAAGCCAAGCAGCATGCTTATTAAATTCTAATTTCCTTAACTCATTCCAAAGATCAATATCATGAATTAAAGCATGCTTTATCAATTCTGCTTTACCGCTATTCCACTCGATCTCAGGCAATGAGTTCAAAAATTCAGGATAAACAAAGGTGTAATCGGCATTTTGAAACAAGCCAATTTGATTTTTAAAAGAATCAAAATCAATTCCGCACTTGCCTCCAATTGCTGCATCTACCATAGCTAGCAAGCTTGTTGGTATATTCATAAAATGAATCCCTCTTTTATAGGTTGCTGCAACAAAAGCTCCTAAATCAGTTACTACTCCTCCACCTAAATTTAGCAAAACCGCATTTCGATCAATTTCCAATTCACTCAATTGAGTCCACAGTTGAATACAACTCTCAATTTGCTTGTTTTCTTCTCCTGCTATCATTTCCAATTTTACAATTTCGATTTTAGCATTTAAAAGCTGCTTTTGTAAAATAGGTAAACAATAAATAGAAGTATTTGAATCTACCAAAACACAAACTTTTGAAAAAGACTCGGTTTTCAAGATTTGCACCAATTTTTCAAATTGACTATCTGCGAAAATGATGGAATTTGTTTGATTCATATAATTTCAAAACTACTAAACAAGCGTATTAAATATACAGGCATTAGCTAATTTAGCCGAATGACAAAAGTGGGGCTAATTTCAGATACACATGGCTTTTTACATCCTCGGGTGGAACATCATTTTAAAGATTGTGATGAGATATGGCATGCCGGTGACATTGGCAACATAAGTTTAACGGATAAGCTAGCTACATTTAAACCACTCAGAGCCGTTTATGGCAATATAGATGGAGCTGAAATTAGAAAACAATTTCCAAAAGATCTACGCTTTAATCTAGAAGGAGTAGATGTTTGGATTACCCATATTGGCGGTTATCCAAATCGATACGACAGACGAGTAATTCCGGAGATTCTTCAAAATCCACCACAGCTTTTTATCTGTGGACATTCTCATATTTTGAAGGCAATACCCGATAAAAAATTAGGTTTATTGCACTTAAATCCTGGTGCTGCCGGCAAACATGGCTTTCATAAAGTTTTAACCCTAATGCGCTTTGAACTTGAGCAAGGTTTGGTTAAAAATCTAGAAGTAATTGAGCTCGAAAAAAGGGTTTAACGAATACGGTCAGCAGCTCGCACTAGAGCTTCATCTTTCTTGATTGATCGAATAGCCAAATAAATAAATAGCAAAGGTACAAGACTGACAAAAGCCCCCAATTCATAATTCACTATGGCATCCGATAAATTTAGGCTTTCAATAGCAGCATCAACTAAGAAAAACAAAGCTGCTACAAAACCCATTTGAATGAATAAATTCAATTGAGATAATTTAATTTGTAATTGTCTTTTCTTAAACATAAAAATGATTACCAAACTCAATAAAACAGAAATCAGATTTAAGCCAAGTAATGGATAAGAAGAGTATAAGATTTCTGAAGTTTCTGTTGAGAGTAATCCCCAAAGTGTAAAATCAAACTGCTGACCACTTGCTTCTATACTTGCAATGGAGAAAACATGGATTAATAAATTAAGGATTATTGCTAAACCTAAATATAGGGATTGAATTCTTTGCCACATAAATCGAAAATCTTTTTGCAAAGAAAAGAAGAATTTAAGGGATAAGTCTTTATTCAAAGAAGATAAAATGTTCAGAAAATATCACAATCTTTGTTTTAAATCGTTTAGCAGACCTTGAACAATAAAGCACTTTTCAAAAAATTTTCAGAGAAACACAGCAAGCGACTTAGTTTTAGCATGCACTACAACTGGTGGAACGAGGTAGTTGAAGAGCATTGGGACGTGGCTGTGGTAGCCAATAAAGAAGAAATTAAAGCTGTTTGGCCTTACTTCATTCGAAAAAAAGGTCCATGGAAAATGATTGCTCAAGCTCATTTAACACCCTATGCTGGTCCTTTTTTAGTTTACCCAGAAGGTCAAAAAGAGGCTTCAAAAATTAGTTTTGAGCATAAAATTCATAAGGAACTTATTGAGCAACTGCCCACCTTTGCTGAGTTAGACTTGAGTTTTCCAATCGATTTTACAAATGGTTTGGCATTTCAATGGTGTGGCTTTGAAGAAAAAAGGAAATATACTTTTCTACTTAGTCTTCAACAATCAGAAGAAGAACTTTGGAGTAACTTAAGAGAAAACATTAGGCGTCAGATACGCAAGGCTGAAAAGACCATTAGCATACAAAATAAATTTGACTACTTGCTATTAGAAGATGCCGTAAAAGATTCTTTCAAACAACAAGCTTCATCCTTTCCCCTTCCTGATAAATTTATTGAAAGAGTCGTTTCGTATATCGAAAAGTACAATTGTGGGCAGGTTTATCTAGCGAAAGAAGATAATCAATTGCATGCCGCGCTTGGGGTAATTTATGATTCAAATACAGCCTATTATTTACTTGGGGGGTCATTTCAAGCCTATAAAAACTCAGGTGCCATGAGTTTACTCATGTGGAACGCTATAAAAGATGCTAAGCATACAGGCATAAAGCAATTTAATTTTGAAGGAAGCAGTATTCCATCTATTGAAAACTATTTGAGAGGATTTGGCGGAAAGCTCAACTCTTTCTGCAGAATGACAAAGTACGATTCTAAAAGTTTAGCAATATTAAAAAACCTAAAAGCATAAACTACTTTTAGGTTTTAAATAGATGTTATAAAACAACTAAACCCGTTCCCCTTTTAACTTCTCATTCCAATTTAAATGTGATAAAGTACCTGTAATCACTAAAGCATTTGTTTTATGCCAGGATAATCTGATTCTTGATTCCTAAATTTTATTACATTCTTATATCTAGTGTAACTTAAATTACATAAAAACGTAATATTTGAATGACTTAAATGAAAGCTAAAAGCATTAGATGCGATTAGATTAAACCAACTTGAAACATGAGCAATATTAAAAAGCTATTTTCCTTTTTATTGCACCTTGGTGTAAACCCAAATCATATTGCCAAACAGAATGAAACAATTCTAATGAATAGAATTATCATCGGTCAATTCTTTGTAGTATTGGTATATATTCCCTTTGAGTTTATGATTTATGGAAATGTCGTAGGGAAAAGTCTTTTCTTTTACCTAATCGGAAGTTTCATTCCACTTTTATTAAACTACTACAATAAAGTATCATGGGCAAAAATTGTGTTTATGTTATTAGTCAACGCTATGACATTTGCATTAGTTATTCAAAGTGGCGGCATACTTGAAAATGAATTTATTTTCTTATCAAATTCATTGCTTGGCTTTTTATTATTTAAAGACAATAAATTCATTGTTTTTGGCCAATTGGCATTAACCCTTGTCCTTTTTTATCTATCAAAAGAAGTTAGCAGCTTTTTGCCACCATCGGTAAAACTGAGCTCACTAGACATTGTATCCTTAAGGAACATTACAAATTTCATCACATTCTTTTTAATGTGGATTATGATTTATCAGTTGCAAAAAGTGTGGAGTGAAAACCAGAATAAATTAAGACAGAAGAACGATGTCATTGAAACAAAAAACAAAGAAATAAATGATAGTATTTTATATGCAAAACGCATCCAGCAAGCTATTATACCACATCGAAGTATTGTAAGAGACTTTTTTTCGAATGGATTTTGTTTAGTAGTACCTAAAAGCGAATTGAGTGGCGATTTTTCATTCTTTCATCGCACAGATGAAAAAACCGTATGGGTTGGTGCAGCTGACTGCACTGGTCATGGTATCCCGGGTGCTTTGGTATCTGTGTTGGGTATTTCTACACTACACAAGGCATTGGTAGACCAAAATTTAGATACCCCCAATCAAGTACTAGATTTTGCTTCAAATGAAATCGAAAGTAGTTTAAACCGATTTTCAAACAGCATCATCAAAGATGGTATGGATATCAGTCTTTGTAAACTTCAAAAATTAAATGATAGATACCTTCTGCAATGGTCAGGAGCAAATAACCCACTTTGGATTATACCTCCCGACATAACGCAAATGAAATTACCTGATGACCACTATACCCTTTTTGAATATGAAGGCGTAAGTCTAATTACATTAAACCCTAACAGACAACCTATTGGTGTTTTTAGCAAACGGGAACCTTTTACTCTAATTGAACTAGAAATTCCCAAAGGAAGCAGACTATTTGCATTTTCTGATGGCTATGCCGATCAGTTTGGAGGGGAGCGAAATAAGAAAATGACCAAAGGGAAATTCAGAAAACTAATTATGAGTTTACAAAGTGAGCCCATAGATCAGTTTGAAAGTATACTTTATAAATACATTTCTGATTGGTCAAAGGGATTTGAGCAAGTAGATGATATTTTGATCATTGGCATGGAACTATAAAAAAAGGGAAGCATATCTGCTTCCCTCTTTTTTTTCCTTTTCTAAGAAAACTACTTAGCGTAGTTTACAGCTCTTCTTTCTCTTATTACAGTTACTTTAACTTGTCCTGGATACGTCATTTCGGATTGTATCTTCTGAGCAATATCAAATGAAATCTTATCCGCTTCAACATCGCTTATTTTTTCAGATTGAACAATAACGCGAAGTTCTCTACCGGCTTGAATTGCATAGGCTTTTTCAACTCCTGCATGAGACATCCCTAAATTCTCTAATTCCTTAATACGATTAATGTAGGATTCAACGATTTCTCGTCTTGCACCAGGTCTTGCTCCTGAAACAGCATCACAAACCTGAACAATTGGAGAAATCATCGTATTCATCTCAATCTCATCATGGTGAGCCCCGATGGCATTGCACACCTCAGCCTTTTCTTTATATTTTTCGGCTAGCTTCATACCCAAAATAGCGTGAGGTAATTCTGGTTCATCATCTGGCACTTTTCCAATATCATGTAACAAGCCTGCTCTTTTTGCCATTTTTACATTTAAACCTAATTCAGCCGCCATAGTAGCACACAAATTAGCCACTTCTCTAGAGTGCTGCAGTAAGTTTTGCCCGTAAGAAGATCTGTACTTCATTCTTCCTACCATTCTTATTAATTCAGGATGTAAACCATGAATCCCTAAATCAATACAAGTTCGTTTACCAGTATCAATAATTTCATCTTCTAATTGCTTTTTCGTTTTACGAACCACCTCCTCAATTCTAGCCGGATGAATTCTTCCATCAGTTACTAGTTGGTGAAGAGCAAGTCTAGCTGTTTCTCGTCTTACAGGATCAAAACAAGAAAGTATAATAGCTTCCGGTGTATCATCTACTATAATTTCAACTCCTGTAGCACCTTCTAAGGCTCTAATATTTCTACCTTCCCGACCAATTATCCGGCCTTTCATATCATCCGAATCAATGTTAAAAACAGAAACTGAATTTTCTATGGCTTGCTCAGTAGCAACCCGTTGAATAGTTTGAATGACCACTTTTCTTGCTTCTTTATTCGCATTGATTTTAGCCTCTTCTATGGTATCTTTAATTAAAGACATCGCTTCAGTTTTCGCTTCTTCTTTCAATACCTCAACCAATTGGTTTTTAGCTTCATCAGCTGAAAGACCAGCTGACTTTTCTAGCATTTCTACTTGTTTCTTATGGTTTTTATCTAATTCAACTTGCTTTTTTTCCGCTACTTCAATTTGTCGATCTAGGTTACCTTTTAAGGACTTCAAATCCTTATCTTTTTTATTAACCTCTTGCAGCTTTTTATTCAAAGAAGTCTCTTTACTTTTTACTCTATTTTCAGCGTCCGACATTTTTCGCTCACGCTTGGCAATTGTTTTTTCGTGTTCTTCTTTTAATTGCAGAAACTTCTCCTTGGCTTGCAATATTTTATCTTTCTTAATGACTTCAGCTTCCGCCTTCGCTTCTTCAAGCAAACTGTCTGCTTGCTTTTGAAACTTCTTTTTTACAAGTAAAAAAAGAATTCCGGAACCGATAACTAGTCCCAAAACAGCTCCAATAACTATACTTACAATGTCCATTTCTTTGGTTTTAAAGTGATAAAAAAACCCGTACAAATTTGTTGGTTTGAGTAAACCCCTAAAAATAGGATTTGGGCCATCCCTAATATCGCAAACTTCCAACGTCCTTTTTGCAAAGAATCGTCCCAAATAAATTGGGAGTAAGTAAGGCCTGTTTTTGATATTATTAAGTAAAGCCCACTAAATAAATAGTGTTGAGTTTACCAAACATAACAAACTTGCACGGGCAAAATTTTATTCGTTTTACCGAATATGTTTTATGTAAAGAACTTTATAAGTGTAAATCCACAAATTTCTCTAAACCTTTAAGCTTCTCTTCAGAAGCGGCATCTTGCAAACTTGCATGCTGCTCTAAATCTACTTTCTTGGTTCCGAACTGCAAAGCACACATAGCGAGCAAATCCTGCTTGTCTTTAACCGCATAATTCTGCTCATAGTCTCTTAGCATTTCATTTATTTCTTTTACTGCTTTTCGAATGTTTTCTTCCTCATTCTCTTGAACTGTAAGAGGATACACACGATTGGCAATAGTAACTTTTATAGACAAATCCTTCACGGAGAACCTACTGATTTAATTGGGCGATACACTTATCCACTTCCCGTACAATTTCATTAATCTTCAACTTAATTTCACGATTATCCCCTTCAGATGAACTTCCAGCTATTCGTAAAATCTTATTTCGTTCTTCCAATTGTGCCACTTTTTCTTCCAATTCAGAATTTTTAGTTCGCATCAATTGAATTTGACTCTTCAATTCATTGAGCTCCATGCTTAAATCTTGCTTTTGAATTACCAACTTTCTAACCTTATCATCAAGATTATCAGTTAGTTCTTTAAGACTACCCATTTTGCATTTTAAAATTAAAGTATCATTACAAATCTAATCAAAAATTCAAGCCTACAAAGACAATCGGTAGCTTTAAAACTCAAATACATCTGCTAACTTTGTAAATGGTTTAAGATTTGTGTTGTAAGCTTTATGCGTTGTATTTTTTTCTCCCTTTTTCTTCTGATTTATTTAACTCCAGAAAAACTTTCTAGTCAGGAATATCCTCAAAACTATTTTAGATCGCCCTTAGATATTCCATTGTTCTTATCTGGAAACTTTGGAGAGCTACGTTCAAACCACTTTCATGCTGGCTTAGATATAAAAACAGAAGGAGTTGAAGGGAAGAAAGTAGTAGCCATTGCTGATGGCTATGTTAGTCGAATTAAAGTTTCTCCTTATGGTTATGGCAAGGCCATATACATTACACACCCCAATGGCTATACCTCAGTTTATGGTCACTTAAAAAAGTATAGTGATAGAATTGAAAGTATTGTTAAAGCTGAGCAATATCGTAGAGAACGTTTCGGGATTCAACTATTCCCTCCTCCCCACCAAATTCAAGTAAAAAAAGGAGAATTGATTGCCTACTCGGGAAATACCGGAGGTTCTGGTGGTCCTCATTTACATTTTGAAATTAGAGATACAAAAACAGAACACCCGATAAATCCACTTTTTTTTGGATTTGACATCCAAGACAATTTAGCACCAGATATTTATGCCGTAACTATTTACCCTTTAAATGATACTTCTACAATTAATGGAGGAACTGGCCCTAAACGATTTAAAGCTTATGGTGCCAATGGAAACTACAAATTAGTCAATAGCCCAAAGATACTGCTCCATGGGCACTTCGGCTTTGGTATTGAAACCGTGGACAGAATGAATGGTACATCAAACAAATACGGTATACATAATTTAAAATTAAAACTTGATGATGAAATAATCTTTGAAAAGCAAATGAATGATTTTGCTTTTCATGAAGGCAGATACATCAATGCTTACATTGATTATGAAACTTATATTCGAAATCGAAGGAGAGTTCAACGGAATTTTGTGTTGGATGGGAACCGATTAAATTGCTATCCAAAACTTATTGAACAGGGTAAAGTGAATTTTAAGTATCTTGGTGAACATCAACTTACTTATGAAATTAGCGACTTTGAACAGAATACTTCCAGTCTAACATTTGCAATTGAGGTAAGACCAGATTTAAATAGCGAGCAAATTCCAAGCATCAATCCTCCAAAAGTTCAATATTTTGCCCACAATGAAAGAAATACTTTTTTAAAAGATGAAATTCTTGTAGATATTCCTGCAAGGCTTTTGTATGAAGATATTTATTTTCAATATCGCAAAGATGCTCAACATGCTAAAACGGTAAGTCCAATTTACTGGTTGCACAATCATTATACCCCTCTTCATTCTTATATGAATGTTTCAATTAAAATGTCGGACTTGAGTCCAAAGTTGCGCGAGAAGGCTTTAATTGTTAGCACTACTGATGGTCGCTCTTTTTATGCGGAAGGCGGAAAGTGGAATAACGACAATATCTCTGTTAAAACTAGAAGCTTTGGAGGTTATGCGGTTGCCATTGATAGTGTTAAACCCAAAATAACTCCCATAAATATCTATTCAGGAGCTAATATGAAGTCAAAATGGTCTATTAGCATAAAAATTACCGACAATTTATCAGGCATTGATTCATATCGAGCCGAAGTCGATGGAAAATGGATTCTTATGGAATACGACGCTAAACGAAATATGCTTTATCATTACTTTGATGAGAGCATTTCTAGTGGTAAGCACCATTTTAAACTGAGTATAAAAGATGGTGTTGGGAATCTCTCAACTTATGAAGCGGACTTTATTCGTTAACAAGCTTTTGGATTTAGTTTATTTAGAATCAACTAAATTTGAGTCATGAGGATTCTGTTGCTTATACCATTTCTGTTGCTAAGTTTTTTAACTTCTACGGCACAAGAAAATGACACTAAAAGTGATGATGATTTAATTCAATTTTCAGGTGTAGCGGTTAGTGTAGATAGTTTAATGCCAGTTCCATTTGCAACGGTTATGATTAAGAATACCAATCGTGGAACAACTACCGATTTCTATGGCTACTTTTCTTTTGTCGCCCAAAAAGGAGACACTTTAGAGTTTTCCTCTTTAGGTTATAAAACCACCGAATTTTATGTACCTGACACTTTAAGTGGGAACCGCTATTCATTGATTCATAGTATGTATAGAGATACCATAGCCTTAGAAACGGTTAATATATTCCCGTGGCCAACTCCCGAACAGTTTAAAGAGGCCTTTTTAAATTTGAATATACCTGATGACGACTTAGAAATTGCTCGAAAAAATTTATCCCCCGAATTGCTAGAAGCCAAAGCTGAAGCCATGCCTATGAATGGTAGTATGAACTTTAAATGGCAGATGCAACAAAGAAGCAATCAACTGTACTATGCTGGTCAATCCAGAATGAATAATTTGAGCAACTTATTGAATCCAATTGCATGGGCTAAATTTATTGAAGCATGGAAAAGAGGTGACTTTAAACGAGAAGAGAATCGATAATTTTTTACTTTCATTTTTTGTGGTACTTTCATTGCTCATATGAAGCTCTTAAATCGTAAAACACTTACATCTTTTCTAAATACCATACTCAAGTCAATTGGCATTTTGAGCCTTTTAATGCTCATTTTAGCCTTTACAGATTTACCTTATTTCGCTTATCATCAATTATCGCTTTCTAAGCAAAAGCTAAATATTCCCGCCAAAGCTATTGTAATTATGGGAGCAGATGGAATGCCTTCTCCTGAAGGTTTAATTAGAACTTACTATGGCAGTAAAGCTGCAACTGAAAACCCAAATGCCAAAGTGTTTATAGCCCTTCCAAAAAACCAAGGTGATGATAGTCTTCTTCAATTGCAACTTATGGCTAGTGAATTAATTAGAAAAAACATTGAAGCACAACGGATTGTATTTGCATCAAAAGGCATAAATACAAGAACACAAGCGATTGAAATAGCTCAGCTTATTGATTCACATGAACCAATTTTAATTGTGAGTTCCCCTGAGCATTTGTATCGAGCCATTAAAAGCTTTGAGAAAGTTGGATTTGAACGAATTGGCAGTTACCCCACCTTTGAGAACCCGCCTGAAGAAGAAGAATTGAAACGAAAAACAGGAGAGCATGATGAGACTTTAAAAAATTTAGCCCTCAGGTATAATGTTTGGAGTTACCTGCAATATGAAATTAAGGTGCTTAGAGAATATACGGCAATTACTTACTATTGGCTGATGGGTTGGATTTAAATCAAGCCAACATTTTTGAATGCCAACTATCCTTAACCGGAACTTCCCAAGCTGAATCAAATGCCTCCTTGGTTTCAACCAAATTATTAAAAACAATGGTATTCTCTGTTAGCTGACCTTTCGACAAAGCTTCTTGAAAATCATGCATACGAAGCGTATCTATACTTTTTGATGTTTTATAGGCAATATTTAATCGGTCAAATAAATCGAGTTGATAAGCATTCTGAATATCTTTAATAAAATGCACCGATGCATCGATTGAACAACCTGAGGCTTTTACTTGACTTTCATCAGCAAATAATACAATGAATCGGTTGTAAAATACTTCAAAAGCAGCGTGTAATTCTTTGCCATGAGCAGCCCAATTAGCTATAAATCGATTGCCGTATGATTTTATCTCATCTACTTCTTCATTAGTCAAAGCTCTAGAACTTTGATAAATCCATACTCTACTATGATTGGCTAATTGTTTATAATTCATGATAAAGGTTTTCTCAAAATTAAGAAACATATAGAATGCGAAAAGTTCTCTATATTGCTAAAAAATTATAATGCGTTACTTACTTATACCTATTCTGTTAATAGCCTTAGTTGCATGTCAAACTAAGCAAAGTGAAGAAAGAAATTTAGAAAATTCAACGGCTAATCAAGAGGCTATCACTTTTGATTCTCTAAAAGCAGCAAAATATGGTGCAGACCAATATGGCATGAAAGCGTATGTCATTGCATTTTTAAAGAGAGGCCCCAACCAGCCAACAGATTCTATTCATGCAACTGAACTTCAGCGAGCGCATTTAGATAATATCGGAAAACTTGCAGAAGAAGGTAAATTAGTTCTAGCAGGTCCGTTTTTTGGAAATGATAGTTTACGGGGAATATATGTTTTTAATGTATCTACCATTGATGAAGCAAAACAGCTTACAGAAACGGACCCTGCAATAAAGTATGGAAGTTTAAAAATGGAGCTAAAACAATGGTATGGTTCGGCGGCCTTAATGGAAGTAAATCAAATCCATGAATCCATAGCCAAAATCAATATTTAAAGTCCTTTGCCTTCGGCAATCAATTCTGCCAAGTCGTATACTTTGATTGAATCCTCTTTCTCTTTTGTCTTCACTCCGTCGGTCATCATGGTCATGCAGAATGGACAGCCAACAGCAACGATATCTGGTTTCGCCTCTTCAACATCTTCCATTCTTTCGATATTTACCTCATGGGTACCTTTTTCAGCTTCTTTAAACATTTGAGCACCACCTGCACCACAACAAAGTCCCTTTGATTTGCAACGTTTCAATTCTACCAATTCAACATCTAATTCTTCAATTAGCTTTCTAGGAGCCTCATACTCATCATTGGCTCGTCCTAAATAGCAAGGGTCGTGAAAACTGATCTTTTTTCCCTTAAAACTTCCACCCTCGATTTTTAATTTTCCTTCATTTAGTAATGATTGTAAAAACTGTGAATGATGCATGACTTCATAATCACCACCTAAACCCGGGTATTCGTTTTTTAAAGTATTAAAGCAATGCGGACAAGTTGTTACAATCTTCTTAACTTCATATCCATTCAATACCTGAATGTTTGTCATGGCTTGCATTTGAAACAAGAACTCGTTCCCAGCTCTTTTAGCTGGATCTCCTGTGCAGCTTTCTTCCGTGCCTAAAATAGCAAACTTAGTTCCTACTTCATTTAGAATCTTAACAAATGAACGTGTAATTTTCTTGGCACGATCATCAAAACTTCCTGCACAACCTACCCAAAATAAAACCTCCGCTGTTTCGCCTTTAGCAGTCAAATCAGCCATTGTATTTACATTCAATTCATTATTGCTCATCGTATTCTATTTTTCAAAAACTTGAATGGTAACTTCTTTGTCTACCATATCTGTAAATTTCCCTTTATACCTTGTTGCCCTAACCATATGATTATCTATCCAATGATAGTTACCACCGCGAGGCTTTCCCATTAATAAACCATGAAACTTAAAGCCAAATTTATTTAACCAAGTTTCTGTTACTTCCCGGTGTTCTTCAGTTCTAGACGTAAAATAAGTAATGATATGACCTTCATCATACCACTTGTTTATGGTTTCTAAAGCATCAGGGTAATGCTTAGCAGTAACCATTCGCTCGGGTTCTTCATTAGGAATATCATCGCAAATAGTACCATCAATGTCAATCAAATAATTCTTAACATCTTCAGGTAAGACAGGACTTATTTTTTCCCCGTCTACTTCTATTTCTCTTAGTGTTTTCTTCATGATTTAACTTTCTTGCACCCAATTTGCTCTATCCGTTGGAGCAAATTGCCAAGGTGCACCATTATTTTCCATATTCGTAAGCATGGCTGTTAATTCTTGTGGAGCTTTAGAATCCTCCATTATTAAAGACCGTCTCATATCCATAATAATAGATAGCGGATCAATAGTTACTGGGCAAGCTTCTACGCAGGCATTACAAGTTGTACAAGCCCATAGCTCTTCTTCTTGAATATAGTCTCCTAAAAGAGATTTGCCATCTTGATGGTCTTTTCCATGTTTATCTATATTCTTTCCCACCTCTTCCAATCTGTCTCTTGTGTCCATCATGATTTTTCTTGGAGAAAGTAGCTTTCCAGTTTGAGCTGCAGGACATTGTTGTGTACATCTACCACACTCTGTACAAGAGTATGCATCCATTAATTGCTTCCAAGTTAAATCAGTTACATCTTTAGCACCAAAGCGCTCTACCGGACCTTCTGCTTCTGCAGGTGCAGCATATGGATCTGCTTCAGGATCGAACATCATCTTTACTTCTTTTGTAACGGCTTCCATGTTTGTAAACTTTCCTTTGGGGTCAAGTTTTGAGAAGAAAACATTAGGAAATGCAAGAATAATATGGAAATGTTTTGAATAGGGAAGGTAGTTAAGAAATAATAAAATACCGATGATGTGAAACCACCACATGCCTCTTTCCAATAAAATGAGACTACTGGTTGAAAAACCATCTAAAAAATTGGCTAAGAATCCACTAATGGGGAATGCGCCTGCTTGAATATAATGCTCTGCTCCTCTTTGCTGCAAAAGGTAATCTGCACCATTCATCGTTAAAAAGGCAAACATTAAAAGCACCTCAACAATTAAAATCACATTTGCATCTGTCTTTGGCCAGCCAATCATTTCTCTAAATCCAAAGCGTTTGATGTGTAAAACATTCCTTCGAATTAAGAAAATAACACAAGCAAGTAAAACTAGTAAAGCTAGCACTTCAAATGATGCAATTAGAAAATCATAAAAACTACCGAGAGGATTTGCTAATACACGATGTGTTCCAAATACTCCATCTATTAATATTTCTATGACCTCAATATTGATGATCACAAAGCCAGCATACACAATAATATGCAGTAAACCGGATACTGGCTTGTTTACCATTTTTGACTGACCCAAGGCAATCATTGCCATTTTTTTCCAACGTTCAGACATGCGATCTTTTCGATCTACATCCTTCCCAAGATTGATATTTCTTGTTATGGTTCTAATATTTTTTGAGAACCAATAAACCGCTCCTGCTAGAGCAATTAAGAATACAACATTTGCTATTCCCATAAGCGTGTTATTTATTTCGTAGTGCTCTTTTCAAGCTCTTTTGCTTCTTTCTTTTTTCGTCCAAAAATTGAAAAATGAACGTATCGTTCTGGGTTCAATCGCATATCCAATAATAACTTATCTAAATCATCAGCGGCTGCTTCAAGATTGGTATACAAGGTATCGTTATTAAGTAATTGTCCAATTGACCCTTGACCGGAATTAATTTTTTGCATCACTTCTGCTACTTCCTGCATGGCAATAGATGCATTATTAACTGTTTGTTTCAAATTAGCTCCTGCTAGTGAATCGGTAATCGCTTCAACATTGTCTAAGGTTTGCGAAAAGCGCTCGTTATTTTGCGCTAAATTTTTGGTAATGGATTCTACATTTTGAAATATTGCCGCAATATGCTCTCTTTCCTGTTCCACCAATCCATCTACCCTATACATGGTTTGCTCAAAAGCTTCTAATGAATTTTTTATACTCGTAAACGAAGCTCCAATATCTCCACGAGCCTTTTTGTTGAAAATAGATTGAACAACTATGATGGCTGAATCAACTGTCTTTATGAGGTCTTCAGCCTTACGCTTTAAGGGGGCTATTTGTTGGTTAACGGCTTCAGTTAATGATGCTTCAATTTCTGAGTCTAAGGTATCTAAATTTTTAAGTAGTTCTGTTGAACGCCCCAATTGTAAATCAACTGATTTTGATCCTAAAATATCAGAACTAATGATTTTAGCTTTGGTGTCTTTTGGCAGATTAAATTCCTTTTCGGCAACTGAGAAATGAACCATTAAACGCCCGGAGTTATCAGGCATAAAATTAATTGACTCTACTTGGCCTACTTTAAACCCATTGATGATAACCGGATTTGACTTAGTCAAACCATCGACGTTTTCATATACTGCATAAAAATGTCGATTCTGATCAAAAAGATTAGTTCCTTTCAAGTATTGAGCTCCCCAAATTCCCAAACCAATCGTAATAACAACGAGCAATCCTATTTTTACTTCTTTCCGAATTTTCATCGACGCTAAATTAATTAATTCTCACCCTTTAGAAGTTTAACCGCTTCACCAACAGCAATTCTTTTGCCTTCGTAAAATGCAATGATAAACGCATCATTAAACCCATGTTCCCTTGCTTGATCTTGCAACTTGGATGCTTCAGTCCAAGAAGATTCTTCACCGTAAGTATATCGATATAGACCTCCTGCTTCATAATAACTAACACCTTGCAGTCCTTTAAAGTTTGAAGGTTCAGGGTCTATTTTATTAGTGGTAGTTGCCAATTGTACTTTAAACACCAATCCTTCTTTTTTAACATCTCTATTTTTTCTAGAAACTTTTGGCTTGGAGGAGTTTTCTTCTTTGTTTAGCTCTTCATCAGATGGCTTTTCGTCATCATTAACCAATACTTTTGATTTTGCCTCTATTTCTTCCTTATACTGTCTAAAAGCCCGAAATATTGCAGAGGCCATATAGTCTTGTCCCACTTCAGACATTAAAAACTTTTCTTCTGAGGCATGTGTTAGAAATCCTGTTTCAATTAATACAGAAGGCATTGTTGTTTGATGTAAAACCCAAAAAGGGGCCATTTTTACACCCCTATCTTTTCGCCCTACCCTTTCTCTAAATTGCTGTTGAACCAATTCAGCAAAGTGGATACTTTGTCCCTGAAAAGCACTTTGCATTATGGTCATTGCTATGTATGACTCGGGAGAATTGGGATCAAAATTTTCATAGCGTTCTTCGTAGTTATCCTCCAAAAGAATCGCTGCATTTTCACGTTGAGCTGCCTTCAAGTTTATTTCGGTTTTGGCATTACCCATTACAAATGTCTCTGTACCAAAAGCAGAAGGACTAGCCGCGTTTGCATGAATACAAATAAATAAATCTGCCTGATTTTGATTTGCAATCTTCGCTCGCTCATCCAACTCTAAAAAAACATCAGTTTTCCGAGTATAAATTACTTCCAGATTTTCAAACTTCTCTTCTAAATAGGCACCTAACTTTAAGGCAATTGCAAGAGCAATATCTTTTTCATGACTATTGGCCCCTAAACATCCGTAATCTTTTCCACCATGACCAGCATCAATTACCACTTTGTTAAGACTTCCAAAAAATTCTTCTTGAGTTTGAGCCTGAATATTAACGCTTGCCTGAAACACCAAGAACAACAGCAGAACAAAAGAGAAGAGTTTCATTTTTTTCAATTCAGTATAACAAAATTTTATAGTTAGCTTTGCGTTCGATTCCAAGAATGGTGTTTTACACAAAAATAGCATTATAAGGTCGCTGCCAATGTCTTTTATTTCACGGGTTTTCATCCTGTCGATGTTAATAACTATAATCGGCAATTCTCTTCTTTTAGCCCAAGGCAAAACTGATTGGAATGAGTCATCTGTTACCATAGATAGCGCCAGTTTTAAACCCATAGACTCCAGCAGTGTAATTACCGATTCTTTAGTGGTTAATGACAGCACCGAAAGCAAAGTTGATACCACAATTTCTAAAGACGCCATTACCTCTAAAGTAGACTATCAGGCAGAAGATTCTATGCGTTTCGACTTAAGTATTGAAAAAGTGTATTTGTACGGAAATGCTCAAGTTAACTATGAAGACATTCAATTAAATGCCGCCTATATTGAAGTAGATCTCAGAAACAACACGGTAGTAGCCAATGGACTGCCCGACAGTACAGGAGAGTTGGCAGGCTTACCCGTTTTTAAAGAAGGAGCTCAAGAGTATCAAGCAGGTAAAATGACCTATAATTTTGACACTGAGAAAGGAAAAATTAGCGAGGTAAAAACCCAAGAGGGAGATGGATATATTAAGGGTAACGAGGTGAAGAAAACGGGCGAAGATGTCATGTATATTCGGAATGGTTATTACACGACTTGTAATCTTGATCACCCGCATTATTCTTTGGCCACTTCAAAACTTAAAGTAATTCCGAAAGACAAAATTGTGACTGGTCCAACTGTATTAAAAATTGGCGATGTTCCAACTCCGCTTGGCTTACCTTTTGGATTTTTCCCAAACAAAAAAGGTCGTTCATCAGGGATAATTATACCAACTTATGGAGACTCAAGAGCTTATGGATTCTTTTTAAGAGATGGAGGATTTTATTGGGGAATCAGTGACAATATGGATGCAAGTTTTACTGCCGACATTTACTCTTTAGGAAGTTGGGGCGCAAAAGTAAATTCCAGATATAAGAAGAGATATGGCTATAATGGCAATGTAAACTTAAGTTATGCTAAACTTTTAAATGGGTACAAAGAATTTCCAGATTACGTGGAAAGTAATGAGTTTTTTATTCGATGGAATCATAATCAAGATACAAAAGCAAGACCTGGTGGACGATTTTCAGCCAATGTAAATATTGGAAGTAGGAACAACTTTATTAACAACCTCAATAGCTTTACGCAAGATTATTTAACCAATACCTTCCAATCTTCAATTAGCTACAATAACTCTTTTCCTACAAAGCCTTACAACTTAACCTTAAGTGCGAGGCATAACCAAAATACACAAACTGGTGCCTTCAATTTAACTTTACCAGATGCGGCATTCAATGTTTCTAGATTATATCCTTTTAAAAAATACAGTAAGATTGGCACTGAATGGTGGCGAAGTGCCTACCGAAATTTTGGAATAAACTATTCTGGTACAGCGACGAATCAGCTTTCAACAAATGACACCTTATTGGCTCTAGATCAAGTTAATAAACTAAGTCAGGATTTTAGACATGGGATTAGACACAGTGTTCCGGTAAGCACTTCTTTTAAACTCCTTAAATACATGAATCTAAACCCTTCGGTTAACTTTTCGGAAGTATGGGCGTTTGAAACTTACAGAAGGTCATATGATGACGAGCTAAATCGAGTAACCATGGATACCGTAAGTGGTTTTGAACGAGGAGCTAGTATCAATTTCAATACCGCCCTAACTACCAAGATTTATGGCATGTACCAGTTTAAAAAAGGCCCTATCAATGCCATTCGACATGTCATGACTCCTCAAGTTTCTTTTAATTACCAGCCTTCGGTTGTTACTGGAAGAAGAAGTTATCAAGATGCTAATGGAGTTCAACAATACTATAACATTTTTAATGGGACGGTTTATGGTTCTCCAGAAAGGCAAAGAAGCGGTCGTGCCGGTTTTAGTTTATTGAATAACTTAGAAATGAAAGTCAAGTCTAAAAATGATAGCTCAGGGATTAAAAAAGTGACCATTTTTGAAAACTTAGGATTTAGCACAAACTATGATTTTAATGCAGACTCTTTAAATTGGGCTCCTATAGCCATGAACGGAAGAACTCGAATTGGTCAGTATATGGCTTTTCAATTTAACGGTAGTTTTGACCCTTATGGCATTGACACCTCAAATGGCTTAAGCCGAAGAGTTAATGATACTTGGTCATCGCAAACTGGAAAACTATTAAGACTTACTAGTGGATCAGTCGCTTTAAGCTTCCGTTTACAAGGGAACAATAAGAAGAACGAAGACAAAAAGAGTAAATACGGCACTGAAGAAGAATTAGAGCATATCAATGCCAATCCTGAACAATATGTCGATTTCAATATTCCTTGGTCGTTAAGTATGAACTATAACATTAGATATAGCAAACCCTATTATGAAGAAACGATAACCCAAACTTTAAATTTTAGTGGCGACCTTTCACTAACTGAAAACTGGAAAATTGGATTTAACTCTGGTTGGGATTTTGAACAGCAAGATTTTACATACACTTCACTTACTATAAACCGAGATTTGCACTGTTGGCAACTAGCCATTAATTGGGTTCCTTATGGACCTCGCCAAAGCTATATGGTGACTTTAAACGTAAAATCACCTGTACTTCAAGATCTTAAGCTAAATCGAAGAAGAGATTATTACGATATCATAAACTAAAATGGCTAGTGTAACAATCGTCCAACAAAGAACTTAGAGAGGTTTGAATATTGAAAAAAAGGAATTACCTTTGCCCGCTCAAATTTTTAATTATTTATTATGCCTACAAAGATTAGATTACAAAGACATGGTAAGAAGAAATATGCTTACTTCCATGTAGTAATCGCTGACAGTCGTGCCCCACGAGATGGGAAGTTTATTGAAAAATTAGGTACGTATAATCCTAACACTAACCCAGCAACTATTGATATCGATTTCGATAGAGCATTGTATTGGGTTAAAAGTGGTGCTCAGCCAACTGACACTACTAGAGCTTTACTTTCTTACAAGGGTGTTCTTTACAAAAGCCACTTAGACCGTGGTGTTACTAAAGGTGCTTTTTCTCAAGAAGAGGCTGACAAGCGATTTGAAGATTGGCAAAATGCCAAAGAAGACAAAATTCAGTCTAAGAAAGACAAATTGACTACTGATAAAGAAGCTGAAGAACAAAAACGTCTTGAAGCTGAAAAAGAAGTCAATAAGAAAAAAGCAGACGCTATTGCAGCTAAAGTTTCTGAATTAGCAGGTGAAGCTACTGAAGCGGTAGAAGAAGCTGTTGAAGGTGCAGTTGAAGCCGCAACTGAAGTAGCTGAAGAAGTGAAAGAAAATGTTGAAGCAGCAGTTGAAGAAGTAAAAGAAGCAGCTACTGAAGACAGCAAAGAAGAAGATAAAAAAGAAGGTTAATTCATTCAATCAATGAAAATTGATGAGTGCTTTTACCTAGGATATATTGCGAAAGCAATTGGAACCAAAGGGGAGTTAGCGTTTAAACTAGACGTTGACTCCCCTTCTTCGTATACCCAAATGTCATCTATTTGGGTACAAATACATGCTAAAGATGATGAACTTGTCCCCTTCTTTCCAGAACAAGCTCAACTTATCAATAATGGGAATTTGAGAATAAAATTAGAAGGGGTTAATTTTCAAGAAGACGCAAAAAACTTAGTTGGCAAATCTCTTTTTCTTCCACTAACTGAGCTTCCTGAATTGAAAGGAAATCAATTCTATTTTCATGAAATTACCGGTTTTGAAGTAGAAGACATTCACAAAGGTAAAATTGGCATAGTAGATAAAGTTTTAGAATATTCTACTTCTAATTTATTATCTATCAAATACGAGGATAAAGAAATTCTCATTCCCATTTCAGATGACACTATTATTGAATTGGATAGGAGCAAAAAGCTACTTAAAGTAGAAGCTACTGAAGGCTTAATAGACTTATACCTTGAAGGCTAATCGAAAACCATTTCGATTTAAACAATTTGAAATTTATCAGGATCAATGTGCCATGAAAGTAGGCACTGATGGTGTTTTACTTGGTGCTTGGACGCAAACAAATAAAGCCCAAAACATACTAGATATTGGTTGTGGTACAGGATTAATTAGTTTGATGCTCGCACAAAAGACAAGTGCTTTAATATTAGCATTAGAAATTGATAAAAATGCAGCAAAACAAGCTGACGAAAATTTTCGAAATAGCCCTTGGAAAAGTCAATTGAAGATTGAAAACATAGATTTTCAGAGCTTTTGGAAATTGGAAACTCAAACATTTGACTTAATTGTCTGCAATCCTCCTTTTTTTAATGCTAAACAAAGTGAAACCTCAAGACAAAGAGCCCGACAAAATGAAAGCCTTCCTTTCGAAAACTTATTTGAAGGTGTAAACAAAATGCTAAGCAAACTAGGTCGTTTTAATTTGGTGGTTCCAATTTGGGAAGAAGATCGAATCATTGAGCTTGCCAAACAAAATGAGCTATTTCTTTATGAAATCTTAAGAGTTCGGGGAAACCCAAAAAACGAAATAAAGCGAATTTTGTTATCCTTTGGAAGTACTTCACAAAAAGTAAAAGAAAACGAATTAACCATTGAATTGGCGAGAAATCAATACACGAAAGCGTATCAAAAACTAGTAAAGGATTATTTAATCATATTTGAATGACATACAAAGAAATTAGTGAGCTAATTAAAAGCAGACAAAGCCTCTACCCTGCTCAAATGGATAGCAGTAAAACCATAGCCGAAGAAGACATTTGGAAATTATTAGAATTGGCTAATTATGCACCAAATCACAAACGAACAGAACCTTGGCGATTTACTGTTTTTAGTGGAGAAGCTAAAAAAGAGCTCTTTCAAGAATTAATTCGCATTTACAAAACAAAGAACACAGCAGAAAACCAAAACCCAGCTTTGATTCAAAAGCTAGAAGATAGAGCAGACTCCCTTTCTCACATCATAACAATCTCAGTAAAAAGAGATGAAGAAGAACGAATTCCTGTTCAAGAGGAAGAGTATGCCGTAGCTTGTGCCGTACAAAATATGCTTTTGGCTATGGATTCTTTAAACATCGCTGGCTATTGGGCTACACCCAAAATGGTGTTTACTGAAGAATTTAAAAGCTTTCTTGAACTAGGAGAAAAAGATGTTTGCATGGGCTTCCTTCAATTGGGAGTTAAAAAAGCGAATTTGGAAATTCCTATTAAAAGCCGACAAAGTGCTATTCAATCTAAAGTAACTTGGAAATAATTGAGTTTATAAAGCCGATTAATTAATCATCTGCTCCAAAAAGCTACCAACAAAATAGGATAACGTAGCTGCAGCTGCACCCAAAAATAAAGTTTCAACAATGGAACGAATTCTTGAGGTCTGAGCTACATATGATTTTATCCAACCTATGCCGATAAAAGCCAAAGAAGTTAGGGCAATACTAATTTCAAATGTGTGCGTTATTCCTTTCTCTTGCGTATAATCCCAGACATAAACACTTAAAGGAATCAATCCTACCAAAACAAAAGCGAAAAAGGTCATGGCGCCCATAGCAAAAGGCGATTTGTCAGCTTGAGTCATGTTCAATTCCTCTTTCATCATCACTTCTACCCAGCGATCTTTATCGGCGGTAATCACCTCAACAACTTGCTCTAGCAACTCCCCTTCAAAGCCTTTTGCTTCATAAATTTCTCGAATCTCTTCCTTCTCTTTTTCAGGTAAGTTGTCTACTTCCCAATATTCAATTCGTTGATGTTTCTCGTAGTTTTCTTTTTCAGATTTATTAGACAAATAACTTCCGACTGACATGGCAAATCCATCTGCGATTAAGTTGGCAAAGCCCAAAATAATAACCACAGAAGAATCTAAATTTGCCCCTGCTGAGCCGGCGACCACGGCAAAGGTGGTTACACTGCCATCAATACCACCATAAACAAACTCTCCAATGTAATCTTGCCATTTCGAAATCCAAGAACTCTCTTGATGTAGATACTTCTCTTGATGTCTTTTATCTAAATTTTTAGAAAGCATAATTAATTTCCCGCTTCAGCCCTTCAATAGCTACTTCAGTCGGCAATTTATCTGTTTTACCTACTAATTCTAGAATAAACTGGCTCAATTCTACACCACTTGCTTCATCGTTTAGTTGTTCGGAACAAGAGTTAATCACTTTTATAGTTTCCTCTTTGGATGATTTTACCATATGCCAAACTTTTGAAGAAATGTAAAGCTGTTGCGCCATATTGTGTTCATATTCTGATCGAATGGCCGTTAGCATTTTTCCTTGTAATTCTCTTGCTGACATGCCATTCTGATAAGTTCGCATAACCAAATTGCTTAGGTTAATACGCTCTAAATATAAAATGACACGCTCATATGCTTGCAGTCTAACCGGAGTTACCAACTTCAAATTATCGGTGCGATAACGCATTTCCAACTTCTTTTGCTCATTCTCCATAAAATTCTGCATAATAAAATACACCCCAACAAACACAATGGCTGCTGGTAAAACATATTTAAGAATTTCAAGTGCTACTTCCATGTTTTATTTTTAAGCCAAATTTAGTGATTCATAAAAAGCATTTTCTTCCTTTTTCAAATTATTAGTTTTGCCAACCTAAAATCAAATCAAATGAAAATTTCGAAACTGGCTTTTTTTGTATTTGTAATCGTTTCAACTCATGGAGTTACAACTGCTCAAACAACGAAAGGTGATGTATTAATGCAAGGTAATTTTAGTTACATAAGTACAGATGAGCAATATAATCCTCAAGAAAATGAAGCCAATAAACAATTGTTAATCAATTGTAGAGTTGGCTTTTACACTAATAAAAATTTTGTGATTGGCTTCGGTCTAGGTTACAATAACACAGATGTATCGGGCTTAAGTTATGTTGACCCAAGTCTTTCTTACCGCTACTTTTATGAGGAAAAAGTTGTAAACTATTATCTCTACACAGCTTTTCAAAAAGCCCTTTCATCTAAGCTTAAAACCAATATTAGTGTGGATTTTTCTTTAGGCAGAGGAAATTATAATGAAAAATTTAATCTTCTTCGTGTAAATGGCAGGGTAGAACCGCAATCAGCAGACGTAAGATCCACCTCATTTATGATCAGACCAGGTATTTTTTATTTTTTAAATGAAAGATGGATACTAAATATCAATTATGCGCAAATTGGATTAAAGAGATATATTTATGAATTTGAAAATAATGAATTGGAAAATGAAGAGTTAAGAGCTAACTTCAACCCTGAAACACTTAGCTTTGGACTTGCATTCTTGTTTAGCAAGAAAAAAGAATCTTAATTTATTCAATATGCAACACGTATCTCAAAGGATAGCCAATTTATCTGAATCTGCTACCATTGCTATGGCTCAGAGAAGCAGAGAGTTAAAAGCTGAAGGAAAAGACATTATCAGTTTAAGTTTGGGTGAACCTGACTTTCACACTCCTGATTTTATAAAAGAAGCAGCCAAAAAAGCCATTGACGAAAATTTTACGCAATACACGCCCGTTCCAGGCTATCAAGAACTTCGAGAAGCCATTTCCAAGAAATTTAAACGTGACAATGGTTTGGATTACTCAGCCAACCAAATTGTAGCATCTACCGGAGCCAAGCAGTCTATTGCCAATGTAGTTTTAAGCCTTGTCAATCCTGGAGATGAAGTGATTTTACTTTCACCATATTGGGTGAGCTATGTAGAAATTGTAAAAATGGCCGAAGGCATTCCTGTATTTGTAGAATCAAGTATAGAAAAAGACTTTAAAATAACAGCGGAACAATTGCAAGCTGCTATGACTTCCAAAAGTCGCATGATGATTTTTAGCAGCCCCTGTAACCCTTCTGGAAGTATATACAGCAAAGAAGAATTGGCCAAGATTGCACAAGTGGTGAGCCAAAAATCTGATTTCTATGTCATTTCAGATGAAATTTATGAGCACATCAACTTTGTTGGCAAACATGAAAGTCTTGCTCAGTTTGATGAAGTATACCATCAAGTGATTACCATAAATGGCGTTTCTAAGGGATTTGCCATGACTGGTTGGCGTTTAGGCTACATTGGAGCCCCAGAATGGATTGCCAAAGCCTGCAACAAAATTCAAGGGCAATTTACCAGCGGAACATGCAGCATTACACAAAAAGCGGCTATTGCTGCCTTAGAAGCTGATCCTTCAGTGACTTATGAAATGCGCGATGCCTTTAAAATGAGAAGAGATATGGTGCTTGAAAAGCTTAAGCAAATTGAAGGCTTTCAAGTGAATGTTCCTGAAGGTGCCTTTTATGCTTTTCCTAATGTGAAAGCTTTATTTGGGAAGAAAACCACGAAAGGAGAAACAATAAAAAATTCAAGCGACTTATGTATGTACCTGCTTGACGAAGCTCAAGTAGCCATGGTTACCGGAGAAGCTTTTGGAGCACCCGATTGCATTCGAATTTCTTATGCGGCTTCTACGGAGCAACTTACCGAAGCCATGAACCGAATTAAAACTGCCGTTGAAAAACTAAGTTAGTCCATGATTTCTAAAGAAAATTTACATCAGCTTTTTTCTGACTTTAACAACTTACAAGTCCTCATCATTGGTGATGTTATGGTTGATGGTTACTATTGGGGAAAAGTTGATCGCATTTCACCAGAGGCACCTGTACCGATTGTTGCGGTATCTAAAAAAGAATCTAGAATGGGTGGCGCCGCGAATGTGGCCTTAAATATTCAAGCCTTGGGAGCAAATCCCATTTTATGCTCCGTGATTGGTGAAGATGAAGATGGCCAAGAATTTCTAAGCTTGGTAGATAAAAACCATCAATCAAAAGCCGGGATCGTTCAATCTTCAGAAAGAAGAACAACCAAAAAAACACGCATAATTGGCAACAATGCACAAATGTTAAGAGTAGATGCGGAAGATGTTCATCCACTGTGTGAAAAAGAAGAAGAAGCTTTTTTGGCAAACATTAAAAGCTTAATGGATAGCCAAAAAATAGATGCCATCATTTTTGAAGATTACGACAAGGGTGTTCTTACTCCAAGCGTAATTCAAACGATAGTTCAATTAGCCAAGTCAAAAAACATTCCAACAACGGTAGACCCGAAGAAGCAAAATTTCATGAACTACTTTGAGGTAGATTTATTTAAACCCAACCTCAAAGAACTTAAAGAAGGACTTAAGTTAGAAATTGACGCTAATGATTTAAATGAATTGAAAAGTGCTATTGAGCAATTAGAGAAGCATTTAAACAATAAAAACACCTTAATTACTTTGTCTGAAAAAGGCGTTTACATTCACAATGCTAATGAAGCTCATCACATTTCCGCTCACCGCAGAGACATTACCGATGTTTCTGGTGCCGGAGATACTGTTATTAGCGTGGCTTCTTTGTGTTTGGCCTTAAAGCAACCGTTGAGGCTCATCGCTGAACTTTCTAATTTGGCCGGTGGATTAGTCTGCGAAAATGTAGGTGTAGTTCCCATTAACAAAACCACTCTGGCTAAAGAGGCCGAAAAGCTTTTGGTGAGTGAAGTATGATTCTACCTACGGCCTATTTTCCAAGTATTTTCCAATTTGCCTTGGCCATTCAAAACGGTGGCTATGAGCTAGCCTGTAAAGAGCATTTTGTAAAACAAAGCTACCGCAACCGCTGCGAAATTTATGGTGCCAATGGCATGCAAAAATTAGTGGTTCCTTTGAAAAAATGGGGCAACCATACCCCTATTGAAGAAGTGCAACTAAGCTATGCTGAAAACTGGCAAAAGCTGCATTGGAAATCCTTAGAATCTGCTTATCGGGCTTCCCCATTCTTTGATTTTTATGAAGAGGATTTTGCTCCTTTTTTTCATCAAAAAGACATTCGTTTTTTATTGGATTGGAACAGGCAATTAGAGCAGACTGTTTGTGAATTGCTTCAAATTGAATTATCCATTGCCAACAGCACTTCATTTGAAGATGCAAACCCAGATTATAGAAAAATTATCAGCCCTAAAAACAAAGCCATTAAACAGGTGTTTACCTTTCCGAAATACCTACAAGTATTTGGTGATAAACATGGTTTTATTTCCAATTTGAGTATTCTCGATCTTCTCTTTAATTTAGGACCTGAGACAGTGACTTATTTACAAAAACTGAAGCTAAACCTTTAAACATGGCTAAAAAGATAAATTTAGAAGAAAGTAAAAACGACGATAACATACGTTTAATGATTTCGGAGCTTAAGCGAAAGCAAGAGCAAGTAAATTTAGGAGGCGGAAAAGCCAAAATTGAAAAGCACCATAGCAAGGGAAAAATGACGGCTCGTGAGCGTATTGATTTCTTGCTTGACGACAAAAGCAACAGCATAGAGATTGGCTCTTTTGTAGGCGAAGGCATGTATGAAGAACACGGTGGTTGTCCTTCTGGAGGTGTAGTAATTAAAATAGGTTATGTTTCAGGAAAGCTTTGCATAGTAGTGGCTAATGATGCTACCGTAAAAGCTGGTGCTTGGTTTCCCATTACTGGAAAAAAGAACCTACGAGCGCAAGAAATTTCTATTGAAAATAAGTTACCCATCATTTACTTGGTAGACAGTGCTGGAGTTTATTTGCCCTTACAAGATGAAATTTTTCCCGACAAGGAGCATTTTGGACGAATTTTTAGAAATAACGCCATCATGTCTTCCATGGGAATTACACAAATAGCCGCGGTTATGGGAAGCTGTGTAGCAGGTGGTGCCTACTTGCCCATAATGAGTGACGAAGCGCTTATTGTAGACAAAACTGGTTCTATTTTCTTAGCTGGTTCTTATTTAGTTAAAGCTGCCATAGGCGAAAATATTGACAATGAAACTTTGGGTGGAGCAACTACTCATTGCGAAATTTCTGGGGTTACCGATTACAAGAGCAAAAACGATAAGGATTGCTTGACTACCATCCGTGATATTGTAGATAAAATTGGTGCCCAAGACAAAGCTGGTTTCGACCGTAAAAAAGCCGTAAAACCTGC
The DNA here is from genome assembly GCA_964001305.1 of uncultured Flavobacteriales bacterium. Lineage (GTDB taxonomy): Bacteria > Bacteroidota > Bacteroidia > Flavobacteriales_E > Vicingaceae > CAJXMH01. Next base: position 72,894 of record CAXFAI010000035.1, read on the forward strand.
CACAGAGCCTAAAGCTTTGTACAGTAAAATACCTTACGACCGTAGCAAGCAATATGATGTAAAAGAGATTATTGAATGCTTGGTAGACAATAGTGAGTTTACCGAATACAAGGCTGATTTTGGCAAAACCATTGTTTGTGCCTATGCCCGAATTGATGGTTGGGCCGTTGGTATTGTTGCCAATCAGCGAAAGCTGGTACGCACCAAAAAAGGGGAAACCCAATTTGGTGGAGTGATTTATTCAGATTCGGCAGATAAGGCTGCACGTTTTATTATGAATTGCAACCAAAAGAAAATTCCTTTGGTGTTTTTACAAGATGTAACTGGTTTTATGGTAGGCTCTAAATCAGAACATGGTGGCATTATTAAAGATGGAGCCAAAATGGTAAATGCCATGGCCAATTCGGTGGTTCCGAAGTTTACCATTGTTACCGGAAACAGTTACGGAGCAGGAAACTATGCCATGTGTGGAAAAGCCTATGACCCGCGTTTAATTGCAGCTTGGCCAACTGGAAACATTGCCGTTATGAGTGGCGCATCAGCAGCTAAGACCTTGTTGCAAATTCAAGTAGCGACCTTAAAAGCTAGAGGCGAAGAAATTACTGAAGAAGCCAAAAACAAATTGCTGAAAGAAATCACTGAAAAATACGACAGTCAAACCTCGCCTTATTATGCGGCAAGCCGATTGTGGGTAGATAATGTAATTGATCCGCTAGAAACAAGAACTTGGATTTCTATGGGTATTGAAGCGGCTGATCATGCGCCCATTGAAAAGCCCTATAATGTAGGCGTGTTACAAACTTAAAGAGGATGAAATACCGAAGACCGAGAAATCAGCGCAGGGGCGCTTGGACTTACTTTTTTGAATTCTTGATTATCATCGCCGGTATTAGCGTTTCGTTTCTTTTAAACGAATGGCGAGAAGGCAAAAAGATGGAGGAAAAGAAAGTTTCTTTACTTCAAGAAATCAGCAATGATTTAGCCAATGACTCCCTTCAACTTTCTTTCTCGGTTAAGTATTATGGCTTGATGCTCAACGCCCACGACTCTTTGCTAAACAACTTAGACAAAAGCTTTCACAGTGATAGTTTGGACACTTACCTTGATTTTGTTTCCAGCTATTTTCCGTTTCAAGAAACCAAAAGCACTTTTTTAAAAATCACCAATGATCCGGAATTGGTAATTAGCCAAGAAGACACACTTTTAGAACATTTTTTGGGCATTCACAACCAATTGTATCCCCACATACACGAATGGGTTTCGGTGGATAAAGGATTTGTGCTTCAACAAGTGCTTCCTTATATGGATTTACATGCCCCCTTCTATTATCCACCGCCAGTAAATAAATCCTTTCAAGGGAAAGTGTTTTATGATTTAAAAGAGGAAAATGCCTTTTTAAATTTGCTTAAGTCAGGGCGAACATTTAAAAGTGCTATAGCCCAAGTATACAGCTCTGCTTTAAGAACGGTCGTCTATCGTAAAAGGCAAATCGATGAACATTTGGCATCGCTAAACAGCAAATGACGTATTTCATTCTTTTTCTAGCAGGAATTTTGGCCTACCTCATCAGCACTTTGGCAGCTGGTGGTGGGGCACTTATTATGGTTCCTTTGGTGGGTTTTTACCTCTCCCCTGCACATGTTGCACCGGTGGTAAACTTGGGCAATATGATTGGACGACCAAGTCGGTTAATTTTATTTTGGAAACACATTGATTGGCACATCGTTAAGTTTTATGTACCCTTTGCCATAGCAGGTGCTTTGCTAGGTGGTTTTCTTTTTGTAAAACTACAAGCTCAATGGTTGCAAGTGCTCTTGGGTTTGTTTTTGATTTCTACTGTTTTTCAATTTCAATTTGGGAAAAAGAAAAGTGCCTTTCCCATGAAAGCTGCTTACTTTATGCCCTTGGGCTTTACAGTCACTTTTACCTCCACCCTTTTTGGAGCTACAGGCCCTATTATGAATCCCTTTTACCTAAATATGGGCTTGGTAAAAGAACGCATGATTGCCACTAAAACCGCCAATTCCTTTTTAGCAGGCATTGCCCAATTGAGTTCCTATGCTTTTTTAGGCGCCTTAGAAGGCGAAATGTGGTTTTATGGCATGGCCATTGGCCTAGGGGCTACTTTAGGTAATGTAATTGGCAAGCGCCAACTAAAAAAAGTAAGCGACAATCGCTTTCGACAATATGTAATTGCGCTAATGGTAGTTAGTGGAGTTTTGATGGTGGGGAAAGGGTTGGTATAGTTATTTAATTTTTTTGTATTTTTTTGGGCAAGAGAAGGAAAGCTGTAAAGCCGACAAAAAACACCTTTTATTTCGATAATTGTGGCTTTATAAAGAAATGTTAGATGCTAAACAAGGTACACAATAACACCAAATTTAGTTGGATAACGGTAAGTTTGGTCATAATATAAACAAGTTAGCAAACATTAAAAAAAGAATACTGAGAATGAAATTGAAACAAACAATTCTGCTATTTGGACTTACTGCATTAATCACAAGCTGTGCGGAAAAACGAGAAGGAGAACAAAAAAACACCTTGCTTTCAAATTTTGTAAGCATTACTGACAATGAAGACAAAGGAATTAAGGAAATACTCGAATTCTATGGCGGACAATGTAAATATGCAGTTGGAGCTTCCGCCTCAACGGACGAAGGAAAATCAAAGTATTTTGAACTTGAAATGAGCCAAAGTGAAGTAATTGAAAGTTATTCTAAAGTTGCTCAAATGCCTGCTTCAAATGTTGCTTACTTATTTTATAAAAATTTGAAAGACGAGAAAAGCAACTATGACGAAATTCATACTGTTTTGAAGTTCAATGATGGTGACGAAATGACCTTCAAGTACCCAGTTGAACAACTTGACATTGTCGCAAGCAGAATGCCAACCGTTGAAAAAGTAGTAGAATTTATAAAGTCAAAACAGTTTCAAGAAATAAAACCACTTCTAAATGATAGTTCTGTAGCTAATTATGACAAAAACGAACTTGTGACTAACATGGAGAATATTGATTCTCAATTTGGCGAGTTAAAGGAGTTTTTGCCCTATGGTTTCAGGATTAATGAAACTGAAAATGGTAGAACATATTTACACATTTCAGGAGCAATCATGAGAGATAAGCAAAACCATGAATTTAGTGCTGACTTTGACTTGGACAGACCAAAAGAAGAATTGCTAATCATTGGATATAAATTATAAAAAACGTTTGCTAACAAAGAACTGAACTTAAATCAAAGTAAAAATCAAACTAATTTAGATTGATAAGTTGGATCATAAGGTAAGCTATTCTTAGCTATCCCAAAAGCCTGTTTTACTAGCTTATTACATACAACTATTAAAGCAAGTTTCTTACTTTTCCCTGCTCCCCCACGATTCCATCGCGTGGTTTAAACACAAACCCAACTCTGCTAACTCTATATTGACCACTTATTTAACAGACAGGCATTTCATCTTAAAGCCTTTATTTCATCTTATTCAATTTCTAATTCATTCACTTATTTTTACTGGGTATTCAAACTTAGGAGTACGTGCATGTAGCAATGCTAAAGATTACTAATCTAATTATCAATATTTGCGAAAATTCAGACGACATATAGACTTAAAGTATTTTCTACTAATTTACGTTTTGTTTATTTCTAGATTGGCCTATGCCGGCAACTTGGATGGAATTGAAATTGCCATTGGTGCAGCCATATTTTTTTTCATTCTAACAATGTATTTATGGCTTATAGTAATAAGTAACGCTATTAAATACATAAGGAATAGAAAATTTTCAATGAATAAGATAATTTACGCTCAAATACTGCTCACTACTGCAAGCTTTGTATTATTTAATTTATATATCGATAAAACTTTCATTCAGACTTTAGTTACAATTTTTTATCACTTGCCAATCATAGTTCTAATAATATTCTACGTATATAAAACTTTTTTTAAAAACTTAAAATAAAAAACCAGCAACAGAACCAACCAACTTAATTACAGCACTTTAGAAAAACTCCACTCTAAAGAACGCCAGCCAAGCCATGGCATGATTGCCCCGTTCCCGCGCGATTCCATCGCGTGGTATAAACACAAGCATAACCATTCTAGCTCAAAATTGCCACCTACTTAACAGGCAGGCATTTCATATTAAAGCCTTTATTTTATTTTCTAACTCTTTCACTTATTTTTATACGATAATCAAACATTCGAACCGGGTCTGATAACAAACTTTCATTATTAAATAAAACAAACTTGAGAGCGTTTCTTAAACATGAATAAGTATAAAATATTTCTATTTTCTATTATTTCCCTTTTTTCAGCTTGTCACATTTTTCACGGACATTATAGAAACGAAGCTCATATCTCGACAGTTAATAATAATGTATGCAAAAAACTAACAGAGAAGGTAGTGTTATACGCCATTTTTGTTGATTCAAGATATACGAATCCATGGTCAACGTATGATATCTCATCAACTACAGACTCAATAAACAAAGCAATTTGTTGGATAGAGAAACAGGCTAAAGAAAGGGGTATTAGTCTTGAAATTGAATTAGATTTTCATCAAGATTCCAAAAAGATAATTCCAATAGAAACAAACCTACCGAGAAAAACGCTCTCTGCAAGTCTTTTTACATCAACAGGAGTTAATACTAGAAATATAGATAGATGGGCTGATAAGGTTGGAAAAAAAGCTTTGCAAATATATGGTACCGACACATCTACAATAACAAAAACCAAAATAAAACCTAAAGATAGAGAAAGGCTAATTGCAAGAATTAGAGATATTCATAAAACTGATAATGTGGCATTAATGTACTTCATTAACAACTATTACACAGACGAGATATCGGTAGCATTACATATTGGAAGTGATCATAACCCTGAATATTCAGTAGTAAGTTTTAAAAATCCATCGGTAATAGCACATGAATTTTTGCATCTATTTGGAGCGTTGGATTTGTATATTTCGCCATTTGACAAAAAAAGAAAAGCTAAGAAAAAGAAGGATTTTGTAATGAAAAATTTTCCAAATGAGATTATGGCTTTCCCTTATCGAAATCTTGATTCTCTTGCCATTAGTCCACTAACAGAATATTTGCTTAGTTGGGATAATGAATTGTCTAAAGAGCACCAACAAATGCTTTTTGGAAAAAAGATAAAAACAGCTAAATATTAAAAATCCTCTGTTTCACGCTACCGCACAATTGAATCGCTTGCGGTACGGGCAAGCAACGTCTTAAAATGTATCAAAGCTTTTTCCACCAAATTTTTCCTTTTAAATAGTTTGTCAGCATTATCCCCCGTGCTATTAATACATTACCCGCCTTAAAACAGTAAGTCGAATTACCTTTAAAAAAGTAAATTAGCTTTTGCATATTAAAGAAGCTAGATTAAATGAATTCCTCACATCCGTTTAGAGTTAGTATCCTTTTGGGGCTTTTCTTTCTATTGCTTTGGGCTTGTCAAGAAGATGAATCCGAGGATTTTATTCAAGTAAAAACGGAAGAGCAGCAAAACGATTCTATTCCCAAGAATCGATTTACAGATTCAAGAGATGGTAATGAATACACTTACGTCAACATTGGCCAACAAGTGTGGATGGCTGAGAATTTAAGATACATTCCGGCTGTTGTGCCATCCGATTCTTCTTCTTACACGCAAGCACTTTATTATGTTTATGGCTATCAAGGTGAAGTACTTTCTCAAGCCAAGGCAAGTGCAAATTATCAAACGTATGGTGTACTATATAATTTTGCTGCAGCCACTCAAGGTGGTGAAAGTGACCTTGAAATTCCTGGCAGAGTAAAAGGCGTTTGCCCTGAAGGTTGGCACTTACCCTCTGATGTGGAATGGACTCAACTAACCGATTTCTTAGGCGGAAGAGCTTATGCAGGCGGAAAATTAAAAGCAACTGATACCACCTATTGGAAACCACCAAACATTGCTGCAACCAATGAAACTGGATTTACAGCCTTGGCCGGGGGAATTAGAGCTAGTGATGGAACTTTTCTAGGTATTCGTGAAAATGGATACTGGTGGAGCTCTACCGCCAACGGACCCTCAATTGCCTGGTTTAGAAATATGTTCTATTTGTACGGTGATGTCTACCGCATTGATTTCTACAAAGATGCTGGCTTTTGTGTGAGATGTATTAGAGACTAATGCAGCTTAAATAGCATTAAACCTTACAACTCAAAGCTTAACGTATGTTTAACTCCCTGACTAAAATTGGTTTCAAAGCTTCCATTGAGTTGTTCCACTAAAATGGAGATAATTTCAAATTGGAAAGAGGCATTCAACTGCTCTTTCTGATCTAAACTTTGATTTACATCAGTATCAGTTATTGAAATGCTAATTTCATTTCCTTTCTTTTCTAGCTGAATGTTTAGTTTCTTATTCACTTGGTTTGCTCTCGCTTGCTTATTGACTTGGGTTAGCAGTTTGTTAATCACCAAACCACTAATAATGGCTTTATCGGTAGAAATGTGTGCTTCTTCTGTTTTCGTATCAACTTTTACATGCACCTGACTATTTGAAGATTGACTGATGTAAGCTGCTAACTGAACGACATATTTAAAAAAGTTGATTTCAGTAAAATCGCGCTCTTGATACAAGTTTTCATGCACCAAAGCAATGGAGTGCAGATTGTTTTTGTATTCGTTGATAAAATTCTGTACCGCTTCATTTTGAGTTTGGCCGCCATACAAACTAAGAATACTACTTAGCACTTGTAGGTTGTTTTTAACTCGATGGTGAACTTCCTGCAATAAAACCTCTTTTTCTTTTACACTTTTCTGAAGTTCAGCCGTGCGTTCCAATACCTTTTCTTCTAAGGTTTGGTTAAGTTGATCTAGCGCCAAGTTTCGCTTTTCTAATTCTTCTTGTGTTTCTTGAATTTTAATGCTTTTGTATTGGTTTTCCAAAATTTGAATCACCTGCTTCGAGAGTCCAAGCAATGCATTCAATTGGAAACTATTCAATTTCTTGGGCTGATAATCAAACACACAAAGCGTACCTAGCTTAAATCCTTTAGGACTGATTAATGAAGCACCGGCATAAAATCGAACTCCCATTTCGGTCACTAAGGGATTGTCGTTAAATCGTTCGTCTTTTGATGCATCGGGAACGACCATAAAGTTTTCTTCTTCTAATATGGTATGTCCACAAAAAGAACGTTCTCTAGGGTCCTCACTTAAATCGATGCCATAATGTGATTTTAAAAAATTTCGGTTCTTATCTAAAATGGCTACGAAGGCAATGGGCACTTCGCAAATATTGGCTAAAATTGACGTTATGGTATCAAAAACTTCTTCGGGCAGCGTATCTAAAATTTGATATTTCTCTACCTCCTTTTGCCTTTCCGATTCATTACTAGGAAAACTCGGTTTTTTCATAAAGCATGGTTAACAATAAAAAACAGCCTACTGTTTTAATAAATAAATGGACTACAATCGGCTTTAAAAATACCAAAGCGACTTTATAATAAATCGTTATGCTTTAGAAGTTTGTAAACAACTAATAAAGACCGTTGAAGGATGCACCATTCATCCTTTACAGAATTATACAAACATCGTTTACACTTTTTAGCTTAACAAGCTCACTTCATTGCTATCTTTAAAGCATGAAAAATTCAACGACTCTTATCATCTTTGTTCTTCTAACAAGCTGCTACAACTATACTATTGCACAACAAAAAGACTTTCCCATTAAAGTCAGTAAGGTTATAGTTGATATTCCAGAAGGCGCACCTATAGAAGTAACAAATAATGACAATTTAATAAGTGCTTATTTACAGCCTTTTCGTTCAACCAATTCCTTTTATGCAGATCACATTAAGTCACTTATTGAGGAACAATTAGTCAATCAAGAATTTGATGTATTGGGATGGGGTGGCTTATTTCCAGAATTGGAGGAGCAGAAAGAACCATTACTTGCTTTGGGTGCTGTAATTCAATCTTTTATGATTAAACGAAGTGGTGGAGAATCTTATAATAATTATAGTATTGAAGCGACAATTAAGTGGAAAGCTTTAGACTTAAACAGCAATCAGATTATATATAATAAATCGCTAAAAGTCATTTCAGAATTTGAAAAAAATAACATTGTGACTTATGGTCCTGGTTTTCGATATGAAAATCACTCCAAACAAATTGAACTAGCCTTTTTTCAGGCGGTAGATCAATTGTTGGCCGATTCGAATTTTCAACAACTATTGCAAAAAAAGCAAGCTAGCCCTGTGGGTATTGGTGACAGTACGCCGGTTTATATTCCTGCTTTTAAATTGGCACAAAGCAGTAATTTCTTAGAACATGCTATAAAAGGCACAGTTACTATCAAATCACCGATGGGGTTTGGTAGTGGTTTTTTCATCAATAATGAAGGTTTAATTTTAAGCTGCTATCATAATTTTAAAGAAGCTCGTCCAGTGAAAGTTTATTTGGGCCAAGGTGTGGTAATGGAAGCAGAAGTGGTTAAAACCAATCCAGAATACGATATTGCTTTGCTTCAGCTAAAAGGAGTTGAATCAAGTGCCTTACCCCTTGGAAAGAGTAACCAAATTAAAGTAGGCTCAGAAGCTTATGTGATTGGTACACCTGCTAATCAAGCTTTAAATCAATCGGTTTCAAAGGGAATAATCAGCGGCAATAGAACCATTGAGTCCAAAAACTACTTACAAACTGATGCTAGTGTTAGTCCCGGAAATAGCGGTGGCCCTATTATCAATAGCAAAGGTGAAGTAATTGGTATTGTAAATGCCAAAGTGGTTGGTTTTGGTGCTGAGGGAATTGGCTTTGCCATTCCGATTGAGCTTGCGCTTGAAAAGTTGAATATTCAATGGTCGAAGTAAGCTGTTTTAAGGATTAGCAGTAAGAAATGGTAAATTTTTACTGATTTTTTCTACTGACCAATTCCACCATTCAAGGGCTAATAATTCTTCAATTTTAGATTCTGAAAATCGCTTGCGAATCTCCACAGCAGGATTTCCACCTACTATGGTATAAGGTTCAACATTTTTTGTGACTACTGCTTTACTGGCAATAATAGCTCCGTCGCCGATTTTCACTCCGGGCATAATGGTGGCTTCAAATCCAATCCAAACATCATTTCCAATTTCTGTATTGCCTTTTGAAGGATATTGCTTCCCTTCCATAGCTCCCGACCAACTACCACCAAAAATGGCAAAAGGAAAGGTACTTACTGCTTCTTGTAAATGATTCGCTCCATTCATGATAAACGTTACCCCAGATGCAATTTGACAAAATTTGCCAACGATTAATTGATCACCGACAAAATCAAAATGATACTTAACATTTTTTTCAAAATTCTCTACATTTTCAAAATCATCATAATACGTAAAGTCTCCAATTTTAATGTTAGGATTTTTCACCATTTGGTTTAAAAAGCACAAACGCTTGGTGTTCGGTAGTGGGTATTTTTGATTGGGGCTAGGACTTTTCATTTACCATTTGTTTTTAATGAAGCAAGAATATTAATAGTCTAGGATTGAGTGTTTTTTTAAAGTATTACATAACAATTACAAGCTTTCCTTTTAAACCACCATTGCTCAGCTTTTGCATAGCTTCAGGTGCATCGTCTAAAGTGTATGTTTTTTCAATTACGGCCTTCAAACTTCCTTCTTCTAGCCATTTGGTCAGTGTTTGTAAATCCGCTCGGTTTGGCTTAGCCAAGAATATTTTCATTGATTGCTGCTTACCTAATTTATACCACCACCCTTTAAACAATACTTCTAACGCTGCTGCACCACAAGCATACTTCCCTCCTTTCTTGAGCACTTTACTAATCGCGCGTAATCTATGATTCCCAATCATGTCAAATATGGCATCATACTTTTTTTCTACCGTCGTAAAATCCTGTATCGTATAGTCTATAACTTCATCTGCTCTCAATCGCTTAGCTTGTTCCAATTTCGCAGTACTACAAACCGCTGTAACATGTGCACCTAAATTTTTAGCAATTTGAATCGCATAACTACCTACTCCGCCTGAAGCTCCGTTGATTAAGAGCTTCATTCCCTCTTTTAATTGGGCTGTATTTCTTAGTCCTTGCAATGCAGTTAAAGCAGTTAAAGGTATAGCGGCCGACTCTTCAAAAGAAATACCGTTTGGTTTCTTTGCCAAAACTGATTCAATAGTGCATACATATTCTGCCAAACTTCCAAAAGACGATGAAGGAAGTTCTCCATAAACTTCGTCTCCTACTTTAAACTGCTTAACATCACTACCAACTTGCTCTACCATTCCTGCAAAGTCAGCACCAATGCCAATATTCTTTGGTTTAAAAATTCCTGTAGAAAATCTTAATGGAAAAGGTGTACCTGTCATTAAATGCCAGTCAGCTTTATTTAAAGAAGCTGCCAATACTTTTATCAACACTTCATTTTGAGCAACTTGCGGTTTTGGAATTTCTTTCAATTCCAAAACCGCTGCTTCTCCATATTTCTCTCTAACAATCGCTTTCATGAGCGTTCTATTTTAAAAATTCTTTATAGCTTTTACTTCCACCCCAACCTAATAAATAAATGGTTAAGCTCAACTCTCCAATAGCCGCTGAAAATCCGACCACTAAAGCCAGCCAAGCTTCATTTCCAGGAAGGGTAAAATTGCCAAAAGTTTCTAATAAATAACCTGCCGCTGATCCTAACAAGAAGCCGCCCAACCATTTAGGCAGTACAGGAGTTTTATATACCAATATGCCAAGAAATAATAAGTGCAATCCAAAAAATGCACCTGCAATGAGGTAACCATATTGGTGAGCTTCCGCAAATAATAAACTCATGGTATTCAATTGTTCAGGAGTAAAAACAGCAAGATAGGCATCGCCACTTAACAGTTGATACGCCAAATAATGATTCAATAAATTCAAACTAGCTATTGCAGGATGCGCTAACAAACGTAAGCTAGCCATTATCAAAGCAAGTGATTTTCCAAATGGCCTGAACAGCTGATATAACATCACCGAAATGATTGCATCGAGTATAAATGCGATTAAATCTGTGGTAAGTCCTAATCGAAACAAGCTTAAATTGTTAAGGATATTCTCTGCAGTCTCTGTCGCATTGCCGGCTGACAAAATAGTTCCGCGAACATAGCCTTGACTAAAGCCTGCCAATATAATGACAAGTAAATAGAGTATCCCAATTAAATGCAAGTATGATTTGCTTTTATATTCAATCGATTTCATCGTTCTATATTTTTAGATTAAGTTCTATTTAAATTCAACTACTTGAGCATGAACGGTGATTGTTCGCTTAAAATAAAAGGGAGGAAATCCACCTAAATGTTCTTCAGTAGTTATGTTTGTTAAGGTTTTAGCACTTCCTTCCAGATTCGCTTTCTCTACCATTTGGCGATAGGCCTCTTGATATAATTCCGTTCGACTGCTTCCACCAATAAGCATGACATAATTTATTGCCGCAGTTCCACTTACTTTTTCAAGCATTTTAAAATTGGCTTCGGCAAGTTTTACCTGCGTTTGATTTTGATTGTGGTTAAAAACATAAGCATGGTTTATTCCACATGAACTCAGGCCAAGCACGATAAATAGGCCAGTAATAAGCTTTAAGGTCTTTTTCATTTTGTTTCGTTTTAAAGATTTAGACAAGTCAAAATTGCAGACTCTTTAAAGCAAGGGGTTGACACTTTGTGCCAAGAATTTAACCATTAAGGTCAAGGTTTTTATTTTATGGAAGATCTATAGCTAGAAGGAGCTTCGCCTTTCCAACGCTTAAAAGCTCTATTAAAAGCCGAAAGCTCTGAAAAGCCGGTTAAAAAAGTGATTTCACTTAAACTTTTATGGCTGTTGAGTAGTAAATCAAGAGCGGTTTCTTCTTGAATTTCTTGCACTAATTCTCTAAAACTTTTTGACTTTTCGGCTAATCGTCTTTTTAAAGTTCGTGGAGATAGGTTAACATGTTCAGCAACTTGAATTAAGCTAGGTATACCCGATGGCAATGACTCTTGAATTAAACTTTTGATACTTTTTAGTAAATGGTCTGCTTGAGAATTTATACTTTCTTGCTCCTCTTTCATTCTTTCCACTAAAAAGTTTTGCAACTGTATATCGGCTTTAACAGTGGGAATGCGAACATCTTGATTTTCAAAGTATAATTCATTTTTTGAAGAATCGAAATGAACTGGACATTCAAAAAATTTTTCAAATTCATGAGTTGCATTTGATTGGTGTTTAAAATACACCTTAGAAGGTTGTATATTCTTTTGGCAAACTTCTCGCATCACATTAACAAGCATAACCAAAGCGGTTTCATTTGCCATTTCAGCACCTCTCCGAATGGCAATTCGCTCAAGACTTAAAATACTTTGACCTCCCCTTTCCTGCCATTGCGCAGAACCATGATCGGTAACCAAAACCATAAAACGAGCCGTTCGAGCTAAAATATCTTGTGCATTCCAACAAGTTCGCCAAGCCATGCCTAGGGTTCCATAATCTTGTGAAACCAATTGCCGCCCTTGCCGAACAGCAAAGCCTGGAGCTAGGTATTCATCAGCTGCTTCGTATAAGTCAAACAACAAGCTAATTGGAATATACGCTTCATTTTGTTGCAATGACACTTCTTCTTGATGTGCCCTCAATACGAAAGGATTCAAGCCTTCTTGAAAGGCTAATTGTTTTCCTTTTTGATATATGGATGCTGAAACAAAATTCATTTAGTACTATTCCTGCAAAAGTGCAAAAAGGAATGAATAAAACAGTAAAATAATATGAAGGCATTTAAAACTATATGAATCAGCTTGTTTACTTTTAAATCACCTTAAGAGAACCGACTATGAGCAAGACTTTATCCGCTTTTAAACACCTGCTATACTTATCTCTAGTACTCTTTCTAAGCGCTTGCTGTAAAGATTGTGATGAGCGTGAATACAAATGTGAAGGTCTCTCAGAAGCCGGAATAGCTTTACTGCCTAGAAGTCAAGATCAATATGTATTTACAGATGGTGCAGATAGCACTTTGACCATTGATTATAAGGGCACTTTCATTGGAAAAACTACCATTGAAAATTGTTACACAGATATGTTTGGATTTTGTAGATGTGAAGAAGATTATTGTGTTCAGAATCGGGGTCGTATCTCTTTTGAAATACCCAATTTTTATCGTTTAGACTCTACAGTTTTTACCTATGATTCAGGATCTTACATTGGAAACAACATTTTGGTAACTAAAGACAGTACAGTATACAGTCCTTTCCCAAAACACTATGGAAGATACACCACTTTTGTTTATGATCAAAAGGAAGGGAATGCCAAAACCATGGAAGTGAGCTACAACAGTTCTAAAGTGAGATTTGTACTTTCCAACCCATCCGATTTTAATTCCATCAGCAATCTAGAAAGTGATGATCAAGTTAATTTGTTAACTCAATTTATTACGGGTGAAAACCAATACACCAATGTGATAGAAGTCATCCGAAATGTCAATGAACACTACCATTCTTATCCTTCCAAATATTATTATGATGTTCAGTTTGGGCTAATCGCTTTTGAAGATGAAGAAGGAACACTTTTCTATCAAAAGAAAATTTGATTGAACTACTTTTATCTTGCTTTTAAATTGAAATTAGAGCATCTTAGCAAGACGAAACAATCAAATGGAAAAAACAAAAAACGCACACTTTACACTCCCCTTTCAATTTGATGTAGAAAAACTAAGAGCTGATTTAACAAAATGCCAAGCTTTTGACTTTTTACCCAATTACATCAAAGAAAACTACCAAGGTGATAAATACATTTTGCCTTTGCGGTCCATACATGGCGAGCTAAATCGTGTGGCTGCTTTACCCAACAGCACACATCTGTATCAAAACACCAAAGCGCTAAATGCTTGTCCTTATTTTCAAGAAGTAATCAAAACGTTTGAATGCGAAAAAGAAAGCATACGATTGATGAATTTAGCAGCGGGCAAGCATATTAACGAACATACCGATGATGGCTCGGGATATGAAGATGGATATTTTCGAATACATGTCCCTATAATTACTAATGAGGAAGTCATTTTCACCTTAAATGGAGAGGACTTACAGATGCAAGCAGGTAGCGCATGGTATGCCAACATAAACCTGCCTCACAGTGTTCAAAACAAGGGTAAAAGTGACCGTATTCACTTGGTGATTGACTGTTTGCGAAATGATTGGTCCGATAAACTTTTTGCCAAAATGGGTTATGATTTTGAATACGAAAAAGCCAAAAACGAAACAGAATATTCGGAAGAAACTTTGAAGTTAATCATTGCCAATTTAGAAGCGCAAAACACTAAAGAAACAACAGCAATTGCCCGGGAACTGAGACAGAAGCATCAGCTATGACCTAGCCCTTGATTTAATCATTACAGTTTAAATCAAAAAAACTAAACGGCTTTAATTGGAACTAAAAATAGTTGACTGGTTTCTCTATTGGCAGCCACCATAATATTCTCATCAAATACTTGAAAGGGTTCAAAATAATAATAACTGTCTAAACGTGATAAAAAGATCAATTGGGTTCTACGATTTTTATATTCAATTTTTCCAATTCTATATATTTTATCTTCTCCTCCCCAAATTAATGTATCATTAAAACCACTCATTTTTTGTTTTCCAAAACCAGTGTAAAAACTGGTCTTAATCAACTTATTGTATGTGTTTAAAAAACCATAGTACAGATTGTATCCTTTAAGAATTTGTTGATTAAATTGATATTCATACTCGGCTTGTTGCCAAACCAATAAATCTCCACAAGCTGTTAAATTAAACCCTTGCCAATTATCTTCCACTTTAATGATTTGATGAATTACACCATCCTTTAAAGTACCACTCATTAAACTCCCATCATCTTCTTTGTAATATAATTTATCCTTTATAAGAGTCACCTCAGATTTTCCCCAATGATTATGAATACAGTTTTTATTTGTTATTTCATTATTATCAATCTCAGCTTCGTATAGTGCTCTTACTCCATCAACCCATTCAACCCAAACAATTTTATTGTTATACATTGAAAAATCGTCTGAATTCCAATTCTCTAATAAGATAGTGAGCTCATTAATTTTTCGATTTACACCATCACTTTCTTTTAATTTTTCGAGACCGTCAATGGTCTTCTGCCAATTAGCTATTAAATCTTTAAAAGGTGTCTCCCATTTTTCAATTTCATCTTTTAAAGTGGAGTTTCTATAATTAGTCAATGCTTCATCTCTCTTGCTTCTTGCTGTTCTTTTCGTAAATCCAAAATCTCCCCAAAACTCATAATCCTTGTCATGAAATTTGTCTGAAAAGTAAGCTACCTTAAATTGATAATCCACCCCTCGATGAATAAACCTCAACCATTCAAGGGCATCAGTTACCACGTTTTCCCAAGGAAAAACCATGGACTCTCTATTTTTTATATTTTGCTCCATTGATGATTCCAAGTGTTGAATCGAATCGTTTAAAAAATGAATTGCGGTAGATATATAGGTAGAAGGTTGTCGCTTAGCAAAAGGGTCTAAACTGATTAGATCAAGATAAACCATCAATTTCAAATTTACAGCTGCACAAAACAATCCTTGCCCTGCGAGCATTCGATCCTCATGTTTTAATCCACTTATGTGCCTATTTAAGGTGTGCTCATAGTCATTTAACATGCCTAGTAATACTTTCTTCCCTTCTTCAGACTGATAATCTAAGCTATTCTTTTTCTCTAAGTAATTACTTTTTAAATCACTCAATAATTCACTTAATTCTGCATTGATTTCTTTCAACTTATCCGCAGCCAATTCTTCACGTACAATTAGCCGAGTTTGTTTGTATACTTCTTCAAAATAAGAGGGAACTTGTGGTTTTAAAACCTTACTCAATGCAGTATCCATAACTTTTCCTACCAATTTTGAAACGACAGTTGAAATTACAGCCTTTGCTATCGTTCCACCAATAGCAATCAACACCCCACTAACAGCAAATGATTGCACTTTCATCGGAAGCTTTGCTGACAAATCCTCTACAGGAAAATTAATCAGCTTTACTTCTCCATTTCTCAACTCCGCGAAGTTGATAACAAAAGCCAATTCTGAAAGCGTTGTTTTTCGAATAATTACAATTGAATTTGAAGGGATTTTATCTTCAAATTTAGATTCAATCACCAAAGAATAATATTGATCTATAAGCTCTTCCTCTTCTAAGATAGGAAAAAGGTTTAACAATACATCCAATCCATTGGGCATACATTTTTCAATATCTGCTAATACTTCTTGCTTTGCAATAAGCTCTTCCTTCTTCGCAAATATAAATTCGTCGGATTCTATACAACTTACATTTTCCAATTTGGTATCAAACCACAAAGAAATATTCTTTTTGAATAGAAATTCATTTTGTACAGAAATTGGCAATAGGTAATAAGAATCTTTAGTAGACATGTTTATTCGTTTAGTTCAATTATCAATAACTGTAAAAATAGTTTTCAATTTTTATATTCATCTAACTGGAAACCGCTATCTCTATAACTTTTGGTATATTTTTTAAACCATTCAATAACAGCTACGTTTACTTCTAAAACCAAACATGTTTTTACGTACCCTTATATTTTTAATCCTAAACTTTCTTGCATTAGGCTTAGGAAGCTTTTTTACTGCTGATGGTGTAGCTTCTCTTTGGTATCAAAATTTAGCCAAAGCTCCTTGGTCACCACCCGGTTGGATGTTCGGTGCTGCTTGGACAAGCATTATGGTTTGCTTCAGTTTTTATTTGGCCTATTTATGGCCTTTAGTTCAATCAAATAAAAATCTCATTCTTCTTTATGTATTGCAATGGATTTTAAACGTGAGTTGGAATCCCACTTTCTTTTATTTTCATCAAATTTCTTTGGCATTTGCAGTGATTATAAGCTTAACTCTCTTGGTAGCTTATTTTCTTTTTACCTACCACACAACCCTTAAATTGAAAAGCTGGCTACTTCTACCCTACTTCATTTGGCTGTTGATTGCTTCTTCTTTAAATGCTTACATTTTATTATTCAATTAGTATTTTCAGTTAGACATTACGACTTTTATAAATAGTATGATTGTATCTAAAACATTTACTTTCGAGAAGATTTGGGCACTTAAAACAGGAGTTCGCTTTTGGGGTAAGCCAAAGCTTTTTCTCACATATACTTTATCGATGGTTTGCTAATAGATAGCGGACAGGCATGAGCACGAAAAAGCATATTGCAAAACTTATGCATCTCAGGCATGTGTAAACAGAATGAAAATCAAATCTTCAAGGTATTGCAATTAAAAGAAAACCATTTTGTAAAACTCTTATCAAATGGAAAACTTTCTAAAATAAACATGCTAAAATCTGCCATTCGAGACTATGAGCAGAATAAAATCACATGATTATTTTATTCCTCGAAAAGGTCATTTAAAAATGCTTTATAACGCTTAAGCTCTTTCGGTACATCAGCATTTTTCTCAATGTCATGAAAATGTAAACTGGCTAGTTTTTTCATATCTGCAAACTGGTTCATTTTATGAAAACCAAACATAGCGCCATCATCTACACTTCTTTGTTCAAAAAACTCTCCATCTCTTTCAAATGCTTCTTTGGGGGCATTCCAACTAGTGGTTAGTATATAAGGCTTACCTTTTAAACTTCCTGCTGTTCCATAATTTATTGCTGGATTTTTTCTGCTTCTACCGTCACTCATGTAAATCCCATTTTCATGACCTTCTGTAAATACTCGATCAATGTACTCTTTAAAACGAAAAGGTAATTGAAACCACCAAATAGGGGTATGATAAATGATTAAATCTGCCCATTTAAATTTTTCTACTTCTTCCTTTAAATCATACTCCTCTCCTACTTTCGTAAATTTTACCTCAAATCCAATTTCTTTAAAATGTTGGATACTTTCTTGCAGCAAGGTTTCATTAAACTTTCCCGGAGAATGAGCAAATGCATGTCCTCCATTTATGATAAATACGTTTTTCATTTTCAATTCTTTTAAGGCAAAATTAGGAGCACAGCATATATTATTAAAATAATACATTTTATACCTTTGTATTATAATTATTATAGAATGGTTAATCTAGAATGGTACCGAACTTTTGTAGCTGTTTATCACAACTCCACTTTAACAAAAGCTGCAGAAATACTATACAGCTCTCAACCCGGAGTGAGTTTGCACGTAAACTCTTTGGAAACATATGTGGGAAAAAAACTTTTTGAAAGGACTTCACGAAAAATGATTCCAACAGAAGAAGGAAAGCAACTATATGGGTATATAATAGAAGCAGTAGAAAAACTTGAAAAAGCAGAACAACACTTCAAAAAAACATCAAGCACCCATGTTCCATCTATTCATATTGGTATGTGCACCGAAACCTTCCAGAGTATTTTAGAAGCAGAAGTTCCTAATTTACCATTTGATTTGGTCGCGAAATTTGGCAGCCATCAAGAATTAATTCGAGATTTAGAAAACGGAATTTTAGACTTAGTTATTAGTCCTACTCAAAAAAACAGTAAAAATGCAACTGTAGAATATGAAGCGTTTAGTCAAGAAAACATTGTATTAGTGGCTGGTGCAAAAAATAACATTGCAGATTTAAAGCCATTAATTCAAACAAAAAATTGGGAAAAATTATCCATGCAATTAAAGCAGCATACTTGGTATAGTGCATCAAACGAAATGGAACATTTCAGGCGTTTTTGGTACGATAATTTTAATAAACGAGCCGACTTTAAACCCAATTATATTTTACCAAACATTAGTTCAATAATTCGTTGCATTAGCAACAACAAGGGTTTGGCTATAGTACCAGACTTTTTGGTAAATGAAGCTCTAAAAAACAAGCAAATTTATCTGCTCTGGAAAGGAAAAAAGAAGGTTAATAACACCTTATATTTTGCCGTTCGAAAGGATTTGAACTTTAAAAAGGAAGTAGAAGTAATAAAAAATATATTCCTTAAAAAAATGGGTGAACACTCCAAATAAAAAAAGTCCTTTTCTTTTTAGAAAAGGACTTTTATATATTTCTGGAAATTAGATTACTTCACCTCTAGCAGGGTAATTAGCACTTATAATGTAGTCAATTGCATTAACAAAAGATGCCAAATAAGGTCTGCCCCATGGATTGCTATTAATAGCAGAATAATATACTTTCTGTTGCTTATCAATTAAAAACAATCCTGGCTCACTAAATAAATCAGGTTCACCTTCCTTTACTCCCTTACTGCGGAATAAGCCCCAACTAACAGCTGTTTTTTCATCTAAATCATAACCAATTTGTAATTGTTCTACCTCCCATTTTTGTCTAGAAAGCCGAGCTCGTTTTTCCGTATCCATACTTACACTAACCACATCTACACCTCTTTCTTTAAAATCGGGTAAAAGTTCCTGTAATTGTTGTAAATACTTTTTACATAACGGACAATGAAGCCCTCTATAAAAGATCAACAAGGTGAAATTTTCTGGTTTTTGCTCCTTTAAATTAAAGTTTCCACCTCCTAATAAAGGGAATTTTAATTCAGGTGCATCATGCTTTGGTGTTGGCCTATTCATCTTCTTTTGGTTTACTTGTTAAAAATCGTTTCTAAATGAACATCAAAACGATGCAAATCGTTTTCAATTTCAGGGTTTTTCATTACGTCGTAAGCCATAAAAGTTGGCAAAGCTTTAAACCCAAACCATTTAAAGTTTAAGTGCATCGGTTTAAATAAATCATCTTCGCTTAAACCATTAAAAAATGGTTCATCTGAATTATTAAATGCTTCTTTAGGTGCATTTGCTGTAATGGAAAACATATACTTTGCGTTCAACTTACCTCCCATACCATAATTTGTTTTTGGCGCTTCTTTACTTCTTCCATCTCCGTCTGACATTTCTCCCATCATGCCAATTGAAAAAACCTCATCTATGTATTTTTTGAAAGACCAACTAACCCCCATCCAATTTATTGGGGTTTGAAGAATAATCAAATCTGCCCATTTAAACTTTTCTACTTCTAAAGGTGCCTCATATTTATCTTCCATGCCCGTAATTTTTACTTCACATCCCTTTTTTTCAAAATGCTCTTTCGCTTTCATAGTAAAAGTCTCATTTAATTTACCTTCAGAAAACGGATACTTCTGATGAGCATTGATGATAAAAATATTTTTCATTTTTCAAGTTTTATTACATTTGTTTCACAAAGAAACTATCAATAGTTTACTTTTGAAACTAATATTGAAATTCTACTTAAAAGTAGTGGTAACCTGAAAGTAACTTATGGCTAGAAAGTATATTGAAAATCCCAACAGTTGTACTTTAGTTCATTGTATGAATATAATAGGTAACAAATGGAAACCCATTATTTTATATTTACTTTCTAATGAAGCATTACGTTTTGGAATGTTATACACTTTAGTGCCTGGTATTTCTAAGAAAGTACTCAGTCAGCAGTTAAAAGAATTAGAAACCGACGGATTAATTTTACGAGAAGCCTTTGCTGAAATTCCTCCACGAGTAGAATATAAACTTTCAAAAAAAGCAATAGGCCTTCTACCCATTTTACGAAAATTGAGCGAGTGGACCGAAAACGCCTTTCCTGAAATAGAATTTGAAAGCTGCCGGATTAGTGAGCAATTGGCTCAAGAAGCTTCAATAGCAAAACACTTCTCTTAAAGAATTATAAAACGTACGCTTCTATCGGAAAAAGAAGATTATTAAATCCCCTTTTAAATCAAGTGCCAAAGCTTTTAGTCAAAAAAAAGCTTCATGATAAAATACTCATAAACTAGTATTTTATTTTCTCATTTCATTGCCTTATCTTGCATGCCGTGATGGAATTCTTAAGCAAAGTAAAAAACAATCTATTCTACTCGCTCAATCAATTTTGATGGAGTGTACTTTCCTAGGCTAAGGAATTTCTGACTAAATCAATTATTAACCAAAAATGTAACGCAATGAAACTTTTCATTACAGCTGCTTTTTCGTTTAGTTTGGCAATTATATCATACGCCTGCCTAAGTGGAGAAGAGAAAAAAGAAAGCCCCGAAGAGCAAGTCTCTGACGTGGCTGAATCATTAAATGCCGAACCTCCAAATGAAAGTTCGGTGGTATTAAGTGCGATTATGCCCAAAGGCATCAATGCCAAACCTCCTTTTAGTCTCGAGTCTTTACAAGACGATTTTGACGAATTTTCTTGGCAATCGTTCATCGCCTTAAATTGGCCTGCCAATGCTGATGGCACCCCAAATACCAATCTAACAATTGGAGAACAACAAGCAGGTGCCAATGTATGGCAATTGTGGAAAAGTAGCCGCGAGGTTTTTCTACCTAATGGAGCAAAACCAAATGCTTGGGGAGAAGTAGAAAATGTGCCTAAGGTTTGCCGAAACTTAAGCGAAGAAGAATTGAAAAAAGGAATCATTCAGCTGACGCAAGTTGGCAAAACTCCTAATGTGTTGGATGAAAGCGGAGAACCTTTTCAAACCGGTCCGTTAATTGACCAAAACGGTCAATATACACGCTATGAAATTTTGGTAAACGAGATTATGTTCGACTACATTGTAGATAATAAACTTTACAATCAAGAAGGGCAAAAAGCCTTTAATCAAGATGCAAATTTCCCAGGTAGTGTTCCCAATACAGATACCATGGGAGCCATAATGGTAAAGGCCGCTTGGGTAAAAATGGGTGGCAAATACGACAAAAGTAAGTTTCATACTACCTATGCCTTGGTGTACAACAACCCCGAAGAGCAAGAAGGTGTAGAAGAAGCTTGCGAATTGGTTGAAGTAGGTTTGGTTGGCTTTCACATTGGCCATAAAACCAAAAGCGACCCACAATGGATTTGGTCTACTTTTGAACATGTAGACAATGTTCCGACAAAAGGAGAAGCGCGCAATAAAGATTTTTACAATTACTACAGCGCTGATAGTGATTATCCGGTAAATGAACCTCCTGCTCGACCTTGGGATCCGGCGACTAAATACACCACGCCTTCTCAAATTGAACGAGTAATTCCCATTACCAAAGAAGCCCAAGCCATTAATAAAAAATGGCAAGAGGCTTTGCGTGCAGCGGTTCCCAATAATGTTTGGGCCAATTATGAGCTTGTTAGCACACAATGGCCAACCAAACCAGAAAGTGTTACCGATCCTGCAGGTGCTCCTGCTCCCCCATTTTTAGCCAATACTACGCTAGAATCTTACATTCAGGGAAAAATCAAGCAGACATCAAGCAGTTGTATCAATTGCCACAACAACGCAAGCATGACCAATGGCAAATTCTCAGACTTTACTTATTTATTACAAAGAGCTCAAAAAGAAAAAAACTAAGATGGAAAATGAAATGAAAAACTTTGTCGGTTTAAGCGCCGTGCTAACCGGCTTTAACGAATCAATAATCGCTCCTGGCATTGATCCCATTAATATAAAAGAAGAATACTTGGCTGCATTTATTGACAACATTGGAACGGATTTAACCGATGAAATTTTGTTGAAATACGAAAGCTTAAAGGCCGCTGGTAAAACGGATCGTGAAATTGGTGAAGGCATGCTTGATGATAGCAATGGAGAAGCTTTTACCATGGCTTGCCGCAAGCTAATCTTTTTATGGTATTCAGGCGCTTGGCCCACCATAATTAATCAAGGAACAGCGACAGTTAGCTCGCTGCTTTCAGCAGAAAGCTACACCCAAGGTTTGGTTTGGCAGGTCATGCAATCGCATCCCATGGGCGATTCTGATTTCCGATACGGATATTGGAATGAAGAACCACCGGCTTTAAGCGCATTTACAGGAAACAAAAACTAAAAATTAAACGAATGGAAAACTCGACAGAATACGATGTTGTAATCGTTGGCTCTGGTATAGCCGGAGCCATTGTAGCCTACAATTTAGGCAAAGCAGGAAAAAAAGTGCTCATTTTAGAAGCTGGTCCTAAAGTACCAGCCGATAGAAGTGGTTATATGGAAACCTTTTTTAAGGCCAATGCCAAAACTCCTGAATCTCCTTATCCACCCTCAACCCAAAATGCGGTACCTAGTACAGCTGACAATCCTTTAGGACTTCCAGATCCGGCCAAGGAAAATACTCCAAGATATACTGTGCTGCAAATTGGTTCATGGCGTAAACCCAAACAAAGCTATTTTGAATTTACAGCACAACCTCCAAACTTGCAAGGAGACAGCCCGGATGCTATGTTTGCTTACGGTAGTTCTTACGAACGAATTGGTGGTGGTACAACTTGGCACTGGCTTGGAACTAGTTTGCGTTTTTTACCCAATGATTTTGAATTAAAAAGCAAATATGGCGTAGGCGTAGATTGGCCGGGTGGCAAAGATTTTTACAATAAGTTGGTCCCATACTACGAAAAAGCAACCAATGAAATTAATGTGGCCGGTAGCAAAGCCGCCATGGATAAACTGTATAAGCAATTTGATGGTCAGAGCTCTTTTGGCCCTGATTACGATTACCCCATGCCAGAGATTGATGAATCATTAGTTGACCAAGCTTTTGCCGAAAAAGTTTCTGCTTTAGAAATTGATGGTGAGCCAGTTTACTTAACACCAACTCCACAAGGCCGAAACTCTAGACCCGGAGAAAGAAGGCAGTGTGCAGGCAACACCAATTGCATTCCCATTTGCCCAATACAAGCCAAGTACGACGCTACCGTAACGCTTGCCAGAGCTTTACAAACAGGCAATGTTGAAATACGCTACCAGCATGTGGTTAGCAAAGTGCTACTGGACGAAACCACGGATGAAGTAAATGGCATTGAGTTTATTACTTACGACGAAAAAAATGGCCCCGCTACAGGAAATGGAACTGTTTACGGTAAAAAATATGTGTTAGCCGCACATGCTATTGAAACGCCTAAATTGTTGTTGATGTCCAAAACCGAAAAATTTCCAAATGGGGTGGCTAACAGCAGCGATCAAGTGGGCCGTAACTTAATGGACCATATCATGTATTTGGCTTGGGGCTTGGCAGATAAGCAAGTTTTCCCGTATCGAGGTCCTCTTTCTACTTCAGGGATAGAGTCTGTAAGAGATGGTGCTTTTAGAAGCAATCGTGCAGCCTACCGCATAGAAATTGGCAACGAAGGTTGGCAATGGGCTACCGGTGACCCTTTTACCACTTTAGCCGATTTTGTTTTTGGTCAGAATACAACCCAAACCAATGGTAGCAAAGTAAACGGCCAAGGAAAAAGCTTAAAAGCAAACCCCAATTTGCCTGACAATAGCAAATTGTTTGGAAAGGAATTGGTGAATACACTTAATGACATTTATACTCGTCAACTTCGCCTGGGTTATTTAATTGAGCAACTTCCCAATGAAGCCAACCGAGTAGAGCTTTCAGACACCTTAACCGATAATTTAGGTTTGCCCAGACCAAAGGTTACGTATCAAATTCCTGAAGATTATGTAAGAGATGCCTTTGTTTCGGCGAAAGAAGTTTCCACGGAAATTTTTAATAGCATGAACGCGACTGAATATACTGAAGAACCAGGCAAACCAATCTTTTACCCAGAGGAAGGAAAGGAATTAACGTCCACCAATTTCCAGTACAAAGGCAACAACTTTAAATTTTATGGTGCTGGGCATATTGTGGGTACTTACCGTATGGGTACATCAAAAGAAAATTCTGTTTTGAATGAACGGCAACAATCTTGGGATCATAACAATTTGTACATGGTAGGAAGCGGCGTTTTTCCAACCCTTACCACAGCAAACCCAACCTTAACCATTGCAGCTTTAGCCAATTTAGCGGCCGATAGCATTTTGGAAGATTTGGGTTAAACAAATTCCTTTAGAAACTGAAAAGCGGCTTAACGATTAGCCGCTTTTTTTATTTTTTAAAGCTAGATTTAGCTATCTTGTTAGACTTGAAATCCTGACTAACAAACATCACCCTAAATGAAATCATTATGTCTTTTTTTTAGCCTTTGCCTTTTACTTTATGGCTGCTCAACACCTAAGTTTAACCAAACTATAGTTACGAGTGATATTAATAACTTTTGGAAAGCCTATAATCAAATTCAAACAACACAAGATACTCTTCAACAACTGCAGCTTTTGAAAGAGCTTTATTTAGAGCCTGCATCTCCCGGTTTAAAAGACATCATAGAAGTAAGACGTTATACGGCAAAGGAATTTCTCACCGCCATGACTTCTTACCCTAAGTTTTGGGAATCAATTCGGGAAAATACCTTAAATGTGTATTTGCATGAAGAAGAAATTAGTAGTGATATACAAAAGTTTAAAGCGGTTTATCCTGATTTAAAGCCTGCTACCATTTACTTTACTGTTGGCGCCTTTAGAACTAATGGAACCATTAAAAATCAACATATTCTTATTGGCAGTGAATTGGCGATGGCCGATTCGAATACTCAAATTTCTGAATTGCCTGAATGGCGACAGCCCTATTACCGTGCATACAAACCCTTGCAAAACTTATCACTGCTTTGTACGCATGAGTATGTTCACACCCAGCAAAATGAGTTTGTCGAAAACTTACTTTCGCTTTGTCTTTATGAGGGCATTGCAGAATATGTATCTTGCAAAGTCACTGGAAAAGCATCTACCGTGCCTGCTATTGAATTTGGGAAGCAAAACGAGCAGAAAGTAGTCAATCAATTTGTCAACGATTTATACCTCATGTCGGTAACCTACAATTGGCTATGGGGAGAAAATCGAAATCATTTAAAAGTAAGAGACTTAGGCTATTACATCGGTTATAAAATCGCTAAGCGTTACGTTGCAAAATCGAAAAACAAACAGCAGGCTATCAAAGAGCTGATTGAGCTTGATTATACGAATGAAACAGAAGTAGAACGAATTGTAGATGCCTCAAAATTCTTACCCAAAAGTCTTGCGGAACTCGAGCAAGACTATGAAAGCAAAAGACCTGAAGTGATAGATATACTAGAATTTGAAAACGGCAGTCAGGCAGTTGACCCAAAAACGAAAAGCATAACCGTGATCTTTTCAGACACTTTAAATGGCATAGAAAATGGACTAGATTACGGCCCGATGGGAGAAGAGTATTATCCGAAAGTAGAGAATAATAGCAGGGCCTTTAGCAAGGATTTACTTTCTTACACTTTTGAAGTAGAGTTAGAAGCAAACAAAACCTATCAACTAATCATTGGCTCAAATTTTCGTTTGAAAAACGGCATTCGATTAAAACCCTATCTTATTACTTTTAAAACCAAAAAAAGCATACAGACAGCCAATGACTCCTGAAGAAAACCTCAACAAACACCACTTAGCATTGCCAGAACTCAGCAAAGCGGGTGGCAGCTATGAATCGCTAAACATTCGTGGTAATATCGCTTATGTAGCCATTCAATTTCCCATTTTAAATGGAAGTTATTTATACCAAGGTCATATTGGTAAAGACCTCAGTACCAAAGAAGGCTACCAAGCCATGGAACTTTGTGCCTTAAATGTTTTGTCGCATGTAAAACATCAAATCGGATTTGAAAACTTGGAAGGACTGAATCACATAGATGCCTATTATCAGGCTGCAGAGGGATGGGATGACGCTCCGCTTGTGGTAAATGGTGCTTCGGATCTATTTTTAAAAGTGTTAGAAGATAAAGGAAAACACAGCAGAGCCATTGTTGGTGCGCATCAATTGGCCCGAAACTTTAGTGTAGGTTTATGCGCTTCTTTTACCTTAAAGTAAATCCAGTATGAAAATGATATTCTCCTGCTTAGTTGCTTTGACTTTCTGCTTTGCATGCCAACCCAAAACAGCTCCTAAAGAAAATGTAAAAGATGAATACACCTTTATACAAGAAGAAGCCTATGAACTCTATAAACCTCATGAAAAAGCTGCGGCTACCTTGCTGCTTTTTGGTGGATTTTCAGAAACGGCTGAACGGGTTCAAGAAGAATTTCAAATATTGGATATAGCGAAAGCCAATCAACTAAATCTACTCATTTGGAATTGGAACCAACAACTGTGGTTAGAAGATGCTCAAAAGGAAAGCTTAACCCTTAAGCTGACTCAAATTTTTGAAAAGCATGCCTTGGAGAATGAAAAATTGTATTTGGGTGGCTATTCTAGTGGTGGAAATATGGCTTTGCTCTTGAGCGATTATTTGGTAGAACAGCAAGCTAGCTTGCAGCCCAAAGGTGTTTTTGTGGTAGACTCCCCTATTGATTTGTACGCTCTTTACAAAAGCTCCGAGAAAAACATAGCCCGAAACTTTTCGGAACCTTCGGTGCAAGAAAGTACTTGGTTAATCAAAAGCTTGGGCGAAGCCTTTGGCTCGCCAGACGATAGCTTAGCTAATTATGAGGAACAAGCGGTGTATACCGAAAAAAGCCAAAACATGGAGAATGTGAAGCATTTAAAAAATGTAAAAATTCGTTTATATACCGAGCCGGATAGTTTGTGGTGGAAAGAAAACAGAATGGCCGATGCTGACCAAATGAATGCCTACTATTTGGAGCGTTTGGCCAAACAATTACAAGCAGAAAATTTTAAAAAAGTAGAATTCATCACCACCCAAAACAAAGGTTATCGCGCAAATGGCATGCGGCATCCACACAGTTGGTCTATTGTAGACAAAGCTGATTTGATGCGATGGATCTTGGAAGAATAAACACCAAAAGTAAAAGTTCCATTTTAGGTTTTCCTATGAATATAGTTGCCGTTAAATTTTGTATTTTGTAAGCGGAAAAAGAATTGGAAAACCGATGAACCCAAAGTGCAACATATACGCGATAGTAAACGCTTATTTGTCGTTTAAAAACGGATATAACGCTGATATAAAACACATTAACCCTAAAAACATAAGTTCAACCTATAAAAGATATATGTTGCACTAGTGCGATATATATACTTGTTGGCATGCATTAAAAAATGATAATCAAACGACATAAGACATTATTACTGATTGGTTCAATTCTGTGGGTTGCAGGATTCTTTATGGCTGCAGCGACAGTTTATCCTTTCGCTTTGATTGGAGTTTACTTAGGTCCGCCAATTTTGATGATAGGAATAATTGGTTGGATAATAAATTATAGACGGACTAAAAATCAATTTCCAAATCCAATAAGGTCTTTCAATCGAATATTGAGTAAGCATAAAGGACTTCTGAAATATCATTTTGCAATGTTTGAATTTATGTTTTCCTACCTACTTCACTTTTGGACTTTTTGCATTGTGTTTTGGGTTGGACTTGCATTTTTAGGAACAACTGTTTTCAAAAATTCCAATGCTTTTGCAGCGACCAAAAATTATGTTGAAAATGATAGCGACCTGATTGAACGAATTGGACAAATTAGATATTATGGATTTCTTATTGGCGGATCTGTCTCTTCAAGCGGCAATGCTGACATTTCTTTCTCAATAATCGGAGACAATGAGACAATCGATGCGAAAGCGATACTTGAAAATGGAAAAGTGATTGAAATAAAATATAAATAACGACATGCCAACAAGGTGTATAGCCAATAGGGCATTTAGAGATAAATTGAAAGTCCTGTTCTTTGAGCAGGCAACGCCAAAACAAAGTTTTGACGTTTAACAAAAAGAATATTAAAAGTAAAAACATTTGTTTTGGCTTAGTGGTAAACCGAAAGTGAAGTGCTTCGAATCTGCCCTACTGCCCATACACAGAACGTTGTGCAACATTGGAAACAGCCTTGAATAAATGAGACTATTACTAACATTAATGACTCTGACTCTTCTTGGTTCATGTCAAAATGAGATTATAGCCAAATTTGAAATCAAGAACATGACGAATGAAACCATTGATTCAATTAGTATTAAATCATTTGACCACCAACGGAATTCTGAGTTCATACAGCTTAAATCAGGAGAAAGTAAATCATATTGGTTGGACATGACTAAATTGCCAAAGGTTGATGGTGAATATTTATTAACTTTTAGAAGAAACATGACAAACAAAGAGTTAAAGAGATTTGGATACTTTACAAATGGTTACCCTCTCGAGGAAGTAACCAATATTCAATTTAAAAAAGACACTATTTTAATTAAACAGGTCTCTAACTCTTATTAAACACTTAATCTCATTATGACTTCAAAAAATTACTTCACCATTGCAGGAATATTTTTAATCCTCTTTATATTAACTTCTATAGCTGATATTTTCAGTTTACCTGTATGGATTCATTGGCTGACCACTATTGGACTTGCAGTTTTTGCATTTTTAGGTTTGAATAAAAAGAAGGAAGAAGCTAAAAAGGAAGAAAAAAAATAACGATTGCACAACAATGGCTATAAGTAATTGCTTGTTCTCGCCTACTTCTGAAAATCCTCACGGATTTTCAGTTTGGTGTGTACTTGCAAAGTTAATCGCTAAACCACGCAACTACTCATAGCCGAGACCGTTATGGGCAATTAAAAGATGACGAAAGAAGAATTTTTAGAGAAAATATTTAGCAACAACAATTCTTCGGTTGTTGGTTCTTTCGTTTCTTCCGTAACGGACAAGGAAGGTATAAATTCAATTTCCCTTTCAACAATACTGAATTTAGATACAAATCGGTTCTCAAAGGAAGGCAAGATTATTATTGACATACTTGAAAGTGACGAAGATTTCCCATATCGAGACCTTTATCAATCTCTGAAATGGAAGATTTCTAGTTTAATAAATATCCAAGATGCTTTTTCAGGAATAGTATTTGAAGACTATACTCACGAGGTGTTCTCTTCTAAATCATATTTCTATTACGAAGGTCTTCACTTACTGAGAGAGTATTTCTACTGCGGATTTAACAATTACCTTTCCGCTGCACAACATATTCTTAGAACATTCATTGAGTTTAATATCAAACAAAACTATTTTGATTTCATTTGCAAGCAGCAAAACTCATTCAAGCCATTAAAAAAGTATCTGAAAGATGGAATCTCACCGAGTAGCATAAAAATGGCAAATACATTCTTACCTGATGGAAGTTTTGCCAAACCGATTAAGAAAAAGATACAGTTGATTCTTGCTAATCTTTCGAATACCTCCTCTCATGCTTATAAACCAATTGATTCAATGAGAGGAAATGGAAAGTTACAACATGAGTATTCAATGGACACAATGTTGTTTTGGTTAAGTCTCAATCATACAATTAATATAGTGCTTTGGTCTTATTACATCAATTATCCAATTCTATTCAACCCTAAAGATATTCCTAAGAAATTTGGATTCAGCCATCCCATGGGAATTTTCATTTCTGAATTTCAATATGAATCAATCAAAAATTCCCTGAGTGAAGAAGACTTTAAATTATTTAAGGAATACGCTTTGAACACTGATGAAGTTAAAAGCTTAAATGAATTCTATAATGAGCAGAAGGATTTATCTGATGAAGAAATAACTTCAACTTGGGATGAAGAAAAACCACTTAAAGACATCAAAACAGGATACATACAGTTGACAGCAAAATACAGAGCAATGAACGAGATATTAGCTAGTACATGCACGTTTGATGCTCAAAAGAACATTGATAAAAGTCTCGAACCTCTAATAAGACAAGTTGGTGATTACAGTTGGTGGAAAAAGAATTATAAGAAAATGTAAAAAGCCCATAACAAGGTGTATAGCCAATAGGGCATTTGGTGATAAACAGAAAGTCCTGTTCTTTGAGCAGGCAACGCCAAAACAAAGTTTTGACGTTTAAAAAAAAAGAAAATTAAAAGTAAAAACGTTTGTTTTGGCTTGGTGGTAAACCGAAAGTGAAGTGCCTCAAATCTGCCCTACTGTCCATACACAGAACGTTAGCAACAATTACAAAACATACGAGATGAGTCGATTTTTAATTCTAGCTTTTACTATATTTTCTTTCACTTTCACAATTGTTGACAGAAACCTTGTTTTTGATAACGAAAACTTGCTAAATAAGAAGGAAGAAACCGAGCTACAAAGGATGATTGTGGATCACGAATCGAAAACAACCAATGAAATTGCCATAGTTACAACTCCTGATTGGGGTGAAGAATCTAGTGCTTTGTTCTTTTCCGTAAACTTTGGTAACAAACACGGAATTGGAAAAAAGGGAAAAGACAATGGAATTGTAATAGTTGTTAGCAAGCAACAGAGAGAAGCTCGAATTTCCACAGGCTATGGAACAGAAGAAGTATTAAAAGACGAAATTGCTAAACAAATTATTGACAGCTTGATGATTCCAAGATTTAAAGAAGGCAAATACTTTCAAGGAATTAAAGATGGTACTCAAGAGATAATTGACTTCTTGGAGCAGCCAGGAAATGAAATAAAATAAAAAACTGATGCTAACACCAACTATAGCAAATGCTACTACTTAGAAAACCGATACTTCCACTCTATTGCTCACCAATTATATAGCTTAAAGAATAATTTAGTGTGAACGATGTATCTTTACAAACATGTGATAATTTAAATTGAATTAATAATGGAAAAAATTGACCTCTTTGACAAGTCTATCAAAGCTATACAAGCTATTGCTATCATCATTGGAATTATATTTACCTACCTAGAATTCAAAAGGTATAATGATGAAAAAATAGAACGTGAAAAAATCAGAACTGAACAAACAGCGAAAGAAATCAGAATGCATTTTTATCAACTTCAACTTGATTTTTACGCAGAAGCTGTAGAAGCAACTGCCACGCTAGCCACAGAAAAAAGAGATTCAGAAGATTACCAAAAGGCTCGAAAGGCTTTTATGAGATTATTTTGGGGTCGCTTAGCAATAGTAGAAGAAAAGACAGTTGAGGCTGAAATGATAAACTTCAAAAGACTATTGGAAAACTTCGAAAATGAGAATGGAAATACAACACAAGAAGAGCTTGAACAAGCTTCATTAAAACTTGCTCATGATGCAAGTCGTTATACCATAAGCGTATGGGTTGATAGCGCTGAAAGAAGTAATTATAATAGATAAAGAACGAAAGCACAACAGAAAGAGCTAATCCCGCCTCTCGCGGGCCAGCACTACCCTCCTTTTTATCAAAATGCAAACATTGCAAGCCCTTTTAAGAGGGCTTCTTTTATATATGAGGAATTTAGCTAATCCTTTACCAATTGTTTAAACAAAAAAAACTGATTACTTTGCCCCATGTGCTCAGTAATCAAGTCTTAGTGCAATTGCATTATAAAAAGTATATTAGCCAAAATAAAGCACTACTTTACTTTGGTTGGCAATCTCTCTTCCTTTGACCAAAGTCCTTACATTCAAAGAAATTATCAAAAATGAAATTCCTACTTTACATTGTCTTTTTCCTTTTCTCAACACTTCCACATTTTGGTCAAGAAGTAAAAATAACGACTGACAAAGAAGCCTATAAATTTGACGAAATCATTGAACTAACTTTTGAGCTCAATGCAAAATATGACTCCATTGATATTCCTGAGCTTAAGCGTTTTAAAATAGTTAGCGGACCTAATAAAAGCTCTTCTGTTGCTATCCAAAATGAGATTAGAACTGAAAGAGAGCGCTTAACTTATCGATTAAGACCTCTTAAAAGTGGCCAAGTGAAAATTAGCTCGCCTACTTTCTACAAAAATGGAAAGGAACTAAAAGGAAAATCGATTAAGATTAAAGTAGACTCATCAAATCTGACCGATGAAGAATTAAAAGAAAAGGAGTACAATGAGTTTATTGAAGACGCCATTAAACCCAAGGGAACAACCCGCATAATGCTTCATGAAAATAAGGGATATATTGAAATTTTTGGAGAAATGGGATGGGAGTTTTACAGACGACTTACGCTAGAAGAAATAAAACAACTACAAAAAGTAAACTAAGAAGACAAATCAATGAAAAACTTAATCACATTTCTCTTTACTATTAGCTTTTTGCTTGCATGTACTCCAAAGCCTAAGGCTACAAAGGCTAAAGAAGAATCTTCAATAGTTGTGGATTCAATAACAAATCAGTTAAAGCGTACTATAAATTTCGATTGGTTAGTGGGTAAATGGAAACGGTTGCAAGAAGATGATCCAAATCAAACTTTTGAGGTTTGGCAGAAAAAAAGTGATGGTCGCTTTTTAGGTCACGGTTACGTGATGCAGAATCAAGATACCGTTTGGCAAGAAAAAATGACTTTGATTAAAAAAGATTCTAGCTGGACTTTACAAGTAAAAACACCTGGAAATCAAGATCTGGTTGAATTTCAATTAAGCGAATTTGACTCGACTTCTTTTACCGTAGAAAATTACAATCATGATTTTCCTAAAAAAATAAAGTATTGGATTAACAATAATCACTTGCAAGCGATAGTTGAAGGAGATTCTATAAAATTAGAATTTCTGTTTGAAAAGTTAGGAACGCCTGAATAATCTAACTTTTTGAATTGAATGAATACTTGAGCTAATTCAAGACACTTTAAATTGAGAACAAGCTAAGACATCAGAAGAATATGCTTTTTGATTAAAAGCAGGCTATGAACATTGGAAAAAGCAATAAAAGACTTCTACATCATAGAGAAAAATTAGCTTAAAACAACTGTTAAATAAACTTTATGGAGAATCAAAGCACTTCAATTAACTTACTTTTGCCTCGATTTTCAAAAAAAATGAACCTTCTAATTCAAATAAAAAAAGTACTACTTGGCATATTATTGCCATTGTATTTATTAGGCTTAAGCTGTTCAACAGACTTGACTGCAAATCAAGAAGAGGTTCAACAAGTTGAAAAGGAAGTAATCCATCAACTTAAAGTACAACAATTTCAGCATCAAGCTCCTAGCAGCCGAATGAAGCTAAGTAAGCAATTGAAAGATGCCTCAATCCCTCTCCTTTTATTATTTCAGCTTTCTGCCAATTCTACAATTGAATCAAGCTTCAACAAGTTTAATTGGAAGCTTCCGCTAGACTGGGAAATTGTATTGTGGCATTCTATTTCAAAGATTCAAGATAGCCTTTACCCTTTCCATTTTTTCTCATAGTCCAATCTGTTTTCTTCAAATAGATTAAAAGCATGCCCTCAAGGCGATTGCATATTACTTAATTATAAAAAATTTAAATCCATGGACTTTGGAACAACACTAACTGGGCTATTTTTAGCGCTAGTTATATTGATATCGCTATTATTCATTAGCCGACATAAAGCAAATAAACGCAATGATTTACTCAAGAAAATTCAAAAATTGAGTCAAAACACCTCAACGAAATTGAATAAAGTTGAATATGGCGGAAACTTCGCCATCGCATTTTCAGAAAACAATGATTATCTCTATTTTGTAAAGAATGGTCAGTTTTCAAATAATGAAGCTGCCATTAAGTTGAGTGAAGTAAAATCATGCAAACTTCTAAGTGTAAAAGATTATGAACATCCTAATAATTTTAAATCTATAAAACTGATTATTAAATATTTAAACAAGCAAAACAGTACTACCGAAATTAGCTTATTTAATAATGAAGAATCCTTTCAACTGTATGATGAGCTATTGCTAGGAAAAAGATGGGAGACGAAAATAAACTCGCATCTTCAAGTATCTTAATACGAATGCAGCCCATCATTAGGTGGGCTGCTTATTTGATTCACATTCTTCAAGCACTGCTTATGCTAGTCTTTCTAATTTTTCTTTTAATTTAAGAACAATCTAACATAAGAATTAAGCATCTTAATAGATTACAAACAAAGTCTATTAAATTTGATAAATGGAATTAAAATCAAAAGCAAGTTTACAAATCTTAAAACCAATAGCTGAAGTATTTGAAGCCATTGTAGAGCCAAACCATATGACACAATATTTTATTTCTGAAAGTAATGGAAGAATGGAAAGTGGCGCAGAATTAAAATGGAAGTTTCCAGAATTTGAAGATGTTTTTCCCATTACTCAAATTAAGGTTAATTCTCCTTCATTTATTTCTTTTGTTTGGGATACAGAAACAGTGGTTGAGATTCACTTAGAAGCCTTAAATGACAAGAATACAGTAGTAAGAGTAAGAGAAAAAGGCAAATCCTTGAGCGAAGAAAATCTAGCATGGGCTTTAAGCAACAGCGCAGGTTGGGCCAACTTTTTAGATTGCTTAAAAGCCTATTTAGAATATGGCATAAACCTTCGAAAAGGAGCTTATGACTTTATGCGAAAATATTAAACTATGAAAGTAACTCCCCAACAAAATGAACGCATTGCAAAAATGACTTTTGCCTCTGTTTACCCGCATTATGTTTCAAAAGTTGAAAAGAAAGGGAAAACCAAAGAAGAATTGCATCAAATCATTGAATGGCTCTGTGGGTTTAATAACAAGCAAATTCAAGCATTAATTGATGAAAAGGTAAGCTTTGAAACCTTTTTTGAAAGAGCTACACTTAACCCCAATGCTCAATTAATAAAAGGATTAATCTGCGGTTATCGAGTAGAAGAGATTGAGTTTAAGTTGACTCAAAAAGTACGTTATTTAGATAAACTTGTTGATGAACTGGCAAGGGGAAAAAAGATGGAAAGCATACTAAGGAAATAGATAGAATCTATCTAAATAGAATCAATTAGAAACTATTCTAAGAAACTAGTGTTACTTTTGCTTTGCCACTACCAACCATTTAACTGTGAAGAATTTTCTTTTATTAATCTTCATGCTTTTTTTTGGATTAACTCAAGCTCAGAATATCTTATTCAATGCTGAAGGAGGCAGTCCTGATCCTTCAGCATTTTTAGAAGTTAGAAGTACCACTCAGGGATTTTTAGGTCCTCGAATGAATGAATCTCAGCGTTTAGGCATTGTTAATCCTGCACAAGGGCTCCTCGTTTTTCAAATTGATGGAACTATTGGCTTTTACTTTTACAATGGTTCTGCTTGGGATACACTAGGTGGAGCAACCACTGTAACCAATGTAAGCAACGTAACCAACGTAACAAATTCTGGTATTGCTATCATTAGAGACATCAAATCAGGAGGCTCAAATGGAGGAACTTTTACAAGTGGTGTATGGGTTCAAAGAGACTTAAACGATATTGATGGTGATTTGAGCTTTGTATCTTTGGGAACCAACGAGTTTAAACTCGATTCAGGAACTTATGCAATAACCATTTATACACCCGCCTATGAAGTTAAAACTCATCAATGCAGACTCTATAATGTAACAACTGCCGCGGTTGAAGCCTATGGAAATGTTGCATATGCTGATAAGTTTTCTCAATCACTATTGACTACAATAGTAAGTGTTACGAATTCATCTGAAACCTTTCGAATAGAGCATCGATGCAGTGATACTGTTGGCGGAAAAGGCCTAGGAGAAGGAGTAAACTGGGGTGATAATACATTTACCCAAGTTAAAATTGAAAAACTTTAATTAATCTTCCCAAACTTTTCCTGGGTTTAAAATTCCATTTGGATCAAAGGCCTGTTTAATGGCTTTTTGCAGAGCGATATCTTCAGGATTGAACATAACATCCATAAATTCTTTTTGCACCAAACCAATACCATGCTCACCCGAAATCGTTCCTCCTAGTCTTTTACATAGTTGAAAAATTTCTCGAATGCCTTGTTTTAAGTGCTCACCTTCCCAAGCTTCATCACTCATCTCACCTTTCAAAATATTTACATGTAAATTACCATCACCTGCATGACCATAGCAAACAGACTGAAATCCATATTGTCTTCCTATTTCCTTCACACCTTTTAATAATGCTGGTAATTCTGCTCTTTTTACCACGGTATCTTCTTCTTTGTAAATGGAGTTTGCTTTAACTGCTTCGCCTAAGCTTCTGCGCAATTTCCAAAGCTTAACTTTTTCTGCTTGTGACTCAGCTAAAAGGATTTCATCACAATCGTAGTTTTCTAATAGGGAATAAATCTGTTCCGCTTCTTGCATAAGCACTTCCGGATAATTACCATCCAATTCTATCAATAAGTGCGCTTCAATATCTTCGGCTATATCTACCTCAATACCATGCACAAAACGCTGGGCAAACTCTAAAGCGTCTCTTTCCATAAATTCCAATCCTGATGGTGTAATTCCCAAATGAAAAATAGCCGAAACAGCTTGACAGGCCTCTTCAGCCTTTCGAAATGGAACCAAAAGCAATAAGTCATGTTTTGGATGCGGAATAAGTCGCATCACTGCTTTAGTAATAATGCCAAGAGTACCTTCGCTACCTACCATCAATTGAGTAAGGTTTAAGGCGGTTGCATTCTTCAACACATTGGCACCAGTCCACATTAAGCGACCATCGGCCAAAGCCACTTCTAGATTTAACACATAATCTTTGGTTACTCCATATTTTACGGCCTTAGGTCCTCCGCTATTCTCCGCCAAATTTCCACCTATAAAACAGCTGCCTTTGCTAGCCGGGTCAGGAGGGTAAAAAAGTCCTTTTTCTGCTACAGCTTCTTGAAAAACCTGAGTAATAACTCCCGGCTCAACAGTTGCTTGCAGATTGGCTTCATCAATATCAAGAATTCGATTTAACTTTTCTGTACTAAGCAAAACTCCACCGAAAATGGGTAAAGCACCGCCACTTAAACCGGTTCCCGCACCGCGTGCAGTTATGGGCAATTTCCTTTTGTTGCAATAAGCTAAAATGGTTGCCACATCTTCGGCTGTATTGGGAAGCAAAACAACTTGTGGTAAATAGTGTAAATCTTCGGTGTAATCATGGTCGTACCTCAATAGTTCTACATGATTGCTTATTACTTTTTCTTTTCCTAAAAGTTGTTGAAAAAACTGAATATCAGATTCATCAATGTGCTGCCATTTACCACTACTACTATTCATTTATAAATTCTAATTCAATTTATGTAAATTCGGGCTCTTTGAACGAAAATAACGAATAAATCACCTTTATGAAGCATATAAAAACCATTTGTTTAAGTCTAATTTTAACTGGAACAATATCTTTAGTTGCTCAAGAAGAAAGCATTGCCAAAGAAGCCCCCATTGAATCTAATTCCAATTTAAAAAAGTTTATCACACTAGCTGATATTTGGAAAGATCATACTTTTCGATCAAAAGGGGTATACGGCTTACGTTCGATGAATGATGGGCTTAACTATACCGTAATTGAAAGGGGAAAGGATGGGAAATCATTGGTGCAATACAAGTACTCCAACGGAAAAAAAGTGAAAACCTTGATTGCTGCAGATGATATAAATTTTGAGGGTAAAAAATTGAGCATTGATGCTTATGAATTTTCTGCTGATGAGAAAAAAGTCTTGATTGCCGATGAATTGGAAAGCATTTATCGTCGTTCTACCAAAGCACAATATTATATTCTAGATCTAAAAACTAAAAAGATTCAAAAGCTAAGTGAGGGAGAAAAACAAATGTATGCTGATTTTTCGCCCAATGGAAATAAAGTGGCCTTTGTAAAAAGCAACAATCTTTATTTAAAAGACCTAGAAAGTGGAAAAGAAACTCAAATTACAAGCGACGGGGAATACAACAAAATAATTAATGGTGCCTCCGATTGGGTATATGAAGAAGAATTGAGCTTATCTCAGGCTTTTCAATGGTCAGTAGATGGAAAGAAATTGGCCTTTTATCGTTTTGATGAATCTGCGGTAAAGCAATGGAACATGAAAATGTATGACGGCCTCTACCCCACTGATTATCGTTTTAAATACCCCAAAGCTGGAGAAGAAAATGCCATGGTTAGCATAAAGATTTTTCACTTAGAAAATAGTAAAACCATTGATGTGAAATTAAATCAAGCTTATGAGTATTTGCCTTCTATTCAATGGACCGAAGATGCAAACCAATTGGCTGTTATGAGTACGAATCGCCATCAGAACGATTTACAAATCAATTTGGTAAATGCAACTGATGGAAGTAGCAAAGTAATTCATAATGAAACAAGTGAAACCTACATTGAAATGCCTTTCGATGTTTACTTCACCAAAGACAAAAAGCATTTCTTGATTCAAAGTGAAAAAAGTGGTTTTCGTCACCTCTATTTATATCAGATGGACGGTTCTTTGAAAAGACAACTGACTGCAGGCAATTGGCCTGTAACAGATTTGTATGGTGTGGATGATCAAAGTGGCTTTGTTTACTATCAAGCTGCGGAAAAGTCTCCTTTAGATCGAAACATATACCGCATTGATTTAGAAGGTAAAAACAAAAAACGGTTAAGTTCGAAAGATGGGACAAACCGAGCCTCATTTAGCAAGAGTTTTGCGTATTTCATAAATACCCATAGCACTGCAGATATCCCCAATTACATTACCTTAAATGATGCAAGTGGAAAGGAAATAAGGGTTCTTGAAAGCAATCAAGCTTTAAAAGACAAGATGAAAGACTACACCCTAAGCAAGAAAGAATTTTTTACGTTTAAAACCTCAGAGGGAGTTGAATTAAATGGTTGGATGATCAAACCTGTGAGTTTTAATCCTAAGCAGAAATATCCAGCATTTTTAACCATTTATGGTGGACCTGGTTCGCAAACAGTAACCAATGCTTGGGGTGGAAGTAATTACCTATGGCATCAAATGTTGGCACAACAAGGTTACATCGTCGTTTCGGTAGACAACAGAGGAACAGGTGCTAGAGGAGTTGACTTTAAGAAAATTACCTACAAGCAATTGGGAAAATACGAAACCATGGACCAAATTGAAACGGCTAAATACCTAGCTTCTCAGCCATTTATTGATGGAAATCGAATTGGTGTTCAAGGATGGAGTTATGGGGGCTATATGTCGAGTTTGTGTTTACTAAAAGGAGCAGATCATTTTAAAGCAGCCATTGCGGTAGCACCAGTAACGAATTGGCGCTATTACGATAGCATTTATACTGAACGTTACATGCAAACCCCACAAGAAAACGGCGATGGCTATGATGACAACTCGCCTATAAACCACGTTGATAAATTAAAAGGAAAATATTTATTGGTCCACGGCATGGCCGATGACAATGTACATTTACAAAATACCACTGAAATGATTTCTGCTTTGGTAGCAGCAGACAAACAGTTTGATTTGTTTATGTATCCTAATAAAAACCACGGCATTTATGGTGGAAATACACGCTACCATTTGTACAAAAAAATGACTGATTTCTTAAATCAAAACCTATAAATAGAGCAATTAATCAAGACTTCAATTTTTATTATTTTAGTCACTTCTTAAACTTATCTTAACCCTTAAAATAAACTTATGCAAGAGCGATCAGAATTATGGGGCCACCCCAAAGGACTATACATTTTATTTTTCACAGAACTTTGGGAACGTTTTAGTTATTACGGAATGCGAGCCATTCTTGTACTCTTTCTCATTTCTACTGTAAATAGTGACAATCCTGGTTTTGGATGGACTGAAGGTGATGCTTTAAAGCTTTATGGTTGGTATACGGCTCTAGTTTATATTATGTCTATTGCAGGTGGTTTAGTTGCTGATAAATTTTGGGGACAAAAAAGAACCGTATTAATTGGTGGTATTTTACTTTGCTTAGGTCATGGTATACTTGCGGTAGAAGCCTTATGGGCATTTTATACTGGTTTGGCACTTATTGTTTTAGGGGTTGGCGGTTTAAAACCTAACATTTCTACTATGGTAGGTGGACTTTATCCACAAGGAGATGATCGCAGAGACAAAGGATTTACCATTTTTTACATAGGTATTAATCTAGGAGCTTTCTTTTCTGCATTGGTAGTTGGCTACGTTGGTGAAGAAATGGGATGGCATTATGGTTTTGGCTTAGCAGGTATTGGAATGATTGTAGGCCAAATTGTATACATGTGGGGCCAAAAATATTTAAAAGGAGTTGGAGAGTCTACTCAAGACTTAACACCTGCTGAAAAGGAAGCCAAAAAGCGTCCTCTTACCCAAGTAGAAAAAGACCGTGTAAAAGTAATGTTGATTTCATTTCTACTTATCATCGTGTTTTGGGGAGCCTTTGAGCAAGCAGGTGGTTTAATGAATATTTATACCGCTCAAAAAACAGATTTATCACTTGGCTTTACATTACCCTTGTTAGATATTGATGCGATTCCTGCCTCTTGGTTCCAATCAGTAAATGCATTCTTTATTATAACCTTAGGTGTGCCAATTGCTTCATTTTGGGTTTGGTGGAAAAGAAAAGGAAAAGAAACTTCCTCATTATTTAAAATGGCTATAGGCGTTCTAATTATGGGTTGGGGCTTTTTATTTATGACAGGAGCGGCATTAGAATACGAAGCAAATGGTTCTTCTGCTATGTATTGGTTGGTCTTAGCTTATTTATTTCACACCGTTGGTGAGCTTTGTGCTTCCCCAGTAGCACTATCTTTTATTACCAAATTAGCACCACTTAAGTATGCTTCATTAATGATGGGCGTTTACTTTGCTGCTACAGGTGTTGGAAATAAAGTGGCTGGCTTGCTAGGTGAATGGTCAGCTTCAGCAGGAGAATTACAAATCTTTACTGGCATTGCTATTTTCTGTACGATCATTGCAGCCTTGGTGATTGCCTTATTAAAACCATTAAAGCGTTTAACGCATGGTGCAGAAGAGTTAAAAGCAGACTCGCACCATGAAGAACAAGAAGGATTTGAAATAGCTGATAAAGCAGAAGCTTAAATAAAACACAGACATCATGGACATTGGATTTTGGATTATGGTGGTAGCCTGGGCCTTTGTGCTCGTTTGGGTACCGTTTATTATCATGAGTAACAAAAAGGTTCATCCCAAGGCCTTGTTCATCTTGTTTTTTGCCGAAATGTGGGAACGTTTTTCCTATTACGGCATGCGTGCCCTGCTTACCTTGTATATGGTGCAAGAATTGTTTCGAGAACTAAGTCAAGCCGAAGCTGATGAAAAAGCACTTGGCATTTATGGCTCCTACACGGCTATGGTTTACCTCTTCCCTGTGGTTGGGGGTATTTTAGCCGATAAGGTTTTAGGTTTTCGCAAAGCCATCATATTTGGTGGAGCTTTGATGATGGCCGGTCATTTTGCTCTTGCTTTAGAAGGTATGTTCTTTGGCGGAAATATGCAATTGTTTTTCCTTTCGCTTGCCTTTATCATGGTTGGAAATGGCTTTTTTAAACCAAACGTTTCTAGTTTTTTAGGCAACTTTTACGGCTTAAACGATAGTAGAAAAGATGGTGCCTTTACCATTTTCTATATGGGTGTAAATATTGGAGCCTTGCTTTCCATTACAACCTGTGGTTATGTGGGTGAGCAAATTAGCTGGCATTATGGTTTTGGACTTGCAGGCATCGGCATGGCACTCGGCTTGCTTGTTTTTTGGTTCTTTGGTCCATCTAGTTTTGGAAAAAAAGGCATAAACCCAACAGAAGTAGAGAATTTCCCTGAAATTAATGAAGAAGAAGATTTAGCGCGTTTAAAAGGACCTAAATCCTTAACAGAGCAAGCACAAGCAGAAGAAGCAAGCAATTTTAAATTGCACATGACACCGAAATTGAAGCGTAAGCAAATGCTAACTTTCATTGGAACCTTAGTCTTCATACCCATTTCTGCGCAATTCTTAAATCTAAGTGATATTGTTACTTGGATTCTTATTGCCTTAAGCATTGGCTTGTTAGGTGCACTGCTATTCATGGGGCGTCAACAAGAAGAAAAAAAATCGGAACAGCGCCTATGGGTGGTGGTTGTTCTCTTTGTTTTTCATGCCGTTTTTTGGGCTTTGTTTGAACAAGCTGGTGGCTCGATTACCCTTTTCACTGCTCGAAACATAGATCGAGTTGTCATGGGATCAGAAATTCCAGCTTCCATTTTCCAATTTTTCAATGCCTTTTTTATCATGACTTTGGCTCCTCTCTTTTCTTGGCTTTGGGTTAAGTTACGTCAGTCTGATAAAGAACCCTCTACCCCACTAAAATTTGTATTGGGTTTAAGTTTACTAGCCTTAGGATTTGTCTTCATTGTCCTAGGTTCTCAGTTTGCAACAGATGGATTAGTGCCCATTCTATTTTTAGTTTTCATGTATTTCTTCCATACATCAGGCGAGCTTTGTTTATCACCAGTTGGATTATCTATGATCACCAAACTATCACCAAAAAAAGCAGTAGGTTATGTTATGGGGGTTTGGTTTTTATCCATTGCCTTAGCCAATAAAATGGCGGGACTAATTGGTGAGTTAACGGCTGGTGAAGGGTTAGGAGAAAACGCTAGCCGATTAGATACTTTGGCGGTTTATTCCCATACCTATTTAGTTTGGGGAGTTGGCGTAGTTGGCGGTGCTGCTTTAGTACTATTGTTCTTAGTCCCCACCCTAAGAAAATGGATGCATGGCATTCACTAAAAGCCATTTATTTTCCTAAAATCAGAAAAACATATGTAAACAAAAAAAGGAGCTTTAAGCTCCTTTTTTTGTTTACACATACTTAGATTGCTTTGTAACTCTTGTTACTGAACAATACCATCAGATAGGTGTAATTTTA
The DNA here is from genome assembly GCA_964001305.1 of uncultured Flavobacteriales bacterium. GTDB lineage: Bacteria > Bacteroidota > Bacteroidia > Flavobacteriales_E > Vicingaceae > CAJXMH01. The sequence continues at coordinate 116,112 of CAXFAI010000035.1, forward strand.
TAAAAACATTTTAACTATGTATGAATTATTCCAAGCTTTTAAAGATTCATTCTTAGGTAGCCTAAACTGGACTTGGAATAGCATCATTTTCCAAGTTCCTTGGTATCAAAATTACTTTTGGGGATTAATCATTATTTCTTTAGTTGTTTGGGGAATGGAAATTGCTTTTCCATGGCGAAAAAAACAAGGAATTATTAGAAAGGATTTCTGGCTTGACGGCTTCTACATGTTTTTTAATTTCTTCTTGTTTGCCATTTTTATCAGTGGCTTTTATCGAATCATGCAATTGGGTTTTGAATCCATAGGTATTCAAATGGATAGCCTCAGTTTAATCAACACCAAAACTTGGCCAACTTGGGCTTCTCTTCTTCTATTTTTTGTTTTACTTGATTTTGTTCAATGGTTTACTCATGTCTTACTACATCGTATTCCTGCCTTGTGGCAATTTCACAAAGTGCACCATTCTGTTAAAGAAATGGGCTTTGCAGCCCACTTGCGTTTTCATTGGATGGAAAATATTTTGTACAAACCTTTAAAAACCATAGCAGTTATGGTATTAGGTGGCTTTGAACCCGAACAAGCTTACCTTGTCCATTTTGTTGCCATTACCATTGGACATTTGAATCATGCCAATATCAAACTAACCTACGGACCTTTCAAGTACATTTTTAATAATCCGGTGATGCATTTACACCACCATGCTTATTACCTGCCCAAAGCTAGCTATGGAGTGAACTACGGCATTAGCCTAAGCTTATGGGATTACCTCTTTAAAACGGCTCACATACCCAATGAAAATGGAGAAACCAAATTGGGATTTGAAGGGGATGAAAACTTCCCGCAAGACTTTATTGGGCAGAATTTATATGGATTTAGAAAATAGCCTAGTGAATACGATACCGAACAAGTCTTTTTTCAATATGATTAGGACTTGCTGAATAATGAAAACTTTGAAATACTTTGCCAACATTTTCAGCGTATTGTTGGTGTGAGTATCTAGGGTAGTCATAAAGCTTTTGCAATGCTTCTACCGAAGTAATAGTTGTACCTAAGTAATCTATGACAGCAAACTCTCCTGCCGGAACAATCGTTTTTATTTCAGGTAAATGTAACATGTAAAAAGTATATTGTAAGGTATCTCCATTAGATGTGTAATTGATAAAGTCATCTAAGGTATCTGAGAAGTTTACAAAGTTTAACTTAGATTGATATCCAAGTGAAACTAAATACCCACTGGAGTCTCTAAACCACCCTCTATCTTCATAGTTAGTCGGATATTCTTTACCATACATATAAAAATACCTATTCCCATTTACCATTGTATCCCTTATAACTCTTACACTATCTTGTTTATTCAAGTTTGTTTCATTCCCTGAAGTATCTACAGAATAGTTTTCATACACCCAATAATTTCCTACTTCTAAAGGGAAGTAGTTGGGAGATATAGGGGTATTTTGAGTTTCTACTTGAACAGTATTTTCCTCATCCTTTTTACAAGAAAATAAGGTAAGTGCAATTATCATTGAAAAGAGGTAGTATTTCATAAAAAGTAAATTTGGTTTTCTTCAAAACGAAAGACGTTGTCTTTTATTATTAATGAAGTATTTCCAACAAAAAAGGCCGGCATTAGCCGACCCTTTCATTTACTATTCTCGAATTATTATTTCACACTGCTGGGACAAACATAATCTGTCGTTTTTAAATTGGTGTTTTTCAAAGCTCCAAATCCACCTTCCACATTTATTAAATTGTGAACTCCACGAGACTTTAAAATTGAACCAGCAATTACAGAGCGATAGCCACCGGCACAATGCACATAAAAACTAACCTCTTTAGGCAATTCAGCCAAATGCTCATTTACAAAACTCAAGGGAATGTTAGTCGCTTTGTCTAAGTGTTCAGCTTTGAATTCGGATTCTTTTCGAACGTCAATAATCGGCATATTTTCTTCGTAATTACTTGCAAACTCATCGGCCGGAATTGAACTCATTGTATCGTATTCCTTCTCCGCCTTCCAAGCTTCAAACCCTCCCGCTAAAAAACCTAAGGTATTATCAAAACCAACTCTTGAAAGTCTTGTAACAGCTTCCTCTTCTCTTCCTTCAGGAGTAATTAAAAGTATGGGTTGTTTTACATCTGCTATTAAAGCCCCTACCCAAGGAGCAAAGTCACCATCTAAACCAATAAAAATTGACCTTGGAATATGTCCTTGCACAAATTCACTTTGATGCCTAACATCTAGAATAACAGCATCCGTTTCATTAGCAGCTGCTTCAAAAGCTTCAGGTGAAAGTGCTTGAGTACCCTTACTCAAAATTTCATCAATATCTTGATAGCCCTCTTTGTTCATTTGCACATTTTGCGGAAAGTATTGCGGAGGAGGCAACAATCCATCGGTTACTTCCTTCACAAATTCATCTTCAGTCATATCTGCTCTTAAGGCATAATTCATCTTCTTTTGATTACCCAAAGTGTCCACCGTTTCTTTCATCATGTTTTTACCGCAAGCTGAGCCTGCCCCATGACCAGGATAAACGGTTACATCATCTGCCAAAGGCATAATCTGTGTTCTGAGACTTTTGTATAAAGTAGCAGCCAACTCTTCTTGTGTTAAACTTGCCGCTTTTTGTGCCAAATCAGGTCTCCCTACATCCCCTAAAAACAAGGTATCACCGGTAAATATGGCGACATCTTTTCCGTTTTCATCTTTCAATAAATAGGTGGTGCTCTCCATGGTATGACCCGGTGTGTGTAATACTTTAATGGTTACCGCCCCTAATTTAAATTCTTGCTGATCTTCAGCAATTAAAGCATCAAAATTTGTTTTAGCAGTTGGGCCGTAAATAATAGTTGCACCACTTTGCTTTGCTAGGGTAAGATGTCCACTAACAAAGTCTGCATGAAAATGGGTTTCAAAAATATACTTGATTTTAGCCCCATTTTTCTCCGTCTTTTCCATGTATGGCTTTACTTCTCTCAAAGGGTCTATGATAGCCACTTCTCCTTCGCTTTCAATGTAGTAAGCTCCTTGCGCTAAACAGCCTGTATATATTTGTTCTACTTTCATATCTTCTATTTCTAAATATCAGTTAAACTATCACAAAGTTAAGCCTCCAGAAGTTCAAAATACGTAACTAAAGTTACTTTTCAGTTAGATGCTTAGCTCTTTTAAAATAATGTAAATACCCATAAGCAAAACAAACCACCCAAAGGCAGACTTTAACTTCTTCCCATTGATGAATTTATTCATATAAATGCCCAAGAAAATACCAACTATTGAAAGTGTGGTGAAAGAAAGTAAAAAAGCCCAATCGATGGACAGATTCTCTACATCACCAATAAATCCAATTAAAGATTTAACTGCAATAATCATTAATGAGGTAGCAACTGCTTTTTTCATGGGCAGCTTTGCTAATAATACTAAAGCAGGAATAATTAGGAATCCTCCACCTGCACCCACAATACCTGTAAGTAAGCCAACCAATGCGCCTTCTAATAAAATCATTGGGTAATTGTAAGAGATTTCGGTTTCTACTCCTTCATCTTTTCGCTTGTTCCGTATCATCGAAATTGCTGCCAATAGCATAATCAGGGCAAAAAAGACCATAATGCCAAGCTCTTTGCTTACTGTAAAATTTGAAATAGTAAATAATTCATTGGGTATGGCAGGCACCAAAAACTTGCGGGTTAAGTAAACAGCTAAAAGTGCTGGTATTGCAAAAACAGCTCCTGTTTTTACATCTACCTGTTTTTTAGGTAAGTTTCTTATTGTTCCTACTAAAGCCGTACTTCCAACTACAAACAAAGAATAGGCAGTAGCCATCACTGGGTTAATTCCAAGCAAATAGACAAATATGGGAACAGTTATAATTGAACCTCCACCTCCGATTAGTCCTAAAACCACGCCTATTATAATGGCTCCTATATAGCCTAGTAAAGTAAATATATCCATAGCTAAAATTTGCTCAAATGTATAAGCTTATAATTGAAGCAGAAGTAACTTGAGTTACAGAGCAATGACTTTAATCTTATTTCTATGTAATTCAATGTATCCATCATTTTCCAAGCGTTTCAATAAGCGTGAAATCACAACTCTAGAAGTATGTAACTCATAAGCTATTTCTTGGTGGGTGCTTCGAATAAAGTCATCATCAGAGACATTCGACTTTTCCTTTAAATAAGCAAGCAATCGTTCATCCATTTTAAGGAAAGCAATTTTATCAATGGTATTCAAAAGCTCCATCATTCTTGCTTGGTAACTATTTAAGATAAAGTTTCTCCAACTGCTATATTGGTCCATCCAGCTTTGCATTTTTTGAACTGGGAGCATAATCATACTTGTATCCTTTTCAGCAATTGCTCTCACTTCAGATCGCGTATTGCCTAAACAACAAGTTATAGTCATTGCACAAGTTTCACCTCCTTCTATAAAATAAAGTAATAATTCATCTCCATTTTCATCTTCACGTAATACTTTCACTGCCCCTTCTAGCAACAAAGGCATAGAACGAATAAAATTGCCTATTTCCATCAATTGGTCACCTTCTTTAAGCTCTTTAATAGTGGCTACTTGGTTAATCTCTTCTATTAATGCAGGTTCAAAAATTCCTGCATACTTCTCTTTTAGCTCTTGAATCATGGGTTCTGTTCTAAGATAAGCGAAGATAATTCATTCTTGTAAAGACATTTAAATTAGAATCGAAAAAATAAATTTCATTTAACCTGAATCATTCAAAAAATCTCCAATTCTTTCTCATCTTTATGGCATAAATTGAAATAGACCATGCAAACCATTTTAATTCCAACTGATTTTTCTCAGAATGCGTTAATGGCAGCAGATTTCGCTGTAAATCATTTAGGTACAGCTAATAGCCGATACGTCTTAATTCATGTCTACGATATTCCTCATGGAGGAACAAGTGGCTTATTTTATCTGATGGATGAAATAAAAAAGCAAGCCGAACAAGATATGGAGGCTTTTACTGAAAAATTGAACGAGCGCTTTAAGGAACGTCAAATTACTTTCGAAAGTCGATTAGCTCAAGGAGATTTTTCAGAGCAATCTACCATTCTTGCCTTTGATGAAAATGCGGATTGCTTGGTTATGGGAACTAAAGGCGCATCAGGCGTAAAAGAGGTTTTGATTGGAAGTAGCACAGTTAGTATGATGAGAGCTTTAAAACATCCACTTTTTGTCATTCCTGAGCATTATTTAGATAAAGATATTGAAGAAGTAATTATTAGCTATGATGGCAAAAGTTATCCTGAAAAGGCTGCGGAAACGATTAAAAAATATGCCTTAAAACATGATCTTCCTATTCGTGCTATGCATGTTAGAATAAACGAAGAAGGTCCTTTGCAAAATTGGGATCAATTAAAAGCTTTATTTGATGGTTTTAAAATTGACATTCATGAATGTCATGGCGAGAATTATGAAGAAGGACTAAAAAAGGGAATAGAAGATCAAAAAGGATTATTGGTTTTACTTAGACATAAACAAACTTTTTGGGAACGCTTTTTTAATGCCAGTGATTCTAGAAAAGCAGTTATGCACGCAGACTTACCTGTTTTAGTGATACCCGAATAAAAGATTAGAAAATAATAGACATAAAAAAACCACGCCTCGGCGTGGTTTTTTGTTTTGTATCTTTTTGATTAATTCTTAATCAATACACCATGAGCTAAGAAAGATGTTTTAATTTCAGGCTCTGTGATGGCAGCAATTTCTTCAGGAGATTGTCCTCCGTCTTCTGCATAATGTCTTAAGTCTTCTACAGAAGTCGTGTCTTGGTAAGCAATTCCTTCAAAAATCACTTGCTTTCCACTAATGTCTTTAGGCACAAAAAAGCCATAGTCTTTAAAACGGATTCTCATATCACCGCCATCAGCTGTTTGAACTTTCATCCAACATCCTTTTTTCTGACAAACGTCGGTAGCTACTGCCAAAATTTTCACTTCTAAAGTGTCTTGGCCTTCCATTTTCATAGCGAATTCATCAATTGTCAAAGCACCTTCTTCGTCAATTAATTCTCCAAAATGAACGCTATCCGCTTCCATTTCAGTTACTTCTTCCTTTACTTCAGTAAGTTCTTCTTGAGTGGTTTCTGTTTGCTTTTCAGCTTGGTTACATGCTACAGCAAATACAAATACTGATGCAAATAATAATAAGATTGATCTTTTCATTTTAAATAATTTAAGAGGGCAAAAGTAATGGTTTCTTAGTTACTTAGACAGAATTACAAATTCAGTTCTTCTATTTTTTGAACGACCTTCATCCGTGTCATTAGAAGCAATTGGTTTACTTTCACCAAAACCTTTAAATTCCAATCGACTTGGGTCAATCCCTTCCAACACCAAATAGTTGTTTACCGCTTGGGCTCTATTGGTTGATAAGGTTAAATTATCATTCGCATCACCCACATTATCCGTATGTCCTTGAATCATCACTCTTACCGAAGGATTCTCTTCCATAAAAGTGACAAATTCACTTAAAATATTCATCACCTGCTCATTCAACTCATAAGAATCGGTGGCAAAATTGATGTTGTTGATTTGGTAAGTTTCACCTTCTTCTATTGGATTAAAATCAAGTGGTTTTGCACGCATTGGTTTTCCAACTACGTCCTTTCCGCTGTTAATATATTGGGAGGTAAAAGCGTAGCCATTCTTCTTGGCCATCATCATTACATCTTGGGTTTCGCTAGCTGCTACTACAGCCACGTACTCCCCACTTTCTTCATCTACAACCCCTTCTACCACTTGATTTGTTTCCATATTTTTCAACTCAATGGTCATTCCTTTGGCAGCATCAGGGTCTTTACTTTCTACTGTTCCCTTTACAAAAACAACCTCTTCCGGTCTTGCTTCCACAGGTAAATCAAAGTAAAAAATATCAAGTCCATTTTGCTCTAAGTTTGAAGAGAAATAACCATACTTTCCATCGGTACTGACCATAAATCCATGCTCATCATCTTTGGTATTTATAGGGACTCCTAAGTTTACTGGAGGATCAAACTTTCCAAATTCATTCATTCGGGTAAAAAACACATCTTGTCCCCCTACTCCTGGATGTCCATCAGAAGAAAAATACAAGGTGTAACTATCCGAATGCATAAAAGGAGATTTTTCATTACCAGAAGTATTAATGGCAGGTCCTAAATTGATGGCAGGTCCCCAACTACCATCCTCTTGCAATTCGGTTTTATATAAATCCATTCCCCCGTAATTGTCTTCTCCTCTAGCACTGGCAAAATACAAGGTTTTTCTATCCGCAGAAATAGAAGGCTGCCCCTCCCACGTATATCTTCCATTGATGTGATTTCCAATACTTTTTAATTCAGACCAACTTCCTCCTTTAAATTCAGAATAATAAATATCCCCGTTTGAAAATCCCACACCATTTCTGGTCACAACTTGCTCCACTATGGTAATAAACAACACTTTATTATCAACAGAAATACTACTTCCACCTTGGTAACTCCCTTTATTAAAAGGTGGCGGCATGGGAATCCCTGTTGAATAGGTACCATCGTATTTTCTTCTACTTTGAACGAAATACTCTTTTTCGACCGTACCCATTGCACTTTTAGAGTCTACTTCTCCTTTTCTGGTGAAAAACAAAAATTGATTATCAGGCGAAAGCATGGGTAAATATTCATCCGCTTTGGTAGATGGACCATCCACCTTTTTTGGGTTAAATGGAACCGGATTATTGAAAATTTCTCGGTAAGCCTTAATTTGTTCTAATTGTTTTACCGCCTGCTTTAATTCTTCGCCTTTGCCTTTGGGTTTTGCCTTATTCACATAAATGCTTAAATACTTTTCTGCATTGGCAAAATCTCTTTTGGAATAAAAGTGCTTTCCCAACCAATTGGCCGCTTCATAATTTCTATAAGCTGGGCAAGCGGTGTGGGTTTTTTCATAATAACTAACCGTACGATTGACATTCTGCAAGCGAGATTGGTCTTTTTTGCTATTGAGGTAGGCTAAAATGGAAAGTGCTTCAGCAAAAGTATTGTCTTCCAACGTAGCAGAAACCAAATAGTTATATGATTGGCTTCCTCTGAAAGACATTTGCTTGGCTTTATCAAAAAGCTTTTGTGCCTTTTTATTTGGCTTAGCGCATCCCCAATCTTCTTGTGCCAGTGCGCTAGAAAACGAAATACCAATTAGGAATAACAAGCCGAAGCTATGATAAAAGAATCTTCTCAAGTTCATCTTCATTCTAGAAAATCTTCACAAAGAAAGTGAAAAGCTTTCTTAGCCACCAAATAAGCCCTTCAACTTTTTCTTGGCTTCATCTTTTAACTTTTCTTCCGCTTCTTTCTTTTTCTTCTCTAATTCTTCTTGGGCTTTCTTTTTTGCCTTTTCAATTTCTTCTTTGGCTTTCTCCTCGGCTTCTTGCTTTTTCTTTTCTAACTCCTCTTTGGCCTTCTTTTCAAGCTCTTCTTTTTTCTTGTTAAATTCTTCTTCCGCTTTCTTTTTTAGAGCATCTGTGGCGCTGCTAGCACTCTTTTTAAAGTCAGTTTTAATTTGAGGGTCTGAAGCTGGACCAACCATTTTCACATCTATATTAATGGTTTCTGCTAAGTCTATGTCGATGCCTTTACTCGATGCTTGAGCCAATAAACCATCTACCGCTTTATTAGCTGCACTACCAAATTCTTCTCTTGGAATGGCAAAGCTGAAAGTATAGTCAATGGTTTGATCAAATGAATTACTTCCCGCAATAGTGACTTTGCTTTTACCCACTTTCAAATCAAATGGTTCTACAAAAACTTTTCCTTCCGTGATTTTAAAACTGATATCCACATCTTTTACCGCCAATGGGTTCAGCTTATCATACTTAATGGCTTCTGAAACTTTTTTCAGGGGTTTATAATCTTTAATTTGAATGTCGTCTGTGCTTAGCATTCCAAAGCCAAACATGCTTTCATAAATGGGATCCATATTCGCTTTTAAGTCTCCTTTTATTTCCATGCTTGCACTGTAGCTTCCTTCACTGCTTTTGGCAATGGGAGCTAATTTTTCAACCGTATTAAAGGTTTTTACCGTTTGTTGAACATCAAAACCATTTACATTCAAATCAAAATCAAAGCTCGGTTTTAAAGAATCTGTCGTTTCATAAAAACCGCTCATATTCATACTACCTCCAAGCAACTTCATGGCTGTTTTATTCAAGTCTAACTTTTCTTCTTTAAGCTTGATTCCTCCTTTAATTTCATTGATTTCCATATTGTCGAAAATCAACTTGGTAATTTCCGCGTTTGCAGTAAAGTCTATGTTTTTAGGAAGTAAAACTGCTTCCATCGGTTCGGTTGATGTGCTGTCCGTTTCTGTGGTTTCATTGCTTTCTTCGGTTTCTTCTTCCGTTGGATCGATTCCAGCTAGTTCGTTTACATCCAACAAATTTGATTTGTAATTCACCACCCCTTTCAAGGTTTGATCATCTTTTAAAGCATAACCAATGAAATTTTCCAATTTACCATCCATATAGAAATCACTTTTTCCCACATTCATGCTTAATTCCTTTAAGGCCACAAACTGGGGGCTAAAAACCAAATCTGCTTTGTGTAAATCAATTGGATAATCCAATGAATCAGAAGCATAATGCATTCTTTCTACCACCAACTGACCTTCTGCTTTAAAGTCTTCATAACGCTCTTGCTCAATGGTAGAAAGATTTCCTGCTACTGCAAAATCTGAAGTAATGGTTCCTGATAATTCGTCTCCTTTCTCTAGAGGAATCACATCTTTAATGTTATCCAAAACTACCTTTCCTTTCATACCAGCTCGAATGTATGGGTCTGATATTGGAGTGGCTAAATAAAAGTTCAAATCAAAAGGATTATCTGCCAATTTGAGGTGAAATTTGGGTACATCTACAATGGTTTCATCCAAGTCGCCAGATTTACTTTCTACATGTGCTTCTATGTTAATTTCATCCACCGATTTTGGCAAATCTGGATATTGGAACATGGCATTATTTACCATCATATTTACTCCAAATCCTGGGTATATTGAATCTAAGTAACTTCCTTTTACATAACCGTCTAAAGCTAAGGTTCCGGCTGTTTTTACCCCTTCTAAATCTTGGGTAAATTCTGCTGGCACCATGGATAACAGGTGTTTGAAATCCGTTTCTTGTGCGGCATAGCTAATGTCCATATCAATGGACTCATTAGGCATGGCTAGCCAACCATCAAAGGCTAGTGCTAATTCATTCGCCTTTAAACGGTTTTCTTTGAAAGTGAATTTCATTTCATCCAAATTCATTTCGATTAAAGCATCCAAAGCAACCCTTACATCATTCATGTATTTTACACCATCAAAGGTTAAGTTAAAGGTCTCAATGCTTCCCTTTGAATCAATGATGGTCAGAGCTTCCGTTAGGTTTCCACTGATTCCCAAATTCAATTGGTTAATATCCATGTGCATAGGAAGCGTGGCATCATCATAAATAATTCTTGCTCTTTCGATGCTGATGTTTTGAAGCTCCATTTTGAAGGAAGAACTTTCTTCAGTTTCTTCTGCTACTTCTTCCACCTCAGCTTCTTCGCTTTCTTTGGCAATGTCCCAATTGGCTTTTCCATCGGCTAATACTTTAGCTTCAATGTAGGGTTCCAAAATGGTAATCTGCTTTACATTAATGGCTTCCCCATTTATTACCGACATTAAATCAACGGTTAGGTCTAGCTCTTTGATATCGGCCAATTTCACCCCTTCAAACTCATTGATTCCGGTTACCGAAACCTCTTCAATGGAGAAAAAGAAATCTGGAAAACTTTTGATTAAGCTCAAGTCAAAATCACCAAACTCTACTTTGGCATTTACTGCATTATTGGTTTCTTCCTTGACAATTTTAACAATGTCATCTTTAAAAATAATTGGAACTAGCACTAAGGCTAAAACGATGAGAAGTATGAGACCACCGAGAATCTTAAATAACGTTTTCATGCTTGATTTGGACCTTTTAGGGTTTATTTTTTACAAGGCATGAAGGTAAACAAATTGCATTCCAAATTAGAATAAGCTTTGCCAAAAAATGCTAAATGAAGGACTATTTCTCGACCGGATGTGCAATCAATTCATTTTCGGTATACGCTACTACTGTCGCCACTGTCGCATCGCCAGTTACATTAACTACTGTTCTGCACATATCCAAAGGTCGGTCAACCGCAAAAATCAAACTAATGCCTTCTAAGGGAACACCAACTGCGCCCAACACTATGGCCAACATAATTATACCTGCCCCGGGAACCGCGGCTGATCCAATAGAGGCCAAAGTAGCTGTTAACACAATGGTCAATTGCTCTGACAAACCCAAATCCATACCATAAACTTGAGCAATAAAAACCGCCGCCACCGCTTGGTAACAAGATGTTCCATCCATATTTATGGTAGCTCCTAAAGGCAAAACAAAAGAGGCCACTTTTTTAGAAACTCCTAGTTTCTCTTCGCAACGTTCCATGGTCAAGGGTAAAGTTGCTGCAGAGGATGAAGTAGAAAAAGCTAACAGCTGAGCTGGTGATATTCCTTTGAAAAATTTCTGATATGAATAGCCCGCCAAAAACTTTAGCACCAAAGGGTAAACGGCAAAAACCATAATGGCCAAGCCCAACAAAACGGTAATGGAATAAACACCCAAACCAGTTAAGATTTCCAAGGCCGCTGAAGGATCTTCACCAGCTAATTCAACCATGATATTTCCGAGCAAAGCAAATACACCAATGGGTGCAAAATACATGATAATGTCCACCATTTTGAGAATGACCTCATTGGCCCCCTCAAAAAAATCTTTAATGGGTTGCACTTTGGCAGAATCGGGAACAATGATAAGTGCGATACCAAATAGAAGTGCAAAGAAGATGACCTGCAACATGTTGCGATTATTGGATGCCGATAGAAAAAAATTGGATGGAACCATATCAACCAAAAACTGCAAAGGCCCTGACTCCTTTTGTGCGGTAGCTTGTTCTTCTGTAGACTTCACTTTAGCTTCATTTTGGGCCACCATTTCTTGACGAATTTCTTCGGAAAAAGCCTTTCCCGGCTTGATGGCATTTACCGCAAGCAAACCAATGGTTACTGCTAAAACTGTAGTTAAAATGTAAATTCCAATGGTTTTTCCACCCATGGAAGAAAGCTGAGCAATATCTTTTAAACCAGATATTCCATTGATTAATGAAATGAGTACCAAAGGCACAGCAATCATTTTCAGCATATTGATGAATATTTTACCCCAGGGAGCTATCCAATCCGCTGTAAAATCTAACCATCCGGCATTAGCAGCAAGCAGTCCATATGCCAATCCAAAAACTAATCCAATGATAATTTGCCAATGCAAGGCCAATTTCTTCTTCTTCAATTTCATAATTTATAATTTATTGCTTCTTTGTCTTAAGCTATGATCGGCTAAAACCAAAGCCGCCATGGCTCTAACAATAGGAACCGCACGTGGCAATACACAAGCATCATGACGTCCTTTGCCTTTGACTTCTACACTTTCCCCTTTTTCATTAATGCTTTGCTGATCTCGCATAATGGTAGCCACTGGCTTAAAAGCGATGCGGAAATAAATATCTTCTCCATTGCTAATGCCACCTTGTATACCGCCACTAAAATTGCTTTTGGTTTTTACTTTTCCATTTTCTTGGTAAAACTCATCATTGTGCTCCGAGCCTTTCATTTTCGCAGCTTCAAAACCTGAACCATATTCAAAGCCTTTTACGGCATTTATACTCAACATGGCTTTGGCCAAATCAGCGTTTAGTTTATCAAAAACTGGCTCTCCCCAAGCTGGTGGACAGTTTTTAATGACTCCAATAATGCAACCACCAAGGGTATCTCCAGCCTTTTTGGCTTGCTCAATTTCTTGCCTAAAAACAGCCGCCATTTCAGAATCTGGACAACGAACGTCATTCGAAAAAACTTGCGATAAGTCCAATTCTTGATAGGGCTTGCTCAAGCTTTGTTGGCCCACTTGTGAAACATAGGCATAAACCTCAACTCCTGATTGGGCAAGCATTTGTTCAGCGATGGCACCTGCCACTACTCTACAAGCGGTTTCTCTGGCCGAAGAACGCCCACCACCGCGATAATCGCGATGGCCATACTTGGCTTGGTAGACATAATCGGCATGTGATGGCCGATATTTATCTTTGATGTGACTGTAATCTTTTGACTTTTGGTCTTGGTTGGGAATTTGAAAACCAATAGGCGTACCTGTGGTTTTTCCTTCAAAAATGCCAGATAAAAACTGCACCTCATCACTCTCTTTTCGTTGGGTGGTGAGATGAGATTGTCCGGGTTTTCTTCGATCTAATTGCAATTGAATGTGCGAAAAATCAATGTCTAATCCAGCAGGACAACCTTCTAAAATACCACCAATGGCAGCGCCGTGTGACTCACCAAAAGTGCTTAACGAAAAGATTTTGCCAAAGCGATTTCCCGACATAGTCGCAAAAATAGCGTTTTGATAGGAACTTGTTGATTCATGATAGCCAAGTGATTAAACTAGTTTATTTAGCTAGCCAAATCTTTAATACTTAATTACCTTTTTATTAATTACTTTTCCCTTACTTGTAGTTAGTTGAAGAATATAAACTCCACTTTTTTCAGGCAATGAAAGTATTTTTTGCTCAGACTCATATGATTTTTCGAGTCTTCCATTAAAATCGTATAAACTCACTTCAGATATATCTAGATTGGTATTTAAGTGAATTATATCAAACGTTGGATTTGGATAAAGAAAAATTTCACCAACTTTCATTACTTCCTCAGTTATTGAAACTAAATTCGGTGGTGTGACTGTATCACATTGACCTAAAAAAATTAAAGAATCGGAGAGGTTATGTTGAAAAGTTTGAATTGAATCAACATAATGACATAATAATAACCGTGAAAACTTATTAATAGAACTCATTGAATTTCTAAGATCCAAGCCATTACTTGAACCTACCCCTTCTATAAAATAAAGCGAATCAATATAATAGTTTACCCTGTTTAAAAAAGGATAAACAATTTGAAATCTATTATTTATCGTTCTAAGCTTCAATCGTTTTCTACCATGAATACTATCGATTTTCTCAACTACTAATTGCTTTTGACTATAAACAGAAATCTCAAATGTATCTCCAACTGAAAGCGATAAATCATAAACTAAATGCTGTGTTGAGAGGGTTGTATCTGTACTAAACCAAAGTTTACCTTGACTTGTGTCTTCTCTTAAATATCCAAATCGTTGAGGATAAATAAAGCCTGCCATTTTACTCGCCCATATTTCTCTGTAGCTGTACTGTTGTGATGAAATGGTGTCCCCTAAATAAAGGGAATCTGCATATACATAAGCACCCAATGAGTATTCTGTGGTATAGACCTTCCAATATTGACTTGAATCTGAAAAAACAGACTTATACTGTGCATTAGCAACATTCAAATTAAAAAAGAGAAATAAAGTAATTGACAAAATAATTCTTTCCATAATGTGAAAATATCAAAATTTGATAACTTAAAAAAGAGTAATTTTTAAATTAAGGATCTAAAAATATGCTCTTTTAAGCCCAATGGATTTAATACATTTGGGTGCAAAGAAAATCATTCATGCTACTAAAAAACATCAAAGGCCTTGTGCAGGCTAGAACAAAAGTGGAAACCCATTCGCCCTTGAGTGGCGAAAATATAAAACGACTACCAATAATTGAAAATGCCTTTCTGTTGCTCGAAGAAGACCGTATTAAGGCCTTTGGAAAAATGGAAGATTGTCCAGCTTATGATGGGGAAGTGATTGATGCCAAGGGTAGGTTTGTGCTTCCCACTTGGGTAGATTCACACACACATTTGGTGTTTGCTGCACCAAGAGAGGAAGAATTTGTGATGCGCTTAAAAGGAAAAAGCTATCAAGAAATTGCTGAAGCAGGTGGTGGAATTCTGAATTCAGCCAAGAAATTACAAGAAAAATCAGAAGAAGAATTGTTTGATGATGCTTGGATTCGTTTGCAAGAAGTGATAAGAATGGGAACTGGAGCCATTGAAATCAAAAGTGGCTATGGTTTAAATACCGAAGCTGAATTAAAAATGCTTCGTGTCATTCGGGAATTAAAAAAAGAAAGTCCAATACCGATTAAAGCAACTTTTTTAGGAGCACATGCTTTTCCCGCTGAATACAAAGACAATCATCAAGCTTATGTTGACTTAATTGTAAATGAAATGCTACCAGAAATAGCCAAAGAAGGTTTGGCTGACTATGTGGATGCCTTTTGTGAAAAAGTTGCTTTTTCGGTGGATGAAACCAAACAAGTCATTGAAGCGGGTGCTCAATATGGATTAAAAGCAAAAGTTCACACCAATCAATTTAACTGCATGGGTGGCATAGAGTTATGTGTAGAACACAATGCTCTTTCGGTTGATCATTTAGAGGTTTTGAATGAAGCAGAAATTAAAGCTTTACAGGGCTCTTCTACCCTAGCCACTTTGCTGCCATCTGCCCCATTCTTTTTAAGCGATCCCTATCAGCCGGCGCGCGAATTAATTGATGCAAACATTCCTGTGGCTTTAGCTTCAGATTACAATCCTGGTTCTACCCCATCAGGCAATATGAACTTTGTAGTTGCTTTAGCTTGTATCAAGCTAAAAATGACTCCAGAAGAAGCCATTAATGCCGCTACCTTAAATGGTGCTTTTGCACTTGAATTGGAAAAAGACTATGGTTCCATTGAGGTTGGAAAAAAAGCCAATCTGATACTCACTAAAAAAATACCTTCGTTGGGCTACATCCCTTATGCATTTGGAAGCAACCACATTGACGAAGTCATTATAAACGGAAAAGTCTACTAAAATGAATTTTCAACTCCTTGAAAAAAATGATGTTGAAGCAATTGTTTCAAAGCGCGAAGGCGAAACGAAACTTGGTGAATGCATTCAATTGGCTACGGTTGACTTAAAAGAAACCTTGGCAAATTCAAAGTCGATGTTTGTATTATTTGGTGTAGCTGAAGACATTGGACCTAGAGCCAACTGTGGTCGTGGTGGTGCAAACTCGGCTTGGCAAGCTTTTCTTCCCAAGTTTTTAAACATACAGTCTACCCAAAAATTAAGTGGTGAAGAAATATTACTCTTAGGTCATTTTGATTTTAGCGAATTGATGAAGGAAACGGATCTAAAAGCGTTGAGAAAAGCCGTTCCCATAATTGATAAACAAGTGAGCAGCTTGGTAAAACTGATTGTTGAAGCCGGAAAAATTCCGCTAATTATAGGAGGTGGACATAACAATGCCTATGCCGCTTTGAAAGGAAGTTCAGAAGCTTTGAAACAAGCCATTAACTGCATCAACTTAGATCCTCATGCGGATTACAGAGCTTTAGAAGGTCGCCATTCAGGCAATGGTTTTTCTTATGCCAAAGCCGAAGGTTATTTAGACTATTACAGCATTTTGGCTTTGCATGAAAATTACAACAGCCAAAGCATGTTAGAGCAAATGCTAAAAGACGGTGTACAGTTTTCCTTTTATGAAAACCTTTTTTTACGCTATGACACTCCCTTTTCAAAAGCCGTTGAAAATGCAATTAAAAATGTAAAAGCAAACTTTTTTGGAGTAGAATTGGATTGTGATAGCATTGAGAATTTCCCCTCCTCTGCCCAAAGCCCAAGTGGTATTAGTGCAAAAGAAGCAAGGCAATACTTAAGCATTTGTGGTGCCGAAGAAAAAGCCATGTATTTGCATTTACCAGAAGCGGCACCAAGCCTTGTAGAAGGTTCTGCTGAACAAGTTGGGAAACTATTGTCTTATTTGGTGAGTGATTTTGTAAAAGCAAGAAAGTCTTGAAAAATCTAATTGAATGCATTCCCAACTTCTCTGAAGGTCAAAATCCCAAAGTGATAGCCGCAATCGCTCAAGCCATTGAATCGGTAGAAGGTGTTTTTCTTTTGCATCAAGACAGCGGTTTTGCAGCGCATCGGACTGTATACACTTTCGCAGGTGAAGCTGAAGCAGTTATAGAAGGGGCCTATCGTGCTATTCAAGTAGCTTCTGAGCTGATTGACATGCGCAAGCAGCAAGGAGAACACCCTAGAATTGGAGCTTGCGACGTTTGCCCTTTTGTTCCTATTTCAGGAATAAGCATCGAAGAATTAAAGCCTTTGGTTTATGAATTAGCAAAAAAAGTGCAGCAAGATTTTCAGATTCCTATTTACTTATACGAGGAAAGTGCAAGTAATTCTGAACGTAGAAATTTAGCTAAACACCGAATTGGCAATTATGAAAAATTAGCCGAACGCTTGACCAAATGGAAACCTGACTTTGGGAATTTGTTTAACCCAAAATCAGGTGGAACGGTTATGGGCGTTCGAAATTTTTTGGTGGCTTATAACATCAATTTGAATACACGTAATGCTTCAATTGCTCAAGAAATTGCTTACGACTTAAGAGAACTTGGTCGCCCTTTGGGAAACGTAAATGGCAAAACGAAATACCAAGCTGGTCTTTTAAAACATGTAAAAGCCATTGGTTGGTATATTGAAGATTTTAAGAAAGCTCAAGTATCTATTAACTTAACCAACTACCAAGCCACTTCACTTTATGAAGTTTTTGAAAACACCAAAAACTTAGCTCAAAAATACGGTGTAGCAGTAAGTGGCTCAGAATTAATTGGTTTAATTCCAAAAGCTGCTCTCATAGAAACAGGAGCGCTTTATTTAAAAAATTCGGATGCAACAGAAACGGAAAAAATTGAGTCTGCCATAAACCAATTGGGTTTAGATGAGCTCAAACCCTTTGATAAACAAAAACGTATTCTGGAGTACCGAATAGCACATTTTCAATGAGAGTAATTTTTCTATTTTTATCCACTTATCTACTCACCTATTCATCTTTTGCTCAACAAACAACATATGACAGTTTACTTCAAGGTAAAAAGGGCGAGCAAGCAGAAAATATCATAGCCTACTTTAATGCGAACATCATCAAAAAAGATAGTTCTACGGCAGCTTTAGAACTAGCAGAACTAAGAGCAGCTGTAGCTAAATCAGATATTGAAGAATTGACAAGTTTGATTAATGGTTTAAGAGGTGTTTTTTACTTTCATTATGTTCCTGAGCACAAAGACTCTTCCATCTTTCTAGTAAAGCAGGCTTTAGAAGCCATTTCCAATAATGTAGAATTTCAATTAACCGAAGCCAGATTAACCAATGTTTTGGGAATTTTTCAATATCGACTATTGGAGTTTCAACATGCCATTGAAAACATTTTACTCTCTGAATACAAACTAAAACAAGTTGGTTATGAATATGTAGAAAACATAGACTTTTACCTTTATAACATGGGTGTGGTTCAATTTGGCTTTAAACAATACGATAAAGCCAAACAGTACATTTTAGAGTCATTGCAATATATTGACACCACAGATGCCTATGCACTTGCTGCTGAGTATAACATTTTAGGGGTTGTTTATACCCGACTTGAAAAAAGTGATTCTGCGATACTTTATTTGAATAAATCGAAAGAGATCATGCTCAAAGAAGGAATGCTTGGGCACTTGTCTGCCTCTTATTGTAATTTAGGTTTAGAGTACTTAAACATCAAAAACTTAGATCAAGCAAAACAATGTTTTGCAAAAGCCTTTTCAAATGCAATGGAACATCAAGAACATATCAATTCGGCTTCAGCTACCATTGGATTATCTAAGGTTTATTTTGAATTAAAGCAATTCGACTCAACAAATTATTGGATTAATAAGACAGAGGAGCTGATAAAAGCGCATCAAATAAAAGACCCCAATTATTTGGTTGAACACTACAATATACAAGCAAGGTATTTTGATCATTTAGCAGATTATCAAGAAGCATCGCGATATAAAGATTCGGTGCTTTTGAAGCAGAAAGAATTGAATGAGGCTAAAGATTACACTAAAGTAACCAAGCTAAACCTGAGAATCATTGAAGAAAAACATCAAGCAGAGATTAGTCTTTTAGAAGAAAAAACAAGTAATGAAAAACGAGTTCGATTAATCCTAATTGCTTCATCTTCTTTAATTATTGTTCTGTTGGCCTATTTATGGTTTTTGAGCATCAAAAAACGAAAAGCAGAAAGACATAATTTTCTAGAGAAACAGGAACAAAATCTGCAAAAAATTAAAAACTTTAAAAAGCGAATTCAAGAAAAGAATGAATTAATTGAAGAAATCAAGCTTCAAAACACCAAGGAAGAAAATATTACTTCAAAAAGTGAGTCTCTAAATCGTTTAAAAGATTCAATCATCTTAACCGATGAGGATTGGTTTGATTTTAAAGACACGTTTAGTTTAGTTTACCCAAACTACATACCAAAGTTGATTTTAAAAGCGCCTAATTTAACTGAAGCAGAATTGCGTTTTTTGGTTTTATTGAAATTGGGTTTATCGGTTAATGAAATGTCAAATACACTGGCCATATTACCTCATTCTGTTCGTAAAACAAGATTAAGACTCACCAACAAGCTTGGTTTGGAAAATTACAAGGACTTGCACCATTACATTTAATTTATTGTAGCAACCTAATAAACAAGCCTTTACAATTGTCTCATTTTTGTCCCCTATTAAATTCATACAAAACCTTTCTAAAGAACGAAATTGGATGGCACAATTACTAAAACCAATTTCTTATGAAAAAGTTAAACTACTTTTTATCTTTTATTGTGCTATCCTGTCTATCCATTTCGTTGGAAGCACAAATTCATGAAAACACCATTCACTATGGCGGTATTTTTAATGATGAAGCTACTGCGACAGTAGTTGATCAAAATGAAAACCTTTATGTAGTTGGAAACTATGTAGACAGTATTGATCTGGACCCTTCTATGAATCAAGCTATTCATAGGACTCCTTTTGCTCCCAATGCCTTTATTGCAAAATATGATGCTTCGGGTAATTACCAATGGTCGAAAAGTATTAATGGCAATCAATTGGTAAACATTAGAGATATAGAACTAGATAATTCTGGAAATAACATCTATGTAGTAGGAGACTTTATGGATACAGCCAAATTTAAAGCAGGTACTGCTCCTGGAAGTGCTTTACCTTCTAATGGAGTTTTTGATGTATTCATTGCAAAATATGATACCGCAGGAAATTTCATTTGGGCGCGTTCATTTGGTGGGCCTGCTCCTGATTGGGGATTCGACATAGCTGTAGATAATAGTGATAATCTAATTGTTACAGGTTCTTTTTTAGTTTTTACTGACTTTGATCCTTCTGCAGGAGTTGCCATGATAAACACCATGGGTGGTAGTCCCGATATCTTTTTAGCAAAATTTGATGCGAATGGAAATTACATTTGGGCTAAAAATGCAGGATCTAATAGTCTAGATGAAGGTTATGCTTTGGATGTAGATCGTCAAGGAAATATTTTTCTAACCGGGGTTACTGGAATGGCCGCTACTTTTGACAACATTAATATTGGAAATAATGGTGGAAACGATTTCTTCATTGCAAAATATGATGCTTCAGGAAATGCTGTATGGGCCAAGAATTTTGGTGGGCCAGCACCTGATAAAAGTACAGATATCAAATTGGTAGGCAGACACCTTTATGTTTCGGCAGATTATCAGGTCATTGCCTATATGGATACTGGTTTAACCGCACCTACTCACACTGCCGTTGGAGATAAAGATGTAGTATTTGCAAAATACGATACTTCAGGAGCATACATTTGGTCACACAGTATTGGAGGAAGTTTAGAAGATTTATCTACTAGTATTGAAGTCGATACTGCAGGTTCAATTTATCTTTCGGGATCTTTTGAAGATACCATGAACTTCGCAGTTGGAATAGGCGAGTATAGAATTGCAAGTCAAGGAAACAAAGATATATTCATGGCTAAGTATGATAAAAACGCCAACTTAATTTGGGCTCATGGTATGGGCGACCTTGAGCGTGATAGAGCTTATAACATTGATGCCAGTAATGATTTCATTTACTTATGTGGAGATTTTAAAGACTTGGTAGATTTTGATCCGGATACTAGCATAAATACCAATTCGCTAGGAACTACTAACGGAAGTGCATTTATTTCAAAATATTCGATTTGTTATAACAATCACAGTTTCGATACCCTAAGATATTGTGAAAACGATTCTGCAAATTATGGTGCTTATTATACATTTTCTGAAGACGGAGATCATCATCTGCGATTAGTGGATGCCAATGGTTGTGATACCTTGGTAACACTTCATGTAGAAATGAATGATACCGTAGACGTTCGATTGAACCCCGGAAGTGCTACTATTTTTGCTTTAAATACTACAGCCACTATTCAATGGATTGATTGTGTTGCCGATACCATTATACCGGGTGAAACTAGCGCTTCTTTTACCCCTCAAGCTAATGGAAATTATGCAGCCATCATTACAGATGCCACATCAGCTTGTACTGACACTTCGGCTTGCATACCTTGGTTTCCAATTGGTTTAGAGGAGAATAACACCGAATCTTCGTTTAAGATTTATCCAAATCCTGTAAAAGACCAACTATTTGTCGAAGCTAAAGAAAATTCTACCCTTATTATTTACAACCAGACTGGTAAAGTGGTTTACTCTGAGCCTATTCAACTTGGAAAAAATCAAATCGACTTAGACGCCCTGAGTCGAGGAATTTACTTCTTACGTCTTGCAAACGACACAAAATATCGCAAGCTCATCTTGCAATAGTCGGAAAGTGGTTAGTTATTCTTTTTGCAAGACAGCCCTCGCCATCGCGAGGGCTTTTTTATGCAACAATAATTCCTATTTAGTAGTCTTTAACTATAGAATAAAAACATATTGAACAAAGCTTACAATCAAAATAGAAGCAGTAAAATTGGGTATGCATAAAAAGCAAGAAGATCATAGAACAATTTGGCAACGGATAATTTACTTTTTCCCCTTTCAATTGCTTTTTGTGCACCTGAAAAAGAATCATCAACTTTTACTCTTTTGGCTACTTTTTTTCTTGCTTATTTATCAGCAAATTGGGAATAAATACGGGCTACCGTTGCTCTTTCTTGCTCCTGAATATTTAGGCAAACTAAGCTTTTCTAGTTATTTTATTTTGGGATTTGCATTAGGTGGTTTTGTGATGTCGTTCAACATTTCTTCCTACATCATGAATGGATTTCGTTTTCCATTTTTGGCGACACTTTCAAAACCGTTCTTTAAATACTGCATCAACAATTCTTTGTTGCCATTGCTCTTTATTGGTGCTTATGGTGTTCAAGCATTTCAATTCTTAACCCAAAATGAAGGATTTACAAGCGGAGAAAGTCTTTACCGTATACTTGGCTTTTTAGGTGGTTATTTTATTTTTATTGTCTTCTCTATGGTCTACTTTATGGCCACCAATAAAGACTTTGAAAAGCTTTTTGGAAAAGAGCTAGCCAAGGTAGTAAGCTCAGATACCAAGAAAGGAGAACCTGCCAAACAATTACTTAATAAATCGGAGAAAGATTGGTACAAACTGCATGAAAGCGATACCAAAAGTTGGCGTGTTGATTCTTACATTGGATTTTCGATTAGACTTAAAAAGACACGACCATATCGGCATTACAGTCAACACATGCTTTCTCAAGTGTTTAGACAAAACCATATCAATGCCTCTCTTTTTGAATTATTGGTCATTGTTTCCATTTTAATATTGGGCCTCTTTAGAGAAAACCCAGTTTTCATAATTCCTGCAGCTGCTACGCTAACTTTACTTTTCACCATGTTACTCATGATTACTTCTGCCATGCGTTCGTGGTTGAGAGGTTGGACATGGGTGGTTATTTTAATCCTTCTCATCGGCATTAATCAACTCTCAAAGTTTGATACCATTTACTACGAGAGTAAAGCCATTGGTTTAGATTACAGCAGCAAAGCCAAGTACTTAACAAAAGCAAATCTATCTCCTGAACTGATTCAAGAAGATATTCAGCTACATGAGAAAAGATTAAACACTTGGCAAATTAAAAATACAAGCCATCCTGTAAAAAAGCCAAAAGCTGTTTTCATTACAGCAAGCGGAGGTGGAAGCCGAGCCATGTTTTGGTCTTTTATTGCCTTAAAACACTTGGATAGTTTAAGTCAAGGAGAGCTTTTTAAGCACTGCATTTTAATGAATGGTTCTTCTGGAGGAATGATTGGAAGCGCCTATTACCGAGAGTTAAAATGGAAAAATCAACTCCATCAAAACGATTCATCGGATAATCGATTTCACTTAGCTCAAGACATCTTGAATCCGGTTTTCTTTAACCTCGCAGTTAATGACATGCTAATTAGAACACAACGCTTTGAATATGAAGGTAAAAAATACTGGAAAGACAGAGGGTATATGTTTGAAAAGACTTTGAATCAGTATACCAATCATCATTTTGACAAGCCACTAGCTAGTTATTACGAAGCAGAGCTTAATGCTGAAATTCCTTTGATGTTGTTTACTCCTTCTATTGTAAACGATAGCCGAAGATTACTGATTTCTAACTTGCCTATGGCCTTCATGACTTCAAGCTCAAATAAAGATGCTTATTTAAAAGAAAATGTTGAATACCTCAGACTTTTCAAAGACAATAATCCAAGAAATACACGATTTTCTACAGTTTTAAGAATGAATGCTTCTTTTCCTTACATCATGCCAACCATTAACTTACCCTCTGACCCACAGATTGAAGTTTTTGACTCTGGCTTAAGAGACAATTTTGGCATAAAAAGCACCTTGAAATATATTTTTCATTTGAAAGATTGGTTAGAAAAAAATACCTCCGGAATTGTACTTCTGCAAATTAGAGACGATTTAAAATCGAACAGAGCTTACATTAAAAACAAAGGAAAAAGAAGCATTTCAGACCAATTACTCTCCCCTTTTGGAAGTTTATACGGCAATTGGTTTCAAGTACAAGATTTTAACAATGATGAATTGTTAGAATACGCCTCTCAATGGTATTCAGGAGAATTTGAAATTATTCCATTTCAGCTCAACAAAAGCTACGAGCAATACATTTCCTTAAGTTGGCATTTAACTTCTAAGGAGAAGGAACAAATCTTATCTTCATTAAATTTGGATGAAAACAAAGCTGCTGCACAGCAATTAAAAGAAACTTTAAATTACGACCAATGAAAAAATATTTAGCTATCTGTCTTTTTAGTTTTAGCCTTTTAGCGGCTTGTTCAAACTGTAAAAAACCAAAAGAAAATACTTCTGCTGTAAGCCTCGAAGAGTTTAATGAACTCAAAGTAAAGCTAAATGCTACCGAAGCCCAATTGCTAAATGTTAGAACAGAGTTGGTAAAATGTAAAGGAGATAGTATTCCAAATTTAAATACTTCGAATGATTCTCATAATCAATAATTGATACAATGCGAAGCTTGGTAGTACTTTTGCAAAAAAAGTAACATGCTCTGTATTCTACATCAATCTACCGATCCCTATTTTAACATTGCAACCGATGAATATATCTTCAAGCATATCCAAGAAGATTGCTTTATGCTTTGGCGAAATGATAATGCCATAATTGTTGGAAAACACCAAAATACCTTGGCAGAAATCAATGTGAATTATGTAAAGAAGAATGGCATTAAAGTCGTTCGAAGGTTATCGGGTGGTGGTGCCGTTTATCACGATTTAGGAAACTTAAACTTTAGCTTTACTCGAACTGGAGAGAATACAGAAGTTGTCGATTTTAAACGCTATACAAAACCAATTATCGATGTTTTGCAAAACCTTGGAGTTGATGCCCAATTTGAAGGTAGAAACGACATAACCATTGATGGCAAGAAATTTTCAGGAAATGCCGAACATGTGTTTAAAAACAAGGTATTGCATCATGGTACCATCTTATTTTCTTCAGAAATGAAAGATGTAAGCGGTGCCTTAAAAATTAACCCACTTAAATACAAAGACAGAGCGGTAAAATCAATTCCCAAAAGGGTAACGAATGTATCTGAGCATTTGAACGAAAAAATCAGTCTTGATGAATTCACACAAAGAATTATGAATCATATTGTGGAGACTCATGATGATTGTCGCATGTATGAATTTACTGAAGAAGATTTGAGAGCCATTCAAAAATTAAGGGATGAGAAATACGCGACTTGGGATTGGAATTATGGTCATTCTCCAAAATATAACTTTCAACAAGGAATAAGAACCCAAGGTGGAACGCTTGAAATGAATTTGGAAGTGAACAACGGCATTATAGAAGAAGCCAAGATTTACGGCGACTTCTTTGGCACAAAAGACATATCTGAATTTGAAGAACTGTTAAAAGGTAGCCAACACGACCAAGAGGTATTACGTAAAAAGTTAGAAAGCATCAATATTGACGCCTATTTCCACAAAATGACAGTGGATGATTTAATGAGTGTATTATTTTAAAAAGCTGCGCTTTTTAAAATAATGACTAAGGATGAAAGAGAAAGGATAAAGGATTTGTTGTCATTAAGCTACTTTTAACCTTTGTCCTTTAGCTTTAATCTTTTTAACTCTTCCTCTCTTCTACTTTTCAGCTTTTGTCTTTTAGCTTTCATCCCTTTACGCTAGTAAAGTAATAAACTCTCAATCGTCTCTTTCAGTCTTTTTTTAGGCAAAAAGTTATCTTCCAACTCTTTAACAAATGGCACTGGTGTATCTAAAGAAGCCAAGCGTTTTACAGGAGCATCTAAGTATTCAAAACAATGTTCATTAATTCCAGCAGCAATTTCACCGCCTATTCCACCAAATAAAGTGTCTTCATGGAGTACCAAAACTCTTCCACATTTTTTCGCACTTTCATAAATGCTGTTCCAATCTAAAGGAACCAATGTTCGTAGATCGAGAATATCTGCATGAAGATCCATTTCTGCACAAATCGCTTTTGCCCAATGCACGCCCATACCGTAAGTAATTATAGAAATCCTCTCCCCTTCTGCAACTAAATTCGCTTGCCCAAATGGTAGATTATAATATCCCTCTGGCACTTCTTCATTGATGCTACGATACAAGGCTTTGTGTTCAAAAAACATGACCGGATTTGGGTCTTCAAAAGCGGTTAACAACAAGCCTTTGGCATCAGTTGGATTGGATGGATACGCCACTTTTAATCCTGGAATGTGTGTAAACCATGCTTCATTGCTTTGCGAATGATACGGTCCTGCGGCTACGCCTGCACCTGTAGGCATACGCACTACCACATCGGCATTTTGCCCCCACCGCCAATGAATCTTAGCCAAATTATTTACAATCTGATTAAAGCCCTCAGATACAAAATCGGCAAACTGCATTTCCATCATGGCCTTTTGTCCGTTAATTGATAAGCCCAAAGAAGTTCCAACAATTGCCGCTTCACACAATGGTGTATTTCTAACTCGCTCTTTGCCGTATTTCTCTAACAATCCTTCTGTCGCTTTAAAAACACCTCCATATTCGGCAATATCTTGCCCCATTAAAATCAAGTCATCATGCTTTTCCATGGCTAAATCCAAAGCATCCGCAACTGCATCAATCAAGCGAAGCTCTTTGGTTTGCGTTCCTGCTTTTTGGGCTACAAAATCAAAAGGAGCGTACACATCTTGTAACTCAGTTTCAGTATCTGCATTTATGCTTTCTTCTTCAAAGGCATCTTTTAAAGCCGCTTCGATTTCTTGTTTAAAACCAGCTCTTATTTCTTGTTCAAGCGTTTCGGTTAAGATTCCAATGGAATACAAATAAGTTTGATAATTGCTAACCGGATCCTTTTTCTCCCACTCCTCAAACAATTCTTTCGGAACATATTTCGTTCCTGAGGCTTCTTCGTGTCCTCTCATTCTAAAGGTCATGCATTCTAGCAAAATTGGACGAGGATTCTCTCTTACGGAAGCGGCTAATTCCAGCATTTTTTGATGCACTTCAAGTAAATTGTTTCCCTCTACTTGGTGGGCTTCCATGCCATAACCAATGCCTTTATCTATAAATTGCTTGCAGCGAAACTGCTCAGAAGATGGAGTTGATAAACCATAACCGTTATTCTCAATGATAAAAATGACTGGCAAATCCCAAACCGCTGCCACGTTCAAAGATTCGTGGAAATCTCCTTGCGATGTTGCACCATCACCTGTAAAAGCTAAAGTGACTTTCCCTTCCTCTTTCAATTTTTTCCCAAGGGCAATACCATCAGCTAGGCCCAATTGAGAGCCCAAATGAGATATCATACCTACAATATGATGCTCAGGTACACCAAAATGAAATGAGCGATCACGACCTTTGGTGTAGCCATTCGGTTTGCCTTGGAATTGTTTAAACAAGCGATTTAATGGTACATTCCTTCCAGTGAAAACACCCAAATTTCGATGCATGGGTAAAATGTATTCATCGGCTTGCAATGCAGCTGTTGCTCCTACTGAAATGGCTTCTTGCCCAATTCCTGAAAACCATTTCGATATTTTACCTTGGCGAAGCAAAACGAGCATCTTCTCCTCTATCATTCTCGGAAGAAGAACTTTCTTGTATAAATCAATTAAGTGTTCGTTGGTAAAGGTGCTACGGTCGTACTGAAACATAGATAGGCAAATTGCTTGATTTGAAGTCAAATTTATACTTTAAAGCCTAATTTTACCCTTGCAATGAGTGGACTTTTCAACAGCTTTAATTGGCAAGAAATAATGGTTGCTCTGCTTGTGTTACTTGCCATTTTGTATTTGCTTCGTTATTTTAGAAAACAAAGCCAATCTCACAATTGCGACGATTGTGGTTTAATGGAAATGCAGAAGTCCAAAAATCAGAAAAAGACTACTAAAGAAGGTTAATAAACGCTTTGAATCATTGCACTTCACTATTTTTGACCGTATGAGGCAAATAGTCGCTAATATTAAATACGCATTAGCTAAAATGGCTATTGCTATGCTACTTTTTAGCATTTGTCGATTGCTCTTTTTCACCTTCAATTATTCCTATTTCGGACATCTAAAATTGATGCATCTTTGGGGAGGAATCCGATTTGATTGGATGACCATCACCATTTTATACGCTCCCTTTCTGCTGAGTTTATTCGTTGATTTCAGACCCAATAGTAAACTCAGAAAAGTCCTTTTTCACCTATCGAATACATTAGCCATTGTGTTTAATTGCATGGATTTTGAGTATTACAAATTCACTTTTAAGCGCACCACCGCTGACTTGTTTTATACAGATGGCATTGGGCAAGATGTGTTTAACCTACTCCCTCGGTTCATTATGGATTATTGGTATGTGATAGTTATCGGTATAATTCAAATTGGCTTCTCTTCGTTTCTTTACCGCAAAACGGAATCACTAGCTTTTAAACCCATCAAATTCCCTTTGTACCTAGGTTATTTCTTTCCCTTGTTTATTTTCTATTTCATTGGCTTTAGAGGCGGCTTACAATTAAAACCACTAAATGTGATTCAAGCCGGACAATACGCACAGGCTAAGGACATTCCAATCGTATTAAACACTCCATTTACCATTATAAAATCTTCTTATAAAGAAGAAATTGAAAGTAGAAACTATTTTGCGAAAGAAAAACTTGAAAAGATTTATTCGCCTGTTTCTCATTTTGAAGCAGATAGCACGGCTCCAAAATTGAATGTGGTTTTACTTATTATGGAAAGTTTTGCTAAAGAATACATTGGTGCATTTAATGAAGGTGATGGCTATACGCCCTTTTTGGATGAGCTGATTGAAAAAAGCCTTGTTTTTGAAAATAGCTTTGCCAATGGTAAGAAATCGATAGAGGCATTGCCTTCCATTTTGGCTGGAGTACCGACTTTAATGAACACCTCATACATCAGTAGTAAATACGGTAGTAACCGCATAAATGCTTTGGGTAAAGTGCTTAGTGATAGAAATTACAGGACTGTTTTTTATCATGGGGGTGAAAATGGAACGATGGGATTTGATGCCTTTGCAAATATGGCAGGTATAAACGAATATAAAGGCCGAAATGAATATCCTTTAAAAGGAGACTACGATGGGAATTGGGGCATTTTTGACGAACCCTTTTTAGCTTATTGTGTAGATGATTTGAGCAATGGAAATGCGCCATTTTTTGCAAGCATATTCACTTTATCTTCCCATCATCCTTATACCATTCCCGAAGAGCATAAAGGCCAATTTTCAGAGGGGCCTTTACCCATTTTAAAAAGTGTACGCTATGCGGACTATGCCTTAGAGCAGTTTTTTGAAAAAGCAAAAACAACAGATTGGTTTGATCAAACCTTATTTATTATCACTGCAGATCATACTTCACAAAGTTTTAGAGAAAGCTATAACAACCGTTTTGGGATGTATTCCATTCCTATTTTGTTTTATGCTCCTTCCTATGTAAAAGCGGAAAGAAAAGAAGCCTTATGTCAGCAAACAGATTTGTTTCCTTCAATCATTGATTTTTTAGGTTTTGAAGAAGAAATTTTAAGCTTTGGAAACTCTGTATTTGATACCGAAAGTGAACCCTTTGTTATCAATTATTTAAATGGCCTATACCAATATACAAAAGGTGATTATGTGCTTCATTTTGATGGAAATCAAAGTGTAGCTTTGTATGCGTGGAAACAAGACCCAGAGTTAAAAAACAACCTCATTGGACAGCAGCTTCCGGAGCTCACCAACTTGGAAAACGAATTGAAAGCCTTGCTTCAACAATACGTGGAACGTCTCACTCAAAACCAACTGATTCCTTGAAAGTAGAGCGAAAAATTCAGTTTGTCATCAACCCAAATTCGGGCGTTAAGCGCAAAGTCTCTTTAGTCGATTTGTTGAAATCAGAATTGGGTGACACTATCCAATATGGCATACATTTTACCAAGCACCCTGAACATGCCACAGAGCTTAGTTTGCAAGCCGTTGAACAAGGCGTAGATGCCGTAATTGCCGTGGGTGGAGATGGCTCTGTGAATGAAGTTGGAAAAGCCTTGATTAATACCGATGTTGCTTTGGGAATTATTCCTTCAGGTTCAGGAAATGGCTTTGCCAGACATCTTGGCATTCCCATGCAAAGTTTAGCAGCCATAAAGCGTATTCGGGAATTTAATACCAGAACTATTGATACAGCGAGCATAAATGGAGTACCTTTTTTAGCCACCGCAGGTTTGGGATTTGATGCTCATGTTGGTTGGAAGTTTGCCACCTTTGGAAAGCGGGGTTTTTTTTCTTATTTACAAGTTACCACCAATGAATTTTTCAGTTTTCAACCCAAAACCTATCATTTAGAAGTTGATGGGGAAGTCATAGAGACCAAAGCTTTTTTAGTCAACTTTGCCAATGCCGGCCAATATGGAAACAATGCATGGATTGCACCTTCGGCTTCCATTTCAGATGGTAAATTAAACGTTTGCATATTAGAACAATTTCCTCCACACCTTGCCCCTGATATTATCTTCAAACTGTTCAGCAAGCAAATTGAAAAGTCAAAATACTATCGCGTTCTTCAAGCGAAAGAAATCAAAGTGCTTAATCCCAGCAAATTTCACTTAGATGGTGAACCCAAATCCATTGAAGAAGATATGTTGATTCAAGTGGTTCCTAATTCACTAAAAGTAATTGTTTAGCATCTTTCTACTCATCTGATTATACAACCATTGGTCATATTTTAGAGTTAGTCCAATGCTAAAGTCTTAATTTGGTTTTTGGAGGGACATCAGGCTGAATCCTTTGGATTCAAAAAAACAATCTTATGAAAAACTTTTTCATTTGGTGTGCTGGCAGTGACCCTCATCTTCTCAAACATTGCCCCCGAAGAGAATCAATTAAACATCAAGGTTTTGGCACCTTGGTTTTAATACCAGCCATCTTGGCATTTGTCTCCATGTCGTATGCGCTTTCAACTTTAGATAGTTTGCAGGAAAAGCCCATTTTCTACTTACTAGGTGGTTTACTATGGGCGCTCATTATTTTCGCTTTTGATCGCTTTATCGTTTCTACGCATCAAAAGAAATCAAGTCATAAGCAAGAATTAAAGAACCCACTTTTCTTTTTGAGATTGGCTTTTGCATTGCTCTTGGGAATTGTGATTTCACATCCTTTGATGATGTTTTATTTCAAAGGTTCTATTGATGATCAACTTGTTGCTAATCAAGAAAAACAAAAGACACTTATTGAAGAAAAGTATGAGAATATCATCCAAGAAAATGAATCTAAAATAGCTTTTTATGATAGTCTCTATGAAGCGAAATTGAAGGAAAGAAACAAACAAGCCAATCTGGTAGCGCAAGAGATTGATGGTGAAGTTATTCAAGGGAAAAACGGAACTCAAAAAACAACCGGTCTATATGGAGAAGGTCCTTCCGCAAAACGTAAGATTGCACAGCTGAATCAGCTACAAGCTGAATTAAACACATTGCATCTAGAAAATACAAAACGCAAAAATGCATTGTTCGCAGAAAATGAACGATTACATGTCAAAAGTGACAGTTTGGTGAAAGATGTTGAATTATCTACCGACTATTTGCAAAGAGAATTAGCGCTTGAGCAATTGAAAGAAAAAAATAACATTGTTTCCCTAACTCAATGGCTATTGATTAGCTTGTTTGTTTTGGTTGATATACTTCCTCTTATTTTCAAAACGTTCTCCTCATTTGGTTTGTATGACAAAATGCAAGAGACTGACCAACAGGCACTAAATCAAATAAATCCGCAAAAAAGAGAGCAGCATATTCAAGCCCTTTTTGATCAATCTGTAAGCTAAAATTTTCTAAATAAGCGTTAATTTTTAGGGTCCTTATTGCAAAACTCAATCTTATTACTACATTTGTAGTTTATAAACTACTTTTGTAAAATGAAGAATTTAAGTGAAAAGGAATTAGAGCTCATGAATCACCTTTGGGAGTTAGAATCAGCATATATGAAAGATTTAGTAGCTCAGTACAAGGATGCCAAACCAGCCTATACGACCATTTCAACCATGGTAAATCGATTGATTGAAAAAGGACATATTGGCTTTGAGCAAATGGGTAGAGACAAAAGGTACTTCCCGAAACTGAAAAAACCCTCCTATTTCTCTAAAGAGTTCACCAAAATGATCAATAAATATTTTAATCATTCAGCCGCTCAATTTGCTTCATTTTTTACCAAAGAGAGCGATTTAAGTCTGGAGCAATTGGAAGATTTACAAAAGTTGGTTAATCAAAAAATTGAAGATAAAAAGAAGCAATCATGATCCTATACCTTATAAAAAGCTTTCTACTTTCCGGATTACTTTATTCCATCTATTTGATTTTATTAAGAAGATCCGGCTTGTTTAATTTTAATCGTTTTTACCTCTTAATCAGTATTGCAATTCTATTATTTTGGCCATTTGCAAACTTCCAATTAAACACCTTTGAAAGCCCAACTTTGATTCAAGAAGGAATTGAAATCATTAATTCAATTCAAGAAAATCAACCAACTGAGTTCAAAAGTCATCCAAAATCAGCCTCATTTCCTTTCAGTAAATATGTTCTCATGGTTTATGTGGTGGTAAGTACTTTGTTATTCTTTCGATTCTTATACCATCTCATTTTGATTCTTAACTCAAAACCCATTGATTTTGTACATCAAAGGAAGATTTATCAAGCCCATTCTTCAACACCATATAGTTTCTTTAATCGTTTGTTTTGGCCAAATCAGCAAGCCTACAATCAAGCCATATTTAATCATGAAGAAGTCCATATAAAACAATTGCATAGTATTGATATCTGTATTCTCGAGCTTGCTTTGTGCTTTGCATGGTTTAATCCCATTTTATGGATGTTTGGAAAATCCATTCGAGAAAATCATGAATTTTTAGCCGACCATGGAAGTATTCAAAATATAGAAACGGCTGATTATCTAAAATTGATTATTCAAGCTGCTGGCAAGAGCAAAACATCCCATTTAAGTCACTCATTCTCTTATTTATCCATTAAAAATCGAATTAAAATGATTCAAAATCACACCAAATCAAAAACAAAAAGAACGTTAATCCTATTGCTTAGTCTATTCGCAGTTTCTTTTATTCTTCTAGGTTTTAGCGTACATTCCTATGAAATTAATGAAGAGTTGAATCAACAAACGAAAACCAACTTTCATATTGACTTACTTGAAGCACCTAAAGGCTTACCTATAGAAAGAAGTAAAATCAAGAAATTCTCCTCTCCTTTTGGCGAAAGAACCAATCCAATAACGAAGGATAAAAAACTACATAGGGGAATCGATTTAATTGCTCCTGCAGGAACTCCCATATTGGCATCAGCAAAAGGGAAAGTTGTAAAGGCAGAATACAGCGAAGGCTATGGCAATCATATTGTAATTCAGCACAACGAAAAATACAGCACCAAATATGCACATATGAAAAGTTTAGCTGTAAAGGTTGGCGACGAAGTAGAAGCGGGAAGTACCATTGGAGTTATTGGAACCACTGGTCGCTCTATGAGCATTCATTTGCATTTTGAAGTGCTTGAAAACGGCTCAGCGGTAAACCCATTAAATTTTATCGAAATCTAGAATACTTCTAAATCATACTATTAGGCCTAATTTAAAGTTAATTTAATCTTATTAGCTATTCATTAGGCCTATTTTTGTAGTATGAATACACATCCCTGGCACGACGTTAAAATCGGCGATAACGCTCCTGAAATTGTAAGTGGAATCATAGAAATTCCAAAAAACTGCCGAGCTAAATATGAATTAGATAAAGACTCTGGTCTACTTAAAATGGATCGAGTTCTCTTTTCATCGATAAACTATCCATACAATTATGGATTTATTCCACAAACCTATTGTGACGATCATGACCCATTGGATATTTTGGTATTGTCTCAGATAGATATTGTTCCTTTATGCGAGGTAGAAGCAAGACCAATTGGTGTAATGCATATGATTGATGAAGGTGAAAAAGATGATAAGATTATTGCAGTAGCAGTAAATGATATGAGTGTAAATCACATTCAAGAAGTTGATCAATTGCCTGAACATGCCATCAAAGAATTGAGAAGCTTTTTTGAAGATTACAAAAAACTAGAAAACAAAACAGTTGTAGTTGAAGAATTTCAGGGCAAGGAAATAGCACAAGAAGTAATTGTAAAAGCCATGGAAGATTACAAAGAACTTAGAAAATATATCTAATCAATAAACTAGATTAAAAAGAAAGCCCCAAGCAAATTGCTTGGGGCTTTTTTATAGTTCGAATTTTGATATTCTATATTAACCTCCAAAGTCATCAAAACTTACATTTTCTTCAGGAATACCCCAATCATCACACATTTTGATTACAGCGGCATTCATCATTGGAGGACCACAGAAGTAAAATTCAATTTCTTCTGGCTCTTCATGCTTGCTTAAATACTGATCAATAACAGCTTGGTGTACAAAACCTACAAAGCCGTCACCTTCACTTTGCATATCGGCTTTTTCTTTCCAATTATCTTCTTCTAATGGTTCTGAAAGCACCATGTAAAATTTAAAATTTGGAAAGTCTTTTTCTAAGGCTTTAAAATGATCAATGTAGAACAACTCTCTTCTTGAACGTCCACCGTACCAATAAGTAACTTTTCTGCCTGTTTTTAAGGTTCTAAACAAGTGGTATAAATGAGAACGCATTGGTGCCATTCCTGCTCCACCTCCTATGTAAAGCATTTCTGAGTCAGTTTCTTTGATGAAGAATTCACCATAAGGGCCAGAAACAACTACCTTATCACCTTCTTTTCTTGAGAAAATGTATGATGAAGCAATACCAGGATTTACATTCATCCATCCGTTCTTGTCTCTATCCCAAGGAGGAGTAGCAATACGTACATTCAACATGATTCTTCTTCCTTCTGCAGGATAAGAAGCCATTGAGTAAGCACGTTCAACCAACTCGTCATTTTTCATTTGCAATGGCCATAAGTTAAACTTATCCCACTCCATTTTAAATTTCTCTTTTTCACCAGGGTGCTCTTCAGGATGTGCTGTAATATCAATATCTTGATAGTTAACTACACATTTAGGAATTTCAATCTGAATGTATCCACCTGGCTCGTAATGCATATCTTCAGGTAGCTCAACAATAAACTCCTTGATAAAAGAAGCCACATTGAAATTAGAAACAACAGTTGCTTCCCACTTTTTAATTCCAAATACTTCTTCCGGAACTTCAATGTCCATATCTTCTTTTACCTTCACTTGGCAACCTAATCTCCAGCCTTCAGCAATTTCTTTACGCGAAAAATGCGGCTCCTCAGTTGGCAAAATTGAACCACCACCACTTTTTACTTTACACTTACATTGAACGCAAGTTCCACCTCCACCACAAGCAGAAGGTAAAAAGATTTTCTCATTTCCTAAAGTAGTCAAAAGCGTGTTTCCAGCAGAAACTTCAACTTGCTTTTCACCATTAATATTTAAGGTGACAGGCCCAGAAGAGGTCAGTTTTGCTTTTGCCCAAAGTAATAGGCTAACTAATAAGATGACAACGACAAGTACAACGGCAACGGCTGCACCTACGGTAAGGGTATTTAATGCTAAAACCATGTGTTTATTTTCTTTCTAGTTCTTAATTACAATTCAATTCCCATGAAGCTCATGAAGGCAATTCCCATTAATCCTGTTAAGATAAATGTAATTCCTAACCCTCTTAGCGGTGCAGGAACATTTGAATAACGAATTTTTTCTCGAATAGCTGCAATAGCTACAATGGCTAAAAACCAACCCACTCCTGATCCTAAACCAAACACCGTAGCTTCACCAATGTTCGCATACTGACGCTCTTGCATAAATAAAGATCCACCTAAGATGGCACAGTTAACTGCAATTAGTGGTAAGAAAATACCAAGGGCTCCATAAAGTGCAGGGGCAAATTTCTCAACAGCCATTTCTACTAGCTGAACCATAGAAGCAATTACCGCAATAAACATGATGTAACTTAAGAAACTCAAGTCAACATCTTTAAAATCTTCACTTAACCATGCTAATGCACCTTCTTTCAGTACATAGTTTTCTAACAAATAGTTAACCGGTACAGTAACTGTTAATACAAATATTACTGCTGCACCAAGTCCAACACCTGTTTTAACCGTTTTTGAAACTGCTAAATATGAACACATACCAAAGAAGTATGCAAAAATCATATTGTCAATAAAAACGGAACGAACGAATATATTAATGTAATCCATGATAGTTTTTACTTTTAATCTTCAATTAAGTGAGTGTTTCTTGAACGTTGAACCCAAATGATAATTCCAACAGTAATTAGGGCCATAGGAGGTAAAATCATCAGTCCATTATTAAAATAGCCTAACTCATAAAAGGCATCTGGAATTACTTGAAATCCCCAAAGTTTTCCTGAACCTAATAATTCTCTAATTACCGCTACAGCAATTAATATCCAACCGTAACCTGCAGCATTACCAATTGCATCAAGGAATGAAGGCCATGCTTTATTTCCCAAAGCAAAGGCTTCAAGACGTCCCATAATGATACAGTTGGTGATAATTAATCCCACAAATACCGACAATTGCTTGCTGACATCGTAAACAAAGGCTTTCAAAATTTGGTCTACCAAGATTACCAAAGCCGCTACAATTACTAATTGAACGATAATACGAACACGACTTGGAATTAAATTTCTCATCCAAGACACGATTAAGTTTGCGCCTATCATTACGGCCATTACTGACAATGACATTACAAAGGCTTGCTTAACCTGAACCGTAATTGCCAATGCTGAACAAATCCCCAATACTTGAATGGTAATTGGGTTATCATCATTTAAAGGATCAGAAAGTAGTTTTTTGTTTTTCGAAGAGAATAAAGGCTCTTTAGGCGCTTTTTCTACTACTTGTGCTTCTGCTGTTTCACTCATGATACTATATAATTAAAGTGATGCTTGTTGAGTTCCTTTAAAGTAAGGAACATATATTTTTAATGTTCTTTCGAGCATTTCTCCTACTCCTTTCGAAGTAATGGTTCCACCAGAAATACCGTCTACTTTGTGCATTTCACTGCTCATGTCTACGCCACCTTTTACAACTTCGATTGGCTCGTATTTCATTTGCTCATCAAAAATGGTTTTACCAATGAATTTCTCTTGGAAAGCTTCTTCCTTAATCTCAGCTCCTAAACCTGGTGTTTCTCCTTTGTGATCGAAAGTTGAACCAAAAACGGTTGTCATGTCATTATCTAAAGCTACATAACCCCAAATTGGTCCCCATAATCCACTTCCAGCCATAGGCACGATAAACTTTTTAACCCCATCTTTCTCGAAAATAAACAAGGGATAATTTCTTTCTTCAATGCTTAAACTCTTGTACTCTTGAACCGCATCTACTTCAAACGGGCTTAGCTTGCTGTCAGCAACCACTTCCCCTTGATAGTTAAGCATAACTTGTTTCACAATGTACTTGTCAAACAACTCACTTGCATTTTCCTTTGTCGTTTCTTCTTTTACCGAAGCTAAGATGTTTTGCATCTTTTCGATTCTAACATTCTCTTTTTGCATGGGTTTTAAGCTTTCTGATACAAAAGCTAATAATCCTGCAACTACAATCACCAAGATGGCTGAGAATGTAAATGTGTATGAATTCTTATTAACGTCCATTTTAATATACTTTTAAGCTGCTACTGCAACAGTTCTTTTCTTTCTTCGGTTAATGTTTGCTTGAACTACATAATGGTCAATCAATGGAGCCATTACATTCATAAATAAGATAGCTAGCATAACTCCCTCAGGATAGGCAGGGTTGAAAACTCGAATCATGATTCCCAA
This sequence comes from uncultured Flavobacteriales bacterium, assembly GCA_964001305.1. Lineage (GTDB taxonomy): Bacteria > Bacteroidota > Bacteroidia > Flavobacteriales_E > Vicingaceae > CAJXMH01. The sequence goes on from CAXFAI010000035.1 coordinate 153,758, forward strand.
GAATCCGATTAAGAATCCATATATATACTTACCTGTAGAAGTTTGTGCAGCAGTAACTGGGTCAGTTGCCATAAACACAATTCCAAAGGCAAATCCACCCATTACAAGGTGATAATGTGCAGGGACTTCCATAAAAGGATTCACTGCAAATGCATTAAAAATCAATCCCATCACATAAGCTCCAATCACACCTGAAAGCATGATTTTCCAGCTTCCAATTCCTGTAATGATTAAAATAGCCGCTCCTATTAAAATAGCTAAAGCTGAAGTTTCACCAATAGAACCTGGAATCATACCCATAAAGGCATTCCAAAAGGTATCGCCATATTGTGCACCTGCTGCATCTACAAAACCAGAAGATTTTTCAGTGGCTTGAGCTAACAATGTTGCTCCAGTTGAACCATCTGCGTAAGCTACCGCTTCATCAGTCATATCGCCAATCCAAACCTTGTCACCCGACATCCATGTTGGATAAGCAAAGAATAGGAAAGCTCTTGCGGTTAAGGCAACGTTTAAAATATTCATTCCTGTTCCACCAAAAACTTCTTTACCAATAACTACGGCAAAAATAGTTGCTGCAGCTACCATCCATAACGGAATTTCAACTGGCAAACAAAGAGGAATAAGCATCCCTGATACAAGGAATCCTTCATTTACTTGATGCTTATTAATAATGGCAAAAATGAATTCTACCCCCAATCCTGCAGCATAAGAAACCACAACAATTGGAAGCACTTTAATTGCTCCGTAAATAACTTTTGTCCAAAGATCAGCTTGCTCACCTAAAGCCAAATAGTATTGATGACCGGTGTTCCAAATGCCGAAAAGTAAAGCAGGTACTAAAGCCAAAACCACCATAATCATGGTACGTTTCATATCAATACCATCGCGAATGTGCGAACCTACTTTTCCAGTTGTATGACCTGGAACGAATAAAAAAGTCTCTAAAGCATCATAAGCTGGATAATATTTCTCCAACTTCCCTCCTTTATCGAAGGTTGGCTTGACTTTCTCCTCTAAAAAATTATGAATTGAATTACTCATTAGAATGATAAATTATTTTTTAACTCATTTCTTCACGAAGCTTCAACAAGCCTTCACGAACAATCGATTGTGAACGAATTTTTGAAGTACAAACAGTTTCACAAAGGGCAAAATCTTCAGGTGCCACTTCATAAATCCCTAAGCCTTCCATCAATTCAATATCTTCTACCATGATGGCTTTTAATAATTGAACTGGATAAATATCAAATGGGAAAACTTTCTCGTACTCTTCAGTAACTACAAACGGTCTTTCTTCGCCGTGTTTATTTGCGGTTAAATCGTACTTCTTACCAGGCATTAACCATGCAGGCAAGGTTCTAGAAATACTAAATTTATTGGTGCTTGGTAAAATCCAACCAAACATTTCAGACTCTCCACCTTCAGGCATCGCTACTAATTCGTAATCGTAGAAACCTAAATAACCATCCGCATCAATTTTTTCACCAGTTAAAATATTACCACTAATAAAACGAGTTCCTTCGGCCGTAGCATGTTTTTCAAACAACTCTTTGGTAGAAGTTCCTAAAATGGTGCGGTAATATTTTCGGTCATTGGCTTTAGAACCCGACAAAGAAATAACACGACTTGCATCGAATTTTCCAGTCTCAAAAAGTTTTCCAATGGCTAAAACATCTTGTGGTTTTAAGGTCCAAACAACTTCACCTGATCCAACTGCATCAAAATGGTGAATTTGAACTCCCACATTTCCTGCTGGATGCGGACCTGAAATTTGATGATGAACTACATTTTTAGCTTGAGTAAAAACATCATCAGCCTTGGCAGCGCCATTGGTGGTTAAGTGAACCTTTCCTTCAGTCAATTTAGCAAGGGCATCAATTCCCGTTTGAAAGGTCTTATTCTGACCATGCAAAATAAAGTCGTTGTCTGGAGCTAATGGCGCTGATTCAAAAGCAGAAATAAAAATTGATTTTGGCGTATCTGTTGTCTTGGCAATTACATCATAAGGTCTTTGCTTGATGAATGGCCACAAACCTGCAGAGGTCAATTTCTCAACAATCTCTTCTCTTCCTAAGGCGTTTGGGTCAGCTGATTTAAAATCTTCATAGGCAGTTTCGCTGTCTGCCAAAATGATAATTTCCAACAATTTACGCTTGTCTCCTCGCTTAACCTCAACGATTTCGCCACTTACAGGAGCCGTAAATTTTACTTGTTCATTATCTCTATCAAACATGAGGGTAGTACCCGCTTTGACTTCATCACCTACCTTTACAACCACTTTTGGCTTAATACCATGAAAATCGGTTGGCTTTATGGCTACGGTTTTAGGTCGAGGAGCATCGGTCAAAATCTTTTCAGCTTCACCGACTAACTTAATATCTACACCTCTTCTAAGTTTTAACACTTTAGACATAGTTCTTCTTATCTATTCGAATTTGGCCGCAAAAATAACACTTCTCATAGTTATTAACATTCTTTTGCAAGGAAATTTGAACTTTTAATTAACAAGATTTTAACGCAATGGTTTAAGCTTACAGATTGGCTTTAACTTTAATTTTAAAACTTTAGTTGCTCCTTTACTTAATTTAGCTTTTTAAGAATTAATTCCATGTCGAAAATCAAACTTCCAAACCTACTCTGTTCGAGAACTTTACTTTTATTGACCCTTTTTCTTGGCCTTTTTCAATTTTCCGCATTTGGGCAAGCGCAAGATGAAAATTTAGACTATTCGAAAGAGAATTTTTTGAGGTATGAGGATTACACCTATAAAGAGAATATTAAAACCGTTCAGCTTTACGTGAAAGACGCTCCACTTTCTTATCCAGTTTTATTTTTAAACGACAGTAAGCAATTGGAGCTGCATTTTGACGATTTAACCCAAGAGTTTCATACCTATACTTATGAGTTTATTCATTGCAACGCCAATTGGCAACCTTCTAATTTAAATGCCCAAGAATACATTTCAGGATTTTTTCAAGGATTTATTGAAGATTACGAATATTCCTTCAATACCTTATTTCCTTATATCCATTACAAAATGGCCTTTCCCAACGAACAAGTCAATTTTTTAAAGTCAGGGAACTACATTATTAAAGTATATGCCAACAACGACCCTGAAGATTTGCTCTTAACCAAACGATTTTTTGTGGTAGAAAAGAGTGTAAGTATTAATGCATCAGTTAAAATGGCCACCTTGGCGCGCTATCGAGATTTTAAGCAAGAAGTGGACTTCAACATTCAATTGGGTAGCTATCAAGTTCAAGATCCGTACAGCGACATTAGTGTATTTATTATGCAAAACCGCCGTTGGGATAATGCCATTCATAACTTAAAACCGCTTTTTGTAAGAGGTGAAGAATTGGTGTATAATTATGAGGACAAAAACCTATTTGACGGAGGAAATGAATTTCGATTCTTTGAAACCAAAGACTTTCTGTATCAGTCTTTAAATACAGATGGAATTCAAATCGAAAATGGCAAATACCATGTTTGGGTGCTGCGTGAAGAGCCCCGTTCTTTTAAGCGCTATTATTTTCAAAACGACATTAACGGTTTACGACTTGTTAAGCGAGATGGCAGTTCCAATTCTAATCGGGAGGCCGATTATATGGTAGCTCATTTTAGTTTGCAAAGAGATACACCATTACTCCAAGGCGATGTTTACATTTTTGGAGAGTTAAGCGATTGGCAATTCAAACCAGAATTTAAGATGGAATATGTGGCTATAGAAAAAGAATACCGCTTAAAAACTGTTTTAAAACAAGGCTACTATAATTATTTATATGCCTTTTTACCCAAAAATGCGAATAAAGCAGACATCAGTGTTTTAGAAGGAACCCACTCAGAAACTGAAAATGATTACACCATATTCGTTTATCACCGAAAAAGGGGCGAGATTTATGATCGAATCATTGGGTTTGCCCAAATTAATTCCAATAGCAACAACTAAACCTCTAGGAATGGCAGCTAAACTTACTCATGCAGTTAATATAGAAATCATAAGCAATTATATTCAAGAGTATTCTAAACCGGAACACAACCGCTTTTTGTTTAGTTATCAAATCAAAATTGAAAACCAAAATGCTGAAGCCATTAAATTGCTAACGAGGCATTGGTACATTTTTGACTCAAACGGACAAGTAAAAGAAGTGGCCGGTGAAGGAGTAATTGGTGAACAACCAATTATTAAACCCGGAGAAACATTTGAATATGAATCTTACTGTGAGTTACGAACTGATATGGGAATGATGTGGGGAAGCTATTTGATGCGTAATGTAGAAACGGAAAAACTGTTTGAAGCACCCATCCCTGAGTTTCAATTGATTTGTCCGGCACGCTTAAACTAAAAACAAAGATGGAAATTGTACAAAAAGAAAACGAAAATGAAGGCGCCTTTGTAGCGTTGGACCAAGAGCAAAAGATGGGCGAAATGACGTATTCGATTAGTAAAGGTAGATGGATTATAGATCATACCGGTGTTGAGCCCCAATACCGTGGACAAAGTGTGGGAGAAAAATTACTTGATGCCTTGGTGCAAGAAGCCCGAAACAAAAAAATAGAAGTACTACCGCTTTGCCCTTTTGCTGCTGCCATGTTTCAGAAAAAGGAAGCATTGAGAGATGTATTAAAAAAGTAAGCTATGGCCAATAAAACACAAAAAACAGACGCTTCAGTAGAAGATTTCTTAAATGCAGTAGAAGACGAACAAAAGCGAAAAGATGCTTTTGAGGTATTGCGCTTAATGGCTGAAGTTAGTGGCAAAGAAGCTAAAATGTGGGGGCCTAGCATTGTTGGTTTTGGCACCTACCATTACAAATATGCAAGTGGCCGAGAAGGTAACTTTATGCGCATTGGCTTTTCTCCGCGAAAAACGGCTTTAACCTTATACATAATGGCTGGCTTTAGCCGCTATGATACACTGATGAAACAGTTGGGCAAGTACAAAACTGGGAAAGCTTGTTTGTATATCAAAAGGCTAGAAGATGTTGACCAAACGGTTTTGCTTGAACTAATGAAAGCTTCTTTACAGTTTATGGAAGAAAAGTATGGAAAGGAAGATGCTTAAATATTACTTTGAAACTCATAATTATTTATAGGAGCGATAAGTACGCCTACCCTATTTTTTAAATACACTTAATTATTCTCTTCTTTTTACAGAGCAAGCACCAAACGCATGTACTAGTTTTTTTTTAGGGTAAAAACACTATCTTGTTGGCGGAAAAAGAATGGCAAAACCGATGAACCCAAAGTGCAACATATACGCGATAGTAAACGCTTATTTGTCGTTTAAAAACGGGTATAACGCTGATATAAAAAACATTAATCCTAAAAACATA
>CAXFAI010000036.1:0-257942 GCA_964001305.1 uncultured Flavobacteriales bacterium
ACAATCACTTGTACTTGATCGGTACTCGTACATAAATTACCATCTGTTACAGTAACTGTATAGGTTGTTGTTACACTCGGATTTGCTGTTGGATTGGCTAAGGTATTATCATCTAATGTCCCTGCATTGTCCCATAAGTAGCTTACTCCTGCTGTACTCGATGTTGGACTTCCTCCTATCACTACACTCTCTCCGTCACATATCGTTTGGTCTGGGCCCGCGTCTAGATTGGGTGCGGGATTCACAGTGATAGTCATTTGATCGGTATCTGTGCAACCGTTTCCATTTGATACGGTTACTGTATACGTAGTGGTAACTACCGGATTGGCCGTTGGTTGTGCCAAGGTATTATCATCTAAACTTGCTGCATTATCCCATGCATAAGTCTCACCTGCTATAGATGGCGTTCCAATTTGAATCGACTCCCCTTCACATATCGTTTGGTCGGCTCCAGCGTCTGCAGTAGGTAAACTATTTATAGTAATAGTCATCTGATCTGTCTCCGTACAACCGTTATTATCTGTAACAGTTAATGTATATGTTGTTGTCGAAGTTGGATTAGCGATTGGATTCTGAATAGAAGTATTGGTCAAAGTTGCTCCGTTATCCCAGGCGTAGGTTAATGGTGCTGTTCCACCAGATGAGGTTCCACCAATTTGAATCGATTGCAAAGAACAAATGGTTTGGTCAGCGCCTGCATCGGCATTTATTTGAGGAAATGCAGTAATAGTTACTTGATCAGTTGCTGTACATCCAGTCCCAGGTGCAGTCACAGTTACTGTGTAAGTTTGTGTACCACTTACTGTCAAAGTTGGATTCTTAACAGTACTACTTGATAAATTAGTTGATGGAGACCAGCTATAAGTAGTTCCACCTGGGTCTACATTTGAACCACCAAGAACCACCGTTGAATTTATACATGCTGATTGATCTGCTCCTGCATCTGCATTTGGTAAAGAATTAACATTCACAACCATTTGATCAACAGCTGTACAACCATTTGTTCCTGTAACAGTAACCGAATATGTGGTAGTATTAACAGGCGTTGCTGTAGGATTGGCCAAGGTGTTATCATCTAATGTTGCTGAATTGTCCCATAAGTAAGTAGAACCAACTCCACCAGTTGGGCTTCCTCCTATAATCACTGAATTTCCAACACATAAAGATTGATCTGCTCCCGCATCTGCAGTTGGTAAATTACCAACTGTAACTACAATTTGATCTGTATTTGTACAGCCATTAGGATGCGTAACCGTAACAGTATAAGTTGTTGTCACCGAAGGATTCGCAATTGGGTTCGCTACAGCAGCATTTGAAAGACTAGCTCCATTGTCCCAAGTAAATGAGGCGCTTCCCGTAGTCGAAGTAGGACTTCCACCAATTTGAACGTTTTGTCCTAGACATATATTCACATCTACACCTGCATCAGCTGTAGGCTGTGGATCTACCGTAATTGTAATTTGATCAGTAGCGGTACAATTTACTCCATTTGTAACTGTCACCGTATAAGTCGTAGTTGTTGTTGGACTTGCTGTTGGATTTGCTAAAGTGTTATCATCTAAACTTCCGGCATTATCCCATAAATAAGTTGCAGAAGCAGGCCCTGTAGGTGTTCCTCCAAGTAAAACAGAACTCCCTTCACAAATTATTTTATCTCCTCCTGCATCTGCTGTTGGAAATGCATTAACAGTTACTAAAACTTGATCAGTGTTTGTACAACCATTTAAATCGGTTACTCTCACGGTATAAGTAGTTGTACTTGCAGGTGAAGCTGAAGGATTAGGTGAAGATGTATTACTTAAACCAGTGGCAGGTGTCCATTGATAAATTGGATTGATTGCAGAAGTTGTTGGACTTCCTCCAATATTTACACTCCCACCTGGACAAATATCAACATCTGGACCTGCATCTACATCGGGTCCTAAAGTCACTTGTTGGGTAAATGTAGAATCACATCCCGGTCCTGAGCTCGCAGTTAAACTAACCGTAAATGGACCAATTCCACTAAAGGTATGACTTGGATTCTGTAAATTGGATGTTGGGGAACCATCTCCAAAATCCCATGTGTACGTCAAATTTCCTCCTTGAGCTGTAGTTAAATTGGTGAATGGAATTGGGCCCGAACAAGTATTACTAGGAAATGAAAAGTTCGTTTGTGGTTTTCTATCAAACCTAAAGCCGATAATATTTGAACTAGACGTACACCCTTCCGTATTATTCTGTAGTTCAACTCGATAAGCAACTGAATCCTCACAGGCAGCAAACACATCACAAAAGCTAGTCACTCCTGAAGTCTGCAAAAAATTCATACCTGTACCAATGGGGTACTCTTTAAATATCCTATAAGAAGCGGCAGAACCTGTTGGATTCGGATTTGAAAGTGAATTCCAATCAATGCCAACACATGTTGGATCAAGAACTGATTGTAAGAATATGGTAGAAACCGTGTCTCTAGCAACATTCTGAACTATTCCTTTACAACCTGATCGACTTCGAATAAAATACCACCTACGCTGTGAATCTGCACCTGCACCCACATGGGTATACGTAGTTTGGTTGTAAGTTTTAACACTATCTATTATCGTGTAAGGCCCATTTTCATTGGTGGCAGAGTAAATCATCCAAGCGGTAAATGAATTATTAGGATCTGGGGTTGTATTCCAGTCTAAATTCACATCACCATTTGCCTGAACATCTACACAATTAATCAAAGGAGATAAAATCACAGAATCAGCAAGCACAGTAATTGAAATGGTAGCAATGGTTTGTCCAGGTATTGGACAAGCGTCATCAGTGGCTCGAATAACAAAATTATAGGGATTCTCAAGTGAGACACATCCATCTGAAAAAGCGACATGATTACAATCTGTTTGCCAAGTAAAAGTTTTGTTAGGAGCGGCAAATAAGCCACTATCAGGCAAAGGCGAACTTAGAACCGCACAAGGTGGGTTTGCACAACCAGCATTTGGGTTAGTAAAATTTGCTCCGAACTGGAAACCTGTGGCACTCACAAAAACGGAATCATTATTGGGGTTTCCTGCCCCCGGAAAGTCAGTAATTTGTAAGTTGAATTGAACAAGGTCACCCGCCCTTACTGTATCTCTATAACTGGTAAAACTATTAAAGGGAGGTCTTACAAATGGATCTTGATTAACAGCACAGTTAGCGGCAATGTTTGATTGTAACTCTCGGTAAATTTCTGCTACCAATTCTCCACATTTGTAAGCGGAAACCTGAACCACAGAAACATACTTTCCAGATGTATAAGAAGTTAAAGAAATCTCTCCTGTACTTGAATTTAGCGTTGCAGGAACATTTCGTGGATCTTGACTCAATCCAGGAAAGGGACTTGGCTGACCCGCAGTACCGGAACCATACCCAGCCTGATAGCCGACATAAGTGGGATTAGTACCTTCATTGTATGCAGCACTAGTATTTACAGCGTTTAGTGGACGAGCCCAAGAATATGCGAGTGAATCAAGCTCTATATCAGACGCATTATGATTATACGTAAATGCACTTCCCAAACACAGTAAGCTTGTCGCTTCTTCTCTAAATTGGGGAGAATTGTCTATACAGGTATCTGCAACTGAGCCAGAAAATGGGAAAATTTTTGCACGTAAGGTAATACCAGGTTCTCCTTGGATATTATCATTACTATTTCTCGCTACATCATCGTAAGTAATAATCCAACCCTGAGGTGGTGGTGTTCCTAATAAACGCTCGGGATCAGATTCTCGAATGTATTCAAAAACTGACTCATCATCACCATTGGCGCAGCTAAAAGTAGTCCCACCTGGTCTACATTCAGGCGAAATATCTCGATCTATTGTAGCGTTTAAATTATATTCATTCTGCAACGCAATGGTTCTTGACTGACCCACTGATGGATAGTTGTGAATAACCAATGGACCTCTTGGAGCTAAAGAAGCTCCACTACAATCTCGATATACTGAAAAACGAAATACATATCGACCGTCGGAAAGACAAGTCCATGTAATCTCTCCACCCATAATATGGGTTGCAAAGGATTGAATTGGAGTTGCAAGAAAAAGAAAAGCAATAATGCTCGCGAACTGTAATGATTTTCTCATTGAAATGATTTATATCCCAGCCTACTAAAGTAAACAAATATTAACATTAAGGCTGACGCTTTTTTTCCACTATTAGTTGCTCATTTGTTGTTTATTTTTTGCTCTACTTAATCCTTATTTTTGAACTCTTTAAAATAATTGAATGGAATTAAGTAGAATTATCTCAATCGCAGGAAAGCCGGGACTTTCCAAAATAGTTAGTCAAAGCAGAACAGGAATCATTGTTGAATCGCTAGTCGATGGTAAGCGTTTTCCTGTAATGGGAACAGAAAGAATTAGTGCCTTAGAAGACATTAGTATTTACACCTATGAAGAAGATGTATTACTTTCTGAAGTATTTCAAAAAATGAGTTCACACTTCAAAGGAGGTAAAGCAACCTCTCATAAAGAAAGTGCCAATAAGCTGAAAGAATCCTTTAAAGAAGTATTACCCAACTTTGATGAAGACCGGGTTTACAACTCGGACATTAAAAAGGTTTACCAATGGTATAACTTGTTGTTAGATAAAGGTCTTTTAGAAACGAAAGTAAGGGAAGAAAACGAAAAAGCAGATAAGAAAAAGGCACCAACTAAAAAGAAGGCAAAGGAACAATCTAAAGACGAGGAAGAATAATATGGCTATCAGCTCCCCTAAATTAGACCGAAACTTTGTTGCTCAAGATTTAACTTTTAGCTGGGATAAAATAGAGCCATATTATCAGCAACTTTTAGATCGAAAAATTGAAAGCACAACTCATTTAAAACAATGGCTCAAAGATAGAAGTGAACTATCTTCCGTTCTTTCTGAAGCTTTTGCTTGGCGGTATATACGTATGAACATTGATACTGAAAATGAAACATTTCAAAAAGAATTCCAATATTTTGTTCAAGAAATAAACCCTAAACTAGCCCCATTTGAAGACAAGCTAAACAAAAAGTTATACAGCTCTCCGCTAAAAGATAGCCTAAAGGAAAAAGATTATGAGAATCTCCTTAAATCTTGTCAAACACAGATTGAACTATTCCGAGAAGTTAACATTCCTTTGTTTACTCAATTAGAAGAAGAGGGACAAAAATTTGGGGCTATTTCGGCTAAAATGAGCATTGAATACAAAGGCCAAGAATATACAATTCAGCAAGCTGCCAAGTTTTTAAAAAGCACCAATAGGGAGGAAAGGCAAGACGTTTATGAGCTCATTCAAAAAAGAAGATTAAAGGAGAAAGAAGAATTAAACAAACTTTTTGATCACCTCATAGCCTTAAGACAAGAAGTAGCTGAAAATGCAGGTTTTGAAAACTATAGAGACTATAAATTCAGAGCCATGCAACGTTTTGATTACACGGTTGCCGATTGCGAAAAATTTCACCTCTCTATAAAACAAGCTGCCACGCCTATTCAAGATTATTTGGATATGAAGCGTTGTGAACTTTTGGCTTTAGACACGCTAAAACCATGGGATACAGGAGTTGACATTAGTGGACAAGAGCCACTTAAACCATTTAAAAACGGAGATGATTTACTAGCCAAAACAATAAAATGCTTCGACCAAATTGATCCATTTTTTGGAGATTGCTTGCGAGCAATGAAAGAGAAGAATCATTTAGACTTAGACTCTAAAAAAGGCAAAGCTCCGGGTGGATTCAACTATCCACTCTACGAATCAGGCTTGCCATTCATTTATATGAATGCAGTAGGTTCTATGCGAGATGTAACTACTATGGTTCACGAAGGTGGCCACGCTGTTCACTCTGTTTTAGCACAACCTCTTGAATTAGTAGAATTTAAAAGTCCACCTTCAGAAGTGGCCGAATTAGCTTCGATGAGCATGGAATTAATTAGCATGGATTATTGGGATGTATATTTTGACAATGAAGCAGATTTGAAACGTGCCAAAAGAGACCAATTGCTGGACGTACTTAGCACATTGCCTTGGGTTGCTGCCATAGATAAATTTCAACATTGGATTTACACCCATAAAAACCATTCAAGCGAAGAACGTTATACTGCATGGCTAAATATTATTAATGAATTTGGTTCGAATATCGTCAATTGGAATGGCCAAGAGGAGTCTAAGAAAAACCTGTGGCAAAAACAGCTTCATTTATTTGAAGTTCCGTTTTATTACATAGAATATGGGATGGCCCAATTAGGAGCAATAGCAGTTTGGAGAAATTTTAGAAAAGACCCACAAAAGGCAATTCAAGATTATAAAAACGCCTTATCATTAGGCTACACTCGTTCAATCGGTGAAATCTATGAAACGGCAGGAATCAAATTTGACTTCTCACAAGCTTATGTGAGTGAATTAATGGATTTTGTAAAAAAGGAAGTAGAAAAAACATTTTAAGATACGATTATGACTATGAACAGCTTAAATGCCATTTCACCTATAGATGGTAGGTATAGAAATAAAGTAGATGCGCTAGGAAAGTATTTTTCTGAAGCCGCTTTAATCCAGTATAGAGTTCGTGTTGAGGTAGAGTATTACATCGCATTGTGCAAAATCCCCTTAGCTCAACTTCAGGGTGTGACGGAACAACATTTTCAGCAACTTAGAAAGCTATATGTTGAATTTAATGAAGAAGATGCTAAACGAGTTAAGGAAATTGAAAAGACAACCAACCATGATGTTAAAGCCGTAGAATACTTTATTAAAGAAAAACTTGAAAATACCGACTTGAAAGAAAAGCTAGAGTTTATACACTTTGGCTTAACCTCTCAAGATATAAACAACACCGCTATACCTTTAAGTTTAAGAGATGCCATTGAAGATGTATTTTTAGTTGAATTAAATGAAATCATTTCTGAATTAAATGCCTTTGCCTACGAGTGGAAAGACATACCAATGCTTGCTAGAACACACGGACAAGCCGCCTCTCCTACTCGACTTGGAAAAGAAATTATGGTTTATGCAGAGCGTTTGAAAGAGCAATACAATGGCTTAATTGACACGCCTTTTTCTGCAAAATTTGGTGGTGCTACCGGAAACTTTAATGCTCATCATGTGGCCTATCCAGAAATTGACTGGGTGGAATTTGCCAATGAATTTGTCAATGACACCTTAGGTTTAATTCGTTCTCAAACAACTACTCAAATAGAGCATTATGATAATTTAGCACGTCTTTTTGATGCGTTAAAACGAATCAACACCATTTTGATTGATCTAAACCGAGATGTTTGGACCTACATTTCTATGGATTATTTCAAACAAAAAATCAAAGAAGGTGAAGTAGGGTCTTCCGCAATGCCCCATAAGGTTAACCCTATTGATTTTGAAAATTCTGAAGGAAACTTAGGTATTGCAAACGCTTTGTTCGAGCATTTGGCTGCCAAATTACCCATTAGCAGATTACAGAGAGATTTAACTGATTCTACCGTTCTAAGAAATGTAGGAATGCCTATTGCTCACAGTCTATTGGCAATTAAGTCTCTTCAAAAAGGCTTAAGCAAACTGTTGATTAATGAACAAAAAATCAAACAAGACTTAGAAGACAATTGGGCTGTTGTGGCAGAGGCAATCCAAACTGTATTACGCAGAGAAGGGTTCCCAAAACCATACGAAGCACTAAAAGAATTAACGAGAAAGAATGAAAAAATAACTTCAAGTTCGATCGCCTCTTTTATAGAGCAATTAAATGTAAATGAAGACATTAAAACAGAACTAAAACAAATTACCCCCTATAATTATACAGGTATTGAACTTTTCTAATTTTCGTTTTCTAATTAGTCTATTCCTATTAATTTGCACAAGCTATTATAACAGTTACGCTCAGTTTGCTGAAACAATAGCAACCGGAAGGCCCGGAAAAGCAAATGGAACTAATGCCGTAGGAAAACATATCTATCAACTTCAGAGTGGCTTTAATTTTCAAAATCAGACTACCAATTTTGAAGACTATGAGTATGAAAGGGAATTTTTACAAACCAATAATCAGTTTCGATTTGGAGTAAAAGAAGACTTCGAGCTTCGTTTTGGATTTGGCTATCAATTTGACCACCAATTGGATACCAACATTGAATCGCTTCAAAGAGATCAAAGTGGTTTTACCAACTTTAGTTTTGGCTTTCGGCAATCACTTTTTGAACAGCGAAATTTACTACCAGCTTTCGCCGTTCAATTTACGGCTACAAGTGGGGGCTCAGGAAGTTTTGAAACAGAAAATTTAAATACTGAACTTAAACTGATTGCAAGTCATCGAATTAATAACCATTTCTGGCTCAACACCAATATAGCTTTTCGATGGCTCACCGACCAAAGCAAAACCAACATATTTTACATTAGCAGTTTAAATTTTAGAGCTAGCGAAAAACTTAGAGTCGTTGGAGAAGCATTCGGCGATATAGAAGAAGACAATATCAATCTTTTGTTTGACCTAGGAATGGGATACTTGTTAAACCCTGATTTTCAGCTAGATATTTTTGCAGGATATGGAAACAATTGTATCGGTGAATTTGGACCTAAACAAAAGGACTTATTCCTTTCTTTAGGCTTTTCTTATCGTCTTAATAAGCGCTCATAAATCAAGAAATATAATTATCTTTCTGCAATTCAAACCTGCTACATGAAGAGTCTTCCTAATATTGATCAAGCGCAAATTGCGGAAGTTTTTGCTAAACCATTTTTAGCAAAACTCAAGGAAGAAATTCGTTTACAGCAAGAGCTACTTCGCAAGACTGATGAAATTTATGAAACTTATCATCAAAAGCTTAACCGACTGGATAGTGATAAGGAAATGCCCAAATACATTAACGAAACGGATTGGTTAAAGACAACTCTTTATCAGCTTCTTGACAAAGAATTTCCTGAGAAACGTGAAATTCTGTTTGAAGAAGAATTTAAAGCTTTTCATGAAAGTGGGACCCATTTTTTAAAACAACAAGAAACAGAAGTTGAAGTTGAACAAAGTTTAGATCGTTTTAAACCCATTACAGGAGACAGTGCTTGGGTAGCAAGTTTAAAACCATTTAAACATTTCTGTTTTTTATTAAGTAGAATTCCTCAAAAAGCTGCCAACCTATTTCGAAAAGAGAAAAAGCCCATAAAAAGATGGTCGCAAAAAGTTCCAGTTAGAAACTTGATGCACCATTACTTTTTAAATCAATTCATCTTACTTGAGCTTCCTATTTTTAAGGAACTCCAAGAATTAAAATGCGATGCTCTTAATTTAAAATGGAGCATCGATCGGGATATAAATATTGAAGTAAGCCAGTTTATAGAAAACAAAGAAGGTGCAAAAGAACTTCTTGAACATATTGATGGTATAGCAGAGCGGAATAGAATTGAAGAAAAAATTGAGAACTTAAACCAAAAGTTTAAGCAATGGGAAATACAAGTCAATGAAACCATTTCCTCATTAATTCAACAATATGAAGAGGCTGCATCAAAGGTGGACACTTTTGAGTTGAGTCGATTGGAATTTTCTGATAGTAAAATACTGGCTGGTCAAAAGAACTATCAAAATGGTCACTTACGATTGTTTAATGGATGGAGAAACACCCTTTTCGCTCAACTTGATGACTTTCAACTGGATATTGAATTCTATCACTTAAAATACAACAGCTTACTTCAATTTTTCCTCTTACAAAACAGTTGTAAGCTGAGAATTAGCAAGACTCTTAAAGAAAATATTCAAGAGATTACAAGCCTCTTAAACGAAGTAGTGTCAAAAATTGACATCAATAAAATAGAGGCAAAACAAGTAGAAGAAATTCTTTTAACTGAAAAGAAAAGATTAAAATATCAACTTGAAAGCGTAGTAATTCCTCAAACCATTGAATCTCTTTACAATCAAAATTTACCCTATTTACTCGACCGATTAGAGTTAAAAATAAAGGACCAAATAAACCGCATGAAAGATAAGCGGATTATTTATGGAAGAAATGAATACAATGCTCCTATCAGCAAGAGTGACCTCAGTCATTTCAACCCCAGAGAATTAGTTCTAATTGATGCATTTAAGAAGTTTTCTGAACGCAATATGCGCATTAAAACAGATTTGATTGCTCGAATTGAAAAGCTTCAAACTGAAATTAAAGAGTTTGGAGGAATAATCGATTATAATCTTGACTCCGCCTTAAGTTCAGCTCAAGAAAGCTCCGAAAATATTAAAGAAATTGCCATTGATGGAGTTGAGCGAAGCAAGGCTAAAGTAGAAGTGCTTCAGAAAGATTTGCAAAGTATTCAAGAACTGATAAATACAAAGCTGAGAGACTACATTGACGATTTCAACTCAGAACTCATCAAGTTGACTGATAATGAAAACATTACGGCTTTAAGAATTCAATTGACAAAAGCGAGAGCAATTGAAAAAACAAAGACATACCGAAAAAACATCATCAACAACATTAGAACCGTTGTACCGACTACTTATCGTTTTGCCAAAGCAAAGCTTAATAAGCTAAGTCATTATTTATTAAAGCTATTAAAGCAGTTTGGTATCATTGATGAAAAACAAGAACTAACTGCAGAGTTAAGTGAGTTTTTATCCAAATCGGAAGCTGCCATTGAGAAGCTTCCATATGTTTATCGCAGACTTTATAGAGTAGAGCCACTTACTGAAGATACATTTTTTGAAGGTCGTTCAAAAGAATTAGAAAGTCTGAAAAACGCCTATAAAAACTGGGAAGAAGGTCAATTTTCAAATTGTTGTATTATAGGTGAAAAAGGAAGTGGAGCAAGCAGTTTAATCAATTTTTTCCTTGAAGGAAAAGACGCCAATAAAATCATTCGCAAGAAGTTTTTTGAAGCTTATTCTTCGAAGCATGACTTTTTTAGTTTTTTCAATATCTTGCTAGGAAAGACAGAACTAAACGACATAGACAGTTTGAGCAATTATTTGATGGAAAGCTCAATTGACATAATCATTTTAGAGGATGTTCAACACTTTTTTCTTAAAAAATTAAATGGGTTCGAAGCCTTAAATCTCTTGTTTGAACTCATGTCTCGAACTTCAAAAAAGGTCTTTTGGTGTACAGAAATATCCACCTACACATGGCGATACTTAGAAAGGACAATTAGCATACAGCGTTATTTCAAACACCCAATTGTTTTAAAAACGCTAAGTGAAGAACAAATCGTACAACTTATTATGAAGAGACATCGAGTAAGTGGTTACAATTTAACTTTTGAAGCTTCCTTTGAAAGCAGATCTGAAGAACGAAAAATTAAACGTAAAACGGAAGAAGAGCAACAAGCTTATTTAAAAAACAAATTTTTTGATGGCTTAAATGCTTTTGCTCAAAGTAACATTAGCTTAGCCTTACTTTATTGGATTAGGTCAACTCAAAAAGTTGAAAACAACACCATACATATTGGAGAACTAAAAAACATGCAGTTTGACTTTTTGCGAAATTTAAATGACCAATATATTTTCACACTGCATAATCTATTAATTCATGATAGCTTAAATATAGAAGAACACGCACAGTTGTTTCACCAAAGTCAAAAACAAAGTAAAATGACTTTAATGGTATTGGAAGATAATGGAGTATTAAAGATAACCGAAGGCAGATACTACATCAATCGACTTTTGTATCGACAAACCGTGAATGTGTTAAAACAAAAAAACATTCTGCATTGATGAGAAAGCTGTTCTTCACATATCTCCTGCTTGTTGCTAATATTCTGCTTGCTCAAATCCCATTTCAGGATTCAACAGCCATTGCAGCAGACACCACAAGTGTTTTAGGTTTTGACTCTTCGATTAAGGTTGCAGATAAATCCAAAACTTTTCAAGCTGCCCCAAAGTTAGATTCAGCCGTTGAACAAGCTAAGGACACATCTAAATCCAATGAAGATACTGCGAAAAGCAGTGTCACTCAACAAGCTTTAGATTCACTTTCTGCTGAAATTAAGGAAGTCAGTGATTCTTTAAATGAAGAGAAAAAGGATACTCCCAGCTTAAAAGATTTGCTTTCGTGGGGCAAAGTGATTTGGTCACTTATCATTATTCTAATTGCTCATTTTGTCATAAAAGTCGTCATCATCATCATTGAGCGTTTTGCTGAACGTTCTGTAAAGCATAGAATGACACTCAAAAGCATAGCTCCAGTTGTTCGAATTCTATCATGGGTTATTGTATTAATTATCGTAATTCAAGGGGTTTTTCAACCTCCAATCCAAACCATATTTGCGGTAACAGCATCAGTAGGAATTGCCATTGGATTTGCTGCCCAAGACATTCTAAAAAACATATTTGGAGGAATTATGATTCTATTTGATCGTCCCTTTCAGGTAGGTGATAAAATTGAAGTTGGAGAACACTACGGTGAAGTAAAAGAGATTGGTTTGCGCTCTACCAGAATTGTTACCAAAGACGACTCTTTGGTCTCCATACCAAATGCCGAAGTAGTTAATAAAGCCGTTTCTAACTCCAATGCAGGAGAGGCCAACTGCCAAGTTGTGGCTGAAGTATATTTACCCATTGATGTAGACACCAATAAAGCCAGGCAACTTGCTATAGAGGCAGCACAAGTTTCTCAATACATTTACTTGAACAAGCCCATTGCTGTTGTTTTTATCAATGAAGTAAAAGAGCATCGATCTTATTTAAAGATGCGACTTAAAGCCTATGTTTCTGATATTCGTTATGAATTTGCATTTCAAAGCGACATGACAGAAATTGTTATCCGTGAATTTATGCAAGAAGGGTTAATTACTAAAAAAGACTTGAGCTAATGACTTTGCTTAATAACACCAACAATCAGCTTCATGATTATATACTTCACTTTAAGGAATTTTTAGGTCCGTATCGATATTTCGTCTATGCCATTATTATCATAGTAGTAATGGTGATTGCTGCTAGAATTACTCGTGAAGCCATTAAAAGACAATTTGAGAAATCAGATCATTTAGGCACCTCAAACCAAACTAATTATCAATTTCTGCGAAATGGAATCAGCTTTGTGTTTTTTATTTTAGGCGTTTTACTCATATTCTACACCATACCCGGTTTAAAACAACTTGGATTAACCCTTTTTGCCGGAGCAGGAATTTTTGCAGCCATCATTGGTTTTGCTTCTCAGGCTGCCTTTGCCAATATTGTTGGAGGAATTTTTATTGTCATTTTTAAACCATTTCGCGTTGGAGATGTGCTAAAAGTAGGCTCTACTAACTGGGGAACTGTAGAGGATATTACGCTTAGACATACGGTAATTAGAAGTTTTCAAAACGAGCGTTACATTATTCCAAACTCGTCTATTAATTCTGACACCATTTTAAACGCTTCAATAGGAGAACAAAAAACTTGCATATTCCTTGAAATGGGAATAAGCTACGATAGCGATATAGATTTAGCCATGAAAATTATGGTGGAAGAAGCGGAGAAACATCCTAAATTAATTGACAATAGAAGCCCTGAAGACATTGAAGCTGGAACACCAAAAGTAGTTACAAGAGTAATTGGGTTTGGAGACTCATCCGTTAATTTAAGAGCATATACTTGGGCAAGCGACCCAATAGCAGGATTTGTAATGAAAACAGATTTGTATAAAAGCATCAAAATGCGCTTTGATGAAGAAGGCATTGAGATTCCTTTTCCTTATCGAACCATTGTATACAAAAATGAAAAACAAGCTTAAAGTCCCAATTCCTTCCATCCCTAAAATCAGTTTCAGACGTTTTTCTGAAAAGCTAAAAGTACATGAGACCGTAGGTCAGGCGCCTGGCACTTTAATTTATACAGGTAAAAAGATTCAAGAAAAAGTCAATCTTGAAATCTTTAGCTATAATGAAAAAGAAATACAAGTAGAGTCTTTTGAAAGTGCAGAAAAATTAGATCAAGTATATCATCCAGAACGTATAAATTGGATTAATGTTAGTGGACTTAGCAATGTAAAACTCATCGAGCAATTAGGTGAGAAATTCAATCTGCATTCATTATTACTAGAAGATGTACTACATGTTGATCAACGTCCTAAAAGCGAAGACTTTGGTGACTATTTATTTTTCACAATTAAAATGTTTCACAAACAAAAAGGAACCGAAACTGAATTTGAACACATTAGTTTTGTTCTTGGTAAAAACATTATTCTTTGCTTTCAAGAAAACCAAGAAGACATTTTTGACTTAATCAGAGAACGATTAAAAACTTCTTTTGGTAAAATCAGGCAAAAGAAAGCAGATTACCTCTTTTATCGATTTATTGATACCATTGTTGATCATTATTTTGTTGTCTTAGATCAAATTGCAGAAAAGCTTGAAGATCTAGAAGATGAAGTGATGGACAACCCAAAAAATGACACATTACATCGCCTACAATTGGTTCGAAAAGAATTGATTTATCTGAGACGTTCAATATACCCACTTCGAGAATCCATTAATACCATTCTAAAAAGCGAAACAAAACTGCTTCAGAAAGATACTGAGCGATTTTTCACTGATGTATACGACCATACCATTCAAGTTATTGAAAGTATGGAAACCTACAGAGATCTATTAAGTGGAATCATGGATTTGTATATGAATACAGCAAGCAATCGTATGAACGAAATCATGAAAGTGCTCACCATCATGTCAACTATCTTTATTCCTATGACTTTCATTGCCGGAATTTATGGAATGAATTTCGAGAACATGCCAGAATTGCATTACAAATGGTCCTACCCACTTGCTTGGCTTGTTATGATAGGAGTTGCAGTTGTTATGCTTTTCTATTTTAAGAAGAAGAAGTGGTTGTAAATGAATCGCTTTCTTCATGTAGCAATTCTTCTACGACTTAGAGTTATTAACAAATTGAAGAAATAGTTAATAACTTTGTTGATAAGCATTTTCTCAAGTTCCTAGACTGCCCTTGTAGATGCTCTAATTTTGATTGCATCAACCACAAACAGCAATCTAAATCTATGTTTACAAAAATCTTCGGAAAGAAAAAGCTCAAAGAAGATAAGTTGGCAAACATATTCGTCAACACAACTTTAAAAGCAGTTGAAGATGGTTTTGCTGACATTGTAGGCATGATTAAAGAATCACCTGAATTTGTTAGCACTCCTGACATTGACTCAGAAAATGACAGTAAATTTTTACTGGTTGTGATTGCCGCTAACTTAAAAGAAATTCCTAGACACTTAAGTGCTCATCAAGACAATCGGATGATTAATCTCGTTTTGACTAAGTTGGCCGCTGTTTTTGATGTAGAATTTGATAAGTTAGAAGGAATTTTGAGAGAGTATCAAAGTTATTTAAGTCGGGTAAATCACCCGAGCAACAATAACTTGTATGCCATGTCTAAAGCCATCTTTTTTAAGTATGAATTGGGCCAATACCAAGAAGACTACTTCAAAAAGATGAATGCTCCAAATCCGTTATTCTTAAAAAGATTAGATGAAGCTATGGCTCTTTTCCTTTTTGACTGGAAAGGGACCAATGATGAATTTCAAATCGTAGAATAATTAGGCACTTAAGCCAAATCTTTCCTCAGCCATATTGGTTATATCTTCCCCTATTGCTAAACAAGCAGTTGCCGCTGGCGATGGTGCATTGAGCACATGAATACTATTATTTTGGTATTCAATTTTAAAGTCATCAATCATTTCACCGTCTGTTCCTAAAGCCATGGCTCTTACCCCTGCTCTACCCGGTCTTAAGTCTTCCATGGTTAATGAAGGAATAAGTCGTTGAAGCCTATTTAAGAACAAACGTTTGCTAAAGGCACGTTTGTATTCATCTAAGCCAAAACGCCAATGCTTTGCAAACAACTTCCAAGTTCCACCATAAGACAAGGCATCTGAAGTATCTTTTAAATCAAAGTCTGTTTTACCATAACCTTCTCTTTTAAAGGTAAAAACTGCATTTGGTCCACACTCAGTATTTCCATCAACCATGCGTGTAAAGTGTACCCCTAAAAATGGAAAAGCAGGATTTGGAACAGGATAAATCAAATGTTTTACTTTGTGCAAAGCCTGGTCCTCCAATTCATAATAATCGCCTCTAAAACCAACAATCTGCATATCTAAATCTACTCCATCTTTCTTGGCCAAACGATCCGATTGTAGCCCGCCGCAAAAAATAAAGTGTTTACTCTGATAGGTATTTTTATCCGTATAAACTGTTCCAATCTCCGAACTTTGATCGACTTGAGTAACCCTTTCTCCAAGCACCAATTTTGAATTCGGATTTGTGGCTAAAGCTAGTTCAGCCATTTTTTCTGTTGCTCCAACAAAATCAATTATTCCGGTGCAAGGCACTCGAATTCCGGCAATACCCGCACATTCAGGTTCAATCTCACGAACTTGCTCACCTGTAATCTTCTCAATTCCTTCCGTATTATTGGCAATTCCATTATTAAAAATCCGATCCATGTGTGGAAGCTCAGACTCTTCAGTAGCAACTACTACTTTTCCACACACTTCATGTTTTACACCATACTTCTTAGAAAAATCAACCAATGCATGTCTCCCTTTTACACAATTAATTGCCTTTTTTGAGCCAGGCTTATAGTACAAGCCTGAATGAATTACGCCTGAATTATGTCCTGTTTGGTGAGCTGCTAAGCGTTCTTCCTTTTCAATTAAAAGCAAATTTAAATTAGGGTATCGCTTTTGAAGTTGATAAAAGGTTGCTGCTCCAACAATTCCACCTCCAATAATAGTTACATCAAATACTTTCTGTTCTGGCACTTTGTAAATTTTTAGAATGCAAAAATAAGCCGAATCTAAGAGACAGATTCAATCACTTTTTTGTTCGGAACACGAATTAATAAAATGAGGCCTAAGATGAAAAAAGTAATCAAGGCAAAAATGGAATTACGCATACTTCCTGTTACGCCTTCTATAAATCCATACGCAAATGTTCCGATTACTATTCCCAGCTTTTCAAGTACATCGTAAAAACTAAAAAACGAAGCATGATCTTTTGTTGCTGGCAATAATTTAGAATAGGTGGAGCGCGATAAAGATTGTATACCACCCATAACTAGGCCCACAATAGCTGCTATGATGTAAAACTCTACAGGCTCATGAATGTAGTATGCACCAATACAAATTCCTACCCATATCACATTGCTAATAACTAACGCCTTTATGTTCCCCAACTTTTTGGAAAGCCAAGAAAATAGATAAGCACCACCGATTGCTATAAATTGAATAATTAATACAGAAACAATTAATCCTGTTTTAGCTGCACTATCCTCTCCCCAATTGATTTCTTTAGCGGCAAATAAGGTAGCCATTAACATAACTGTTTGAACGCCCATGCTATAGACAAAAAAGGCTATTAAATATTTTTTTAAAGCTTTTAAGTCATTCAACTGATGCCACACCTTCTTTAGCTCTAGCCATCCCTTGGTAAATTTATTTTCTTTTGGCTTTTCGCCAAATGCATGGTTTGGAAGTCGAGCATAAGTAATTTGGCTAAACCCAATCCACCATAAGGCAACTGCTATAAAAGAGTACTTGGTATATTCAGCTCCTACACCCATAATTACGGCCAAACAAATGATTAACAGAATCGAACTTCCTAAATAACCTAAGGCATAACCTTTGGCTGAAATACGATCGTGTTGACTAGCATCTGCGATTTCCGGTAAATAAGCATTGTAAAACACGATACTTCCCCAAAAACCAATAGAAGCAAAAAAGACTGGCAGCATACTTAACTCTAAGTGATTAACGTCAAAAAAGTATAAGCTAGCACATGAAATTGCTCCTAAGTAACAAAAGAATTGAAGAAAGCGTTTCTTATTGTCTGCATAATCTGCAATACCTGATAAAATGGGAGAAATGATAGAAACGACTAAAAAAGAAGCCGAAACGATATAAGAGTATATCTCCGAATTCCTAAACGTACTACCCCAAAACTCAACCATGTCGCTGTTTGTTCCATCTGCCAATGTGGTAGTAGTTACAGCTTCATAAAACATGGGAAAAATGGCAGTAGTAATTACTAATGGGTATACTGAATTGGCCCAATCATAGAAAGCCCATGCATTGATGACTTTCTTATTTCCTTTTTCTATCATGCCAGTAAAGTTAAGAGACTCAGGTTAACTTATTGACAACTTTTGCAATAAATGGATTTAAGTTGATTGTCTTCTAAAGCTTGAATTCCATTTACTTCTTTGCTAAAAAAATGACAAAATTTCTGAGGATGAGAACTTGCAAATTTTTCCATCAATTCCATGTATTCTTTCTGATTAAACTCCTCTTCTCCATATCGTACAATTTGCAGGTAATAAGATAGAATTTCAGCATTTGTATCTACTTCCTGTACTTTTTTCTTAAGTAGTAATATAGCTTTTGGAAACTGATCTTGATGACAAAGGTATTTAGCTAAATCAAGTAGCTCATTATCCTCGAGCTCAGCTTTAGCTTTCCATTTTAAAATGGCTTCAAAATCTTTCTTACGCTCAACGAAATCATCTTTTTCATAGTGAAAATTAGCAGCAATTAAATAGTATTGAAGCATTGCTCTTGCATAATTTTTTGTTGGAATATCTGCTGCCACATTGAGCTTCTCAAATCCATCAAGCCATTGCTCAACATCTTTTATTTTATCCGGATGTTTAGCCCAATAATTTAAAGTTGATAAATGGTAATTAAAATTAACAACCGCGTTTGTTTTGTCCACTAAGTGTAATTCTAATGCAGCTTTATGAATAAGGTTTCCTTCATAAACTAAAGCCCCTTCTTCGGCTTCTAAAACCATTTGATTATTAATAACAGCTAGGTTTTGCTTCTTTTGCGAAGGATCCAATTTTGGGATTGCATTTGCAACTATGGATTTATCTTCTACTTTCTCTATCAAGTATTTCTGAATAGCAGCTGCTGCGGCAATATTTCCAAGACTCATTAATGATTTGAAGCTTTCAATCAAACTTTCTTCACTTGTCTCCTCAGTAACTTTTGCTTTCCCCATCAGCTTCAATTGCAATTGATGAGTTGAAGATAAAAAGGCTTTCAATTCAGAATCTGTTGCTGCAGTTTCTTCCAAATAGTTGGCTACTTCCTTTTCATCCATTCCTTGTGTCTCAATTTGATAAAAGCTATTTTTTTGAAATTGCTTATAGCTTTCCCAAGCCACTTTTCGCTCAATTGCTTGTAATTCCATTTGTTGCAAAAAAGGATTCAATTGAAGAAACACAATACTATCTAACTTCTCAGAAAGCTCTGGCTTAGCTTGCGGCGAAATCTCTTCAAACCCTTCATAAGCCAATATTTCAAAATTAAATTGAGCTAATTTGCTTTTCACCTTCTCCCAAGCTTCCTTTTGAGTTTGTTTTGAATCTAAAGGAATTACAAAATTCAAAGTATCTTCCCAAGCAAACTCTCCTTTTAATGAATCACCTTGAAGCAAATAGTTATTTGCGATTTGACTTAAGTTTTTAGTCTTAATTTGATTAAAAGGTACACGCTCACAAGCATGGCCATCTTTTATAAGCACTCCATTAATTTCGTAATCTTTTGAGTTATAAAACGCAGGTAAATCGGCAATACTAACCTTAACTTTTCCTTGTTCTATGCCTTCGTTAGCATTAAGCAATTTCATCTTTTTTGCAGGCTTCAACAATAATCCATTGCTAAAATCACCAGGAAAAAGACGATTCCCTTCTTCACAACTGTATTGATTTCGACTTACCAAATCAATAGCTATACCATCTCCTCCATCCGAAAAAACTTCTTCAAAATAGGCTAGATTGTGAAATTCAAAATATACTTCATTGCCTTTAACAACAAACGCATCAGAAAACAATTGTGGAAGACTTCCATGTTTTTCAATAAATGGTCCACAAACTTCTTTTTTAAATGGAGCAATCCCATGAAAATTAAAAGGCAACTTCTTTACACCTGGGTTTTCATAAGGCAAAGTAGCCATTACAACAACCAAGTAAAAATCTGTTTCATTCTTAATGACAGAAATTCCAATTTGCTCAAAAGCGGGTTCAATTAAATTTAATTGACTCTCTTCTTCATCAAGCCAATCAAATAGTGCCGCCTCTACAATTAACTGATTAGTATTAATGACAACCTTTTCTTTACCTTTCACAACGTACTGCTTTGAATTTAATGGTATTTGAATAATATTCTCTCCAGCACTGGCATAAGGAGCTTCAAAGTAATTTAATCGATCTTGAAGTGTCTTCTTATTTCCTTGCTCCTGTTCATGAGTTAGCTTTTGGTTTTCTGACAAATAAGATGCTTGTTCAAATGCAACAGCATCCAATAATTCAGCTTGTTCAAGTATTTTTAATCCCTGTTCTTGTCGGAAATGATTAATATTTTCCAATAGAAATTGATGAATTTGAGCCTCGTCTTCACTTTGTCCAAACAGAAAAATAGTTGTTACAAACAAACTCAAGAAAGCTACTACTCTATTCATTGTAAAAGGCTTTAATGGTTACTCTTCGATTTTTAGCCATGGCTGAATCGCTCTTTTGATTAGTCACAGGATTACTTTCTCCTTGCCAAATCAAATAGGTGGTTATTTGGCTCATTGATTTTATCTTTTTATTGACTGCCTCCACCCGATTTCGGGACAAGTTAATGTTATATTCTAAACTTGCATCTGAATCTGTATGACCCTCAATTTTCAATTGTTTGACGTCAATTGTATGCAATTGATTGAGGAAAACATTGAGTCTTTCCAATTCCGACTTCGTCACCTCAAATTCATCTTTATCAAAGTAAACAATATGCTCCTTTGCAACCTTTTGATTAGGCTGTTGATGTAAAGAATAAGAGGTCTTGCAGTCCCCGTTCTTAGGCCATAAACGAACCTCATCTATAAAGTAGTAACTATAATTATACTCCCAATTGGGGTTTACTTCCTCTTTCAAATACCAGGATTCATAAAAGTTACCAATGCTTAAAAATGCTTCTCCTCCCTTTGCCTTAAAGTCTCCTGAAATTTCAGTCCACTCATGAACATCAGATATCACTTCTTGACTATAAACCTGGGGGTACTTTATAAATGGCTCCCAATTAGGGCTAGATAATTGCTTTTTTGTTACCAAGGCTCCTATTTTATTGATAAAAATGTCACTCTTGGCCGAAGGTAAAACATAAAATTGAATACAGTAAAATTTATTTGCTTTTAAGGTATCAGTAAGAGGCACTTGCATATACTCCAAACCATTTCGGTAGCTCTCAAAAAATATTGCACCCGCCATCCCATTACCTTCATAAGGTAATACATCTTCCATAAACCCACAGGTATGAAAAAGTTCCGGATTACCAGAATTTGGAGACTTCCAAAACTTGGAAAATTCTAGTTGCTTAATCGCTGTCGGGCAATTATGAAGTTGCTCAAATCCTCCGTTTGGAACTAAGTTTTGAGCAAGTAGCGAATCAAGAAAAAATAGTAAAAGTGCAGAAAATAAATACCGCAATTCTATTTCACAATGAAAGTAACTCTTTGATTATCTTCAGCTTTTCCTGAACTGTGAGGCATATTACTTTCTTGGCTTGCCAAAATCATTCTTGCTTCACTAATTCCTAAAGCTTCTAACTTCTTACGAATGGCTAATGAGCGTCTTTTTCCTAAAAATTTAATTTCTGTTTCAGATGCATCGTAATGCCCAACTATTTCCAATTTTGCTTTTGGATTCTTTTTTAAATAGTCAGCAACCTTTTGCAGTTTTTCAGATTCACTTGCTTTAGGTTCAGATTTTTTATTCGCGAAAAATATAGAGGTTGTTGTAATATTAAAGCCTTGCTTTACTTCTTCCTTTTTGGATTCTGCAATTTCTTGCCCTTCTACCTTAGTTTCTTCCATTTCACCATCTTTAGTAGCAACCGTACCATCTGAGTTATACAAGGTTGTTTTATTAGCTTCTTTACTCGGTGTAGATCCAAAACTCTTGTACTCTACTTCCATTTTTCCGCCAGCTATTTCATCACACATACAATCGCCTTCTTTCAATTTATCGGTATCAATAACAGAAACATCATCGATAAAGTAATAAGCATCATATTCTTGTCTACCTGTAAAATCTTTTGAAAGTCTAATTTTTTCTAAAACGGTTTCATCATCAGATTTAAAATTTCCGATAGTCAAAAACTTCTCTCCACCTGTCGCTTCATAAGTTCCGCATATTGGTTTCCATAAGAATTGTTGAACAAAAACCTTGTTGGTTAAACTTTGAACATGCGGTTCTAGTGCTAAATTGGCTTCATTCGTCTCCTGAATTTCTTCTTTACTTAAATGAGCAGATAAATTATTAGAAGCATATTTTGACATATCTGAAAGGCTTACATAAAATTTCACACAATATGTTTTCCCTGCCTCTAAAGGCTGTTTCAGTTCAGTTTCAAGATACGTTCTACTTCTTTTACCACGATAGCCATAAAATGCAATTCCTGCATAGTTATTACCTGTTCTTGCTTTCTCTTTTCCATACTTATTCGCCGGAACTCCGTAGTCTTCTGATTTCGCTTCACTAGAGTAAACATCCACAGGATTCATGGTTGCAGACCTCCAAGGAGCAGCATCAGTTATTTGACCTGCTTCTTTAATTTTCTTTTCTACTTCTTCAAAACTTGGATTTAAAACCAAGTTATTAGGGTCTGCATTCTGACCATTCGTAACATGGATTGCTAAAAGGGCTAATAAAGTTAGGCTAAGTTGTTTCATCTTTTTAAATCTTGTGAATTCAAACATTGTACCGAAATTATAAATAATAATTGAAAGTCACATTAAACAAAAAACCCCAAGTGTTTACTTGGGGTTTTAAATTCAACTATATTGACTATTGTTTTCTAATCATGTTCAATGCAGAACCGGCTCTAAACCAACCGATTTGTTGGGCATTGTAAGTATGATTCAACTTTATTTCATCTTTAGATCCATCTTGATGTACGATTTCGAGTGTTAATTGCTTGTCTGGCGCAAACTGATCTAAATCCAAGAAGTTAAAAGTATCATCTTCTTGAATCTTATCGTAGTCATTTTCATTGGCAAATGTCAAACCAAGCATTCCTTGCTTTTTCAAATTCGTTTCGTGAATTCTAGCGAAAGACTTCACAATTACGGCTCTAACACCCAAATGTCTTGGCTCCATGGCTGCATGTTCTCTTGAAGAACCTTCCCCATAGTTATGATCTCCTACAACAATGGTTGGCACACCAGCTTTTTTATAAGCTCTTGCTGCCGCAGGCACTTCGCTATTTTTTCCATCCAATTGGTTCACCACATTATTAGTTTCCTTATTGAAGGCGTTAACAGCACCAATCAAACAGTTATCTGAAATGTTATCCAGATGTCCTCTGTATTTCAACCAAGGTCCAGCCATAGAAATGTGATCTGTTGTACACTTTCCAAATGCTTTAATCAACAATTTCATTCCCTCAATATTCTTACCATCCCATGGCTCAAACGGAGTCAGTAATTGCAATCGATTGGAATCAGGAGCAACTTCTACTTGAACATTGCTTCCGTCTTCAGCAGGAGCTTGGAAACCATTATCTTCAACAGCAAAACCTTTTGAAGGCAATTCCATACCCTTAGGCTCACTTAGCATTACTTCTTCTCCGTTTTCATTGGTTAACTTATCTGTAATTGGATTGAAGTCTAATTTGCCACTAATAGCAATCGCAGCTACCATCTCAGGTGAAGTTACAAAAGCATGCGTATTGGGGTTACCATCGGCACGCTTGGCGAAGTTTCTATTAAAGGAATGAACAATTGAGTTCTTCTCTTGCTTCTCTGCACCAGCTCGATCCCATTGCCCAATACATGGACCACAAGCATTGGTAAAAATCTTTACTGTATCAAATTTCTTGAACGTATCAATTAAGCCATCTCGTTCTGCCGTATATCTCACTTGCTCAGAACCAGGATTGATTCCTAAAATTGACTTGGGCTTTACCCCTTTTGCAAAGGCATCATCAACAATTGATGCTGCTCTGGTTAAATCTTCGTACGAAGAGTTTGTACACGATCCAATCAATGCCCACTCAATGTCAGTTGGCCAATCGTTCTTTTTAGCCTTTTCTGCCATTTCAGCAACTGGAGTTGCCAAATCTGGTGTAAAAGGACCATTCAAATGAGGGCTTAGCTCATCTAGATTAATTTCAATGATTTCATCAAAATACTTTTCAGGATTTGCGTAAACCTCAGCATCTCCGGTTAAGTGCTCTGCTACCTCATCTGCCAAAGCAACAACATCTGCTCGATCCGTTGCTTTTAAATATCTTCTCATTGAATCATCATAACCGAAAGTAGAAGTTGTCGCTCCAATTTCAGCTCCCATATTACAAATGGTTCCTTTTCCTGTACAAGAAAGGTTTTCAGCTCCCTCACCAAAATATTCTAAAATTGCTCCAGTTCCACCTTTCACGGTTAAAATTCCTGCTACTTTTAGAATTACATCTTTTGCAGAAGTCCAACCGTTAAGTCTTCCTGTTAACTTTACACCTATTAACTTAGGAAATTTCAATTCCCATGGCATTCCTGCCATCACATCAACAGCATCAGCACCTCCAACTCCAATAGCTACCATTCCAAGTCCGCCTGCATTTACGGTATGTGAATCAGTTCCAATCATCATTCCACCTGGAAATGCATAATTCTCCAAAACCACTTGGTGAATAATACCAGCACCTGGTTTCCAGAAACCAATACCGTACTTATTACAAACAGAACTTAAGAAGTTGAATACTTCGTTATTCTTGTTTAATGAATCTTGCAAATCCTTATCCGCTCCATTTTTTGCTAAAATCAAGTGATCAGCATGGGCTGTAGAAGGCACAGCAACTTTATCTTTTCCCGCTTGCATAAATTGCAACAATGCCATTTGTGCTGTGGCATCTTGCATGGCTACTCTATCCGGCCTAAAATCTACATAAGATTTCCTTCTTTCAAATTCTTCACTCGCATTTCCAGAATCTAAGTGAGAATAAAGAATTTTTTCTGTTAATGTCATAGGACGATTTAAGACTTTACGAGCTGCTGCTACTTTTTCTGGCATCTTCTCGTAAACTGCCTTAATCATTTCAATATCAAAAGCCATAAGATGAATAGTTTGTTTTAAATTTCGTGATTTAAATAGGCTTGCGAATTTAACAATAATCTCAAAAAAAAGACCGCTTATCCCAATAATAATCTAGCATTTAGGACCATTTCGTATCATTGCAAAATGTTAAAACTGCTTAAAGAAAATATCCGTGAGGCACTGCGTTCAATTCGAGCTCAATTACTTCGAACCATTTTAACGGTTTTAATTATAGCAGTAGGAATCACCGCATTGGTAGGTATTTTAACATCCATAGATGCTATGGAATCTTCAATTACCGACAATTTTAGCAGCATGGGTTCAAATACCTTCGCAATTCGGAATTATGGTACAGCCATACATTCCCAAAGAGATGGTAAAAAAGCAAAATCTTACCGAAGAATTAGCTTTGATGAAGCTACCGCCTTCAAAAAACGATTTGAATTTCCAGCTTTAGCCTCCATTTCAATGAGAGCTACTGCCCTAGCAACCTTAAAACACAAATCGGAAAAGACAAACCCCAATATTTTTGTTTTTGGTATCGATGAAAACTACCTCTTAACCAATGGCTATAAATTAGCGAGTGGAAGAAATTTTTCAGAACATGATATTCAATATGGAACCCATGGAGTAATCATAGGTAGCAGTATTAAAAATGAGCTCTTTCCCGATTCTGACCCAATCGACAAGGTGATTTCAATTGGGAGTGGAAAATATCGAGTAATTGGAGTTTTAGAGGAAAAAGGAAGTAGTATCGGTTTCAGTGCCGATAAAAATGCTTTTATACCACTAACCAATGCAAGGCAATATTTTTCATCTTCTAACCCCACATTTTTAGTGAGTGTGATGACCTACAATCCTGAAGACATGGATGCAGCCATTGGAGAAGCTACAGGTTTATTTCGCATTATTAGAGGAGATAAAATCGGCAAAGACCCCAGTTTTGAAATTAGCCGAAGCGATAATATCTCTCAAATGCTACTCTCCAATTTAAGTAATGTCACTTTATCGGCTACCGTAATTGGACTGATTACACTACTTGGAGCAGCCATAGGATTAATGAATATCATGCTGGTATCCGTAACAGAAAGAACAAGAGAGATTGGAGTTAGAAAAGCTATTGGTGCAGCAGCATCAACCATTCGAAATCAATTTCTAATTGAGGCAATTGTCATTTGTCAATTAGGAGGATTGCTAGGAATCATTTTTGGTATTGCCATTGGAAATGTTGTTGGCGGATTTATGGGAAGTGGCTTTATCATTCCTTGGGCTTGGATGCTTCTTGGAATCAGTTTGTGCATTGTTGTGGGACTTGTTTCGGGAATTTACCCTGCCTATAAAGCTGCTAAACTCGACCCTATAGAATCTCTGCGCTATGAATAAGCTGCTAACTTGCGTATAATTGCTTTGCAAGTATCATCATTCATGAGAGAAGTGAAGCCTTTTTATTTTCTAGTACTTTCCATTTTGATTATGGTGCTTTTTCACCTTTTTGGCTATTCTGGTCATTTTGGTTTTGATGATATGCACTATGCTTATTTAGCCAATGAATTGAAAAATGGAAATTTTTATCTACAAGACCATTTTTCTTATCGCCTTGGAACTTTGCTTTTTACTTGGCTCACGTATTGCCTTTTTGGCATTAACGATTTTGCTTCCTCCTTACCTAGCATGACATACAGTGCAATTTGTTTGTACTTGGTTTATCAAATGCTAAAAAAACAATCGAATCTAATACTTTGCTTTGGATTATTGTTAACGATTTCTTCAGAGTGGTTCCTTTTTTACAGTGACAAATTGATGCCTGATTTTGCCGTCACCTTTGCGTTTGTTGGTGCGTTTTATGCCGTTTACCGTCAATATTTTGTAAATTCTAATCAGAAATGGAATGGCCTATTGCTAGCCTTGTTCCTTTTCTTTGGATTCAATAGTAAAGGTACTATCCTTCTTATTGCTCCTTGGTTGGTGTTTATTCTACTCATGGATATCATTCAGAAGAGAAACAAACTCTTTTGGATTTCGGCCATTTTATCAGGAGGAATATTATTAGGTTCTTACTTTTTGATTTGTGAACTCTTTTTTGGAAATGCTTTCATCCGGTTTGAAGCCATTTCTGCTAATAGCTACTTAAACCGCTGTAGTTATGGAAGTCAATCTTATAAGATTTTATTTGAACGACTTACCTCTGGCTTTTGGGGTATGGCTTATCGTGAAGGTTTGCTGTTTCCATTTTTGCTATTTGTGCCACTACTTTTAAAGATGAAGAAAAGCTCCTTTCAATTTAATCGAGCAAAAGACTACTTTATAATTAGTGCAGTTATTTTGCTCTTGTCAAGCTGCTTCATGAGTATTTCCTTAGAAGCATATAACCCCATGTGCCTTGACATTAGACATTATTTATTTGTCATTCCAATGGCAGCCATAGCCGCTAGTTTTGCATTAGAACACTTTTTTCAAAATTCTCAAAAAGGAATTGCGATCTATTTTCTTTTGCTACTCATTGCATGTTATTTAATCGGAAACTCTGCCTTTGAGTTGCTTTATTTAGGTGCTTTCTCTGTTTTGACTTTAACCTTTTTTATACAAAAGAAAAAATCACTTTCTCTCTGGCTTTTCGCAGCTGCTCTGTTAGTTCAACCGCTTTCAATGACTTTAAAGGGAAATGCTACTCATTACTCCGAATTAAGGTCTTTAATCTACGAGCATTTAATTGATAATAAAGAAGTCAAATATGTGATAACA
This sequence comes from uncultured Flavobacteriales bacterium, assembly GCA_964001305.1. GTDB lineage: Bacteria > Bacteroidota > Bacteroidia > Flavobacteriales_E > Vicingaceae > CAJXMH01. Next base: position 27,741 of record CAXFAI010000036.1, read on the forward strand.
AACCCTGTGCAAGCGAGGGTTGGAAACTATTACACCGGTTTTAAGCCTAAAAAAACTCACTTTTTATCTTATCATGATTTTGACCCTGATACTTTAAATCCCAATAGAAAACTATACATTCTGAAGGCATGGCATAGTCGTTCATTATCCTTTTTAAATGAAAGTGAATTCCCATTTTATGTGCAACTACTCGATCCTGATTCTGCCATTGTTAGTAGCGAAAGTCCCTTAATGTCAATTCACCAGATTGATGATTTAAACATAAAACCGAGCAGCTTTAAAACATTTATTCATAGCATGAATGACTTTGAAAGCGAGCATTTACATTGGAATTACCCCATTGATGAAATCAATACTGATTTCGGATTTGAAAGCAATCATTCGAATAAAGTATTTGAGTACTCTTCCACTTTTCAATTCGACTTAGAACCTTTGATGAGTCAGCCCTTTAAATTTGTTTATACCCAGTTGAAATTTCAAATCTATGTGGATGAACCTACCGAATCAATTGCTGTAATTAGCTTTGAAAATAAAGATGGGAGTGTAAAATGGACAGGAATTCCAGCCGACAAACAGATTAAATCTTACTCCAATTGGTGGCCCATTGAGGTGGAATTACTTTTCCCTAAAAGGGAAATTGAAGCAGCCACAACACTGAAGGTGTATTTGTGGAACAAAGACAAAAAGCACTGCTTCATAGATGATTTTGAAGTACAAGTTTCTACCAAATAAAAAAGCCATGCTTTCGCATGGCTTTTAACTACTATCACAATCGGCAGCTTATTCTGCTACCACTTCAAAGTCAACAGTAACGCTTACTTCTTTATGTAAACGCAATTCAGCTTGGTATGTTCCAACCTCTTTAATTTGAGAACCTAAAATCTTGATATTTTTCTTATCAACATCATGTCCTAACTTTTGGATTGAATCCGCTAACTGAATGTTATTAACAGAACCAAAAATCTTAGTTCCTGCTTCTCCAACTTTAGCACCTACAGTAATTTTTGCAGTCTCTAACGCTTTAGCTATTTTTTCAGCAGTTTCTTTCAATTTGGCTTCTTTATGGCTTCTTTGCCTCATGTTTTCTTCCCAAACTTTTTTGTTTGAGCTTGTTGCAGCAATTGCCTTACCTTGAGGAATTAAAAAGTTTCTTGCGTACCCTGGTTTTACTGTAACCATTTCGTCTTTGAAACCTAAATTCTCAATATCTTCTTTCAATATAATTTCCATTGTTCTACCTCCTTACTTTAACAAATCAGCTACATAAGGCATCAAACCTAAGTGACGCGCTCTTTTAATTGCTTGAGCAACTTTTCTTTGATATTTCAAAGATGTACCGGTAATTCTTCTTGGTAAAAGTTTACCTTGCTCGTTTACGAATTGCAATAAGAAATCCGGATCCTTATAATCAATGTACTTGATACGGTTTTTCTTAAATCTACAATACTTTTCTTTTTTTACATCAATCGCTGGAGGATTGAGATATCTAATTTCTGATGAATTTTCAGCCATGATTTCTTCCTTTTAAAATTACTTTTCTGCTTTAGCAGATGATTTTCTTTTTTCAATACGCTTTACGGCATACTCTTGTGCATGCTTGTCAAGCTTAACAGTTAAAAATCGCATTACACGCTCATCACGCTTAAATGCAAGTTCTAGCTTAGCAATGAATTCGCCTTCAGCTTCGTACTGAAATAATTGGTAAAAACCAGTTGACTTCTTTTGAATAGGATAGGCCAATTTTTTCATACCCCAGTGTTCCTCATTCACAATTTTTGCTCCATTATCTTGAAGCAACTTTTTAAATACACCGACTGTTTCCTTCGCCTGATCAGCAGACAAAACGGGAGTTAAGATGAAAACAGTCTCATAATGATTACTCATTGTTTAACGTTTTTAATGTTTTCCCAAAATTGGGGCGGCAAAAATAAGATTTATTTCCTTTTAATCAAGGCTTTGCGAAGAAACAAGACACAATTAAGTACACAAACTTACTTTTTGTGTTCAAAAGTTTTGCTTTTCTGCCAACATCAAAATTGTACATTTGTGTCCCGCGAGATTGATTTATGGAGGATTTTATAGTTTCAGCACGTAAGTATAGGCCCACTACTTTTGACTCTGTAGTTGGGCAACAAGCCATTACCAATACACTTAAGAATGCCATTAAAACCAAGCACTTGGCTCAAGCATTTTTGTTTTGCGGTTCAAGAGGAGTTGGTAAAACTACTTGTGCGCGAATTCTAGCTAAAACCATCAATTGCTCTAATCGCACTGAAAATGTTGAAGCTTGCAACGAATGTGATTCTTGTCAATCATTCAATCAAGGGAATTCCTTAAACATTTATGAATTAGATGCCGCCTCGAACAACTCGGTAGATGACATTCGAAATTTGACTGATCAAGTGCGCTTTGCTCCACAAATTGGAACACACAAGGTTTATATTATTGATGAGGTTCACATGTTATCTAAAAGTGCATTCAACGCCTTTTTGAAAACGCTGGAAGAGCCACCGGCACACGCCATATTTATATTGGCAACTACCGAAAAGCACAAAATCATTCCTACCATTTTATCGCGGTGTCAAATTTTCGATTTTCATCGAATTGGTGTTGAAGACATTGCCCAGCATTTAAGTGGTATTGCTCAAAAGGAAAATATAAATTCAGAAGAAGAAGCCTTGCATATGATTGCTGAAAAAGCAGATGGGGCACTTCGAGATGCACTATCAATTTTTGATCAGTTGGTAAGTTTTGCAGGTAGCCAACTAACATACGAGGCAGTCATTGAAAACCTAAATATTCTCGATTACGATTACTATTTCAAGTGTACTGAATATGTTTTGACCAATAATATTTCCGCAACCTTACTTCTTTTCAATGAAGTTTTAATCAAGGGGTTCGACGGTCACTTATTCATTAATGGGCTCGCTTCTCATTTTAGAAACTTATTGGTTTGCCAAGACGAACAAACCTTAAGATTACTTGAGGTAGGCAAAAACATTCAAGAAAGATACAAGCAACAAGCCAAGCAGTGCGACCTTCGTTTTCTTGCTCAAGCTTTAGAAATTTGTCGTCAATGTGATGTGCAGTATAGAGGCAGTAAAAATCAACGCTTATTGGTTGAATTGACTTTGATGCAAATTGCTTCCATTAATAATGACAGCTTAAATCAGGCTGAAAAAAAAAAGCCTAGAATAAAGCAAGCCGAAGAGCTAAATGCAGCAACCGAAAGTCCTCAACAGCCTGTAAAAGAAGAAAACAAAGCCAATTCAAATCCAAAAGAAGAAAAAATTGCTGTTGAAAATTCTACAACTTCTGAACTAGCTGTAGATCAAGTAAGTCCGGAAAAGGAAAAGCCTGAGCCAGTAAATAAGCCTGAAGTAAAACCTCAACAATTTGCCAATACGCAAGAAAAGCTTGCCAAATTTCGAGCCCAAAAAGCCAAAACTTCTGGTTTATCCATCAACAAACTAACACAAGATCAACTCAAAGTTGAAGAAGAAAAGCAAGAAGTAGCTTATGCCTCAGAAATGAGAGAGGAATTTAGCCTGGAGGAATTCAACAAGCAATGGATTGCCTTGGCCGAAAAAGTCAAATCGGATGGCGCAGAAGGTAGTAGCATGATTTATGCAGCCATGACTACACACAAACCGCTATTGCAAGAAGATAAAACGGTTAAAGTAAAAGTGGACAATAAAAGTCAGCTCGAAGAAATGAATCTTAAGCGAGCGGACATTCATGAGTTTTTGAGAAAAAATCTGCGCAATGGATTGGTAGATGTTCAGATTGAAATCTTAAAAGATAAAAAGCAAAAGAAAGCGTATACCCCAGAAGAAAAGTTTCACAAATTAGTAGAAGAAAATCCCCATTTACTCAAACTGAAACAAGAATTTGATTTAGACTTTTTCTAAGCAAATTCCTTGAAAAGGCCACTCATCACAGACTTTTGAACATTCCCATTATCTTTCTCTAATTTAGCGACTTTAAAATTCACACTACTAAATTCAATTTAATGAAAATCAAAAAGTTAACTCAAATTTTTGTTTTAGCACTGGCGAGTATCTTACTTTTCGCTTGCGGAGGTGGAGCTGAAGAAAAAGCAACTACCGAAAACAAAGAGTATGAAACCATTGAAAACGACCCAACAGGAACAAGAATCTACACCTTAGAAAATGGTTTAAAAGTGTACTTATCAGTTAATGATGAAGCTCCACGAGTTCAAACGTCAATTGCCGTTCGTGCAGGAAGTAAAAACGACCCAGCTACTGCTACAGGATTGGCTCACTACTTAGAGCACATGTTGTTTAAAGGAACTGATATGTACGGAACAACGGACTTCTCAAAAGAAGGCCCTTTGTTGGATCAAATTGATAGTTTATACGAAGTGTATAGAGGCACTAAAGATGAAGCAGAACGCAAAGCTTTGTATGCTCAAATTGATAGCATTTCACTAATTGCATCCACTTTTGCCATTGCCAATGAGTATGACAAAATGGTTTCTGAAATGGGGGCAAAAGGAACCAATGCTTACACCTCTCAAGAAAGAACCGTTTATGTAAACGACATTCCTACCAACCAATTAGAAAAGTGGTTAAATGTAGAAGCAGAGCGTTTTAGAAGTCCTCAAATGAGACTTTTCCACACAGAATTGGAAGCTGTGTACGAAGAAAAGAACAGAACCCTAGACAGTGACTTTAGAAAAGCTTGGTATGCTTTAATGAAGAACTTATTTCCAAATCACCAATACGGGCAACAGTCTACCATTGGAACGATTGATCATTTAAAGAATCCTTCTATTCAAGAAATCAAGAAGTACTTCAACACTTACTATGTACCTAATAACATGGCCATTTGTTTGTCAGGTGATTTTAATCCAGATGAAGTAATTAAAATGGTGAAGGAAAAGTTTGGATCATTTGAATCTAGTGATGTACCTAATTTCCAAGTAGCTCAAGAGCAGCCCATAACAGCACCTATTATTGCCGAAGTTGTTGGTCCAGATGCTGAATTTATGTATTTAGCATACCGCTTTCCGGGGGTTGACACCAAAGAATCTGAATTGATTCAGTTGTGCGACATGATTTTAGCCAATAGTACTGCTGGTTTAATTGACTTGAATTTGAACCAACAGCAAAAAGTGGTTCGTGCAAGCTCATTTACTTACGTTTTAAGCGACTATTCTGCTCATATGTTAAACGGTACTCCAAAACAGGGACAAAGTTTAGAAGAAGTAAAGGATTTATTATTGGCTCAAATCGACAGCTTAAAAGCAGGTGCTTTTCCAGATTGGTTGCCTGAAGCGTGTATTAATGATTTGAAATTGAACCGCATCAGACAATTGGAATACAACCGTGGAAGAACGAGCATGATGATTAATGCCTTTATTCAAAAGCGTGATTGGGCGGATGAAGTTGGTGATATTGATGCTTTGAAAAAATACAGCAAAGAAGACATCATGAATTTTGCCAAAGAAAACTACAACAACAATTATGTAGTAGTTTACAAGCGAACTGGCGAAGACAAAAGCGTACAAGAAGTGGAGAAACCACAAATCACTCCAGTAGAAGTTAATCGTGAAGATGCTTCTCCTTTCTTGAAAGAAATTTCAAGCATGGCTGTGAAAGAAATCAAACCCTTGTTTTTGGATTACGACAAAGACATCAATGAGTCAACTTTAGAAAATGGAATCATTGTTAGAAGTATTGAAAACGAAACCAACGATTTGTTTAGCATGTACTACCTATTTGATATGGGTAATAACAATGACAAAGAAATGGGTGTAGCCATTGAATACTTGCCATTTTTAGGAACGTCTAAATATTCTCCAGCTGAAATTCAGCAAGAATTTTACAAGATTGGTTGCGAGTTTGACGTTTTTGCATCGGATGAACGAATTTATGTTACCCTTTCTGGTTTAGATGAAAACTTTGAAGCAGGCATGCAATTGTTTGAGCATTTGTTAGCGGATGCACAGCCAGAAGAAGAAGCTTTGAATAGTTTAGTTTCAAACATCTTAAAAACAAGAGCTGACGACAAACTAAACAAAGGAAATATCCTTTTTGGGGCTATGGCCTCTTACGCACAGTACGGTCCTACTTCTCCTTTTAAAAACATTTTATCGGAAGATGAATTGAAAGCTTTAGTAGCCAAAAACTTGACGGATAAAATCAAAACGTTGAACAGCTACGAGCACCGCGTTTTGTATTATGGGCCAAAAAACAATGCTGACTTAGCAGGATTAATTAAAGCCAACCACAAAGCTCCTGCTGAATTGAAACCATTACCAAATAGCATCGACTTTGTAGAGCAAGAAAATGAAGGCAACAAAGTATACTATGTAGATTATGATATGAAGCAAGCTGAGATTTACATGCTTTCTAAAAAGGAATTATACAATCCTGAAACAGTTGCTTTGGCGGCCATTTACAACGAATATTTTGGCGGTGGAATGGGCTCAATTGTTTTCCAAGAAATGAGAGAATCTAAAGCTTTGGCCTATTCGGTTTACTCTGCATTTAGAACACCAAGTGACACGGCTAAATCTCATTACGTGATGGCTTATATTGGTACACAGGCCGATAAGTTAAAAGAAGCTATGGCGGGTATGACTGATTTGTTGAACAATATGCCAGAATCGGAAAAGAGTTTTGAATTAGCGAAAAAAGCCGCTTTGGAAAAAATCAGAACTGAACGCATAACACGCTCTTCAAAATTGTGGAATTATGAATCTGCTCTACGCAGAGGTGCAGACCATGATTTGAGAGAAGATGTTTACAAAGCAGTGCCAAGCATGACTATGGCAGACTTGAAGAAATTTCATGAAAGCTATGTAAAAGATGGAGCTTACAACATTATGGTAATTGGTAAAAAAGACCGTGTGGATATGAATGCATTAAAATCCTACGGACCATTAACCGAATTGAGTTTAGAAGAAGTATTTGGATACTAATTTCTATACCACAACATTATAAAAAGCCCTCATGCAAATGCATGGGGGCTTTTTTATGGGATAAATGGAGAAGATTTTAATAACATACCATAAAAAAAAGCTGTAAGCTGAATTAACCATTATTTAATACCAATGACATAAAACTGAAAAGGTTTAATAACTATATTTACGGAAGCCGATTTTATTTGAGGAAAAGCAATTGAAAAAAAGTGATGGAACAAAGCTGAAGAATACACTTTGATTTGATTATTGGACTTGATAAAGGCGGTTAGAATATATTATTAACCAAAATCAATACTATGAAGAATATTTCTATATTAATCCTTATTTTGGGCTTAGCAATTACAAATACCACACATGCTAGCATAGGGGAGGCCTGCGAATCAGCTAATTTTATTGAAACAGACTCCAATGCTATAAGTGTATCATTTTCTGCCGGGGATAGTATTTATTATCTCGAATTTATAGCTACATACAAAAATTTAGAATTTTATATAAATAATGGCATACCAGATACTTCTTTAGGTATAAATTACATCTATTTGTATCAAAAGTTAAATAGCTGTGACTCACTTAAATTAATTAAGTTTTCAAAAATTGAAAAAGATTCATCATTGATTTTTTTCAACTATTTCAATAATCTTGAAGTAGATAATGAGTATAGTTTGAGAATAAAAAGAAAAAATTCGAACTCAAACTCTACTGGTTTTAATGTAAAACTTAATAAATCCTTGTCTAATTGCCCTATAGACTATAATTTACCATGTTATGAACTAGCCAAAAATGGAGCATTTGATAATTTTAAAAAACACCCTAATAGTTGGAATGGTAGTAATTTCTCAGGAGAAATTCATGACCCTTTTAACAACAATTTAGTATGTAATTGGAACTCACCTGAAGGCACTCCTCAAGTGGTGGATGATAATGGAGACTACGCTGTTAAAATGTGGACATGGGCATTATACAATCCACCATCTTCGTCCAATTTAAGTCATAATAGTGAATCAATAGCTCAAGATATACACTTTCAACAAGGAAGAACTTATTCTATCAGTTTTGACCTTAGAAAAAACAACAACAATACACTACCAGAAACTTTTTTCGTACGATTATTTAAAAACTCTACTCTCTTAAATAATTCAAATCCTTACTATGCGACGCCATATTTGCAGGCAGGTGTAGTTTCTAAATCTTCTCTTGACTTAATGGGTAATTGGACTACCCATACTTTTTGTGTCTACTCTAATGATGATTACGACAAAATTGTACTTTTCCCTCAAGATGTTGCATTTTCGCCACAAGACTGGATAGAGATTGATAATCTATCTGTTATTGATGTTGCAGATGCTGGACCAGATATATTTTCGTGCAATACTTCAACTATAGGTCCTGAGTGCACTATACCAGGAGCAACTTATTCATGGCTCCCATCTGCTGGCTTAAATAATTCTACCATTGCCAATCCTACAGTATCTGTATCTCAAATAACAACATATGTTGTAACTGTTACTTTACCAAACGGTTGTACTGGCACAGATGAAGTTATTGTAACACCAGGAGGTGTCCCAGGCACAATTACTATTCCAGATGGATCAAACGAGCAATGGTTTAAGCAGAACAATCATATTAATTACATAGTTGGCTACACTCCTGGAGTTAGTCAGGGAATACAACCGCCAATAAATTTAGCAATTGTTAAACACAAAGACTTTTTTGTTGAAAATAGACTAGTGATTAGAAATACCTATATCAATCATAATGGGGCCCAATGGAAACTGGTTTTTGATAGCTGTAATTTTTACATGAATGAAGGTGCAAAAGTTCAAGTAAGAAATGGGGCAGAATTTTACATTGTAAATTCAAGTTTTCAAGCTTGTAATCCAGAAAAACGCTGGAATCACATTCATCTGCAAAGAAATACAGGGGCAAATATAATTTCCAGATATAATTTATTTAAGGATGCTGAGAATGCTATTATTACCGATGGTTGTGAGTTTAACATATCCGATTGTACCTTTAAAAACAACAACAGAGCTTTACAAGTGAATAGTGGGATATTTGTTAATTATAGTTCCTTTCATTCTAATACTATTGAAACTACAGTACCTCTCTATTCTACTACCGGGAGCTACTATCCTGAATTCGGAGTAAAAGTTATTAGCGCAACTGTATCTGATCCATTAAATATTGGTTTAAGTTTTATTGGCAATACCTTTAAGGGTAGTGGTGGAACATTTTACGCTTTTGAATCTGACATAATGTTAATTCAAAACATATTTGAGGAGTTCAATAATGAATCTATTTTAGCTGGAGAGCCCGAAGTTTCTGAAATTGCATATAAACATATGGGCAAGTCAAACATGGTAAACCCCAATACTGTTTTTATTAATCAAAACCTCTTTTTAAATAATAAAGTGTCAATTGATACTCGCAAAAATGCTGAATATGAAATTACTTTCAATAAAGTAAATAAAAACGGCATGGGCAACATTGAAAACGGAATTTGGTTATCTCAGTTTTTTGTAAGTAGAAATAATGACTTACAAATAGATTTTAATAACAATGAAATTTATAATGTTTTTGAAGGGATAAATGCATTAAACACGGTTGACATTAACATTCAAGATAATTTAATTGATTTAGAGCACTTTATAGGAATTGGTCCTGCACCAACAAACAATAGATACAGTACGGCAATTTCGTTAGACAATAGCAATGTAACCTTAACTCCGGGAGGCAGTGAAATTAATATCAATGGAAACACCATAAAACACAGTAAAGTTGGCATTTTTACCTCTTTTGCAAAGGCAACTATTAGCAATAATGTAATTGAAAACATGAACAATAACTTTACAGCCGTTAGCCCTTGTGGCTTACTAGCAAACCCCTGCCCCCCACCAGCCGCCTTTGGCATAAGAGCCATGAACGAAGAAGTTACCGTTTTAGAAAACAAAATTGTGAATAACAGCGGTAATTACAGTACGCAGCCTTCTACCCAAACGGAGGTTATTGGAATATCACTAGAAAACACTTTGGGTACTGGAAATGCCAAAGAACTAGGTTGCAACAATGTAGAAAATACCGGCATTGGTTTGCGCTTTGCCGGCGACCAAGGAAGTAACATGGACATACACCACAACAAAATGAAAGACCATACCAGAGGCTTTGTATTAAGCAATAATGGTTTTATTGGTGATGTAGGTAGCGATGGTACCGCCAATGACAATGAGTGGTTGGGTGCTTATTCAGGCAGCGAAACCTTTGCTGATAACTCTAATGGTAGCCAGGTAACACTCTACGTACAAAATGGTGGAAGTTATGATCCGGCTATTGATTTAGGTTTTGATTATACAGGCTCAGGTAGCTCCTCAGCCTTAGACAAAGACAATACGGGTAATATAGGCTATACTGCCAATTGCACCAATCCTCAATTGATTCGAAATGGTAGTAATCAAGCTCAATCAACTTATCAACGCAATAAATCAAATGGGGTAAATCGAAGCCGAAGCATTAGCCAAGGGAAATTACCCCACATGGTGCATGCGGCTGATAGCATGTGGGGCCTACAAAAGCAATTGTTGTATGCACATATTAGTCGAGATTCTGCCATGGCAAGCCAAAAAAGCTGGAAACATTTTTTAGACAGCATGAAGCAAAGCCCCATGGGTATTAGGTTAGGTAGAAGTTTAAATGCTAGCTCAACAAGCACCAATATGGATCAAAAGCTATTGCAAGTAAATGCTTTAATAGCTGATTATGAAAGAGACAGTACGCTTAGCAAAGGAGCAATGCGGCAGCTAAGAAGTATTGCAGAACTCTGTCCCTATTATGATGGCATTGCGGTATACTATGCGCGAAGTTTATGGAAAGAGTTGGGAGGCTATATGTTGACGAATGATTGTGAAAAAGTTGGTGGTAACTCTGGAAATAGCAATAGTAGAGCTTTCATAAGAACAAAAGTGTTTGAAGCTGATCAAAAGGCCTTTTCGATTTTTCCAAATCCAACTAAAGGCAATGTTCAAATTAACTATTTGATTGAAAGTGAGCAAAGTGTTAGCATTCAATTTTACGATGTTATAGGAAAACTTGCTACAGAAAGAAAGCTTTCAGAAAACTCCATTCACAACCTAAACTTAACTGAATTGCAACAAGGCATCTACTTTTATCGTCTACTACAAGGAGGAGATGTTAAGGAGCATGGTAAATTAATTATTAAGTGAAATTGATCTTATATATAGTTAGCTTGTTTTGCCCTGCTATTTTGGCGGGGCAAAACTTGGTGATTAATGGAAGCTTTGAAGATACCAGCCGACACTCTAATGGTATTTTGAGAGCTAATGACTGGCTAGATGTCACTAGTTCAAGTCCTGATTTTTTTCATCCTAATCGTGGTATACCTTATTCTACAGCACCTTCAAATTTTGCAGGTTTTCAATTAGCTAAAAATGGGATAGGCTATTTTGGTTTAATACTCTACAGTCCTTACAATTCAAATGGCAGAGAATATATTCAAGGAAAACTATCTGTACCACTTCATCAAGATTCTAATTATTGTTTCCAACTATACATCAGTTTGGGAGATTCTTCACATTATGCCATAAAACGCAATTTAGGAGTTTACTTTTCAAACCAAAGAGTGGATAGTTTACAAGTACAACATAGATTACTGCATTTAAATCCTCAAATTACTTTTGACACTACCACTTTTTTTATAGACAAACAAAATTGGGTTCTATTATCTGGCGGCTTTAAAGCCCAAGGCGGAGAACGTTTTTTTGTAATTGGCAATTATGATGCAGATAGTTTACTAGACACCTTAAGAATGGCAGGAGGTGGTTCACAAATCTATCATCAAAACACCTATTATTATTTTGATGATGTCAGCTTGGTGCCTTGTGATAGTTTTCCGGGTATGATTACTTCTGTTTCAGAAGAAACAGTCAAAGAAAGATTTGGGGTATATCCTAATCCTTCCAATGGTCAGGTGCATCTTGAACTTCCCAAGGCAGGCAAACAAGCTTATCATTTTCAGCTTTATGATCTCAACGGTCGCTTGGTATTTGAAGCCTCAGTAAAGCAAAGTAGACAGTTACAGCTCGGTGATTTGCCTTCGGGTATGTACCATTACCGTTTAATGAGCAATGGAGTACCGCAGAAGATTGGTAAAGTAATCATTCAAAAGTGAAAATTGTTTTAATCTTATTTGCATTCTTCTTAGGGTTTTGTCCTGCCATCTTGGTAGGGCAAAACCTATTACCCAATGCTAATTTTGAGGATACGGTTCCTACAAACCCTTCATTTGTATATATGCCAGTAGGTTGGGTTTCACCTACGACAGAAGGGTTTAACTACATGACTCCCTACAATAATGCCACTCCCCAACACTTACTGTTTAGTAGTCCTTCAAACTTGGTTGGTTATCAAGTTGCTAAAAGTGGTGTTGGTTACATTGGTATTTTAGTCTATCATTTATACGATACTGTATACAGAAGTGGTGTCAGAGAGTATTTGCAAGCCCAATTAAATAGCCCATTAATTGCCGATACAACCTATTGCTTTCAAGTTTATTTAAGTTTACCTGATTCAATTCATTTTGGCTCAAGAAATCAATTGGGTGCTTATTTCTCGAATACTGCTGTAAGTGCCCCCATTAATACTCGACTGCCTTATACACCCCAGCTAATCGTTACACCAAACAATTATGTTACGGATAAACAAAACTGGGTTCAGTATAATGCTAGCTATAAAGCATTGGGAGGTGAGCAATATATTACGATAGGTAATTTTAATGACACCAACAGCATAGATACCATCACCTTAGGTGGTGGCCCTAAGTTTTACCATAGAGCTTCTTATTATTATTTAGATGATGTTTATCTAGGCTCTTGTGATAGTGTTCCGGATTTGGCTACTGCAATAGAAGAGCAAGATCAGAAAGCCAAATTAAAATTATACCCTAACCCTTCTCAGGGAGTTTTTCAAATAGATTTACCCTCTTCTAACAAAGAAGTTTACATTTTTCAGCTTTATGATCTCAACGGTCGCTTGGTATATTCAGAAACAATAACCAAATCCAAGCAATTTGATTTGAGTGAATTGCCTAATGGTATGTATTTGGTGAGAATACAAGATGAAATGGGAAAAGTGTCCTCAGAGAAAGTTATCAAGCGCTAGATTGCCGCGTCGTACCTCCTCGCAATGACAGCGCTTTCCAATTACGAATTACTTCCTCCTAAGCTTCACTTTGAACTGCCTCTTAAATGTGATAGTTCGTTTTCTTGTCCATCTCGATACATTTTTGCCTATGGCAAAACCACTCGATGTGACAAGAAAAAAGCTCGCTCGGTTTAATTCCTTTCGGATGGGTATCGAAGCCTAGTGATAGTATTTAAGATAGACACAAAATTAAAGCGGAGCACTTTATGTAAAAACTACAATTTATTTGATTCACTTTTGAGTGGGTTATCGAGCGGAGTCGAGATACAACTCAAAAATCTATTTCACTTTTCTTCTCTAAAAAATTTCTTCTCTTTTCAGCTAAGGTTTATCTTTGTAGGCCTTTCTAAAAAACATTGATATAAACAGTTTTAATCCATACCATGGCTCAAAAAATCATTTACACCTTAACAGACGAAGCACCAGCTCTTGCTACTTATTCATTTCTTCCTATTATTCAAGGCTTTAGCAAAGCAGCAGAAGTAGAAATTGAAACAAGAGACATTTCACTTGCGGCAAGAGTTTTAGCGGTATTTCCAGACTATTTAAGTGATGAACAAAAAGTAAATGATGCCTTGAGCGAATTGGGCGAATTAGCCAAAAAGCCAGAAGCTAACATCATAAAATTGCCAAATATCAGTGCGTCTGTACCTCAGCTTTTAGCTACCATTAAAGAATTACAAGCCAAGGGATATGCCCTTCCAGATTATCCGGAAGACCCAAGCACAGAAGAAGAAAAAACCATAAAAGCTACTTACGATAAAGTAAAAGGAAGTGCAGTAAACCCAGTTTTACGAGAAGGAAATTCAGATCGTAGAGCACCTAAAGCGGTTAAAGAGTTTGCCAAAAGAAACCCACATAGTATGGGCGCTTGGAGCAAAGATTCAAAGTCACATGTAGCTACTATGGGAAAAAATGATTTTGCTTCCAATGAAAAGTCAGTTACGGTGCCAAACGCACAAACAGTTAGCATTATCCATTTGGATGAAATTGGCAACAAAAGCACTTTAAAATCAAACATTTCATTATTAGCCGGAGAAGTTATCGATGGTACTTTTATGAGTAAAAATGCGCTCTTAGACTTCTTGAAAACGCAAAAAGAAGAAGCCAAAGCATCAGGGGTGCTTTTCTCATTGCATATGAAAGCGACGATGATGAAAGTTTCTGACCCCATTATTTTTGGCCATGCCGTTCGGGTATTTTTTGCTGATGTTTTTGAGAAACATGCAAGCAAATTTGCTCAAGCTGGTGCTAATCCAAATGATGGTTTGGGTAGTATTTTAGCTCAAATTGCCAATTTAGATGAAGCAAGTAAATCAGCCATTGAAGCCGATATAGAAGCGGCTCTTGAAAACGGCCCAGACATAGCCATGGTAAATTCGGACAAAGGAATTACCAATTTGCATGTCCCTTCTGATGTAATTATTGATGCTTCTATGCCTGCCATGATTCGTAATTCCGGAATGATGTGGAACAAAGCAGGAAAAACACAAGACACCAAAGCGGTTATTCCGGATAGTAGTTATGCAGCTGTTTACGACGAAACCATTCAGTTTTGCAAAGAACATGGTGCATTTGACCCAACTACGATGGGCACTGTACCCAATGTTGGCTTAATGGCTCAAAAAGCAGAAGAATATGGTTCGCACGACAAAACTTTTGAAATTTCTAGAAATGGTAAAGTGCAAGTCATCAATGATGCTGGTGAAGTGCTTATTGAACACGAAGTGGAGGCAGGAGACATTTGGAGAATGTGTCAAGCAAAAGATGCCCCAATTAAAAACTGGGTAGGTTTAGCCGTTAGTCGAGCAAAAGCAACTGGATGGCCTGCTATTTTCTGGTTAGATGAAAACAGAGCACATGATGCCGAATTGATTAAAAAGGTGACCACATACCTAGCTGAATTGGATACGGAAGGATTAGACATTCAAATCATGTCGCCAAAAGAAGCAACAAAGTATACTTTAAAGCGAGTTAAAGCTGGAGAAAATACCATTTCGGTTACTGGAAATGTGTTGAGAGATTACTTAACAGACCTCTTCCCTATTTTAGAATTAGGCACTTCGGCAAAAATGCTTTCTATTGTACCACTTATGAATGGCGGTGGTTTGTTTGAAACAGGTGCTGGTGGATCTGCTCCTAAGCATGTGGAACAAGTCGTTGAAGAAAATCACTTACGTTGGGATTCTTTGGGAGAATTTCTAGCGCTAGCCGTAAGTTTAGAACATTTAGCAGAAAAAGAAAATAAACCAAAAGCGGCAATTCTTGCAAAAACACTTGATTCAGCTACTGAGAAATTATTAATCGAAGGAAAATCACCTTCACGAAAAGTAGGTGAGTTGGACAATAGAGGAAGTCACTTTTACTTGGCACTATATTGGGCAGAAGCTTTAGCCGCACAGACAGAAGATCTTGAACTTCAAGCTAGCTTTAAATCTGTTGCAGAAGAATTAAATGCGAAAGAAGAAGACATTGTAAATGAGTTAAACTCAGTACAAGGAAAAGCAGTTGATTTAGGCGGGTATTATTTACCAAACCAAGAAAAAACAGCTAAAGTGATGCAAGCAAGTGAAAGCTTAAATACCATTTTAGCGAAGATGTAATTACTCTTTTTCTTGGTTGTTTATTTTAAACACCAAGTTAAATGATAAGGAGTGATATTTTGAAAAATTATAGGCAAGAGCGAGCACAGCTATTTCTTTGTATTTAGCTGATGCTCCAATTGCAGCCCTCATTAACCCTTGTGTCGAACTTAGATTAACTGGATTCGTCACACTAAAGGCTTCCTGAACAACGGTATTTCCAAAACTATCTTGCTCTTCCACTTCATAGCGATAGGTACCGTTTATATTGAACGCTGTATTGGTGGTGTAATAGGATACCAAGCCAAAAACCGAATAATATTCTTTTTCATAAGAAGCCGTAAGCTCTGCATTTACCGTTTGGTCTTCTAAAATTACATTTTGATTTTCCCCCTCTAATAAATCTTGTGGTTTATAATCAAAACGCGAATAATTGTAAAGCACACTTGCAGATACATAAATGGGTGACTCCTCTTCTAAAAAGTACTTATTAAGTTGATGTTTTAAACCGAAACCATACTCATAGTGATTTACGTCCCTTACTTCTACATTTGGGAAATACCGTAAGCTCACTTCAAAATTTGCTGGCAAACCCATACTAAAAAGCAAGGCTGTTTTAGGTAAGGCATTATAAGGGGTTTTAATCCCATTCAATGCCGAAAAATCTTCTTCATATTGCACGGTTCCACCAAAAGGAGTGGTCAACTCCCCTTCCACTTGGTAAATTAAATCCTTTTCAGTTGCACCACCAATTACAGTCGGTAAATTAGGTGCATTGGGATTGGCTAAACGCAGTTTATCACTAAAACCTGTTTGATTAAAATTGAACTGTTGATCACTTTCTTTTAAGAATGTTGCAGAAGATTGCAAAGCAATACTAAAACCTAAAGGCCTAAGTGTTTTTCCACTGAATTGCCAAGCCGTAGCTTGATTTACCCCATAAGCGTCTACCACTGAGCCTGCATATTGTTGAGCATATAAATTGATGTTGTATAAAAAATCACGCTCGATTTCTTCATTATCAAAGTCAACAAGTTGAGCTGAAACACAGACTGACAACATTATGCAGAACATTAAAAAGGGTAGTTTCATGGTTTGGTTTTTTAATAAACTTTTAAAACAAAAATTGTAGAAAAAGCTTAATGGGTTTGGTTTATTTTTGAAACATGGAAATCCTGCTAATTGTTTTGCTTAACCTTTTCAGTGCGCTTACTTTTCTTCCTTTGCTCAAGCATGAGCATTGGTTGGTAAGAATTTGGGATTATCCCAGAAAACAGATTCTTGTTTTACACTTACCTATTTTTATTGGAGCAGTTCTTTTACTTCCATTTGAAAATTACTACCTGACCATTAGCATGGGAATTTCTGCAGCAGCATTGATCTTTATTTCTACTCGTATCTTTCCCTACACCAAACTAAAAAGCAAGCAAATTAAAAGTGCACAATCGCTTAAAAATTCTATCAGCATTTTAGTTTCTAATGTCGAAATGAAGAATAGTGATTACCAAACGCTTTGTGGAATCATAAAAAAAGAAAAGGCAGACATTGTACTTTTACTAGAAGCTGATGAAGAGTGGCAAATTCAAATTAGTGAAATAGAAAGCATTTACCCCTTCAGGCATTTATTGCCCTTAGGGAATACTTATGGCATGTTGCTTTATTCCAAGGTAGAATTTCAGAAGCCTGAATTTCGATACTTGGTCAACGATGACATTCCATCTTTCCGAGCAAATATTGAACTTGCGAACAAACAACTTATTCATTTCTACGGGGTACATCCAGAACCTCCATTTCCAACCCAAAGCACAACTACCGTTGAAAGAGATGCGGAGATATTAAAAATAGGTAGAGAAATTGCATCTTTGGATAAACCTGTGATAGTTGCTGGCGATCTAAATGATGTGGCTTGGTCTAGAACAACACGACTCTTTCAAAAAGTTAGTCGATTATTAGACCCCCGAATTGGACGAGGGTTTTACAGTACATTTCATGCCAGGCACTTTTGGGCCCGGTGGCCCTTAGATCACATCTTTGTTTCAAAGCATTTTGAAGTAATTGAAATGAAAAGACTTCCTTACATGGGCTCCGATCATTTTCCAATAAAAATTGATGTAAGCTTAAATTACAGTCAACAAAACGAAAGCGTTGAAGCCATTAATTTAGAGGAAAAAATGGAAGTAAAGGAGAAAATAGAGAAAGCATGAAAGTGAGCATTTACTGTATTCCTGGTTTAGGACAAGACCATCGAATTTTTGAAGGTTTAGCCATTCCAAACGCAGACATCCATTTTTTAGATTGGATCGAAGCAGTTGAAGGAGAGAGCATGCAAGAATATGCAAAACGCTTTGCCGAGCAACTTCCTGACGACCCTAATATTTGTCTACTCGGCGTTAGTTTAGGTGGCATTGTAAGTGTTGAAATTTCTAGAATTCGGCCAATTAAAAAGCTCTATTTAATCAGTACTGTTAAAAGAACATCAGAAATGCCCGGCTATATGGCTTGGTTAGAAAAATTACCTTCAAACTCAAAAAACGCTGCCAAGTTTGCCATTGATGCAAGCATTACGCTAAAGCCTTTTTACGACCAAGCCAACGCCGCAGGAAATGAGCTCTTTCATAAGATGGTAAAAGCGGCAAGTTTGGATTTTATCAATTGGGGCATTAAAGCCATTGCTCAATGGAATATGGAAGAAGAATTAAACTGTCCTTTTCTTCATATTCACGGTACGGCTGACTTGGTATTTCCGATAAAAAATATACACCAAGCGATGACCTTTAAAGGCGGAACACATTATATGATTTACAACAACGCCTCTGACATTTCAAATTGGATACAAACTGACATATCATAAAAAAAGGCTTCCTAATGGAAGCCTTTTTATTTTTACACCAATGATTCAACCGCTTTCATGGCCTCATCATAATTTGGCTCATGGGTTACATCATCAACCTCTTCTATGTATTTAATTACATTATTTTGGTCTACTACAAAAACAATTCTTGCTAACAAGCCTTTCAAAGGACCTTCAATCATTTCAGCTTGATATTCTGTTGCAAAATCATTGTATCTAAAATCTGAAGCAGGAATTACGTCTTCAATACCTTCTGTTGTACAAAAACGTTTCATGGCCATTGGCAAATCTTTAGAAACAATTAAACCAACTACACCCTCTTTCTTTCCAAGTTTTTCATTAAAAGCTCTTGCTTCAGCTTGACAGATTCCCGTATCTAAACTAGGCAAGGCAATGATAACTTTCACTTTCCCTTCGTAATCAGCTAAACTCCCTTCTGATAAGTCTTGCTTAACAAATGTAAAATCCTCCGCAGTGGCTCCTACCTGAGGTAAATCTCCACTAAGTTTTATCGTATCTCCTTTGAATTTTGTTGTGCTCATGTGTTTTAGTTTTAGTAATCGAAATTAAGCAGCTTTTCAATCTCATAACAAAAAATTCCTCTTAAGGTTTCCAAAAAATAAAGTGTATTAGCGTTAATTATTTCTTAACGCTCAACTTACATAAAGTCAATAAAATTGCTCCACTATGGAAGGGGATTTGATTACGGAAGAAGCTTTTGGCAAAACCACTCATCTTGAACGTTTTAAATTGGCTACTAAAGTCTTAATGGGTATTAGTGGTATTAAAAAATTGAATGCGCTTTATGCAAAAACGTCCCACTACAATGGCCTAGAATTTATTGAAGCCGTATTTCAAGAATTGCGATTTCACTTTGAGTTAGATGAAACAGAGTTAAACAAAATTCCTACTGAAGGCAGCTTCATTACCGTTTCCAATCATCCTTTTGGAGCGCTTGATGGCCTGCTGCTGCTTTACATTGTTAGTAAAAAGCGTACTGATTTTAAAGTCATGGCTAATTTTCTATTAAAAGAAATCAAACCCATAGAAGATTATTTTCTTTCTGTAAATCCATTTGAAAACCGAAAAGAGGCTTCTTCTAGCCTTGTTGGAACTAAGCAAGCTTTGATTCAGTTAAAAAATGGCGGTGGACTTGGGATTTTTCCAGCAGGCGAAGTTTCTTCCTTTCAAAGCCATCAACGTCATATTATAGATAAGCAATGGCAAACTTCCATTCTCAAACTCATCAAAAAAGCCAAAGTGCCGGTTGTGCCCATATTCTTTAATGGTAGCAATAGCCTATTGTTTCATTTACTGGGAATGGTTCATCCGAATCTACGAACACTTGCCTTGCCTTCAGAAATGCTAAAGAAAAAAGGCACAAAGGTGAAAGTTCGTATTGGCAGACCAATTAAGGTTAGTGAACAAGAAGAATGGGTAAAGCCTCAAGATTTAGGAAGATTTTTAAGAGCAAAAACCTATTGTTTAGGTTCATCATCAGAAGTTAGCACTTATTTTAAAGAAAAACTAAAACGACTAAAAACAGCTAAACCGATTGCATTGGCCAAAGATTCTCTGGTTTTAATTCAAGAAATTGAAAAACTGGAAAGCTATCGCATATTGCAACAAGCAGAGTTTGAATTATACTTATGTGGGGCAAATCAAATCCCAAACCTCCTTCATGAAATTGGTCGTTTAAGAGAAGTTACTTTTAGGGCAGTTGGTGAAGGTAGCAACAAGGCTCTTGACTTGGATGAATATGATTTCTATTATCAGCATTTATTCTTGTGGGATAAACAAAACCATCAATTAGCTGGTGCATATCGATTGGGCAAAGGTGACGACATTTTAAAATCTCATGGAAAGAAAGGATTTTACATTCACAGTTTATTTAAACTTAAAAAAGAGTTTAAGCCCATATTAGCGCAAAGTATTGAAATGGGGCGCTCCTTTGTGGTTAAAGAGTACCAACAAAAGAGGCTTCCACTTTTTCTTTTGTGGAAAGGCATCATGCATTTTCTGACTTCAAAACCTGAAGTAAAATACTTAATAGGCCCAGTGAGTATTTCAAACAACTATTCTCGATTTTCAAGAATGCTTATGGTGGAGTTTATTCGTCGGTTTTACTTTAACCATCATTTAGCCAAATGGGTTGAACCCAGAAAACAGTTTAAAGTAAATTTTAAAAAAGTTGAGGGAGGCACGTTATTGGATGGAGCCAAAGAAGACATGAAAAAAATTGATCAAATTATTTCAGATGTTGAACCTGACCATGCTCCACTACCGGTACTTATAAAAAAATACATCCGTCAAAATGCGAAAATCATTGGCTTCAACTTAGACCCAAAATTTAACCATGCCTTAGATGGGCTTATGATTCTAGACATTGATGATTTGCCCAAATCTTCCATAGAAGATTTGCAAAAAGACATGAAAGTAGTTGTCTAACTTTCTTCAAAGAAGGCTGGATGAAAATTGACCAGATAGAGTTGTTCTGTGGCTCTACTGATAGCCGTATACAGCCACCTGATGTATGATGAGTCTACCATTTCTTCGGTTAAATAACCTTGGTCAACAAACACCGCTTTCCATTGCCCGCCTTGCGATTTATGGCAAGTAACTGCGTAGGCAAACTTGACTTGTAAGGCATTAAAATAAGGGTCTTTTTGCAGGGCTTCCAACTGTTTCTTCTTAGTTCCAAAGTCCAA
Organism: uncultured Flavobacteriales bacterium; assembly: GCA_964001305.1. Classification (GTDB taxonomy): domain Bacteria; phylum Bacteroidota; class Bacteroidia; order Flavobacteriales_E; family Vicingaceae; genus CAJXMH01. The sequence goes on from CAXFAI010000036.1 coordinate 49,047, forward strand.
ATATTCTTCCATTACATCAAAGTAAAATGCTTTTGCACGTTCTTGATCCAAAGAAGGAGTTTCTGCATGAATAACATCTAACATGATTTTAACATCAACTATGGGTTGATTGGGATAATCTATTAAGCGGATGTTAGCATCACAAAAACGAAATCCATAACGCTCTTCAAAATTTCCCAAGCTCATAATTTCAGCAATATCACCATTGGCTATAAAAGCAGTATCAGCTCCATTCCCTAACCAGTAATAGTTGTTTTTAACGATCATGATGTAATCTCCTGCTGAGATTTCTTCCTCCTGTCCTCTTATTCGAATTCTTATCTGCTGATTAAATTCGTTAGCTCGTTTGTTCGAACGACAAACCACCATCACTTGATCATCGCCATATTTTGAAATGGCTGTATGAAGTTCGTCTTCAAGTTCAAAACCATTTATCGCAGATACGTCTGTAAAACCTTCTGTTTTAAATTGAATTCTAGGTTTTTCTTCCTTTAATTGCTCTCTTAAATTGGTCGCGTTCCACAAAATACCAGAATCTTCCGTTTGGCGAACAACCGTTTTAAGCTCCACCCCTTTCAAACTCAAATCAAAATTTCGCTTTAAATATTGAGGATCTAAAGCTGGACTAAGCTCACTTCCTACAGGTGGCAATTGGGCAATATCTCCAATAAAAACCAAGCGACAATTTTTCGATGAATAAACATATTGAATCAAATCATCCAACAAACTTCTTTGTCCACTCCCAAATGATATTACACTACCACCTTGATCTGCAATCATAGAAGCCTCATCTACCAAGAAAACGGTATTAGTATGTAAGTTGGCGGCCAATTCAAAGCGCATTTGAGCATCAATTGATTTTTTTGCCTGATATATTTTTTTGTGAATGGTAAAGGCCTGTTTCTTAGCGAAAGCAGACATCACTTTAGCTGCTCTACCTGTTGGTGCAAGAAGAACGGTTTTATATTTAAATTGAGGCAAGGTTTTTACTAAAGCACCAACAGAAGTTGTCTTTCCAGTTCCGGCATAACCTCTTATGATAAATGCAGGTCGGTGAATAGGCTGAAATAGAAAGCGCTCCAATCGTTCAATTAAATCCACTTGATCGCTAGTAGGCGAAGCAGGTAAATAGCTGTAAAATGTTTTCTGAAAATAACTGGGCTCTGAACTCATGAATGTGTCAAAATTAACCTAAATACAATGCGAGAATAGCATTTGTCACCAACAAAAAAATTGTAGATTTGTGAGCGTTGTAAATTTTTAAAAATCAAATTTTCCATGAAGATTGTAATTCAACTTGTACTTCTTGCTATCGCTTGTGTTTTAGGCTATTTAATATATGATGGAATTCAAAGTAAAATTGAATTTAAAGAAGAAGCTCAAAGCAGAGAAAATGTTGTTCATACCAGATTGGAAAACATTGCAGAGGCTCAAAAACAATTTAAAGCCGAAAAAGGAAGATATGCCGGAAGCTTTAGCGAATTGCTTAACTTCTTAAACAACGATTCTCTAACTATTGTTAAAGCAATTGGAAATGTTCCTGATACATTAACAGAGGCAGAAGCTGTTGCACAAGGGATTGTGATTAGAGATACTTCTTTGGTTCCTGCTTCTACTATTTTCCCAGAAGGTTTTGCTATAGATTCACTTCCTATTGTTCCTTTTAGTAAAGGTTCTACTTTTGAAATGAAAGCAGACGTTATTGAGAAAAACAAAGTCAATGTGAATGTATTTGAAGCTTACACTACGCTTGAGGAAGTTTACACAGGTTTAAAAACCAAAAGTGAAAACGTTGACTTAGAAGATCGAGTTCAAATTGGCTCATTAACGGAACCGATTACTACCGGTAACTGGAGATAGTCTTTATGGCTAATTCAACAGCGCTCCAAAAATCGCTTTTCGATCAGAGTTTTGTTGATCAGAAATCACAATTAGAGCTTTATTTTCAATTAAGCAAAACACAACTTCATGTTTGTTATCTTAATGCAAATAGCTTGCAATTTGTAGGCTTTGAAAAATATGCATTAGGAGAAAATACCAACTGGAGTCAAACTCTAGAGTCACTACGATTAATCGTTCATGCTTTTCCAAAAGAGTTCAAGAAAGTTTCTGTAAGTGTTTGTTCTTCCTTATTTACGCTAAGTCCAACAGCATTATTTGATAGTAATCATCAAGCAGAATTATTTAATTTAAATCATTCTAAGCTTATAAATTCAGGTGACTTACTAAATCATGAAGTAAAAAGTCTACAGTTAAGCATAGTATTTGAATTGCCATTTTTAATCCAAAACTTGTTTAACGCTCATTTTGGGCCTTGCTCGTTTGTGCATGAGTCTTCCGTTTTTTTAGAAATTATCAGTTCATTTAAACAAAAGGCCAACAATCAATTATTTGCCCAAATCCATGACGATCATTTTCAATTGGCTTATATCAAAAATCAAAAACTCCATTTCTACAATCAATTTGAGTATAAATCGGTAGAAGACTTCATGTATTTTTTGCTTTATGTAACTGAACAATTAGAGATTGACAGAGACAAAATACCATTGCAATTAATGGGGAAAATAGAAACAGATTCGCCCATTTATCAAATGGTTTTTAAGTACTTAAGAGACGTTTCTATCGCCGAGCTTAACCCAAGCATAAAAAGCTCTCAAGTTCTTAGTCAAATAAATTTATCCCATTTTTACAATCTATTTAATCAGTACTTGTGCGAATCATAGCTGGTATTCATAAAGGAAGAAGACTTAGTCCACCTAAGAACTTACCGGTTAGACCAACCACTGATTTTGCCAAGGAGGGTTTTTTTAATTTACTTCAGAATCGATTTGAATTAGAAGGGTCTGACATTTTAGACTTATGTGCAGGTACAGGAAATTTGAGTTTAGAATTTGCTTCTAGAGAAGCAAATTCCGTTTTGTCGATAGATCGACATCAAGGATGTTTGAACTACATCTACAAAATGTCAAAGGAGTTAAACTTAACTCAAATCAAGTGTATTAAATCAGACCTTTTTCAATTTTTAAATCGCTGTAAAACGGATTTTGATCTCATTTTTGCTGATCCACCTTATGGTTTGAAAGGAAGTGAAGACTTACCAAATCTAATTTTTGAACTTCAATTATTAAGAACAAATGGTTTCTTCATTTTAGAGCATGGAAGGGAGTTAAACTTTGAGAATCACCCCAATTATCAATTTAGTAGAAAGTACGGAAATGTTAACTTTACGTTCTTTCAAAAAGAGGTATCATGAAAAAAGTTGCTGTATTTCCAGGTTCGTTTGATCCAATTACTTTAGGTCATGTTTCAGTGGTTAACCGTGCGTTGCCATTATTTGATGAAATTGTTGTAGCCATTGGAAATAACTCCCAAAAAAACTACATGTTTAGCCTTGAACAGCGAAAAGAATGGATTGCTGGTGCTTTTGAGAGTGATAAAATAAAAGTAGATGTATACAACACCTTGACTGTAGATTATTGCAAATCCATAAACGCTCAGTTTTTGCTGAGAGGTCTTCGAAATCAAATGGATTTTGAATACGAACGTTCTATTGCACAAATGAATCGTCAACTGGCCCCTGATATTGAAACCGTTTTTCTTTTCACAGAATTAGAGCATGCAGCTATAAACTCAACCATTGTGCGTGACATCATTCGCAATAATGGAGATGCTAGTCAGTTTATACCTTCAAACATTCAGTTTTAAGTATGCGCATTTTTAGTTTCACTTTACTTTGCTTACTGAGCATTTTAGGATTCGCTAAAGAAGTTCGTATTCAAGGAAATGTGATCGGCTTTGATGGTAAGGAGATTAACCTTATAGTAGTCAATGATTTCATAAGCCTTCAAAAAAATGTGATCGCGAAAACGTCTATTGAAGAAGATCAATTTATCTTCACCGTAGATTTGAATAGCACCCAACAACTTTACCTTAAAATAGAAGATAAAGAGAGCAGCTTTTTTGCAGAACCTGGAGCTGTTTACAATCTCACTTTAAGTTATGATGAAGAAAAAAATCAAGGTCAAGCATACAACAAAAGACTTGATTTAAAATTTGCTTTTCCAAGAGCAGATGAGCTGAATCAAAAAATAAAAGCCTTTAACCAAGCTTATCAAGATTTTTTCACAGAAAACTATAGCCTTTTTGCGATAAATGCCGCTCAAAAACAAAGTCTTTCATTCATTGAAAAAATAGAACAAGACAGTCGATTTCAATCACCTGAGTTTGTTAAACAATATTGCACTTACGCTTTAGCAAATTTGAAAGATATTAATCGCTTACCTAGAAAGGAACTTTTTGAAGAATACCTGAACAATAAAGAGATTAGGTATCAGAATAAGGAGTATATGAACTTTTTTGTTCAGTATTACAAAGAAGATTTTGGTCAGTACTGCATTACTAAAAAAGGAAGCGAGCTTTTAAAAGCCATTATGTTTGATAAAGATTTGAGTAAAAGTCTAAGCTTAATCCAAAAAGACAAAGGGTTTTCTCAACTTGAGCTAGCAGAGCTATATTTAATCAATGGACTTTTTGAAGTTTATCACAAAAGAACAATTGAACAGGTAAGTGCAATTTCTATGCTTGATCAGATTACAAAAGCAGGGCAAAACGAAGAAAATAAAAGTATGGCTAAAGCCATTAAGCAAAAATTGAAATTTTTTGGCACCCAAGAATTAGCGCCCGAATTTAGTTTACTCAATAGTAAAAATGAAACGGTAAGTTTAAATGAACTCAAAGGAAAACCAATCTATTTGTCGTTTTGGGCCAATTGGTCTATTCCTAGTTTAAGAGAATTAAAAGTGATGAAAAAACTCCATGAAAAATATGGAAACGAAATTCACTTTGTAAGCATTAACTTGGATGAAGATCCAAAGGTGATGACTGATTTAAAAAGTAAAAATGACTACGAATGGCCATTCTTGCACTATGGAAACGATTATGAAATTCGAGAAAAATATCAAGTCAAAGCCGTTCCTTCATATTACCTAATCGACAAAAATGGCAAGCTAATTCAAGCATTTGCTCCCAATCCAGTTGAAGTAGAAAAAACCCTATACGATCTCAGTAAATAAACTATCTTTATCTTCATCTAAATTGAAGTTATGGAACAGTTTATCCCCAGTATTTTTCTACTTGTCTTTCTACTTTTCTTCTTAAAAGGAGTCTTTTTCGTTGTTAAACAACAAACATCTGCTGTTGTAGAGCGGTTTGGCAAATTCAGTAGTGTAAGAAGTTCAGGACTACAATTAAAAATTCCATTTATTGACCGCATAGTTGGTCGCATAAATTTAAAAGTGCAACAATTAGACGTTTTGGTTGAAACCAAAACCAAGGATGATGTTTTTGTTAGACTTAAAGTTTCAGTGCAATTTCAGGTAGTAAAAACCAAAGTTTATGATGCATTCTACAAATTAGAAAATTCATCAGCACAAATTACTTCTTATGTTTTTGATGTAGTAAGAGCGGAAGTTCCTAAGATGAAGTTGGATGATGTTTTTGTAAGAAAAGATGACATTGCCATTGCAGTAAAAGGGGAACTGAATGAAGCTATGCAAGAGTATGGATACGATATTATTAAAACTTTAGTAACTGATATTGACCCTGACGAGCAGGTTAAATCAGCCATGAACCGTATCAACGCTTCTGAAAGAGAAAAGGTAGCTGCAGAGTTTGAAGCAGAAGCTGAGCGAATTAAAATTGTAGCCAAAGCAAGTGCAGAAGCCGAAAGTAAAAGATTACAAGGTCAAGGTATTGCCGACCAAAGAAGAGAAATTGCCAGAGGACTTGAAGAAAGTGTAGAAGTGTTAAACAAAGTTGGCATTAACTCTCAAGAAGCATCTGCTTTAATTGTAGTAACGCAGCATTATGATACGCTACAATCATTGGGTGAAGAAACAGAAAGTAACCTAATTCTATTGCCAAATGCACCTCAAGCCGGAAGTGATATGCTAAATAATATGATTGCTTCTTTTACTGCTTCTAATCAAATTGGTGAAAAAATGAAGCAGCATAATAAGAGAAAGCAAGAAAACATAGACAATAAAGAAGAGGATTAAGCAAATTTTTCAGAAAGTAAGCTTCTTATTGAAGCATAAGTAGATTCAATAATTGAACTTTGTTTATTAGCACTTACCCAAGCTACTTCTTCAATATCTTCTTCTGTTTGAGGAGTTAATTTTCTGGTAAAAGTAGTTTTCATTTGAAACCAGTGGGTTTCTTTCAAAACAATATTCTCTTTCATAACGTACATATGAAAAGTAGAAGGCAATGCTTGATTTATGGTTAAGTCTTGGATTCCGCACTCCTCTTCAACTTCACGAATAGCAGCATCTTCAATTGTTTCTCCCTTTTCAACTTTCCCCTTCGGCAAGTCCCATTTTCCAAGTCGTTTGATCCAAAGCACTTCATTATTCTCATTAAAAACTAAGCCACCAGCAGCATGAATTACTTGAAAACAATCGATAAAAGCTGAAAAAGATTCTTGCACATTTTCCAACTGAAAATGCACATGCATCGTACTAGACTCCCTAAATAACCAATCTACAATTGAACGATAAATTTCCTCATGGGGAGCTTTTATGAACAGAAATGTCTGCGATTGTTCATATGTTTCGTCGAAATCACCGAAAGTAAGTAGGTGGTCGTTTACAAAAACTTGATAATTTTGCATGTATGCAAGTTAATAATGATATAGCTTTAAAAGTAGCTGAATTTCTACTACAAATTAAAGCGATTAAACTCAATAAGAAAGAGCCTTTTCAATGGGCGTCTGGTTGGAATTCACCCATTTATTGTGACAACCGTAAAACGCTTTCTTATCCTAAAGTTAGAACATTTATACGTCAAAAATATGCCGAAGTTATTCAAGAAAATTTCGGACAAGTAGATGTTATTGCAGGAGTTGCTACCGGAGGAATTGCTCAAGGGGCACTTGTAGCTCAAGAATTAGAACTGCCATTTATTTATGTTCGTTCTTCTGCTAAAGGTCATGGATTGCAAAATTTGATAGAAGGAGAAGTTGAGCCTGGACAGCGAGTAGTTGTGATTGAAGACTTAATCTCTACAGGGATGAGTAGTTTAAATGCGGTTCAAGCTTTAAGAGACAAAGGATGTCATGTAGTGGGCATGGTTGCTATTTTTAGCTATGGCTTTCAAGTGGCAAAAACTAATTTTCAAAAATATCAATGTCCACTTTATACTTTAAGTGATTATGACTCCTTGATTGAGGTGGCCGTTGAAGGAAAATACATCAACTTTGAAGATATTGAATCTTTAAAAAGTTGGAGAGAAGACCCTGCTAATTGGAACGTATACGTATGACAACAATAGAAACTAAAAAAGAAGTATCCACTTCAAGCCCACAAAAGCTGTTTGATTTTTTGACAGACATGAACAATTTTGAAAAATTGATGCCTGAAGATAAAATCGAAAAGTGGAGTTCTGAAGAAAGTCAGTGTGAATTTACCATTAAAGGAATGGCTAGAATTGGACTAAAAATTACCAACACGCAGGAGCCAAATTTAATTGAAGTTGAATCTTTCGGGAAAGTTCCATTTCCTTTCACTTTAAATATTCATTTGAATGAAATGGAAGATTCGCAAACTGAAACATTCATGGTTTTTAAAGGTGAAATCAATGCGTTTATGAAATTGATGGTAGAAAAACCACTTACCAACTTTTTCAACATGCTTGTAAATAAAGCGGCTAAACTTCCGCTATAAATTTCACCTCCTTTAGATTATAAGAACGTATTTCACTGTTTTTTCTCAACAGTAGCTTTCCTGATTCTTCAATCCCGATGATTGAAGCAATAAATTCTCCGCTATCATCCTTAAATCGATAGGGAGTTTGATAAGCAAATAGTGACTTTAGATAGTAATCTTTAATTTTTTCCCAAGCATTATTTAAATACCAATCATAATAAGGCCTAAAGGCATCTTGCCAAAGCCCAAAAATAGTTTTAACTCGATGCTCACTATGCAACTCAAGCGCTATTGATGTTGCCTTTCTATCAACTTCTTTAAAATCTACTTGATTGACATTCAAACCAATTCCAATGATAGAATAATTGATTTTGCTGCCTTGCAGACTATTCTCGATTAAAATTCCCGCAATTTTCTTCCCATCAACCAAAACATCATTTGGCCATTTCACTTTAACCTTTTCAATTCCAATATGCAATAGTAAATCATGCACTGATAATGCGGCAATCATACTAAGGTAAAATTGCTTTTCTACACTTAAATTGGGCTCTAAAACCAGGCTAAACAATAAATTCTCTCCTTTATTGGCCTTCCAAAAACCTCCTCTTTGTCCTTTGCCCTTAGTTTGATAATCGGTCCAAAAAATGTCTCCATTCTTCGCCTTTTTGGCATGAATAGCTTCCAAGGCATGAATATTGGTTGACTCTGTGTAATTAAAATGATAAACAGTAAAGTTAAAATCGCTAAAACTCATTTATACATAGGGTTTAACTCAAAAATCAAGTATAACATTCCAGCAGGATAATCCGTATTTTTACACTCTATTCGTAATCGAATTTATGACAAAAGAAAGCAAAAGAATTACATCCGACGAATTGTCAGACATAATCATTAAAGGTATTCAAGAAAAAAAAGGCGAAAACATCAGAATTCTTGACTTAAAATCAGTAGATGGTGCAGTTACAGACTATTTTATTATCTGTGATGCGAATTCGTCTACTCAAATAAATGCCATTAAAGATTCCATTGAAGAAGAGGTAAGAAAGACCATTGGTGAAAAACCCTGGCATATTGAAGGAACCACAAACCTAGAATGGGTGTTAATTGATTATGTGGATGTAGTTGCCCATGTATTTAACCCAGAAAAAAGAGCCTTTTTTAATTTGGAAGGATTGTGGGCAGATGCAGAAATAAAAGAGATAGAAGCAGAATATTAAGAACTAAGATGACAGAAAAGAATAATAAAAGAGGAAATACAGGTAAAAAGCCTAGTAGTGGAGGAAAGAAAGGCCCAAAGAAGAATTTTAATTTCTATTGGATCTATGCAATAATAGGAGTAATTCTTATCGGCTTAAATCTTTTCAACTTCAGTGGTGGAGAAAGAAAAGTAACATGGAATCGCTTTGTAGATGAAATGTTGAAAACAGGAGAAGTTGAAAGACTAATTGTGGTTACTACAGGAAATGATTCTCGAGTAGAGATTTTCATCAAACAGGATGCTTTACAACAAGAGAAGTACAAAGCAGTTAGAGACAATGGTATTGGCGGTATGGGAGTAAGAGGTCCTCAGTACTATTTAAAAATAGGGACGATTGATCAGTTTAACAACGATTTAAATCGGATTTATGAAAATATGCCTGAAGAGAAACAAGTTAGACCAGATTATGAGACGCGTAGCAATTGGGCAGGTGAATTAATTGGTTGGTTACTACCTATAGCTTTAATCATTGGATTCTGGATTTTTATCATGCGTCGTATGACAGGTGGTGGCGGTGGCCCAGGAGGTCAAATATTTAACATTGGAAAGTCAAAGGCTACTTTATTTGACAAAGAGAAAAGTGTGAACATCAGTTTTGATGATGTTGCAGGACTAGAAGAAGCCAAAACAGAAATTGAAGAAATTGTAGAGTTTCTGAAAAATCCAAAGCGCTACACTGAATTAGGAGCTAAAATTCCAAAAGGAGCTTTACTGGTTGGCCCTCCCGGTACAGGTAAAACACTCATTGCAAAAGCCGTTGCAGGAGAAGCACAGGTCCCTTTCTTCAGTCTCTCAGGTTCAGACTTTGTAGAAATGTTTGTTGGTGTTGGAGCATCTCGAGTACGTGACCTATTTAAGCAAGCCAAAGAAAAAGCGCCAGCGATTGTATTTATTGATGAAATTGATGCCATTGGTAGAGCAAGAGGAAAAAGCATGGCTCAAGGTGGTAATGATGAAAGAGAAAACACCCTTAACCAACTATTAACTGAAATGGATGGTTTTGGAACAAATAGTGGAGTTATACTTTTAGCGGCAACTAACCGAGCTGAAATTTTAGATAGAGCACTTTTAAGACCTGGCCGTTTTGATCGACAAATTCATGTTGACTTACCGGACTTAAAAGAGCGTATTGAAATTTTTAAAGTGCATGTAAAGCCACTTAAAATTGATGATTCGGTGGATTTAACATTCTTGGGCAAACAAACTCCCGGTTTCTCTGGAGCTGATATTGCAAACATTTGTAATGAAGCCGCATTGATTGCTGCTAGAAAGAAGAAAAAGAAAATTGTTCAGCAAGACTTTATTGATGCAGTAGACCGAGTGATTGGTGGACTTGAGAAGAAGAACAAAATCATTACAAAAGAAGAGAAGAAAACCATTGCGTACCATGAAGCAGGTCATGCTGCTGTAAGTTGGCTTACCCGATATGCTTCTCCCTTAGTTAAAGTAACTATTGTTCCTAGAGGTAGAAGTTTAGGGGCTGCTTGGTATTTACCTGAAGAAAGACAAATCACCACCAAAGAGCAAATGCTAGATGAAATGTGTGCGGCTTTAGGTGGAAGAGCAGCAGAGGAAATTACCTTTGGAAAAGTTTCTACAGGTGCCTTAAGCGATTTAGAAAAAATTACCAAACAAGCTTATGCCATGGTAACAGTCTATGGCTTGAACGAAGAAATAGGAAACATTAGCTTCTACGATTCTAGCGGACAAAGTGAGTATAGTTTCCAAAAACCATACTCTGAGAAAACAGCTGAAAAAATAGACCAAGAAGTTAAAAAATTGGTTGATGAAGCCTATGCTAGAACTAAAGAAATCCTGCTTAAGAATCAAGATCATTTAAAGCAATTGGCTGAGTTGTTGCTTGAAAAAGAAGTGATTTTTAAAGATGATTTGGAGAAGATTTTTGGAAAAAGAGCTTATGATGCTGAAAGCAGATCAGAGCAACTTCTGAAAGAAAATCAAGAGAGTGAAGAAGCAGAAAAAAAGAAGCAATTAGAGCAAGCTGAAGGTAAAAAAGAAGAAGCTTCCAGTGAAAGCAAATCAGAAGAAACAAAACCTTCAATCACTTCTAACGGTCAAGATAAACCAAAGGAAGTAGATTCAGAAAAAGCAAATTAATTCAATTAACTTTAACCCATGTCAATACAATGGGTTAAAGTTTTTAGCACTCCAACTCAGTACCTTGTAGAATTGGTAAGAGGACAATTAGAAGAAGAAAGCATTAAAACATTCGTGTTAAACAAACAGGATTCTATGTACTCACCCATATTCGGAGAAATTGAATTGTATGTGAGTAGTGAAGATGTGATTCGTGCAAAACACCTGATTTCTAAACAACAGTTTTGAGCAACTTAACAGAAAGAATACTAACAAGCATCGTTTTTGTAATTGTTCTTTTAGGAGCAATTTTTCAAAGTGAGTTTGCTTCATCCATTCTCTTTTTTGTCATGATTCTGCTTTGTCAAAGAGAGTTCTATCAATTCTTTAAATCCACAGAAATTGAGCCGCAAAAAACCATGGGAACCCTTGCGGGTTTAGGCTTCTTCACCATATCTGTGTTAAACAGCATGATTGATCTTCACTTAGGCAATTTGCTGTTACTTATTCCAACGATTTTTATCATTTTCTTGATTGAGCTTTATCGAAACAAAAAGCTTCCGATTCATAATATTGCAGTAACTATTTTAGGAATTGTTTATGTTGCCGTACCCATTACCCTCTTACATGAACTAGCCTATTTCAATGCTACCACTTTTGGCAATGATTATAGCTATGAAATTATTATCGGCTACTTCTTTGTTTTGTGGGCTAATGATACTGGAGCTTATTTTGTTGGACGTAGCTTAGGAAAACACAAATTGTTTGAACGAATTTCGCCGAAAAAAACTTGGGAAGGAAGTGTTGGAGGAGCTGTTTTTGGGCTATTAGTCGGTTATTTAAACGCGTTGATATTCCCATCAGTTTCACTAAGTCTTTGGCTTTCCATTGCAGCCATTGTAGTTGTTTTTGGCTCGTTAGGAGACTTGGTAGAATCGATGTTTAAACGAAGTTTGAACATTAAAGACTCAGGAAAATTATTACCCGGCCATGGTGGAGTTCTCGATCGTTTTGATGGAATTTTTATTTCAGCACCCATGGTCTATACTTTTTTACGATTGGTTTCTAACTGGCAATAGATTCCCTATTTTTGAAGCACTATGAAATTTCACAAAGAAGGCGGCCCTAGTTTGGTCTTGGTTGTTGTTTTTGGTTTAGCCATTAGCATTTTAGCCAACGTTTTTGCATCAGAATATGTAATTGTACAGTACTTAGCTTATGCAGTAAGTCTGTTTTTGCTCATTATGATTTTGCAGTTTTTCAGAGATCCAAAAAAGAATTTGGTTATCAATGAAAATCAAATCATTTCTCCTTGTGATGGCAAAGTGGTTGTGATTGAGGTAGCGGAAGAAACCGAATTTTTGAATGAAAAGCGAAAGCAAATTTCCATTTTCATGTCTCCTTTAAATGTGCACAATAACCGATACCCAATTGGAGGTGTTTTAAAATACTTCAAATACCATCCCGGTAAATACCTGGTAGCATGGCATCCTAAATCTTCTACAGAAAATGAACGAACAACAGCCGTGGTTGAAGATGCAAAAGGCAGAAGCATATTGTTTCGACAAATTGCAGGTGCCTTAGCTCGAAGAATTGTTTTCTATGGCAAAGAAGAAGAAAAGGTTGAACAAGCTTCTGAGTGTGGTTTTATAAAGTTTGGGTCTAGAGTAGATTTATACATTCCACTTGATGCCAAAGTAAAAGTAAACTTGGAAGAAAAAGTAGTTGGTGGAGAAACGGTAATTGCTGAGTTTGGGTAATTGACTTAGCGCTCAAAACCATAAGCCCGTTCTACTTTCGCGATCCGCACATGAAATTTTTCATACCACTCTTCTCTGCCACGCTTTTGAGCCATTTGATGACTTATTTCTTTTTTCCATTCACGAATGACTTCCTCATCTTTCCAATAGGAGATAAATAGTCCCATGCCATCTCTTGCGGCTTCAAAACCTAAAAAGCCATCTTGCTTTTCAGCTAATTGCTCTAGCTCAAGAGAAATCTGCTGGTACTCTTCGGTATTTTCTACCAAATAAGAAGTAAATATTACCGCATAATAGGGCGGTTTAGGCGTTTGGGCTATCATTTTTCTTTGCTGTGTATTAAGGTTTGTTGTCGTATAGACTCGTCATGAATGGCATTAAAAAAGGCCTGTATAAAGTCACTTTCTACTCCTAAAGCTTTTCCATTTTTCGTTACTCGATCCATAATTTCTTTCCAACGCTCAAGTTGAAGAATGGTCACTTGGTTTTTCTTTTTATACTCTCCGATTTGCTTTACAATTTCCATTCGGTGCGCAATGCGATCCATCAACTCATCATCCACTCGATCAATCTCCGCTCTTAAAAGCTCTAACTGATTTAAAAATTCTTGATTCGCACAAGAGGTCTTTTTTTGTACTAAAGCGGCTAAGGTTTCTTTTAATTGCTTAGGTGTTAATTGCTGTTCCTTATCACTTAAGGCTTTTTCCGGCTGATAATGCGTTTCAATCATCAAGCCATCCATGTCTAAATCTAACGCCTTCTGAGCCACCTGAGGAATTAAACTCGCCTTTCCACTAATGTGACTCGCATCACAAATAACTGGAAGAGTTGGGTGTGCCGCTTTCAACTGAATCGCTAAATTCCAATTGGGACTGTTGCGATATGGCCCATTTTCATTTAAATGAAAACCACGGTGAATGGCTCCTAATTTTTGAATGCCCGCCTTATTAATTCGCTCCAAAGCTCCCATCCACAAACTTAAATCCGGGTTAATGGGATTTTTTACAAACACCGGTATATCAATACCTTTCATGGCATCTGCCAAAGCTTGGACCGTAAATGGATTTACCGTAGTTCTAGCTCCAATCCAAAGCACATCTATTCCCGCTTTTAAGGCTTTTTCTAAATGTTCAGGACTTGCTACTTCGGTCGCCACCTTTAATTTATATCGTTGCTTAATATCGGCCAACCACCTTAAGGCTTCTTCTCCAATTCCTTGAAAACTATCTGGTCTGGTTCTCGGTTTCCAAACTCCTGCTCTAAAAATATTCCCTTCAATCTGAACAAGCTCCTTGGCCGTTGCCTCCAACTGTTCAGGACTTTCAGCACTGCAGGGTCCGAAAAAATGAAAAGGCTTTTGCGCCGCCCATTCACTGTCAATATTTAAATTTCTTTGTTCGCTCATTTAAATTCTTGGCTAAGTAAGCATTTCTACTTTACAGAAAAGACTTCAATTCTAACAAATCAGAGATTATATATGTTGCCTTTTGGCCTGCTTTTGTATCAGCACAAAGATAAACCTGATCCATGCCCACAGCTTTAGCGCCCAAAACATCTGGTCCATAATCATCTCCAATCATCAAACTATTGGCAGACTTCGCTCCTGCTTCTTTCATGGCATGATGAAAAATACGCTTGTCTGGTTTACGAAAACCCATTCCATCTGAAATGATAATGGCCTTAAAATACTTTCGAATATCACAATTATCCAATTTTACATTTTGTGCCTCAACAAAACCATTGGTAATCACATGCAAATCATATTCTTCGTTTAAATACTCCAACACCTCTATAGCATGAGGCAGTAAGTGAGTTTTAGATGAAGAAGTAGCTACGTACTCATCATTAAACAAGAGAGCCAATGGAGCATCGTCGTAACCAAAATGTTGAAAGCTTAGTAGGTATCGTTGTTGGCGAAGCTCATCCTTGACTACATCTCCCTTTCGGTATTGGGCCCACAATTCGTCGTTCACCAAGCTATATACTTTAAAAAACTCAGGGAAACTTACCTTAAGCTTCTCCTCCATTTTGTGCTTCTTATACAAATCTTCAATGGCTTCAGCTGAATTCCGCTCAAAATCCCAAAGTGTTCTGTCTAAGTCGAAAAATAAATGTTGATACTTTTTTTGCTTCATGTAGCTGTTTTAAAATAGAAACTAATTCCCGTAAGAATGAACGACCAAATGACAATAAAGCCAAAGAAAATCCACAGTGCTCCTTTTTGACTGCGGTAATAAGCCGAAGCTAAAAGCGCTCCTAGAGGTATACCTAATAAACATGGTGTTAAAATGGCTAAGCCCCAAAGTCCATAAGAACGCTTAATGCGAACAATGAGCTTATTTCTTTTTGAGAATTTCTTTCGCGCTTTTGGCTTCACAATTTTTTGAAAGCCTTTTTGTAATACCTCTCCAAACTTGAAAAAGAGAACAAAACCAATAAAGCCTCCGCTTATGGTAATGATAATTGTTTCCCAAAAACCGTAACCAGAAATTATAGTAGTTGAGGGTGCAAGAAAAAATTTTAGTGCACTAAATAGTAACAAGCCAAAAACCTTGCTTAGCTCTACCATTTTTACTCCTTCGTTCCGAAAGCCAAATCTCCGGCATCTCCTAAACCGGGAACAATGTAGCTTTGAGCAGTCATTTCATGGTCTAAAGCGCCTAACCAAATCGTAGCATTCTCTGGCAAATTCTTCTTGGTATATTCCAAACCTTCACTGCTACCGATTAAAGAAACGATGTGGCAATGCTTGGGCTTTCCTTTCGACAATAAAGCTTTATACGCCAACACCATGGAAGAGCCA
The DNA here is from genome assembly GCA_964001305.1 of uncultured Flavobacteriales bacterium. Classification (GTDB taxonomy): domain Bacteria; phylum Bacteroidota; class Bacteroidia; order Flavobacteriales_E; family Vicingaceae; genus CAJXMH01. The sequence continues at coordinate 64,668 of CAXFAI010000036.1, forward strand.
CTGGCCAACATGGGATCACATAAAATCACAATTCGATTTTCTAAAGAAGGGCAAGCCAAATATTCCAACTCAATGTCGAAGGTGCCATCTTTATGATGTTTTCGGTAAGCAGAAATGTAGCCATTGTCCGCCTGATCTAAATAATTTAACAAGCCTTGATGCAAGGGTAAACCGGCTCGCAGTATGGTAATTAAAACTGGTTGCTCTTGAAGCAACTGATCTTCTGAAACACCCAAAGGAGTTGTTACTTCTGTTTTCTTAAAGGGAAATGTTTTCGAAATTTCATAAGCAAACAATTCGCCAGTTCGCTCTAAATTTCTTCTGAATCGCATGCGATCTTGTTGAATTTCATGGTCTCTTATTTCAGCAACAAACTGATTAAATACTGAATTATTCTCTTCCGTTAAAATGCGAACTTGGCTCATAAAAGGGCTTGTTTTAGAAAGGTTAAATTTAGCGGTTTTCGCGGGCAATTAAAATCATTTTTCTTCCGCATATTCCACCATGCCTTCGTATACTTTTCTCCAGCCTTTCCATTCATCTTCATCGCTTAAACTCTCGTTGTGCCAAAGACTTACAAATGTTCCATTGAGCAATCGAACCTCATCTATCAAAGGTTTAATTAGTGCCAATGCTTCTTCTACCTCTACTTTTAGGTAATATTTTAGCGTGGCTTCCATCACTTGAAAAGGATAAATGGTGAGTTTACATTCTAGTTCCTCGTCCAAATCATAAAAGGGATATGGAGTGCAAGTACCTGCTCGAAACCCTAGGTCACCGGCGAAACCCATGGTATAATCTTCATGAATGTCGGCCTCCATTAAAGTACGGTAGGTTTCTGGCAAACTCAGCTTTAAAAAATGTTGTCTGCTTTTGTGAATGTCTCGTTTTACGATCCGTTCTAAGCGCTTTATCTCTCGGCTTACTTTTTCTTTCTTCACATTTGAGCCGTAAGAAGGATGAATCCCAACCTCAGCATAATCGGCTATGGATTTAATAAGCGATTGAAAATGTCTGTTTTCGTGAGATAAGTTTTTATCGTTTAACCCATAATCGGCTAAAAGGAAAAAGTAAATGGGTTTAAAGTGATATTTCTTTTGAATGTTTAATTGATAATTGAAGGTATCAAACGGGTCTTTTCTTTTCCCTAAAAGAACTTCAACTTGAGTTTTCAACTGTTGAAAATCGAGTTTTATCAAATTTCTACCAAGGCTACCGACTTGCCGAATTAAACCTTTTTGCTTGAACGCATAGGCATTATCAATGTCTAAAGTGGGCAAGTAATGATACTTTCTTTTGCCGAAGTTCAATGCAGGAAAATGTTGTTGTAACAATTCTTTTACTTGCAACAACCAACGATCTACAACGGCTAAATGCAAAAAATTATGCTTCTTCGCCAAACTTTCATGCACGGTAAAACGGTCGTACTGATCGCGCAAATGGGGCAAATACTCCTCATAGCGACTTAACATAAAAAAGGAAGCCGAAAATGGATCATAAGGCAAAGCGCCAGTAGAGACTTGAAAAAAAGTCGGCACCCCTTGGTACTCGCTTAAACTAATTTGCTGTTCTGCAATTCCTCTTGCTTCTAAAAGACCAAAGGACTCAAAAAACAATTCGTCGCCAATTGGTTTTTTACCGTAAGAAAACTTGTTTCCTTCATAGGCCTTAAACTCTTCAACATCTTCTGAAAACTTAAAATTCTCTAGCCGTAAAAAGGTTTTCATGGCCGTTTTAAAGAGATATCGGCTACGTGGACTTAACTGTTTGAAATAGATTAAAAGCATACTACATTAAACCTTCATCGGCGAGGCTAAGGTAAGCTTGATTCCCCACAATTAGGTGATCGAGTACAGCAATATCTAAAGTTTTTCCTGCTTCTACTATTTTTTGGGTGAGTTTTAAATCTGCCTGGCTTGCTTTTAAATTCCCTGAAGGATGATTGTGGCAAATGATAATGGAAGAGGCCAATTTCTCAATAGCTGGTTTAAATATCAATTTTGCATCAGCAATAGTACCGCTAACCCCACCTTTAGATACATTGTGTTTCTCTATTAGTCGGTTGGCTCTGTTTAAAAGCAAGACCCAAAACTCTTCATGGGGCAAATCATCCAACACATCGGCAATTAGCTGATAAGCCATTTGACTGGAAGTAATTTTGGGCTTTTCAACCACCTCTTCCGCTTTTCTTCGGCGGCCTAATTCCATAGCGGCTGCTACAGTAATGGCCTTAGCTTCTCCAATTCCTTTAAACTTCATAAGGGCCTTTACATCTAATTTTCCCAACTCATTGAGCTTATTATCTACGCTGCTTAAAATTCGTTTAGCTAGCTCAACGGCAGTTTCATCGCGACTACCAGAACCTAACAAAATGGCGATTAATTCCGCATCAGATAAGCTGCCCTTTCCTTTCAACAAAAATTTTTCTCTCGGTCGATCTTCTTCAGCCCAAGATTTGAGATTGAGTCGTTTTTCGTAAGTCATGAGTTAAAGGTAGAAAAAAGATGAGAAATTGCTAAAAGTTGATTCAACTTCATAGAATTCAGTAAGTACAAAAAAAAATGCGTGTTTTGTATCATTCATGAATACGGATATAAATTTTAAGAAACACACTCTAATCGCCTTTGGTCTAGGGCTTTGCTGCTTTTTAATTACTGCCATAAACAGTCATGGGTATTTTCATGCTGATGAGCATTATCAAATCATTGAATTTGCTGGAAAGTTATTGGGAACTCACCAAGATTATGATTTAGCTTGGGAACATGCAGCTCAAATTAGACCGACCATTCAAGTTTATATTGCGGCCAGTATAATTCGTGGCTCTCAATTTATAGGCATTGAAGACCCTTATTTTCAAGCTATGATTTTAAGGCTTTTAAGTGCCGTTTTATCCTTAATTGTGATATTCAAATTAGTAAAAAGCTTAATCGTTAACATTGAAACAAAAGCCGTTCAATATCTCTTGATTTATAGTTCATTTTTGCTCTGGTTTATCCCCTATTTAGGAGTTCGTTTTTCCTCAGAAACTTGGTCGGGGCTATTTTTTACGCTTGGATTAGCAACTTTCTGGAACAAAAATGAAAAAGCTAAATTTTCCTGGCTGGGGATTTATTTTTCATTGGCTTTCTTATTTCGTTTTCAAATTGCTTTTGCCGAAATAGCAGTTATTATTTATTGGTTGTTGACCAAGAAAATATTCTATTCACAACTCTGGAATTTTAGCAAGTATTTCCTAATAATAATCGTTTTGGGAAGCACTTTAGATACTTTATTCTATGGAGAATTTACGTTTACTCCTTGGAATTATTTTGAAAGTAATATTTTAGATTCAAAGGCTGCTGAATACGGTCTTTCTCCCTTTTATTACTACCTCAACAAACTACTTTTCTATCCTACTTTGCCTTTGGGAGTTCTATTCTACATTTCTTTTATTTATCAAGGCATTTACAAGCGAAATGATGTTTGGTGGGCCTTCCTTATTTTTCTAGTTGCACATAGTTTAGTCGGCCACAAAGAAGAGCGTTTTCTTTTCCCTTTCTTCGCTTTGTTTCCTTACCTATTACTATCTGGATTCGATCAAATCTTAAAACGATTAAAAACAGTTGAGAATAGAAAGCCAGTCATCATCATGCTGACATCAGCTTTCGTATTTACCTCATTAATCGGGCTTCCGACTTTAGCGTTTAAAGCAGCAGGAATTGGTCATATGGGCTTAAGTCAAATAATTCACAACACCGATTCAGAAAGAATTCAGCTCATTTACATGGATTGGTCAAGTCCTTACAACCCTTTTGGGTTAAAAGCCAAGTTTTATAATGATTCCAATTTGGAAGAGATTCATTTAAGCAATTTATGCGACTTAAATAAAGACTTATTTGACCCTAACTTGAAAACTTTCCTAGTGCTTAGAGTTTTTGATTATAAGCACAGTACTTGTCAAGAAAAGCTTGATGAAATGGGCTTTCATTTAAGAAAGAGTAGCATCCCGGCTTGGACCAATCGCTTAAACAACTATTACGGTGGGTATGAAAACTATGTCACTATTCTACTATTTGAAAAGTAGTTAGCTATTCAAATTTTAAATTCGAAAAGCTAAGCTAAGTCACTAATTTCCAAAATCTAAATCAATTTTGTACATTTATTATCTAACTTAATTGAAATAGTGAAAACAATACTATCCTTCATTTTGGCACTTAGCTCAATCTTGTCCATTGGGCAAAATTTAAATTGGCAAACCGTTAATATGCCATATTCAGGCAGAGTAAACTCGATTATGTTTGTTGATTCTATAAAAGGTTACGCCACTCAAGAGAATAAGCTTTTGAGCACTTTAGATGGTGGAAATAGCTGGCATTTGGTTGATAGTCTGAGTCATCAATCGAACCAAAACAAAACCTATTTTGGAATGATTACCAAAGTGGCTGATTCTATCTTCGTTAGCTCAGGGAACTTAACTTCGTCATTCATTCTCAAAATTAGAATAGACTCTACGAATCTTAGTTTAGATTCAAATATTCAAGATGGTCGATTTCTTCGAGATTACAGCTTTATAAATCGAATTTTCTTTGGGATTGACTCATCACAAGCATTTGTAGCCTACAACCAAAATATAAAGCAGACGCACTACAGTTATGCCTCTTCTTTTAGTGTTGATCAAAACAGAATTTTAGTAGCGGACTATGCTAATCTATACAGTAGTATTGATTTAGGCTTGACTTGGGACACTATTAGCTTACCCACTCCTTCAACTTTTGTTTATTATAGTCCCAATGAAATTATTCAAATTAATTCAGATACTTTTTGCGTTCGTTATATCGGTTACCCAACCGATGAATATATAACATTAAATGGTGGGTTAAGTTGGCAAATTCATGACACTGTTTACTCAATTCCCAAAAGGAGACCGAATACTTTAAACTATCTTAAATATGCCACTATAATAGGTAATTTTAATAATATTTTCCTCTATTCAAATGATTTGGGTTTTAACTTCTATTCAGACACCATTACATCTAGTACGAGTAGATACAATATGGCCTTTTTTAAAACTTACGCAAATAAGTGGGGAACAGTTTTCATTTATGGAGACAGCGGAAAAATCTATAAAACCACCAATTACGATCGAATAACCCTACTCAATGAAAAGAAGCTTCATATCCCAAAGATTGTTCTTTCTCCAAATCCAACTCAAAGTAGTTTTAGTTTTAGTAATTCTTTATGTCATGACATTTCTCAATTAAGAATCTATAATCAAAAAGGACAATTGGTAAAACAAAATAACAAACCTTGTCATGAAACGGATGTAAGTGATTTAAAGTCGGGAGTTTATTTGGTCAGTGGTGTGTACAAAGGCAAAATGTTTAGCTCCAAACTTTTAGTTCAGAATGAATAGTCTACATTGTTTAACTTTGAATAGGTTAAAGAAGTACAATGAAAAACCAATACATTACAAATGAAGATGGTAAGAAAGTAGCAGTTATACTTTCTATGAAAGACTACAATAAAATGTTGGAAGACTTAGAGATGCTTGAAGACATTAAACTTTACGATATGTCTAAGAAATCAAAGCAACTATTTGTCGATGCTGACAAAGCCTTTGAGGAGATTGAAAAATATAAGAAAGACTAATGTATAAAGTTCGAATTGAAAGAAAAGCAATTAAAAAGCTTGCTAAAATTCCAGAACCTTATTACTCCAAGATCAAATCTTCCATTATTAGTCTAACAAAAGATCCCAAGCCAAAATCATGTAAAAAGCTAAAAGGCAGAGAAGCCTTTAGAATAAGAGTAGCGAATTACAGAATTATTTACGAAGTACACGATAAAATACTCTTGATTGACGTCATAGAAATCGGTCACAGAAAAGACATCTACAGATAGTCTAGCTAGCTATTCAAATATCCTTCTAAAGCCGTTTCAAAAGCTTCCTTCGCTTCACTTACTTTTCCAAAATTATCACCATCAATCATCATGCTATTTCCTTTTACTTCTCCTAAAAGACTAAAAGGCACATCTGAAGCAGATAGACTTTCAACAAAGGCTTCTTCTTGTTCAGCTTTTACTGAAACCACAACTCTACTTTGAGCTTCCCCAAATAAGAAAGCGTCTTTTCTAACTTCATCTTCTGAAGAAATTTCAAAACCTAAATTATTGGGCATGGCAGCTTCTAATAAGCTAATAAATAAACCACCATCCGCACAATCGTGAGCTGAAGCAACTAAACCACTTTGTATCACTTCTTTTACTTTTTCTTGCAAAGCAAATTCTTCGTCTAAATTAAAGGACGGAGCTGGAGACTGCTTTACTTTATGATAAGCGTAAAGATATTCCGAAGAATTGATGTCGTTCTTAGATTCTCCTATTAAATAAATCTTATCTCCTTCGTTTTGGAAGGCCAAAGAGGTTACCTTGGTTTTATCTGGAACAATTCCCATCATACCAATGGTTGGTGTTGGAAATACCGGTACATCTTTATCGTCTTGTGTACTTTGATTGTAGAAACTCACATTTCCACCAGTTACCGGAGTTTTAAATTTTTCGCAAGATTTGCGCATTCCATTAATCGCTCCTACAAACTGCCAATACACTTCGGGGTTGTATGGGTTTCCAAAATTCAAGCAATTGGTAATAGCCGACGGCTCACCACCTGAACACACGATGTTTCTTGCTGCTTCTGCCACGGCAATGGCGCAACCAGCTTCTGGGTCAGCATGTACGTAACGAGCATTACAATCTACCGTAAACGCAAGGGCTTTTTTCAAGCCTTTTAAGTTTACAATACCTGCATCCGTAGGTTTATTGGTGCTCATATTTACCGTTCCTACCATGCTATCGTATTGCTCAATTACCCACTTTTTAGATGCAATATTGGGATGGGTATATAAAAACTCAGCCACTGCTTTTAAGTCTTTGGGCTCCTCAACTTGATCAATTGAGTACTTTTTATTTTCTTGGTAATAAGCAGGCTCTTTATATTCTCTTTCGTAAACCGGTGCTCCACCACCCAAAACCAGTGATTCTGCAGGAACATCTGCTACTTTTTCACCGCCCATATAATATTCTAATCGGCCACCTTCAGTTACTTCACCAATCTGCTCACAATTCAAATCCCACTTCTCAAAAATGGCCTCAACCTCAGCCTCTCTCCCTTTCTTAACGACAACTAGCATACGCTCTTGTGATTCTGAAAGCAATATTTCAAAAGGCAACATACCTGCTTGTCGTGTTGGCACTTTGTCCAAGTCAATGGTCATACCAAAACCTTCCTTGCCCGACATTTCAGAAGTAGAGCAAGTAATTCCTGCTGCCCCCATGTCTTGCATTCCAATAATGGCATCTGTTTCAGCCAACTCTAAAGAGGCCTCCAACAAAAGTTTTTCTTGAAAAGGATCTCCCACTTGTACCGCTGGCAAATCTTCCATTGAATCTTCTGAAATATCTTTAGAAGCGAAAGCCGCACCATGGATCCCATCTTTTCCAGTTGAAGAACCCACAATAAAAACAGGATTTCCTACTCCATAAGAGGTAGCAGAAATCATCTTACCAGCCTCCATAATCCCTGCAGACATGGCATTTACCAAAGGGTTTGTATTGTAGCATTCGTCAAAAAATACTTCTCCACCAACTACCGGAATACCAAATGAATTCCCATAATCTCCAATTCCTTTTACTACCCCCTTTAGCAACCATTTGGTTCGGTCTAAATCTAGCTGACCAAAGCGCAAAGAGTTTAATTGAGCAACAGGCCGTGCACCCATGGTAAAAATATCGCGGTTTATTCCTCCTACTCCAGTTGCTGCACCTTGATAAGGCTCTAAGGCCGAAGGGTGGTTGTGTGATTCAATTTTAAATGCACAAGCTAAACCATCGCCAATGTCCACTAAGCCAGCATTTTCTTCTCCCGCTTCTGCCAACATGTGTGGACCTTCTTTCGGTAATGTTTTCAGCCACTTAATCGAATTTTTATAAGAACAATGCTCCGACCACATCACTGAGTAAATACTCAATTCTGTAAAGTTGGGAGTTCTTCCTAAAATCTCTTTGATTTGTTCAAATTCTTCAGCTAAAAGGCCTAACTCCTTTGCTGTTTCTACAGTTACTTCTGTTTGATTTTGGGCTGTATCCATGCGTAATTAGATGCTATTTTTCAAAGGGCAAAAGTACGTCTTTTCAACAGCTTGCCAAGAAGGAAAGTGTTCAATTATTTACAATTTCCGACAACAAATAAACTACCTTTGAATTCATGTGGGTAGCCCTTCTATTTTCCGCTTGTATGCTTGCAATTACAGTTGTTCTATTACGCTCAACTAGATTGCAACAAAAGCTTGAAATCTCTTTTCAGTTAAGTATTGCCTCACTAGCTATCAAACTTTTAGCCGCTGCTTTTTTATGGGCCTTATATACCTATTACTATACCGATCGTAGTGCTGCCGATATGTATAAATATTTTGATGATGCGCTAGCGATAAAAAAAGGCGCAACCGAATTAAACATCCCAATTGCCGACTTTTTTAATCCATTTCAAGAGAGAACTTCACAACATCAATTGGCTTTACATAACACCCAACATTGGGATTTAGCAAAAGTGCAATTGATGAACGACAATCGAACGATGAGTAGAATTCACTTGCTTTTACTACCGCTTTCGAAAGGTCATTTTTGGGTACATCAATTGTTTTTTTGTCTGCTTGCCTTTTGGGGCAGTATTCTTTTATATCTTTTCTTTAAATGGAACGATATTCAAAGTAAAAGTGTTCTCTTTGTATTGTTTATGCTATTTCCTTCCACTTTATTGTGGACATCTGGAGCTTTAAAAGAAGCGTTTCTCTTTTTTGCACTTGGTGGCTTTTTATTCTTTACTCAAGCTTTATTCTCCACTTTTTCCATCAAAAAATTAGGATTCAGTCTCTTTTTTTTAATCCTATTGGCGAACATTAAATTGTATGTTGGCCTGCTTGTTTTACCTGCCGGTTTGCTTCTATTTAGCTTATTGAAACTAAAAGTGAAAAATTATGGTGCAATTACTTTTATAGGTACAGTGGTTATTGGTGCCGTACTTCTATTTTTTCAAAAAGATCAGTTTTTGCAAGCATTTCAGACTAAGCTTTTCGATTTTACCCAAACGGCTATTTCAGCTAAAGCTGGAAGTTATTTTGAAATTCCGAGCTATTCGACTATTGGAGAATTATTAGCACATTTCCCAAAGGCCATTTACAATGTGTTTCTCAGACCTATTTTCCCTGCACAAATTAATTTTTTCAGCTTAATCTCAGCTTTAGAACACTTTCTATTAATCGCTTTGTTTGTTTTAGCAATCATTCATCGAAAAGCTTTTTCTCACCAATCAAAGCAAATTGCCTATTTCTGTTTCCTTTTCATCCTTCCAATTAGCCTTTTAATTGGCAGTACGGTTCCTGTATTAGGGGCAATTGTGAGGTATAAAGTCATCTTATTGCCTTTTTACTTCTACTTGCTACTTACTTTTGTAGACCTAAAGCGAATTCCAATCTTGAAGAAAATATCATGAAAATAAAGTTCTTTATCAGTATTTTAATCATTGCCTTTATGAGTTCTTGTTATTACACCGAAGATGCCGATTTACTGATTCACAATGCTAAAATTTACACCTTAGACGATGGCTTTAACATTGCAGAAGCTATTGCAATTAAAGATGGAAAAATCATTGAAGTTGGCCCAAATAATGAGCTGAAGAACAGGTACAACGCAAAAGAAGAAATTGATGCTCGCTTACGTCCTATTTACCCTGGCTTTATTGATGCCCATTGTCATTTTTTATGGTATGGAAACACTTTTTTTGAAGTAGATTTAGTTGGAACCAAAAGCTGGCAAGAGGTGCTTGATCGCACTATTGCTTTTTCAGAGAAAACAGAAGATTTATGGATTACTGGCAGAGGTTGGGATCAAAATGATTGGGATTCAAAAAGCTTTCCATCTAAAGAGCAGTTAGATAGCCTTTTTCCAGAAAGAGCTGTCCTTTTAAAACGAATAGATGGACATGCTGCCATTGCCAATCAAAAAGCTTTAGAGCTGGCTAACATTAGCCCTGCAAGTAAAATAGACGGAGGTGTATTTGAAAAGAAAGATGGTCATCTAACTGGTATACTCATTGATAATGCCGTTGACAGCGTATCTAAAGTTGTTCCTGAATTAAGTAAAACGCAAATGCAAAGAGCACTTTTGAAAGCGCAAGAAATGTGTTTTGAAAAAGGATTAACTACGGTAGACGATGCGATGCTTGAAAACGAAATGGTTCATGCCATAGACGAGCTTCAAAAAAGTGGTGATTTGAAAATGAAAGTTTACGGCATGTTAATGCCAACTGAAGAAAACAAAGAGGAATTTCTTAAAAATGGCCCCTATCTTACTGACCGATTAAGCATACGTTCATTTAAATATTTTGCTGATGGCGCCCTAGGCTCAAGAGGTGCAAGATTGCTTTATCCATACCACGATGACCCTCATAACAAGGGATTGTTTTTAAACGACAGCAATTATTTTTTAACGGAAGCAGAAGCACTATACGAAGCGGGATTTCAAATGAACACCCACTGCATTGGTGATGCTGCAAATCGCATGATTCTAGACATTTATGCACAAGTTTTAAAGTCTACTAATGATAAACGTTGGCGAATTGAACACGCACAAATTGTTGAGCCCACTGACTTAGAAAAGTTTAAGATGTATACAATTATCCCGAGTGTACAACCCACCCACGCAACCTCAGATATGTATTGGGTAAACGATCGTTTGGGAGAAAAACGAGCAAAAACGGCTTATGCTTATAAAGAGTTGCTCGAACAAATTGGATTACTTGCATTAGGTACAGACTTTCCAATTGAAGACATTGATCCTTTGAAAACATTTTATGCTGCAGTTGTCAGAAAAGACGATAAAGGTTACCCTCAAGAAGGCTTTCAAACCGAAAATAGTTTAAATAGAAAAGATGCTTTAAAGGGAATGACTATTTGGGCGGCCTTGTCAAACTTTGAAGAAAATCAAAAAGGAAGTTTAGAAATTGGAAAAGATGCTGACTTTATAATTTTAGACAAAGACATCATGCAAGTAAAGGAAAGTGATATTTTAAGCACAAAAGTACTTTCAACCTATGTAAATGGAGAATTGGTTTTTGAAGTTAAAAAGTAACTTCTTCGTATTGAAAAGGAATTTCTAATTCGTGCTCTACAAGCTCACCTACAGACAAAATATCATCATCCCCCTCTTCGTATTTCCACTTTACTACAAAACTTTTATCTCTATCATATAAAGGTTTAAAAGTTAAGAGCAACTCTACCAATTGCTTTTGTGATGAAGAATTTAAGTACTCTATTTCACAAATTAATTCTGTTTGAGGAGCAGGATTCTTAACATACTCTTTGCTCCACTCTATTATCGGCTGATAAAACTCGATGGCATCAGCAGGGTAGGATTTACCCGAAATTAATAATTGTCCTGTTTCAGGATTAAAATTGACCTCGGGAGTTTGTAAAAAAGGCTCTATTTCTATGCTATTCATAATTTAAATCTCAATTCAAATGTCAACCAATATCTTCCGCCATCTTTTGAAATGGCCCAATCAAAAATGGATTGATTCATCTTTCTAATCATGTACAAGCCCAAACTTTTTCCGGATATTAATGCCTTATCTCTTGCCTGATCAAGATCAATGTTACCTAAACTAAACACATTCTCAAATTTAGCTTGCAATGGTAAGACGTCGGATTCAATCAAAATGTTTGCCGTCCGAATTACAATTTCATCTTTATTTAACTTCAGAGAAATATAAGAGTCTGGAGCAACCTCATCCTTAAACGCATCTTGATTATATTCTGCGATATTTTGAACTAACTCCACCAAAGAAATAAAAATTTGCTTTGCTTTCCTTGTCTTCGGTTTTACTTCTCTATTGATGAAGTCATTAGTCATGGTCAAGAAACAATTACTAAATTGTTGATTAACCGGGCCCCAATATTCAAGCTCTTCCCTTTTAATAGGAAGTTGAAAAAGCTCTTTTCGCTTTTTGATATTTGGTGCAACTTTCATCTAGTAAATAAATTGGGGTTAAATGTAACTATTACAATTAAATTCAACGAATCAATCTTTGTATAGTATTACGTTTTTCAGGACAAAGTGTTTCCAAAGAAGCATCTGCCATTTCAAAGTCTTTAAAATCAAATCCAGGAGATACGGTACATCCTACTAACGAAAATGCACCTTCCAAAACTTCTGAAGCAAACCAAACTCCTGCTGGCACTACAAACTGCAACAATTCACCTTGATCCATATTCTTTCCCAATTTCTGAGTAGAATAATTTCCTTCCTCATCAATCATATGTATTACTATAGGAGAACCATCGTAAAAGTGCCACATTTCATCAGACTTAATCCGGTGAAAGGCAGAGTAGTTTTTCTCTTCTAATAAAAAGAAAATGGCTGTTGACAGGTTTCTCTCACCATCAAATTCGCTTAAATTAACCTTTTCATCACTTCTATATGTCTCTTTATAATAACCTCCTTCAGGGTGCTTTTCAAGGTCAAGGACATCAATCCAGTAGTTCGCTTCTTTCATTCTTCAAAATATTGATGGAAAAGTAATATCTTTCAACTTGATTTTATTACTCAAAAACCATGAGATGCTAAAAAGAATATTTGACCTACATTTTCATCAATTAGAAAATTTTCCAAAGAAAGATGCTTTAACGGCAAAAATTAATGGGCAATGGGTACCCACTTCAACCGAAGAGTTTATTGAACAAGCAAAAGAAATAGGTGCAGGACTATTGGAACTAGGCTTAAAACCTGGTGACAAGGTTGCCTTAATTGCAAACAATAGACCCGAATGGCACATTGTCGATTTGGGAATTCTTCTAGCAGGAATGATAAACGTTCCCATATATTCAACCATTACAGAAGATGACTATGACTTCATCATGAATGATGCAGAAGCTAAAATTTGTTTCGTTTCAGATGAAGAAATATTTTCAAAAGTAAATGCAGTAAAGTCGAAAATAGAAACCTTAAAAGAAGTCTATTCTTTTGATCAAATCAATTCTTGCAAGTCATGGACTGAGGTTAAAGACTTAGGAAAAGGAAAGCATGAAGATCAGATGAAGACTATACAAGCAGGTATTCAAGAAACGGATTTAGCAACACTTATTTATACTTCAGGTACAACAGGACGACCAAAGGGAGTGATGTTATCGCATAAAAACCTAGTTTCCAATGCTACCGCTTCACGATTAAGGCTACCTGTTACGGAAGATTCAAAATCACTTAGCTTTTTACCACTCTGCCATGTTTATGAGAGAATGGTTTGCTATATGTATATCTATACGGGAACATCTATTTATTATGCAGAATCATTAGAGACCATAGGTGACAACTTAAGAGAAGTAAAACCTGATGTATTTACTGCAGTACCTCGTCTTCTAGAAAAAGTTTACGACAAAATCGTTGCCAAAGGTCAAGAGTTGACTGGTATTAAAAGAGGCTTGTTTTTCTGGGCACTTGGCTTAGGTCAGAAATACGAATTACACGGTAAGAATGGTGCTTGGTATGAATTTCAGTTAAAATTGGCTAACAAAATCATTTTTAGCAAATGGAGAGAAGCCCTCGGAGGAAACGCAAAAGCAATCGCATCTGGGGCAGCCGCACTACAACCTAGATTAGCCAGAGTTTTTCTTGCAGCTCAAATTCCAGTAATGGAAGGCTATGGATTAACTGAAACCTCTCCTGTAATAGCAGTTAATGAAGAAGATAATGATGGGGTAAGAATTGGCACGGTTGGAAGACCACTGAAAGATGTTGATGTTCGCATTGCCTCAGATGGTGAAATTGAAGTAAAAGGCCCCAATGTAATGATGGGTTACTATAAGCGTGACGAAGCCACTAAAGAAGTTTTCACTGCCGATGGATGGTTCAAGACTGGTGATATTGGAGAAATGGTAGAAGGTGAGTATTTGAAAATTACAGGTCGAAAAAAAGAGACTTTTAAAACATCTGGTGGAAAATACATTGCTCCTCAAATCATCGAAAACAAAATGAAAGAGTCTTCTTTCATTGAGCAAGTTATGGTGATTGGTGAAGGTGAAAAACATCCAGCAGCAATCATTCAGCCTGCATTCGAATTTTTAGTAGAATGGTGCAAGAGAAAGGGAATTGACTACACTACAGACTCAGAAATGGCGAAAAACCCAAGAATTCATGATCGTCTGATGAAAGAAGTTGAACACTACAACCAGAGCTTCGCCCAATACGAAAAGGTGAAAAAAATTATTCTATCTCCATTTCCATGGACAATAGAAACGGATGAAATGACTCCAACCATGAAAGTAAAGCGAAGGGTAATCATGGAAAAGTTTAAAGAAGAAATAGAACATTGTTATAGAGGATAAAAAAAGAGGAGCGTTTGCTCCTCTTTTTTTCTAACTAATTATATTAACTCGTAAAGAATTTAATTACTAACTGTTTTAGAGACGTCAAGTTTTTTAAATCGTTGCCTTCATAAATCACAAAAAGGCGAACCGAGTGGTTCACCTTTTTGCTTCAATTACTAACCAATTAACAAGTCTACTACCTCTTGTTGCGTACAAAGATACAAATTTTATTATGCATGCATAACTTTTAAGGAATTTTAATATATTTGTTGTGCAAGCATAACAAATGAGACCTCAAGAGACGATAGATTACCATATAAAATTAGCTTGGCACGCCATTGCTAATCTTTACAACCAACTAGCTGCGAAGCATGAATTAACGCAAGCTACAGGCTTTGTCTTATTGAATATAGATGACAAAAATGGAACGGCAGCTACTAAGATTGCTCCTCTAATGGGCATGCAGAAAACGAGTCTTAGTAGAATGCTAAAAAACATGGAAAACGAAGGATTAATTTGTCGAAAAAAGGACAAATTAGATGGAAGGCAAGTAAACATTTGCTTAACTGAGAAAGGAAGAGAAAAAAAGAAGGTTGCCAAAAAAGTAGTTAAACAATTTAACGAGCATATCCTTTTAAATATAGAGCAAGATAAATTAGATTGTTTCTATGAAGTAATGCAAAACGTTTTCAATTTAACTGAAGATTACCGAAACAAAAACATAAAAGCATGAGCAAAAAAAGAATAAATAAAGTTGCCATACTTGGTTCAGGTGTTATGGGCTCTAGAATTGCCTGTCACTTTGCCAATATAGGCGTAGAAGTTTTATTGCTTGATATCGTTCCAAGAGAACTAAACGACAAGGAAAAAGCTAAAGGTCTAAATCTAGAAGATAAAGCAGTCAGAAACCGAATCGTTAACGAAGCTTTACAAAATGCAATAAAATCAAACCCTTCTCCACTCTACAGTAAGAAGTTTAGCAAGCTTATAGCAACTGGAAACTTTGATGATGATTTAGAAAAAATAAGTGATGTAGATTGGGTAATGGAAGTAGTTGTAGAACGCTTAGACATTAAAAAGAGCGTTTTCGAACAAGTTGAAAAATACCGAAAAACTGGAAGTATTATTTCTTCAAATACCTCAGGAATTCCAATTGAACTAATGTTGGAAGACCGTTCAGAAGATTTTCAGAAACATTTTTTGGGTACACACTTTTTTAATCCTCCGCGATATTTAGAGTTACTTGAAATTATTCCAAGTAGTAAAACGGAGCCTTCGTTGGTTGATTTTCTCTTAGACTATGGCCGAAAATTCTTGGGAAAGAAAACCGTGCTTTGCAAAGACACTCCAGCTTTTATAGCTAATCGGATTGGAGTATTTTCAATCATGTCGCTCTTTCATACGGTAAAAGAAATGGGGCTTTCTGTAGAAGCTGTAGATAGCTTAACAGGCCCAGTATTAGGTAGACCAAAATCAGCAACTTTTAGAACGTGTGATGTAGTTGGCCTTGACACTTTAGTACATGTTGCTAAAGGTGTTCACGATAATTGCCCTAATGATGAAGCTAAAGAAACCTTTGCCATTCCTGAATTTATTCAAAAAATGGTTGATAACGATTGGCTAGGTTCAAAAAGCGGACAAGGTTTTTATAAAAAAGTGAAAGATGAAAAAGGCAATAGCCAAATCTTATCCTTAAATCTAGAAACTTTAGAATACACCGAAAAGGACAAAGTACGTTATGATGTGATTGGTGAAGCAAAAAAGATTGACGACCTGAAAGAACGTTATCAACTAATGGTAAATAGCGATGGAGAAGCTGGAGATTTTTACCGTAAAACTTTTTATGCTCTTTTCCAATACGTAACGCATCGTATTCCTGAAATTTCAGATGAACTTTATCGCATCGACGACGGCATGAGAGCTGGCTTTGGATGGCAATTAGGTCCGTTTGAAAGCTGGGATGCACTTGGTATAAAAGATACATTAGAAAAAATGAAATCGGCAGGACATGAAGTTGCCGATTGGATTCAAGAAATGCTGGATGCCGGATTTGAAAGCTTCTATAAAGTAGAAGACGGTCAGAAAAAGTATTACGACATTTCTTCTAAAAGCTACAAAGCAATTCCTGGAACGGAAGGTTTAGTCGTTCTAGACAATCTAAGAGACGACAATGTAGTTTGGAAAAACAAAGGCTGTACGCTAGTTGATTTAGGTGATGGTATTTTAAACTTGGAGTTCCATACTAAAATGAATACCATTGGTTCTGAAATTATTCAAGGAATAAACAAAGCCATTGATTTAGCAGAAGCAGAATATGAAGGATTAACCATTTACAATACTGGTCAAAACTTTTCAGCCGGAGCGAATGTCGGTATGATTTTCATGATGGCTGTAGAACAAGAATACGACGAGCTTTCTTTTGCCATTAAACAATTCCAAAAAACCATGATGCGAGTACGCTACTCCTCTATTCCGGTAGTGGTTGCAACTCATCAAATGGCTTTAGGTGGCGGCTGTGAACTTTCTATGCATGCCGATAAAGTAGTGGCTCATGCTGAAACTTACATGGGCTTAGTGGAATTTGGAGTTGGTGTAATTCCCGGAGGTGGTGGAAGCAAAGAATTTGCACTTCGACTATCAGATGAACTAAAAGAGGGAGACATTAGAACCAATGCCTTTAGAGAACGCTTTTTGACCATTGGTCAAGCGAAGGTGGCTACCTCAGCACATGAAGCTTTCGAATTGGGTTATTTAGATGCGAAAAAAGACGAAGTAATTGTTAGCAGAGAATTACAGCTGACAAGAGCAAAACAAGCGGCAATGCAAATGGCCGAAGCTGGTTACACAAAACCTGTTGAGCGAAAAGATATTAAAGTACTGGGAAATGAAGCTCTTGGCCTTGTATATGTTGGAGCCAATTCAATGCAAGCGGGGAATTATATTTCTGAGCACGATCAGTTAATCTCTGAAAAGTTAGGCTATGTTTTAGCCGGCGGAGATTTATCGGAAATCACAGAAGTATCCGAAAGTTATCTTCTTGACTTAGAGCGAAAAGCATTTGTGGAATTGTGTACAAAAAAGAAAACTTTAGAACGTCTTCAAAGCATGGTAACTAATGGTAAAGTATTAAGAAATTAAAGATGAAAAAGATGGATGCATATATAGTTGCAGGATACAGAACTGCCGTTGGCAAAGCACCAAAAGGTTCTTTGCGTTTCACTCGCCCAGATGATTTAGCGGCAACCGTTATTAATCATTTAGTTGGTAGCGTTGATGGAATTAACCCTGAAGACATTGATGATGTGATCGTAGGTAATGCTACTCCGGAAGCAGAGCAGGGTTTAAATGTTGGCCGCTTAGTATCATTAATGGGCTTAAACCACATAAAAACGCCAGGAATGACGGTTAATCGTTATTGTTCTTCGGGTTTAGAAACCATTGCTATTGCTGATTCAAAAATCAAAAATGGCATGAATCAATGCATTATTGCAGGAGGAGTTGAATCCATGTCGCCCATAAGCATGGGAGGTTGGAGAATTGTTCCAAATGCAAAAGTTGCCAAAGACAACCCCACATATTATTGGGGTATGGGCCTTACGGCTGAAGCAGTGGCTCAACAGTACAAAGTGAGTCGTGAAGATCAAGATGAGTTTGCCTACAACTCACACATGAAAGCGATAAAAGCCAATGAAAATGGCACTTTTAAAGATGATATCGTGCCAGTAGAAGTGGAGCAAGTTTACATAGATGAAAACGGCAAAAAGCAAAAACGCACCTACACTTTCGATCAAGATGAAGGACCGAGAAAAGATACTTCTAAGGAAGTTTTAGCTAAGCTAAGACCAGTGTTTGATGCCAAAGGAAGTGTAACGGCTGGAAATGCTTCTCAAACCTCTGATGGTGCTGCCTTTGTTATGGTAGTTTCTGAAGAAATGGTAAAAAAGCTCAACTTAAAGCCCATTGCAAGATTAGTAAGTTATGCTACTGCAGGTGTAGATCCTAAAATCATGGGCATTGGGCCGGTTGAAGCCATTCCAAGAGCTTTGAAACAAGCAGGTATGAAATTGAATGACATTGATTTAATTGAACTGAATGAAGCTTTTGCTTCTCAATCTATTGCCGTTCGAAGAGAGTTGGACATTAATCCAGAGATTTTGAATGTAAATGGAGGTGCCATTGCTTTAGGTCATCCATTAGGTTGTACTGGAGCAAAACTGTCTGTTCAAATTTTCAATGAATTAAAAAGAAGAAACAAAAAATACGGAATGGTTACCATGTGCGTAGGAACTGGACAAGGTGCTGCCGGAATTTTTGAAATGTTGTAAAATGAATTACGCATTAATTAATAAATTAAAATAACACATAGTGACGAGTTCAAGTCTATCGACTCAACACTCAATACTCAATACTAAACACCATGGATTCAACTAAAAAAATCATTAAAGGCGGAGAGTTTCTAATTTCTGAAACAGAAGCAAAAGACATTTTTATACCTGAAGAGTTTGATGAAGAACAAGGCATGATTGCCCAGTCTAGTCAAGACTTTTTGGATCAAGAAGTTTATCCTAACATTGAGCGCATAGATGCGATGGAGGATGGTCTGATGGCAAACTTGATTACTCAAGCTGGAGAACTTGGTCTATGTGGAATTTCTGTACCAGAAGAATATGGTGGTTTCGGGAAAAACTTTGTAACCTCAATGCTCACTGCTGAAGTTACTGGAGCAGGATATTCTTTCGCCGTTGCACTTTCTGCTCATACAGGAATTGGTACACTTCCCATCTTATACTACGGAAACGAAGAACAAAAGCAGAAATATGTTCCCAAACTAGCTAGTGGGGAATGGAAAGGATGCTACTGTTTAACTGAACCTGGGTCTGGTTCTGATGCAAACTCTGGAAAAACAAAGGCGGTTTTATCAGAAGATGGCAAGCACTACATTTTGAATGGACAAAAGATGTGGATTACCAATGGTGGATTCGCTGATGTTTTAACGGTTTTTGCCAAAATTGATGATGATGAAAACCTTAGTGCTTTTATTTTAGAAAAAGACTACGATGGCATTACCATGAATCCCGAAGAGAAGAAAATGGGAATCAAAGGATCTTCTACCCGTCAAATCTTTTTTAATGATGTAAAAGTTCCTGTAGAAAATCTTTTAGGAGAAAGACAAGAAGGCTTTAAAATCGCTTTGAATATCCTAAACATTGGACGTGTAAAGTTAGCAGGTGCGGCTTTAGGAGCGGCAAAAGCGGCTATTGGACGTTCGGTAAATTATGCCAACGAAAGAGAGCAATTTGGTCGTTCGATTTCTAAGTATGGTGCTATCCGTCACAAATTAGCTGAGCAAGCGATTAAATGCTTTGCAACCGAATCTGCGCTATACCGTTTGAGTCAAAATATTGAAGATACTATTCAAGGTTTAATTGCAGAAGGAAAAGAAAAACAAGAAGCTACTTTAGCAGGATTAAGAGAATATGCTGCTGAATGCGCGATTTTAAAAGTTCATGGTTCTGAAACTTTAGATTATGTAGTAGACGAAGGTGTTCAGATTTATGGGGGAATGGGTTATTCAGCAGAAGCGGATATGGAAAGAGCTTACCGAGATGCACGAATTAACAGAATATTTGAAGGAACCAATGAAATTAACCGCATGTTGACGGTTGATATTATTTTGAAAAGAGCCTTGCAAGGAGAGCTTGATTTATTAGGTCCTGCTCAAAAAGTTGCTGATGAGTTAATGGAAATTCCAGATCTTGACTTTGATGATTCAGCAGATTTTGCCACTGAAAAAAGAGCTGTAAACAATTTTAAAAAGGCGGTTTTATTAACGGCGGGTGCTGCAGCAAAACAGCTCACAACTTCATTAGCAAAAGAGCAAGAAATCTTGATGAATATCGCCGACATTTCTATGGAAGCATACGTTTGTGAATCTATGATTTTACGCGTGGAGAAAATGAAAGCACTTGGAAAAGAGAACACACTTCAAACGGCAATGATGCAAACCTACATTTACGATGCAGCTGATCGCATTCATAAATGGGGAAAAGATGCCATTAATGCATTTGCAGAAGGAGACGAGCAAAGAGCGATGCTTATGGGCATTAAGCGCTTTTCAAAAGTTGAGCCTTTTAACAGCAAAGAAGCGAGACAAAAAATTGCAGAGAAAATGATCAATGAAAATAAGTATTGCTACTAGTTATTGATTTGCTTTGTTTGAAAGTCCTCTGCCTTTGGCAGGGGACTTTTTATTTATATTTAAAAAATGCAAAAACACCTATTAATCTTCTTGATAATTATCAGCTTTCTTGCTTGTAAAAATAAGTCACAGCAAAAAAGTGCTGCAAAAGTTTTATCCAAAGCTATAGCTTATGCAGGTGGAAAAAAGTTTGATAACTCTCAGATTTCATTTGATTTTAGAGATAAGCATTATGAAGTAAAACGATATAAAGCGGCTTGGATGATGAGTCGTTCCTTTCAGGAAGATTCAAATTTTATAAATGATGTCTATACTAAGGAAGGCTTTGAAAGGAAAGTAAACGAACAAAGGATAATTGTAGCTGACAGCATGGCTTTTAAATATATTGAATCTATTAACTCTGTCATTTATTTCGCGCTTCTTCCCTATAAGCTAAACGATGCTGCAGTTCAAAAAGAAAGATTAGGAAAAGAAGAAATTAAAGGAAAAGTTTATTTTAAAATTGGTGTTAGCTTCAAGAAAGAAGGTGGTGGAGAAGATTATCAGGATCTTTTTATTTATTGGTTTGATGTGCAAGATTACAGTTTGGATTATTTGGCCTATTCGTTTCAAGTTAATGGAGGTGGAATGCGATTTAGGAAAGCATACAACGAACGATTTGTACAAGGAATTCGTTTTGTTGATTATGTCAACTTTAAGCCAAAATCAAATCAAGTAAAACTAGAGACCCTCGGCCAATTATTTGTAAAAAACGAACTTGAAGAGTTATCGAAAATTGAATTAGACAATATTAAAGTCAACCTTTAATTAACGAATCAAAGTAAATGTCCCAACCAACACTTTGTCAACAACAACTTTATTAGAATATTCTAGTCGATAGATATAACTTCCTTGAGGCGAATTTTGCCCGTTTACCGTTCCATCCCATCCTTGTCCATGTACTGCAGTTTCAAAAACTTGTTCTCCCCAACGATTAAAAATGATGAATCTATAGCTGTTAAATTCACAATTTACCTTTGGCTTGAATAGCTCATTTAAGTAATCGGAGTTAGGAGAAAAAGCATTAGGTATAAAAACCCGACAATCACAATCTTCAGTAATTACATTCACAGTATCGCTTGCTGTTCCACAATCATTTTTTAATTCTACCCAATAGCTTCCAGAATCACTCACAGCTAATTGATTTGCAACAATACTATCTTGCCAAGTAATTTTACCTAAACTATTGAAAAAGGGATTAAGCCAAATTGTCTCTCCTATACACAAGGATTTGTCATCCCCTAGACTAATAGTAGGAGGACTTGCAGAACTTACCAATATACTGTCTCTCGCTTTACAGCCGTTTACTACCACTTCTACCCAATACAAACCTGTTTGGGTTACATGAAAGGTGGCTTGCGTAGAGTTATCATGCCAAATATAGCTTCCATTTGTAGTTGTTGCATCAAGCCAAAAATCTGCTTGACAAACTGAAGTATCATTCCCTAAATTAACCTTAGGAGGTGTTTTTAGAGAAATTATAATTGAATCCCGATCCACACAACCATTCAAATCTACTTCAACCCAATATAATCCTGCTTGCTGAACAGTATACGTTGGATTTGACGAATTGTCTTGCCATAAATAGCTAGCACTAACTTGAGTTGCATCTAAAGTCAGATTACTTCCTTGGCAGATTGTAGTATCGGCACCTAAATCAACTTTTGGGTTGGATTGAAAAGCAACTTGTATACTGTCTCTTTTAACACATCCGTTTAAATCTACCTCCACCCAATACAAGCCCGATTGTTGAACGGTAAAGGCTGAACTTGTGCTGTTGTCTTGCCACAGATAGCTTGCTCCTGATTGTGTCGCATCCAAACGCAAGTCATTTCCTTGACAAATGCTGGTATCAGGGCCCAAATCTACAATAGGGCTTAATTGATAAACTACCTGTATACTATCTCTTTCTTTGCATTCATTTATATCTACCTCTACCCAATACAAACCCGATTGTTGAACGGTGAAAGATGAACTTGTGCTGTTGTCTTGCCATAGATAAGTGGCTCCTGTATTATTAACATTTAAGTTCAGCGTACTTCCAGTACATAAGATGGTGTCTTTGCCTAAATTAACTATAGGGTAATTTTCAAAGTCTACTCGAATACTGTCTCTTGCCATACAACCGTTTATATCCACCTCTACCCAATATAAACCCGATTGTTGTACGGTAAAAGTTGAACTTGTGCTATTGTCTTGCCACAAATAACTGGCTCCTGATTGTGTCACATCCAAACGCAAGTCATTGCCTTGACAAATAGTGGTATCAGGGCCTAAGTCCACTATAGGGTTGGATTGAAAAGTAACTTGTATACTATCCCTTTCTTTGCATCCATTCAAATCTACTTCTACCCAATACAAACCCGATTGCTGAATAGTATAAGTTGAACTTGTGCTATTGTCTTGCCACAAGTAGCTGGCTCCGGCTTGTGTTACATCTAAGTTTAGATTATTTCCTTGACAAATGGTAGTATCGGCGCCTATGTCAATTGAAAGAAAATTTGAAATATGAATTGTATCTGTATAAGGACAACCCACAAAACTAATATCTACCCAATAAGTACCTGCTTGTGTAAAAGTCCTTGTTGAATCTGTTGATAAATCATGCCAAAGAAAAGAAGCATTTGTTCTTTTACTGTCGTAATGAAAAGTGTCACCTTGACATAAAATAGAATCTAAAATTCTATTATTGATTGCATCATACTCCCAAGTATCTACAATAGCATTTTTCGTAGAATTCCATCCTGAAGATAAATACCCCCTATCATCTATAACAAAGCTTGCTGAAGTTGATCGACCGGCCCCACTAAAACCGACAACAGTCGACCAAGAGTTAGTACTGGGATCATATTGATAATAGTCCGAAAAACCGCTACCAGTTCCATAGAAAAAGCCACCTCCAACTATTATTTTATTATCTACCATAAACGACATGGCATTAATCCTTCCAGTTCCAGGAAAAGAAGCCATTTGGGTCCAAGTATTAGTTCGTGGATTATATTCCCAAAAATCATTAAAATTTGAGACACCATTATGACCTAAGCCCAAATAAAGTTTTCCATTTACACTTTCGGCTATCCCATGTGATCTATTTCCAAAAGGGAAATTTCCGAGTGAAGTCCAAGTGCTTGTTGATGGATTAAATTCCCAAAAGTCTCTCTTAACAGATCCTGAACCTACTTCTCCTCCACCAACATATCCTTTACCATTAACAGTAGCTCCAAAACTAACTCTTCCCCCACTGCCTGGATAATTAGTCACTTGAGTCCAAGTATCACTCTGGCTCGAATAGGCATAAACATCGTAATAAGTAGAACTTCCATTAAACCCAAGCCCAATATAGGCTGTATCTCCAATTTCCAATGCAATACTTCCCCTTCTTGATAATCCAGGAAAGCTTGTCTTCTGCAACCAATCATTAGTTAATGGATTATATTGCCATAATTCTTGAGAATTTGAAGTCCCACTAAACCACCCATTTGTTAAATAACCATATCCATCTAATGAAAATCCTGTTGGAGCTGCTCTACCTGCTGCCGGAAAATCCTTTTTGCGGCACCAAGTCTGACTAAAGCCATAACTGATTTGAAGGAAGAAATAAATTAAAGCAAATAATTTTTTGATGGTTTTCTACTTAAATTCAAATTAAAAATGATTTTCAATGGAAAATTAACGAATCAAAGTAAATACCCCAACCAGCACCTTATCAACAACAATTTTACTTGCATAATCTAAACGTGAAACAATAGTTCCTATGAAGCACTTATTGCAACATAACACGTCATTCTTTAAATAAATAACATTAAGTCTTTTTAGCTATAGATCAATAAAAAATAATGGTCTATTGTGACAGAAATCAAATTTGGAATTAACTACAAACTCTTTCCTAAACTTCTCCAATCACTTCCTGATGGTTCTTGGAAAATCTCCAAATCAAATTGATGAATGACAGCCAAGGTGTGATCAAATATATCAGATTGTACTTCTTCATAATTTACCCAAGCAATATCATTACAAAAAGCATATATCTGTAAAGGCACACCATGTTCTGTTGGCGCCAATTGTCTTACCAACAAAGTCATTTCTTGATTGATTTTAGGATGCGATTTAATGTATTGAAGTAAATAAGCTCTAAAAGTTCCCAAATTGGTTAATCTTCGACCATTTACTGGTTGTGAAGTATCAATTTTCTTTTCTGAATTATAAGATTCAACTTGCTTTATACGTTCATTTAAATAAGGTTTAAGCAATTCAATTTTCTGAAAACGCTCCATCATTTCAGAAGAGCAAAACTTTACCGTATGCTGGTTAATAAAAATGGAACGTGAAATTCTTCTTGCTCCTGTTTCTTCCATACCCCTCCAGTTCTTAAACGAATCGGAAATAAATGAATAGGTTGGAACGGTTGTAATTGTTTTATCCCAATTTCTAACCTTTACTGTAGCTAGATTTATTTCAATCACATCTCCATCTGCACCGTATTTATCCATTTGCACCCAATCGCCTACACGAATCATGTCATTGGCGGCTAATTGAATGCTAGCAATAAATCCCAGAATAGTGTCTTTAAACACCAATATTAAAACTGCAGAAATAGCTCCAAAAGCACCAAAGAAATACATGATACTTCGGTCAGCTAAGACTGATAAAATCAAGATACCTAAGACTAATCCAATAATTATTTTAGTTAACTGAAAATAACTTTGAAGTGGTTTATCTTTCAGAATTTCTACCTTTCCTAATATTGATTGAACCGTATTGAGTAATCGAAATACCACTACCATTGATGTGATGATAATGACAACTTCGCTTAAGCGATTTGAATAATCAACCCAAGTTGGGTGACCACCAAAAACATCTGGTAAAAAGTAAAATATTACAATCACAGGAGCTAAATGTGCTATAGCAGAAAACACTTTGTGTTCTACCAATAAATCATCCCATTGAGTTTTACTTTTTTCGGCAATGGTACTCATGCCACTCAGCATAATCTGACGAGCAATTCGATCAATGATAAACCCAACAATAATTAACAATATTATCAAAGTAATTACTGCAATTAGTTCGCTGTAGAAAAGACTTAATCCTGTCTCACTGATGTATTTAATGAGCTTACTTCTTATTTCTGTTATCATAGCTTATTGAATTCTTTGCTTGTATTGCGGTTTTTCATGAAAAAAGTACCTTAAATCAATGGTTAGGTAATTGCCTAGTATATCAAAAAAGGCACTTTCTTTTTCTAGCCTAGGTATATCAGTAGTGGTATAGGCCACACCTGCTGTGGTAATGTTTGTAAATGGTCTATGATAAGACAAACCTAAATAGTAGTAGCCCTTATCATAGGTTCTATATTCAAAACCTACATTGGCAAGTAAACTAGGTAGAAGCCATGATTTTCGTTGTGAAAAATGCTGGTAATAATCGCCTATGGTTTCCCAATCTGAAGGAAGCAAATCAATGGATGCTCCAAAAGCGGTATTCATGTATGTGTTTTCGCCCAAGCGTATGTAAATCAATGCAAGTACAGGAATTTCGTAAATCACATACTTAAAGCTTGAACTACCGTTAAATCCAGTTGAGTCTTCTGAAATGGATAATTTGAAATTTCGTTGCGTGTAGTTTATTCCAGTCTCTAAGGAAAATTGATCATTAAATCCTTTTCGGATAACCATTCCAAATGCATAACCAGCTCTGGGTTCTATGGTAAAATTTATATCACCTTCTTGCTGTGTTTGTGGACCAGTGTTAATTAATTCAGAACTTAAAATGGGTTTAAATTGAATACCAAATGTGGTAATCTCTTTTTGTGCTTTCAGCTTTACTGCGGCTAACAATAAAACACAAACCAAAAAGTCTATTCTTAAATGAAACATAACGCAAAAGTAAGTTTCCTAAGTCACTAATCTGCAAGAAGCGCTCCTGCAATTGCCAAACCTAAAACCAGCATTGAAATTGCAATTAAAATATAGCGGAAAGCTAGGTCAGGAATAAATGGTTTCCGAAAATGTCCAATAGTTAAGTAATTCAATTTGATTACTTTCTGATAATGTGCATTTTTAATTCCAAAGTAAAAGGTTCCATCCCCTTCATGGTCTATTTGCTTTTCAAAAGGAACTTTTTGCTCGTTCAATAAACCTTCAAAATAGTTAGCATGAGCCTCCTGCTTGAAATAAAATACTTTCTTATTTCTATTGGTTGGGTGATCGTTAATATTGACTAGTGAAAAACGGTCCATTAACTTCCTATTCTCAATTTTTGACCTACCCGTAAAGGACGATTTCTAGAAATTCCATTCATTTCACATAATTGCGTAATGCTTGTGCCATACTTTTTTGCAATCCCATACAAATGTTCTCCCCTTTTTACGGTATGGTAATTAATTCCCATTGGGATAGCAGTGTACGCCCATTTCGTTTTTACCAAACGAATAGAATCGCTGATTAAGCAATTATTATTAAAATCAATTATGGAACGTGGATTAAGTGCTTTGCCTTTAAAGCGAACTTCAAAATGTAAATGACTTCCTGTAGAACGGCCAGAACTGCCGCCTAATCCAATCACTTGACCTGCTTCTACAATATCTCCAGGTTTTACTTTAAGTCGATGCAAATGGGCATAAAGTGTTTCCAAACCATTGTAATGGCGAATGACCACTACTCTACCATAACCTGGATGATACCTCGAAATGCGAACCATACCATCAAAAGAAGCGTGCACTGGATCCCAAACTTGCAAATCGATATCCATGCCATTATGTGCTCGACCATCTCTCCAACCAAAGTTGGAAGTGATTAATCCTTTAATGGGTGGCACAAAACCACAATAATTGGTAGAGTCTGCTATGACGAGATTGATGGTCTTATCGTCCTTTCTTAAAGACTCCTGATATGGATACAAATTATAGGTATCCCAGTTTTGATACATGGAATTAGAAGGGTAAATACTGCTATCGTAAAAACCTGTTAGTGAAATGTAAAAATCATGTTTCAATAATTTACTTTCTGCGTAATGATTAATTTCTTTAATCAATTCGGTAGGCACAGCGTCTAAATCCAACAAGGAGTCAATCATTGAAATGATAGACTCTCCACTCATTTCATGAATATTAGCCGTTTGAAGGGCCTGAGTAGATACAACCAAAGCTTGTACAGTATCTTTTGCCTCTTTGCCACCGCCAGCAAACAAGTTTAATTGAAGAAAAACTGTTATTGTAAAAATTAAAGAAAAGCGCATAGAGTGATTCTATTCTAAAAATTATCTCCGTCTAATAAATCTCCTAGACCACCTAAAATACTGCCTTCTCCTTTTCTTTTTCCTCCTGCCTTAGGCGAATGACGATAAATTCGGTCTGCTAATCGACTCAAAGGCATGGATTGTATCCAAACGTCTCCAGGGCCTTCTAGAGTTACTAGGAAAAATCCTTCTCCACCGAAAAGTGAATTTTTGATACCTTTTTGCATGCGAATGTTGTAGTTCACATTTGATGTCATACCTACCAAACAACCAGTATCAACATTTAAAACTTCACCTGGCCTAAGGGTCTTTTTAATAACTGTTCCTCCTGCATGAAGAAAAGCCATTCCATCTCCTTCGAGCTTTTGCATGATAAAGCCTTCTCCACCGAAAAAGCCAACACCTAACCTTTTTTGCAAAGCAATACCAACAGATACTCCTTTGGCAGCACATAAAAATGCTTCTTTCTGACAAATAATTTTTCCACCCATTTCACTCAAGTCCATGGGAATTATTTGACCAGGGTAAGGAGCTGCAAAACTTACTTTTGCCTTTCCCATTCCCATATGAGTATAAGTGGTCATAAACAAACTTTCTCCGGTAAGTACACGTTTACCCGCAGAAAATAATTTATTCATCAAGCCATTATCGTTTTTTGAGCCATCTCCAAAAATGGTATTCATCTCAATTTGACTATCCATCATCATCATTCCTCCAGCTTCTGCAATTACTGTTTCTTGAGGATCTAACTCTATTTCAACACATTGCAAATCATCTCCAATGATTTCAAAATCAATTTCATGCGCATTCATATAATCAAACTTTTAAATATTTGAATTGTAAAAAAACGAATTTTTATTATACATTCGCTTAGCTAAACACTACACTATTTATAACCAAATCAATTCAAAATGAAAATTTTAAAATGGATATTTATTGTAATTATTGCCCTAATTGCAATCTTTTTAATTTACTCCGCATCACAACCAAGTCAACTAAAACTAGAAGAAACCATTGTAATAGATGCTTCTAAAGAAAAGGTTTTTAATACCATTATTGACTTTAGGGATTGGGGAAACTGGTCTGCTTGGGACAAGATGGATCCAGATATGAAACAAGAATACTCTGAAACCATGGGTGAAGTTGGCTCTTACAACAAATGGTGGAGTGAAAACCCCATGGTTGGCAATGGAGGCCAAGAAGTGGTTGAAGTGCGAACCAACGAATATTTAAAATCGGCTATGACTTTTGAAGGTTGGGAAGCTACCAATTATGCTGAATTTATATTATCAGAAGAAGAAGGTGGTACGAAAGTGCTATGGACTTATGAAGGAGCAAAAACACCTTTTTACATGAACTTTATGAACACCATGATTGAGCCCATGTTAAGAGAAAACTATATTCAAAGCTTGAAGGACTTAAAAGCATATGTTGAAGGAATGCCTGCGGACGTTGAAAATCCATTTAATTTAGAAGTAATGGACAATGCGCCTACAAATATCATCACCATTACAGATTCAACCGATGCGGAAGGAATCAGCAAAAAACTAGGTGAACTTTATACTGAGCTTACTATCTTTCTTGAAACTACAGATGGTGCTAATCAAGCAGGTATGCCATTAGCGATTTATCATGAGTATTCTCCAGAAAAGGTAGTTTTAGAAGCAGCATTAGCTTATTCAGGAACTGTTGAATCAGAAGGCAGAGTTATGGCAAAATCTACTCCTGAAGGAAAAGTAATTAAAGGAATCCATTTGGGCTCTTACGAGTCTTCTGAAGCCATGCATTATGGCATTATAGATTATGCAAAAGGTATGAACCTTGAAATCATTGGATCTCCTTGGGAAGTTTATGCAAATGACCCCACTGAGGTTGACAGTTCAAAAATTGAAACTCACATTTTCTATCCTGTGAAGTAATTCTAAAAACAGCACAAAAAAAGGGGTTCAAATTGAACCCCTTTTTTTGCGCTATTCTGTATTATGATTCACTCATAATTTTCAATATTTCTTGAGCCGCTTTTGAAATTTTTGTCCCTGGTCCAAAAATACCTGCCACTCCTGTCTTCCATAAAAAATCATAGTCTTGCTCCGGAATTACCCCTCCAACAATCACTAAAATATCCTCTCTTCCATATTTCACCAATTTTTGAATGACTTGCGGTACTAAAGTTTTGTGCCCAGCTGCTAATGAAGATACTCCAATGATGTGCACATCATTTTCTATGGCTTGCTTTACCGCCTCAGCAGGTGTTTGAAATAAAGGCCCAATATCCACGTCAAAGCCAATATCTGCAAAAGAGGTTGCAATGACCTTGGCTCCACGATCATGACCGTCTTGGCCCATTTTCGCTACCATAATCCTAGGTCTTCTTCCGTCCATTTCGGCAAACTTGTCTGCCATTTGACGGGCTTTGGTAAAGTCTATATCTTCCATAGCTTCTTGAGAATAAACACCTGAAACAGATTTTATTTGCGCTTGATATCGTCCAAATACTTTTTCCATAGCATCTGAAATTTCACCCAAAGTTGCTCTTAAACGAGCTGCTTCAATGGCTAATGCCAAAATATTTTCATTTTGTTTAGCCCCTTCTGTAATTGCTGTTAAAGCCGCTTGAACTTTTTCTTCATCCCGTAAACGCTTCATTGACTCAATTCGCTCAATCTGACTTTTACGAACTTTTTCATTGTCAATATCTAAGACTTCAATCGCATCCTTTTCATCAGTCTGATATTGATTAACTCCTACAATTATATCTTTTGAAGAATCAATCCGCGCTTGTTTTCTAGCAGCCGCTTCTTCTATTTTTAATTTAGGAAGACCTTGCTCTATGGCTTTTGCCATACCTCCCATTTCTTCAACTTCTTGGATTAAAGCCCAAGCTTTATTGGCAATTTCATGAGTTAAGCGTTCTACATAATAAGAGCCTGCCCAAGGATCAACCACTTTAGTCACATCAGTTTCCTCTTGAATATAAAGCTGTGTATTTCTTGCAATTCTTGCCGAAAAATCAGTAGGCAAAGCAATGGCTTCGTCCAAAGCATTGGTATGTAACGATTGAGTTCCACCAAAAGCAGCAGCCATGGCTTCAATACAAGTTCTTGCTACATTATTAAACGGGTCTTGTTCTGTTAAGCTATAACCAGAAGTTTGACAATGCGTTCTCAAAGCCATCGACTTTGGGTTCTTAGGGTTGAATCGTTTTACCAACTTTGCCCACAACATCCTTGCTGCTCTCATCTTGGCAATTTCCATGAAATGATTCATACCAATGGCCCAGAAAAACGATAATCGAGGTGCAAAGTCATCAATATCTAAACCAGCTTCAATGCCTGTTTTAATGTACTCTAAACCATCTGCCAAAGTATAAGCCAACTCAATATCTGCTGAAGCCCCTGCCTCATGCATGTGATAGCCTGAAATACTTATGGAATTAAAACGTGGCATATTAGCCGAAGTGAATTTAAAAATATCTGCAATCAATCTCATTGAAGGTTGTGGCGGATAGATATAGGTATTTCTCACCATAAACTCCTTCAAAATGTCATTTTGAATGGTTCCACTTAATTGCTCAGGCTTAACACCCTGCTCTTCAGCAGCCACTATGTAAAATGCCATAATTGGAATAACCGCCCCATTCATTGTCATGGAAACTGACATTTGATCTAATGGAATTTGGTCAAAAAGCAATTTCATATCCTCAACCGAATCAATAGCAACCCCTGCTTTCCCAACGTCTCCCTGAACACGAGGATGATCCGAATCATATCCCCTATGCGTTGCTAAATCAAAAGCAACTGACAGTCCTTTTTGCCCTGCCTTTAAATTTCTTCTATAAAAGGCATTCGATTCTTCAGCAGTAGAAAATCCGGCGTACTGTCTGATGGTCCATGGCCGCATAACATACATGGTAGAATAAGGCCCACGTAAATAAGGCGCAATACCTGCTGCATAGTTTACATGCTTCAGTTCTGCAATATCACTTTGTGAATAATTCTCCTTTAACTCAATTTGCTCTGCAGTAGTCCAGTGATGAGGAACATGTTGCTCCTCTTGCTTTATGCTCTTTAGTTTCTGCTCTTTCAGTTCTTTAAATTCTGGTCTCATGCCTTTTCAATTTCTGAAGCTAAAAATCGCTTGGGTAAAACTTGATTCATTTTTTGATGATGAATTTCAACTTGAGTTCCTTCAGGATTGGGATACTTATTAACTCCTAACAAGGTTTTTCCGTTGTTATAGCTTTGCTTTCTTTTTTCAAATGTTGCACTCAATTCTTTTTGCAATTCACCTTTCTGAATTATTGCTTGCAAGCCACCTCTTTCTTCATACTCCAAAAACTTATTCCAAGCGGCATTCGCTAGCTGATGGGTTAAACTTTCAATGTAATAAGATCCCGAAGCAATATCTTGTACATGACCGAGATAACTTTCTTCTTTTAAGATGAGTTGAATGTTTTTAGCCATTCTTATTCCTAATGCGGAAGGAACTCCAACTTGATCAAAAGCCGGAGTACTTACTTTATTGCAGTTTCCTAAAACTGCGGCCATGCTCATACTGCAAGCTCTCAATAAGTTGGTGTAAGGGTCAAGATGACTTAAATAATGTAAACTACCTTCTCCCCAAATGCTCACCTCTTCTTCTATTTGATAGGCAGCATATAATTTGTGAACCAAATATCGGAACGCTCTTGCTTTTGCAATTTCAGGAAAGTAAGAAGTACCAAAACTCAACTTAAATTCTAAACTTCTGGCTACGGCTTCTGCTTTAAATGAGGCCTCTGTTAATTGATCAAAATAACTTAAAGCATGCTGCAAACAAAGCGCCATTTCTTGCACGATGTTCGCTCCTGCCATTTTGTAAATACTTCCATCCACCAATAAAAAAGGGTCAGGCTCTAATTGATTCAATCGTTCTTGAAACAACTTCAATAAATGCTCATCATTTTCTTGTGGCTTTTCTCCATTCTTCAATTCTTCAGCAATAGGGTCCACATAAAAATGCTTCAATAAATGATCTGTGGGTAAGTTTATCAATTGAGCTTTTACAGCAGCCTTACCTTTATATTTTTTCCCAAGCACATCAAGAATTTCATCCAAGCTATTTACTTCTCTTAAAATAACTTGATCAACCCCAAAATCTAATGCATTTTGAATTTTAGACTTTACATTTTCTTCCTGTATGCTAAAGCTTTGCAATACATTCCAATTCGATTGTTTTTTTTGGCAAGCCTGAATTTCATCAAGATCATTTAATTTATCCAAATCAGATGCGCGATAATAAGGTTGATGCTTAATTCCGCATTCATCCTCCCAAACCAACGTTTCTTCAAAGTCTTTTCCTTTCAAGTCTTGAATCACTTTTTCTCTTAAGGATTCATCACTGATACTTTCGAATTCTTGAAACAAGTGTTTTTCTTCACTCATAATATAATTTATATACAATTCACGAAAGTACAATTATATCACGAAAAATACCTTTTCAAAGTTTAGATATGTTCAGTAAAATGGGGCGATTCATTACATTTGAAGCCATGAGTCTTAAACATATAAGTAGAAGTCAAGAGGAAGCCGAAAAAAGGGAAATTACCAGAAGGTACAGGGCTTTGTTACGAGTAAGTAAAAATGTAAAAACCAAAGCCGACAAAGCAAGAGTGCGCAAGGCTTTTGATATTGCTCTGGAAGCGCATAAAGACATGCGTCGAAAATCTGGAGAGCCCTACATATACCACCCTATTGAAGTTGCAAGAATTGTTGCCGAGGAGATTGGTCTGGGAACGACTTCTATCATTTGTGCCCTTTTACATGATACGGTTGAAGATACGGACATTACCTTGGATGATGTGGAGCGCATGTTTGGCGAAAAAGAACGCATCATTATTGACGGACTCACTAAAATATCAGGGGTTGTTGATTATACGGTTTCTATGCAGGCCGAAAACTTTCGAAAAATACTGCTTACCCTTTCTGATGATGTTCGAGTAATCTTAATAAAGTTGGCAGACCGTTTGCATAATATGCGAACTCTAGACGCCATGCGAAGAGACAAGCAGCTAAAAATTGCTTCAGAAACTTTGTACTTGTTTTCTCCATTAGCTCATCGCTTAGGCCTTTATGCCTTAAAAACTGAATTAGAAGACCTTTCATTAAAATTTACCGAGCCAGATGTTTATGAAGAAATAACCACCAAACTCAAGAAAACGAAAGCGGTAAGAACACGCTTTGTAAATCAATTTAGCGTTCCTATTAAACGGGAACTGGAGAAGCAAAACATTCAATTTGAATTGAAAGGGAGAACCAAGTCGGTTTATTCCATTTTCAACAAAATGAAAAAGAAGCATGTCAGCTTTGAAGAAATTTATGATGTATTTGCTATTCGGATTATCATTGACAGCGATTTAGAGCATGAAAAATCGCTGTGTTGGAACACCTACTCGATTGTCACAGATTTTTACCAACCCAACCCTGATCGATTGCGGGATTGGGTTTCTACACCTAAGGCCAATGGTTATGAATCATTGCATACCACTGTAATGAGCCCAACAGGCAAATGGATTGAAGTACAAATTCGTTCGCGCCGCATGGATGAAATAGCCGAAAAAGGCTATGCTGCTCATTGGAAATACAAAGAAGAAGACAATACAGAAAATAGCTTTGACACTTGGATTAATAAGATTCGTGAACTTTTAGAAAATCCTGAAAAAGATGCCATTGAATTTATCGATGATTTTAAACTGAATTTATTTGCTGAAGAAATATTCATTTTCACCCCCAAAGGAGAAATTCGAAACTTACCCAAAGGAGCTTCAGCCTTAGACTTTGCTTTTGAAATACATTCTGAAGTCGGAGCTCATTGTATGGGTGCAAAAGTCAATCACAAGCTCGTTCCATTAAGCACCAAGCTTAAAAGTGGAGATCAAGTTGAAATCATCACTTCAAAAAAGCAAAAACCAACTGAAAGCTGGCTTGATTATGTCATTACTGGCAAGGCTAAATCAAAAATTAAAGCGGCTTTACGAGAAGATAAAAAACGCTTAGCGGAAGAAGGCAAACCCAAGTTTGAGAAATGGCTTAAAAAGAACAACATCAAAATTACCGAGGACAACATCAAGGAGCTCCTTAAACTTTATCGAGTATCCAATGAGAATGAATTGTTCTACCGTTTTGAAATTAATCGACTGAATTTAAGTCGAATTGACTCTTTAGTAATTGACAAAGGTTTAATTGTTGGCAGAGAAAACCCTAACAGCCACCAAAGTGAACTTGAGCAAAAACTCTTGCAAAAAGGCAAAACAGAGGAAATGTTGGTCATTGGAGAAAACATGGACCACTTTGACTATAAAATTGCACCTTGTTGCAATCCCATTCCTGGTGATGAAGTTTTTGGGTTTATTACCATTAGCGATGGAATAAAGATTCATAAATCCAATTGTCCAAATGCAGTTCAACTGATGTCGAATTACGCTTACCGAGTTGTAAAAGCCAGGTGGACAAGTCAGCAAAAAATTGCCTTTTTGGCGGGCATTAAAGTTACCGGAATCGATGATTTAGGATTAGTAAATAAAATCACACAACTCATTTCCATGCAACTGAATGTAAATATGCGCTCTTTGAGTTTCGACTCGAACGATGGAATTTTTGAAGGCACTATTATGTTGTATGTTCACGACACCAAACATTTAACCAAATTAATTGGAGAAATTAAAGCCATTGAAGGGGTGATCAATGTGTCGAGAATCGATGGATAAAAGCCATGAATACTTTAGCAATTAAACCTATTTTTGCCTTTTAAGAAGAAGATATGTCTTCCAGTACCGAAACGCTCGAAAAAGTCAATTCTATTTTCTCTACTTATTTAGAGAAAAACGGACATCGAAAAACACCTGAACGATTTGCCATTTTGAATGAAATCTACAATCAGAAGGAACATTTCGATATTGAAAAGCTCTACCTCTCTATGAAGGAGAAAAAATATAGAGTAAGTAGAGCCACTTTATACAATACCATTGATTTATTAATTGCTTGCAACTTAGTTCGAAAACATCAATTTGGACATAACATTGCCCAATACGAACGTTCTTATGCCTACAAGCAACACGACCATTTAATTTGCACCCAGTGCAATAAAGTCATTGAGTTTTGCGACCCTCGAATTCAACACATTAAATCAACTGTGGGGGAATTGTTAGATTTTCAAATTCTACATCATTCTTTAAATTTATATGGCATTTGCAACTCTTGCCAAGGCCTCAATAAGGATAAAAAGAATTAATATGGGATTTAACTATCAATTTCTAAAAAGAGAAGAAGGCTTAGTGATTGAATTTAAAGGTAGAATTTTGGATAAAAGTGATGCTACAGAAATGTATCAGCGTTTTGAAGAGAAAATTGAACTGGGAGAACAACTATTTTTTGTTGATTTAAGCCAAATTGACTACATGAATAGCGGCGGTTTAAACATATTAATCAGCATGTTAAACTTATGCAGAAATCATTATGGCAAATTGGTTTTATGCGGAGCAACCGAAAAAGTGAAACAACTGATTATAACAAGCAAATTGCAACAAATTTTTACATTAGAAGATTCTTTAGAAGAAGCATTTAAAAATCATCAATAAAACATGAAAGTAGACGTATTATTGGGCCTGCAGTGGGGCGATGAAGGAAAAGGAAAAGTGGTCGATGTATTGACTCCTGAATATGATGTAATTGCACGTTTTCAAGGTGGGCCTAACGCAGGACATACCTTAGAGTTTGATGGAATTAAGCACGTTTTACATACGATTCCATCAGGTATTTTTCATGCAGAAAAAGAAAATATTGTCGGGAATGGTGTAGTGATTGACCCAATTATTTTCTTGAAAGAAATTAAAGCACTAGAAGCGATGAATGTGCCGATTAATGAGCGATTGAGCATATCCAGAAAAGCCCATTTAATCCTTCCTACTCACCGATTGTTAGATGCTGCATCAGAACAAGCAAAAGGAAAACAAAAAATTGGTTCCACTTTAAAAGGTATTGGGCCAACCTATATGGACAAAACTGGAAGAAACGGTTTGCGTATTGGCGATGTAGAAAGTGAAAACTTTATGGCCAAATACAATGCCCTTAAAGGAAAGCATTTGCAGTTGCTCGATCAATATGAGTTTGAGTATGACTTAGACGAAATGGAGCAAGAATGGCTAAGTGCTATGGAAGAATTCAAACGTTTCCGTTTAATTGACAGCGAACACGCAGTAAACAACCACAGAAAAGCTGGTGAACGTATTTTAGCAGAAGGGGCACAAGGTACTTTGCTTGATATTGACTTTGGCTCATACCCTTTTGTCACTTCTTCAAATACCATTACTGCAGGAGCTTGCACTGGATTGGGTGTAGCACCTAACCAAATTGGTGAAGTGTATGGTATTTTTAAGGCCTATTGTACCCGTGTTGGTAGTGGTCCATTTCCAACTGAATTACACGATGAAGTTGGGGAAGAAATCCGAAAGGCAGGCAATGAATTTGGAGCTACTACTGGTAGGCCAAGACGTTGCGGGTGGATTGATTTACCAGCCTTAAAATACGCCATAATGATTAATGGAGTTACCCAATTAATCATGACGAAAGCCGATGTTTTAAGTGAGTTTGATCAAATTAAAGTGTGTACCGCTTATGAACATAAAGGCGAACAAATCGACTACCTACCTTTTGATGTTTTAGGCGAAGATTTAACTCCAATTTATGAAGAAGTTGATGGCTGGAAAGCTGACCTTACAGGTTTACAAAGCATATCGGATATTCCTGCTGCTTTAGAAAACTACATTCAGTATTTAGAAAAGGCATTAGAAACTCCAATTACCATCGTTTCTGTAGGGCCCGATCGAAGTCAAACACTTGTAAGAGACCAAGCATGGGCCAAGGCCTAAAAACACTTAGCATATTCATTGCGCTTGCTTTTCTAACTTGCCATTTGTTAGCTCAAAAAAGAGAGCAAATTGAAATCATCCATGCCTTGGAACTCATAGGCATGAAAAAAGATGGTAAGCAGGCTCAGAAACTAATTGGCGATGTGCAATTCAAGCACAAAAAGGCTTTAATGTATTGCGACAGTGCTTTTATGTACCGAGAAAGCAATACCATAGATGCCTATGGAAATATTCGCATCAACCAAGGAGATACCTTAAACCTATACGGTGATGCCTTACATTATGATGGCAACACACAACTTGCTACAGTAACTGGAAAAGTGGTTCGTCTTGAAAATAAAGATTTTGTACTTACAACTGACCGAATGCTTTACAACCGTGAAACCAATGTTGCTCAATACAACACTGGCGGTCACATTGAAAGCAAAAACGACAGCAATACCTTAGTCAGTCAAATTGGCTATTTCTACAGCAATCAATCGTTGTTTTTTTTCAAAGATTCTGTGATTTTAAGCAATCCAGACTTTGTGATGTGCTCTGATACGCTGAAGTATTTTAGCTCTACCGAAATGGTCAACTTTTTAGGCCCCACTACCATTACAGGCGATAGCAATTTAATTTATTGTGAAAACGGTTGGTACGATACGCCTAAAGATCAATCACAGTATTATCAAAATGCTTACTTGTTTACCGATGGCAAAAAGTTAGAAGGCGATACACTCTATTACGATCGAAATATTGGTTTTGGAAAAGCCGACGGCAACATTCAAATTACTGATACCGCCGAGCAAGTAATGGTTAATGGAGACCACGGTTTAATGTATGAGAAAAAAGATAGCGCCTTGGTTTATGGAAGATCATTATTGACTCAAATTTTGGATGAAGATTCCTTATTTATGCATGCGGACACCTTTAAGGTATTTGGTAGTGACAGCAGTAATCAAGCACTTTTAGCCTATTACGATGTTCGGATATACAAGAGCGATTTACAAGGGCAATGCGACTCTATTTCTTACAACATTAGTGATAGCACGATTGAAATGCACGGAACCCCAATTCTCTGGTCAGATCAAAATCAATTGACTGCCGAAAGAATTGACATTCGAACAGCAAATAATAAAATTCATTCCTTGTTTTTGGATGTTGATGCATTCATCATATCCGAAGTAGACAGCCTACGATTCAATCAAATTAAAGGCAAGGAAATGACTGGCTACTTTAAGAACAGCCAATTGTCCTATATTCAAGTGGTAGGAAATGGACAAACGACTTATTGGGGACTGGACGAAAAAGACAAATTTATAGGGGTAAATGTGGCGGAAAGTAGCGACATTAATATTTCGTTGAAGGACAATGCCATTAACAGCATTTCCTTTTTAAATCAACCCAAAGCGACTATGCACCCAATGGGCGAACTAGACCCGGTGAAAGATTTGCGTTACAAGGGTTTTAAATGGTTGATTGAGCTTCGCCCACTCCGAAAAGAAGATGTTTTTAATTCAACTAATCAGAATTAAAATAGTAGAACATTAAATCCCTTCTGCTAGAATATCTTTGTTATTGTAAAGTAAAATAAAGAGACGAGTTCGTAGAATCTCGCCCATGCTTTCACATTCTAAAAAGCTTTCATCCTTAAAATGTTCTGCAAGCTCATGCTTTAAGCGATCAATTTTATCTGTTTGGCTTAAGCGCTCATTCTCCATGCAATCTGAAAGATCTTTTAAACGATAACGTGATACTTTGATTCGGTTAGCTATCATAGCACGCTCTTCCTTTTGATATTGCCGAATTGTTTCAGGATTTAACAGACTCATGCAAAAGTTAACAATGGGATTATTGTCTTTAAAGAACTGTGGCAAATACATGGTTTTCATACCTTCATAGGTCTGCTGATCAAAATCAATGGCACGAATCCGATATTGAATATCATCAAAATCTGGTGTCATGTCTACCACATAATTGTATGAACGCATATCGCCCAAAAGACGAACAAAGCAACGTTCATTAAACTTAACAAACTCCTTGGCTAAACGAATTTTATTTAACTGAGGTTCTTCTAACCAGTTTTTAATAAATACATCACCAGGGATTCCCGCAATATGATCTTCAATAATGGTGTTTCCCTCTACAATGTAGCTTATTCGATTGGGTGAAAGTATATGTTCTAACTCCAAACCATAAATCCGCGAGGCATCTGCTTTTTTTACATAGAAGTAGTCGTAATTATCGTTGAATCGGTTTGTAATGCGCACCCGAAAAGGCTTTGAATTTCCAAAAGGACAATAGTCAATTCGATCAACAAAAAGGTGCTCCATCACAGTGGTATCCCCTTCTGTTTTCAAAAGAGAATAAACTTTGCACAACTTTTCATTCACCTCAGCCATTTCCGAAGGCTGGTAAAATACCGTTTCCCAAAGTGTATCCTTTCCAGCTTTATCGTAAAGTGAAATTGAATTTTCATAATGATTCAAATCATCATATCCAATGGGTAGCTTATGCTGACGGGAGTACTTTTTAAGGTACTTTCTTAAGGGACCTTGAATAGGGAAATTTTCCTTTTTCTTAGAAATGGTATTCATACGCTCAAGATAGCCAAATTTTTTGCATCAAGTCTTCGAAACTCAAGGGTTCTAAGAAATTTCTATCTTGATACACATGGGCCATAAGCTTCACTAAATTGGTTCTGTCTTCAAGCATGCGGTGTTCTATTTCAATATTTCCAAACAACTGCTGATAGGGCCTTTCATGGCGAAATTTCAACTTGGGCTTCAAATAAAAATGCTCTACCGTTTTTAGCTGCCCATTTTCTTCAACCACCTCTTTAGTTGCATTTTTTAAATGATATTCCTCTGCTTCTAAAAGCTCAATAATGTGTTGTATAAAAAACTGATAATCGTTGCTTGTCCAAGGCTCTTCCCCATGAAAATAGAACCCATTGGAAAGATGATGGGTATAGCGGTAGTAATTCACATTAGCCTCTGGGTTGGCAATGCGTAGCATTCTATTCTCTCCCACATGTTCAATAATTCCTTCCTGCATATCTCGGCTTTTCCACTTCTGATAGTCCCTTTTAAAAATTTGATTTCTCTGAATCATTTCTCGCACAAGCACCTCTTTTATAGGTGCCTCATTTTTCTCCTTATTTGGAAAAAGTTCTCCTAGCAGACGGTCTATTATGCTCATGCTTTTTATTTCTAAGTTAAACCCACAATTAAAAAGGAAGTTTACTCAAACGATTGGTCCATTTCTCATTTAACTGAAATCGTTTGGCGTAATTCAAACGCAAGTTTCCTACCCCAAAGACAATATCTGTTGTTTCACCGCGATCATGCAATTGAGTATCATCTTGCACAAAAGAGAGCCCCACAAAGGTTTTTGGTGAATTATAACCCATAGCCAAACGTAAATCTACCGAAGGGTTAAATTGCCATTCTTCAAAATCAGCTTGATTGATTCGCTTATAATAAGCGGGACCAAAAAGGAAATTAAACTCCAGTGAAAAGGTTAAAAACCAATGCTTTTTTAATACAAACGAATGTCCATAGCCAACTCCAGGTCCGCCCAAAATTCCGCTAAGTGTTGTAATTCCCGCTAGGGAATCATTCAACAAATCTCTTTCCCAATAAGGAATCATACTACTATCTGATTGAGCAGAAAGTACGATAAACTTTGCTCCTGCTAAAAACGAACCAGCTGATTTTTTCTGATACTCATTTTGAACCATGGCTGCTGCATAAGAAAACTGCTTGGCATTAAACAAATGGGTGTAGCTAACTCCCACGATATTAATCTGTATATCGGGCCTTAAATAAAAAGGCAAAGGAAAATTGGGATTAATTTCCGCTGTGTTTTCTAAGTACATGCCAGTATAAAACTGACCTAAAATGTCAATCGCATAATTTCTTCCATAAAGGTGCGACTGCAAGTCCAAATAACTGGTTTCTCCTTTTCCTTCATCTTGATTGAGAATGCCAAAACCATAAGCCAAGTTTAGGGTAAAACCTTTGTAGGTTGCCCCAATGCCTAAATTCATGGTACTGTTTGGCTGGTAGTTTAAGTCGTTTTCTTGTTTATCTTCTCGATCAAAGAGCACCGAAGTAGCTTTGCGCGACAAATAAATACGAGCGGTAACCAACTCATAAAAACTTTGCACATAAGCCGTATCATAGTCTTTAGTTAAATCATTTCGATCTAAATCGACTTGTTGTGCATTACTTTTTGTGCTTAAAAGCACGAAAATCAGACAGAAACAGAAAACAATTTGTCCCAAAGGCTTGACGCAATTTCATGAAACTTGAACTCACCAAAAATCATAAAAAAAGGCGAGAACCATGTTCTCGCCTTTCAAAATTAGGAACTCGCCTTATTGCTTGATAAACTTCTTCACAAGAGAAGCATTGGTTGTATTAATTCGCATGAAATACAAACCATGATCAAATTCACTAATATCCAATATGTGCTTATTCGTAGCAGTGTTCATATTCACTTCATGGACTAACTTGCCTCCCATATCAAAAACTTGAACATTCATAGCTTCAAATTGATTAGCCATTTCAATAATTAATTGATTAACTGCTGGGTTTGGATAAATGGCAACATTTTCTTCCAATTGAACCTCTTCGATTGAAGTAACCAAAGGTTCACGAACAATTAAACTAAAGCCGCCAGATTTTAAATTACCCAAACTATCCATACCCAAAGTATCGCAATAGGTTGACGTACAATTGAAAATGGAATCAGTAATGGTTAAACAAACTTGATAATCTCCAAAGCTAGTGTATGTATGTGATGGGTTTCTTCCGGTAGCTGTTCCTCCATCACCAAAGCTCCATGAATAAGAATGACTTGGTTCATTAGATGAGGTATTATACAAAACAACACCAAAAGCAGTAGAAGTATCTTTCGCAACGGTGAAAGAGGCATTACATCTTGAATCAATTACAATGGTATCGGTATAACTACACATAAAATTTTGAGCTGAATCAAGAATATTTAAAGTAGCCACATAAGTACCTGGAGAATAAGTGTACTGGAAATTCAAGTTTCCATTGGTAGCGGGAAAAGTAATTGCACCTGAACCTACTCCAGAGTAAAATTGAAAAGTACTTGAATTATCAAATCCTGTAGAAGTATTGGTAAACCAAACCATAGCATTTCCATTCCAAGAGTTTGGCTGAATGTTATAGGTAAATCCAGCATTACAAGGAAGCGGATTTTGATTGGAAGTTACTGTAATGTTATAGCCTATAGAATCATAACAATTTCTTTGATTGTCAAAAATGCTTAGATAAACAGTATACGTTCCAGCTTGACTGTATGTATGAGTTGGGTTTTGTTGCGTTGAACTATTGAAGTCCCCAAAATCCCAATAGTAAGAAACATTGAAATTTGGCGAAACCGAAGAAGAGTCGTAAAACTGAACACTTAAACTATTGGGTGTTACTACCGACATAAAATCAGCTACACACTGAGCACTCAGGTTTGCCGCTAAAAAAGAAAATGTAAATAGGTAAAGTAATTTTTTCATAATTAATAAAATTTTAAGGTTATAAAATCAATGACGAAATAAAAATCACGATGGTTGGGTAAACACCAACACTTTATACATCAGCCTTTTAATTCGAAAAACTTCTTTTTCATCCTTGCTATTTCTTATGCATTTATTTACTTTTAGTTCAACAATTATTTTTCACGGGTAAAGCTCAATTTCAACCATCTAAAAGTTGAAAACAAGCAAAGCGTCTTTATTTTTTAAATCAAAGGCCTACATTTAGCCGCTGAAAACTATTTTTCTTTTCCCAAGGAAAAAACCGATTAGTAACAAAAGACATGACGAAGAAAAAATCAGTATTGACGAAGAAATCTGAAAAATTTCTATTTGATTATTTAAACAATCCATCGCCAACTGGCTACGAAAGCCAGGGACAAAAACTATGGCTAGACTATTTAAAACCCTATGTAGATACCCACTTTGTGGATACTTATGGAACAGCCGTAGCCATTATAAACCCAGAAGCGAAATACAAAGTAGTTATAGAGGCTCATGCCGATGAAATTTCGTGGTATGTGCACTACATTACCAAAGATGGCTTTATTTATTTGCGCCGAAATGGAGGCTCAGACCACATGATTGCCCCATCAAAACGGGTAAACATACATACCAAAAAAGGCATGGTGAAAGCTGTATTTGGTTGGCCGGCTATACATACGCGCTTAAACCGAGAAAAAGGGGAAGAAACACCTAAGATGCAAAATATCTTTTTGGATTGCGGCTGCCAAAACAAAGAAGAAGTAGAAGCTTTGGGCGTACATGTTGGCTGCGTAGTAACCTATGAAGATGAAGCCATGGTGTTAAACGACAATTACTATGTAGGAAGAGCTTTGGACAACCGCATTGGTGGCTTTATGATTGCCGAGGTAGCTCGTTTGCTGAAAGAAAAGAAACAAAAATTGCCTTTTGGTTTATACATTACCAATGCCGTGCAAGAAGAAGTAGGCTTGCGTGGTGCACAAATGGTGGTAGAGCGCATAAAGCCAGATGTAGCCATAGTAACCGATGTTTGCCACGACACCCAAACACCCATGATTAATAAAATTGAGCAGGGTGATTTTAAAGCAGGCGATGGACCAGTAATTACCTATGCCCCAGCAGTGCAAAACAACTTGCGCGAATTGATTATAGAAACAGCAGAGAAAAACAAAATACCTTTTCAGCGATTGGCCGCTTCTCGTTTAACTGGCACCGATACCGATGCCTTTGCTTATGCTACAGGCGGAGTGGCCTCTGCACTTATTGCATTGCCATTGCGCTATATGCACACTACGGTAGAAATGGTACACAAAGCCGATGTAGAACATGTGATTCATTTAATATACAACAGCTTGTTGCAGATTAAAGACCAACATGATTTTGGGTATTTGAAGTAGATGAGATTTAAGTGTAAAATAAAGGTAACTGAGAGTGCTAAAAAGGTACACAATAACACCCAAAATAGTATGATAATTGCACTTTTAGTTACGATATAAACAAGTTAGCTGCAAGCTGAAAAAATGAACGACAAGTTGTTTCTA
Organism: uncultured Flavobacteriales bacterium; assembly: GCA_964001305.1. Taxonomy (GTDB): domain Bacteria; phylum Bacteroidota; class Bacteroidia; order Flavobacteriales_E; family Vicingaceae; genus CAJXMH01. The sequence goes on from CAXFAI010000036.1 coordinate 109,506, forward strand.
AATGCAATTAAATTAAATGGAGAGTTCTTTCCATCATGGGACGGAATTCCAGATGAAATTTGGAGAACTCTCCTTAACGACTATTTCTTTCAAATTTCAGACAGTTTTGGATTTGCGGAAGTTCTAGAGACAAATAACCTTTTTCCAAACGGCCTTGACTTTTTTGACAATTGGGAATTAAAAGAACTTGGACTTGTAGAATTTAAAAATGAAATCGTCTGTCGATTCGACTTAAATAATGACTGTAAACAGAAATTACTCAAATATGATTTTTCCGTCCATGAGAAAGGAATGACTCCACCTCGAAATTATTGGGAATTTGATAACGACCACTACTATTACGAGTTTGACATTCTTTACTTTTTTAAGGGAAATGAATTGAAAGGATATTACGTTAACCATGAAGACATGATTGGATTTATAAACAACCCAGCGGACTTAAAACTTCTTGACAATATTGACAAAGAGACAACGAAGTACATTATCGAGTCGGAAGAGTTGGAGAAAGCATTTAGAAAAAAATAAAAAAAGCCAGCAGCTAACACGGTTATAGCCAATAGGGCATATAGATATAAATTGAAATTCCTGTTCTTTGAGCAGGCAACGCCAAAACAAAGTTTTGACGTTTAACATAAAGAAAATTAAAAGTAAAAACGTTTGTTTTGGCTTAGTGGTAAACCGAAAGTGAAATGCTTTAAACCTGCCCTACTGTCCATACACGGAACGTTAGGGTTAATTAATATGGATAGATTTTACATAAAAGTTCTAGTTATTCTAGCTTTTTTAATGTCATGTGGCCGGACAGACTACTTAAAGGAAGATAAATGGATTGAATATCAATTGGTTCGTCCGGATATTACTGTGTCACTTCCTCAATCATTTAGATTTTTAACTGAATATCCTGAGAGTAGCAAAGTATATTTTGATACAACAACTATTTTCCTTTGGCCTGATGAGCCCCATATAGCTGTAGGTATCCATAGTCAATTTGATAATTTTGAGAAATGGTATAAAAATGAGAAAGCAACCGTTAAAAAACAAAAAAGAAAAATTTATAGACAGACCAAGACTCTTGGACAATATGAATTCGATTTAATCTCATATTCAAAATTTGATAAAAAGGATACGTCAACTTATATAGGCTATGCATTTGTTACAATTGACGGAATTTTGTTTGACATCCATAATCAATTGGAAAGTGATGAATCTTTTCTGAAGTTCTTAAATTCACTAAAGAAAAACTAGGCACAACAAGCCGTATAGTGCATTGTGGGTAAGGCAGTTTGGTTGGCTCCTACCCTATTTGAGGGTCGCAAAATTCGCTAGCGGATTTTGTAAAAGGGCAAAGAAACAAAACCGCAAAACGGTTTTTGCTAAGTGCTAAACTGCAAATAGTATCTTTATCAAATCCACAACGACACCATACAGTAACCGTTAGCAAAAATCACCCTAATTTGACATTAAGATTATTAACTATTCTTTTCACTCTTGCTACAGTAGATGTTTTTACACAAAGCATATTCTACTTCGACTATCAAATTGATAGTTCAAAATTTGCTCAACTAGAAAAGATGAACAACACTGCCGAGAAGAGTTATGAAGACTATGTTTTCTTTGAATCGCCAATGATTCCTCTAGCAAACTCTGAGACTAAAGAATTACTTGCTAAGAAATCAAAACTTGACTTAAACTATAAAAATGAAATTAGGGCATACATCAAATTCAATGACTCATTTGACACATTAAAAGTATTAGGCTATTCTCTGATTAACTATGTAAAAAATAAGCCAATTATTCTTTACATGTTACCTCTAATCTCAATTGAACATAATACTGAACCTTCTGATTATATGACCATAACAGAAGTATTGTACTACTCATTGAGAGATTATATGAAATCAGGAACTAAACATAGACTAATTCCGGCTGAATATGATTTAAAAAATGAATTTGAGATTTTAAAGCCTTTCTTCTATAGCTTCACAGACGCAGAATGGAGACTATACAGAGACCCGTTTAACAATGAGAGTATTGTTCAAGACAGAATGGAAGCTCACCACTTCGTATCCAACGGAGACTCTATTTATATCTCGTATAACAAGTTTCCAATTCCTGAAAAAATGAAATTTATTTTTGACACAAAAGTTCATTTAGATTCAAGGATTGAATACAATCATTATGAGTGGCATTCCAACAATATGACTAATATGCTCATAACTTTTGACTTTGAAAACATTGGACTTGAGTTTAAATCAAAAAACGAAATAAGATCATATTGGGCTTTATATAACGACATTCAAAGTTTTATAAATAGAAATGAAACATATAAAGTCGCTTGCAATCTATTTTTTAGTGAAGCAATTAGGAATAAATTCATAGCGGTTGAATATAATTATTAAATAAAAAACTTTTGCTAACACCAGTAGCTGATCCCTTCTCCCGCGAGACAAGTGGGGAGTCAACAAAGTTTAAGTCTAATTTAGTGTAAAGGATGTATCTATTACTAGCAATTTGAAAAAATTGCACAAACCACATTTTGTACATATTTTTGTACATAATAAAATACATTTTTATGCTAATTACAACAGTTTCTGACTTTAGAAAGGATATTAAAACTTACTTGGACAGGGTAGTAAAGAACTTTGAAACCTTGATTATCAATCGTGGTAAAGATTCAGGAATAGTGGTTATGTCGTTACAGGAATATAATTCATTAATGGCTACAAACCACGAACTTTCCTCACGAAAAAATGAAATGAGATTGGATTCCGCCATCGAAAAGCTTAATAAGGGAGAATCATTTAATAAAGAGCTAATCGAAGACTGACTATGAAATTTGTGTTTGTTGACGAGTCTTGGGAAGATTACTTGTATTGGCAAAAAACGGACAAAAAGAAATTGAAAAAAATAAACGAGCTTTTAAAAGAAATAGCTCGCAATCCTTTTGACGGGATTGGAAAACCTGAACCTTTAAAACATAAATACGCAGGATTTTTGTCCAGACGAATCGATAGTGAACATAGGTTGATTTATAAATACAATGAGGGAGAGATTTTAATTGCGAAATGCAGATTTCATTATGATTGAAAAAACTGATACCAATACCGGTAGCTGATCCCGCCTCCCGTGAGACAGCTGCACAACCCTCTATTTATCAAAAAGAAACACATGGTAAGCCCTTTGGAGATTCTAAGACAGAATATACAAACCATTAAAAAAATTTCCTTTTGAACTTTTTAAAACCTCTTGCTTGCGCTTTTTGTCTAATACTTTTTGCATGCAGTCATCAAGACAATGCTACCGAAAAACAAACGTCAACCCGAACCCACGAACTAAACTTGAATCAACAAACCCTCCTTGATTTAATCCAAGAAAAAGACAGCTTGCTTTTTGATATTGGGTTCAATCAATTAGACACCTTGCAAGTTGCAAAACTTGTATCAGCTGACTTTGAGTTTTATCATGATGAACACGGCATTATTGAATCTAAAAGCAGTTTTATAAAAAGTATAATTGGCATCAAAGAATTGCCATTTAAAACTTGGAGAGTTTTACAAGAAGAGTCCATGGAAGTATTTCCTTTATATAAAGAGAATGGCCAAGTTTTATATGGAGCCATTCAAAATGGGATTCATGAGTTTTACCAACAGCCTGAAGGTAAAGATGCACGTAAGAGCAGTCGAGCAAGATTCACTCATTTATGGATTATTGAAGATGGAGAATGGAAATTAAAACGCGTGCTCAGTTATAATCATCATCTTCCAAATTAAAGACAAAATCCAGCTTCATCAATAATCATTAACACTCCTTACTTACAGGCTAAAACTTGCTGAATCACTTCAATCCTTCCAATAAATCAAAACCCCATACAAGCGGGAGAAAGTAGTAAACGATTACGCTAAGGATTAGAATAGAAATTAAGTTTAACCACACCCCACAGCGAATCATATCGTTCATTTGAATATAACCTGAACCAAAAACCAAGGCATTAGGCGGGGTAGCAACTGGCAACATAAATGCACAGGAAGCTGCCACCGTTGCTCCTGCCAAGAGCAAAAAAGGATGTACTCCAATTATTACAGCTAAAGCCGCTAATATGGGTAATAAAATGGTGGTGGTCGCCAAATTCGAAGTCACTTCCGTTAAGAAGTTAACTGTTGCTACAATGACCAATAGCAAAATAAAAATGGAAACACCTTGCAAAGCATGTAACTGCTCCCCTACCCATTGTGCCAAGCCACTGTTTTCAAATCCAATGGCCAAGGCTATTCCTCCGCCAAATAAAAGTAAAACTCCCCAGGGTAATCGAACGGCTTCCTGCCACTTTAACAACTTTTCTCCATCCTTTCCAGAAGGCACAATAAACATCAATAGTGCGCCAATCAGGGCGATGATGGTATCATCAATTTCAGGAATAAATTTTTTCAATAAAAATGAGCGGCACACCCAAGCTATAGCAGTTAAACCAAAAATGGCTAAAACCATTTTCTCTTGCTTGCTCATTGGTCCCAATTCTGCCAATTGAGTCTTAATAACAGCCCTACCTCCTTCAAATTTTAGCCCTTGCAAGGAGAAAGCAAATCGGCTCATATACACCCAACAAATAAATAAGAGCAAGATTGAAACCGGAAAACCAAAGGAAAACCACTGTAAAAATGAAATTTCTATCCCATAGATTTCTTCTACCACACCAGCAAATATTAAGTTTGGTGGAGTTCCTACCAAAGTTGCCATACCTCCAATGGAAGCGCTATAAGCAATGGAAAGCATTAAGGCTTTTTTAAACTGAGCACTTTGTTGAGGATCAATCGTTGCTCCTAATTGGGCCACTACAGCCATACCAATGGGTAAAATCATGACTGTGGTTGCCGTATTGGAAATCCACATGGAAAGCAAAGCCGTGCTGAGCATAAAACCCAACATGATGTTGACCAAACTTGTTCCTACCAAACGAATAATTTGCAAGGCAATTCGTTTGTGTAATTGCCACTTTTCAATGGCTATAGCCAAAATAAATCCACCAACAAATAAATAAATGTACTTATGTCCATAAGCAGCTCCAGTAGCTTCTATGCTGCTAACACCAAGCAATGGAAATAAAATGAGTGGTAACAAAGCGGTCGCTTCAATGGCGATGGCTTCCGTAATCCACCAAATGGCAATCCAAGCGGTGGAAGCCAATACAGCTACTCCTTCATCGCTTAAATTATTGGCTCTAAAAAACAATTGGATGAGGATAAAAACCCAAGGCCCTAAAACTAATCCGATTCGCTTTTTGCTTAACATCTTCACTAGTTATTTAGCGCATTATCCATGGCATAAGAAGCTACAGCTTGAAAATCGTGGGTAGCGTTTGGAATGGATAGATAGGTCCAATTAAAAGTACTAGAAGAATGATTAGCTTGAACTTGACTTTGATTGTAGAAATACTGTGCACGAGCTAAGCGATTAGTACCTTGTTGATCAACTGTTGAGTTTCGCCTTAAAGAACTTGCATTGGGATCATTATCGGCTTCCCCAACAACTACAGTGGTTTGTCTACTATAAAAAGCCGCCATACTATTGGCTAAAACAGGAGCTTTGGCTAAGCCATAAGGAAAATCAATTTGAAAATCAGGTATGGTATACCAACCTGCTGAAGCCACAACGGCATGTTGAATTCGTGATTGTGGTTTAAAATACAAAAACCGATGTAGAAACTGTGCTCCGGCCGAAAAACCGATGGCGTTATAGGTTTCTACATTTATGGAAGTCGAATTTCTCAAGAAGTCGAAAATGGGTTCAATCAAAGAAAAGGTCCACTCTTCTTCTGGGTTTAAGCTTTCCGGACTAGGACGGTCGCCATCTTCAAATACATTTCCCAAATTGTAAGCATCTGAGCCACGAAAATAGGTCTGTGAAAACTCAGGCACTATGAGTATGTTCCGATATAAATTAGCCTTGGAAATCAATTCATCACGACTCTCTTTGGCATCTCTTCCCGCACCATGAAAAATAAACACTACAGGGGCAAATTCATTTACGCCATCTGGCACATGATAATAAACGGTAATTGGCTTATCCGCTAAAGGACTGTAATCATTATACACAAACGAACCAGTTCCTTGAAGCTGAATATTAGCTCCCACTTCATCTTCTTCAAATTCTTCATTCTTATCGCAAGAAACAAGTAAAATAACGGCAAAAAGCCATATCAAATAGCGACTAATCATATACTTTCTATTTTGAAAAAAGGTAAAATTAGAGCTTGAAGCCTCGCTTAATTGCATACCAAAATATCAAATTATTACCTACCAATTTTTCGATTTGAGTATTTCAGCCATGCGTTGCACTTTTCTTCGGACTACAGGAGTTCGTACGGATGAATAGCCAAAAATTAAGCCTTGCTCCTTGGATTCACCAATAAAACATTTGCTGTAGGCATGAGCCAACAAATGCTTTTTTGCAAGCTGATTACAAAGTGCTTGATCTTGATTTCCTCTGGGAATAGAAGCGAGCAAATGCAAACTTTTAACTCCCGTCATTTGAAGCGGCATTTTATTTCCCAAAAGGGCTTCATACTCATCCACAAAAACTTTTTTTCTCGCCTCTGCCACCTCAACTACTTTCTTAATGTGCGAATAGATATATTTCTTCTCAATAAATTGATTTAAAACCACTTGAATGGATGGTGCTACAAAACGATGGGAGTGCTTTAGTAGGGATTCAACAGCCTCTAGCAAATAAGGAGGAACTACCATATAACCTATACGAATAGAAGGATGAAGCAATCGATTAAACGTCCCTAAAAATACCGTACGCTGATTTTTATCCATGCTAAATAAAGAAGGCAAGGCATCTGAAAAGTTATTGACCTCATGTTCGTAATCGTTTTCTATGATAAAGGAATTGTTCTTTTGCGCCCATTCCAAAAGCTCATGTCTTCTTTTTAAACTCATCCGAATTCCTTTTGGATAGTGATTCGATGGAGTTACATGCATCAATTTAGCTTTTTTATGGGCTTGGCTTTCCATCTCTTCTAATCGGATACCTTCTTGATCAACACCCACTCCAATCATATTGGCTCTTAAGCTACTGAAGATGGATTTTACATTTGGAAATGTTGGATTTTCAACCAGAATGGTATCTCCGGGATTCATCAACACACTACCCATAATGTAAAGCGATTGAAGTGATCCAGACACAATGATTATTTGTGAGCTTTCGCATTTGATGCCTCGACTTAGGTTTAAGTATGTGGCTAAGCTTTTTTTCAACTGCTCATTTCCAGAAGATGGAGAATAGGACAATGCAGAAGATTTGATGTATCGCCAATATGAATTGGCCAAATTCTTCCATTGATTGACAGGAAAAATATCCAATGGTGGCAAACCTGGTCGAAAGGCGATACTCTTATCATCAGTAGTGTTCAGCTGACCAACATTTTGCATGAATGACTTGCCCATCAACGACAATTCAGGATACTGAATGTCTGGGTTTACGCTTGGTCGTTCATCGGCTAAGGAGGCATTGATTGCTTTCACCTTATATCCTGAACCAACCAAAGAAGTAATATAACCTTCTAAACTTAGCAGCTCATAAGCTTTTAGCACAGTGCTTCGAGAAACGGATAACTCTTCTGCCAAAATACGGCTAGGACTAAGCTGTATTTCAGCAGGTAAATCTGCATTTAAAATACTGCCCTTTATGGCTTCGTATAATAGAAAATAAAGACTTTTCTTTTCGGTGTTTTGAGCTACTTTTTGATTAAAGGATTGCTTCACCTTATCGACTACTGCATTCAAATTGGTATCTTAAAAAATGAATAATTGGTACGCTAAATGTACTCAATTCTCTTCTTCCTTTGGAGCATTCTACTTAAAAGGCCTTGCGCCTTTGGCTAACTTAATCTTATTCAAAATGAAAAAAATATACCTCCTTTTAGCGCTTTTCGTAGGCTTTCAATTTAGCTACGGACAATTGATTATCAATGAAGTACTTTATGACCCATCAAACAATAATTTAGACGGCGATGCCAATGGTGATGGGGTTTACAGTCAAAACGATGACTCTTTTATAGAACTTTACAACAACAGCAGTACTGCATTTGACATTAGTGGATATCAAATTTGGGATGACACGAGCTCTGCCGGCACAAACCAATTTACCTTTCCCGCCAATACATTAGTGCCAGCTAATGAAGCTATTGTAGTTTTTGGTGGAGGCACAATTACAGGAACTTTTGGAAATGCTGTGGTATTAAGTGCTTCAACTGGTCTAAACTTTGACAACTCAGGTGAAGTGATTGGAATTAAAGATGCCAATGGCTCTTGGGCCTTGTTATTTGATTCGGATGCACTTTCTAATAATCCAAACGAATCTTACACTAGATACCCTGATGTAACTGGAGCATTCATTCAACACAGTGACTCGACCGCCCTTTTGTTTTCTCCTGGCACTAGAACTGATGGAACTGCATTTAGCTCAAATCAATCGGCCTTAATCATAAACGAGGTTTTGTATGACCCATCAAATAGTGGTTTAGATGGTGATGCGAATGGCGATGGGGTTTACAGTCAAGATGATGACTCCTTTATTGAAATTTACAACCCAAACAACTCTGCCTTTGATATCAGCGGTTATGAAATTTGGGATGATACCACTTCAGGTGGCACCAACCAATATACTTTTCCTGCCAATACTTTAGTACCTGCCAATGAAGCTGTAGTAGTTTTTGGAGGTGGTACTTTAACAGGCACATTTGGAACTGCTTTGGTTTTAAATGCAGTTAATGGATTTAACTTTAACAACTCAGGTGAAGTAATTGGAATTAAGGATGCCAATGGAAATTGGGTCCTATTCTTTGATTCTGATGCATTGTCTAACAATCCTAACGAATCTTACACTCGATTTCCTGACATTAGCGGTCCATTTTTACAACATGGAGATACAACAACGGTATTATTTTCTCCGGGAACAAGAACAAATGGCACAGCATTTAGCACACTTTCTGGGATTCAAGAAAAGAATCAATCCGTGAGTTTAAAAGTATATCCAAACCCCACTGAAGGCATTTTAAACATTGAAACAAGCGAAAAAATTGAAAGAATCGATATCTTTAATATCACAGGCGTACTTGTAAAAAGTTACATTAAGCTGAATGCACAAATTGATGTCAGTGATTTGCCAAGTGGAGTTTTTATGCTTAGAGCCAACACACAAAATGGCACGACCACTTATCGCTTTGTTCGAAAATAAATAACCATTGGGACGGTTAACAACGTCCCAAATTTTGATTATCTCTAATCTCATTCCAATGAAAATAAAATCCTCTTTTGGCTTATTCCTTGTTTTGTGCTGCTCATTTTTTACAGCTTGTGAAACGGAAGATATTGAGCCATCAATTATTGTATCTCTTTCTTCCAACCAACTTAGCATTTTTGAAGAGCAAGGCTCTGCCACGATCAGTGTTAGCTTAACTGCAGAAGCAGCTCAAGATGTTACCGTTGACTTATTTTTAAGTGGAACAGCACAAGGAAACGGACAAGATTATAGCATCAGTTCAACTTCACTAACCATAGGCAAAGGAAGTTTGAATGCAAGTACAAGCATACTTGCTGTTTCAGATACTTTAAAAGAAGGGGATGAAGACATTACGATAGCAATTGCCTCTGCAAGTGGAGCAAGCGTGAGTGAAACAGATAACCAAGTAACACTTACTATTGAGGATGAAGATGTAGCTGCTACAGCTCAATTCATCATTAACGAAGTGCTTTACGACCCATCAAACAGCGGATTGGATGGCGATGCAAACGGAGATGGCGTTTATGATCAAGATGGTGATTCATTTATCGAATTGTACAACCCAAGTTCACGTGATTTTGATTTAGGAGGTTACGAAATTTGGGACGATACATTGACTGGCTCCAATCAATACACCTTTCCTGCTGGAACAATTTTACCAGCAAAAAAAGCCATCGTTATTTTCGGAAGTGTTGACTTGAATGCAACTTCCAAGACATTTGGAGGAGCAATTGTGCTTTCTGCAGGTGCTGGGTTTAACTTCAACAATTCAGGTGAAATTATTGGTATTAAAGCTCCAAATGGCACTTTTTACCTTTCTTTTAATTCAGATGAATTGTCGAACAACCCCAATGAGGCTTACACGAGAAATCCTGACATTACCGGCGAATTTGAACAACATGGTGTAAATACAACTACGCTATTCTCACCAGGAACAAAAGTCGACGGTAGCGCATTTTAAATCATGGAATATTTACCACCCATCATATCACTGATAGTCATTGTAATTGTGGCCAGACTTTTATTAAAAAAGTACTACCCACATGCTGTGCTGTTGCTTGCTGGTTTGTTGATGATTGTTATTGCTAAGTTTTTGGGTCAACCCATGCCTGGTATTAAAGAATCAACTGGCTGGGGTGGTTTCGACCTATTCGTGTACATCAAAGAGTCTTTTGGTAAAACCAATATTGGAGTTGGCTTAATGATTATGGCCATTGGAGGTTTTGTTGCCTACATCGACAAAATAGGAGCTTCAGATGCTTTGGTTTACATCGCTATGAAACCCTTGGCGATGCTGAAAAAATACCCTCATCTGACAACCGTGACAGTACTTCCGATAGGTCAATTACTGTTTGTATGTATTCCTTCGGCAGCTGGATTAGGCTTACTGCTCATGGCTTCCATTTTTCCAATTCTCATTAAACTTGGTGTCAGCAGACTTTCGGCAGTTTCCGTAATTACTGCCTGCACTGCCTTCGGAATTGGTCCTGCCTCAGCAATTACAGCGAGAGCTACAACCATTGCCGAAGAAGATTCCATCGTGTACTTCTTGGATCATCAACTGCCGTTAATTGCTCCTCTGTGCATATTATTAATGATTAGTTATTATTTCACCAACAGGTATTTCGATGCTAAAAATGGACAGCAAAAAACGGATACTGTTTCAGAAATAAAAACAGACAAAATCAGTTTAAAAGCACCATTGTATTATGCAATTATACCCGTGTTGCCACTGATTTTATTGATCGTTTTTTCGGCATTCTTTCAATTTTTCCCAATTCCAATCGAGCTAGATACTACCACAGCCATGTTTATCAGCCTTTTTGTGGCTATGCTTTTTGAGTTGTTTCACAAAAGAAATTTCGGCGAGGTACTCAAATCGCTGCAAGTATTTTGGAATGGAATGGGGAACATTTTTAAGACCGTTGTTACCCTGATTATCGCAGCCGACATTTTCTCCAAAGGTTTAATTGCTTTAGGATTTATCGATGGCCTGATTGACTCTTCTCAAAGTTTGGGTTGGGGTGGCGTAGGTATCGGAATTGTCATGGCTGTTATGATCTTTTTGGCTTCCATGTTAATGGGCAGTGGCAATGCTTCTTTTTTCGCTTTTGCTCCTCTAATTCCAAAATTGGCCAAGCAGTTAGGTGTAAGCAGCATTAGCATGATTTTACCCATGAACCTTGCCGCTTCTATGGGAAGAACAGTTTCGCCAGTTGCAGGCGTTTTAATTGCAACCTCTGAAATTGCAGGAGTAAGCACTATGGAAATTGTGAAACGCAACATTATTCCATTCAGTGTTACACTCATTTTTCTATTGATTTATCACTTTATCTAATTAGCAGATGTTAATTCTAAAAAACACACAACTATATAGTCCTGAAAGTCTTGGAAAGAAAGACATTTTGATCGGCGGAGGAAAAATCCTAGCCATAGAAGATCAAATTGAATTGTCTGGAAACTTGGTTCCCACCTGGGATGCAAAAGGAAAAACAGTTCTACCAGGCTTTATCGATCAGCACATTCATTTGATTGGTGCCGGTGGCAAACACGGTTTTTCATCCATGACGCCTGAGTTAAAATTAACAGAACTAGTTGAAGCTGGAACTACCACCGCAGTGGGTTTGTTAGGTACAGATGGCTCTACCCGTAGCATTAAAAGTTTGTATGCGAAAGTAAAAGCATTAAATACGGAAGGAATTTCAGCCTACATGTTCACCGGTTATTACGGTTTAGACCCTGTTCATATCATGGGTAATGTACAAGAAGATTTAATCTTTATCGATAAAGTTTTGGGTTGCAAAATTGCCATTACCGACGTTCGCTCAGACTACCCGACTAATTTAGAATTGCTGCGCTTGCTTCGTCAGGTTAGAGTGGGCGGAATGATTGGTGAGAAAAAAGGGATTTTACACCTTCACCTTGGCGGTTTATCTACCAAAATGGATTCTTTGTTTGAGTTGGTTGAAAAGTATGAATTCCCAATTGAACACATCTCCCCTACTCATGTGGGAAGAACCAAAGAATTGTTTGAAGAAGCCATCCGCTTTGCCAAAATGGGGGGAATGATTGACATTACAACGGGAGCTTCAAAGTATACAGAACCCTACTTATCGGTAGTGTATGCCCTAGAAAAGGGAGTGCCCATAGAAAAACTGACATTTAGCAGCGATGGCAATGCCGGCCTTGAGAAAAAAGATGAGCAAGGCAATGTAATTGGTTTCCGAAGAGCGCCGATTAATGAAAACTTTAATCAAGCGGTAGCTTTAGTAAAAGAGTCCAAAATGGATATTGGAGAGGCTTTTAAATTGATTACCTCAAACCCTGCGCAAAACCTTGGACTTAAAAACAAAGGAAAAATTGCCGTTGGCGCTGATGCTGATTTTTGTTGTTTAAACGAAAATTTAGAGCTCACCGATGTATTTGCCAATGGGAAGCAATTGATGGCAGATCAGCAACTCACCGTAAATAATAATTTCGAATGAAGAAATTACACACTAAATACCTAAAAGGCATTGCAGCCATATTTACTGTAGTTTGTATTCAAGCAGCAGGTCAGAACCCCAAACTGAATAAATACAACTTTGGTGAAGGATTAACACTAAGCGGCGACAATGGCTATGAAGTCACTTTTAGCGGTTATATGCAACCTGCTATTGAAGTAAAAAATTATACCGGAAATGATGAAAAAGACAATTTAACTCGATTTCGTATTCGGAGACTTCGATTCAGATTAGCTGGCGATGCAGCACAACAAAAAATAGACTATCGTTTTCAGATCGATTTAAGCGGTAGCTCAGAAGTAGCCGATGGAACAAATGAAATGTTGCTAGATGCATGGATACGGTATAGCATCACACGAAGAATTCGGATTACTTTCGGTCAGCGCTCTACCCCTACTGATAATCGAGAGCTTTTTATGGGCTCTAATACCTTGCAATTACCTGAACGTAGCAGACTAACCTCAGCATTTAGTAGTATTCGAGAATTTGGTCTTTTTCTAGAAGGACGATTTCGGTTTAACAATGGCAGCTATTTAAAACCCTATTTAACTTTAACCAATGGCGATGGCATAAACTCTTTTGATGCCGATTTTGGCGGTCTTAAAGTAGGCGGACGAATCGACTATTTGCCCTTTGGTTTGTTCACCAATTTTGGTCAATTCAGACAAGTAGACATGGTTAGAGAAAGTGCCCCGAAATTGGTTGTTGGAGCTAACTACAGCATCAATCATGGTATGAGTAGTCGCCGAGGTAGAAACAGTGGTGCCATTCTTTATTTAGATGATGAAGGGGAATATTTATTACCAGACTACACCAAATATGGCATCGACTTTTTATTCAAATACAGAGGTTTCTCAATGCTTGGAGAGTTTGTAGCTACTGAAGCTAGCGTACCAACAGACATCACGGGTAGAGTTAGAAACGATGGAACAGTTGCTTCCACCTTTGATGTAGATGGTGAAAGAGATGTAGAAAACTATGTAAAAGGGCGAATGATGCTCGGAAAAGGATACAACATTCAAATAGGCTACATTTTTAAAAGCCTCATTTCCATTGATGCTCGCTATACCTACCTAGATGCTGATCAACATTCATTTTTAAATAATGGCACCTTTTATAACCGTCCTCAGTATTACACCTTGGGCGTTTCCAAATACTTAGACCGTAGTTATGGAATTAAAATACAAGGTTCATTAACCTATGTAGAAGCTGAAGAAGGCAGCAACGACATATACAGCAATCCAATTAATGGGGATGAATGGATTGCCCGTTTAATAACCACCATATCGTTTTAAGTATGCGTTATCTGGTTTTTATAACAGCTTTTTTCATTTGCAGCTTAGCAAGCGCGCAACCTAATCCACAGCCTTCAAAAATCACGGAAAAGTTTTTCCCTGATCCTGAAATTGAGATAAACACGCCGGCCTTTTCCAAAAAGAAAGGATTTACCGACTATGATGAAATGCTTGTGTTTTTAAATGCCTTGCAAGCTGAGTTTCCTGAAGTTGTAACAATCGAGTTTATTGGCAAAAGCCAAAAAGGGAAAGCAATACCTCTAGTGACTTTGGCAAAAAAAGAGGCAATTGAAAAGCCAGTAAAAGTTTGGATACAAGGAGGACTTCATGGCAATGAGCCAGGCAGTACCGAAAGCACCTTTCACCTGATGAACAAACTTTTGAAAGATCCTGCATATGCTCATTTACTAGACCGACTACACATAGCCATTGTTCCTATGGCTAACATAGATGGATATGAAAAAAATAACCGAGACGCCATAAATGGCCTTGATTTAAACCGAGATCAAACCAAATTAAATGCACCTGAAAGCGTGGTTTTGAAAAAAGCTTTTAGCGATTACAGCCCGGAGGTTGCGTTAGATTTACACGAATACAACGCTTACCGCAAGCACTTTGCCCAACTCAGCACTTTTGGAATTTCTAGTATTTACGATGTGCTTTTCTTATACACTGGCAACCTCAACGTTCCTGAAAATTTAAGAAACTACATCGATGAGCGTTTTGTGGAAAACGCCAGAATTGAATTGGACAAGCACCATTTGAATCACAATGATTACATGAGTACCACCAAACATGAAGGTGAAATTCAATTTAATAAAGGAGCAACGAGTCCGCGTTCAAGCGCTACTTCTTATGCGCTTACCAATTGTATTTCTGCATTGATAGAAGTGCGTGGCGTGCACTTGGGAAGAACATCTTTTAAACGCAGGGTACAGTCTGCTTTTCTGGTGAGTAGTTCCTTCTTAGAAACCGCATACCAACATGTAGATGAACTGCGAGCGGAAATTCAAAAAGCCAATGAAGCACAAACTAACAGTGTGGTAAAAAGTAAACGAGCCGTTTACGAAGATAGCATTCAGGTGATTGATATGGATACCAGATCTGAAATGCCGCTACAAATTACTGTTAGAGATGCTTTAAAGTCGAGCCCTGTAATTGAACGAACAAGAGCAACGGCTTACCTTATTCGCAAAGAGGAAAGCAAACTTTTAGAAAAGCTACAAACCTTGGGTTTAGAGATTCATTATTTGGAAAAAGCCAGCAAACTTGAGGTAGAAAGCTATTTAGTTTCAGAATACGAACAAGCCCAAGAAAAATTTGAAGATATACGAATTCAAACCGTGCAAACGACAATTTCTACTGAACAAATAGATTTTGCAGAAGGCACTGCTGTAGTGTTGATGAATCAGCCTAAAGCCAATTTAGCTATTGAAGTTTTAGAGCCTGAGGCCATCAATAGTTTTGTTGCTTATGAAGTTCTACCTACAGCACTGAATGAAACATTACCCATTTACAGATACGTTAAACCCGATGCTCCTGAGCATATTACTTTAAAACAAAATCATCATGATTAAAAAGCTTATTTGCAGTTCATTATTCCTTTGTGCACTTAGCTTAACTGCACAAACCACCCAAACTGATCACAGCTCGAACTTTGAATTAGGAAGCGGATTGAATTTTAGTTTCAACGAAGGCAATTATCAATTTAAGTTAAGCGGCATGGTGCAGCCAAGCATTTCTTTTGAAAAAGTAGAAGATGAAGATGCTGATTACTTTTTAAATTCTAAACGCACTTATTTTAATTTTTCTGGAAAGGCAGTAGAAGAGAAAGTGAGCTTTTTTCTGCAAACAGATTTTAGCCTAAACACTCCCCTACTTGATGCTTGGATTGGCTTTCACCCAAATGATCGATTCAATATTTATTTCGGACAAAAACAAAGCATTGGAAACAACCGAGAAATGTTAATTATGGAAAACTATTTACAGTTTCCCAACCGAAGTATTTTAAGCACCAATTTGAGCAACAGCGGTAGAGAATTTGGGTTGTTTTTAGATTATAGTTTGGGAACAGATTGGCTTTTGGTTCCACAGATAGCGGTAACTTCAGGAGATGGCAGAAATTCCTTTGGTAGCGATAGCCGAGATGTAGACTTAGGAGGATTAAAATATGCCGCGCGATTAGACGTTTACCCATTGGGCGATTTCACAGAAGGGAATGATAAGATGATTGCCGATTTAGCGCATGAAGAAAGTCCAAAATTAGTACTTGGTGCAGCAGCCAGTTTTAACGATGGAGCAAGCGGCTTTAATGGTGAAGGACATGGCGACTTTTTACTCTACAATGCTCAAGGCGCTAACCAATTACCAGATTACCGAAAATTGTATTATGACCTTTTGTTTAAATACAAAGGCTTTTCTGTATTAGGTGAATACGCCATTAGTACCGCTGCCAATTTAGATGGCACCTACATTGACATTACCGCCATTAATGAGTTGGCCCCGACCCAAATTGCCGAATTTTTAACCTTAGGTACGGCCATGAATGTACAAGTGGGATATGCGAGTAAAAGTGGCTATGCTGCCGATTTCCGATTCTCAACCTTAAGTCCTGAGTTTGGCGACAACGCTAACTCTGTGATGCAAGAGCAAGTGGCAAGCACTTTGGGTTTATCAAAATACATGAAAGGCAATGATTTAAAGTTGCAGTTGGCACTAACTTCCTTAAACACGACCATTGGAAATCAAGAGGTAAATACCTTGAGAGGTGAATTACTCATGTCTTTGATCTTCTAAGTAAAACAAAAGCTTTTTCATTTACTTCCTTCTAAGAAGTAATACTTTTTTAAGGAGTCAAGGGCTATGGATTAATCCATAGCCCTTGACTTTTTATTCTTATAAGCTTTAGAAAAGCAAGCATATTCTTGAATTGCTTAGCCCTAAGGCTACAAGTGCATGGCGCTTTTAGCCATGCTCTTTTTTTATGTTTGAAATTGGCTTATCTTGTTGGCGGAAATGAACCGATTTAGAAAACAATTAAAAAACGGGTATGAATATTTATAAGCGCTTAAAATGGCTAGTGTAACATATATACTTGTTGAGGCATGTAAATAAGATCCAGAAAAAAAGAAATCATTAAATAAATGGCAATAACAGGAAGTGACTTTGAAAAACTAGTTAAACCATTCTTCAAAAACATATTTGAAGAAATGGGCTTCCTTGTTATACAAGTACGTAAACAAGATTCAGGAGATCAAAGTGGTTTTGACATTAGTATTCTCTTTTTAGATGATGAAGAGCAAGAAAGAGAGTTTTTTATTGAGTGTAAATATTATACAACAGCGAAACTGAATTGGGCTGACATATTTAACAAACAACTCCAACTTGCAGCTTCTAGTCATAACCCTTCAGCTTTTATAGCCTTATCTCCTCTTAGAGATTTAAGTAATATCGACCATAACATTCAATCTAGAGTAATAAGACAATTCAAATACCCTGTTGATTTTTGGACACCTGACAAAGATATTGAGAAACTTTTTGCACTTAATACTGAAGTATACAAGAAGGTTTTTGACAAAACCTCTTGTGATATTTCATTTGATAGGGAGAATGAAATAAGGAGAATCAAAGCCATAATAAACAACCTAATACAAAAGAAGGAAGCATTAAGGTTTGCTGATATAATATCAATCAAAGACACAGAAACAGACCCTATTGAAGACACAGAACTAAAAACTACACTAGATGAAAAATTAAATTCCGTTTTATGTGAAGATGACGAACACAGAGTTAGATATCATAGAATAAGAGCAAATTACAAAGTTTTCATTGACAGCTTAACCGATTTAAACCCTAGTCTTAGGTCTAATATTTTAAATTGGGAATGTAATCTAAGATTAAAAGCTGACAGATTAACTAGTAATTTCAAAATCGATGACACCTACACTCCTCATAAGTTCTTTCATGACTTTTTTATTGAAGCTGAAAAAGAAATATTGACTTTCTACAAGGACTTTGAACTCAAAGGCGACAAAGAAAAACTATTGCATGGTGTTGTATTTGAATTAGCAGCACAATGCCCATTAGATTGGAGAAAAAATGGAGATGTTTAATCATTTAATACAGTCCATCACCGATAAAGGTCTAAAACCGAATATAAATTTAGATAGACCGACATATATACAGCCAGAAGATAGAATTCAATTCAGGTCAACAAGAATCCTAGTAATTCTAGGAATGCTCAATAATAAATTTGGACTGAGCAAAACCGTAATTGCTTGTGTTGATTTCCTATTACGAAATGAAGCTTTTCAAGCAAAATTCATTGTGGAATACTTTAATGGGCAAAAGAATGTTCTGAACAAGCTCAGTCAGTTTAAGACAAAATCACAGATTGAAATTGATTTTAATATTGTTCAATACAAAAGTGTTCCTTGGGATATTAGATTCAATGACATGTTTTTATACCTCTTCGTTAGAGAATTAATCACATACAAAGCAGATGACAACGGGAAAAATGTTAGAATTAAGCTAACAGAAAAAGGAAAAATATATTTTGAAAAAGTAAAGGATGTATTTCCAAGTGAAATAAATTTCTTGGAATTATTTGGAAGCCGTCTTGTAGAGGGCAAAACCATAAACATTATCACAGAAGTCATCCCAAATTCTTATTGGAAACAAAATGTCGAAACTGATAATAAATAAGCTAATATATACTGTAATCACTCAGGACGATACCAAATATGGTGCGACTATTCCATTTAAAAATGGTTTGAACATTATCTATGGTCCAAATTCAGTCGGAAAGACCAGTATCATTACAGGTATTATCTATGGCTTGGGAGCTGAAAAAGGACTTGGTATTTTTAAGACTATTCAAAACCCTTTTAAACCTGAATTCTACAATTCAATCAATGGGAAAAGTATCAAGAACTCATATTTACTCCTCGAAATTTCAAACGGAGAAGAAACGATTACAATATTTCGATACATAAAAGGGAGTGAACTTCACCTTGCAGCTGTGAAGGTTTGTTCTGCGAAAGATTTTTTCAAAACAAAAGAAGTCAAAAAAC
Organism: uncultured Flavobacteriales bacterium; assembly: GCA_964001305.1. Taxonomy (GTDB): domain Bacteria; phylum Bacteroidota; class Bacteroidia; order Flavobacteriales_E; family Vicingaceae; genus CAJXMH01. The sequence goes on from CAXFAI010000036.1 coordinate 128,658, forward strand.
TTATAGTATCAGGTGAAGGTGTGTTTTCGGAAAATGGATTTCAGAATTTTCTATTCAATTTTATTGGATTAAATCAGGTTGAATTACCAACTTATGACAATAAACTCGCTAAACTTTACTTTGAGAATATCCTACCGCTATTCTTTGTTGAACAGCGAGCAGGTTGGTCGCAAATCCAAGCAAGACAAGTCACCAGATACAATATCAAAGATGTAAAGAAAGTTGCTTTTGAGTATGTTTTCGGACTTGACAGATTCAATCTACACCTGACTGAAATAAAGGTGAAAGAGCTTGAGTCGATAATTAAAAAGATCAAGGATGAGCTAAATCAAAAAGAAGAAAATCTCCTAATTATCGCAAATGCCGAAAAATCTGAGGAGATGCCAATCGTAAATACAAACTCAATTGGAAAAACTAGCATATATGACTACATCAGATATTTACAGGAAAGATATAAAGCAGAATCAGATTTTATCAATCAGCTTTCTAGTCAAAATAAAGAATATGAAGAAAGCAACGAAAAACTAAGAGATAGCTTAAAAATGCTAGATTATCGATACAGAAAAGCCTCTGAAAAAGTTGAAAAGATAACTATTGAAATATCAGGGTATGAAAGTTATATCGACAGAATTAATGCTAACAAATACAAAAACAAACAGCTAAAGAGAATTAAAGAAATATCAACTGATTTAAATATTAAAACTTGCCCCGTTTGTGAAGCCAAATTGCAAATACCACAAGACAATGAATGCACATTATGTCATTCTGAATTATCTAAAAACATCTCTACACCCGAACAAAATATAGCCTTTCTAGAAGATGAAGAAAGAACCTTTAAGAAAGTAATCAAACAAAGAATTTTAGACAGAAGAAAGATTATTGAGCAGAGAAATGTTATTAGTGACAGGATTAAGGAATATGAAAGTCAACTAGAGCAACAAACCAAAACTTTTGCCGGTAAAGAGTTTGCAGATTTAAGAAAAAGAATATTAGATGCTGATTCCACCCATAAGGAAATGGAAAAGTATTCGAGAATCGCTGAAAGGTGGGAAGCCCTTAAACCTTTAAGACGAGACATCAATATATCAAGTATAGAATTGGAAAAACTCAAAGAAGAAGTCTCTCAATATAAACAAACAACTAATGATGAAGCCATAATAAATTCAATTACACATTATGTTCAAGACAATGTTACAAACTTAGGTTTATTTAAGGGTAAACAGTCTTTGATAAAAAGTATTAAAGTCGATGGTAATGATAATTACACTCCATATCTAGACAATTTTGACATTTATAATATTTCAAGTTCAAGCGATAACATTAGAATCATATTGAGCTATTATTTATCTCTTCTTCAAACCTCTATAAAATTTAAAAATTTAGATTCAATTAACTTCCCAAACTTGTTAATCCTTGATGAGCCCAAACAACAAAATTTGGACAATGATTCGCTTATTGACTGTGTAAATGTTATTGAAAACATATCCTCCGATGACGCACAGGTAATTTTAACAACTTACAGCGAGCTTGAAAGCGACAGGCAAAAGTTTGAAGAATTTATCATTTATGAAATGAAAGATAAAACTGATTATTTACTTAAAAAGATTGAATAATAAACTAGCCACTAACACAGGTAGCTGATGCACAACCCACCTTTTACCAAAAGAATCACAATCAAAGAACACTCAAAAACGGCACAACAGCGAGGGCAATCAACAAGCTTTGTAACTAATTTAATGTAAAGGATGTATCTTAACGAACAAGCTGAGCAAAACAATGAAAGCTAAATACGACCAAATAGGAATTAATTACAATCTGACACGAAAAGCGGACAAATATTTGACCGAACAATTACTTTATCATTTGCAACCAACTAAAAACGAAAAATATTTGGACATTGGTTGTGGAACTGGAAATTACACCAGTGAATTTCAAAAAAAAGGATTTGACTTCATTGGTATTGACCCTTCCGAAATAATGTTGGAGAAAGCAAAACTTAAAAACCACAAAATTCATTGGCAAATAGGTTCTGCAGAGAACACTGGACTTCCTGAAAATTTTGTAAAAGGAATAATCGGTTCTTTGACAATACACCATTGGACCAACTTAACAAAGGGGTTTACAGAGCTGAATAAAGTCTTAAAGCCAAACGGCAGAATTGTGATTTTCACATCAACACCCGAGCAAATGCAAGGATATTGGCTCAATCATTATTTTCCAAAAATGCTTTCCGACTCAATGATACAAATGCCAACTTTAGAAAAAGTAAAAAAGGCTATGAATGATAGCGGAATCGAATTAATGGAAACACAAAAGTATTTTATAAAACCTGACTTGGAAGACCAATTTTTGTATTGCGGAAAACAAAACCCTGAACTTTATTTTGACGAGCAAATTAGACATGGAATTTCTTCATTTTCATCATTATCAAACCGAACTGAAGTCGAAAATGGATTATCGGAATTAAGAAAAGATATAGACAGTGGAAAAATTAAAGAAATAATAAAATCCTATGAAAATGACTTGGGAGATTACTTATACGTAATCGGAAAAAAGACAGTAGGAAACCATGGCTTTAAGTAATTGCTTTTTCTCGCCTACTACTGAAATTCCTCGCGAATTTCAACCTGGTTGCCAGCAGGCAGGTTTAGTGTACACTTGCAAAGTTTCGTGCTAATCCACGCAACTTCTCATTACCAAGACCGATGATTACAATTAATAGGAGAATAATATAGTTTAACTAGCAATGACAAATTCATACAAACGATTGAGTAAAATTTATAAGATTGTCTTATTTGTTGTCTCTATTATAATCTCAATATTGCTAAGTTTTCAGACCACAGTATCTTATGCGCATCATCTTGAGACTGATGTAGAAGTTTTAGGTATGCTTCTATTTTTCTCAACTATAACCTTTTTTTGCTTTTGGTTAATTTGCTTTTTAGGCCTAGAATTGATAATCAACATCATTAATCGAGTAAAGCAATAAAAAACTTGTCCAAACGGAATAGCTAGGCGGCAATCAGTAAGTTTAGAAACTAATTTAGCGTAAAGGATGTATCTATAACTTTTGTAAAACTGTGTATCTTAACTAACATTTGAGAAATGAAAAGACTTCTGATATTATTCTTTTGCTCGTTTCTAGCTCAATTATCCATTGGACAAACTACTGATGAGTTAATAAAAATGTGGAATGCAGATATTTCAAGAATTGGCAATGAAAATTCTGATAGAATTGACTCCAATCTTAAATATGTCACTCCAGAAAAAATTATTCTTAAAAGCTCTAATTACTCTAACGGATTATTAAAGGTTTATCGACAAAATGAGACGATTGTAAAGTTTGAAAAAACATACGAAAAGGATGACATCCAATATAAAGAAAGCTACTATTTCAATGGACGTTGGCCTGTTTTTGTAAGTGTAAAGAAATCTACTGAAACAAAGAGTAACAGATTTTACTTTGACAAAACGAACCTGATGTTATGGATTGATACAAAAGACAAACAAATGACCGTTGAAAATGAGAATTGTAATGATTGGTGGTGGCATTTATTGGAGACTATGGATAAGCTAAAAATGATTGAAAAGATGAATCAAAATTCAGTAAATGAAGACTTAGTCAAATTACCCGAGCCACCGCCATTGAGTAAGGAAGATTCATTAAGGTATGAACAATTGAAAAAGCAAGTAGAAGAGTTGTTAAAAGAAGACGTTGATAGCATTAAGAATAATTAAAAAAACTAAGCACTATAAAATTAACTGATCCCGCCACTTGAGGGACAGCTGCACAGAACTTTTATCAAAAGCATCTCAAGGTAAGCTCTTTTAAGCGAGCTTTATTCTAAGAGTTTACTGCAAACCAATTAAGTAGACAAAGTCAATTAACCAACCCTAGGCAATTTCTAACGGACATTCAAAAAAGAAACAAAACAAAATCTACAACTACTCCCGCATTAAATCCTTAAAGTGCTTCATTTTAGCGCGTGAAATTTTTGTACTCATGTCGTTATTCAGAACAATTACATTTTCACTGGTTCTCAATTCTTTAATCTCTTTTAAGTTTACCATCCACGATTTGTGGCTACGAAACAAGGAAGGGTATCCACGCAATTCATTTTCTACCGCTGAAATGTTTTTGCTATAGACATACTGCTCTCCATTTGCTCTGTGAATTATGGAGTAGGCCTCGTTAGCTTCAACAGCTAAAATTTCCCGAAAGGGAATAAACACCCGACTTCCTTTATGCAATACACTTAGCTTGGGCTCTTTTTGCTGATCCATATAATCGGCTACTTCTACATACTTTTCAGCTAACTCTTTGGTCAAGGCATTTTGCTCTACTTTCTGCACCGCCAACTTTAGCCGTTCAATATCAATCGGCTTCAACAAATAATCTACTGCCGAAAGCTCAAAAGCCTTCATGGCATACTCGTCGTAGGCTGTTACAAAAATGATTTGAAAATTAATTTCTTCGAAAAACTGTACAATTTCGTAACCAGCATAATTGGGCATTTCAACATCAAGAAAAACCACATCTATGGGGTTGTTTTTTAAGAAACGCACCCCAGATTCTAAGCCTGAAAAAGCACCCAAACAATTGACTTGCAAACAAAAGCGACTAAGCAGAAGTTCTAAATTCTCTCTAGCACTCGCTTCATCATCAATGATTATGGCCTTTAGTTTATTCATCGGTTTAATACATAAGGAATCTGCACCAATACTTTGGTTCCACTAGCTTTTCCATCTTCATACAAATCCACGTAAGTAAATCCTGCTTCTAGGTTCATTCGTCGCGAAAGATAATCGAATCTTCGTTTCAAAGCGCCCAATGCAAAGGATTTGTGCTTTGAATTTTGCCGTTTATTAATGACCTGAGAAGCCTCTCTGCCAATTCCATTATCGGTCAGTTCACAGCGAAAGCCATTTTCATCGAATTGAAACACCAAGCTTAAAAAACGATCTTTTGGTTTGTGCAGTAAACCATGCACGAGGGCATTTTCAATTAAAGGTTGCAACAACATGGGTGGCAAAGACAATGCTGGAATATCCTCACATTTTAATTCATAATCAAAGTGATCTCGGAAACGCAATTTTTCCAAGGACAAGTAATTTTCTAATAAAGCTTTTTCTTCCTCAAAGCTGACCAATTCTAATTCTGAAAAACTCAAAGTGGTTCTAATCAAATCTGCAAATTTGTTGATGTAGGTATACGAATCATCCACCTTGCCTTTGAGTACAAAATTTTGGATGGAGTTTAACGCATTAAAAATAAAATGCGGATTCATCTGCGATTGAAGTGCCTTAAAATTGGATGCCAAAACCTCATCATTTTTTCGAATTTCCAATTCTCGATAGGCTTCCTTTAGTGCGACTTTTTGTTTTTTAATCGTTTTTAATTGGCTGTAAATCGACAAGAGAGCAATCAAAATTACCGCCCCCACCAAAACCGAAATGATAATCAGTAACTCTTGTGTTTTACTTTTCTCCTCGGCCAAAGTCAATTCGGCCTCATGCTCCGCCGCTTGAACGGCTTTCTCCTTTTCATATTCATAACTTATGGATTTCTCCATTAGCTTCTTCTCCAATTGCGAATTGGAAATGCTGTCTTCGAATAACTTAAAAGTTTGCAACAAGCTAAAAGCTTCTTCATGTTTGCCTTGTTCATGCTTCACTTGGGCTAATAGCTCCAAAGGATATGTTTTGTATTGATAGGCATTGATTTGTTTACCCAGCTCAAGCGCAGCCTTTAATTTTTCTTCTGCTATGGTCCATTGTTTGCTTTTAAAAGCAATACGCGCTTGTTGCAGCTTTACCTCTGCCAATTGGTAATTAAACTTATGTTTAAGGCTAATACGTTCAAGTTCATCTAAGGTCAATCGCGCTGAGTCCAATTGGTTTTGTTCCAGGTAAAAACCGGCCAATTCATTTAGACCATCTACTAGGCGATAAGGATTCTTACTCATTCGACTCACGCTAATGCTTTTTTTCAGCCCTTGAAAAGCAGCAGTTGTATCGCCCAAACGAAAGGAGTTTAACGCAATGGAAAGAAATTCATTAGCAATTAAATTGGAATCTTTAATGTGAATGGCAAGCGCCAAATTCTTACGACTAATAGCCAGAGCTTTTTCGTAATTCTTGTTTAAAGTGTAAGTATCGGCAATGTAAAAGCGTGAGAAAATAATGGCCGAAGTATCTGTTCCTTGTTCTGCTTTTTCAACGGCTTCGGTGTGTAAATCAATGGCTTTACTTACGTTTCCGCGGTAGCTGGCAATTTGTCCCAAAGCCGAAAGCATGGTGCTCATTCGCTCTACTTCATTCAATTGCCGATAAATGCCAAGTGCCTTTTCATACTTGGGTTCTGCTTGGTTGTAATCGTCTTTAAATCCAAACAATACCCCTTGAATTTCGCAAGCATAAGCTTCTAAAAATTGCAAGCGCTCTTTTTCACTCACCGATTTGACTTGTTTCTGTTTAATCGCCGCATTTTCTTCCAAATACTCGGCATAGCGATGAGCTGCTGAAAGGTTTTCAATTCCATCAAAAAGTTCAAGAAAGTAAGCCAGTTTTGTTGTGTCATGCTCAGCAGCATGATACTTTTCCAAGACTTTACGAATCAATACACTGTCTGTGGCATTTACTTCATCAGCATACAAAGAATCTACCAGATAGAAACCCGTGTTTTGATAAACCGATTGAGCCGACAAGAAGCTTCCAAAGCTCAGAAATACAGAAAGGAATAAAGTGCGAAATATGTTCATCTAAAAAGAGTCCGCGCAAAAGTAGAACGGAAATCCACTTGATACAAAATCATAAAAATTGAGAAGTACTTCCCTTATATCTAACTCACTAATAATCAACACACTTTCAAAAACAAACAAACAAAATCCATTATACATAACTATCTATTATTCAATAGCTTAATCATCTCCATTACCGTTACTCAACAAAATCAGTCAGTTGCTCAACTATTTCAATTCTTGGTTCTTGAAATCAAGCTATTTGCACAAAAAAGTAACTATGAAAAGACTATTTACGCTAGCCATCACTTTCTTGACTGGACTCTCACTTCACCTCTATGCGCAAACTCCGACGCATCAGTGGGTAAATTCTTCAGGAGGAAATCAAGCAGATCAAGTTTATGACATTGTTGTGGACTCCTTGGGAAATTCATACACCCTTGGAACTTTTCAAGCCACTGCTTATTTTAACACTGGTGCTACCACAGTTAGATCTTTCACTTCAAACGGAAGTCATGATATCTTTATCCAAAAACGCGATGCCCAAGGCATTGCACAATGGGTAAAACAGATTGGTGGCGCAGGGGCCGACATTGGTTTTGGACTTGCCTTAGACGCAAGTAAAAACATCTACATTGCCGGACAATTTCGAAACACCGTAGATTTTGACCCAGGTACGGGAACACAAAATAGAAGCAGCACCGCCTTAGATGATGCATTCTTGCTAAAATTGGACAGCAATGGAACTTTTGTTTGGGTGCAAACGCTTGGTCGTTCAGGAAGGTCCTACAATATCCGATTAAAAGATGTAGCGGTTGACCGCAATGGCGATATCTTGACCATTGGAGAATTTTCAGGCTCTTTTGATATGAACCCAGGTTCCGGTTCAAACTTTACGGTTTACAATTCTCCGGGTAACAATTTTTGGCTGCAAAAATGGAATGCTTCCGGAAATTACATCTGGGGAAGATACGGACAAGGAAGCACCACCAATAAATGCATCGCCATAGACGGTAACAATAACATTTACTTTGGAGGTTCTCATTCTGGCGGGGTAGACTTTAGATGGGGCCCCGGCTTTGGACAAGTAAATTCAAGCAATGGCGGAGTAGATGCCTATTTGACCAAGTACAACAGCAGTGGCAATTATGTTTATGATTACACTTGGGGCGATTTAGGAAACGATGAAGTGAGTGACATTAGCATAGACGCCAACAACAATGTAATTGTAGCTGGTACTTATGCCAACGGACCAGATTTTAATCCAGGGGTTGTCTTTACACAAATTCCGGCTGTAGGTTCTACAGATGCTTATGTTTCAAAATTCAATCCAAGTGGAACATACCAATGGACGAAAACTTTTGGCTCCTCTTCTGCCGATGCAGGGAATGCCGTTTCAACAGATAATCAAGGAAATATTTATACGGTTGGTTACTATGGCGGAACCATTGATTTTGACCCAGGAACTGCAAACACCAACACCAGCTGGAGCGGTTTCAGCGATGCCTACATACATAAGATGGACGCTTCGGGCAATTTTCAATGGGTGGCAACTTTATCGAGTCCCGCAGATGAAGAAAGTTTTGCCATAGCAAGCGATGTCAATGGTGGAATTCTTCATGCCGGATTGTTTAATGCTCTTAATCCCAATCCGCTAGATTTTGATTTTGGCTCTGGAACAAGCAATCTACAATCGCTTGGCAATGATGATGTATTTGTACAAAAAATAAAAGAGTGTATAACTGCCACAAGCACAGATGTACAAACGGCTTGCGGCTCTTTCACATGGATAGATGGCATCACCTACACCAGCTCGAACAATACAGCTACATTCACCTATGCTGGTGCTTCAGCCACTGGTTGTGATTCTATTGTGACTTTAAACTTAAGCCTGAGTCCTATTGCTTCGGGAGTTGATGTGCAAACCGCTTGCAATAGTTTTACTTGGATTGACGGAAATACCTATACCGCTTCTACCAATTCGGTTAGCCATACACTTGTAGGTGCAGCCGCAAACGGATGTGATTCAATAGTAACCTTAAACCTTACTTTAGGCAACAGCAGTTTAGATACCCTTAGTATTCAATCTTGTGGCGCTTACACTTGGGCCTTTAACGGCCAAAGCTACTCCTCTACCGGTTTTTATTTGGATACTGTTATTACGGCTGCAGGTTGCGATAGCATACTGGCACTAGACTTAAACGTAAGTCAAACTTATTTAAGTATTGATACTGTAAAGCATTGTGGAAATGTTTACCTATGGCAAGTAGGTGGATCTTCTCAAGCCTTGACCACAAGCGGCTTGTATTATGATACCTTAAGCACTTTAGCAGGTTGTGACTCCATACTTGGTTTGGATTTAGACATCAATCAAAACTCTAGTGTTGCGTTTAGCCGAAGAGCTTGTAAAGAATTTATCAGCCCAAGTGGAAAAGTAGTTCGAACAAGTGGTTTGCTAAGAGATACGCTACCCAATGCAGCCGGCTGCGATTCCATTATGCAAATTAACGTAACGATAGATACCCTTGACACGCGAGTTTCAAGAAATGGGAACACCTTAACTTCTTTAAACAATGCACGTCCGGGCCCGGCACACCAATGGGTAGATTGCAACAACAATTATGCGCCCCTAATTGGTGAAACCGGAAACAGTTTTACCCCAAGTATGAATGGAAGTTATGCCTTGATTTTAAGTGACCCAAACAATGCGGTTTGTGCAGATACTTCTGCTTGCTTTAGCTTTACATCGGTGGGTCTTGCTGATAACTATTCTTTGCAAGGCATTAGGGTTTATCCAAATCCGAATACAAACGGAATCCTACACATTGAAGTGCCGACTTCAGAACAACAGCTGATATACCGTTTGAGAAATGCCCTTGGGCAATTGCTTATGGAGGGTAGCATTTCAACGACTAATACGCAAATTGAGTGGCATGGAGAAACAGGCATTTACTACCTTGAAATGATGAATAGCAAAGGTGAAAAAAGCATACAAAAAGTGGTAAAACGATAATTGAGCAATTCCCCTTTTAAAGGAGCATGGCGCATTTAGCTATGCTCTTTTTTTATGTTTGAAATTGGCTTATCTTGTTGGCGGAAATGAACCGATTAGAAAACAATTAAAAACAAGTATAAATGTTTGTAAACGTTTAAGAACAGCTAGTGCAACATATTTACTTGTTGGCGGTAATTGACTATTATCACTGAATAATTCAAAATGAAAACAAATAAACTTTCTACTGAAGATGAACATCAAATTGAAAATTTGGAGTCAAGATACCCTGCGATAGCTTCTTCTTTCAGAGTTTTACTTTCAATTCTTCCATTTGGAATAGGAACAGGAATTACCGAATTAACCTTAGACTCATACTTGAGAAAAAAACAAAGCCGAATAAACGACTTCACCGTTCATTTTATAAAGTATTTGGACTCTAAAAATATAAATGACAAGTCATTTTTGGAAGAATTCAATAAGGAAGAATTCGAAGATATTTTTGAATCTATAATTCTAAGAGTTCATAAAACAAGATCAAATAGAAAAAGAAGAGTTTTTGCAAAAATTTTAGCCGATAGCATTTTTATAAATGACTTCAATCATGATTTCTTAGAAACATTCTTAGACTTGATTGATAGATTAACTGAGAAACAAATTGAAATCTTGAATTGGTATAGTAATGATTTACATAAAAAAGAACCAATCAAAGAAAAGTGGTCTATTAACAAAAGCCGAATTGAAGCATTAAAAAAAGAAAGTGTTGAGAACACTATAGAAATAGAAAAACTCCAAAAATTGAACTCCGATTTAGAAAAAGAAATACAAAAAATATCTAAGATAACTATCGATAAATCTTTTGATATTGATTCGTCAACTCTTGCTTTTTACAAACAAGATTTAGTATCTAAATCACTTTTAAAAGATATTGGACTAAGCACATTTGACGCAACACCTTATGTATATTTAGAGTTGACTGAGTTTGGTCAAAAGTTCCTAAATCACCTTAAAAATGAATAAGAACTACCGCTAACACGCTGTATAGTGCATTGTGGTCAAGGTAGTATGGCAAACTTACAGCTACATGCAAGCTCGCAAAATCCACTAGCGGATTTTGTAAAAAACAAAGAAACAAAACCGCAAAGCGGTTTTTGCATAGTGCTAAATTGAAATAGTATCTTTATCAAAACCACAACGACACCATACAGAACCGTTGTGGTGCATTAACTAAAACCGACAAGTGAATCGAATAGCTTTAATATCATTCTTTTTTTTCTTCAGTATAGCAGGCTTAGCACAAACTGAAATTAAAGCTCCTTTTAAAGTAAGTGCAAAGGTCAGTGATGTCAAAAATGACTCTACAGAATTGATAAATATTAGGATTCGAAATTTATCTTCAAATACCTACTTCATTGCTAACTACCCATACGGATTTCTAAATCCGATTGACTCAATTGGCTATGTTAGTTTAAATTATAGCTCCAATTATTCAGACCCTTTATTAATGCCAAACGATACAGTGGACTTTCTAGTTTTAAAGCCATTTAGATCTATTAAAATAGTGAGAGAAAGACTAATTAAGTCAATAGATTTACTACAATTAGACTTTGAATTTATAGCAGAACACAAGTTAGATAAGAGAAATCTTGAAGTGATTACAAAGAATAGAAAAAAAAGAAGATTGACTTTAACTCATCGGGAGTTCTTTAATGATATTTGGTATGCTGACAACGCTACAAGAATTGTTGAATATGAATTAAAGATTAAATAAAAACTAAGCACAACAAAGAACTATAAAATATAGCCGCAGTCAATGTTTGGCAAAGGTTTCATTACTTTTAGTGCTAAATTTAAACGACACTTCTTGTTGCTACAATTCATAGTCGGAGCGTTTACCAGAAATTAATATGAAAACGTCAATATTCATATTTCTAACGATAATAATTAGCCAGACTTCTTTTAGTCAGACTAAAATTGAAAAGGACTACGCAGACTCAAATAATTGGGTTCAGATGAACAAAATATCTGTTCGACAGTTTGTGGAAGAACTAAGAATACCGGCTGAAAAACCCGAATACCCTAAGAATATTATTTACATATTAATTACGGTTGGACAGCGAGATACAAATTGGATTTCATTTCGAGACATTGAATATTTAATGACTCTAATTGACTCTAAAGAAAAAGCTAAATGTATTAAGCGAGTGATTTCTTCTTATATACCGTTTGAAGAAAAGCCAACACTTGGAGATCAAATAATCCTTTTGATTAATGCTTATCGCAAAAAATTGGAGTTTCCAAATGGATTGACTCTTTGCGGTGACTTTGGAGATAACCAAAGAGCTGAAATAAAAGATTGGTGGGAAGAGGTAAAAATAACAACGCCGCCCAACAAAACTAACTAATTCCACCTCATAAGGGACAGCTGCACAGAACTTTTACCAAAAGCATCACAAACAAAAAACACTTAGAAACGGCACAATTAGGCGGGTAACCAACAAGCTTAATAACTAGTTTAGTGTAAAGGGTGTATTTATAACTTTTGAAAAACTGTGTATCTTAACGAACATTAAAAAGCATTCACAAAACCAGTTCTACATTCGTGAAAAGAAATAGTAGTTCAATTGTGGAAACTAAATATTTTGTTTTATGAAAAATAGCTTACCCTTATTCATTATTTTGATTGGATTAGCTTCTTGTAAAGATTTTCCAAGCAAACAAACAGCATCTGATGAAACACTAAATTCTATTGATAATTCTGTAGAATTGACGGAAGAGCAAAAGGATTTAATAAAGAATGCGATACCCATTCAAAACTTATCCAAACTGAGCGACAAGATTTACGATGAAATCGCAAATTATGAAGTAATCATGATTGGAGAAATGCATGGAACAAATGAGCCCGCCGAATTTGCTTATGGATTATGTAATCTGATAACTAAGTCTGAAGAAAATGTTGTCTTAGCTTTGGAAATTCGCAGTTCACAAATGAATGGCTTATCAGATGAAATGTCAATTACCCAACTAAAAGAGTTGGATTTTTTTCGCAGAGAAAATTTTGATGGCAGAAATGGCGAATCAATGCTGAATTTAATATACAAGAGCAATCAAAATGAAAGAATCATTTTAAAATTCATTGATAATTCTTACCCATCCTCAAGCAGAGATTCATCCATGTATATGGAAATACGAAACATCCATAATAATTACCCAAACACCAAAATAGTTACGCTAACAGGTAATGTACATAATTCTTTTATACCCCTTTTTGACAAAGTAAGAATTGGAGGATACTTGGTAAATGATACTGCCAATTTCGATTCCAAAAAGATTATTTCCATTAATCATGTGTACAGCGAAGGAACCATGTTTAATAATGATGGCACCGGAATTAAAATTAGCACTATTGAAAGAGAGGACAATATCTTTAATACTACCTTATCCCATGATATGTTTTTATATAAGAAATTGCCTAAAGAACAAAATCGAAGCACACATATCTTATACACTGATCAAGTAACTGCTTCAGGAAAAATTGAAAAAGATGATAAGTAGTGATTGTAATTCTCCATTTTACAGTAAAATGGACTTGGTAAAACGAACTCAAGAACATAGAATTACAAGAAGGAATCCCAATAAATCGCTTTAAATAACTGGCTATAACATACGTGTATAACTCATTGGGAGTGAATTCCTAATCGGAATTTCATGCAATTTGCTATATTTCAGTTACGAAGGAAAATCATAGTTAATTTTCTGAAACGAGCCATACTCATAACCGTTGTAAAACATTTTGACCCGTCCTAAAATATGTCTACACTTAAACAATCATAAATGAAAAAAACAGTAGTTCTAACTATCTTATTAGCTTGCATCGGTATTCAAACATTTGGGCAAGACCAAAAATTCCTAGTTGGTGGTTCGTTGGGTACAAACTTTGACAAAGAAGAAACTATTAATAACGATTTAATAGATTCAAAAAGAACCAACTTAGCCATATCAGGCTTATTTGGTTATTTCCTTACAAGTAGATTTGTAATTGGAACTGAATTGACTTACGAAAAAACTAAAACTAAAACTAATCAGAATGGAGTGAGTTCATCTGAAACAAAAAGTTTAGATTACGTTTTTTCCCCATTTCTGAGATATTACTTTAATCAAGCTTTTATTCAAGCACAAGGAAACTTTGGTAAATCAGATTATAACTACAATGCCGACCTCTATATTATAGATAACAACTATAATGTTGATGTTGAAAATGTGTATAATATTTTAGGATGGGGTGTTGGTATTGGTTATGACTTTAGTCTAACAAATAGACTTTTATTAGAACCTATAATTAAATATAATTCAAACAAGCATACCGATAAAATTAACGACCTTGACCTAAAAAGAAATGGGCTGACATTAAACGTAGGATTAGTTTTTAAACTATAAAGCACATACCCAAAACAATGGCTCATAAAGCATATGTGATGCCAACTCAATTTGGATGGTTCGCAGCTTCGGCAAGCACAGCCAAAACAAATAAAATGGAAACTAAAACTTGGACTTCTTTTAAGAAAAGCTAGAAAGGAAAAAAATTTAACTCAAGAGCAATTGGCTGTACTTTTGGACAAAAAGAGAACTTACATCTCGAGAGTAGAAAATAACGGAAGTAACTTAACACTTAAAACATTGTTTGACATCGTTGAAAAAGGACTAGGAGGTAAAGTAAACATTTCAATCAAAATCTAAATAAAAAACTACCCACAACAATAGTAACTGATCCCGCTTCCCGTGGGACTGATGCACACCCCTCCTCTTTATTAAAAAGAAACTCTTGGCAAGCCCCTTTAATAGGGCTACTTTTTACCTGAGCTAAGTTGTAAGACCAATTGACAACTGAAAATGCAAATGACAACCTACTAAATGGTGGGCGGATGCAGTATACAAAGCCGCAAATCATCAAAGGGATTTAAGCAAATTATCAACGAATACTTCAAAATAAAAATAGATGACTTAAGCTACTCTAGCTACTAGATTTCATTATTCATCTCCAAGGTATTTTTTTAAATAAGCTCCTTTCTTCCTAAAATTAAAAATTTTCGCCACTTTTGGCCAAATTACATACCCTTACACTCTAAACTTAAAGCTTTAATATTTATGAAAATCATTATTTCACTAGCATTATTATTATTCATGACAATGGCTTACGGTCAAGATAATAATGAAGAAAAAGCAAAATTTTATTACATAACAAATGATAATGATACTGTTTATTGTGGCATAATGATCAATGAAAGTATTGTCTTAGGAAGAGTAAATTTTGTTGTTAAAGCATTTATGAATGATACGAAAACAAGAATTGATATTAACTCAATAAAAAAGATTCATACATATCGGTTTATCAAAGAAGAAAAAACATACCCATCAAGTTCTACCTTGAATAGCTTAGAGTACAATACACAACTCAGCAAATTATATAGAAATATCCAAGAGAATAGAAAGTCAGAAAAAGTTGGCGAGACTTCTGGAATTTATGACTTAGATGTTATAAAGTATGACAAATTGAATAAAAAGAATCGAGTCGTTTTACTTATTCTAGCTGAAAATAGTAATAGTAAAATTTATTTCAGGTATACAGAACACAGTTTGCCTGATACATATGATAAAAAAGTTAAATACCATTTCTATATAAATGAAAATGGTTCTATTACAGAATTGAAGAAAAAACACCACAAGGAAAAACTACTTGAGTTTTTTTCAGACTGTCAGATGGTAGTTAAAGAGTTTTCAGAAGATAAAAAATCATACGAACACATTGTTTATTACACTGAAATGTATAATGCTTGCAAAGAGCAATAACTTGAACTCGATACTAATTATTCAATAGTTAGCTTTAGACTACTAACTCATGGCAAGCCCTTTTAAGAGGGCTTCTATTCTTATTTTTTTTCTAGCAATTTTTCCGTTGCTTATATCCAAGTAGAATTAATAAAACCACTTTACGAAAGACTAGCAGCACATAATTCCTTGCTAAGTGTACAATCTCTTTCTTGCTTTTCACTAAAAAAGATACCTTAGCTGCACAATTTTGAAAGGTGATATTAAGCCCACGAACAAAATGGAAAATCCGAAGAATTGTGCCCTTTGGCATCATTTGGTTGTGTTTTGCATGTATTTTTCTCTTTATTGAATATGCAGCCACCGATCGATTTTCCTTTGCAACAGAGGGAGTCGTAAGACCCAATGGCGCAGTTCTCCTTTTTGCCTTGGTGGCAATTACCCTCATCGGCTTGGTGGTTGGGGCCATTGATTTATTTTACCTAAGTCAACGTTTTAGCAAACACAGCTTTAGTCAACGAATCATAGGAAAGACTCTCTTTTACGTATTTTTTCTTTTTCTCATCATTAGCATCACTTTTCCGCTTGCCAAAAGCATGGAATTGAATCAAGCCTTATTTAGTCCGGAAGTTTGGCAGGCTTATCTAGAGTTTTTAAGCAGCCTTACCTTTCTAAGTACATGTTTTCAATTGAGTGTATCGCTCATTGCTTCATTACTCTATGCTGAAATAAGCGGCAATATTGGGCATCAAGTGCTACTCAATTTTTTCAGCGGAAAATATCATCAAGCCAAAGAGGAAAATCGAATTTTTATGTTTTTAGACATGAAAGATTCAACAACAATTGCCGAGCACTTAGGTCACCTCAAATACTTCCATTTTCTGAAACACTATTATGCGAGTATCTCTTCTCCTCTAATTGATTATTCTGGTGAATTGTATCAGTATGTTGGTGATGAAATGGTGGTTTCTTGGACCTTAAAGGAAGGCGTAAAAAACGCCAATTGTCTGCATTGTTTTTTTGCCATGAAGGAAGCCTTGACTAAAATGAAAACTGAATTCGAGTCTAGCTATGGTTTTATACCCACTTTCAAAGCCGCTTTGCATGTAGGAAAAACA
Organism: uncultured Flavobacteriales bacterium; assembly: GCA_964001305.1. GTDB lineage: Bacteria > Bacteroidota > Bacteroidia > Flavobacteriales_E > Vicingaceae > CAJXMH01. Next base: position 145,334 of record CAXFAI010000036.1, read on the forward strand.
ACCATTGGCGAAATTGGCAGCGTTAAAAAAGAAATCTTGTTTAGTGGAGATGTTTTAAATACCACAGCAAGAATTCAAGGGAAATGCAATGCGTTGAATGCCGATTTACTGATTTCGGATACACTAAAAGAAGCTTTGCCGCTCGACCCTCAATTTTCATATATCCCAAAAGGGGAAACGGAACTGAAGGGAAAAAAAGAGACCCTCTTTATCTACGGTGTGGAAAAAATTTCAGCTTGATTCAATGGATTAAGCTACTCTTTCTTTATCGTTGAAAAAAAAGTAAATCGCAAAATCGATACTTCGAATGAAAATCACATCGGTACACCGCTTCAAGGTCTTTTGAGTAAAATTTTAATCAAATCAGGTCAAAAGGTAAAAAAGGGAGAGTCTTTGTTTGTGATAGAAGCTATGAAAATGGAATCGAACATAGCGGCACCTAAAGATGGTACAGTAAAAGAAATCGTCCTAAACGAAGGGAATATGGTAACGGTAGACGACTTGGTATTGGTTCTAAACTAGTGCAACTAAAAAAATCAATCCATTAAATGGATTGGAAAACCATTTTAAAAGAGCATGGTATAATTACCAAGCTCTTTTTTTGCTAAAATCACTATCTTGTAAGCGAAAATAAACCGATTAGAAAACAATTAAAAACAAGTATAACTATTTATAAACGCCTAAAAACGGCTAGTGCATTATATATACTTGTTACCATTCATTCTCTAAATCGCACCAAAAAATTTCATTAACTTTGTATTCACTTGGATACACAATTAATTTATGTACTTAATTGAAAAGACTTCAGAATTTGATAAATGGCTCCGGAAGCTAAAAGACTTTAGAGCAAAAGCTAAAGTATTAGTTAGAATCCAACGGATCGAGTTGAAAGGCAATTTTGGAGATTGTAAGTCTGTTGGTGAAGGTATAATGGAATTGAGAATCAAAGAAGGCAAAGGTTACAGAGTTTACTATAAAGAACAAGGTGAAGCTGTAATCCTGCTTTTAATTGGAGGTGATAAATCAACTCAAAGTACTGATATTGATAAAGCCAAATCTCTATGGACTAAATATAAAAATGAGAAATTATGATAACTTCGAAATTTGACATCGCTGACTATTTAGATGACAATAAGATGATTGCAGAGTATTTAAATGCTGTTTTAGAAGATGGGGACTCGCAAGAATTAGTAGCTGCTATTGGACATATTGCAAAAGCAATCGGTATGACTAAAATTGCCGAACAAACAGGGTTAAGTCGACCAAGTTTGTACAAAGCATTAAATCAAGGTTCTAAACCTCAATTTGATACTATTTACAAGGTATTAAAAGCCGTTGGTGGACAACTCAAAATTGACTCGACTGCTGCCTAAATCGATTAGAAAAATTGAAAGAAAAAACGAATGGTAACAACAACTATAGCAAAGCTCTGCTGAGCCTGTCGAAGTATGCTACTACTTAGAAAACCGACACTTCCACTCTATTTGCTCGCCAATCACGCCATGGCGTGATTGCCTTATAAAAAGTAAATTAGCCAATCGCCTAGGCAATTGACTACCGACTTTGTAAATAGAAATTGAAGGAGGTTTTAATACCTGCCCGTCCGGCAGGCGGGCGCAGTTGCCATAGTCACAACGTTAGAAGCAATTTATGAAAAATACAATAACCATATTTCTTATATCTCTGAGTTTAGGATTAATGGGACAATCCAGAACTCATAAAAAAGTCATATACTTCGATATTGCAAAGTATGAATTGACCAAAGAACAGAATTTCGTTTTAAACTCATGGGTTGACTCTATTGGAAATAAAACCTTCGAAATACTAATTGAAGGTTACGCAGATACTGTTGGTAGTTATAGTGAGAACATGCGGTACTCGAAAATGCGAGCAGAATCGGTGGCTGAATTTTTTAAAAATAAGCTCTCACTAAGTAAAACCCCTAATTACAGGTTTTATGGAGAGGACAAAAATCCTTTTAATAATTCGAATGAAAATAGACGTTGTGTAATTATCAGTCTGACTCTTGGTATTAAATTAGAAAGCAATGAATTAACCGTTGCTAATGATAATGACATTCAAAATGAAGCTGACAGCTTGTTAAATAGCGATTCTGTTCGAGAACAAAAATTTGAGAATGACACTGTATTAAGGTTTCCATTAGGAACCGAAATAGAAATTGACGCAAAGACCTTTTACCCTGTAAAAATCAAAGATGTTCGATTTGAAGTAACTGAAATCTATGGTCGATGTGATATGCTCAATAACAATACGACTACCAGATCAAGAAACGGAGATTGTCTTGTTTCAGCAGGAATGCTATTCGTTAAGGCAATTTATGATGGCGTTGAAATTCAACCAAATAAGGAAAAGTATGTACGAATAAAACTTCCGACCAATGGAAAAGTAGTAGATAACGAAATGTCCATTTATGCTAGGTTCAATGAAAAGGATGGAGAAATAATTTGGGATACAATCAATTCAAAATTGACATATAGCGATGACGAAGCGACATACTACCTTTTTGAAACAGACACTCTATTTGGTTTTAATCTAGACAAGCCGATTGGTGTAAAATGCGAAAAGAATGGACCAATAGTCAAAATTCCAAAGCTAAAGGAAGCGATGGTAGTTCAACTTTATCCAGGTGAAAATTATTTGGCCGTAGCAGAACAAAAATCTTCCAGAAAATTTGTACTTGACGAATTGAAATTTGACAATAAACCTTATTTAATTGTTATTGGCAAAGACAAATATGACAAACCATTTATTGCCAATGGAAATTTTAAAGATTTACCAAAAAAAGATTGGTTGTGGACCCACAAGTACTTAGTTAAGAAAAGCTACTTTCAAAGTTTGCTAATGGATTACACAGGTCAAGTTAATCTTGAAGACTATATGTGCGAAGTTTTAAATAAAATTGAATAAAAAAAAACTGCTACTAACGACGTATATAGCTTATGGCGGATGAACAGCTGCCATCAAGGTTTTCGCTCCTTAGTCAGCTTTGGTTTCGGTGGACCCGCCTCCGCAGGGCTACGGTCGGGCAGGCAGAAAAGTGCTTCGAATTGAAAATCAGCGAAGCTAAACCGCCACAAGCCATATACTAAATATTGTATGCCATTTGGAAAAACGAACATTTGATAATTCTGATTCCCATATTGATCTACATTGTTTTCACAATCGCTCTGATTTCGAGAGTTAGTTTTTTGCTGAAAAGAAAAGACAAATTTATTCGCACGCGAGTGAAAAAATGGATTATAGGTTCAACAGTCAATCTATTCTTCCCATTAGGTCTTCTTTACCTATCCTATCTGTTCGGACTTGCACTTGACAATCATTATGACGTCAAAAAAGGAACATTTTTATGGTACGCTACAACGAACAATGGAACAATCACGGACTTTCCAGTTTTTGAATCTGTTGGAAAAGTAACTTATAACAGTATTGGCGGTGACTTATTACATCGGATTTTCTCCAAGACATTTTTTTGGAATTGACCCTGATTGGTTAGAGATTGAATTTGAAAATGGAAAGGCAAAAACTACTAGGATTTATAACAGTTAATCAATGAGAGTTTTGAAAACTATATCAATAATATTTCTAATTGGATTTCTTTCTTGCAATTCAACAAAAAGAGATGCGATTGAACAAATAGAAAATGATTTTTCAATGATTCAAGTTTCAAGACAAGAAATAATAGATAATTACGATTATTGTTTATCAAATTTTTCGTCACAAAGGAAAGTTGGAAATGGATTTTATACCTTTCACTGCATTGTGACTTCACATCATTCAGAACAACTTGACAGTTCGGATTTAGAAATGACAAAAACTTTAGTTAATAAAGGTTACATTATAACTGTTGACGCAAAAAATCGTTACAGGATTTTTTATCGAAGTCATACTAAAGAATATATTGCAGGTGTAATCAAATATGGATTGGTGTATTCAAATATTGAGAATGTTAACGATAGTATTTATAGTTTGAATTTGAGTGGAATGGATACCTTAAAATCCATAGACAAGCTTAATCAAATAATTGAACTAAATGAATACGCTGAATAAATTGAAGAAGGGCGGGCACACAACAATGTGTATAATTTATAAGGGTTTCAGAGGTTATTGAGCGTTATCTCACGTATCATTTTTTGGTTGTAAATTGATAGGTTTGAAGCCCGCAATCCCTTACGAAATCATACCCGATACCGTTATCAAAAATAAGGTACGACATACAAACTTCCTTTTCGCACTTCCCTTAATCTAAATGCCTATTGATTATGCAACGTTCACTTCTCTGTGAGCAATCCCCCAATCAACCATAGCATCCAACACTTTTACTATTTGCTTTCCACTCTCTGTTAATTCATATTCAATCCGTATGGGAGTAGTATCAAATACATTCCGCTTGACCACACCATTAAGCTCCAACTCTTTTAATTCCTTTGAAAGCATTCGAGGTGTTATCTTCTCAATGTTTTCTTGAAGCTCTTTAAAACGGGTTTTTCCATACAACAATGATGCAATAATGGGAAGTTTCCACTTTCCACTCAATACATTTAGGGTATCATTAATAGCCAAAACAAATTGCCTTGGGCACTTCTTTACTTCTGAAATCAAAACCGGATCACTCATAATCAATGGATTAAAAACATACTATACAAAAGTATACTAGTATTTTATTGTTACTTACTATACTTTATATACCAAAGGTAGTACTTTTGACTCATTCATTCATAAAAACAAGATAAAATGATTTTAGTAACAGGAGCTACCGGTCAATATGGTAGCAAAGCCATTGAATATTTAATTACAAAAGGAGTATCTCCTCAAAATATAGCTGCTTTAGTTAGAGATAAAAACAAAGCGGAAACTTTAAAAGCTAAAGGTGTAGAAATAAGAGTGGGAGATTACAATGATGTAGCTTCTTTAAAACAAGCGTTTAGCGGTATCGATCAATTGCTATTTGTTTCGAGCAGCGAAGTAGAAAACAGAGAATCTCAGCACAAAAATGTAGTAGAAGTCTTGAAAGACTCAACGATTAAGCAGGTACTCTACACTTCTTTTGTTCGAAATACTCCTGCTGAAAATTCAGCCATTCAGTTTTTACAAGATACCCATGAAAAAACTGAAAAATGGATAAAAGAATCGGGTGTCAACTATACCTTCCTACAAAATTCCTTGTATGCTGATTTTGTTCCAGTATTTTTAGGAGATCAAGTAGTAGAACATGGCAGTATTGTTCAACCTGCAGCGGATGGTAAATTAAACGCCGTTTTACGCGAAGAACTTGCCGAGGCAGCAGCTGTAATTTTAACTACGGAAGGACATGAAAACAAAACCTACCCTTTAACCAATTCAAATTCTTACACTTATGAAGAAATAGCTAAAGAATTGTCTGAAAAAGTAGGTAAAACCATTACTTATCAATCGCCTGAAGCTGATGCTTTTGCCAAAATGCTAAGTGATGCAGGAGTCCCCGAAGAGTTTATTGGAATGACAGTTGCTTTTGCTCAAGCACAAGCTCAAGGAGAGCTTGCGGTAGAAAGCTCAACACTTAGTGATTTATTAGGAAGAGAACCTAAAAGCATTCATGCGATATTAGGAGAGGTTTATGCATAAATCATTTTCACTCGGTGTATTATGCCGAATGCTATTTGGTATAGACTTACACTGAGTGAAATTTTCGAAATTCTTTCGCAGATGCTCTTTTCTGAAAATATGAAAGATATCTAGAAACAACCTTCTAAATAAAAAGTAAATTGGCCTAAGCAGATAAAAACAAAGCCTGTAAATCACTGTCCTATTTAAAAATCCAGTTTAATTTTAGTAGGCTGTATACAACATTTTAAATGTGCTTATGTCAACCGTAAAAACCTACCAAAAAGTCAACAAAGACGATGATCGCCAAAGCTTTGGCATTTCACGGATGGAGGAAGTTTTTACGAAACGCAAAGGAAAAGTTGACGAACCACATCGCCATGATTTCTATACGGTCTTGCTGATCAAGTCTGCAAAAGGAGTTCACAAAATTGATTTCCACAGTTACCCAATGGGTTTAAAACAAGTCTTTTTTGTTTCACCGGGGCAGGTTCATCAAGTTATAGAAGAAGAAAAGTCGCTTGGTTTTGCCATGACCTTCTCCACCGATTTTTTAATTCAAAATGCCATACCCCTTGCTTTTATTTCTGATTTAAACCTTTTTCAAGTATACGGACAAGCACCGCCATTAGAACCCAATCCTTCAAGCTTCAACAAAATGATTCGGTTTGCTGAAGAAATGTTTGAGCTGTTTCACAGTCAGCAAACCAATAAATTTCAATCTATTGGTGCTTATTTAAAACTTTTACTCATACAGTGTAGCAATAGCTGTAGTTTAAGCCAAAACGAATCAGCGGGAGAAGCCGTTAAAAGTAATCTTGTACGCGCATTTAAAGAAGGAGTAGATCAGCACTACAAAGCTGAACATTCAACCCGCTTTTATGCAGAACGATTAAACATTACCCCCGACCATTTGAACCGCTTGGTGAAAGATAAATTGGGAAAAACGGCAAAAGACTACATTCAATCAAGAATTATTATTGAAGCCAAACGCTTGCTTTATTTCACCGATTTAAACAACAAAGAAATTGGATTTCAACTTGGTTTTAATGAACCGGCAAACTTTAGTGCCTTCTTTAAAAAGTGCACCCAATTGTCGCCTTCAGAATTCAAAAAAAGTGAGATAATAGCTTAGATATCGGATTTTCATAAGCTTTCCCCTTTTATTCATATTCTATAGGTTTTGGTGATACCTCACCTTTGTTCAACGTAATATTTACTGGAACATGGATCGAAAGAAATTTATAAAATCGAGCTTGCTGACCGCTTTTGCAGGGGCTATTTCCCCTCAGCTAATGCAAGCCAATTCGAAACCCAAAACAAAGTCTACTTACGAGCGGTTAATGCATCAATTAGGTTTTAATCATTTACCCAATACAGAATTAAAAACGATGAATACAGTTATACATAAAGCAAATTCAAGAGGCCATGCCAATCATGGCTGGCTGGACACTCACCACACCTTCAGTTTTGCCAATTACCACAATCCAGAACGAATGCACTTTGGTGTTCTTCGCGTATTAAATGACGACCGAGTAATGGCTGGTCGTGGTTTTGGAACCCATCCGCACGACAATATGGAAATCATATCGATTCCTTTGGTGGGTGATTTAGAACATCAAGACAGTATGGGGAATGTAGCTGTCATAAAGGAAGGCGATGTACAGGTGATGAGTGCAGGTAGCGGAATTACCCATTCGGAATACAACAAAAACCAAGATCAGGAAGTACAATTTTTACAAATCTGGCTATTCCCCAATAAAAAGAATGTTCAACCTCGATACGATCAAATTTCCATCCGAGAAATTGCGAAAGAAAATGAATTCTATCAAGTGCTTTCTCCCAATCCTGATGACCAAGGTGTTTGGATTCACCAAGATGCATGGTTTCACTTGGGCAATTTCAAGCAAGGCAGCGGCGATGAATATTCCTTAAAAAAGGCAGGAAATGGAATTTATGCTTTTATTCTTGAAGGCGAAGTAGAAATTGAAGGACAAGGTCTAACAGCTAGAGACGGCATGGGCATTTGGAATGTGGATTCGATAAAAGTAAGTGCCACAAAAGATGCAAGAATATTATTAATGGAAGTACCCATGAATATTTAAAAACAATTGAAAATGAATTTAATAGAAAGTTTAAAATGGCGCTACGCCACTAAAAAAATGGATGCAAATAAAAAAGTATCCGACGCAGACATTGCAAATATTAAAGAGGCGATTCGCTTATCTGCTTCCTCTTATGGGCTTCAGCCTTACAAAGTGCTTGAAATAAAAGACCCTGAATTAAGAGCCAAGTTGCAACCCTTATGTTGGAACCAGTCGCAAATTACGGAAGCATCGCATTTATTTGTTTTTTGCAATCAGTTGGAAGTAAGCGATGAAGATGTAGACCGATTGATTAAATTAAATGCAAGTACTAATGGAATTGATGAAAGTCAATTAACAGGCTATGGCGATTTCATGAAACTTAAGCTAAAAGAAAAGTCTGCTGATGAAGTATTTCACTGGAATGCCAAACAAGCCTACATCGCTTTGGGAAGCGCTTTAGCAGCTTGTGCTGAATTAAGAATTGACAGCACTCCAATGGAGGGTTTTGAAACGGATAAAGTAAACGAACTATTGGGTACAAAAGCTGAAAACTTGAATGCTTGCGCCTTACTAGCTGTTGGATACAGAAGCAAAGATGATGCTGCTCAACATGGCAAAAAAGTACGCAAAGCTGAAAGTGTATTATTTGAAGCAAGGTAGAAACCCTAGCCCAAAAATTTACCTAATGCGGCTGGCTGTTGCAACAGCCAGCCGGTTAGGCTATATCTTGACTTATTTGAAGCTACTACCCGGTGTGGAACTTCTGCACTTTTAAACATCACACATCTTGCTTCAATAGGTTCTACCAAAAAAGAAGTGTCGTCTTTTTTAAATATCTCCAACTCTCCTCCATCTCCTTTTTGCCAATGCTTATTTAAGTAGATTACCACGCTAATAGTTCGGTTATTCCGATTGTTAAATTGGTCCAAGTGCTTATCGTAATGACCACCTTTCGGATAATGCGCCAAATGAAACTCATAGCCAGCTAATCCCAAATAACAATAGCGATTGTAGATGTACAAGGTTTCATCAATTAGGCTCCAAATTTGTTCTAAGTCGGAATCTCGTTTTCGATCTAGCCAGTAGGTGTAATCACCACGAATATCTTTTCGAATGGTATGCTCAGCCAAAGCGCCAATTCCAGCTTTGCTAAATCCATCAAGATGATTTTGAAAGAAGTTTTGAATCGTATTCAGGCGATTCTCATCTATAAAGTGATCTATAATCACGTAATCATTCGAGGCTAGCTCATCCATCCAAGAAAGCCAATCCCCTAGCTTATGATATGTATTCAATCAGTATGTAAAAAGAAGGCGAAATTAGTTCAAAATTAAATGCTAAAATCGTTTCTTAATGGAACCGATATGCCTGAAGATGATTTATTCATACCATCTTTTAAATTTTGACGATTTGATTAAAAACGAACAAACTCTGTACTTTTTGTTGAAATTTGACACGACTACCAAAAAACGAATTATGAAGCTGATTAAGCTCTTTCTGCTACTAAGCTTGTTTACAATCACAGCTGCGCTCCAAGCACAAGATTTAATTGTTACCCAAACTGGTGATTCCATTGAATGCGCCATTACTCAGGTCAACAAAAACAAAATTTCATACGTTTTTTACGACCAAGACAACACTTACAACAATGGGCAAATCAACATTGAAAACGTTCAGTTTTACACTTACGGTTATACACAAAGCGGAGCTAAACCTATAGATCCCCAAAAACAAGTGCATGATATTCCAGGCTTTCGATTTGGAGGAAATGTTGGGCCTAGCTATCGTCTAGCAGCTATTCCTCCCGATGCCAATACATTTCAAAAAGAGTATATCAAAAAATTGAAATGGGGTTTTACCTACAATTTTGATGTACATTTCTATATTAATGAATCCATAGGTGTTGGAGTAAAACATTCAAAATTCACAGCCAATAACAAACTTGATGATGTAGTTTTTGTAGATAGCTTAGGAAACCCAGTTGGAGTTGGAACTGTAAGTGATGATATTTCCATTAAATTCTGGGGCCCCAGCTTATCGATTAGAAATACCACCAACAATAAAGACTATTTTATCACCAATATTTTTATTGGCTACATGTCTTACCACAATAGTGCCCAAGCCCTTGAGCCTTTTACTATTGACGGCAGCACTTTAGGACTTGGATTTGATTTTAGTTATGACATTGCCATTGATAATGATCTGTTTTTAGGTTTACAACTTTCGGGCTATTTTGGCTCTTTAAGTGAGCTCGAATTAAGAGATTCGAATGGCTTACATATTATAAAAATTGAGGACCCTGAAGATTACGAAGGCTTACACCGCATTGAGTTTACAATTGGGTTGCGCTTTGCGAGTTAATCAATGAAGAATCATTCAACTCAAATCATTTATCTTTAAAGTCCATTACATAACTTCTTAATCATGAAAAATATTTTGAAAAACATAGCCGCAGTTGTTCTGGGTTGGCTTGGCGGCTCAATCATCAATATGCTTTTAGTACAAGCAGGTCATAGCCTATTTCCCATGGAAGGAGTTGACATTAATGATTTAGACTCATTAGCTGCTGCCATGCCTAACTTAAGTGCCGAGCACTTTTTATTTCCCTTTTTAGCTCATGCAATAGGAACCTTTGTAGGTGCTTTTACGGCAGTTAAAATTGCGGGGTCGCGACATCAAAGCATGGCAATGATTGTTGGTTGTATATTTCTTATAGGCGGAATTGTTGCTGTTGTTATGTTTGGCGGACCTCTTTGGTTTAAGGCGCTAGACTTAATCGTAGCATATTTACCAATGGCTTATTTAGCACACAAAGTGGCAAGCAAGTAAGGGCCTTCAACTAGATGAATCAAAAACAAGCCTTTCTCTTTTTAGTCCTAGCTATACTTATTAGCTTGTTTATGCATGCGCCTCATTTTGGGAAAGACATCATGAGTTTTCATTCATGGAGACAAAGCCAAACCCAAGCTACCATCAATAATTTTTATGAGGAAGACATGAACATTACCCATCCGCGTCGCTTAGCGCGTGGCAATGGTGATGGCATTAAACGCATGGAATTTCCATTGATGCAATGGCTAATTGCAGCAAGTTACCATGTATTTGGGCCAAGTGTGCTACTTAGTAGAATTATTGTATACGGTTTAAGTATCCTCTCGATTTTGGGTATGTACCTTTTGCTTTTGGCCCCTTTTAAAAAGCAAATTCTAGCTGTTATGGGAACATGGGCCTTTACCTTCTCCCCTACTTTTTACTACTACAGCATTAATCCTCAACCAGATAATATGGCGCTTACAGCTGGCATTTGGGGTTTGGCCTTATTCTTCAGTTGGTTAAACCAGAAGAAATCACACCTTCTTTGGTTAAGTGCTTTGTTTTTAGCGATTAGCACCTTGTGCAAATTGCCATTTATTGCTTTTTACATGGCTCCTTTTGTTTACTTTTTGAAACAATTAAAATTGGAAAACAAAGCCGTAATTATTAAGCAAGGCGCTGTCTTTTTCTTGCTTTCTTTATTTCCGATTACGTGGTATGCTTGGGTCATTCCTACTTGGGATGCAAACCCAATTATCCGGGGCATGCTAGAACAAAGGGAAGCTCTTTCTCGACTCTTGTATTACTTCCAATTTAACCTCATTTCTAATTTGCCTGAACTCTTGCTCAATTATGGTTCTGTATTGTTTTTCTTATCTGGTTTCTATTTTTTGAAGAAGAATAAAGCCTATAAAGACAAACGCTTTCCCTTGATTTTAGGCGTCAGTTTAACGGTACTTGCCTATTACCTTTTTGAAGCCAATGCCATTGCGAAGGTGCACGATTATTACCTCTTTCCATTTTTGCCTTTGCTTTTTATTTTAGTTGGCTATGGCGCATACAACTTATATGTTTCGAAGCAGAAAGCTTGGCGCTATTTCACTTTATTTGCCTTGGCCATTTTGCCCCTAACTTGCTATTTAAGAATGAAAGATCGCTGGAATCCAGAGTCTCCAGGCTTTAATCCTGATCTTTTAAAATACAAAAGTGAATTGCAAGCAGCTGTTCCAGATGATGCCCTAGTGGTTACTGGGAATGATATTTCTTCTTGTATTTTTCTTTACTATATAGATAAAAAAGGCTGGAGTTTTACCGATGGTCATTTGAGTGGTGAAGAACTTAAACAACTAAGTCAAGATGGGGCAGAATACTTGTACATCGACTCAGAAGCCTTTATTCAAAGAGAAGATATTAAAACTAGACTGGCCGAAAAAGTGGGACAATTTGGAAGTGTTTATATCTTTAAACTAAAAAAAGATTAATTTTTTTAGTTCTATACTTTGAGAACTAAAAAAACTTTCTACATTTGTCATATCAAATAATTCAATACATGAGCGAAGCAATTACATTAACTGAAGAGCAGAAAAGACTTATTGAAAGAATAGGTGTTTTTCATGAAAAAGGAGGAATGTCTCCAGCTTCAGGGAGAGTAATGGCGCTTTTAACAGTTTCCCCAATTGTAGAATTAAGTTTTGACCAAATCAGAGAGACGCTATGCTTAAGCAAGAGTGCAACAAGTAATGCATTGAATATGCTGATGAATGTCGAGAAAGTGGATTACATCACACATTCAGGCGATAGAAAAAGATACTTTAAAAGTAAAATAAGCAGTTGGAGACAAACCATGAAAGAGACCTTTAAGCATTTCACCAAAGGTGCAGATCTGCTTCAAGAAATTTTGGATCAACGTCCTGAAGACACCAAAGAATTTAATAAAAACTTAGGCGAAGTCATTAGCTTTTTACGATATATGAATGAAGAAATTCCAGTGCTCTTTAAAAAGTGGGATGAGCAACATAAGGAATAGTATTTTTTTATTCAGTTTAGTTCTTTTATTCCTGAACCTTTTAACTTTAACATAACTTAACAGATAGTACATAACAATGAGAATTACAATTAAACTAACCCAACTTGGCTTAATATTGCTGCTTTTTCCCAGCCTATTAACAGCACAAACAGCTTATGAACTCAGCTTGCAAGAAGCTTTAAAGTATGGTTTAGAACATAGCATTAGCATACAGCAAGCTGAGCAAGACAAACAAAAAGCCAAATTTAAAGAGGGCGAAATTCTAAGTGCAGGATTACCACAGATTACCGCAAGTGGCCAATTTCAGAATTACCCCAACCTACCAGTTCAAATTTTACCTGGAGAAATTATAGGTCAGCCTGGTCAAGATGTTGAAGTGCAATTTGGTACGCCTTACAATGCCAATGCAACACTTAAAGCAGAGCAATTACTGTACAGTCAGACTTATTTAACAGGTGTAAAAGCTGCAAAAAGCTCTAGAGAACTGTATCAATTATTGAAGTTAAACACAGAAGAATCGGTGATTTATGAAGTCTCAACCGCCTTTTATACTGCTTTACAAATACAATCTCAATTAAGCGTATTGGACAGCAATTTAAACACCCTTGGTCAGCTTGAACAATTGATGAAGGTGCAATATGATAATGATCTCGTAAGACAAACGGATTACAACAGAATTCGAGTAAACAAAACGAATTTAAGCACACAAAAGCAAGCCTTAGATGCAAACTACAAACAACAGCTGAATTATTTAAAGCTCTTATTAGGCATGCCAATTAACACGGAACTAACACTCAAAAAATCAGAACAGTTAGAAGATATCTCATTATCGGCATTTAACCTTGAAAGAGACGAACAAATTCAATTGCAAATCATAGATAAGCAAAAGGAATTGACTGCTTTGGAAAAAAGCTCTATTTCGGCGGGATACTTTCCCACGCTTTCTTTGTTTGGTCAGCAAACTTACCAAGCACAGCGAAACGAATTTAATTTCTTTGACAATAGCCAACCTTGGTTTGAACAAACTTTATGGGGCGTTCAGCTTTCCATTCCCATTTTCGATGGCCTAAAAAAACATCGTCAGATTCAACAAAGTAAAGTAGAGTTGGAGCGCATTAGCCTTGAACAAACGTATGCCGAAAGACAATTAGACATGCAGTTTGAAAATGCCCGAAAACAATTAACGAATAGCCTAGAATCTGTAAAAGCTCAAGAAGCAAATAAACTATTAGCCAAAGATGTTTACGAACAAACGCAAAACTTGTATCAAGAAGAGGTAGCAACGCTAACGGAACTACTGGATTCAGAACAAGCCTACCGAGAATCGCAAAACAACTACTACACTGAGCTAATCAAGTTTAAAGTAGCGGAACTCGACTTATTAAAAGCTCAAGGAAAAATTAAAAATATCATTCAATAAAAATCAACTAACGCCAAAAGCAAAAAAATCATGAAAAAACTAAGCATACCCCTCATTACCCTAGTCTTAATCGGATTAATTGGATTCACCTTATATGAAAATAAGGAAGAGATGAAAGAGGAAGCAAAACTAGCTGAAGTAAGCAGTGAAGCAATTCCTGTACAAACCACCCAATTAAAGAAAAAAGCCATTCAAGCTCAGGTTGAAGCAGACGGAGTTTTGGAGGCAAACACAGATGTAACGATACTCTCAGAAACACAAGGGAAAGTGATTTCAGTATTTAAAGAGAAAGGAAGTAGCGTAAAAAAAGGCGATTTGTTAGCTCAAGTAGAAAATGAAATTATTCAAGCTGAAGTAGAAGCCGCCAAGACAAACCTTGAAAAACTAGAAACTGACTTAGAGCGTTTTACTAAGTTACTCAAGGAAAAAGCCGTTACTCAACGTCAGTTTGAAGACATAAAAATTGCAGTTAAAAATGCAGAAGCTCAATTTAGAGCTTCTAAAAAACGCCTTGAAAATACTTATATACGAGCCACTGCTAGTGGTAAAATAAACAATGACTTTCTTCAGGAAGGAGAGTTTATTAGTGTAAACGATCCGCTTTATGAAATTGTAGATGCTTCCTTGCTTAAGCTAAAAGTTAACTTAACCGCTGCTGAAGTATTACCCTTAACAGAAGGAGATACTGTAGGCATAAGCTCTGCCCTTTTTCCAGAAAAAAAGTTTCAAGGTGTAGTTGGAGCCATTGCTTCCAAAGCAGATGCAACTTTAAAATATGAAGTAGAGATTAAAATGGAAAATACCGGAGAAACAAAATTAAAACCCGGTATGTATGCTACTGCAAACTTCACTTATGAAAAGGGAGTGGCTAAACATTATCTTTTACGTGATGCCTTAATTGGCAGTGTTCAAAACCCTCAGGTGTACGTAGTAGAAAATGGAATAAGTCAACTAAAAAACATCACCATAGGAGAAAACCGAGAAAAAGAAATAGAAGTGCTTGCTGGATTAAGTCCGAATGATCAAGTTGTTTTAAACGGCCAAATCAATTTAAGTCAAGGCACAAAAGTGAAAGTACTAGACAAATAAAATCTAACCCAAAATGAATATTACAAAAACATCCATAAAAAGACCTACCCTGGTAGTAGTTCTCTTTACCATACTCATTGGTATGGGAATGTTTAGCTACTCTAAGTTAAACTATGAACTACTTCCAGATATGAGCTTCCCGATTTTAACCGTAAGTACTGTTTATCCAGGTGCGGCTCCTTATGAAGTAGAAAGCTCGGTAACCAAAGAAATTGAAGATGCCGTTTCTACCCTTGAAGGACTAAAAAGAGTTACCTCAAAATCTATGGAAAGTGTTTCAATTGTAACCATAGAAATGCAACAAGGCGTAGATGAAGACTTGGCTTTACAAGAAGCACAGCGAAAGGTAAATGCCATTTTAAATGAGTTACCCGAAGATGCGGAACAACCCTCTCTTGGTCAGTTTGATTTTAGCGATTTGCCGATTATGAATTTGGGGGTTCAAGCTTCCATGTCGGGAACAGATTTATACGATTTGGTAGATAAAACCATACAACCTCAACTGGCAAAAATTCAAGGGGTAGCTCAAGTAGATATCCTAGGTGGTCAGGAAAGAGAAATTCGTGTGAACCTAAATGAGGAAAAACTTGAAACCTATGGCTTAAGCATTTTGCAAGTCAGTCAAATGATTCAGAATGCAAACATTGATTTCCCGGCAGGTAAAGTAAAAAATGGAGAAACGGAAACGCTCCTACGATTAGCAGGAAAATACAAGTCTTTAGAAGAAATGCGTAATCTGGTGCTTAAAAGCACTACCGACGGTTCTGTGGTTCGCTTGCAAGATGTTGCTGAAGTGCACGACACACAAAAAGATGCTGAAATTATTACGCGTGTAAACGGAGAAGATGCCATTGGTTTAAATATACAAAAGCAAGGCGACGCCAATGCGGTTGAAGTAAGTAGACAAGCCCGAGCTTTAATGGCAGAGTTAGAAGAAGCTCATGCTGCAAAAGGCTTAAAATTCTCAATCGCTTCAGATAGCTCAGAGTTTACGTTAGAAGCAGCAGATGCGGTTATTCATGATTTGGTTTTTGCCGTTATTTTGGTTGCCTTAGTGATGCTTTTGTTCTTACACAGTTTGCGAAATGCAGTTATTGTAATGCTTGCAGTTCCCGCTTCCATTATTTCCACATTCACCGTAATGATGCTTGCTGGTTTTTCATTAAACCTGATGACATTACTAGCCTTATCATTAGTAGTTGGAATTCTGGTAGATGATGCCATTGTAGTGATAGAGAACATTTACCGACACATGGAAATGGGCAAAAGTAAATTCCAGGCTGCTTACGATGGAATTCGTGAAATAGGTGTAACAGTTGTATCCATAACCTTGGTGATTGTGGCGGTATTCTTACCCCTTTCTTTAACTGGCGGTTTAATTGGAAACATCATGCGTCAGTTTTCCATAACAGTTGCGGTAAGTACATTACTTAGCTTATTGGTTGCCTTTACCATGATTCCTTTATTAGCATCTCGTTTTTCTAAAATTTCAGAACTAAAAAGCAAAGGACTGATTGGAAAATTTATCAGTTGGTTTGAAAACTTAATCAATGGTTTTGAAAACGGCATGACCAATGCGCTTAAATGGTCTTTCAATCACAAAGTGCTTGTTTTAGGTGGTACCTTCATTCTGTTTATTGCTTCTTTCACGCTAGTAACTAATGGGTTTATTGGAAACGAATTTGTTTCAGAAGGAGATCGAGGAGAGTTTAAGATGGAGATTGAATTGCCGAAAAAAGCCAGTTTAAGACAAACCAATTTACTTACACAAAAAGTAGAACAATTTATTGAACAATATCCAGTTGTAGAACGCACTTCAGCTACAGTAGGCCAAAGTTCCGGTCAAATGAGTACCACCTCTACTCCGTATATGGCCGAATTAACCGTTCAACTGGTTGATTTAGACCAGAGAGATATTTCTACCGAAGTGTTTTCACGAAAACTTCAGATTGCGCTTCAAGAAAATATAGTAGGTGCAAAGTTTAAAGCAACACCACTTTCAATGGTTGGGGGAAGCACCGATGCGCCTATACAAGTAATATTAAGTGGCACCGACTTAGATTCTGTTTTAGCCATTTCAACCAAAGTAAAAGAGATTGTGAGTGGCATTTCCGGAACCGCAGAGGTGGAAAGCAGTATGGAATCTGGTAGTCCTGAAATACAAGTGGAGGTAAATCGAGACAAGATGGCTCGATTGGGATTGTCGCTTGAAATGGTTGGTGGAACCATGCGAACTGCATTTAATGGAGTAGAGGAGTCAAAATATAGAGATGGTGATAATGAATATGACATCAATATTTTATTGGATGAATTCAATCGTCAAGAAAAAAGTGATGTAGCTAGTCTTAGTATGATAAACCCGATGGGGCAGCGCATACAATTAGATCAAATAGCTGAGATAAACGAAGGCTCAAGTCCAACTGAATTAAACCGAAGAGATAAAGTGCCAACGGTAACCATTTCTGCGCAAGTTTTGGGTAGACCTGTGGGTACGGTTGGTGAAGAAATCACCACTCAACTGGCTGACTTAAAAATGCCAAGCGGCGTAAGCTACAGCATGGGGGGCGATTTGGAAAACCAAGGAGAAGCCTTTGGTAGCTTAGGAATTGCCTTGCTTGCCTCCTTAATTATTGTGTATTTAATTATGGTGGCACTATACGATAGTTACGTATATCCACTAGTGGTGATGTTTTCACTACCACTAGCGGTAATTGGAGCGTTCTTAGCCTTGGCATTAACCAAAAGCTCACTAAGTATATTCTCCATCCTAGGGTTAATCATGTTGATTGGCTTAGTTGCTAAAAACGCCATTTTGGTAGTAGACTTTACCAATCAATTAAAAGAGGCGGGTTTAGAATTAAAAGCTGCTTTGTTAAAGGCAACCCAAGTAAGGATTCGCCCAATTTTAATGACCACGCTTGCCATGGTAATCGGAATGCTACCAATAGCATTGGCCTCTGGTGCCGGAGCGGAATGGAAGAATGGATTGGCCTGGGTATTAATTGGAGGATTGACATCTTCCATGTTTTTAACTTTGGTAGTAGTGCCTGTTATCTACTACTTATTCGACAAAGCATTGGCAAAATTTGGCATGGACAAAACCACCGAAATAAAATTAGTAGAAACACCAAAAAATGAGCTAAACACAGAAGTGACAGAAACTTTGGAACAAGCAAGTTTAGCATAAAGAGAAGCTTAAATTGGGGTTAGTTGTTTAAGCTTGGAAGAACCGTGCAGAGTGCTTAATTTTCTCTGCATTGGTTCTTTTTTATTTACTCCTATTTAAAATGATTGCAAAAGAAGAAGTTATAGAGAAGGTAATTGCTTTAATGAAACGTAAAGGGGCGCAAGTAGTGCGGATGAATCAACTACCTTTTGAAGCAAAAATTAATGCCAAAGCACTAAAAGAGCATTTTAAAAACAAAGAAGAAGTTTTTGAAGCCTGCGTAAATTATGTACTTCAAACACATAAAACAGCAGCCGACCAAATAGAAGAAAGCGCTTTGAACCCGGTGGTTAAAGTGGCTAAAATATACAAAGTGGGACTTCAGGAGCTTTTTGAGTATCATCCTTCGTTTTTCTTTCATTTAAAAAAGCATTACCGCAACTTACATGAACGGATTGAGGAATACAACGCCCACTTGTTTCAAGAGCGAATACCCAATCTATTGAAAAAAGCCCAAGAGAATGGCTTTATTTTACCTTTTATTAATTTAAAGCTGTTTAGCGAAACACAATTATCAAAAAGTCGTCTTTTAATTGAATTCATATATCCAACATTCCAAGGAAAGACCAATGAATTAAATCAAGTGTTTCTAACTAACATTCGGGGAATTCTAAAAAAAGAATACATTCACCTGATTGATGAGGAATTAACACTAAGTTGATCAAGTTGAATTAACTCAAGAAATAACTCTTTAACTTCGCTTACGTAAGTGTTGTTAAATGAGAAATCTACTTTTAATACTAACCCTATTTTTCGCTATCCAATTAAGGGCTCAAACTGGTCCTGCCGGTGTGGGCAATAGCAGCAATAATGGACTATGGTTAAGAGCAGATGCAATTAACCTTGCTGATAGTACTTCTTTGTCTACCTGGGCTGACACTTCGGGAAACGATAATGATGCAATTCAATTAACGGCAGGCAGACAACCCATTTTTTACGATAGCAGTGCATTAAATAAACAGCCAGTTGTAAGACTGGATGGAAATAATGACCAACTGGTAGTAGCTGATGCTGATATCTTAGACAATACCTCAGCCATTACCTACTTTGCAGTAATAAGGCCTTATAATATAGATGGGAGCGCAAGAGGCATTTTGGGAAAACGAATCACTTTCACTGTTAGCGAACAATACGCCTACACTTGGTTTTTGTACACGGGCAATCGAATGTTTTTAGATACACACACCAACAACGACCGATTCAGTACTGGAACTTCCTTTTCAAATTCAACGAACTACATTCTTAGTTGGCGCTTCAACGGAAACTTGGCTGCTTCTCAAAGAAGTAGGATGTGGTCGGGTAGCACTATTGTTGCCACTTCTTCCGATGCTTCAACAAGCCTACCAAACAGTAATCAGGCTGTAGCCATTGGAGCCTTAAATGTAGACTATGGCACCTATTTCAATGCGGATTATGCCGAAATTATCCATTTTAATTACGAGGTAGATTCTCTGGAAAGAATACTCATCAACAATTATTTATCAGCCAAGTATAACATTTCTATAGCTGCAAATGATTTGTACGTACAAGACAATCCGGCGAATGGAGATTATGATTTTGATGTAGCAGGAATAGGAAGAATAGATGCAAGCACCATTCAAGATACAGCAAGAGGTTCTGGCATACTAACGGTTTTAAACCCAACTGATTTAGATAACAATGAGTATTTAATTTGGGGACATAATGGAGATACGGCTCAAGCTGTTGTTTATGATGATATTCCTGCTGAAATGGAAGGACGCTTTCAGCGCGTGTGGCGTTTTAGTGAAGTGGATGGTAGTGGAAGCAGCGTTGATGTTGGAGATGTTGATTTAAGATGGGATTTAAATAATTTAGGACCTATTACAACTACTGATTTACGCTTGCTTATTGATTCGGATGGTGATGGTTTTTTTAATGATGAAACACCTATTTCGGGAGCTGTACACTTAGGTGGAAATAGTTATGAGTTTAGTTCTGTGAGTGGCATTGAAGATGGTACGAGAATGACCATTGGAACGATAGATATTGCGCAAAGTCCGTTACCGATTGAATTAGTTGATTTCAATGTAAAAGCAATTGATACTCGTAACGCATTAATCAATTGGTCTACTGCTTCTGAAGTAAATAATGATTATTTCACCCTCTTAAAATCAAAAGACGGTATAAATTGGGAAGAATTTCAACAGCTAAATGGAGCAGGAAATAGCACAAAGACTTTAAACTATCAACTTATTGACTCTAAGCCTTATTATCCAACTTGTTATTACAAACTCAAGCAAACCGATTTTAATGGAGAAAGTGAATCCTTTGCTCCCAAAAGCATTCAATTTAGGCAACATCACGATTTAAATGAACATAGTGTTTTCCCCAACCCAGTGAGAGAAAAGCTCAGGATAAGACTTTCAGAAGAAGTGCATTTTTTACGCCTTATGAATGTCAAAGGTCAAACATTTAAACTTGCTTTTGAACAAGACGAACATACCCTATTTATTGATGTAAGCACTTTGAAAAAAGGGACTTACTACTTGCAAATAAATCATCAATTCTATCCGTTTATCAAACAGTAAAAAAGTATGAAATCTACTAGCTCCATAATTCTTGGCTTATCTTTAATAATCGCTGTTTTTATTTTGGGAAATGCATACCAAAATAGAAATCAAGCCACTGAACTTATTAAAGTTACTGGTTTAGGAAAGCAAGATTTTACTTCTGACTTGATTGTTTGGAAGGGTTCTTTTTCTGCCTTGAACTTGGATTTACAAAAAGCTTACGACAAAGTAAAAACAGACAAAACCATTATAGAAAATTACCTCAGTAAAGCTGGAATTTCTGCAGAAGAAATTAAGTTCTCAGCGATTGATATCAACAAAGAATACAACTATTCTTATGATCAAAACGGCCGACAAATTCGAACCTTTTTGGGTCACCGTTTAAGTCAGCAAATAGAAATTGAATCAAAAGAAGTTAATAAAGTTGAAGATATTTCCAGAAAAATCACTGAGTTAATCAAACAAGGCATTGAACTAAGCTCCTTTTCTCCACAATACTATTTTACACAGCTTTCTGATTTAAAAATTGAAATGATTGCCTCAGCAACAGAAGATGGCAGAGTAAGAGCAGAACAAATTGCCCAAAATTCGAATGCAAAGCTCGGTGAATTAAAACAAGCAAGAATGGGGATTTTTCAAATTATAGGACAAAATTCAAACGAAGATTATTCATGGGGCGGGACTTTTAATACTTCTTCAAAAATGAAAACAGCCACCATTACGATGAAGTTAGAGTTTGGCATTGACTAATACTTCACTTCTGGAAATGGATAGTTTCCTTTATAATTCTCTAAATAAAATACAAAGTAGTTTTCCGCCAAGGTTCCATTCCTGAGTATAGGTATTTGCTTAACCATTTCAACTTTTTCAAAATAAGGAACAAATAAGGTTTCCGATTTATAGGCTCTGCTATGAGTAATAAACAAAGCGTCGGAGTGATTTTTTATATAATCCCTTTCTAAATTAATCCATGCATATTTATGCACATCCTCAATGGGACCAAAGGCAATTAGCTTTTTTTCCAATGGTCGCGCTACGTAATAATCAAAATGAGCCGATTGATACAAATCTTGACTTACCATAGGCAGATCATTAAATTTTATGCCTTCTTCACTTTCTAAAAAAGCTTCAAAGGCACCTTTAAAAGCCCTCCAACCAAACATGTCTAAAGTAACATCGTATTTCCCTTTTTTCTTTGGATCAACATTCTCACTTTCAAAAGAAGCGGTTATAATTCCTTGATTAATCTCCATAGCGCCTAATTGAGTTACTAGGAAAATAAATGACAAGGCCGGGATATACCACCTTCTCGCAATATTCATTTTTTGAGTACTTAAATAAACGGCGGCAATTATCATTAGTGAGGTGTATGCTGGACCTGTCCAATGAGGAAGTGTTCGCTTAAACAAGGCGAAAGAAAGCACAGTGAGTATTAGTGGCCAACTTAAATGAAGAAATAGGTATTTGTACTTCTTTTTTAATTTCCATTTACCGTTTTTTAAACCTATTAATGCTACTACTATCAAAGCCACATTTATGGGGTTATTGTAAAGTATTTCACCAAACAATTCAGAAAAAAAATAATCCAGTCTTAAACCGTTTTCAAATAGGCCAACACGCTTACTATGAAAACCGAAACTAACAAAATCATTCTCCCAATTCCACCATAAAATGGGTGATGCAATGATAATTGCAATTACCAAAAGCATGTAGAATTGAATTTGTTTAAACCAAGTTTTACGAAGGTGGAAAGCTGCAATAACAAAGCCCAATGCTAAAAAAATACCTTGATATTTAGACAGTGTTGCCAGACCAATAAAAACCCCCAACAAAGTAGAAATCCCACCATTTAAAGTCTTCGATTTATTTTTAAAAAGCAAGAACATGCAATAGATGGCAGCTAACCAAAACACCATTAATGGATTGTCTGGCATTAAAAACAAAGAAGAAATAATACTGGCATACAAGGAAGCTGAAAATAAAATAGCGGCGTAAATGGCTGCCCGTTTATTTCTAACTTCTTTTGTGATTAAATAGATCAATACCGTGGAAAGAATACCACAAAAAATGGCTGAAAATCTTAAGGCTAATTCTGAATCCCAAAATAAATTAAATGTAAAAAGTTGGGCAAAATAGCCCAACATAGGAGGGTGATCAAAATGACTAATATCTGGGTATTTGACATAGGTCCAATAGTAAACTTCGTCGTTACCTAACTCAATACTTGAGGCCAATAATATTCTTAAAACAGTCGCAATGGAGAGAATTAAAAATAGCTCTTGGTGCTTCTTACTTACTCTTTTTAAGTAGCTGCCCATCTTATTCCAACTTCGGGTTTTTGCTTTCTATTCCAATTCCATTCAATGCGCCATACTAAAAGAATGAAACCCAACAACAGATAAATTATACTTAATCGATACAACCTAGTTTGTCTTGGATTAACCGTTGGCACCATATTTAAAGGTACTTGTGCTGCATATCTAAAAACTGGATTTAAATACACATCCGCTCCAGGTTCTTGAAATTGAGCTACCACCCTTATGTATGTATCAGTTGATTGTAGTTGATAAGTGGCACTTGAACTTTCAGCAGCTTCTTTCTTAAGTTGACCACCTTGCCCAATGAAACGAATGTTTTTAAACGGTTTGTCGAAAGCTATATGTATTTCACCATCTACAATCTGCATGTTTGTTAAAGAAGGCAAACTGGCAATTTCAATTCTTCGCTCACTTACTTTCCGACTTCCACTTTTTAAATCAATTCCATAAGCCTCTCCTCTCTTAAGCGCAGCAATAATATCTTTCTCCGTATTGGCTCTACTTTTAAAAACAGTTATATTTTGTCCCGATTTTCCTAAATCGTGGTGATTATGAGAATCATCGCTTGAAATCAAATAAGCGGGAATTCCTGCCGAAAGAGCCGCATCCCAATGGTCTCTTGAGCGACCAATATGATTCAAAACTTCCATGCAATCATAACCTCTCAAGCTTTGCATGTCCTCCAAACTATAAGCACCTCTTAACTTAGGATGAGCAATGACCACTAAATTGTCGTCATTTTGTAAGTAATCAACCGTGGTTTGTTTTTGATTTAAAAATTGTAGAAATGGAAAATCAAACCAATTCGAATTTTGATCACCGAGAATTAATTGATGTTGTTTGCCTAGGCCAATCCCATGCTCATAAGCTCGAATGACTTGTTTTCTACTTTCAATATTGGCAACCTTTTGATAGTTAGAAACAGCCGCCCAATCATAACCTAAGCTGTCTAAGTAAGTACTCACCACTTCTTCAGAAGACCCTTTGCCATTACTCAAACCAGCAAAGTTTTTTCCATGTGCATGAAAATTTCCCTTTTGCCATGGTTGATCTAAATCTAGTATCTCCTCATATGGATTGTGCCAATTTTCTCCCGAAAAAGCCTCGGCTTTTGAAAAATTATAAACTTGAGTTGGCAGTAAACTCAACAAGCATAACAAGACATTACTGTAAAAAGTAAACCTTAGAAAACCCCATGCGAACCTCTTCCAATTCATAGGGGTAAAATTCTACAAGCGCTCTATGCTCATTGTTTAGTTAAATTTAATTTTAAATGAGCAATTCTATTTTTCCTTAAACTTATTTTAACTTCTCTAATCTTTTCTACTCTAAAATAATTTGATAGCTTTACCGAACGAACATTCGGTCTGTATGACAAAAAGAGAACAAATACTAAATACAAGTCTTGAATTATTTGCTGAACAAGGAATTCAAGCAACGCCAATGTCACAAATTGTTGCGGAAAGCAAGGTAGCTACAGGCACTATTTATCATCACTTTAAAAGCAAACAAGAAATTATAGAAGCGCTTTACTTAAGCTTTAAAAAAGAATTAGGTCAGCTCTTTCAAAGCGCTTTTCATTCAAACGATTCTATTCAAACACAATTCGAAAAAATTTGGTTGGCAGTATTTGAATTTTACATTCAAGAACCCTTGAAATATAAGTTCTCCCAGCAAGTGCTACACTCACATTACATCAGTGAAGAAGTACGACAAGAAGGGCTGAGTTATTATGGGGCATTTTGCGATTTTTTTGAATTAGGGATGGAGAGAGGTGAATTTAAACAAATGGAGTTGCACTTGGCAATGGAGTTAATTCATAGCAGTATTTGTATTCTGGCGAATCTTTATTTAGATCAAAAAATAGAAAATCTTAATCAACGAAAACAAGAAGCCCTGCTCTTTTCTTGGGGCGGCATTACAAAAAAGAAATCATGAGTAAGAAAGTATTAGTTACAGGAGCTACCGGCTATGTTGCAGCTTGGATCGTAAAAAAATTAGTAGAAGAAGGTCATACGGTTCATGCAGCAGTAAGAGAGCCTGACAATAAAAATAAAACGCAGCATCTCGATGAGATTGCTGCCAATACCAAAGGCGAAATCCACTATTTCAAATCTGATTTATTAGAAAATGGTTCATATGCAGAAGCCATGAAGGATTGTGAAATTGTGTTTCATACGGCTTCGCCTTTTTCCACCCAAGTTAATGACCCTCAGAATGATTTGATTGAACCTGCTGTAAATGGCACAGCCAATGTCTTAAACACAGCGAAAGAAACGCCTAGTGTAAAACGTGTAATTGTAACCAGCAGCTGTGCTGCTATTTACACAGATGCCATAGACTGTCAGCAAACACCTAATGGAGAACTTACCGAAGAGGTATGGAACACCACCGCTTCTATTGACTACCAGCCTTACTCCTATTCCAAAACTTTGGCAGAAAAAAAAGCATGGGAAATTGCCAATAGTCAGAAGCAATGGGACTTAGTAACCATAAATCCATCTTTGGTAATGGGCCCTCCTTTAAACCCGAAAGCAACAACCTCTGAAAGTTTTAATATTCTCAAACAACTGGGCAATGGAACTTTTAAAATGGGTGCACCCAAAATGGGTATGGGAATGGTTGATGTTAGAGAAGTAGCTGAAGCCCATTATAAGGCTGCTTTTGTAGAATCAGCAAGTGGAAGATACATTACTTCGGCTCATAACACCAATATGTTAGCAATGGCCCAGACTTTACAGTCGAAATATGGAGATACATACCCACTCCCAAAAGCAGCCATCCCAAAATGGTTGTTGATGCTATTTGGTCCGATGTTAAATAAATTATTAAGCAGAGAATTCATTAAGAAAAATGTGAATGTTGAATGGAAGGCTGATAATTCCAAGATAAAATCTGAATTAGGAATTGAGTTTAGGCCTATGCAAGAAACAATGGAAGATAGCTTTCAAGCGTTAATTGATGCAGGGGTATTTAAAAATTAAGATTTTGCACTATCTTAGAACTCCTAAGCAAATAGTATGTCAGATCTTAAATTTCGACCACGTTTTAAATTTGAGGTTGGTTGTAACAAAGAAGCTTTTGTAGAAAGGATTAAAGTTCAACTGAGGCTAAATAATCCCAATGGCTATTCAGGAAAAACGAAACACGACCATTTTCTAATTCGAGTGAACCCAAAACAAAAACATTTTTGGTCTCCTACATTGGATGTCAGTTGGGAGATGAACGAAAACAACAAGGTAGAAGTACGCTGTTTGGTAGCTCCTGAAGCTGCTGTTTGGACAATGTTCATGTTCTTCTATTTGGTGGCAGGCTTTGGTGCTATAATTGGCTTAATGATTGGGAGTTCACAATTAACTCTAGAAAGCTCTCCCTGGGGATTCTGGCTAGCAGGAGGAAGTTTGCTGCTAGGTGTGGTACTATTCTTTATTGCTCAATTTGGAAAAGATTTAGCTAAAGATGAAATGAGAGAAATGAAAGCCTTTATTATGAATGTATGTGACCAATGAAAAGTTTAAAAATTTCCTTAAAGCTGGAAGAAGCTGCTATGTTTGCTCTTTCAATTGTTCTATTTCAACAAACCCAATTCGCTTGGTGGTGGTATTTGGCATTGATTCTAACTCCTGATATTGGAATGCTAGGGTACTTCATCAATTCTAGAATTGGGGCAATTACCTACAATTTATTTCACCATAAAGCCATTGCCATCACTTTACTTTTAGCAGGGTGGTATTTCCAAATGGAATGGTTAGCGTTAATTGGGATTATTTTGTTGGGGCATGCAAGTATGGACCGTACTTTTGGTTATGGCTTAAAACATCCTGATCATTTCAAGCATACTCATTTGGGTTGGATGAGTTAGTTGCTTTTCTCTTCAGGAAATCTAAGCTTGCCCATTTTCATTTCATTATACTGAAAAGCAAGTCGAGCCATTAAGTTGCTAATAACTTTCATCGCATCTTCCGTACCTGCTGCCACATTCTCCCTTTTTAGCCGCAACACCAATAAGCCGTATAATCCGTTTAAGGCAACTGCTATTTCATTTCCTTTTAACTCCGCTTGGGTTTTGCGTTGTAAGTCAGCTAAAGGCTCTTTTGCTTCATCATAAAGCTTTTGATATTCTTTGTCTTGAAAAGCAGTTAACAAACTTTTATGAAGCACTTGCAAACCCTGAGCAATGTCATTTAACTCAGCTAAGTGACCATTTTTATCAATCCCTTGTTCCTTCATTTGTTGAATTAAATCACTATACCAAGCCTTAATTTCTTTTTTGACCTCAATAGGTTGGTCATATTGAGAAATAATGGAATGCTCAATTGCTTTAATATCAAACTTGAATGATCGAATTATATCTTCAATTTGATACATATACAGAATGTACTCAACAATATTAGTTTCCTTTTTTACTCTTGCTATTAACATCTTACTTCTGCTTATTATCTTCAGCAACTTGATTGAGTTGCTCTAAAACTTCTTCTGTAATATCTAAAGAATCTCCAACCATTAAAAGCGAACTACTGGAAGAATAATCAAAAATCATATCTACATCTTGAGATTCATACTTTTTTAAGGCTTTCAAAATTTTACTTCGAATATCACGCTTCATCTGGTCTTCCATCTCCATTAACTTCATCGACAATTCTTCTTGCTTTCTTCCTAATTCTTGTTCCTTTTGAAGCAATGATTTTTGCTTCTGCTCTCCTTCAAAACGACTCATTGTGGGCGCTGCTTCTTGAAATTCCATGACTTCCTTTTCAAAGCTCTTTATACTTTGTTCTAAATCTCGCTCATACTCGCTTTTTCTACTTTCTAAGTTTTTTCTCATTTCAGAAACCAAATTATACTTGCTCCATAGGGTATCTGTATTCACGTATTTAATAGTCAATGCTGAGTTCTGTAACGTATCAATTACACTTGACTCAACAACTTCTTTTTCTATTTCTACTTCTTCCATTTTGTTCCCTCGAAATGCTAGATACAATATCGCTATCAAAAAAACAACATTTAAAACCCACTGAATCGTTTTATTCATAATTCCTTCCTATTTCTTAGTTTCTTAAATTCGGTGCAAAAGTGAGATAAATTCATGAAAAATGAGATTGACTATCAAGACTTAATCCAAGAAATTAAATTAACGGAAAGTGATTTTTTAAAAGATTTACGCTACCTATTGAGTCATTCGAACTTAGCCATTAAGTCGCTTAGTGAGTATTACTTCGAATTGGGCGAATATTCTGAAAAAGCTTTTATTTCCAATCTTGAGTCTGCAAACATTCCATTGAAACAAGAATTTAGAAAATTACCACTGGGAAAGTATGCCGAAGAATTACTCAAGTTTTATTTTAAAAACAGCAATGATTGGAAATTAATAAAAGCCAACCAAGTAGTTTATGAGAATTCAAAAAGTGTAGGTGAAATTGATTTTATAATTCAAAACACCAAAGATTGTCGGTTTACGCATTTAGAGTTTGCTATAAAGTTTTACTTATTATTTAAGGATGAGTTTATTGGACTTAACCCTAAGGATAATCTAAGAAACAAAGTAAACAAGCTACTTCATAAACAACTTCCTTTGTTTAAAAAATACAAGTATCAAATTGCACCTAAGTTGATTAATCATGCGGTTGAATCTAAAGTATTGCTCAAAGGTGCATTCTTTTATCCGATTCATTTATTTGATTTTGAGCAAAATAATTTAAACAATGGCTGGTGGTGCTACAGATTAGAAATGAACAAGGTAGTCAACAATCGGTATCTTTTTGAAATCGTAGAAAATAAGCAAGATTGGATTTTTCCCTTTAAAAGAAAAAAATTAATGGAATTTGATACTTGCTTGGCGAACCTAAAGGAAATGTTTCTAAAAAAGCGTGAAGTTATGATCTGCAGGTATTCCTTAAAGGAAGGTTTAGTCCATGATCGAGGATTTATCGTTTCAGATGAATGGCCTAATCTATTTTAGTCTCTTTTGAATGAAGTTTTTCATATCCTAAGAACTCAAATGGCAGCTTCGTCATTTGTTCAAAATCCTTTCCTGTTTCCAAGCCATATTGGTCGTCATTTACATAGCGCCAAACTATATTTATTTGAATTCCTTTTTCTTTCAATTGCAGAAGCTTGAACAAGAAAAATAGAAATCGCTTTGTTGATGCAATGTTAAAGTACTCTACATCAAATGTAAAATTAACTTGCTTGGTGGTGGGTTGATTAACAAATTCGTCCATCCAGTTAAGTAAAGGAGCATAAAACTCGTCTACATTAACAAGAATTGATTTTCCCTCAATTGTAAAATTCCCATCACTCGGATTAAATACAACCTTTGGAGATTTGTAGGTTGGTTCAATTTCAATGTGCTGCATACTTTTATTCTTCCCAGTAAATATGCATATTTTTTTCGACTTAAAAAATTCTAATTCTTGTTTAACCCTATTTATAGGCTCATCATATCCTTTAATTTCGAAGCTTGTCTTCTAGAAACCTCAATTTGTTTCCCATCTCGAAGCGTTAGTCGAAAACCTCCGTTAAACCATTCTTCTACAGACTCTACCCAATCTAAATTCACGATAAACTTTCTATTTGCTCTAAAAAACTTCTTGTCTTCCAATCTATTTTCCAAATTATTCAAAGACTTTAATATGAGTGGCTTAAACTGATCAAAATAAATGCGCACATAATTTCCTTCAGATTCAAAAGCACTCACTTGTTTTAATTTCACAAACCAGCATTTTGTACCATCTTTTACAAAAATTTGATCTTCTAAGCCAAGCTTTTCAGTATTTGAGTTTTCGCTCTGCTTTTCACCTTGTTCTTGGTCTTCTTTAAGTTCTTGCTCTAATTTTAAGATGGTATCATTTAACCGTTCCTTTTCAATAGGCTTTAACAAATAATCAAAAGCACTTACTTCAAATGCTTTTAAAGCATATTCATCATAAGCAGTTGTAAAAACAACACGAGGAACATATTGAAGGTCTTCTAACAGTTCAAATCCGTTTTTACCAGGCATTTGTATATCTAAGAAAACCAATTGAGGTTTTAAAGCTTCTATTTTCTTTTTTGCATTATCGGCATTATTACATTCCGCAATAATTTCAACTTGAGGATAATCCACTAAGAGATTCTTTAATTCTTGCCTTGCAAGTCTTTCATCATCAACTATGATTGCTTTCATGATTCTCTGTTTTAATTTTAACTGTTTCTGCAGGTATCAAAAGCTCTACTTTAACTTCAGTTTCGTTTAAATTAAAGATTTTAAAATTAGCTTCTTTTCCGTATAACAATTTTAATCTTTCAATGGTATTTGGCAAACCAAAGCCCCGTTCTTCTTCTTTTTTCTTTAACTCAGAAAGTTGACCACTATTTACTATTTCAATTTTTAATTTATCTTGCTCTTTAAAAGCATACAATTTCACATTTCCTCCTTCGGGTAATTTACTTATTCCATGTTTTATCGCATTTTCAACTAAGGTCTGTAAAATCATAGGAGGCAACAAATGATCCTTACAGCCCTCTTGTACTTGAATCTCAAGATTCAACCTTTCTTCAAATCTCGTTAACTCCAAGTTCAAATAATCGTTTACTAAGTTTAGTTCTTCTTGCAAACTGATTACTTTCTTTCGGCCCATTAATAATGAACTTCTTAAAATATTAGACAATCGGGTTATTGAATCTTTAGACTTTTGAGGGTCTTCATCAACCAATGCCCGAATTATATTCATGCTATTAAATATAAAATGGGGATTTAGTTGTGACTTTAATTTATTAAGCTCTATTTCATTTTGTAGGGCTTGCCATTGCAAATTCTTTATTTCTTCTCTTCTATAATTTCGAATAAAATGATATAAAAAATAGAGTAATGACCATAACATGAATATAACAGCCAAATTCAATGTCAGTTGCAGCATTTCAAGCCCAACTAACTCGAACTCGCCACCAGCAATAAAGCTTTCAGAAACAAATGTATGAACCAAAATAAATAGAGCACCAAACAAAATAGACGCTCCAATCACTCTGGGAATTAGTTGCACAATTTTTAAGCGTAGCCAATTTAGTTTAATAATTAGCTCTCGATAAATATGCGAACTAACTACTCCCAGCAAAAAAGTAGTTAATAAATTGAGGAATACGGTAAATTCTAATGAAGCACCGTCTAGCTTGTTGAGTAGCCCCATTAGAACCACATAAATTAGCCATCCACTAATTTGTGAAATCCAATAAAGTTCTTTCTTCGATTGAATCATAAAAGCAGCTTAAATTCGTTTCATAATGTTGCTTATCTTTTCGCCTTTATATAAAGAAAGGAGGTGATTGACCTCCTTTCTCCAACTGTTTAACATAAAACAACTATTGCTACTGTAGTTATTCGAATACTAATTTAAGTACTTTCATAGAAATAGAGAATTCAAATACACCAATGGGAAAATCTGATTATAATCGGAAACTAAACAAATGCCTTGTTAGGCACTTTGCTATCTTATTCTTTTTCAGCTTCATAATACAGCTCAATAGTTTTTCACAAGCACGCGACTTTGCAGATCGAAAACCTCCTCCACCTCCACCAAAAGATCGAAAATTTGACCCTGACCGCATGAGATATGGGGGAAGTTTTGGGGCAACCTTTGGACAGATAACCTATGTTGAAGTGTCTCCGACAGTAGGGTATATGTTAACCGACCGCTTACTATCAGGTATTGGAGGCAAGTATATTTATTATGAAGAAAATTTAGATTTCTTCGATTACAAAACCAACATTTATGGTGGCAGTATTTTTAGTCAATATTTTATTCTCGATAATGTATTAGCACACACTGAGCTAGAAGTACTAAACTTAGATGATCGATTTATCATTGGAGAACGAGTAAATGTTACAAGCTTTTTTGTAGGAGGCGGTTATGTTTCAGAAATTGGAGATCGCTCTTTTGGTAGCATACTCGTCCTTTTTAACTTAACAGAAGATATAAATACACCATACACCAATCCGGTAATTCGAATCAATTTTGGCTTTGGAATCTAATATCAATACCAATCTTTAAGAATTCCTACACCTCCCAAATTTCGCATTTGAGTCTGCACCCAATTAGCTCTTTTTATCATGTAGTTTGATGGTGAACGAAGTGAGTATAGTTTTGGATTAGGCAAAGCAGTCGCCATTAAAGCCGCTTCTCTTGACGAAACCGTATTAGCAGATTTTTGAAAATAGAGTTCAGCGCCCTTTGGCACACCATATACTCCTTCTCCCATTTCTACCACATTTAAATAGACTTCCATAATTCGTTTCTTCGGCCAAATCAACTCAATCAAAAAGGTGAAGTAAGCTTCTAAGCCTTTTCTAACATATGATTTTGAAGAATATAGAAAAAGGTTTTTTGCCAATTGCTGGCTAATTGTACTTCCTCCTCTAACTCTTTGATTTGATTGATTACTTTCAATTGCCCTTTGAATGGCTTCCACATCAAAACCTGAATGTGTCAAAAACAATTGATCTTCAGATGCTATAAATGCTATTGGAACTGAGGGGTTTATTTCCTCAATTGGCATCCATTCTTTTTCAATTTTGTTCCCACTTTCCAAAAAATGTAAAATCATGAACATGCTAATCGGAGGATTAACAAATCGAAATAAAACCACGATTAAAACGCTTAGAAAAACACTTCCAAAAAAGAGTTGTTTTATAATTTTACCTAGTCTTTTGACCATATTTATCATTGAAAAATTGAATCTAAATTAGTCTAAATAAATACACTAAAACATGAAAAAGTTTTTAAAATCAAGCTTGTTATTAGCCCCCATTTTTCTCTTGTCTTGTAGTAATCAAGATGCTAAAAAGACAAGTAAAAAAGTAGAAAAGAAAATTGAAAAATCTATTGAAAAAATGGAAACCGCTGAGAAAGAAGTAGTTGAAATTACACTCATTGCAAAGGGAGAAACCATGTCTGAAATTGCTTTTGAACCCAAAACGTTAAGTATTCCAGCTAATTCTATTGTAAAATTAACCCTAGAAAACAAAAGTGGAACCGCCGGCATGTTTCACAATTTTGTTTTAGTGCCAATGGGTGCCGGACAAGAGATAGCTACGGCAGGTATTTCTGCAGGAAAAGAGAATGATTTTGTTCCGAATGATAAACGTGTTTTAGCACATACTAAAATGACGAATATAGGAGAGACCACACAAATTGAGTTTGAGGCTCCCTCAAAAGGTTCTTACCATTACATTTGCTCTTTCCCCGGGCATTACCCAGGAATGGTAGGTAAATTGGTAGTTGAATAAGAATAAATAAGCTAACAAAAAAAAGGCACGCAATGCGTGCCTTTTTTATATGATCATATTCCTAATTCTAACCAAGCATGGTTACCGGGTTTTCTAAATACGTTTTAAATGTATTTAAAAACTCAGAACCTGTAGCCCCATCAACTACCCGATGATCACAAGATAAAGTAACCTTCATTCGGTTACCTACCTTTATTTCACCTTCAACAACAACCGCTTCTTGACGAATAGCTCCTACGGCTAAAATACAAGCGTTTGGTGGGTTAATAATTGCTGTAAATTCTTCAATACCGAACATACCAAGATTTGAGATGGAGAATGTACTTCCTTCCCAGTCTTGTGGTTGTAATTTCTTATCTCTAGCTTTTTGAGCAAACTCTTTTACCTCAGCCGTGATTTGGCTCAACTTCTTGGTATTGGCATATCTAACTACAGGAACAAGTAAACCATCTTCAACCGCTACAGCCACCCCAATATTTACATGCTTGTTAATTCTTATTTTATCTCCTAACCATGAAGAATTTACAGAAGGATGCTGTAAAAGCGCTTCAGAAGCAGCTTTTATTACCAAATCATTAAATGAAACCTTGGTATCAGGTAAAGCATTAATGGCTTTTCTAGCTTCAATGGCTTTATCCATATCAATGTCGATGGTTAAGTAAAAGTGTGGAGCACTAAATTTACTTTCACCCAAGCGTTTTGCGATTGTTTTACGCATCTGGCTAACTGCTACTTCTTCATAATCTTCAACCCCTGCCGAAGCTTGAGCTTGAGTTGCTGATTTAGCTGAAGGTGCATACTCTTCTACATCGCGCTTAACGATTCTTCCATCTGTTCCGCTACCTTGAATGTCTTGAATATCTATTCCTTTCTCTTCAGCCATTTTACGAGCTAATGGAGAAATTTTTAATCTTGCATTCGCATCTTTTGAAGGTCTTGATTTAGCTTCTGGTTTCGAATTTTGTTTTTCGTCCTTTGATTCTGACTTTTCAGGTTTAGATTCACCCTTTTCATTGCTTGAATCCGCTTGTTCAAAAGCATCTATTAACTTTTGATAATCTGCACCCTTCTCACCAACAATCGCTAAAATGGAATCTACTTCTGCAGATTCACCCTCTTTTACGCCATGATATAAAATTTCACCATCTTCAAAAGACTCAAACTCCATAGTGGCTTTATCGGTCTCTATTTCTGCTAAAATCTCACCCGACTCAACTTGATCACCTACTTTTTTAATCCAAGAAGCTACGGTACCTTCTTTCATGGTATCGCTCAACTTAGGCATTTTAATAATTTGAGCTTTGATATTTGAAGTATCAATAGATTGAGACTTCGACGAAGAAGACTCTTTTTCTTCTTTTTCGCTTTCTTCCTTCTCTTCAGAAACATTTTCTGCACTTCCTTCAGCTTTTTCATCTGAGTTAAGCATGGAAGAAATATCTTCTCCCTTTTCACCCACAATGGCAAGAATAGTATCTACTTTCCCGGCTTCGCCTTCTTTAACTCCATGATGTAGAATTGTTCCAGATTGAAAGGATTCGAACTCCATAGTAGCTTTATCTGTCTCAATATCAGCTAATAATTCACCTTCTTCTACCTGATCTCCAATTTGCTTATGCCATTTTGCAACAACCCCTTCTTCCATGGTGTCACTTAGCTTTGGCATTTTTATAATTTCGGCCATCTTTTCTTTTTTATTCGGTTACAAAGGGATAATCCTTCTGAACATAAATATCATCATACAATTCTGAAGCATCTGGATAATCAGATTCTTCTGCAAAGTCAACAGATTCTTGAACTTGTTGTTTTACTCTTTCTTGAATCTCACTAAGCTCACTTTCTGTGGCA
This sequence comes from uncultured Flavobacteriales bacterium, assembly GCA_964001305.1. Lineage (GTDB taxonomy): Bacteria > Bacteroidota > Bacteroidia > Flavobacteriales_E > Vicingaceae > CAJXMH01. The sequence continues at coordinate 180,555 of CAXFAI010000036.1, forward strand.
TACTTTCTCTTTTTAATAATCTGCAAAGCATTATCAATCGGATCAAGTGATTTGTATTCTTCTAATTCTTCTTTTGTTCTGTATTTTGCTGGATCAGACATGGAGTGACCTTTATAACGATAAGTTCTCATTTCCAATAAAGTTGGCCCATCTCCTTTTCTAGCTCTTTCAACTGCTCTACTTATCGCATCGTAAACTGGCTCACATGCCATACCATCTACTTGCTCATTGGGCATGTCATATCCATCGGCCATGTGATGTAACTCTGTCACATTTGAAACACGTTCAACCGAAGTTCCCATTGCGTAATTATTATTCTCAATGATAAAAATGACTGGTAATTTCCAATTCATCGCCATATTTAAGGCTTCGTGAAAAGCACCTTGTCTAACGGCTCCATCTCCCATATAACATAAGGTTACATTATCATTCCCATTGTATTTATCTGCAAAAGCAATTCCTGCACCGAGTGGAACTTGACCTCCAACAATTCCATGCCCGCCAAAGAAATTCAATTCCTTATCGAACATATGCATGGAACCACCCTTTCCTTTACTACAACCAGTCTTTTTACCATACAATTCAGCCATCACATATTTTGGGTCCATTCCCAATCCTATAGGATGAGCATGATCTCGATAAGCCGTAATCATATTATCTGATGGTTTTGTCGCACTAACTGCACCAGCTACTAATGCCTCTTGACCAATGTACAAGTGGCAAAATCCTCTAATTTTCTGCTGTATATATAGTTGTCCTGCTTTTTCTTCAAATTTTCTCATCAACAGCATGGACTCATACCATTTTAGATAAGTTTCTTTTCCATGCTTCTTACTACTTGAACTATTAGAAGTAGATTTCGCAGTTGATTTCTTTGCCATAACTCCTTTTTTTTGGGATAACAAATTTAAAATAAAACAATGATTTTGCTTGTGCTAAACTACTTTTTTAAAGGCTTGAATTTAAATGCAAAAGGAAGTAATTCTTTAACCCCTTCAAATTCCCAAACTTTACCCATCGCACTTAGTAGCAAAAGTCTTATTGGTTTTTCTTGTTTTAACTCATATTCCATTAAAACTTGCCTACAGGCTCCACATGGAGATACTGGATTGTCTGTTTCTAATTCTTTAGCCGCATAAATTGCAATGGTATTTATCTGCTCATTAGGATAAAGAGCAGAAGCTGAAAAAATGGCTACTCGTTCAGCACATAATCCAGATGGATAGGCTGCATTCTCTTGATTTGAACCAACTACTTGTTCTCCATTTGCCAATTGAATTGCAGAGCCCACTTGAAAATCTGAGTATTTTGCATAAGCCCCTTTAGCCACATCAATGGCTTTATACAATAAAACTTGATCTTCTTTGGGCAAACTATTTAAAGAATTGTATTCTGAGTATGTAATAGAAAAGTTATGCTTTTTCTTCATGATGAATATCTGTAGGAACGAAATTACCTTAAAAGGCTGACATTCTAAGATTTGTATATCAATACAGTAGCATAAGCCGACACACCCTCTTCACGCCCCTCAAATCCTAAATTCTCAGATGTTGTTGCTTTAATAGAAATATCACTCTCATCAACTTTCATACAAGAAGCCAAAGTGGTCTTCATTTGGGGTATAAAAGGATTCACTTTTGGTTCTTGAAGTACAATGGTACAATCCATATTCGACAATTCATAGCCTTCTTTCCGCAATAAAACCATTACTTCTTTCAAAAGAATTTGACTATCAATTCCTTTATATTGATTATCGTTGGGGGGAAAGTGAAACCCAATATCTCTTAAGTTGGCTGCCCCTAATATGGCATCACAAATGGTGTGAATCAAAACATCGGCATCAGAATGGCCATGAGAACCCTTGTGGTGAGGAATATTAACACCGCCGAGAATAAAATCTTCACCACTTTTCAATTGATGAACATCAAAACCAAAACCTACTCGAATTTTCAATTTAGTTTTCTTCGTTTTGAGCACCGAAATCATCAAAGTTAAACTTCAATGAAAACCGTACAGTGTTAGCTAGCGGGTTTTGTTGAGCATTTCCTACTAAGTAAGAAACATCAAATGCAAATACAGTAAGTTTTAATCCTAAACCGATGGTAAAATACTGTCTATTCCCTTTGGTTGGATTTTCATAAAAATAACCCATTCTCACTGCAAATTGCTTATCGTACCAATATTCCATTCCGGCAGATAAAGCAATTTCATTTAACTCTTCTTTAGTAACACTTCCTGATTCAATTATTGGATTTCCTGCGGCATCAAATCCTTCAACCCTTCCAGGAGCATCCGTAAAGGATTGAAAAATACCACTTGTAACACTAACATCAGGATCTTCCCCTGCTAAAATTTGAGGCTCACCGGCATCATTGGTTACTATTGTTCCTGAAGAATCTCTTTCATAAATTGGTGGAGTTGGCACTAGCAATTTACTTGCCTCAACTGTAAACATTAAACTATTATACTGGTCCAGCTCCAATTCTAAAGAAGGGCCTAGTCTTAAACTCGTTGGCAAGAAATCACTTTCATCATTATCCGTATAAGACATTTTAGCACCAATATTTGACAGGCTAATTCCTGCTGAAAGAATCGCATCATAATCGCCTACTTGAAAATCTTCATTTCGATAATATGCTGACACATCAGCAGCAACAGATCTTCCAGGTCGAGTATCTTGTCCTTGAACAGTGATTCCATTTGTTAGATTAGAATTAATGTAACGCAAGGCCATTCCGAATGAAAAATTACGATTCAATTGCATTCCATAGGCGACATCTAAAGCCCATTCATTCGGAGTAAAATTTCCTATAGCATTTCCTTGATCATCAGTAAAAGTGATTTCACCTAGCGAGAAGTAACGCAATGAACCACCAATGGTCGAAATTTTATTTAATCTTTTATATCCGGATAAATAAGACAAGCTGATATCACCAACTAAATTTCTTAGCCATGGGCTGTAAGTTAAAGAAAATCCTCCTTCACCGTCTATAAAAGCAAGTTTTGCGGGATTCCAGTGTATTGAATTTTCATCTGGTGAGGTTGCAACACCTGCATCACCCATTGCTCCTGAACGCGAGTCTGGACTTATCAATAAAAAGGGCACTGCCGTTGTAATTGTATTTAGCTGTAAATCATCAGGAACATTATCAGGAGTAACCACATTCTGCGCTTGAACTATAGGTAAGCTAAGCAACAAAAATGCAACAGCAAAAAGTTTTCTAAAGTGTGTATTAGTCACGTTTAATTTTTAAAGGATTGCAAATATAACAAACTTCCAAAGGCTTAAAATTGGCAGTTAAAGGATAACAAGCTTTTCAAATTTTTCAATTGATGAGCCATTTCTAGCTCGAACTTGAAGCTTATACACATAAACTCCTTTTCCAATTGAATCTCCGAATTCATCTTTTCCATTCCATCGAATATCTCGAGATAAATAGCCTTCATTCACGATTACTTGATTAAAGGATTTTACCAATTTTCCAGAGACTGTAAATATTTCTAGCTTAACATCAAGTGGTACACCTGCTTGATTATGTTGAAAGATAAACTCGGTATTGGTTGTAAATGGATTGGGGTAATTAACTAAGTTTTTAATCTCAATCTGCTTATCCTCATAAACCATAAACTCAATGGTTTTTTCTGAAGAATTATTAGCAACATCCCAAGCTTTTAAAGTTATGGTATGTTTTCCTTCGTCTAAATCTTCAAAAGGAAATCGAATAACTCCTTTTTGATAACTATCCGTTTCTGCTTCATAGAAATCATTTAGAATAAATGAGTTTTCTGTGTTTCCGTCCAAAACAGCGACTAAATCATGTCCTAAGCCACTGCCCACTGTATTTACCCCTTGATTGTCAAACAATTTTGCTAACAACAAAGGGCTTGAATTCGTGATACCACCATAAACAAAAGACTCATCATTCATAAACAAATCAATTTGAGGACCTTCTTGGTCAGTAAGTGCAGAATCGTTACTTCCTCCAACAATTAATTGTTGTGAATAACCATTTGCATCTACAGAACCATTTTCTGCATAATAATAGACCTTCCCATTTCCATAACTGTAATTAATGTCTTTTGGCACAATAAATGAAAAACTAAAGTCTCCTTGGTTAACTGATGCTTTTCCTTTAAATATTCGGCTATCTCGTTTTTCAAATTCAAATACACCACCCCCATCATTATTTAAAGTTTTTACATTTCTAGACTTATCATACACTGTTGGGTAAATATATCCATTGAATTGTGTCATTTTATTTCCGTTCTCATCCGCAACATAGCCTGATATTGTAGTTTGAGATAAAGCCTTTAAAGTATCTGCTTGTCCTAATGGCCTCCCATTCACTTCTGTAGTAATCACTTGGTATTTTGGAATTGCTAATTTCAAAGCAGGGTCGCCTAGCAATGAAAAATTTCTCGAATTTGAACTTCCCGCATTTGCATTTTTAGTCTCCATAAAAATGTCTCCAACGCGCTTAAAATCTCCATTATTATCTCGTTCAAAAACAAAATTGTAAAACGATCTATTCAAGGTGTAATTAGGACTAGAGTATACCAATCTTGTAGTTGTCATAAGTGCTGCTCCCCCACCGTTTGGATTTAACAAAACCAACTCTCCCGCTGACGTTCTAAACGGATCATCAAAACGACTAAATTCACAGGTCGCTGTCACAAACACAGGCATGTTTGTTTTCTTATCCCAAGACGTAATATCTTCAATACTCAAAATACGTTCTCCTGCCCAACCGGTTTCTCCGCCGTGCCCGGTATAATTTATTAATAATGCTCCATCTTGAACCGCACGATTAATTGCTTTATTCACTTCAGGATATCTTGAACCTCCAGCAGTAGACTCTTGATTATAAGCATCTAAATACACTTTATCCAATTCCATATCCGGGTCATTCAAATCAACTAAAGTTGCAAGTTGATTTGATTGTGACATGTGAGTAACTCCATCTTCATCATCACCAACAAACACGATTTTATTTCTCCAATCTGCTAAATTGTTGGTTGTGTTATATTGCTTGATCTTAGCAACAACACCAGCTGCTTCCTGTACTGTTTTTGATGGAATTCTACCTACGGCAATATCCATTTTCTCAGGATTAACTGTTGTATTTGGCCAAGTACCTTCTTCATCATCTAAAAGTCCCAAAAAATCATCAGAAACATAAGAGTATACAGGTTGTAGAAAGTTTGGTGATTGATAACTAACTACATAATTTGTATTTCCACTTAATCTATTTTTCAAGTCGTAAGATGCATCACCAAAAAGCAATAAATAGCGAGGAAGCTCACTTGCATTTGTTGCTCGATCATAAAACATCTTAGCAAAGGTTCGAATTGCAATAATATCTTGTGCTCCTGACGAAAACTCATTATATATTTGATGTGTGGTTGCTAACTGAACAGTTAACCCCTCTTCTCTATGAAATTGTGCCAATTGCTCTGCTTGATTGTAAAACTTGGGATTGGTCACAATAATCATATCTGCTTGAGAAAAGGCGTGTAAATTTTGATTAGGCACCTTTCCAATTGGTATAATATTGATTGAATCAGCAGCGCTGAAAGCTAAATACTCATTTAAATTACTTGTTTCATCAATAAATTTATAATTCGCACCCTGTTGAGTCAACTGAAGTGACTGAATGTTTGCAACATCTGTTACATCCCAAATTCGAACAGAATTGTTACTCTGCAGAAAAAATTCAGATACTTGATTTGTTCCCACGGACTCAATATCTCTAAATGACATAAAAGATCCAGACATGACTAGCGACCTTCTAACATTTAAGTTGATAAAATTCAACCAAGCTTTAGCCACAGCCTGTGGTTTATTATAAGTTACACTTATATTAACAGGGTTATTAACTAATGGAAAGGAATTAATACCTCTTGAAACTTTACCAAAAGCTACTTCATAGCGACTTAAAACAGTTGCACCAGCAGATGAAGTAAAGTTTGAGTTCTCGGCCTTTATAGAGAATGTACTTGTTACTCCTGCTCGAGCTACACCAAAAAATTCAAAGCTCGCCTCTTCGTTAACTATTAAATTAGGAATATCCCAACTAAAATTGTAGGTTAAGATATTGTCAAAAGGCTCTCCAAGCCACTCTCTACCTGACTGAATCAAATTCACTTGATCCACTTCATGGTATGACAAATAATCATATGAGGTAACTGTATTTGTTATTACTCCAGAAGGAATTGATTTTGCTTGAATTCTTTTACCATTTCCAGGAGTAATCGCAATAAAGTAGAAGGTTGTATCTGAATAAGGGTTTAAACGGTGTTTAAAATGATTCTTAGACGTATCATACTGCCACTCAACCTGATTGTCACCATAAAAAACAAAGTAGTCGTTTCGATTAAATTTTCCATCATTTTCTCCAATTGCTAAAATTGGATTCTCTAACATATCATCAGGTCTATCCTCATCATTAGACTCTGGCAAACTACCTCCCCCATAGCCATATACTTTAAGAGTTCTTGGATCTAAATTTTCAACATCAATACCAAGACTATTTAAAAATTGATAGTTAAGCTTATATGCCCCCTCTTTGGTTACCCCTATCTTATACCAATCTCCACTTGACATTTTGGAATTCGATGCAAATGACAATGCCTTATTTCTCTTTAAAGGTTTAGAAATGGTTGAATACGAAACGGTAAAATTTGTTAATTTGAAAAAACGACCATTAAATCGAAAGAAGGGATTGATTTTTATGTAGGCATGATTTTCCTTCTTAATTAATGAATTCTCTATATAAACCTGTGGTTCGCCCTCAATTTCAAGGCCTTGCAGCAACTGAATTTCATCTTCAGTTAAGGCTATCGAATTTTCATTTTCTATAACCGCTTGATTTATTGAACGAGATTTTAGATTCCCTACATTTAAATAAAGAAAAGGAAGCTTTGAGTCAGCAAAATCATATTGAGCTTCACTAAAGAATAAAGTCTTTTCTTGTTTATTTCCTTCTAGGCCATAATAAATGGGATCACCCCAATTTAAATCGACTTTTATTTGGTTCTGAGCATTTAAACTGAAATTAAAAGCCGTAGTAATCAGAAAGATATAGAGACTAATTCGATTTATCATAATTTCTTTTGAAAAATACATAACTAAAGACTACTTGAAATATTGCACTCACTTTCAAATAATAAAAATAGTTATCTAAAATATAACAAGTTTATAGTAATGAAGTTTATTTATATTTGCGACCATGCTGAAGATTTTGTGGTGTGCGTAAAGGATTATATTATACATTAACTCTTCTGTTTTTCTCTTTGTCTGCTTACAGTCAGGATCCAATGTTTTCGCAATTTTATGCGAATCGATTGTATTTGAACCCTGCTTTTGCGGGTACTGCCAAGTGCCCCAGACTTACACTGAATTACAGAAATCAATGGCCTGGTATTGACAATAGCTTTGTTACTTATACAGCAAGCTATGACCAACAAGTAGACGCAGTTAATGGCGGTTTAGGTGTTTTGCTTTTGAATGACCAAGCAGGAGAAGGTGTTTTAAGTACTACATCAGCTCATTTTCTTTATTCTTATCAATTTTCTGTAAATCGTAAATTTTCTATTCGTTCGGGATTTCAAGCTAGCATTGTGCAAAAATCAATTGATGTAAGTAACCTTCGGTTTGGTGATATGATTGATGCAAGAAGAGGCTTTGTATACCAGTCTCAAGAGCAAATTAAAAATGACCAAGTATTTTATCCTGATTTCTCTTTTGGTTTACTTGGCTTTAGCGAGAAATATTATTTTGGTTTTGCTGTCCATCACTTAACAGCACCTGATGAAGGATTCATAGATTTATCAGTTCTGCCTAGAAGATTTACAGGGCATTTTGGAGCCGTTTTCCCATTTGGACTGCGAAATGATGACATGAGCTGGTCACCAAATGTTATTTACCAACAGCAAGAACAATTTACAGAATTAAACCTCGGAATGTACGTTACAAAAGGACCAATAGTATTTGGTCTCTGGCATCGTTTAGGAGATTCATTCATTGCATTGCTAGGTATTGAAAAAGACAACTTTAAAATAGGATATAGCTATGATTTAACTACTTCTATTTTATCAGATCGGACTGCAGGATCACATGAAGTTTCCTTTAGTTATATCTTCCCATGCAGACCGAAGAAGGTAAGATTTGAAACAATAAGCTGTCCCTCTTTTTAGTTAATTAGTTTATTTGGGTATTTTTGGAAGTCTTTTAAACATCAACATGATGAAAAATAGAAATTTAAAACAAGGATTTTGGGCCATAGCGAGCCTTTTTCTTTTAGCCTCTTGTGGTGGTGAACGATCTAGCACTACCGGATGGGCTTATAACGACTCAAAGAATGGTGGATTCGAAAATACACCTTATGTTGAGCAAGAAACAGGCCCTGGACTTATTTTAATTGAAGGTGGACGTTTTACCATGGGTAGAAACGAACAAGATATATTTTACGATTGGAATAATGTTCAGAGAACGGTAACCGTTTCTTCCTTTTATATGGATGAAACTGAGGTGAAAAATATAGATTATAGAGAATACTTATATTGGTTAGAGCGAGTTTTTGGTGCAGATTACCCGGAAGTATACAAAAAGGCACTTCCAGATACATTAGGATGGAGAAGCAGGTTAGCTTACAATGAACCTTTTGTTGAATACTATTTAAGGCACCCAGCTTATAATGATTATCCTGTAGTAAATGTTAGTTGGCTTCAAGCAACTGATTATGCAGCTTGGAGAACTGATCGTGTAAATGAACTAATCTTAATACGTGAAGGTCTTTTTGAACATAATCCAAATCAATTTAACGAGGACAACTTCAATACTAAGGCATATTTAAGTGGTCAGTATGAAAGTGGGAAAAGAGTAGATGGCCTTATTGATTTAGACCCGAATAAAGAAACCAGAAACGTTAGAATTGAAGATGGGATTTTACTTCCTGAATATCGACTACCTACAGAGGCTGAATGGGAATTTGCAGCCTTGGGCCTTATTGGAAATACCTATGGGGAATTAATTGTTGAAAGAAAATTCTACCCTTGGAACGGACATGGAGTAAGAAATGCTGATGATAATTATTTAGGTCAGATGTTAGCTAACTTTAGAAGAGGAAGAGGTGATATGATGGGAGTTGCAGGTCAATTAAATGATAATGCAGAAATCACAGCTCCAGTTTATTCTTATTGGCCAAATGATTATGGCCTATACAATATGGCGGGAAATGTTAGTGAATGGGTTATGGATGTTTACCGACCTATGACTAGTGAAGATGCTGATGACTTTAGACCTTTTAGAGGAAATGTTTTTAAAACTTTGGTTAGAGATGAAGAAGGGTACTTAGCTGAAAAAGACAGTTTAGGTCGAATGAAATACAGAGAAGTTAATCCTGAAGATGATAATTTAGCTGAAAGAAGAAATTACAAAAAAGCGGATGTCATTAATTATGAAGATGGTGACTTACAGTCTTCTAAATATTATGACGAGCCTGCCACTTTTGATGAATTAGGCGATGCATCAATGTATGATTTTGGAAAATCTACCTTAATTAGTGATAGAGCTAGAGTATATAAAGGTGGTTCTTGGAATGATCGAGCTTATTGGATGACACCAGGCACAAGAAGATTTTTAACTGAAGATCAGTCTTCTCCCCAAATTGGATTTAGATGCGCGATGATTCGCGTAGGGAGCCCTGTCGGTTTAGTTTATTAAATTGTTGAAATATTTATTTTAAAAAAAGCCTCGCAAATGCGAGGCTTTTTTATTTTAGAATTATGAAATATACTAGTTTAGAAGAGCTCTATAAAATCTATTTAAAATACCCTAGAATATCTAAAGATAGCCGAGAAATTACAAATGACTGTATTTATTTTGCGTTGAAAGGTGAAAACTTTAACGGAAATAAATTTGCAAGTAAAGCAATAGAATCCGGTGCAAAGTATGCGATAATTGACGAACCTAATTATGCAGAAAACGAACAATATCTTCTGGTTGAAAATGTATTATCAACACTACAAGAATTAGCAAAATATCATCGCTCTCAGTTAGCAATTCCCTTTATAGGTATAACTGGCAGCAATGGAAAAACGACTACTAAAGAACTCATCAATTGTGTTTTATCAAAGTCATTTAAAACCAAGGCAACAAAAGGAAATTATAACAATCACATCGGTGTTCCTTTAACTCTATTGGAAGTAACTCAGGAAGATGAAATTGCTATTATTGAAATGGGTGCCAATCACCAAGGAGAGATCGCATTTCTTTCTTCGATTTCACAACCTGACTATGGGTTGATTACAAATATAGGTAAAGCTCATCTTGAAGGTTTTGGAGGTATTGAAGGGATTAAAAAAGGAAAATCTGAATTGTACAAATACATAGAAAAAAATGGAGGAAAAATTTTCATTAATCATGATGATAATACGCTAAATGAACTAAGCCAAAACTTAAATCAAATTAAATACGGACTATCAAACAAATGCTATTGTCAAGGAGAACTGAAAGAGAGTCAACCAACCATTTTAGGCCAATGGAATTGTCAAAATCAAGCAGGCAGAATCAAGGCTCAAATTTTTGGTACATATAACTTTTTCAACATATTGGCTGCAATTTGTATTGGAAACTATTTCAAAGTTCCTTCAGAAAAAATTGATGAAGCGATTAACGAATATGTACCCTCAAACAATCGTTCTCAAATCATTAAAAATGGCAATGGAGAAATCATTTTAGATGCTTATAATGCAAACCCATCGAGTATGGAAACAGCGCTTTTAAACTTCTCTAAAAGAAATGGAGATAATAAAGTATTGATTTTAGGAGATATGTTTGAATTAGGGTCAACAAGCCTAGTAGAGCACAAACACATCATTGAAAAAGTCAAGGAACTTAATTTTGATAATTCGACTTTTGTAGGAGAAAACTTCTATAACTTCAGAAATGATTATCCTCAATTTTCATTCTATAAAAACACAATAGACACTAAAGAATGGTATCAATCTTTATCAACGGTTGATAAACAGATTTTAATCAAGGGCTCAAGAGGCATGAAACTAGAAAGTTTATTGTCATAAAAAAAGGCCCGAATTCGGGCCTTTTTTTATGTTTACAATTGAATATTTTATTCACTTAAAATAGCTCGTGAAATAACGATTTTCTGTACCTCTGTAGTACCTTCATAGATTTGTGTGATTTTGGCATCACGCATTAATCTCTCTACATGGTATTCTTTTACAAAACCATAACCTCCATGCACTTGAACAGCTTCAACTGTTGTTTCCATCGCTACTCTTGAAGCAAACACTTTTGCCATGGCAGATTCTTTATCAAAGTTTTTACCTTGATCCTTTAAGCTAGCAGCTTTTAAACACAAAAGTCTCGCAGCTTCTATCTCAGTTGCCATATCTGCCAACTTAAATGCAATAGCTTGATGCTTATAAATTTCTTTCCCAAAGGCTTTTCTTTCTTTTGAATAAGCAATTGCCAATTCCATAGCGCCTGAAGCAATCCCCAAGGCTTGGGAAGCAATCCCAATTCGTCCACCAGATAAAACTTTCATGGCAAATTTGAACCCAAAACCGTCTTCCCCTATTCTATTCTCCTTTGGAACTTTTACATCGGTAAACATCAAGGTATGCGTATCAGACCCCCTAATACCTAATTTGTTTTCTTTTGCCCCAACTGTAAAACCTTCCCATTCTTTATCTACAATAAAAGCATTTATTCCACGATGACCTTTTTCTACATCGGTTTGAGCAATAACTATATAATACGAAGCTGAACCACCGTTAGTAATCCAGTTTTTCGTTCCATTCAATAAATAGTGATCGCCTTTATCAATAGCTGTAGTTCGCTGAGAGGTTGCATCTGAACCAGCTTCGGGCTCTGACAAACAAAAAGCACCAATAACTTCACCACTGGCAGCAGGTCTTAAATACTTCTCTTTTTGTTCTTCAGTTCCAAATTTTTCAATACCCCAGCAGTACAATGAATTATTTACAGACATCGCTACTGAACAAGATGCATCCACTTTTGATATTTCTTCCATCGCCAGCACATAAGAAACGGTATCCATTCCGCCTCCACCATATTTTGGGTCAACCATCATACCCATAAAACCTAATTCTCCCAATTGCTTGATTTCCTCTTTTGGAAAACGTTGCTCTTCATCACGCTCTATTACTCCCGGTTTTAAAACGTTTTGAGCAAAATCCCTCGCGGCATCTCTAACTGCAATTTGTTCTTCTGTTAATTCTATATTCATAGCTTAATTTTACCTGTAATTATATTCGCAAAAATAACTGATTATATACATTGAACCAATTAAATAAAACTTTTCAAGTTCTAGGCTTAATGTCAGGCACCTCACTAGATGGCTTAGACATTTGCCATGCGCAATTTTATCAAATAAACAAACAATGGAATTATGAAATTGTTGATGCAAAAACTATCCTATATTCAAAAGATTGGCTAAACAGACTTCAAAAATCACATCTGCTAAATGCAGAAGAGTTAACTCATTTAAACTTTGATTTTGGTTACTATTTAGGTGAAATCTGTAATTCTTTTTTAGATGATAAAAAAGTTGACTTAATTGCTTCTCATGGGCATACTGTTTTTCACAATCCTTACAAAAGATATACTTTACAAATAGGACATGGAGCATGCATTGCTTCAATTACAAACCACAAGGTAGTATCGGATTTTCGTTCTCAAGATGTTGCCCTAGGTGGCCAAGGTGCTCCATTGGTACCTTTCGGGGACGAATTGCTTTTTAACGAATATGATGCGTGTATAAATATTGGTGGAATCACCAATATTTCTTTTTTAAAAAACAATGAACGACTAGCGTTTGACATAGCACCATCAAATCTAATTTTAAATCAACTTTGTACGGATTACTTTAACTTACCTTACGACGATAAAGGAGAAATTGCAAAATCAGGAAACTTAAACGAAGAATTATTTCATCGACTAAATGCATGGAAGTATTTCGAAAAAGAGGCTCCAAAATCATTGGGTCGAGAAGACATTTTTCCTAATTTTTATCAAATTATTACCGAATTTAATTGCTGTCCAGAAGACAAGCTAAATACCTTCGGTAAACACTGGGCATTTCAAGTTAATCGTATAATAGATAAAAACAATCTCAATCAAAATATTTTAGTGACTGGAGGAGGAGCGAAGAACAGTTTTTTAATGGAAACTCTTAAAGCAAACACTCAAATAGCCATACCAAATGAGAATCTAATTGATTTTAAAGAAGCCTTAATCTTTGCATTTTTAGGACTCATGCGCGAACTTGGAATTGAAAACAGTTACAAATCGGTAACAGGCGCCTCAAAAAACCACTGTTCCGGAGCAGTATATTTACCCTAATTTGATATAAATTTAAGCTAATTAAAATAGATTGTTTGTTACTTTTGGTGCAAATTTTCTAGATGCAAGAACTACTCGAAAAGTATGAAAATAAAAGACCTGAAATTGTCTTTGAATGGCAAGACTCTGAAACAGAAGCAGAAGGATGGGTCGTTATTAATTCATTAAGAGGTGGCGCTGCAGGCGGTGGTACCAGAATGAGAAAAGGATTAGACAAACATGAGGTCACATCGTTGGCCAAAACCATGGAAGTAAAATTCACCGTTTCAGGACCTGCCATTGGCGGTGCAAAATCAGGAATAAATTTTGATCCCAAAGACCCAAGAAAAGCTGGTGTACTTAAAAGATGGTATCAAGCAGTAGCTCCTCTTTTGAAGAATTACTACGGTACCGGTGGGGATTTAAACGTAGATGAAATTCACGAAGTTATTCCTATTACCGAAGATTGCGGAGTATGGCATCCTCAAGAAGGAGTTTTTAATGGACATTTCAAACCTACTGAAGCTGACAAAATCAAGCGAATTGGCCAGTTAAGATACGGAGTTCTTAAAGTAATTGAAGATGATAGCTATACCCCTGAAGTAAGCAGAAAGTTTGTAGTAGCGGACATGATTACAGGTTTTGGTGTTGCTGAATCAGTAAAGCATTTCTACAATATTTATGGAGGTTCTGTAGCGGGCAAAAAAGTCATAGTTCAAGGTTGGGGAAATGTAGGCTCAGCTGGAGCGTATTATTTAGCTCAAAGCGGTGCTACTATTGTTGGAATTATTGACAGAGAAGGCGGTCTAATAAAAGAAGAAGGTTTTAGCTTTGAAGAAATTAGAGACCTATTTTTAGCTAAGAAAGGCAATCAACTTCAAGCTGATAATTTATTGTCGTTTGAAGAAGTAAATGATAAGATTTGGGACATTTCAGCAGATGTATTTATTCCTTGTGCCGCTTCAAGACTAATTACCAAAGAACAAGTTGATCGAATGATTAATGCAGGTCTGGAAGTTATTTCAGCAGGGGCTAACGTTCCTTTTGCTGATCCTCAAATTTTCTTTGGACCAATAGCAGAATATACGGATACAAAAGTTTCAGTAATACCAGACTTTATTTCAAACTGCGGAATGGCAAGGGTTTTTGCCTATCTCATGTCTGAAAATATAACGATGGAAGATCAAGGTATTTTTGAAGATACTTCAAATACAATTAAAACAGCAATCGAAGAAGTTTATGCAAAGTCAACAAGCAAGCTAAACGTAGCTAAAACTGCTTTTGCTATTGCTCTTAACAAACTCATCTAGCAAAACTTATACACTATGTATACATTAATGGTGGTTATCTTCATTTTAGGATATGTGATGATAGCCTTTGAGCACCCCTTAAGAATAGACAAAGCAGCTCCAGCCCTTCTTATTGCAGTTCTTGGTTGGACAGCCTACGTATTTGGCATGGAAGAAATCTTAGCCCAAAGCGGATCTTTTCTAAATTATGTTGATGAAACTTTTGGTCTATCAGACAATTATGACATCAAGGCGATTATTGCTGAACATGGACATCACTTCATCGTTCATGAATTATCTCACCATTTAACCCACCATTCAGAAATAATATTTTTCCTCATTGGAGCCATGACCATTGTTGAACTTGTGGATGCCCATGAAGGTTTTGCTGTAATTACTGACCGCATTAAAACAACCAATAAAGTCAAGCTACTTTGGATTATTTGTCTTTTAACTTTTTTCTTTTCAGCGGCATTAGACAACTTAACGACTTCTATTGTAATGATTTCACTTCTCAGAAAATTAATTGCTGAGAAAAAAGATAGGTGGTTTTTTGCTGGATTGGTAATCATATCGGCAAATGCAGGTGGAGCTTGGTCACCAATTGGAGATGTTACCACAACCATGCTTTGGATTGGCAAACAAATTTCAGCGGGCAATATCATTACTGAACTTTTTGTACCTAGTTTAATCTGCATGATTATACCCCTTATTTTCTTGAGCTTCACCCAAAAAGGAGATGTAAAAAGACCGGAAGCAAGCAAAGAAGCTGAACATATGCGAAACAAAACAACAGCCTTTGAAAGAAACTTAATTTTCTTTTTAGGAGTTGCCTTATTGTTGTTTGTACCCGTTTTTAAAACAGTAACCCACTTACCTCCTTACATGGGAATGATGTTTGGCTTAGGTGTTCTATGGGTTGTCACTGAAGTTATTCACCGAACTAAAAATCATGAAATAAAATCTGAGCTTTCTGTAATTGGTGTACTTCGAAAGATTGATATTGTAAGTGTCTTATTCTTCTTAGGAATCCTAATTGCAATCTCTAGTTTACAATCAGCTGGGCATTTAACTAGTATGGCAAAAATTCTTGATGAACAAATAGGAAATATTTATTTAGTGAATATTGTCATCGGTTTATTATCTGCCATTGTAGACAATGTACCTCTGGTAGCTGCATCTATGGGTATGTATCCAATAGTTTCTCCAGAACTATTGGCAACATTTACTCCTGAGAATGCAGAATATTATCAGCATTTTGTTCAAGATGGCAACTTCTGGGAATTTCTTGCGTACTGCGCTGGAACAGGTGGAAGTGCATTGATTATTGGATCCGCCGCAGGTGTAGCGGTCATGGGCATGGAACGAATAGACTTTATTTGGTATCTAAAAAAAATGAGCTTACTAGCAATATTAGGTTACGCGGCAGGCGCAATCTATTACGTTTTTGTTGTGGCTTAGAAGCGATTTCAGCAACTAACATAATAGTGTTTACAATTTGGCGTTAATGACTTATGCTTAGCACTTGCTTGAGCATAATTTAGTGGAATTAACATCCAAACAGTAAACATGATCGCAAGCTTGCTAAATCAAATAAATATTGCTGAAGGGTCTTCAACCGACTCTCTAGCTAATTCAGCAGAACCAACAGAAAAAACACTTTCAATTTTAGAGTTGATTACATCAGGAGGTGTAGGAGGTATTATTGTAATGATAACCTTATTTATCCTTTCGGTAATTGCGGTTTATATTTTTATTGAAAGATACCTTACCATTAAAAAAGCAGCTGAAGAAGATCAAAATTTCATGAATGAGATTAAAGATTTTATTCATGATGGGAAACTAGAAGCAGCGAGATCACTTTGTAAAAGCACCCCTACTCCAATTTCAAGAATGATTGAAAAAGGAGTTAATCGAATTGGCAAACCGCTAGGTGATATCGGCGCCGCAATTGAAAATACGGGTAAACTCGAACTTTACAAGTTGGAAAAAAACTTAGCCACTTTGGCAACCATTTCGGGTGCTGCTCCAATGATTGGCTTTTTAGGTACTGTAATCGGGATGATTTTAGCCTTTCATCAAATGGCTTCCGCAGGTGGAAACATTGACGTAGAAATGCTTTCAGAAGGCATCTACACTGCAATGGTCACAACAGTTGCTGGCTTGGTGGTTGGTATTGTAGCTTACATTGGTTACAATTTATTAGTTGCCAAGGTTGAAAAAGTAGTTTTTAAAATGGAAGCTAGAACGACCGAATTCTTAGATATTCTTAACGAACCTGCGAAGTAATGGCGATTAAATCAAGAAATAAAGTAAGCCCCAATTTTAATATGTCGTCTATGACTGACATAGTATTCTTGTTGCTTATTTTCTTCATGTTAACCTCTACCTTAGTTAGTCCCAATGCACTTAAATTACTTTTACCAAGCAGTTCAAGTAAAACTTTAGCGCCTCAAACTGTTTCTGTTTCAATTACTAAAGAACTTGACTACTATGTAGATAACCAAGCCATTGAATTTGACTTTCTAGAACCCATTTTAATTGAGAAAATGGCAGGCAATCCTGACAACTCAATTATTTTGCATGTAGATAAAACCATTGCTGTAGAAGAAGCTGTAAAAGTGATGGATATTGCAAGTCGAAATAAATTCAAAATGGTTCTTGCCACAAAACCCAATTAATAGGTGGAATTAGACTCAAATAATAAAAAAGGACTAATTACTAGTATTTCCATTCATGTGGTGTTACTACTACTTTTTGCATTTTTTGGAATGAGTTATATGGTTCCTCCACCTGAAGAGGAAGGAGTTACCATCAACTTTGGAACGGTGGATGAAGGAATGATGAACCCAAGTCAGGTCCAACCAAGTCAAAAGGTTGAAGAAATTATTTCTGAAACTCCGGTTGAAGAACCAAATCCTGAGCAAACTATTGAAGACGATATTCTAACTCAAGATATTGATGAAGCGCCTTCCATCGATCAAAAGAAAGAAAAACCTACAGAAGTTAAAGAAGTTGAGGAAAAAAAGAAGGAAGAACCCAAACCTGATAAAAACTTAAGTTCAGCTATAGATAAGTGGAAAAAGAACAAAAACACTGAATCTGGAGGGGATGGAACCACAGACCAATCTGGTGATCAAGGCAAGTTAAATGGAGACCCAAATAGTAAGAGATACGAGGGAGGCGGAGCTGGTGATGGGATTTCTTTCTCACTTGCTGGAAGAAGTCGTTTAAGTAGTCCCAAAATCCAAGACAACTCACAAGAAGAAGGAACAGTTGTAGTTGACATTATTGTAGATAAGTATGGTAAAGTTATCCGAGCTACACCAGGTGCACGTGGCTCAACCACAACCAATCAAACACTTTACCGAAAAGCAAAAGAGGCAGCATTGAAGACAAAATTTAATGCCAATCCAGATGCAGCAGAAGAACAAAAAGGGACAATGACCTTCATCTTCATCTTAAATTGATGGATTACAAAGAGTCGATTGAGTTTTTGTTCCTGCAGCTTCCTATGTATCAAAAACAAGGAAACTCTGCTTACAAAAAAGATTTGTCAAATACTCTAGCACTTTGTAAGAAACTTGACAACCCTCATTTAAAATTCAAGAGTATACACATAGCAGGCACCAATGGAAAGGGCTCTGTTGCACATATGCTGGCAAGTATATTCCAAAGCCATGGTTATACTACTGGTTTGTATACTTCACCACATTTAAAAGACTTTCGAGAAAGAATTAAGATAAATGGCAAAATGATTTCTGAAGAGGAGGTTATTTCATTTATTGAAAACAAGAAAGAAGATTTTAAAAACATACATCCCTCCTTTTTTGAATGGACAGTAGCACTTGCATTCGACACTTTTGCCAATAGAAAAGTTGATGTGGCAATCATTGAAACTGGACTCGGAGGACGATTAGACTCGACAAATGTTATAAGCCCCACTCTTAGTGTAATCACCAATATAGGATTAGATCACACAGAATTATTAGGAGATACTTTAGAGAAAATTGCATTTGAAAAAGCGGGAATTATAAAACCAAATACTCCGGTAGTTATTGGTAATTCATCCAAGCAAAAAAAATTGTTCGAATCCATTGCTCTGGAGAGAAATAGTAAAATCATTTTTGCTGAAGACTTTAAAATTAAAGACGAGATACAGTCTGACTTAATAGGCAACTATCAAAAAGAAAATATTCACACTGTTTTAACCTCAGTTGAAGAGTTAAATCACCAAGGCTGGAATTTAAATCAAGAAATTGTTAAGACTGCTCTCCAAAAAGTAAAATTTAATACCGGCTTAAGAGGCCGTTATGAGGTACTAAAAGAACAACCCAAAACCATTGCGGATACAGCTCATAATTTCGAAGGTTTGAGCATCGTTCTAAATCAATTACAAAAAGAATCATACAATAAACTTCATATAGTCTTAGGACTTGTTAAAGAAAAGGCTATAGATCGAATACTTCCGCTCTTTCCAAAAGATGCCATTTACTATTTCTGCCAAGCAAAAATTCCAAGAGCAATGGATGTGAATGAACTTCAATCAAATGCCCACAAATTTCATTTAGAAGGGAACGTTTATCAATCAGTTGAACAAGCGATAAATAGCGCCAAAAACGCAGCCACACCCTCAGATTTGATTTACATTGGAGGTAGCACTTTTGTAGTAGCAGAAGCCCTATAAAATATTTTCAAAAAAAATTGCTCATATCAACAATTAATGTATATTTGCCATCCCAAATTTTAAGGGGCGATTAGCTCAGTTGGTTCAGAGCACCTGCCTTACAAGCAGGGGGTCACTGGTTCGAATCCAGTATCGCCCACAAAAAAGCCTAAGTTCTTTAGGCTTTTTTTTATGCCCTTTATTAACCATCATATCATCACTATATAAAGAATTGCGAACTAAGCTTTTAATCCTTATTTTGAAGCCGCCAATTCTAGCTGATGTCACTGAACTCTATTGAATATAAAGTATCTATCTTGAATTCATCTATTGAAATGATAGATGGCAGAAAATTCAAGAAAACGGCTATTATAGAAAAGTGGAAAGGAAATCATAAAATAAGTTCCAAAAAACTAGGAGCCCCTGAAAAGGAAAAAGTTTACAAAGCGATAAAAGAGGGGAAACCGATAAACCTTAGTGACTGCTACCTTAAAGATTTTTCACTGAAAGAATATCGATTGGCTTTTAAACTATCAGAAACTGAAGAAATCACACTTCATAATTTTCAAGCAGAGCACGCCTTTTTTGAAAGTGAATACGGTACCGATTTTAGCCACAGCTATTTTACAGATGGATCAGGAAATTTTGCATACGCTGTATTTAACTTAGGAAGAGTCTCATTTGGTCATGCCAAATGCTTTTCAAGCTTAAATTTTAATCGGGCTGAGTTTCATCTAGAGGAATTAAACTTTCGTTTTGCCGAATTTGATGAAGGAGATCTTCGATTTTCTTCTTGCATTTTCGACTGTGAGCATGTCCTATTTGTAAACACCAATTTTGGAAAAGGAAATGTTAGCTTCAGACAAGCCGATTTTAAACGAAGCAATTGCAATTTTCAATATGCAAGATTTGAACATGGAGATGTTAGTTTCGATAAAGCCGTTTTTCGAGGAGAAAAGATTGATTTTCGAAAAGTAGAATTTGGAGAAGGAAAAGCAGAGTTTAGAAGAGTTGATTTTGGAAATGGAAACATTTCATTCAATGAATCTGAATTTAAAGAAGGAAAAATAAGCTTTAGGCATGCCATTTTTGGAAATGGAGAAAAAACCTTTGAAAATGTCTCTTTTGGGCCAAGTCAAGTTTCTTTTGATGGGAGCATTTTTGGAAGCGGTATGCTGTCATTTAAAAATTCTGATTTTGATTACTTGAGCATCCGTGACGGTCGATTAGGAGGTTATTGTGATTTTAGGGTTTCTAAGGGTAAGGTTCTAGACATCTCCTACTCAATTGTAAAAGACATTATTGATTTTCAGGCAGGAGAATATTCCGTAAAGCTTGATACCTTAAGAATTGAAGGCCTAAAAATTATGGGTAAACTTTTTATCTCTTGGGATGAAAACAATGCCTATAACTTGATTAGTCTCCAACATCACACTTCCTTAAAAAGCAAGGCGCAACAGTTCAATCTTTTAAAAGAAAGTTTTCATCAAAACGGAAAATACAATTGGGAAGATGAAGCCTATGTAGCTTACAAACGATTTGATATGAGAGCGAATCTGGCTAAAGGGAATCAAAAAGGAGGAATTCATTCGGTTCGCTCAAACCTCTTATTTGCTGTGCAGTGGTTACTTTTTGACAAGATTGGTCTGTTTGCAACTGCTCCTTTACGTGTATTCACAAGCATGCTTTTTGTGCTTACTTTTTTTGCATTCTTATTTACTATGTTATCTCTATTTACAAATGCAGAAATCGTTTCATCTGTAGGCGACCCAGATCAATTAAGTTTGATTCAAAAATCATTTTACCACAGCGCAATTACCTTTTTTACTATCGGTTATGGGGACTTTTTTCCATCAGGACATATTAGATGGCTTTCAGCAGTTGAAGGTTGGTCAGGAGTTTTCTTAATGTCTTACTTTACAGTAGCCTTCGTAAGAAAAATTTTACGCTAGAAGCTATACTTTCTCTTTTGGGATTTCATTCAATTTAATTGCAGGTGGATTCTTTTGAAGAACCTTCATCCTGCCGTCAATCTCTTTCATCATTCTGCTTGCTTCTCCACTATCAATTCTACCCCTTTTCTGAAGTCGCTCTATCGTTTTACTCTCATAATTCAAAAGCGAACGGACTGCCTGTTGTGTAGAAACTGCTTTGTAAACCGCAGGGTAATTCTTTCTCAAATTTCTTAAAAATGTTTGTCCTTCTATCCGGTTTGCATTTATTTCACTTTCAATCATCAATAATGCTTCAGAATCTTCTTTATCTGTTCGCATTAGGCTTTCTACCAATTTTAAAGCCTCTTCTTGTGCCATTACAAAACTAACAGCACAATCATAACTCAACATCATTCGATCTAAGTACCAATCTTTTGCTAGCTTACCAACCATTGGCCAACGACTAACTTTACTTAATAATTCAGGAACCTTCCAGCTTTCTTCCAAATCCTTTCTTTCTGATAAGGCCACTCTACCACCTTGATCCAACAATTGACTAATATTATCACTCAATATTTTAACAGCCGTTCCTCCAAGTAAACCATCTTTAAATTGATGCCAATAACTACTCTTTTCTGCTTCTAAAAATCGCTTTCTCAATTCCGTTATTCCTTCATGTGACTCCAAGTCCTCAATACCAATTCGATCATCTTTACCAGGGAGGTAATTCTCCACATGCATCCAATCAGACTTCTTTATAAATCGATCTTGCTTTAAACGATCTATCTGATTAGAAGCACTTTCATGCAAATAATCTCTTGCATTATTGATCATTACTGCTTTTGCAGAACTCACTTTTGTTAATCCTAAATAATTAATTAAGTACTTAATTGTTGAAGCGTTTACTAATAATGTTAAGGTTACTATTCCTGCCGTGAAAAAGAGAAACTGATCTTTTATTTCTCTTGATATATATTGATCATCAACTCCTGCTACAATAAGTGCTAGCGCCAATCCAATAGCACCTCTAAGGGCTCCATACCAAACTATAATTGCGTCTTTTTTTGGTAAACCATAGCCTGCGTTTTTCATTAGTGGATACAATACAAAAATGACCAGGGCTCTCACAACATGAATACCTACATAAAATATTCCCAAAAGCATAAAATCATTCAAGCTAAACACACTTCGCTCAGCTACAACGATACCTACAATTAAAAAAATGAGACAATTTGCAATAAAACCGGCTAACTCCCAAAATTCGTGCATAAAATGCTCAACTTGAGGGCTAATACGAGAGCGACCTACCCCACCAACTATTAACCCTAAGGCAACTAAACCTAAAACACCAGAAACGTGAAAAGTGTGCTCTGCAATAAAAAAGGTTAGATAAGCTGTAGCAACGACTAAACTAGTTTCTACCAAAGCATCATTAAATACATTCTTAATCCAATTGATAACTATGTAACCAAACACCGCACCTATCAATAAGCCGCCAAAGGCTACTCTAAAAAATTCTACAATTGGACTACCTTCTGTAGCTTGGCCAGTAATTCCCAAAAAGAAAACCATAAAAAGCACAATGGCTGTACCGTCATTTAATAATGACTCTCCTTCAATTAAAGTACCTAACTTTTTACTTGCACCCAGTTCTTTTAGCAATGCAACAACGGCAACAGGGTCGGTAGCACTAACTATAGCACCAAACATAAGCGCTAATGACCAATTCCAATCCATCAACCCTATTCCAAAATATTTTAAACCCATTGCGAGAGCTCCTGTTAAGCCCAAAGCCATTAATATACCTGGCACAGCTAATAAAATAGCATTCGTTGCTGATTTTTTAAATGTATGCAAGTCCATTGCAAAAGAGGCCTCAAAAATTAATATGGGTAAAAAGATAAAAAGCAGCATGTGAGGGTCAATGTTGGCTGCAAAATTGATAGCACCACTTATTCCTTCAAGGTTAACTTGCATTGAACCTATATCAATTCCCGATAAGTAACCTAAACGATTGGCAACCCCCATAAATAGTCCAATAATTAACAGCAGTACAGTAAATGGGAATGGACTTTTCTTTACAAAATGTCTAGTAGATACACCTATAATTATGGATAGTATAATAAATAATAAAGGTGCAGTATCAGTATGATGGGCATCATCTTGGCTTTCTTCCTGATGTTCATTCTCTTGAGCACTTACAACTTCTTGTTGATGATGGTTGCTATGTTCCTGAGCTAAAACTTCCGAAGCATCAAAAAACAAGAATACTGGAATTAATAAAAAAAGCGAACTTTTAAGAATTTGCTTCATATTTAGAAAGTATAGTAGATTATTAAAAAGTTGTCCATAAAGATAGAAACATATTTAACAATCATTTACATTTTAGAATTTTACATTGTATTCACATTAAAATGTTAAATATTTTAACTTTTAATAAGAAATATTTGTATGTATTTTAAAAAGCATGTATGTTTGAAAGGTTGCAATTTTTTCTACGCAACCAACACGAAGAATAACTAACTATTAATCAAAGCCTTACAAAGGTAACTAACTAACTAAATTATTATTAACTATGAAAAAGCTAATACTTAATTGCTTTTCGCTATGCTCCCTCATGCTTTTTGCATTGGGGATGGTAGGTCAAACCTACACATATGACTTAAACTTTGTTGCCGACCAAGGCAACCCGGGTGGTGTATTTACTGGTGGTGATGCTACATCTGGAGGAACTACATTAATTAGTGGTTCTGCAGCTAGCAATAGCTGGTCTGCTCCATATGCCATTCCTTTCTCATTCAACTATTTTGGGAACGCAGTTACCCATTTAAAGGTAAGTGGAAATGGAGTAGTTACTTTTGACACAACTGCAACGGTCATACCTTCCGATAACAACACCAATTTACCAGCTTTAAATGCTACAGGTGTTCCAAGTAACTCAATTATGGGTTTTTGGGATGCATTTACCGGTAGTGCTCCCACAGGTTCTAATGATGCTGTTTATGCCCAATTATATGGAACAGCTCCTAATCAGCAATTGTGGATCAGGTATTTTTCTTATGAATATGGAAGCACAGGTACTGCATCTGTATCGTCATTTTCCTATTGGGCGATCGTTTTAGAAGAGTCGACCGATAAAGTATATGTTGTAGACATGAACTACCACAACAATGGAGCAAGTTTAACTACAACTATTGGACTTCAAGAAGACACGACTAATTTTGTACAAGTTGGCTCCACTAATACCGTTCCAATGGGAGCAGGAAGCAGTGGTGCTGCTGATAACGATTATTATGAATTCACTCCTAGAATTGTTGTTGCCAATGATGCTGGTACAGTTTCTATTGATGCTCCAACTAGCCCATTAACTCCTGGTAGTCAAGCAGTAAATGCTACAATCATTAATCAAGGTACAAGTACTTTAAATTCAGCTACAGTAAATTGGAGTGTAAATGGAATGGTTCAAACTCCTTTTTCATATGCAGGTTCTTTAGCTAATGGGGCAACTGCTTCTGTTACTTTAGGAAACTACAATTTCACTGGTATTTCAAACATTGAAGTATGGACTAGTATGCCAAATGGAGTTGCTGACGGAAATCCTAGCAACGACACAATTAGAGCTACTGTTTATCCTGGCTTAAGCGGAACATATACAATTGACAGTACAGCAGCTACCGGAGGAACAAACTTTAATAGTTTTGCGGATTTTGAAAATGCAATCAATCAAGGTGGTTTATTAGGTCCGATTACTGTTAATGTGGCAGCAGGAACATACAATGAAAGCCTTTTATTAGAGAATATTCTAGGCTCATCTTCAACAAACACCATTACTATTGATGGTGGTGATTCTTCTAGTACAATCTTAAATTCTTCAGCAGGATTTTATGGGATTGCTATTGTAAATACAGATTATGTGACTATTCAAAATTTAGGACTTATTAATACGTCAACAAGTGCCATGAATGTCATTTTTGGCGACAGTGCAGACTATAATACAGTACAGAATTGTGAATTAATCGTAAGCACAAGTTCAACCAGTTCATTAGTAAACAATATTGGAACTTCTTCTAGTATCACAACTAGGAGTACTAATGCATTTGCAAACTACAATACGGTAAATAACAACCACATGATTGGTGGTTATTATGGAGTTTATTTTTATGGTGGTTCTTCCTCTATTCAAACAGGAAATCAAGCCAATAATAATGATTTAGATAGTGTTTATTATTATGGTCTTTATAGCTACTACCAAGACTTTGTTGTATTTACAAGTAATGATGTGGATATGCTTTCAAGAGGAAACACCTCTGGTGATGGATTCTATGGGGCTTATATGAGCAACTTTAATGTTTCTTCAAACTACTTAATAGCATTAGATTATGGCTTTTATATCTCTAATTCATCTACTGCAACTCCTGGCATTGTTCAACGTTCTTTAATTTCGAACAATATGATTGGAAGTGGAACAGATTATGGAATGTACCTTTATTCTGTTGATAGTGTTGACGTTTTCCACAATACCATTGCTACTGATGGAACTAGTAGTCCAGCATTTCAAATTGGACAAAGTACCTCTTACAGAATAGGTGGCTATGATGTGAGAAATAACATTTTTGCCTCAAGTAATACAGAAGCTTTTGAAACAACCACTGCTATAAGTGATACAGTAATGTCCACTTTTGACTATAATGTATTTTATTCCTTAGGAACAAATGTTGTAAACATAAGTGGTACGCAATACACAAGCTTAGCTGCTTATCAAACCGCTTCTCCTACTTTCAATATGAATTCTCATGAAGGAGACCCTTTATTTGTTAGTCTAACTGATTTGCATGTTTCTGGTTCAATAGCTAATGATGTTGGAGACAATACAGTGGGAATTACAGTTGACATAGATGGAGATACAAGACCACTAGCACCATCAACAACAGTTGACATTGGAGCAGATGAATTTTCTCCACCTGCTTGTCCTTTCCCTGGTGGATTAACTGCTACCAATATTTCTAGTGATTCAGCTGATTTAGTTTGGATGGAAAATGGCACTGCTACAACTTGGTATTTAGAATGGGGACCTGCAGGTTTTACTCAAGGAACAGGGCTACTTGTTACAGTAGGCACCAACCCTTCGTATACACTTAAAGGCCTCAATCCTGCTACTGCATATGAATACTATGTAAGATCATACTGTGCAGCAGGTGATACTAGTGCTTGGTCTACTTCTTACACATTCAGCACTTCAATCGCTGGGCCAAGAGGAGTAAGTTGTGTAACAGGAAATCCAACTGTGATTTTTTCTGAGGAATTTGACGCGCAAGGCGGATGGACTGGAAACATAAGCACTGCGGCTGTTGCTGGAGATTGGAATTTTGGTAAATCTGGTAGCACTGGATCAAGTAATACAGGTCCTTCAGCTGCTCACAGTGGTTCAAACTATGTTTACGTTGAAGCTACAGGTTCTGCAGGTTCTCCTTGGGGAACACATGCTATAATGGTTTCTCCTGCAATTGATTTGACGGCAGTTACTGATTCAGCTGAATTATCATTTTGGCTGCATGCCTATGGACAGTCTATGGGAACATTAGATGTGGGGGTTTCTACTTCTGCAAGTGGACCATTTACTTCCTTATTCAATTATACCGGTCAAATTCAATCGGCAGACACTGACCCTTGGGTTAATGTAGGCGCGAGACTTGATGCTTATGTTGGTCAAGTTATTTATTTGCAATTTGACTTTTTAATTGGGAATAATTATTTCAGTGATATTGGAATAGACCTTTTAGAAGTTACTTCTTGTGCTAGTTGCTCTGCTCCATCTAACTCAATGACATCTGCAATTACACCTACATCGGCTCAATTTAATTGGATTGAAAATGGTCTTGCAACTCAATGGGAAGTAGAGTACGACACCACTGGATTTACTTTGGGAACAGGTAATTCAATGGTAGTAAATACAGATACATTCTTAAACGTTACTACGCTAACTTCTCAAACTGCTTATGATTGGTATGTGAGAGCTATATGTAGCCCTGGAGATACAAGTTCATGGTCTTTAGTTGAGACTTTCCTAACACCTTGTCCTGCTATTTCAACTTTTCCTGTTGTTGAGAATTTTGAAAACAATTTAGCATGCTGGACTCAATCCAATGTTTCAGGAACCGCAAATTGGACAACTGCAGCAGCAAATCAGAATGCAACAGTTACTCCATTAAATGGAAGCAATCTTGGATTATTTTACTCAGGTAACTATAACGATGATGCTTCTTATTTGATCTCTCCAGCATTAGACTTAAGCGGTTTAACTGCACCACAATTAAGCTTTTTCTACACGCAAGTTGATTGGAGCGGAGACCAGGATACCTTAGGAGTTTACTACAAAACTTCAGCTTCAGGTTCTTGGACTTATTTAACTTCATATAATACTTCAGTTTCATCATGGACGCAGGAAACTATCTTGCTACCAAACGCTAGCTCTGACTATTATGTAGCTTTCTTAGGTTACTCTGGATACGGAAGAGGTGTTACATTAGATAGTATTGTAGTTGAAGAAGCTCCAGCTTGTATTGCACCTACAATGGCTATGGCTAATGTTTTAAGCACAGACTCTGCTGTATTATCTTGGGTTGAAAATAATTCGGCTATGATGTGGGAAATCAGCTATGGGATGACAGGTTTCACTGCAGGAAATGGCACTCAATATTTTACTTCTTCAAATCCTGATACGCTAAGTATGTTAATGGCTAATACTAGCTATGATTATTATGTACGAGCGATTTGTGGTGCTGGAGATACAAGTGCTTGGTCGGCAGCAGTAACTTTCACTACTCCATGTATGACAATGTCTACATTCCCATACGTTGAGAATTTTGAAAATAGTTTAAACTGTTGGACTCAAACTAATGTTTCTGGTTCTGCTTCTTGGATTGAAGCTACAGGAAATCAAAATGGTTCTGTTACTCCATTAAATGGAAATGGATTAGCATTGTTCTATTCAGCTAACTATAATGATGATGCCTCTTACTTAATTTCTCCATCACTTGATTTAAGTGGATTAAGTGCTCCTGAATTGAGTTTCTTCTATACTCAATTAGATTGGAGTGGAGATCAAGATACCTTAGGAGTTTATTATAAAACTTCTGCTACAGGAACATGGACTTATTTAGCATCATATAATTCATCTGTGAGTGCTTGGACCCAAGTAACCCTGAGTTTACCAAATCCTAGTGGCGATTACTACATTGGATTCTTAGGATACTCTGGATACGGAAGAGGTGTTACTTTAGATAGCTTAGTAATTGAAGATCCTGTTATGGCAGTTTGTGGAGTTCCAACTCAATTAAGTTCATCAAGCATTACAACTAGTTCTGCTATGTTAAACTGGATTGACACCAATACAACAATGGCACCTGAATATCAATACAGCTATGGACCTACTGGCTTTACTGCAGGTTCAGGAACAGAAATGGTTGTTACAACTAATTCTGCAATGGTAAGCTCATTGATGAGCAATACAACCTATGATTGGTATGCAAGAAGCATATGTGCTGTTGGAGATACATCTATGTGGTCTTCTGTTGCAAGCTTTACAACTGCTTTACCTTATTATCCTATCGGCACCATTAATACAGAAGATGCAAATGGTGATGCTGATTCTACAAATGTAGAATGTATCACTTCAGGTATAGTTGTTGGATATGACCGTAGAGGTGGTAATGGTTATGAAGTTGCCATTATTGACATGTCATCAGGTGTTCAAGAAGGAATTACCTTGTTTGATTTTAATGACGTAAGCAATTACACCCCTGCAACAGGTGATTCCATTAAAGTTTGGGGTAGTGTTGATCAATTTAGAGGTTTAATTCAATTCAGACCTGACTCAATTTCTTTAATTAGTTCAAATGTTAGCTTACCAACTCCGATTGTAAGTAATGTATTGGACGAAACAACTGAATCGAAATTGATAAACATGACTGAGAAGTTTATTTTGTTAGACCCAAGTTCTACAGGTAGCTTTAATGCTTATGCTTGGAGACTATCAGTTCCAACTGATACCATTTTAATTCGAGTGGATGCTGACTCTGATATAGATGATAGCTTAGCTATTTCTACCAATGCATGGGTTATAGGAGATACCATTTGCGGATTAATTGGTGTTGGTGGTCAGTATGACTTCAATGCACCATTCCTTGGAGATTACCAAGTATTCCCAAATAGTTGGGCTGACATTACAATTTGTAGATTGCCAGTTGGGATCAATGAAAATGAATCTAACCATTCAATTTCTATTTACCCAAATCCAACAAATGGTCAGTTTACAATTAAAACTTCAGGATTAACAAATGCAAATGCATTAGTTACGGTAAGAGACATTAGTGGACGAGTAATTTTTGAAGAAAATATTGCTCAAAGCAATCAAGCATTCACTAAAGTTTATGACTTGTCCAATTATGCTAAAGGATTGTATTTCATCAACCTTATGGATGGAAACAATCAACAAACTTTCAAATTAATTGTACAGTAATCCAATTTAAATTAATGAAAACGGCGCCTTTCGGCGCCGTTTTTTTTTGTTCAAACTTGACATTCTGCTATTTAAATACAATCTAAATAAGCCTATAATACTTATTAACAAAGAAACACAGACCTAATTCATTGGCTTTAAATGGCTAAACACATTTAATTTTACTTATGAATTAAAAAAAGTGTTGAACGTTAAGCTTATTTAACATAAATTTAATGGCCTCGAAATTATAACCTAACAGAATAATAAATATTAACTAACCACTATGAAAAAGCTGTTACTTTTAATTGGATTAACCTTTACGTTAACCTTTTCACAAAAATTATATTCACAATGCACAGGAGCCCAGTCTTCAATAGATTTAACGATTGACTTTACAGGAGACTCTTATCCTGAAGAGGATGCTTGGAAAATCATAAATACAAGCACTGGTGCAACAGTCGATTCTGTATGTTTTGGAGTGTATTCCTCAGGAGGGACGGCTAACATCACGCTTTGTCTTGATACAGGTATCACCTATGTTTTACAAGCACTAGATGACTATGGGGATGGGCTTGATGGATCATCTTGGTCAATAGATTATACTTTTGGAGGAAACATTGGCACCTTAGGAAGCAATAATTATAATGTTGCAATTAACAATCCCTACTGCGGAGCAAGTTATTCCAATAATGAAGTAGCGGATTCTATTTCTTTCTATGTAACCTATGTTGCAGCGCCATCTTGCTTACCACCAACTTCACTTACTAGCTCTAATGTTAGTTCTAGCAGTGCTGATTTAAGCTGGACAGAAAACAATGGGGCAAGCAGTTGGAATCTTGAATATGGTCCAAGTGGATTTACACCTGGAACTGGCACAACTGTTAATATAAACTCAAACCCATATACACTTACTGGATTAAATGCAGCTGCAGCATACGACTGGCATATAAATTCCGATTGTGGTGGTTCTACAAGTCCTAACGCATTTGGTGGAAGTTTCACAACTTTATTTAATTCGCCAAGAACAATTACATGTAACACAGGCAATTTAACTTCAACATTTACTGAAGAATTTGACAATACAAACTTTTGGACTGGTGATATAGGCTCCGGCACAACTGCTAGAATGTGGAACATCATTTCTGGATCAACTGGTTCAGGAAGTACAGGGCCGACTGGCGCGCATAGTGGAAGCACTTATTTATATTATGAAGCCTCAAGTGGAACACCAACTCAAGCAACTATTGTTTCCAATGCGATTGACTTAACAGGAGCAATTCAAGTAGCAGATTTAAGTTTTTGGATGCATGCTTATGGAAGTTCAATGGGAACATTTACACTTGGAGTTGGCACATCTTCAAGTGGACCATTTACAACTTTATTTACTTGGAATCAAGAACACCAAACTGCAAGCTCAGATCCGTGGGAAAACATTGGAGTTGATTTAGATGCTTATATCGGACAAACAATTTACTTGCAAATGGACATGCTTCAAGGAAGCAATTATTATGGTGATATGTCTTTTGATCTTTTTGAAATTAAAACTTGTGCTAATTGTGTAGCTCCAACTGCTTTGAATTCATCAAATCTTTCAACCAGTTCCGCAGATTTAAGTTGGACAGAGAATGGAAGTGCAACACAATGGCAGATTGAATTTGGGACTGTAGGTTTCTCTCTTGGGAATGGAACTTCAATCCTAACTTCTTCTTTAACTCACTCGATTTCTGGATTAAGTGCAAACACCTCATATGATTCATATGTAAGATCCATATGCGGTCCAGCAGATACAAGTGCTTGGTCTGCATTGCACAATTTTAACACACCTTGTGCAGCAGTTAATTCGTTCCCATATATCGAAAATTTTGATGGAGGCCTTACAAATTCTGTTTGGAATTGCTGGAATGTAATCAATGATGACAGTGATGGCTATACCTGGTCGCAAGCTAGCACCTATATTACGCCAAGATCAGGATCAAATACAGCTCATGGAATGGGAAGTAACAATGACCACTTAATAAGCCCACAAATTGCTTTACCGGGTGCTATGAATATGAGGTTGAAAATCTATGATATCGTAGAAAGTTCTACATATCGAAATGATTACTATGTTTTAGTTTCTACAACTGGTACGGCTGTTTCTGATTTCACAGATACTTTGGCCTTTTACTCAGTTACAAATACTTCATGGACAGAAAGAATTATTGATTTATCGGCCTACAGCGGTATGAACATCTACATAGATTTCTGGCAAAATTATTCTGGCTCTACTTATTATGGCTTTGGTTTAGATGATTTTACTATTGAAGAAATTCCGGCTTGTGTAGCACCTACTGCTCTGACCTTAGATTCTTTAAGTTCAACTACAGCCTCTATTTCTTGGACTGATAATGCTGGAGCATCCAACTGGGATATTGAATATGATACAACAGGATTCACTCAAGGAACTGGTAATTCAACGACAGCTTCAAGTTCAGCACATACGATTAGTGGATTAACTGCAAATTCTAGTTATGACATCTACGTCAGAGCTGATTGTGGTTCAAGTCAAAGTAGTTGGGTTGGTCCAATTACCGTTTATACAGGCTATTGTATTCCTTCACCTAGCTCAGTAGATAATAGTGGAATTACAAATGTTTCTTTTAGCACTGTAAATAATACAACGAGCACAGAAACCAACAATTATGGTGATTATTCTGCTATGGTTGGAGACATTTCTCAAACAACTACTGTTGCGGTAGATATCACCTATGAAACTGGGTACACTTATGTTACCGAAATTTGGATAGACTGGAATAACGATTTGGACTTTGAAGATGCGGGTGAAAATGTTTACTCAGGAACATCTACCTCCGCAAATCCTACTACTCTCAATGCTAGCTTTGTAGTTCCATTAAATGCTCCACTTGGTCATCACAGAATGAGAATTGGAGGTGCTGACACAGGTCCTCCTACTCCATGTTATACTGGATCATATGGATCTTATGAAGACTATACTGTAAATGTGATAGCTCCTCCTTCTTGTCCTGCACCAAATAGTGAATTAACCTCAAACATTTCATCCAATTCGTTTGATTTAAATTGGACTGAAGTAGGTAGTGCCACTACTTGGATGATTGAATATGATACTTCAGGATTTGCACTAGGTACAGGTAACAATTCTGTGATTAGTTCTAATCCTACTACGATAAGTAGTCTTTTGGCAAATACTTCTTATGATATCTACTTAAGATCAATTTGTGCAATTGGAGACTCTAGTACTTGGGTTGGTCCAATTAATGTAACAACTCTTTGTAATCCATTTACTGCAACGTATACCAACAATTTCGATAGTGAAGCATTAGACTTACTTCCATCTTGTTGGAGTATGTATGATACATACCAAACAACAGCTTGGATTGAGGTAGAAGATCTGACTGGTAGCAATGCACCCTATTCGGGAACACAAGCACTTTACATGTATTCATCATATGGATTTAGCGCAGGTTCAGATACATTAGCAGCTATAAGTCCTGCTTATAGTGACATGAAACTAGGTGATAAACGCTTTAGGTTTCAAGCAAAATCTTCGAGCACTTCAAACCAATTAATAGTTGGAACAGTTTCATCACCTTTAATTCCTTCCAGTTTTGTACCCTTAGATACGTTTAGTTTTGCAAGTTCATATACATTCAATGAATATGTTGTAGAAGTAACAGCGGATAATGGCTATAATGGAAATGATGAATACCTTGTGTTAGCTCATGGACTAGGTTCTACATATTCTTATATTGTCATAGATGATTTTGTTTATGAAGATATCCCTAGCTGTAATAACGTAAGCAATTTTGCAACTGACTCAATTATGAATACCTCAATAGACCTTACTTGGACAGCAGGAGGTAGCGAGGTTGATTGGGATATTGAATATGGACCAACAGGGTTTACTCTAGGTGCAGGTACTATTGCAAAAGCAAGTAGTTCCCCTTATCGACTTAGCGGTTTAACACCGTCAACAACTTATGATTTCTATATTTCTGGAAATTGTGCAAAATCAACAAGCCCAGTAATTGGGCCAATAACAGCAACGACCTACTTCAATTCTCCGCAAGGATATAGCTGTTCAAGCGGAACAAATGCTCCTCTATTTACAGAAGAGTTTGATAATTCAAATTTTTGGACAGGAGACCTTGGAACAGGAAGTACTGCTAGAAAATGGAATGTTAAATCTGGAGGAACAACATCCGGAAGCACAGGACCAAGCTCTGCTCATAGTGGAACTTATTACCTTTATTATGAAGCTTCAAGTGGAACACCAACTCAAGCTACTATCGTTTCAAACGGTATTGACTTATCTGTTGCTTCTGAGTATGCTGAATTAAGCTTCTGGATTCATGCCTATGGAAGCACAATGGGAACTTTTAATTTAGGCGTTAGCTCTTCTGCTATAGGTCCGTTTACAAATGTATTTTCTTGGTCGGACGAATTACAAACTTCAAATGGAGACGCTTGGGAAAATGTGGGTGTAGATTTAAGTGCGTACATCGGTCAAACCATTTATTTACAAATGGACATGCAACAAGGGTCTGATTATTATGGGGATATGAGTTTTGATTTATTTGAAATTAATACTTGTTTAAGTTGTTTACCACCAAGTTCTCCTTCTAGTTCAAACATTTCTACTACATCTGTTGATTTGGCTTGGACTGCTAATACTGCAACTAGTTGGGAGATCGAGTACGGCCCGAGTGGATTTACTCAAGGAGCAGGAGCTACTATAACAGCAAATTCTAATCCTTACACATTAAGTGGTTTGACTTCAACAACTGAATATGATTGGTATTTAAGGGAACTATGTGGACCTGGAGATGAAAGCAGCTGGATAAGCGGAGGAACATTCACTACTCTATGTGATACTTACTCTCTGCCTTTTACAGAAAATTTTGAAAACACAGGTGTAATTCCTAATTGTTGGGAACAAGGTGTTTCTAATTCTGAAGATTGGAAATTTGGTTCAGGAACAGCTGCAACTTATGGACCAACTTCAGGCATGGGAGGAAGTGGCTACTATGCCTGGTTAGATGATAGCAGCCCTCATAATACGGCAAGTTCATTAGAATCACCAAATATTAATTTAGGAGCTGCCGCCAACCCTGGTTTAGAATTCCAAATGTGGTCTGAAAGTCATGCTTCAACTGAATCGCAGTTTTTATTGCATATCGAAGTAGATGCTGGAAGTGGTTTCACAAACTTGAGAACATTGGATGTAGAAAATAATGGTTGGGAACTTCAACGAATTAGTCTATACGATTATATAGGTCAAACCATAAAAATTCGTTTTACAGGTGAAGAAGTAGGCACAGGCTACCAGAAGGATATTGCTATAGACAACATTAGTATAGATGATAACTTCGAATGTGAAGACCCTACCAACCTTGTAGAGGTTTATAAATCTGACACTTCAGCTGTCTTGTTATGGGATGTTAACCCTACGCCAGGCATATACTACTGGGTTCAATGGAAAGAATATGGCACAGCCAATTGGAACAATAAATTCATGAGTAATAATATTGGTCGCCATGATGTAAGTGGATTAAAGCCTAATACCTCTTATTTATGGCAAGTTAGATCTAACTGTATGGCGGGATGGAGTAATCCTGTTTGGAAACATTTCAAAACACTAAGTGCACCTTGCCTTGTTCCAACGAATATTAGAACGCACTGGAAGTTTTCAGATCAAGTACAAGTTAGATGGGACACAATGCCAAATAGTATTCACTATCGATTGAGATATAGAGAACAAGGAACAACTACCTGGCAACCAGTTATACAAACGGCTGAGACATCATATTGGATTGTAGGTCTTACTGCAAACACTACTTATGAGTACCAAGTTAAATCAACTTGTGAATGGGGCTTTACTTCAGGAACAGTCTGGAGTTCTACGTATAGCTTTACAACAACTGGAACCGCTGCGCCTTTGGCTCCTTCTCGTCTTAAATTTCAATCGAACGAAAATGAATTAGATCAACAAGTTAACATTTATCCAAATCCAAATAATGGAGAATTTAACCTTTCTTTCAATTTGGAGCTTGATAAATCTTATAGACTTGAAATTAGAGATGTAACCGGAAGATTGATTCAAAAAGAAGACTTGCGTGGAACTGGTCAAACTATTTCTAAACCCATGAGAATTGATGATGCGGCAGGAGTTTACTTCATGAGAATATTCTCAGATCAAGAAACTACTATTAAAAGAATCATCATTGAATAGGTTTTAAAATAAATCCAAAAAGCCATCTTAGTTTAATAAGGTGGCTTTTTTTTTACCATTCATCAAACCATATTTGAAGAAGATTCGGTTAATATTTAATTTCGAAAAAAATTTCTATGAAAAATCTACTTACCCTGACTGCCATTACCACTATTCTACTATTTGCTTGTCAACCTAAAGCAGACGAAAAGCAAGAAGAGCAGCAAATTAGAGAACATAAAGGGTTTCCATTATCAAATTTAGACTCCTCGGTTGAACCTTGTGATAATTTCTATCAATATGCAATTGGTGGATGGCTTAAAGAAAATCCTGTTCCATCTACCGAAAGCAGATGGAGTAGTTTTAATGTGGTTTTAGAAAGCAACAATAAAAAACTGAAAGCTATACTAGAAGAATTTTCCACTTCCGAACCATCTAAAGGTAGCATGGAACAGAAGATTGGCGACTTCTATTTAAGTATTATGGACTCTACCCGCGCTGAAGAACTGGGGATGAGTCCATTATCTGATGAATTGCAAAGGATTGAAAAAATTGAAAATGCAATAGATCTAATTCAGGTTGTTGCTTATCATAAAACAATCGGGGTAAATTCTCTTTTTGGACTATACGTTGGACAAGATGATAAAAACAGCGAGCAATACATTACTCATGTTTATCAAAGTGGGATTGGTTTACCAGACAAAGATTATTATTTGAAGGATGACGAAAAATCAAAAGAAATTCAAGATGCATATCTAGTTCATATTGAAAAAATGATGGCTTTGGCTAAAATGGATAAACCAAAAGAGTTATCAAAAATTATTTATGAAATGGAAACCAACTTGGCGAAAATTTCTATGAGTAGAGTTGATCGTCGTGATCCTGAAAAGACATATAACAAGTTAGCAGTTTCTAAACTTCAAACTGACTTCAATAACATCAATTGGACAAGTGCTTTTAATGAAATGGGTATCCAATCCATTGACTCAATCATTGTGGGACAACCTGATTTCTTTAGTGGAATAAACAACTACATAAGTGAATATAGTATAGACAATTGGAAGGCATATCTAAAATGGAGGTTGCTAGATAGTTACGCTTCAGAACTTAGTAGCGATTTTGTAAATCAAAATTTTGACTTCTTTGGCAAAACATTAAGTGGAACTGAAGAAATGAAACCGAGATGGAAAAGAGCTTTACAAAAAGTGAATGGTAATGTTGGTCAATTATTAGGAAAAGCATTTGTTGAAAAACATTTCTCCGAAAGCTCCAAAGCTGATGTAGCACAAATGGTAGAAAATTTAAGAGCGGTATTTAAGGAAAGAATCATGAAGCTGGATTGGATGAGTGAAGAAACCAAATTAAAAGCCATTGAAAAATTAGAAGCTTTTGATAAAAAAATTGGCTACCCTGATAAGTGGAAAGACTATTCTTCTCTTGAAATTACCGCCGATAACCAAGTGCAAAACGTAATGAATTCGTCGAAATTTAATTTTGAATACATGATTAATAAGCTTGGAAAACCAATTGACCGTGACGAATGGTTTATGAATCCACAAACGGTAAATGCATATTACAGTTCATCTAAAAATGAGATTGTTTTCCCAGCAGGAATTTTACAACCTCCATTTTATGACCCCAATGCTGACGATGCTTTAAATTATGGCGGAATTGGAGCCGTTATTGGGCATGAATTTACTCACGGATTCGATGACCAAGGAAGTAAATATGATGCAAAAGGCAATCTTTCCAATTGGTGGACGGATGAGGATCGAAAGCGTTTTGAAGAAAGAGCGCAACTTGTAGTTAGTCAATTTGATGGATTTGAACCCTTAGATAGCTTGCACGTTAATGGAGAATTGACCTTGGGTGAAAATATCGCTGATTTAGGTGGTGTTACCTTAGCCTATCACGCTTTGGAAAAAGAGTTAGAAAAGAAAGGTAAACCAGAACCGATTGATGGCTATAGCTACCAACAACGTTTTTTCTTAGGTTGGGCTCAAGTTTGGCATATGAATATGACTGAAAAAGAATTGAGAAAGCGAGTAGCTACAGACCCGCACTCTCCTGGTGAATACCGCGTAAATGGACCGCTTGCCAATATGGTTGAGTTTGCCAATGCATTTGACTGTGGACCAGGTTCTCCAATGGTAAATAGCGACTCTACAAAAGCAATTATTTGGTAAGTGACTGAAAAAGAACCAAGGGGATTTAAAAAAGCAAAGCAAAAAGCAGAATCTTTTCTTTCAAACAAAGAAAAACTAAAGAAACTGCTTCAAGATGGGGAACAGAAAGCCCTAGCTAAAAAACAGAAGTTAGAAAGTGTTTGGACAGATGTTCAAACACTTTTTCGCTTGGTAAAAGCTTGGGTAAAAAAAGAGTATACGGCAATTCCATGGAAAAGCATCTTATATATTATTGCATCTGTTCTCTATTTTGTAAATCCTCTAGATGTAATACCTGACTTCATTCCCCTAACTGGATTACTGGATGATATCACAATACTTACTTTTGTTATTAACTCTGTAAAAGGAGATATAGAAGAATTCAAAAAATGGGAAATTTCGAACGAAGAGGGTGAAACTATTTCATAAGGTATTTTCTTTTATTACTTACTTATTAAGAAGTTTCCATCTTCATGGAATCCACTCCCCTTTTGTGTTCAACCTTCAGCATGATGTAATCCGAAGTAAAGAAAGGTATTATGCTTTCGATGAAATTGAATCTATTCGAGCCAAATTACTTTTAACCACTAAAGAAATAGAAGTTGAAGATTTTGGTGCTGGTTCTACATATACAAAAAGTAA
Organism: uncultured Flavobacteriales bacterium; assembly: GCA_964001305.1. Taxonomy (GTDB): domain Bacteria; phylum Bacteroidota; class Bacteroidia; order Flavobacteriales_E; family Vicingaceae; genus CAJXMH01. The sequence goes on from CAXFAI010000036.1 coordinate 219,346, forward strand.
TACAAGAACGATTCAGAGCATTGCAAAGCAAGCGAGTAAAAAACCCAAACATGCTCAGCTACTATTCAGAATTGCTTATCACTTCCAACCAAAAACGATTTTAGAATTAGGGACATCGCTTGGACTTACTACAGCCTATTTAGGAAAAGCTTGCCCAAATGCTAAAATCATTACCCTAGAGGGGTCTGATTCCATAGCAAAAGTGGCAACAGTAAACCACAATAAACTAAACATTCACAATATTAAATTGCTTGTTGGTGAATTTAGCCAACACCTCGATTCGGCGATTGAAGATCTGCAAACCATTGATTTTGCTTACGTTGATGGCAACCATAAAAAAGAGCCCACTCTTGCCTACTTTGAAAAACTTTTACCGCATAAAAGCGAAAATTCCATTTTTGTTTTTGATGATATCTATTGGTCGAAAGAAATGACCGCCGCATGGAAAGAAATTAAAAAGCATAAAGCCGTAAGACAAACTATTGATCTTTATGAATTTGGCTTGGTTTTCTTTAAGAATGACCAAGAAAGGGAACATTTTACCGTTTATCACTAACTTTCTAAAGTCAACATTGGTAAAAGTTTACATTTGACTTATGCAAGAAGAATTGCCCATCATAAAAATTGAACGTTTAGTTAGAAACTTTAGACTTGGCAAACAATTAATTAAGGTGCTAAAAGGCTTAGAGTTTTCCATAAATAAGAATGAATATGTTGCTTTAATGGGCCCCTCAGGTTCAGGAAAATCTACCTTAATGAATATTTTAGGGTGTCTTGACACGCCAACCTCTGGAACCTACTTATTAAATAAAAAGGATGTAAGTAGCCTATCAGATGATGAGTTAGCAGAAATTCGAAATAAAGAAATCGGCTTTGTATTTCAAACATTTAATTTGTTGCCACGCTCTTCAGCTTTAGATAATGTTGCTCTGCCATTGGTTTATGCTGGTTTAAACAAAAATGAGAGAGAGCAAAAAGCATTGCAAGTACTTGAACAAGTAGGTTTAGGAGACCGTGTTAAACATAAACCAAATGAATTATCAGGAGGTCAACGTCAAAGAGTTGCAGTTGCGAGAGCGCTGGTAAATAATCCATCTATCATTCTGGCAGATGAGCCAACTGGAAACTTGGACTCAAAGACTTCTTATGAGATTATGGCACTATTTGATGAGATTCATAAAAATGGAAATACGATTATTCTCGTTACTCATGAAGAAGACATCGCTCAGCATGCCCATCGAATTATTCGATTAAAAGATGGCCAAATAGAGAAAGATGAATTGAACAAAAGTGTAAGTTCGTTTGCTAATTCTTGATACAAAAAGAATCCATGAAAATTTATACCAAGAAAGGAGATAGTGGCCAAACGTCACTTATTGGAGGAACCAGAGTTGCCAAACATGATTTGAGAATAGAGTCTTATGGAACTGTAGATGAATTAAACTCTTATATGGGTTTAATTCGAGATTACAATACAGACCCTGAAGTGAAGGCAGTTATTCTTGAAATACAAGACCGCTTATTTACAATCGGTTCGCATTTGGCTGCTGATCCCGAAAGATCTAAAATGAAATTACCTGAACTATTCAACTCAGATGTTATTTATTTAGAAGAACAAATTGACAAAATGGATCTTGAGCTGGAACCTATGAGATCATTTATTCTTCCAGGTGGAGACCCGATTATATCTTCAACCCACATTGCACGTTGCGTTTGCAGAAGAGCTGAGAGAATAACTGTTCATTTAGCTGAAACAGAAAAAGTTGATGAATTAATCATTCAATACCTCAATCGACTATCTGATTATCTGTTTACATTATCGCGTAAATTGAGCAAAGATTTGAGAGCAGAAGAAATTCCTTGGAAACCCAAATCTAATTAACACACTGATAATCAAAACCCTATATCACTTTTAATAATTCGCTTTAAAAGTTGATTTTAGTATCAAAAAAATTACTTTTGCGATAATTACAAAACGGCATAAATATGTATTGGACATTAGAATTAGCCTCTTATCTTGAAGACGCCCCATGGCCAGCTACCAAAGACGAATTGATTGACTATGCAATTCGTGCAGGTGCACCTTTAGAAGTAGTAGAAAACTTACAAGAAATAGAGGACGAAGGAGAATCTTATGAAACGATAGAAGACATTTGGCCGGATTATCCAACCAAAGAAGATTTCTTCTTCAATGAAGATGAATATTAGATAAAATCAGTCACATTCATAAAAAAGGTTATTTCAGAGGAAATAGCCTTTTTTTATGCCCATTGGTTAAGCCTTTAGGAGTTCTAAAATGAGTAACTTTGGTCTCCTTTTTTAAAAACTTAAACACCGAAACTTTTATGTTTGGTTCACTTACAAAAACTTTTAAGAAAATTCTAGGCAGCAAAGCTGATCGCGATATAAAAGAAGTCATGCCTTTGGTTGAAAAAATCAAAGCGGTTTACCCTCAACTAGCAAGTCTTTCAAATGATGAGTTAAGACAGAAAACAACAGATTTCAAACAAACCATCAACGAATATATTGCTAAAGAGCAAGAAGAAATAGAGCAATTAAAAGCTCAGGCTGAAGCGGAAGAATCTACAGATCAAAAAGAATCCATCTACAAGCAAATCGATGATATTGAATCTAGCATTGACAACAAACTTGAAGAAGTTTTAGAGCGAATTCTACCAGAAGCTTTTGCTGTAGTTAAGGAAACTGCTCGCCGGTTTGCTGAAACAAAAGCAGTAAAAGTAACGGCCAGTGAAATGGATAAAGACATTGCTGCAAAAAGAGATAGTGTAGAAATTGAGGGAGATCAAGCTATTTGGCACAATCAGTGGAACGCTTCTGGTGCTGAAATTACTTGGGATATGGTTCACTATGATGTTCAGTTGATTGGTGGAATCACTTTGCATAAAGGAAAGATTGCTGAAATGGCAACCGGAGAAGGAAAAACCTTAGTAGCAACTTTACCAGTATACTTAAACGCCTTAACAGGAAGAGGTGTTCATTTGGTAACTGTAAATGATTACTTAGCACGAAGAGATGCCGAGTGGATGGGACCTATTTTTGAATTTCATGGCCTAACGGTAGATTGTATCGACAACCATCAGCCCAACTCTGCTGAAAGAAGAACAGCATATCAAGCGGATATTACATACGGTACTAATAATGAATTCGGCTTTGATTACTTGAGGGACAATATGTCAAGAACTCCTGAAGAGCTCGTTCAAAGAAAGCATCATTATGCCATTATTGATGAAGTTGATTCGGTTTTAATTGATGATGCAAGAACTCCTTTAATTATTTCAGGACCAACTCCAAAAGGAGACAAGCATGAATTTGCAGAATTAAAGCCTGTGGTTGAGAAGTTAGTTACTGCTCAGAGGAGACTAATTACCACTTTGATTGCAGATGCTAAGAAAAAACTAACTCAAGAAGTTGAGGACAGCAAAGCTCAAAAAAAGCTTCAAGAAGATGGCGGAATGGCTTTGCTTCGTTCCTACAGGGGATTGCCTAAAAATAAAGCATTAATCAAATTTTTAAGTGAGCCTGGTATTCGTTCTCAGTTGCAGAAAACTGAAAATTACTACATGCAAGACCAAGGTAAGGAAATGCATTTGGTAGATGAAGAATTATTCTTTGTGATTGATGAGAAAAACAACTCCATAGAGCTAACTGAGAAGGGAATCGAATTGATTTCTGGAAACAACACTTCCGACGATTTCTTTGTGCTTCCTGACATTAATATGGAGCTTAGTGAAATTGACAATTCAAGTATTGACGAACAAGAAAAAATTGCTGCAAAAGATCGAATTATACAAGATTATTCAATCAAAGCAGAACGAATCCATACAGTAAATCAACTTTTAAAGGCCTATACCCTATTCGAAAAAGACACTGAATACGTGGTTATGGACAATAAGGTTAAAATTGTTGATGAACAAACTGGTCGTATTATGGAAGGTCGTCGTTATTCAGACGGGCTTCACCAAGCGATAGAATCAAAGGAAAATGTAAAGGTTGAAGCAGCAACTCAAACCTATGCAACCGTAACGCTTCAGAATTACTTTAGAATGTACCACAAGCTATCTGGGATGACTGGTACAGCAGAAACTGAAGCAGGAGAGTTTTGGGATATTTACGAACTAGATGTTGTTGTAATTCCGACCAACAAGCCAATTGCAAGAGATGATCGAGAAGATTTGGTTTTTAAAACTACTCGAGAAAAATACAATGCAGTAATTGACGAAATTGAAGTATTGGTAAAACAAAACAGGCCTGTGCTTGTAGGTACAACTTCAGTAGAAATCTCTGAGTTATTGAGCAGAATGCTTAAAATGAAAAATATTAAGCACAATGTTTTGAACGCAAAACTTCACCAAAAAGAAGCCGATATTGTAGCTGAAGCCGGTAAGCCTGGTAACGTAACCATTGCTACGAATATGGCAGGTAGAGGTACTGACATTAAGTTGAGCAAAGAAGTTAAAGATGCCGGTGGATTAGCCATAATTGGAACTGAAAGACATGAATCGAGACGAGTTGACCGTCAGTTAAGAGGTAGAGCAGGTAGACAAGGGGACCCAGGTAGCTCTCAATTTTATGTTTCTTTAGAAGACAATTTGATGCGTTTATTTGGCTCAGATCGTATTGCCAAATTAATGGACAGAATGGGTCATGAGGATGGTGAAGTCATACAACATTCCATGATTACCAAATCGATTGAGCGTGCTCAGAAAAAGGTTGAAGAAAACAACTTTGGTATTCGAAAGCGACTGTTGGAGTACGACGATGTGATGAATTCTCAAAGAGAAGTAATTTATCGTAGAAGAAAGAATGCCCTGTTTGGAGAGCGTTTAAATGTTGATATCGCCAATATGATTTACGATACTGTTGGCAGTATTGTACAGGAAAATACAGATGTCCGAGATTTTGAAAACTTCAAGTTTGAACTCATTAGAAATCTTTCAATAGAAAGTCCTGTTAGCGAAGACGATTACATGAAAATGAATGCGAATGAACTAACAGAGAACATCAATGAGCTATGCGTTGAAGCCTACAAACAAAAGACTTCATTAGTTGCGAAATCCGCTTATCCGGTGATTAAAAACGTATACGAAAACGAGGCTAATAATTATCAAAACATTGTTGTTCCATTTACCGACGGAAAGAAAACCATTCAGGTGGTTAGCCCTTTAGAAAAGGCTTATGAATCGGAAGGAAAAGAATTAAATCGCTCTTTTGAGAAGAATGTTATCTTAGCTATGATTGACTTAGCTTGGAAAGAACATTTGAGAGAAATGGATGACTTGAAGCAATCTGTGCAAGGAGCAGTTTACGAACAAAAAGATCCGTTGTTGATATATAAGTTTGAAGCTTTTGAGTTGTTCAAGCAAATGCTAGATCGAACAAATCGAGAAGTGGTTGCCTTCTTATTAAAAGGAAATTTACCACAACAAGAAGTTCAAGCTCAAGTAAAAGAAGCACCTCAGCAGCAGCAAGCTCAACCTAAGTTAGAAACTTCTAGAACTGAAATACCAAGCTTTAGCCAAGGACAATCAAGTCAAGCTCAAAATTCAGGTGCAACGGCTCCAAGCAAACCAAAAGTAGAACCAGTTCGAGTTGAGAAAAAAGTAGGACGAAACGACCCTTGCCCTTGCGGCAGTGGCAAAAAGTTTAAGCAGTGCCACGGTAAGTAGGCGTTATCTTAAAAGAGAGTCTATATGAGCCGAAATCTTCTTCGTGAAGATTTCGGCTCCTTTTATATTCATATGATTCTCGTTATCAAATAATCTGGTATTCCTTTCAAAGTCTGTTTCATAATTCAGAAAATGAACGTGATTAGTACTTAGCATTTCATGAAGAAACTCTTCTCGCAATGCTAATTTCTTCGCATCCATTTTTTGATTATACATCTGATGTTTGGGTGGTGACAAAAAAATGAGTTGAACCTCATATTTCAAACACGTATCCCTAATAGCTCTCAATCGCTGTGCATGAGCTTCAAATGGTTTTGTGGATAATGAAAAGTGAGAAATCTTAGAAAGATAGTCTTGACTGGTCAATTGAATACGTTTCTCATCATAGGATAGCCTTCTAAACCTTGTGATTGGAAGATGAATTGACGTATCTAAAGGTTTATCTATAAATCCATACTTATTATATTGACTTACCCCTTTTTGCTTAAACTCTTGAAGTATTTTTCTTAAGTAGAACTGAGGCTGGGCACTAATCAAAAAATGCTGATTAACCGAAGGAGTAGTGCCATAATTATTAATCTGGAAATAGTTCAGTAAAAGGTGATTTTTTGCCCAAGCTTGTCCACGACTTTCAAACATGGAATGATAAGACAATTCTACTACAACTGCCTTTATTTCTTTTAACTGACTAAAGTATTTTTGAAACAGAAGATAATCTATATCCATTGCACTACCGTCAATAGCTAAAGAAGCTGTTTTAAGTCCAATAAACTCAGGATTAACAGAATGAGCCAATTGTGAGCTCCCCAACAACAAAAGTTCTATCTCGTTCTGTTCATCTTCAATCAGTTCCGATTTAGCCTTAAAAGTATTTTCTCTTAGATGCAATTCAATTGGAATCAACAGAATAAAAGGAAGCAAAAACAGCAGAAAACGAAACAAAAAAATTCTCATCATTTTTAAAATTGGAAGTATATAAAGGATTCGCTGTGATTACCTAATAATACAATTGCTAGAATAATGGAATAGTAGATTAACCATCTCAAGCCTCTACTCTTTTTAAAAACAGCAAATTGCAAACCATGCTCTTTCGTTCTGTGAATCCACTCCCATAGCAAGAAAGCAAATATCATAGGCCATAAAAACATGGGCATATCAATAGAGATTGGCTGCCATATATCAGTGAAAATTTTACGGATGATGTAAAGCGCATCTGAAACATGTTCTGCACGAAAAAACACCCAGGCAAGACTAACCAATAAAAAGGTTCTCAAAATACTTAGAACCATTCGAAAAGAAGGTATAGAGCTTTCTACTTCTTTGATGTGGTTTCTGTTTTTTGCTGTCAACAACAATGGCATAAATAATAGTGCATGAAAAAAACCCCAAAAAACAAAAGTCCAGTTTGCTCCATGCCAAAACCCACTTACTAGAAAGATAATCATGGTGTTTCTTACTGTTTTAGACTTGCTAAGTCTACTTCCGCCAAGCGGTATGTATACGTAGTCTCTAAACCAGGTTGACAACGAAATGTGCCACCTTCTCCAAAACTCTGCAATGTCTCTAGAAAAGTAAGGAAATGCAAAGTTTTTCATTAACTGAAAACCAAATAGTCTTGCCGTACCAATGGCTATATCAGAGTATCCAGAAAAATCACCATAAATCTGAAAGGCAAACAAAATGGCTCCAATAGCTAATGTGCTGCCTGAATAATCTTGATGATGGGCAAAAATATCGTTGACCAAAACGGCACAATTATCTGCAATTACAATTTTTTTAAAAAATCCCCATAAAATTTGTCTCATACCGTCTACCGAAGCGGATAAATCGAACTTTCGTTTAACGTTAAACTGAGGAAGTAAATTTGATGCTCGTTCTATGGGACCCGCCACCAGCTGCGGAAAAAAACTGACAAATGCAAAAAACGAAACCGCGTCTTTACTTGGTTCTATCTTTCGCTTATACACATCAATTGAATAACTGAGTGTTTGAAAAGTATAGAAACTAATTCCAACAGGTAAAATTACTTTTAGTCGATCGAATTCTATTTGATTTCCAAAAAACCGAAATGCATCGATGAAGCTATCTAAGAAAAAGTTATAATATTTAAAATAAGCTAATAGACCAATATTAACGAGGCAACTTAGTGCTAAAAGATATTTACGCTGTCTTTTATCTTGTTTTTTTGCAAGTGCTATTCCTATACCATAATCAAGTGCAGAACTAAGCATAATTAGGCTTAAAAAGCGCCAATCCCACCAACCATAAAATACATAACTTGCCAAAAGAATGACAACATTTTGCTTTCTATATTGACTGCTCGGAATTAGCCAATAGACCATAAAAACAAGTGGCAAGAAAATAAAAAACTCTATGGAATTAAAAATCATATCAAGAAGCTTGTTTCCGTTTTACAATAGTTGCAAATAAGTTGCTTACGTACTTAGCAAAAAATATGAATTCACTTGGTTTCATTTCCAACAGCTTGATTAGAAATAGACTGATACCGATAGCAATATAAGATTCCAAACACCAAAAGAAACATTCCAATTTTGTTTACATCATAAGAAGCAACAATGCTATGTACAAAGAAAAACAATAGAAAAAGTCTCATTGAAATCAAAAAGGCATCCTTTTTTAAAGGCTTAGGGTACTTATAAAAAATACCAAGCAGCATTGGAATCTTTAAAATCATAAACCCAACTATTCCATATAAAAATAATGAACCTAGCCAACCAATATCCGACGGGAAAAAGTAATTATACATACCCAAATATCCGTCTTGATATCTATTACTCAACAAGCCTGTCCCAAAAATTGGATTTTCTTTGATCCCTTGCCAAGCGATTTCTGATTGAGTAATTCGCGATGCTGCAGAATTATCCATTACCTCTCCTCCTAACACCACATTAAAAGCACTAATAAAAAGTTCAACTACGGTGGCAAATTCTTTTGGAAAAAAAATGGTCGTAACTAAAGTCAATACCAAAACGAAAATAGCCCCAAAAACGGTGAAATAAACCTTTTTCTGAAAGGGTAAATAAATTAGATGGGAAAGCGCACAAATCATAATTGATACCGTTAAGTATCTGGCTTTTGCAAATACCACAAAAATGAATAAAGAAGCAGCTATTACAGTAAGATATTTAAATTTTCTTTCGTGTAATACCTTTACATATGCATAAAAAAAGCTAAAAACTACCAAGTAATAGCTAAACTTTAAAATCACCCCTTTATCTTGTGAAGAAAGCACTAGGTTGGTATTTGAAAACACTTCAGGGTTAACAAATAAGTTAATAATGAGCATTGCAACTAGGTAAATTAAACTAACCTTCACAATCAACTTCTCAATACGAACCATTGATAAGTATTTCCTCTCAAAAAGAAAAACGACTAAAATAGGAATAACAAAATCTATCTTTGATCTTTCAGCAGACATGCCTAACCAAAAACTTTGACCATAGATTTGATTTGCTTTCAGTGCGCTAATAATCGGTATAAAAGCAATTGGAAGGAGGATAAAAAATAATTTATTTACCCGTTTTGTTTTGAATATTTGAAAAACATAATAAAGCAAGAAAACAATTAAAAGGGCCTTAAAAGAGAAGTAACTTATTTCATATAAGAAAGGAATTGGAAGCCTTGTAAATACATCGAAAATTAAAAGCAAGTAAACGACAAAGAAAAATTCTGTAAGCCAATTTCTACCAATTTGAATGCCCATTTACCTCCCTCCTAGATTGCTAAGCAGCTCACTGACCTTTTGTTGATCTGTATGATAGTACTCTTCCAAAAAAAGTTGATTCTCTGATTTCAAGGTATATTCTTGTTTTTTAAACAAAGATGATGCTTTCAATTTTGTTTTTAAACGAAGTGGAATTGCCTTATTTACAGCCCTACGAATAGTTTCACTTTGATAGATTTTTGATAAAAAATCATTTTTTAAAACGAGGCCTTGATTACTTTCAACTTCTTTGGTTGTTATAGCGTTTATACCTAAAAATTCTAAGCTCTTCATTTCTATATCATCTCTTTTATCACCATTTAATATGAGCAATTGATTTGAAGCAAAGTACTTTCTAAACGCCTGAATACGACTATAATACAGCCCTTGTTCTATATATTGAGAATAGAAAGATTTATATTGTTCTTTCTTTTCAATAATTTCATCCAAGCTTACAGATACAAATCCTAAGCGTACATCCATTAGATAGTGGGAAATTGCTCTTTGTATTGGATTCCTTAGTAATAGAATTAGCTTGGCTTTGGGAGAAAATGATTTTATTTTTTTTGCTGTTTCAGGAAACTGAAAATACGAAACGCTAGCCTCGCCTTTCCATTTATATTGAGTCCCGTTCTTATACAAATCCAAATATGTTTGTTCAGATTTTAAATAGGTCTTCCCATAATACAACTCTCTCTCTTCTAATGTTTCTGAACTAAAAAAATTGGGCTCTTTCATTTCAGCCATAAAAACGTCAGGATGCTCGGATAAAAAATTCGCTAAAGCAGTGGTTCCTCCTTTTGCAACTCCAATAATGAATAAGTTTGGCTTATTACTCAAAAGAAAACTTTTTAGGTTTTAAAAACACTTTATAAAATAGGTCAAGGTCTTTTAGCCCATTTGCGAGATTAAATTTAAGTACTCTTAAAAAGACAACAAGAAGAACAATGGGGTAATAATACCAAAAGTATTTACGGTAAATCAACAGTAAATTTTTAAACTGAAAATACATGGCTACTTTATTTTTTTCACCTAAAGCTTGGTTTTTAGTCGTTAAACCTTGCTTGTGGTATACCACACTTGATGTGCACACATCGGTTTTAAATCCTTTTTTCTTGGCTCGTAATGACCAATCAAGCTCTTCAAAATACATGAAGTAATCTTCTGATAGCATTCCCACCTTTTCAAGAAATTCTCTACTTACGAACAAGGATGCACCTACAACAAAATCTACTGCAAGACTTTTATTGTCATATTGTCCTTTGTCTTTCTCATTAAAGCCAATTTGCACAATTTTACTACTAAACTTATTTATCGTAGCACCGACTGCTTGAATTAAGTTATCTGAAGGATAAAAGATCAACTTAGAACCTAGTATACCCACATTTCCTTTATACGCCTTCAACATAGGACTAAGTGCGTCGTCTTTAATGAAGGTATCGTTATTTAACAACCACACAAAATCAGCACCTCTAGCTAAGGCCAAGCTAATCCCTAGATTATTCCCATTCGCAAAACCTAGATTCGCCTGATTTACATTTAAAATAGGTTTATTTACGACTGATAACTGATTTATGTAGTTTGTCAAGGCTTCTACAGAATCATTTGGTGATAAATTATCTACTATAATCAGCTCATAATTAGAATAATTAATGTGCTCATAAATGCTTTCTAAGCAAGCAATGGTATCTTTCCAATGAAGATAGTTTAACAGAACTATAGAAACTTTTGGTTTCAAACTCATGCTTATTTATTCATCAATTTAAGCGCTTCTAGTTGCTCTTTATCTAGAAAGTATAGATTGTTTACCTGTTCTACGTTTGGCACCTCAAATTCATCCACTATATTATAGTTTACTGAAAACACCTGTACCAAATTTTTTTGCTTGTTCTCTTCATTAAAAGACAAGTATCGTTTGCGCTTGGCAGACACACCGGCATAAAAACGTTTTTCTTCTGTGTGGTAAACACCACCTCTGCCCCAACCTGCCATTGGAATTTCTCTCGTCATTTCCCAAGCCTGATTATATACATTCAGTTGAGCATGACCACTATCAAATACCCAGTATTCATTATTAATTAAACGAACTGAATGTGGAGCTTTTAAGCTCAGTTTATGTGTTTTCCCATTGGCTAAATTTAGTACTCCTCCATTTCCTTGCTTCTTTATCAACTTTTGAGCTACCCGATGAAATAGCTGCTCTCCATTAATGTGATGAATAAGAGCATACAGGCTACCATCGTAGCCTTTAAATACTTGGTTTGTATGAAATTTATTTTTTTGACCTTCCTTAAATTTAAACTCGCCTCTTCCACTTACATCAAGCCTATTCTCTCCATTGGCATCTTTAGGTTGTAAGCGAGTTCTTTTCCATTCTGATTTACTTTCAATATCAAAGGCAACCAATTCATCATAATAAGTATTTGACAGCCATATTTTACCATCTATGCAATCTATCTCATGAACATCTCTTAAAAATTGGAGGTTTAATTTCTGACACCGTTTTGTTGTCAAATCTAATTCATACAATTCGTCACCAGTAGTAAAGTAAAGAATGTTCTTGTTATGCTTGTCCCAGCAAAGCGATGGCACTCCTAAGGATCCAAAGTCATGAAAAAAGGTAAGCTCATGAAATTTTCCCTCCTCAAAATATTGAACCGTTTTTATCTCCTTTCGATCTAAAAAACGATCATCCACATTGGCATTCTGAGCTCCTAAAACAACTAAACTATCCATTCCTCTTATTTAAAAGCGAATTACGTTATTTTTTGAAGCTAATAAATACTTATCTGCTATTCTTTTTCAAAAACTATATTTGTAGGCTTTTAAGATTAGGCATGAAGAGAAGCTTTGAGAATTACTACACCGAGAAAGACGCTAGCTATTACAACAATGTTAGATTGGATTTACTTAAATTCTTGCCAAGCAATAGCAAACAAAAGGTATTAGAAGTAGGTGCTGGTGGAGGGCATACACTTCGCTATATTAAAGAAAACAACCTTGCTTCTTATGCTTGCGGAGTTGAATTATTTGAGTTTAAAGACAGCAACCAAAATCATGCATCAATAGACCAATTTGTTATTGCAAACATCGAAAAGAAAGACTTAAAACTAGCACAAAGCGCTTTTGATGTTATTATTCTTGCCGATGTGTTAGAGCATTTAGAAGATCCTTGGGATGTGCTTAACTACTTAGAGCGATTTTTAACCGATGGTGGTTATTTTTTAGTTAGTCTACCTAATATTAGAGAAGTTAATGCTTTACGGAAAATCGTATTTAAGGGAAGCTTTGCTTATACTGACCATGGGGTATTGGATAAAACACATTTGCGATTCTTTTGCAGAAAAAATATGATTGAATTATTGACGTCTCGCAATAGACAAATTCAAGAATCTTCTTCAAGTTTGAAAATGAGAGATGGTAATAGAAAACGGAAACTATTCAATCTTCTAACATTTAATTGCTTTGAAGAATTCTTAAGTGTTCAGTACTTTTTTAAAGTTAAACGCTTTAAAGAAGGGACGGCATAAGGGAGAAATTTTAGTCGTTTTTTACAGTAAAGGGCAGCAAGAAAATACAACATAAAAATAGAGCAAGACGTAGAGATTGCAGCACCAATAATATCCAGTTCTGGAATTAGAATTAAGTTTAAACCAATATTAGCAGCGGTAACAACTGTGGATATTCGCATTAACAACATATGACCTTCGGTCATATTAAGTAAGTGCAAAACAGAGCCAAAAAATGAATTGGCCACCATACCAATTACCAAAACAATCAGACTGGAATAGGCTATTACATATGCTGGTTCAAAAAACTCAATTATCCAATATCCGAAAATAACTAAAGCACTGCCTGCTAAAAAAGCGACAACAAAGGTGCCTTTGGCCGATTTTTGAGCAACTTCTTTTAAAGTGGTTAAGTTGTTTTGAATGAAAAGTTGTCTGAACTTAGGGGTAATGATACTATTTAATGCTTGCAATGGAACGGATATAGCAGTTGCAAGCCTAGACACCAAGTGATAAGCTCCAATTTGAAAATCAGTGCAGAAGAATCCCAAAACCAAAATATCGGCCCAACGGCCTATAAGGTCTAATGAGCTATTGAGATACATGGGTAATGAAACTTTTAAAATTTCACGATAAGAAACACCTTTCTTTGTCTTCACTTCTATGTTTGCCAGCACTCTATAAAGCATAACAAAACTTAAAAAACACAATACGGCTAAGGCAAAAACAATAGAATAAAAAACAGCAATAAAATCATTAAAAAGCCAATAGCTTATCAAAATGGTAATAAGTGAAAACAACGGGTTCCCAATATTCTCCAGCAAAGTATGATGAACTATTTTTCGCAGTCCTTTAAATACAGCTGAATTCAAATCAATTAAATTATAAGGTAAAAGAGCAAAGGCAAGTATCTGAATAAGAGAAGCCAAATAGCTTTTGCCATATAAGTCAGCAATAAATTGAGCAAAACCATATAAGAAAGCACTACTTAAGAGTCCTGTTATAAGTAAAATTATAAGTGACTTTTTATAATAAGCTTTTACATTTACGCCATGCTCGGAATCAGCTTCTGCAAAAGCTCTAACTACGGCGGGTTTTATTCCAAAGTTTGAGAGTAAACGAAAAACAAGAAAAATAGTAATTGAATGAGAATATTGACCATACAGATTTGGGCCAAACAATTGCACGATAGAAAAAACTAAAAGGTAGGCCAGTACATTGCCTAACAGACGTAAAAAGAAATTACTGTTCGCTTTTGAAACTACTTCTTTTAAATCGGCATTTCGAATATACTTTTCAAGAATTGCAGCTATCATGGCTCTTCCTTAGCGGAATAATCGGATTTTTTTAGCCGATGAACTTTTTTCTCCATAATAGCCTTGTGAGTACTTGGAGTAATAATAACCACCAGATTTATTAACCCCGTTTAAAACAAAATACATGTTTTTTAAATCGTGTTTTTGTCTTGCATTTTCTGCAGTTTCGAGAAAATTAGTTCGGGAATACTCAGACCTTACAACAAATAAATTCAAATCACTCTGTAGCATAACATAAATAGCATCAGAAACAATTCCTATAGGAGGATTATCGATCAATACATAATCGTATCGTTTTTTAAGGTCATTTACGAACTGAACAAACAAATCAGATTGAATGAGTTCTAAAGGATTTGGAGGAATTGGTCCGGACAAAATATAATCTAGGTTCTCGTATTTCGATTTTTTTATAATGTTATCTAAATTCGATTTACCTGATAAAAACAGACTAATTCCTTGACTTAGATTATTGTCTTTAAAATAGTTTTGAATTTTGGGCTTTCTCATATCCAAATCTACCAACACAACTGATTTACCTAAGAGGGTTAAAGAAGCCGCTAAATTGACCATTGTAAAAGACTTTCCTTCTTGACTGATTGTAGATGTAACAGCAATTAGTTGAGCATCTTTTGAGTCTGGAATAAAACGCATATTGGTTCGCAGAGACTTAACGGACTCTTTGAAAATGGTACGTTCTGAACCAAAAATCTCATCTAAACTGCCAAATTCTTTAGAGTCGCTAACCCCTATCGTACCAAGTATTGGAATTTCAGGATACGCATTTAAATCTTCTTTATCGTAGACTTTGTTATCAAAAAAGATAAGGAGCAATACGAAAGCAAAGCCAAACACTAAAGAAATTAACAAACTGATAACAAAAAGCTTGTTTTTAGATAATGAAACTGATTCTTCTGGAATGGTTGGCAAATCAATAATTCTTGTATTTGGCACAATTGAAGCATTGGCAATTGAAGCTTCAATCTTTTTTTCCATTAAAAATGAGATCACTTTTTGATTTACTTCAAAATTTCGAATCAGTTTAAAGTAATCACTTTGGTTCTGAGGAAAGATATTATACCTTCTATTTAAAATTTCAATTTTTGAGTCAATGTACTCTAACTCTTGCTGAATTCCAGATTTGGCTAACTGAATGTTTTCACGAATTAAGTTAATCGTTTCAGCTAATTGATTATCAATTTCTTTCGACCTTTTACTATCTGGAGTAAAATTAATTCCCAAAGTAGCTTTTCTAATTTTCAACTCATTAAACAATGAAATAAGTTGGTTTAAGGTGGGATCTATATTCCCTTCAGAATTAATACTTACTTCACTGATTTTTTGACCTTTATTAAGTTCTTCCTCAATTATTTTCAGATTAATTAAACGCAAGTCCAATAAACGTTTTGAGGCTTCTAATTCTATGAGTTTTTCTGTTTCCAATTTTTCAACAGACTCAAAGTCAATTATCTTCTTTTCCTGTTTAAACTTTGTTAATTCACTTTCTACTTCACTCATATCTGTAGAAAGTTGCTTTAATGACTCATCAATGAACTTTAAGGTATTCCCTGCTGCTTCTGCTTTTTCTTCATAGCCTTTCTCTGTGTAAGCAATTGCTAAGGCTTCAACAAAATCTTTGCTCAATAAGGGATTAGAAGAAAGAAAAGAAATATTCAAAATAGTGACCTTTTCATCAGCTTGTGAAACGCTCAAACTCTTTGCAAATTCTTGCGCCATCTTTTTTCTGTCAACTACTTGAATAATATAACTTCCTTCAAATTCAATTGGCTTTCGAATCTTCTCTAAATTGGGGACTACAAAATAGCTGTTTCCCTGAAATTCAAAAACTTCATTAAAAGTTGACTCTATATTTTTTTCAACTTCCTCGTTTTCGTCGGTTATATGTAAGCTAAAATGAGTGGAATCCGTGAATTTTAACTCAATATTTATGGGCTCTAGCTCTTGTTTGGTATTGTTTAGCACATTTAAAGTTACTGGCGACCTTTTATATAATTCAAAAGAGTCAAACCTTCCTTTTTTATAATACCTAACATCTAATGATAAGCGATCCAACGCACGTTCAATCATGCTTCTTGATGAAACAATTTTAGCCTCTGTTAATACTTTATTATACTGGCTAAAACTTTCGGTAAAAAGTTCAATTGATAAGAATTCTGACATATCAGTAGAGCTTTCCTCTACTTTAATTGAAGCATTTGCTCTAAAATACTGAGTTTTATACTTGGACACTAAAAACCCAATCAAAATTCCAATTATTAGAAAGCTCAAAAGGTAATGCCAATGCTGGCCAATCTTTTTTAGAAAGCCCGAAATCTCAATCTTATCGTTTAGTGCATTTTGTGTTTCGTTATTCATTTACTGACTTCTAATGATTACAATAAAAAGAGCAGCAGCAGAAGATACTATTGAGGTCAAAAACAAATAAGGACGAACCGTATTATCAAACTGCTTTACTTTTCTTGGCTCAACATAAATTATATCTTGGTCTTTTAAGGTTAGCTTTGGATGATTCAGTGAGTTAATTGAAGTAATATCAATCACTATAATTTCTTGTGCTTCTCCTTTACCTCTTATAATTTTTACGTTTTTAAAAATCCCATAGCTAGTAAACCCTCCTGCTAAGCCCAAGCCGTCTATAAGATTCATCCCTTCTCTAAACTGATATTTTCCAGGTTTTTCAACCTCCCCCAACACATTAACAGTTAGACTCACAAATTCAACATCAATAATTGGATCTATAATATGTTTACTATACTCTTTCTCAAGCTTACTGATTACTTCGCCCTTCTTCAGTCCAAAAACGTTTACTTTTCCAACAATTGGCAAGGTTAACAAACTATCATGAACCGTAAATTTAGCATCCTCTCGAGTGGTCGTTAACTTATCGTAAGCCGTCTTATCTCCTTGTTCATTCAGCAAACGAACTTCTATAACATCACCATTCTTACACTCATGGTCCATGCTATAATTTTGTTCATTTAACACTATAATAGGTTGCTCTTTAGAAGTTTCAATTTCTTTGTCTGTTTTAAAAAGAATTTTTCTCTTTTTATACGAACAACCCTCCGTTAATAACACCGTAAAAAAGGCCAGTAAAATGAATTGAAAAGTGTACTTTTTCTTAAACCACATAAAAAGGACTTAAAGCTCTGTAAATAAATTATAATACTGAGAAGCAATAGACTCCCAAGTATAATGTTCTTTTGCGTAAGATTTATGAAACGAAATTAATTCATTGTCAAAGGTATTCTTTTGTAGCAACTTTATCAGTGAATCCTCATCTTTAAAAAAGTTTCCTCTACCTCCCATTGTATTTCGATTGAAAGACACATCAAAACATAAAATAGGCAAACCTAAATACATGGCTTCTACTAATGAAGGATTCGTTCCTCCAGCTGAATGTCCGTGTATGTATATTTCACAATTACTTCTTAAGGAATCAAGACTAGACTGGTTATAAATTGGGTGAATTAAATTTATAGTTGGCTCTTGATGAAATTCTCTCCAAATTTCTATCCCGTAGTTACTATCGTACCAATTTCCTACCAATACAAGCTCTTTTTTTAAAGCCCGAAAAGCCTTAAGAATCGTTTTAATATTATTCTCAGGTACTATTCTGCAAACTGAAAAAGCATAAGGGACATTTTGTTTAATTTCTAACCGCTTAAGAAGATTTACGTCCTTTGGTTCATAAACAGCATGATCACCTCCATAGGCAATCATAGAAGTTTTTTTCTTGATCTTTTTAGGCAAATAATCTAAAATGGCTTGATTATCTGCAATAACCCGATTTGAAATTAATATACCTAGTTTTTCAGAAGATCGTAAATAGAGTTTTGCAAACCATTTCCATTTCTCTCTTTTCCATTCCATTCCATCAATGTGGACAATAATTTTTGGTTTTGCTTTTCTTAGCTTTAACAATGGCATTGAAATCATTCCTGCGACACCAAGAATTAGAAGAATATCATGTTCATTATATGCCTTTCTTATACTTATAATATCATAAGGAACACTTTGTATCCCATTGGCGCTCAAGCCAATATACTCTAGCTTGGCGCCTTTATACTCTTTAAGCTTTTTAGAGTATTGTAATCCACTACAAAAAACAGTGATGTCTAACTGCTCACTCAAGTGCGTAACTAACTTATCTGCTAGGGTTTCAAACCCGCCGTAGTTTGCCGGCACACCAACTGAACCTAAAATAGCAAGTTTCAACTTTTTAGCCATTGCTATTTTCAATTTTTAACCAAATACTTCCTCCCCTACTCTTTTTCAGTAAAGGACATTTATCTAATTCATTGGTGTGAACTTGGGCTATATAATCTGTAAAATATAAAATGCTCAACTTGTGATTGTTGACGAGCAAAGCATGTAAAAAGTATAATTCATTCCAGTTTCTTCCATGCATGGCCCATTCTTTAGGATATTCAAAGGGGTAAAAAATATCATGAATATGAATCACAACTCCTTTTTTCAAGCGAGGTAACACTTGAAAAAATAGATAATATAAATCACTCCCTGTTTTCAACACATGTGAGCTATCTATAAACAAAATATCTCCAGCCTCGAGCTTTTCAAACTCTTGCACTTCTACCTGTTGCACTTTCTTTTCAAGAATTCGATGCTTGGTTGAATCTCCAGCTGCTAAAAGTCCTTTTAATCGTTTTGGATAAGGCTCGATAAAAGTGAACTCAATTTCATTATTAAAATAATGCTGATTACAATCTAGCATTAAGGCAGAAGAATATCCAGCACCTACTTCAATAATTCGTTTCGGTTGATATTTATTCAAGAAACCATGAAGTACAATACCGTCTGAGAATGAATACTGCGGATTATCCAAGAAATATCGAAATCCCTCTTGCTTAGTTTCCTTAAATGGCATTGAAGCAGCACTTTCTACTATGAATTGATGATGTTGCAATTGCACTTCTTCATTCAAGTTCACACCCAAAATTTGAGTAGGGAGTTTTTCAGGCCAAAGCATTAGCTCTTGGTCTTTCACTTCATCCGTATTCGTTATAGGGCTATAAAAATGTCCATTCGGAAAGTTCGGATAATGTCGATATGCTTTAAAAAAATCAACGATTCTTTTCAATATTGGTGTAGTTCTAACTACGGCTTTCCTCATAGTGAATTGGTTAGTTTACTAAGTTGCGAAATTAAGATATCTCAGTAAGTTGAAGCATTCCAAAAAATATTGGCTGATTCTTGCATGATTTTGTAAAATCCTCGATAAGAATCATGCTTCTTATACACAGAGCCATTAAGCAATTCATGCCAAGTTGTGGCAATCATTCCTTCTAAGTTCTCATTAGATTGTTCCGATACAAATCGAGCATATTCAACATTAAAATAATCCCATTTATAAGTAGCACAAAAGACTTTATGTCCTTTTTCAAGAAAACGTTTTGTGGGTTCAAATTGAATTGGTCCCTTTTTTATACGCCACTTATAATCAAGATAATGCCAATCAGTTATAGTTATAGTTGTAGGAATGCTATCTATTATACCACGGTAACTATCTGGTGCGTTAACTCCTGTGGGATGCGTATTTGGAAAATCTTGTTGATGAAGCAGCATGTCTCCCCACATTTGAGTTTCTATATTTTTTTTGCTTAAATAATTATGCAATCTTCTCACGCTTAAAAGAAATAGCTTAGGGGGAAGAATTGGACCATACTCTTCAACATGTTCTTTCTTAAACCCCAATACCTCATCATGCCCAATATGAATGGCATGAGGATCAATTAAAGAATCAACTTCATCAATTAAATCATACAAGATTGTATAGACTTTCCCATTTTGAGGGTTAAGGGTTTGATAATTATAAAACAAAGTTGAATCCACTTTATATTGAAGCAGCTCAGCATTTTGATGAGACAATAAATTCAAATGGGGCACGACTTCTAAGTGTAACGATCGAGCATAATTAACAAGCCTTTTGAAGTCAGATGGCATCATGGCTGTTTTTCTAGGATGCTTCCCCAATGCCTTAAATTTCACACTATTGGTAATACTTAACAAAAGACCGTTATACCGTTGTCTCCAAGCACTTTCAATTGCCAATGCCACAAGCTTTGGGTCCATATCCTTTAGGTTGATTTGCAGTACCCGTTTTTTTACATCAGGCCAATCAATAATCTGAATCGTTCGAACAGAATCCTGTTCCAGTAAGCACAATAAACTCGCTAAGCCATAAGTTGCACCTTCTTCAGTGGTGCTTTTTACGCTTATCTTATTCTTTTCTAGTGAAAGTATGTATAGTGCTTGTTTCTGAAAATCTTTCAGCCCAGTTTTAAACTGGTCTGCTTCTTTCATAGTTATCTTTTCAAACTCAATATTTAAGCTTTTCGCATTTGGATCTAATCTATTCAATTCACTTAATCGCTTATTTACGTAAACGAGCGGATACTCTAAACTTTTTGACCATGGGCCCGATTGAATAATTAAAGTTGAAAACTTAGAAAGGTATTGATTACCTTCTTGTTTTATTTTCACTTGAGGACAAGCCGTTAAATCTTCAGTATAATTTACACCCCTGTAATTTTCATTCATAGAAAACCCATCTGGCCTTGAAACGGCTCTTTGTGCCGAGCAATTTGAAAAGCTTAAAGAAATCAATAAAAGCAAAGCGATAAAAACAGGCCTGTTAATCGTAATAGGTAATTTCATTATTTATTCGATTAGTTGTAAATATGCTTTTGAAATAGTCCTCCAATCATACTCCTTATTTATAAACTCAAAAGCTAAACGAGCTTTTTCTTCTCTTTCTTCTTTGCTTTCTAGAGCATCTACAATCGTATTTTTTAAAGAAAGTACATCCTCACTTTTAAATAAAAAACCTCCTTCCCCATGAGCTAAATTTTCAACATTAGCTTCTAAATCAGAAGCCACAACAGCTAACAGATTGTTGACGGCATGCAATAACACACCACTTTGAAAAATTTTGCGGTAAGGCAAAACAATAAGCTCAGCCAAAGCAAATAAGGCCTGTCTTTCTTCCTCTTTAATGTAACGAATCATGGGCACAAACTGAGGCTGCAATTTTCGTTTTTCTATAATTGTTTTATAAGTAGAAAAGTCATCTTTCCAAGGTCTGCCAGCCACAATTAATTTTAATTGAGGCATGTTATTAGGGAAGGCTTCTAATAAAAGGTCTAATCCTTTTACTGTTTTTATTTGGCCAAAAAACAAAACATATCGAAAGTTTGAATCTAAACCTAAAAACTGAGCAGCTTGGAATCTATTCATTTTAGAATTTGTATTCAAATGAAAATTACCATGCCGGGCAATCATGACTTTTTCTTCATTCAAAAAAGGTGCGTTTTGCAAAAGCAAGCGTTTACTAAAAGCATTATGAACCACGACTTTAAAAAGTAACTTTCGATAAATAAAGGATTGCAAACCACGGACTTCTGAATCATGATCAAAACCTTCCACATCATGAACAATTCCTATGACTTTAAAACCCCAAAGTCGAATAAAGGCTAACATTGAAACAATTAGAAAAGTAGATTCAAACAAATGAAAAACAACCCATTTTACTTTCTTCTTTCTAAGAAATAAAACACTTACTGCAAGCGCATTAAGCAAGCTTAAAAAGCCAGAAACATTCTTATGCATTTTCGAAGAAAACACTTTTTTAATGTTGCTCTTATAGCTTGATGAATTAGGCAAATTGCTCAGGTAATATGTCTTCACTCCTTTTTCTGCAAGTGCTTCTAAAAGACCTAAACTGTATTCATGCATTCCCCCTTTTACGCCAACATGATCGATTACCGCAATGCTTTTCGCTTTTTTCAATTCTATTTGTTTGAATTCACGAAAGTAATGGGAATCTGAAAACATTAATAGATTCTACATCTTAAAAAAATTAAGCAACTTTTTGCAGGGTAGGATATTAAGTAAGTTTTGGGTAAAACAAAAAGAAGTAATATAAAAAACGCTCCGAACAATTAAGTTCGAAGCGTTGCCTTCTGATCGTTAAGTTATATCGCATTGCTGAAGAATAAAAGAACGAATAATGCGAACTGAAATTGAGCTGTAGTCTGAGGGTTAACTTTAACGAGCAGAAACTACTTAACCATGGGGCTAAGGTCTTTATACTTATTCCTGATGTCAATACTCAGAAACCAGTATATTTCAATTTATCTTCATTTTTTTACCGTTCAACCTATAGATTTTGGAAGCTATCTAAATCCTTTCTACTTTTCTAACTCAATTAAAGTCTACTTATTATGCCTACACTTAAAATCGAATCACTCAGCAAAACATACCCAAACGGAGTAAAAGCGCTAGACCAAGTTAACTTGGAAATAAACAACGGTATGTTTGGCTTACTTGGCCCCAATGGAGCCGGAAAATCTTCGCTCATGAGAACACTGGCTACTTTACAAGAAGCCGACTCAGGTAGTGCGATTTTAGATGATATTGACATTTTAAAACAACCACATGAACTTCGGAAATACTTGGGTTACCTACCACAAGAGTTTGGAGTTTATGCCAAAATAACAGCCGAGCAACTGTTAGACCATATGGCTGTTTTAAAAGGTATTGGAAATAAAAGCGAGCGAAAAGACTTGGTTGCCCACTTGCTCCAAAAGGTAAATTTGTATGAAAAAAGAAACAAAAGTGTAAAGGGCTTTTCTGGTGGGATGAAACAAAGAGTTGGCATTGCACAAGCTTTAATTGGCAAACCCAAATTGATTATTGTAGATGAACCCACTGCGGGTTTAGACCCTGGCGAACGAAATCGTTTTCACAACCTTTTAGCAGATGTAGGACAAGAAGTAATTATTTTACTTTCTACTCACATAGTAGACGATGTAAGAGAGTTGTGCTCTCGATTTGCAGTCATGAACCTAGGTCAAATTGTTTATCACGGTTCCCCGGAAAATGCCATTGCCGAATTAGAAGGTAAAGTTTGGCAAAAACAAATTGAACGCCATGAGCTAGATACTCACAACAGTCAATATGAGGTTATCTCCGACAAAATGGTTGCTGGCAAACCAGTTATTCACATCTATCAAAACGAAAATCCAGGAAATGGATTTAAAGCGGTTACCCCCAATCTAGAAGATGTATTCTTCACCAAAACCAAAGTTGAAACTGAATCTGTAATTGCCTAAAGCTAAAGCCATGTTTAAAGAGTTCTTCTTACTAGAAATCAAAACGGCTTTTAAAAGGCCCATGATTTATATTTTCACCTTTTTTATTGTCTTGCTTTCCTTTGGTGCCGTTGCATCTGACAATGTTCAAATAGGTGGATCAATTGGAAACATTTATAAAAATGCCCCATTTGCCATTACCCAATTTGTGACCACCTTTACGCTTATGGGCATTTTCTTCGCCGTGGCATTTTTCAATAATGCTGCCCTGCGTGACCATTCTAATAATTTCAAAGAAATTCTCTTTAGCGCTCCCATTCACAAAGGAGGGTATTTTTTTGGTCGATTTTTAGGGGCCTTGGTTTTATCAACCGTTCCCATTTTAGGCATTTACATTGGCGTATTATTAGGCGCACTCATTGCACCGGCTGTTGGCTGGTTAGAACCCGACCGCATTGGTCCATTTTACCTTGAAACATTTATCAATAATTACTTCCTGTTTATACTGCCCAATATGTTTCTTGCTGGAAGTATCCTTTATGCACTTGCTACCAAATTTAAAAACACGGTTATTTCCTTTGTCGGTGCATTGGTTTTATTAATAGCTTACGGTCTTTCAGGAACATTGCTATCCGATGTAGATAATGAAACCTTAGGCGGCCTGCTAGACAGTTTTGGGCTAAGAGCGTATACGGTCTATTCTCGCTATTTTACGCCCTTTGAAAAAAACACCCTCTCTCCTGCTTTTGAAGGAATTCTACTCTGGAATCGCTTAATCTGGATCGGAGTTGGATTTATAGTCCTACTGCTTTCTTACTTAAACTTTTCATTTAAAGAAAAAAGCAAAAAACAAAAAAAGCGTGCTGTTAAAGAAGAGGTAAGTACAGCTAAAATAGAAACAATAACAGTTTCTCCTCAATTTGGTGCTAATAGCAATTGGCAACACTTTATAAGTTTCTTAAAAATCAGCTTCTTAAATATAATTAAGAGCATTGTTTTTAAGGTCATTATACTGTTCGCCACTATATTGCTCGTAGTTGATATGGTAAGCGGCTTTGAGTATTTTGGTTTACAAGCTTACCCCATTACTTACAAGGTAGTTGAAATGATTGACGATTCGTCCAGTCTTTTCGTCATTATTATTCTAATATTTTTTAGTGGCGAACTGGTTTGGAGAGACCGCTTAAGTCATATTCACGAAGTAATAAATGCTACCCCTCATCATTCATTGAGTTCCTTTTTTGCCAAAGTGCTTACTTTATTGGGTGTAGTTAGCAGTCTCTATTTTTTCTTTGGAATACTCGGCATTCTATATCAATTGGTATTGGGCTTTACAAACATTGAGTTTGGATTATACCTCAGCACCTTTTTTATAGACATTCTTCCCGGCTATCTATTTTATTCCATCTTTTTCATTTTTATACAAGTCATGGTTAACCACCGCTACCAAGGCTACTTTGTGACAATACTATTTGTATTTGTTTGGAGTATTATCCTAAGTGTAATGGATGTTCAATCCAATATGCTAGGTTTTGGTGGAGCTCCTTCCATACAATATTCAGACATGAATGGCTATGGACCGGGTTTGTTAGGCAATATTTGGTTTAATGTGTATTGGTTGCTGTTTGCCGCCATACTAGCCCTAGTTGCTGCCTTGTTTTGGGTGCGCTCTTCTGGTGGCGGATTTAAAAACAGGCTAAAAGTGGCCAAGGTCAATTTTAATGGTAAACTAAAGCCAGTCTTTCTAGCAGTTGTAGTTTTATGGGTGGCCAGTGCAGCCTATGTTTACTACAATTCACAAGTATTAAATACGTACCAAACATCAGATGAAACAGAATGGTTACAAGTTCGGTATGAACAGAAGTACAAAAAATACCAAGATTTAGCTTTACCCTCGGTAACAGATGTGGTATACCATGTTGACATATTTCCAAATGAACGGGATGTAAAAGTAAAGGCTGAAATCAAACTAAAAAACAAGACCAATCAAGTCATTGACAGCATTCACTACAATTTGAATGAAGATTGGGAAGTGGATATTCAACTGCCAAATTCTGAACTCGTGATGCAAGATGACAGTTTAGATTATCGAATATATGCTCTCAAAAAACCCATGCAACCGGGTGATGAAATTGACATGGTGATTCTTTCTAACTATGAAACCAAAGGGTTTGAAAACACAAGAGGCAATACCAGCATTATTCAAAATGGAACCTTTATAAACAATAGAGCTATTTTGCCGGGCATGGGTTACCAAGAAGGATTTGAACTCAGTGACAAAAACGATCGAAAGAAATATGATTTACCTCCCAAAGACCGCATGCCCGAATTGGACTCTACCAACAAGGAACTACGCATGGTCAATTACCTCACCGATGGACGAGCGGATTGGGTGAACATCGAAACTTTTATTTCTACTTCAGCTGAACAAATTGCCATTGCCCCCGGTAAATTGGTGAAAGAGTGGCAAGAAGAAGGACGTAATTACTATCACTATAAAATTGATCAAGCTTCACAGCTGTTTTGTTCTTTTATTTCAGCCGATTATGAAGTGGCCAAACGCGATTGGAACGGCATTTCCTTAGAGGTTTATTATGATGAAAAACACGATTACAACATTGAGATGATGTTGGATGCTATTCAAAAATCATTGGAATATTACACCGAAAATTTCGGTCCCTATTATCATCAACAAGCACGAATCATTGAGTTTCCTCGCTATGCCACATTTGCGCAAGCTTTCCCCGGCACTATGCCCTACTCTGAAGCTTTTGGGTTTATTATTGACATGGAAGATTCTACCAAAAATAATGTAGTAAATGCTGTTATCGCCCATGAAATGGCACATCAATGGTGGGCGCATCAAGTGATTGGGGCAAAAATGCAAGGTGGCACCATGTTGAGCGAAAGCTTTTCAGAATACAGCTCTTTAATGGTGATGAAACAAGAGAAAGACGACTTGGGCATGAAAGAATTCCTTAAATATGATTTTAATCGTTATTTAAGAGGCAGAGGCAGAGAAAGCGATAAGGAGTTACCCTTGGCGCAAGTTGAAAATCAGGCCTATCTTCATTATGGAAAAGGCAGTTTAATTTTATATGCTTTGCAAGATTACATTGGGGAAGATAAGGTAAACCAAGCCTTGCGAGACTTTTTGGAGGAGTATCGTTACGCAGAACCGCCATACCCTACTTCACTGGATTTTCTTCGGCATTTGGAGCCTCAAGTGCCAGATAGCTTAAACTACCTGATTGAAGATTGGTTTAAACAAATAACCTTGTACGATTTTAGGCTTAAAGAAGCTACTTATGAAGAAAAAGAAGGAAAGTATTGGGTAGAACTCACCTTGGAAAATAAGAAGCTAAGAGCAGATACCATTGGTAATGAAACGGAAGCAGCATTAAATGACTGGGTTGACATTGCTTTATTTGAAGACCGAGATGCTGAAAAGCCGCTTTTGATGAAACGCATGAAGCTAAAATCTGGAGAGCAAACCCTCACATTTACGATTGACAGCAAACCAGTAAAAGCCGCTATTGACCCTAAGCGTTTGCTGATGGAACGGGTGTATAAAGACAATTATAAGGTGGTGGAAGAGAAGGAATAAGAACTTGTATGGTTTAATTTTATTTGTTAAAATTGTTTTTGGAAAAACAATTTTACGATGAAAAAAACCCTTTGTATTGCATTCTTAACTTTCTTAATTACTCCGCTGAGTAATAACCTTAATGCTCAATCTTTATCATTTTCTTATGACGAAGCTGGAAATAGAACATTAAAACAAATCATACTTTCTAAGGAAAATGAAAGCAGAAAGAAAACTGAATTTGAAGAACAACTAGATTCAATTACTTTCAAGATCTATCCTAACCCTACTTCAGATCTCTTAAATATTGAATTATCTAAAGACAAGAAAGAATCTATCTCTTATTATCTAATAGATATAAATGGCAAAATACTTACACAAGGTGTAATTTATAATTCTGGGCAAATTAATTTAAGTCAATATTCCGATGGAGTTTATTTTCTTGAGTTAATTGGCGTTGAGGAAAAAACAAGTTGGAGAATCCTTAAAAAATAACATCATGGGAAAAACAATTATCTTAACAATTAGCGCAATTGCTTTTTGTTGTAATATCTTATTTGGCCAAAATGTTTCTTATGAGCCTCTTTATGAAATGTCTGATTTAGAGAATCGGGTTTTAGATCAAGAATTAATTGTTGGAAAGACACCTAGTAACCAATCCGTTAGTAGTACAGGAGCATTCACATACAACATTCCCATTGATTTACCACAAGGCATAAATGGATCCACCCCATCAGTTTCAATAAATTATAGCAGTCAAGGTGGTAATGGAATTGTTGGTTTTGGCTGGGGCATAGCCGCCGGCTCTTCTATAAGTAGAGTAAACTATGACCATTTTCATGAAGATGAATTACGAAATATCTTTTTTGATTCAAACGACCAATTAGTTTATGATGGAAATAGATTGGTTTTAGAAAGTGGAACGCACAATACAAATGGAGCAATTTATAAAACTGAATCAGAAACTTACTCATTGATAACGGCTCATAATCAAATAGGAAGTGGCCCAGAGTACTTTACCGTTGAAACAAAAGATGGAAGGATTTTAGAGTTTGGTAAAACTGCGAACTCTAGAGTAACTGTAAGCCATCAAAACAGTACACATGTATTAAGTTGGAACTTAAATAAAATAAGTGACTTATATGGCAACTACATTGAGTATGTATATCAAATGATTGATAACCAACAATTGCTAAAAGAAATAAACTATTCAGGTAACAGCAGCGCAAATTCTTCTCCGTTCTATTCAATAAAGTTTACCTACGAAAAGAGGGAAGATAAAGGAAGTGGATATTTTACAGAAGTTGGCACTAAAATAAACAGTCAACATTTGTTAACTGAGATTGATATCATTCATATTCCAACACAAAGCAGTTACAAACGGTACGAATTTAAATATGGTTTCAATTTTTATTCATACTTAAATGAAGTCATTGAGTATGGAAAACTAAACTCTACAGAGCATTTGAATACCTTAAGATTCAGTTATCATGATGCTAGTCCAACTTATACTAAAACTCCTACTAATCTTGATAATTCTGATTTTAATTATTATCCTGGTGATTTTAATGGAGATGGACTAACAGATGTCCTTTTAGCCCAAAGACATCTAAATAGCAATAACTATATTGAATATTCTAACTTTTTTATTCGGTTAAATAATGGGAATGGGTATTCTGCCATGCAAAATTTAGCTTTTATTCCAACGTTTAATGTACTTCTTGGTCAAGGAATGAATTCAGACTATATTAGGGCAACTGGAATGATTTATTTTGATATTGGAGACTTTAACGGGGATGGCAAAGATGATATAACTTGGGCTTTAGGTTATAAAGAATGGCTGACTAATCATGTTGGAGTATCTCAAATTGCAATTACCCATTCAAATTCAGAAGGCCAAAGTGTACAATTCTACCCAACTGATTATTATCAACCTGCATCTTCAACACATAATCGAATAGGCACAAGAAATTCTATTTTTAAAGGCGATTTTAATGGTGATGGAGCATTAGATTTATTTTTAAACCTTAATAATAGGCATAAAGATGACTATCAACACAAAGACAATGAATACCAACCGCAAATAATTTATCCGAAAGTATCTCCAATCGCTCAAACTATAGACAAGAAGGGAGATAACTTTTCATATAATAAAATGTCATTTAAAGATATTTTATATGTTCTAGATTTTAATGGAAATGGGAAAAGTGATTTAATGCAAATTTATGAGCATAGTAGTACTAACAGAACTATGATAAGAGAATATAAAAACAGTCCATTTCATCCTGCAAGAACATTGTACAATGATAATCATGGAGGCAATTCTCAACAAAACTTTCCTCATCACAAACAACGAGTAAGAATTGGTGATTTCAATGGAGATGGTAAATCTGATATATTTTATTCGGGAAATGGTAATAGTTGGAATTTTAAGCTATCAAATGGAATTGACTTCATTGGCATTTCAACAAACCCAAGCTTTCCAACGACAGACCACTATTATAACGAATTAATAATTGCAGACTTTAATGGCGATGGCAGAAGTGATATTAAAGCAGTTTACGAAGATGTTAATAGTTCAACATCGGTAATCGAAGTACATTTTATCAAAGAAATTGAGAACTCAGGAAATTTTCAATTTGAATCTACTTCCAACAACTTTGGATCATTGATAGTTCCGAGCCCACAAACAACTAATTCATGGGGAAGTAATGCTTATTTTCTGGGTGACTATGATGGAGATGGGATACTAGAAATGATGGCTAGAACAAATATTTTCACCAACTTTAAAGTCGTTGATTTTGACAAAGAAATTACCCATGGAAAAATTAGTGGAGTTTCTACTGGTTTTAATGAATTCAGTAAAATAAACTACTCTACTATTAGCTTTAATGGAAATACTACTTGTAGAAATTTGTATGAAAAAGGCACAAATGCCAGCAGCCCTCTAATTGATTTTCAAAAACCAATTCTTGTAACTTCTGAAGTAGAAACTCCAGATCAAAGTGGAACAAATTCCAAACAAAATTTTAGAAGTTTAAGCCGCTATTTTTATAAAGGGGCTAAATTTCATACGGCAGGATTGGGATTTCTTGGTTTCAAACAAGTAGAAACCACAAATGAAATTGTCAATGGCAATGAAGCCTATCCAATTTCATTAGCTTCACAAGAATTTGAATTTGATCTTTCATTTTTCTTTTCTAGGCTAAAGAAGTCTCACCTGAGTCAAATAAGCTATAACAACTATACCAATGGAACGGGTGGATTACCTTGTGAATCAGACAAAGTAATCATAAGAAATTTAAATAGCACCATAAATCAATATACCACCTTTATATTTAGCGGCAGCCGATTTATTAATCAATTAGACGAAACTCAATTTGGCGACAATGTGAAAGGCTTTACTCAATTAACCAATTACGACTATTCACATGTAAATGCTACCAAACAAGGAAATGTAACAAGTATTACGATACAAACAGGCAGTCAAACGGAAGGCTACAGTAAACATGTTACTGAATTTGAGTATGATGCTTTTGGTACACACATTCCTTCAGCAATCACCAAAAAAGTAGTTAAAAAAACGAGAAATACATTAGCAGATTATATTGAACACTACGAATATGATTATAATTTGGAAAACGATTTAATTCGCTTAGATAGAAAGTACCCGAATGCTCAAACTAATGTTTATACCGAAACTTTTGAATATAATAATTATGGAAATTTAATTAGAACAACCGAAGACATTCCCAATAGAGGTGGCACTAACTTTATCGAAACCATTTTTAATTATAGTGCAGATGAGCGGTTTATGATAAAAGACGAATTGTATATCGATAAAAGCATAGGTCATCAATATGAGAATCACTTTACTTATGAACCTTTGTCTGGTATCTTGTTGGCTTCGAATACAAATGCACCACTTGAGGGAATGCAATTTTCTTACAATGAGTTCTATCAAAAAACTTCACAAACTGACGATTATGGGAATTTAACCAATTATACAACCGAATGGAATATAAGCAATAGCACCTTAATTTATGAAGCTCAAAATAGCCTATATACCGTAACGAAGAGCAAGACCAATTCAAGTAATTCAAAAAAATGGTATAACCATTTGGGTAAAATGACAAAGTCCGAACTAGAAGGGTTTAGTGGTAATATATACCAAACTGAAAAATATACTAGTGTTGGACAAGTCTCGCTTAAAACAGACCCCTTTTTCAACATTCAAGTTAAAAATACGCATCAATTTGAATACGATGACCTCAATCGACTTATACGTTATGACTATAAAGACCAAAATGGACAAAACCTAAACTACACAACTTATCAACTAGTTGCACCGCTTAATGTACAACCTTTTAGTTTTTCGAACAGGACCTATGTAGAAGGAGTAAATCATGCAGATGGCACTTATAAGTTAAGCAAAATGGATGCGAGCGGTCATTTGATTGAATCCACAGATGATGGCGGAACCATAGAATACACTTACTACAGCAATGGTCAAATTGACAAAACAATAGTTAATGGTTTAGAAATGAGCTCAGCTACTTATGACGCTTTTGGACATCAAAGCAGTTTAACTGAAGTAAACTCGGGTACCACCACATACCAATATAACGTAATTGGAGAATTAACTGCACAAACGGATGCAAAAGGAAATACCATTTCAAATATTCAATACGATGCTCTCGGGAGGATGACCCACAAAAACATGGGAATTACAGGAAACTCTAGCTTGCATCAATATAGTTTCGTATTTAATAACGACCCTTCAACCGTTGGCTTTGGCAAGCTTGAATCCGAAAATGTTTCAAGCAATATGAGTTTTTCCGATACCTATTTCTATAATTCAAACGGCGAACTTATTGAAGTAAGAGAACGAGCTCCAGGCAATTTACCAGACTTTATTACTAAATACGAATATTTAGGAGATGGACGGGTAGACAAAGTTGAGTATCATCAAGCAGGACAAGTAGCTGTAAAAATTGCTTATGAATATACTACCAACGGGTACTTATATAAGGTAAAAGATCAAAGTGGAATTCTTGATGACCCCAATCGCAATTACTTTGAAGGTATTGAACAAAACGAAATGGGACAATGGACAGAATATATGCATCTTGATGGTAAATTAGTCTCTAAAATGTACGATGCATCCCATCGACCGTCTGAGGTGATTGTGCAAGATTTAAAACATAGGCAATATGCCTTTGACGCTAACAGTGGTAACCTAATGAATAGAACCAATGTTTTACAACAAAATGAAGAAGAGTTTGAGTATGATAACCTAGATCGCTTAATTGTTGCTAATTTAAATGGGAGTCCATTTCAAACAAACACTTACCAAACCAATGGAAATATTTCAGAATTTGGAGATGATGTAGACTACATATATGATGCAGAGAAAGTAAACGCCCTCGTAAAAGTAGGTAGCCCAAGCAGTTGGCAGAGCTTTAATAGCCAGGTTATTGAATACAATGAAAAAAATGATCCTAAAACAATTGGCATACCTGACCAAAAAGAATGGGAGTATTTTTATGGACCAAATCACGAAAGAAGATATGTGAATATGAAGGATTTTAGTCTTTCACCACAACAATGGCAACAAAGGGTATATACTTCAAATGCCGAATACATATTTGAAGGACCCGACTTGAAGAGCCAAACCATTTATATACAAGGTGGCGATGGCCTTGCGGCAATTGTTAATTACAATGCCGATGGCGATGATTTAACTATGGCCTATGCCACCCATTTAGACTATTTGGGCTCTTTAGAAATTTTAAGCAAGGAAGATGGAAGCCTTTTTTATGAACAAAGCTTTGATGCATGGGGCAAAATCAGAAATCCTGATACTTGGCAATTTGACCCCAACTACCAAGCCAACCAGCCCAATTGGTTATGGAGGGGCTATACTGGGCACGAAATGCTTTATGAATTTGACTTAATACACATGAATGGCCGCTTGTACGACCCATTTGTAGGCCGTATGTTAAGCCCCGATAATTTTGTACAAGATGCAACTTCAACCCAAAACTACAACCGCTACAGTTATGTAGTAAATAATCCGTTGAAATATACTGACCCTTCGGGTGAACTGGCCTTTATTATACCTCATATTGGCTTTAGTCGTACAGGTGGTTTTGATATTGGGTTAACAGCTGGAATTGGAGTTCCTGGGATTTTAAGTGCACAAGCTACAACAGGTTATAGTTTCGGTACTGAAAATGCTTATATTTCAGTAGGAGGTACAGTTGCGGGTCTAACTGCCTCAATAGGTTACGGAACACAGACAGGAATGACAGCAGGTTTAAATTATAGTATTCTTCCAATAAATGCTGGTACAGGTGGATTTGGGTCTAACATCTTTTCAGCTGGTATAAATTGGAGTCAGAATGGCGGATTTAGTGCTAATGGTTTAGGTTTTAATTATAGTAGTAATGGGCTAATATTTGACCCAAGTGTAAGTTATAGCCATACTTTTATGTTAGGACAACCCGAACCTTTTACGCCACCACCATCAGAGGAATTACTGGCAAGCCTTGATGATATGCCATTACTTTTAGGAAGCGAAGGATATGATAATGCACCTGGTGGTACTTGGGATGCCTGGGGAGAAGGAAACGTGCCTTATACTGGAGATGCGATTGGTCATACTAATTTCATAGGTCCCGGACCTGATGCAGACCCATACAAGCTTCCTGACCCGAATAATAAAGGTAAGTATTTAACCCCGATAGATGCTATTGATAAAGCTGCACAGGCTCACGATTATGCATATTGGAAGGCAAAAACAGGAGGAGTAAGAGGAGCGTTATTTAACAGAAAAGTAGCGGTTCATGATGCTATTTTAACTGTTAGAGCAAATAAGATTCGTAATAGTTACAACCCGCAGAATACAAGTATAGTATCAACAAGAACTTACAATCTTTCAAGAGCTGTTTATTACACTTTCTATCCCATAACAATAAACAAGCTTCGACCTTGGTAACAAAAAGCAGAATTAGGAAAAGTAAAATTTATGAGTAGAACAGTTAAAGGCATAATAATTTCAATTACATCTTTGATTTTAATCATTGTGGCTGGGTGGTTATTTCTTGTTGACCATATTGTGTCTGTTCGACCGCCTTTAGCTGAATATACTTTAGAAAGTAGTCAAACAGCTTTTTCCAAGAAACTTGAAGAATTGAAGCAGAAAAAAAATGTTAACATAACTTTCACAGATACAACAGGCAGAGAAACAGAAGAACCACACTATTATTTTACAATTGAGAGACAAGAAGAGAAATTTCAACTAAAATATTATTCCATCAAAAATATGTTCGATAAAGAAAGGGTACAATTAAACTTAATTGGTGTATTTGACGGAGATAATCAAGGTGGATATGAAAATAACTCAGAAACAACTAAAAATTTAATGCTCGTTTTTAATGACGAAGTCCTTAACTATCTCAAATAAGGGGCTAATAAAAAAAGCTATCAACAACGCCCCAAATCGGAAGCAATCCTTTTGCTACGCTACCTTTAGTTCACTTAATTGTAAGTTTAAAGGTGTTCGTAAACATCATTTTCGGTTTACGCTTCTTTTCCTTCCTTTTTCCCTTTAACCTCTTATCGCTTGGGTTCAGGCCGATTTAAAGGGTGGAATAAAACCATCCAAACCAAGAAAAGGCCGAGTCGAGAAAAGCAAAAAAACTAGCATATAATTAAAACCCACTTCTCAAAGAATTCTTAACTTTATTTATCCTGAAAAAACAAGACCTCATGAAGTATTTTTTAAGCACACTATTCTGCATTGCGATTGCATTTGTGGCAAATGCTCAATTACAAATCGGTTCAAACTTTTTAGCTTCAAGAAATGATGAATACCTTGGTGTTTCTTCAGATTTAAATACCAAAGGAGATGTGTTTGTAATAGGCACACCAAACAACAACGATTCTTGTGGAGCTTGCGGAAGCATCAAAGTTTTTCAACGACAGGCTAATACTTGGTTACCTTTAGGTCAGGTAGTATACGGCAGTCCTTTCGATTTTTTTGGATACAAAGTAGACCTGAATGCACAAGGCAATGTACTTGCTGTTTCTTCATCAACAGCTCAAAGCTTTCTAGGGATTGCTAGGGTTTATGAACTCATCAATAATCAATGGATTCAAAAAGGCAGCGATTTTACGCCAAGTGGTAACGATTACTTATTGGGTGCAGATATAGAGCTAAGTGCCGACGGAAATACAGTAGTTATTGGTGTACCTCAAGGAAGAGTAAATGCAACAACCGGTAGTAGAGGCAGGGTATATATATATGAATGGGTAAACAATAGCTGGAGTTTAAAGGGCAGCCCCATATTAGGTGGTAGAAATACAGATAATATTGGACAAGCTGTTAGCATAAGTGCCGATGGAAACGTAGTTGCTGTTGGTGCACCAACAGCAAATGTAGGTTCTCTTTCCTATGCTGGCAAAGCAGCTGTTTATGTTTGGAATGGCACTGCTTGGGTCATCAAAGGAAATCCATTTATTGGCTTAGATAATTATCATCAGTTGGGAATTGATGTACATTTAAGTGGAGATGGGAACGTATTTGCGCTTGGAAATAATGTTCCCATAAATAACACACAAATAAGCAATAAAATTCAAGTCTTTACTTATGATTCTGTAAATGCAGTGTGGCAACAAAGAGGAAGCGATATTTTACCAGAAAACTTTGGAGATGGATGGGGAAAATCTTTTGAATTATCATACGACGGCACTGTGTTGGTTGGAGGGGCTGAGAACAATGCCGGCACAGCATTTAATTCCGGGCATATGCGTGTATTTGAATACAACAGCAACAATTGGCACCAAAGAGGTTATGACATAGATGGCACACAAAGAGGCCGATTTGGTCATGAGGTGGCGATTGACTCTTTAGGAGAAACGATTAGTGGTGCATCTTCTTTTGACACAAATCACCCTTCTTATGCACAAGTTTGGGATGTAAGCTTTTTAGTATCTATTCCTCAAAGTGAGTCTAATCATGCATCTAAAATTAACATCTTCCCAAACCCCTTTCATAATCAGTTTACTATTGAGGCCAATTCTACTATTTTAAGTTATCAACTTTATGATATCAATGGAAGGCTTATTCAACTTGAAGAAAACCCTTCAGGTACTTCAAGAATATTGAATACCTTAAGCTTGCCCAATGGAATTTACTTCTTGCAATTGCAATTAGAAAACCAACAAATAAGCAGTCACAAGCTGATCAAAAACTAAGAAAACCACCAATTCAATACTTCGCATTAAACTCTCTAACAAACTGAGGAATATGGTCTAGCCATTCGCGCTTCTTCATGTCAAGCACTTTTTCTGTGAGCTCCATGTCTTTTAATATCAAGGGTAAAAAGTACTTTTTGAATTGATTCTTGCTAAAGATTCCGTAATACTTTTCTTCTCCTTTGGCTTTCACTACGTAAGTGTAATCAGTATAGGCTACAGGAATGTACACTTGGCCTGGCATGCCAGCTGATTGCCTGACTTTTCGAAAGTGTTTATACAAAACAATTTCTCCTACTTCAAGCACCTTGGCAAAATCGGATGAATAGGAACCAACACTAGCCACTTGAAAATGATGGATTAAGGCGAAGCTATCTGTTCCCCAAACAAAACTCTCCATCACATCTTTGCCCCATTTACCTTCTTTTTCATCGTTCTGGTAAAACTTAATCCTAGTTCCATACATAATGGTTCCAAAAACTGGCTTTAGTTCTCCAGTTCGTTTTACCCCATTTTTATCCCAATAATGCCCCTCTCTTTTATCTTGGGCATTTAATGAAGCAATGGTAAGAAGCAGTAAAAGAGAAAAAAAGAAGTTCTTCATAATTGTAAGCTAAATTTTGGGCAAAGTACACAATCCCCAATAATTTAAACTTAGAAATCAACTATGAAGAACAAGAAAAGCTAAATGAGTTTAAAGGCCTTTTAGGTTTCCGCTAAACTGAATGATTGAACTATCATTGCCATAAGCCATATCTACATTTGTCCAATTCATATCAAGCTTGGTACTATCACTCGCATTTTTGCTTATTTGAATTGTTCCAGAAACCGCATACAAAGTAGCCGGACCATGATTATAAAAAACCATGGAGTACTCATTGGTATCTAAAGCAAAACCAGAAGTCAATTGCCCTACTGTACCTACTACCTGATAAGTTCCGGGCGTAGGTCTTGTTTGCCACTTAAAATAGCCATCAAGCTTAGAGCTGTTGTTCTGACAAGGCCTACTTACCAAACTAAGTATTGCATTGGAGTTTATCGACATATTTGTACTATCTAAGGGAAAGCACACTATTTGATCATCAGAAAACACATAGCTATTGCTTAATGTGACATTCACGCCTCCATTGTTTCCACCTCCATTATTACCACCATTGTTGTTTTGGGTGGTAGGTGTAGTTGTTGGATTATCCTCTTCATCTTTTTCACAAGCTACAAATGCAATAAGCAAGCTTGCCATAATCAATACTTTCTTCATCTCATTTTATTTTGGCGTAAACTTATTTGCAGAAAAAATGGCTTTCCATAGGGTAAACAACTGATTTTACTCTTATTTATCTGATTTTGTCTTTTGCATGTGAAGCGTCATACACTTTTTTAATAATTGTTATTATCAGCTAGCTTTCTTCTATAAAAAACGCCCTGCTTTTCAACAGAGCGTTCATTTTTGAAGTAAACCTATTTAATCTCTGATAATTAATTTCTTCGCTTCTGTACCATAACGAATAAAGTAAACTCCAGCAGCTAGTCCATCTAAATCAACCAATGTCTTAGTCCCTTGTAGACCGAATTCCAATACTAAGTCCCCGCGTAAATCAAAGATCTGAATTCGTTCTGTTTGATTAAACTCCCCAACTTCAAGATACACAGATCCCTTCGTTGGATTTGGGTAAAGTTTAAACCAAGATTCTTTCTTTTGGGAATCTTCTAAACCTACATTCAAAATAGATATACAAGCAGAAGTATCCACACAATTGTTTTCAGTAATCTCTACACTGTACTGACCGTTCATAATAGCAGTATAAGTATTAGATGTGGCTCCCAAAATTGCCGTATCAGCAGTGCAATCTATCCATTGGAAAGTTGCATTTGGGTCTGTTGTTTGAGCAGTTAAATCAAATCCATTTCGAATAACTCGAATATCAACGGTGTCAATGGTCAAGTCAATACTCGCAATTGAATCACACCCATTCGCTGCTTGTAAGGTATCAGAGTAAATACCGTTTGTGGTGTACGTCATGCCATTGCTTACCCAAATGTAACTATGGCAAGCAGTCACGGCATTGGTATCTCTAACGATATTGTTAATCGTTAAGTCAAGCGTAATTACCGAATCACAACCGGCAGCATTCACAATGGTGTCGTAATACGTTCCTGTTGCGTTGTAAGTCATGCCGTTTTGTGGCCAAGTGTAAGTATCACATGTTGTAATACTTTGCGTAGATGATGTAGACAAATTAATCTTCAAATCAATTGAACTAATCGAATCACAACCATTAGCTGCTTGTAAAGTATCAGAATAAATTCCACTTGCAGTGTAGGTCATTCCATTG
The DNA here is from genome assembly GCA_964001305.1 of uncultured Flavobacteriales bacterium. Taxonomy (GTDB): domain Bacteria; phylum Bacteroidota; class Bacteroidia; order Flavobacteriales_E; family Vicingaceae; genus CAJXMH01. The sequence goes on from CAXFAI010000036.1 coordinate 257,893, forward strand.
CCTGCCCAAACATAACTATCGCAAGCTGTAACCGCATTCGTATCGCGAAC
>CAXFAI010000037.1:0-22533 GCA_964001305.1 uncultured Flavobacteriales bacterium
TAGCTCAGTTGGTTAGAGCATCTGACTGTTAATCAGAGGGTCCTTGGTTCGAGCCCAAGAGGAGGAGCAAAAATGTGAAAGGCTGCACGATAGTGTGGCCTTTTTCATTTTTATATTTCTTGCGGCGAGAAGTTTATGCCGAACGACGAAGGAGTTGAGGTGAGCCCAAGAGGAGGAGCGATCACTGAGGCATCTTACAAACGTCTTGTAAGTTGCTTTGTTGTTTCAGAGAACGATCAAGGATAATTCGTACACGTAACTTTTGACTATATAAAGATGAATAAATACCATTGTTGTTATATTTGTTTATTAGTAAAAGTTAAAGTTCATATTATGAAATTATTTTCCATAACATTATTATTTCTAAGTTCTATCAAATTTGTATCAGCTCAATTTCCCATTGATTCGGAAACAGGACAAGTAAAATATACAGATGTTATAGAATTACCTCAAATTAGCAAGAAACAGATTTATGATAAAGCCAAATTTTGGATTGTTTCAACTCTTAAATCGGGAGACAACATGGTAGAGTTGAGCGGTACAAATTCAGATAAGATAGTAGGAACGGGAAACCTAAACCTTGATAGTATAAAAAGCTTTTTTGGTAAAAAGACATATTATGCAGATGGAATTTTAAATTTTAAGTTTATCATTTTCTGTAAAGAGAATAAACTTAAGTATAGTGTAGAAAATTTCTTGTTTGAAAGATCAGTTCTAAATGGCACCTTAGCCTATGATTTAGAAACGTTCTCAAAAAAAGAACATTATCGTAAAGGAGAACAAAATGCTGAATACATAAAGTACACCGTTAACTATTTAGATAAGAAGATAAAATCGCTAATAAATTCATTTATTTATGAAATGAAAAAGAGCAAATCTGATTGGTAACTAAAATAGGTTAGATATTGCTATAGATGATGAATATATTGTTCTCAACAATATGCATTAACTTCTAAAGATTAGCCTAACAAACTATAAACCGAATTAAAGCACAGTTTAACTAAATCGACTTATCTAAAACGTTCCAATTTCAACTCGTATTTTGTATAATTCTGCAATTTCTTTGTAAAATTGGATCGTAGTGAGCCCAAGAGGAGGAGCAAAAATGTGAAAGGCTGCACGATAGTGTGGCTTTTTTTATTTTTATATTTCTTGCGGCGAGAAGCGCTGTCCTGAGCTAGCCGAAGGATTTATCTTGAGTAAGTGAAGAATGAGCGCATCGAAAGGAGCCCAAAGCCTGTCCCGAAACATCGGGAAGGAGAAGCAACACACCTAGTAAAAGTTGAGAGTTCTTAGGTTTCTTTGGTGAACCATTTAAGGATGATTGACAATCTTTCCCTGATTTAATGCTTTGAATATTCAATAGATAGAATGACCTCCAAAGAATTGACAAGCTCTATTAAAAGAATAGCAATAGTTTCACTATTTTTAGGTTTTTTAAAACCACTTTAAATCACAATTACTTTCCATCATTAAATTAACCACTTATGCTTAGAATTTTCCTAGCAATTATTACTCTATGTTCTTTTTTTACATCCACAGCTCAAGAGCTTTATCTGCTTGAAAAACCAGTTGATTCTCGTTTATTGATACTCAGAGCCGATTCATTGGCAAATGAAGAAAAGTTAGAGGAAGCTTTAGAATTAATCGATAAAATAAACCCAGGAGATACCAATTATACCGATGCTTTGCTTGAGCGTTTTGATTATTTAAGTCAGCTTGAGCGATATGAAGAAGCGATAGAAGCTTGTAAAACGGGCATTGATTTTAAGTCGGATGATAATGATGAAGACTTTTGGTTGAATATAGGCTACGTTTATGGCTTGCAAGAAAAACATAAAGAAGCTATAGATACATACAAATCTATTTTAAAGCGCTATCCCTATCACCGAAGTGCACATAACAATTTGGCTTATGAGTACTTGAATTTAGAAGAATATGATTCGTCCTATACGACTTATAAAGAACATGTGGAGCTTTATCCCTTCGATGATAACGCTCATTTTAATTTGGCCGTTTTTGCTTTAAATGAAGGTCATTTTACAGAAGCATTCATGGCTTTCAATATGGTTATTCTATTAAACCCATACTCTGAAAGAGCCTATAATGTTTTAAGTCTCTTAAATGAATTATCGAATAATACCAAATTGGATTTAACGGCTAAAGAAGGCTTTGATTTAGAGTCGAAAGAGTATAAAGACATTGACTTATTGATAGAAAATTATGTGGCCTTAAAGTCCCAATATAAGTTTAAAGGAAAAGTTGATTTGTATGTAAGTCGACAAAACCACTTGATCTTAAATCAATTGGCACAAAGAAAAGCGACAGATTATTTTTTTAGTCGTTTTTATACCCCATTTTACAAGAAAATTATAGAAGAAGACAAACTAGATATTTTTAATACTTATCTCATTGTTCCTTCAAGAAATGAAAAGCACCAAGCGATTGTTCAAAAAGAGTTTAGTGACTTAAAAGAATTTTATTCATGGGTAAAATCTACTTGGTACGAGTTGAACAACAAGCAAGAGATCAATCATTATGGGTTTAAAGGCGAACAATACGTCGCTTACTACAATAATTCTAGTCTTGAGGCATTTGGCAATTATAACGATGAAACTAAAGAGTTAGATGGAAAGGTGATGTTTTTATACGATGGTGGTGAGCGAAAATCAGAAGGAGTTTTGAGAAATGGAGAGCGTGAAGAATTGTGGAAGTTTTATTTTGAAAACGGAGACCTTAGCCAGCGAATTAACTACAAGGCTGGTGAAGTCAACGATAGCGCCATTCTTTATCATACTTCAGGTGAGGTTGATGAAGAGTTGTTTTTTACAGATGGAAAAAGAAATGGCGAATTCAAGGAATATTATGGAACAGGTATTCTATATAGAAAGGGAACTTACAAAGACAATTATTTTGATGGTCCTTTACAGTACTACTTTAAAAATGGAACCGTTGAGTATGATGTGGTTTATAATGAAGGAGAGCTTGAAGGAGAGTTGAAAGAGTATTATGCTACTGGAGAATTGTACCGAAGCGAGAATTTTACCGGAGGGAAGGCCAATGGAGCGTATAAACTTTTCTGGGAAAATGGAGAAAAGCGAAGAGTTGGTCAAAAAGAGGACGGTGAGTTAACTGGAGATTACAAAAGCTTTTACAGAAATGGAAATGTGGAATTAGAAGGAGTTTATGATGAAGGTTTACAAACAGGGCTTTGGAAATCTTACTACATTTTTGGAGGTATTTATGAAGAAGAAATGTATGACAAAGGCACACTTGATGGAATAAGTAAAGAATATGCACCAAGTGGAAAACTGCTTACTGAAAGAGAATACAAAGACGGTTATTTGATTGCTTATACGGTTTATGATTCAGAAGGAAATGTGATCAAAGCAGGAGGAAACAAAAAGAAGAAATATGAGATTGAAAATTACCATTGGAACGGACAGTTGAGTGGCAAGGGCATGTATAAAGTAGATGATGGTAAAATTGGAAAGTGGGAAGAATTTGATGAGTACGGAAACAAGTCAAAAGAATATACCTACGGTGAAAAGTGGCTTCAAGGAGATTTTACTTACTTTTTCCCTTGGGGCGGTGTGAAAAAGAATTACGTATACAAAAACGATACACTTCAAGGGAAATATGAAGAGTTTTACAATGATGGAACTTTAAAACGCACTGGTTATTATGTTGATGGAATTCAAGAAGGCGTTTGGAAGTCGTATTATCCGGACGGTACTATTGAAGATGAATCTTTTTATTTAAATGGAGATTTAAACGGTAAATACAGAAAGTTTGCTGTTGATGGGAAGTTAAACTATGAAGAGGATTATGAAAATGGCATTTTATACGGCGCTACTTATTATGATACTTTAGGTAAAGTGCGAAATGAATTTTATGCAAAAAATGCCATCGTTGATTACGAATCTAACCATTTTAACGGGAAACCAAAGTTTAGAGGAAAGTTTATCTTAAACGAATCAGATGGAGATTTTAAATGGTTTAATTACAAAGGAGAAGTTTCTTCAAAAGGAACTTATAAAGAAGGAGAACGCGAAGGTGATTGGATTTGGTACCATGACAATGGAAAACTTGAGCGAAAAGGAAACTACGTAAATAGCAGAGAAAATGGAATGTGGGTGTATTATTTTGAAGATGGCGCGAAGAGCACGGAAAGACCTTACTTCTTTGGTGATATCAATGGTAAAGAAGTAGATTACCATACCAACGGAAATCTTTCACAAGAAACGGAATACCTCTATGGTCTTCAAGATGGAGAGCAAAAATTCTATGGCAAAGATGGAAATCTGCAACTAACAAGAAGCTATAAAAACGATATGGTATTGGCTTATTCTTCACCTGGAACAGGAGGTGAGGCTTCAAAAATTCTTTTAGACAAAGGATCTGCTGAAGTAAAAGCGAAATATGATAATGGAAATCCATCTCGAGAGTTCACCTTAAAAAATGGCTATTTCGAAGGTAGTTATGAAACATACCACTACAATGGTCAAAAAGCGGTGAGTTATCAATTAGAATATGACCAACGACATGGAACCTACACCATGTATTATAATACCGGGAAAATAAAATCAGAGTGGAATTATTTGTACGGTAATTTAAATGGGGTTTCTAAGGAGTATTTTGAAAATGGAAAGCTGAAAAAAGTAACAAATTACTTGAATGACACGAAACATGGCTGGGAAATTGTATACAATGAAGCCGGAACAGAACTTTCTAAAGTTTATTATTATAATGGTTATGCATTCTAATATTTATATGATAAATAAAACAACGCTATTTCTTGGTTTAATGGCATTTGTGCTTGCTTCATTTGCACAAATACCAGAAGACTTTGAGTACAATCATTACAAAGAATTATATCCCAAAGAGTCCTTTGTTTACTTGAAAAGTATCAATGAGAAAGTCATTGATCTTGAAAATGATGAACTTTCGATTCATACCAATTATGAAGAGCGGGTGCTTTGCTTAAATAAGAACGCTTTCAATATTTCAAAACGAAGCATTGGTTACAGTGATTTTAGTACAATAAAAGAGATTAAAGCAACTGCTTACATTCCAAATGGGAACAAGTACAAGAAGAACAAAGTAAAAAGTTTTAATGACAAAGAAGTAATAACCAATGGAACCAGCTTTTATAGTGGAGCTCGTGAGAAAGAGTTTGTTTTTGAAGATTTAAAAGAGGGTGCTGTTACTGAAATTCAGGTAAAGCGAATTATTAAGGATCCTCACTTATTGAGTAGTCACTCATTCTCTAGAGAGTTGCCCATCAAGGAAGAAATCTTTCGGATAAAAGCAGCTAAAGGGGTAGAATTGGGTTACTATGAAAGAAACATGGACAAAGATTTAATCGCTTTCAAACAATATGAAGAAGGAGATTATCAAGTGTATGAATGGGTAATGAAAAATACTTCTAACCTTGAAACCTATGGTCAAGAACGGTATAGTTTGTATTATGAACCCCATGTAATTCCATACATCAAGTCTTATCCGCAAGCAGATTCAACGGTTCATCTCATGAGTAATTTGAGCGATTTGTATAAGTGGTATTCCTCTCTAGTTTCTCAAGTAGATGTAGAGGCGAATGATGAAATGAAAGAATTGGCTAAAAGCTTGACTGAAGGATTAGAAACTGAAGAAGAAAAGGTGAAGAAAATTTATGAATGGGTACAAGCCAACATTAAGTACATTGCATTTGGTGATGGTTATGGTGGCTTTGTTCCAAGAGATCCTAAGTTGGTCTACAAGCGCCGTTTTGGAGATTGTAAGGACATGACGAGCATTATTATTTCTATGCTTAAAAGCTTAGATATTCAAGCTTATTTTACTTGGGTGGGTACGCGAAGTATGCCTTACCGATATACTGAAATTGCGACTCCTTCAGTAGATAATCATATGATTGCCACTTACTTTAGCAAGGACTCAACTTATTTTTTAGATGCAACTGATTCAGACTTAAAATTTGGAAGAGGCGGATATAACACGCAAGGAAAGCAAGTTCTAATTGGTATGAATGATAAGGAATACAAAATTGATTCTGTTCCCGTTTTATTACCAAAGGATAATGCAGAAATTGATACCGCATATCTAAAAATTGAAGATCAAAAAATTGTAGGTAAGGCTAACTTGACTTTAAGTGGATACTTGGCCGCTGAGGTTTATGCTTCTTATAAAGACAGAGACGAAGAGCGAAAAAAGGATCTGATTAAATATTCATTTCAGAAAGGCTCTAACAAATACAATTTATTAGACTATACCTTAGCGTATGATGAATCAACAAAAGACATTATAGAATTGGCTTATGAATTTGAAATCGAATCTTACGTAAAACAATTTGATGATAAAACATACTTGAATCTTAACCTGACCAAGCAATTGAAAGATTATGCGATTAATAAATCGCAGAATGTACCCATGTTTTTTGACTACCCCAATTTGGTGAATAAACATTATGTGCTTGAATTAGGAGATCAATTTGAATTGATAAATATTCCAGAAAACCAAAGTGTAAGTAATGATTTATTGCACTATGAAATTACATACAAACAAGAAGGAGATAAGCTACACTACAACTTATTGTTTGAGCAAAAAACGCTTCACTTAGAAACTTCTCAATTTGAATCTTGGAATTCTTCAATCAATCAGCTTTCTAAAGCTTTGAACGAAACCATTACACTAAAAAATAAGAACCTAGAATAATGAATATCAAAAAAATAGCAGGTAGTTTGCTAATTGCAGTTACTGCCTTTACCGCAAATGCTCAAAAATATCAGGACTTCGAATTTAATGAGGAGGTTGAGTTTAGTAAAGACTCTTTAAGCCATATTGAAGAAGAAGCCATTATTAAAAGAACCCAATCCTTTGAATATATTGTAACCGCGCAAGAGGAATATCAATATGAGTATAATTACTCAGCACGATGGTTAGGATCTGATAAGGCGATTGAAGAGAATAATAAAATTTATCTTTCAGCTCCAGACGATGGAAGTGTTGTATTTCAGAAAGCTCGAGTGATTAGTCCAGAGGGAAAGGTTACGGAGCTAAATAGTGATGATATTCTTGAAGGCGTTTACGAAGAAGATGGCGATGAAGTGAAATACTACTATTTTGCTGTTGAAGGATTGGAGAAAGGAAGCATTATTGAAGAATGTAGTTATAAAAAATACGGTTCAAATTACTACGGAACAAAGGTTTATTTTCAAGGATCTGAGGCTCGATTTAATCAAACATTTGAGTTGATTTGTCCACCTCACCTTTGGTTTGAGTTTAAATCCTTGAACGGAGCTCCAGAAATTGAAAAAGATACAACTCTTGAGGATGAAAATCGCTGGTTTTTAACCATTGATACTGTAGAGAAAATTAAGTCTCAACCTTATTTGTACACCCAAGTTGTAAAGCAAGCCCTGCTTTATAAATTAAATAGAAATAGTGCACAAAATAGGGGTGATATCACTTCTTATAGTCGCGCGGCTGATTTTGTTTATCAATCAACGCATCAGGAATTGGGTAAGAAAACAGCTAAGGCAATTGATAAGATCTACAAAGGATTAGACATTGATGAGCTGGATACGGAAGGTAAAATTAGAGCGATAGAAGAATATATTAAGTCGAATTACCAAGTGATCAATGCTTCTGTTCCAAGTTTGGAGGACTTAGATTTTATTTTGGAGAATAAGGCCATGAGCCCTAAAGGATCTGTAAAATTTCATATTCAGTTTTTTGAGCGTGCAGGTATTGAAAATCATATTGTATTGACAACGGATAGAAGTGAAATTCGATTTGATGAAGAATTTGAAGCCTATTTATTCTTACTAAAATACCTCTTTTACTTTCCTGAGTTGGAAACATACATCGCTCCATCTGAGCAGTATAGTCGTTGGGAGTATATTCCTGATACTTGGGCTCACAATTATGGCTTATTTATCAAATCAATGAATGTAGGAGGGGTTTCTGCTGTTTTAGGAGAAATTAAGTTTATTGAAGCATTGCCTTATACAAAGAGTACAGATAAGATGTATATCGATGTCGATTTTTCAGAAGATATTCAATACCCAACCGTTGATTTACGAAAGGAGATGTTTGGATATACAGCGATATATCTTCAGCCTTATGTATTTCGCTTTGACGAACAAGCCTTAACTAATTTCAAATCTAGCATGAGCCAAATGGTAAGTGAAGATTTAGACGGAATAGAGGTTAATTTAGAAAATATCGAAGAAAATGATTTTTCAAGAAAGCCATACATTTTCTCATTTACTACCAAAGAACACAACTTTGTAGAAAAAGCTGGAGATGATTATCTATTTAAGTTAGGGGAACTTATTGGGCCACAATCTGAAATGTATCAAGAAGAAGAAGAACGAGTTTATGATATAGAAGCGGATCATACAAGACACTATTACCGTGAGATTACTTTTAATGTACCAGAAGGTTATCAAATCAAGAATTTAGATGATGCGAAAATGGACCATCAATACGAAATGGATGGAGAAACAAGAATTCTGTTTACTTCTAAAGTAATTGAAGAAAATGGCAAGTATAAAGTAGTTTCCGAAGAGTATTATGGACAAGTAGTGTGGCCTTCAGAAAAATATGAGCAATATAGAGAGGTGATTAATGCAGCCGCTGATTTTAATAAAATTGTATTAGTTTTAGAGAAAAAGTAAATATTGAAATAAAAGTTTTAATCCTAATTAGTTCTACTTGGCTTTTTGGGATTATTAGCTATATTTGAATCGCTTAACCTCAAACACTAACCTATGGAAGACACATACAAAGTTTTAGTACCCAATGATTTTACCGAAGAAGCTTCAGCTGCAATCACCTACGCTGCTTTTGTTGCTAAAAGTTTTCAAGGTGAATTATTGTTATTGCATGTAATATCAAGCGAAAAGGCAAGAGCAAATGCTGAAGAGCAACTAAAGAAAATTTCTGAAGATGCGTCGAATACATATAGCTTGACGGTGAATTATGAAATTAGAAAGGGAAGTATTTTTGATCAAATTCCAGAAGTAGCGGAAGAAAAGAATGCCATGCTTATTGTTATGGGAACACATGGAATAAAAGGTATTCAGCATTTAACAGGCAGTTATGCGCTTAAAGTAATAGGTCACTCTAAAGTGCCATTTATTGTTTGCCAGAGCAAAAAATCAGGTGGTTCAATTAAAGATTTAGTGCTTCCGATTAAGTTTTCTCAAGAAACAAAATCTAAGCTTTCAATTACATCTACCATTGCTAAGCACTTTGGAGCTGTTGTTCACATTTTTACTTCTAATGAGACCGATGAATTCATTAGAACTAAAGTGAGTAGAGAATTAACTTTTGCTAAGCATTATTTTGATGAAAGAGGTGTAAAGTATGAAGTGGAAACTGCACCGGAATCGGGCAATTTTATTCCTCAAATGCTTGACTATGCCAATGATATTGATGCTGATATGATTGCGATTGTTAATTCAGCAGGCGATGGAGGCTTTTTACCTGACCTTTTTAAAGGTAGTGGAGAACTTGAAGTTTTGAATAACAAATATAAAATTCCAACGATTGTAATGAACCCATCTCAGGTGTTTGTACCTGAGCATTTTGGTTAGAACGTACAATTTAGATAATAAAAAAGGGGAGTGATTTTCACTCCCCTTTTTTATTTGAAACCATTTCTATTTTATTTGAAAGGATTTAGCACTCTTCAACATTTGATTGACTGCTGCTTGTGAAAAAGCATTTTCTTCAATGCTTTTAAGTTCATAGATATCTCCTTCTACCTGCATGTTCATGAAGAAGTGAACTTCAGGGTCTAAATCACTGTCTTTAATGCTCTTTTTATAGATAAAGTAATTCGGCTCTTCTTCTACAATCTCAATGGTGAAAACCATGTCGTTTTGCAATTCGGATTTCTTCTCCTCTACACTTAATCCAAAAGGAACAATTTCTAAACCATAGCGGTCTGCAACTGCAATACGAACGCTTCCAAAAGGTGTCTCACTGATTTCTGCTTTACCTTGGTTTTCATCAGGTATATAAATTTCAGCTGGAATTGAATAGTCTGCTAGTGAAATCGGTTTCATCCCAGATAAATCATTTGCCTCAGTAGTTTGTTCTGTTGCATTTTTTTCAGTTTCATCCGTTGAACTCTCTTGACTAGTGTTGCTACAAGCAAAAAGCAAGAAACTTGTTAAGGTTAAAATGCTGTATTTTAAATGTTTCATAGTTGATTGCATTGGTTTAAACAAATATACCATTTGAGCGTGAACTGTTTAATCCATCACATTTATTCTTATACCTTTTGAAGTAGAACTAAATTCAGGTGCATAATAAGATTGAATTTGACTTACTCCAGAACTGAAGCTACCTGCTTGGCTGACACGCATACTATATTCAAATACATACACTCCTTTTGGTAAGTATTCAAAATAAAAATGGCTAGATGCATCTTTGGTATTTTGATAATAACTTAAACCGTCTTGATAGCGGTAACTTGAAATTACGTCAGATGGTTCCATACAGGATGCCCTTTGATCTCTAAGATGTACAAATTCAAAATTTCCTTTACTTTCAATTCTTAGCCTAACCACTACTTTATCACCAATTTTTAAATCTACATTTTCAAGAGGCTCTAAGCGAGTTCCAGACTTACTTAGTACTTCCTTATATACGGTTTTTTGAATGGCTAATTCATCGATGCTATTTCCATGTACTTGATCCAATTCTTCAAAATATTGCCAATAGACACCTCCCCAAGAAAGTTTATTGGTGGATTTTTGAATCTCCACATTCATTAGTTGATCTTTAACTTGAGAACTTTCCCAACTTTTCTTCACATAACCAAGGGCTGCTAATCCATCAGTTGTGTTTAGCTTTTCTGAACCGACTTTTATAAGGGCACTTTCTTGCTCATCTATAACATTGTTACCTTGCAAAAGCAAAGCATAGCAGGCTTTTGCGGTAGATTTATTTGTGCCCCAATGCTGTATTCTTTTTTGATGAAGCAGCCAGAGTTTCATCTCTTCAATCAACTCTTTATTTTCACCAACTTCTGCGAAAGCATCAATTAGAAGAGCTTGAGTTTCAATAGCAGATTCGTTCCATCGATACCCTCCTGAATTGGCTTTCCAATACATCCCTTTCTTTTCTTCTATAATTGCATGTTCTTTTATACTTGAAATAATAAGATTAGCGGTGCTGCTAGTTTGGCTTAATTTATTTAAAGCCATGGCTTGCATAGCTTGAAGCATCAACGGACGGTCTTGCCAGTAAAATTCGGCTTGCTTTAAGTAATAACTAAATGCCTTACTCTTTTTAGTTTCTTGATAATCATTAAACAAACTCTTTAAATACAAGTATTGAATTTGAGAAGAACCAAGATTATTATTGGCTAAGTCAGATTTGTTTTCAATCAACTTCAAATAGTCGTCTTCGATTTCCCGATCAAGGTATTCAATGGCTTTGTCTAGCATTATTTTTATTTCAGGTTTTGATACATCAATGATTTTCATTTTTAGTAACTCACCAAAACCACTTACAATACTTGCCGTTATATATCGATTATCAGGCATGCCTTCAAGCCATGACCAACCGCCATTGCTAAGTTGAAGTTTGCTTAACTGTTGGATGCTCTCTTCTTGTTGATTTGACATATTGTTCATGTCAAAAAGTAAAGCAATGCGTTGTTTTTGTTCTGCTTCACTTTGGGCACTTCTCAACCAAGGTGTTTCTTCCAATAGAATATCTTTAAGCGCTTGATTTTTTTCCAGTTCACTTTGCAGTGTACTTGGAGAATTTATCTGCCATTGCTTAAATATCTGTTCAATGATAGGGTTGTTTTTTAGTATGTTAGAAGCGATACTTTGAGCAAAAAATTGATAAAATACCTCTTCTGCTTTCTTTGAATCTGGCTCATTTAAAGAAGGTAAAGCTTGAACGACATACCATTCAGGATTTGCACTAAATTCTATGGTTAACTGATAAGGTTCCTGAGTCTTTGAATCAAAATTCAAGAGGCTCTTTAGGTCTATTTCATGATTTCCGGCTTTTCTTAAAGTTATGGGAGTAGTTTCGGTCACCAAAGTTTTATTACTGATAACAGAAATAACTTTAGTTTCTCCATCCGAATGAGTTGTAGATTCAGCAGCTATTTGATAGCGGATTGCCTTGATATTTTCTGGAATGTTTAATTTCCATTCTAGACGTTTTGATTGCTTAGCCTCAATAAAAACAGATTCATCTGAATGTTGACGCTGAATAATATCAATAGGTCGATTATCTTCTGCATTGAAAAAACGAATGGATACCTTGGCTTCAATTGGGTTTTCGGCTAAGTTTTGAATGCTAGATTTAAATATTATTTGATCCTTCTCAATGAAATAACGTGGACTATTTACTTGAATCATCAATTGCTTTTGAGTAACAACTGAAGTGTCAAAGAATCCAATTTTTAAATCTTTGGTGTGTGCAAATACTCTAAATTTCCATTGGGTCAATGCATCAGGAACTTTAAACTCAAATTCAATCTCACCAAGCTCATTGGTTTTTAAATTGGGATAGAAGAAAGCCGTTTCATTAAAGTTCTCTCTAAAGGCAATGCTTTGTTTTTTAGTCCCTTCTTCAATAATGTCATTCTTCATTTTTGAAATGGAATGTGTTACTTCCTCAATCATAACATCATCCATACTGTTTGATTCTGCAGCCATCATTACTGGCATACTTCGATACATACTTCTATGTAAGCTGAAATCAAACCAATTTAAAGCTGGAGTTTGTTTTATTGGAAGAGGGGTATGTGAATAGGTATATTGAAATCTTCTCGAATGGGTTTTACTGAAATCCTGGCTTTGCCAATTTATTTTGGAATAATTATTTTGATAAGGGTAGAAGTTCCAGTTTTGGGATATGAATTCATCAAGCGATTGGTCATACATGGAAGCTAGAACTTCTACATCAAAAGCTTTCTCATCTTGAGATTTAACTTGCATACTCCATTTTTCTTGAGTTCCAGGCTCTAAAATGGTTCTAAAAGTTTTCAGTTTTAGCTGTAATGCTTTGTTGCTAAAAGGCACCTCAATAGTTTGTTTTGTATTTAGCCATCTATTCATAGCAACTGCACTAAAATGGAAAGTTATATTTCCTCGATGTTGCTCTTTAATGGGGAAAGTAAAATTCAGTTGGCTGTTTTTCAATTTGAGGTACTCTTTATGGATAACTATTCCATCTAGCTCAACCTCACATAAAACGTCCAATTCTTTTAAAGAGGATACAAGAGTTACAGCTGCATTCTCACCAACTTCAACTTTTGTCTTGTTTTCAATCAGTTTAAATAGCGTTGGAAAAGCTGCTTGATTACTGTTTTTATGATATACTACAAATCGTTTTTTATACTGGATTAATCGACCGCTTTTGTCCTTCGATTCTACTCGTAGTTCATAAGCTCCAGCTTTAAGCTCATTCACCAACTTTATAGCTTGGTTACACTTTACCCTAGATTCGATGATTAGATTTTTAACTTCTAAGTCTTCTAAGCCGTTTTGAGCTGATTTGCCATATGTAGAATGCTTTTTTTGATAGGCTTTGTCAGAAATTAACTGATAATCAATCGCTGGCCAAAGTCTCTCTTTGGTTGTTGCATCAGGGGTTTTTAATGCCAAAAGTTTTATTTGAGCTTCAGCTTTTTGAACTTTGCCATTGATGTTTTTGGCTGCAATAACAAGCTTTTGAAGTTCATTTAACGTTACCCAATCCGAAAGATCTGTGCTCAAGAATAGGCTTTGATTACTAATCTTAATGACTTCAGATATTTGCTGACTTTCCCCATTTTCAGCAGTGGCTTCAATGTAGATAGTGTAATGAAAAACACTTTGCCATTCAGGTTTTACTTTTTCGTCATTTCGTGCAATAAATTCAAAATGGAACTCCCCCTTTTCATCGGTAAGTAAAGCGCCTTGTGCAATTTCTTGTTCCGGAATAGAGGGGAAATAACTACGATAAATGGGCCAATAAGGGAAAGTTGCTTTTCGAATAATACGATATTTCAAGGGTGTATTGCCCAAATGAAAACCTGAATAGTTTTTGATAGTGCCAGATATGGGAATTGCTTGATTTAAGGCATATTGCTCATCAATAACATTCATCTCAATTTGAAATGAAGGACGTTTGTATTCTTCAACTTGAATGTTGATGCTGCCAAAATCATCTTTAATTAAAAAATTCCCATTTAATTTCCCTTGTGGAAGAATAAAACTGCCATGGTAAGAGCCAAAAGCATTTGTTTTAACTTGAAGCTCACCAACCAATTGTCTATTTGAATCAAACAGTTTTACAGTAGTACTTTGATTACTTAAAACTTCTGCATCTTTTCGGTTTCCTTCATATATCACTCCTTTGAAATAGACGATTTGGCCTGGTCGATAAATAGCTCGGTCGGTAAAAAGTTGACTCTTTTTTTGTTTATTGTCTTGAGTTACGTACATAAATGAATTCACGGAACGATTGTTCCATAAAGTGTCATTATCTTTCACTAATCGAATTTGGTAATTGGTGCCTTCTTGATTTTGAAAGCGAAGCTCTCCTTTAGTATTAGTTATTAGACTCTTAGTCAAATGACTTTCGTACTGTCTTTTTTCGGGATTGTATCGATTAGCCAAGACGTCAACTTTAACCTTGGGAATTCCCTTTCCAGAAGTTCGGTCTCTTACTACAAGAGCTGTTTCTTTATTTTCTCTAGCGCTGCTTGCAAGACTTAAGTCACTAATTTGAAAAAATAGAAAGGAACCATTTACCGATTTTTCAGATTGAATGCTTGAATCTAAGGAAGCCACCAAACAATAACTTCCATGTTCTAATGCAGGAATATCAAATTCAGTGCTGTGAAATTGAAAGTCTTTTTCAACTTGAAGTGAAATGCTCCAGTTTTTAACTAATTCATGCTTCTGAAGCATCTCAAACCAACCATCTCTAATGTGTTTGTTTCTAAAAGAGTAATCTACGGGGACTTTGTATAGTTGTAAATGAAGGTTCTCAATATTTTTGAATTGAGTGTATAAAAGAAGGTCTTCTCCACTTGGATAAACACTTTCAGCTTGTATAGAAAAGTTAGGTTCAGCAAGTTGCTTTTTGAGTTGAGCGAAGTTTATTCCAAAATAGGAGGAGTCATCTTCATAGCTGTCAGCGAGTTTAAAAGCTTCTTTAAGTGAAGGTTTGTTAAGGTAGCTGCTAGAATCTAAAAAGTCGTTTTTATAGCCTGACTCTTGCAATGCCAATGCCTGAGCATATTTAATGGCTTTTACTTGAGAAATATTCCATTCTTTTTGTTCTTCAACTTGCTTTAAAGCGTCTAAATATTCTTTATTGGAATTAGCAGAATGGCTCGTTTGTTTTGCGAAAGCCAAGCGTTTTAAATCAAAATCCAATAAGGCATCCCATCGTTCTTCTTGGATTTCATTTTTTAAAATTTTTTGAAAAAGTGATAGTGTTTGAAAGTCTTTTGAAAGACTATCTTCAGTTATTGGGTTATATCTTATGAAATCGGAATAGTTTAGAAATAGAACCGAATCAGATGTGGTAAAAGCTTGTAATGGAATGGTAGATTGCTGATAGGTATTTTGGTAGAATTGTAGAGCTCTTTCCGCCAAAAATTCAAATAAACTAGGTCGGCTTTCAGTGCTTAAAACTACTTTATCATTATTAGCTTCAATTGGCAGTAGAATCTCTTGGATATGTGAAATTGGGGTAGCATTTAAAACTTCTGTTTCTTGTAAAGAAGCTTGATAATAAGCATGAGCTTTCAACATAATCTGATCTTGACTCCAGCTTCGAATGTCTTCTTTTTGATAGTTGCTGGCATTGCTTCTACCTCCATTTCGCCATTGTCTACTCATGTAATATTGTCCATACAATTCGCCAACTGCCGATTGTAAAAGCGCCTTGTTTACTCCTTCCGATTGGGCAATCTGTTTTTCAAAGTCTTGAATAACCTTTAATTCTGAATCT
Organism: uncultured Flavobacteriales bacterium; assembly: GCA_964001305.1. Taxonomy (GTDB): domain Bacteria; phylum Bacteroidota; class Bacteroidia; order Flavobacteriales_E; family Vicingaceae; genus CAJXMH01. The sequence goes on from CAXFAI010000037.1 coordinate 15,991, forward strand.
TCTTCTACTTCATGCCTGTATTTTGAGCGATAAACTAATGCTTTAAAAATTTGAGTGGTATTTTCATTTCTAGAAGCTTGACTTAAAATGGAATCAGCTAATAAGACAATGCTTTTAGGTTTGCCTTCTTTTTCTAATTGTTCAATTTCGACCCATAGCTGTTTGTAATCAGTTTGGTCTATGGCAGGGTTGCTTTTTTCGTTTTGCTGATTTCTAGACCCTTTGCAGCCCCAAAGTGTAAATAGTAGGATTGCAATTAACAGTTTATGATTCATAATTCTAAAGATTTCTATGGGCTAAACAATTATTATTCCAAGAAAACGATTAAGTCTTTTTAAAAGGAAACTTTAATTCATCGTCAATTCCACTCAGACCAAGTTTAAACTTAATGGCGATAATGCGAATTAAAATGATTGTTGAAATAGTAGCAATGGTATTTAGCTCAAAACTTACTTGATATTGCTGTAAAAGGATAAATAAGGCACCACCACTTATACAAGCAATGGCGTAAAGTTCTTTTCTAAAAACCAAAGGAATTTCATTGATTAGCGTATCACGAATAACCCCTCCTAAGGTTGCGGAAAACATGCCCATCATAACTGCAATAGGAGGTTCTACACCAAACAGTAATGCTTTCTTTAAGCCCAAAGTAGTAAAAACACCAATTCCAATGGTATCAAATAAAAACAAGGTTTTTCGGAGTTTTCGAACATATTTTTGAAAAAGGAAGGTGATGCCTACACCTGCAAGTATGATAAAAAGATAATCTACATTTTGCATCCAACCTACAGGTGTATCGCCAATCAGCAAATCTCGAATAGTTCCACCCCCAACGGCTGTTACAAATCCGATAAAAGCAGCACCAAAAAGGTCTAGCTTTTTACTAGATGCTGCCATGGCTCCTGAAATTGCAAAAACTAGCGTACCAATCAGGTCAAGATAGTGCAGAATTTCATCAACGTTCGCAGGTATTTTAACTTCCATAAAACGAAATTATGTTTTATTAAGCATAAGCCATGAAAGTAAGTGCCAAGCTAATTTTTTAGGTATGATTTAATTTCGATATTTGCAGACAATCTTTAATTGGGTTTTTTGGCATAGTAAAAGCTGTGCTTTTCGATTATGTGGGGAATTTTTTCGAGTTTTATTTTAAGGCAGCGCTATTTTATCATCGCCCTTGTAACCCTGGCCACTGTATTTTTTGGTTATAAAGCCAAAGATGTGAAAATGAGCTATGAAATGGCTCAAGTGCTTCCAGCAACTGATTCAACTTTAATCAATTTTAAAAACTTCCAAGATCAGTTTGGTCAAGAAGGAAGTATTATGGTGATTGGAGTAAAAGACAATCAACTTTATGAATTCGATAACTTCAATTTATGGCTTGCACTTTCTAGAAATTTAAAGGAAGTTGAAGGCATTGATGAGGTGCTTTCCATGGCTACTGTTTTTAAATTAGAAAGAAATAAAGAAGAGCGAAAGTTTGAACCCAAAGCAGTGTTTGGAAATGCGGTTGCTTCTCAGGCTGATTTAGACTCTCTTTTGCAGCAAGTCTATGATTTGCCATTTTATGAAGGTTTTGTTTACAGCGAAGATCACCAAACCACTTTAATGGCCTTAACACTTGATCGGTCGCTTTTAGACTCAAAAGACCGTGGAATTTTAATGGGTGAATTGTTAGGCTTAGTGGAACAGTTTGAAAAGGATACGGAGCTAAAAGTTCACTATTCAGGCTTGCCATACATCAGAGCGAACAACACTTCTAAAGTCAGTGAAGAAATTAAGCTTTTCATTCTCTTAGCCATTCTCATTACTGCAACGATTTTGCTATTGTTCTTCCGTTCTTTTAGAGCCATGATGGTTTCCATGATTGTGGTTTTGGTTGGCGTGGTTTGGTCGGTAGGAATTCAGGTTTTATTTGGTTACGAAGTAACCATTTTAACAGCCCTTATTCCTCCACTTATTATCGTAATTGGTATTCCAAATTGTATCTTCATTCTCAATAAATATCATCAGGAATACAAAAGACATGGAAATCAAATTCTCGCTTTAAGCCGAGTGATTCAAAAAATTGGGAATGCCATCTTTTTAACCAATACAACAACTTCTTTAGGTTTTGGAACTTTTATTTTTACGGATAGCAGCATTTTAGTTGAATTTGGAATTATCGCCACCTTTGGTATTGCTTCTGTCTTTTTGGTATCGATTACCTTATTGCCAATCATGTTGAGTTTTCAACGACCACCAAGAGAAAGACATACCAAACATTTGGAAAGAAAGTGGGTGCATGTTGTAGTCAATCAGTTGGTGATTATGGTTACCAATCATCGCCCTAAAGTTTTTGTGTTTACCATACTTATTGCAATTGCGAGTATTTACGGAGCAACCTTGGTTAAAACAACCGGAAATATTGCGGATGACTTGCCCCGACACGACCCGGTGTATTTAGACCTCAAGTTTTTTGAAGAAAATTTCAATGGAGTATTGCCCTTTGAAGTAACCGTAAATACGCTAAAAAAAGGTGGAGCAACTAAGCTTTCTACTTTAAAAAGAATTGAAAAAATTCAAGAAGAAATCAAGGAGTATCCAGAATTTTCTCGGCCTATTTCAATTGTGGAAGGATTGAAGTTTGCCAAGCAATCTTATTACGGAGGTAGACCTTCGAAGTATGCCCTAATGAATCGGCAAGAGCAAAGTTTTATTCTTCCTTATTTATCAGACTCTGATAGTAAGGGCGAAGAAATGCTCAATTCTTACATTGACTCCAACCGACAAATTACACGTATTACTGCTCAAGTGGCAGATGTGGGCTCAAGTCGGATGGAGGTCTTATTGAAAGACTTAGAGGCTAAAATTGATTCCATTTTTCCTGCTGACAAGTTCAATGTGGAATACACTGGAACATCAGTAGTTTGGTTAAAAGGAACCGACTATTTAGTGAAAAACTTATTCTTGAGTCTAGGAATTGCCATTGTTCTCATTGCAATCATTATGGCATTTTTATTTGCTTCAGCTAGAATGGTCATTGTTAGTTTAATTCCCAATTTACTGCCTCTGGTTTTTACCGCTGGAATTATGGGCTATTTTGGGATATCCATAAAACCTTCAACGATTTTGATTTTCAGCATTGCATTTGGAATTTCAGTAGATGATACCATTCACTACTTAGCCAAATATCGCCAAGAGCTACGAGTACATTCGCTAAACTTAAGGGAAGCTTGCATATTGGCCTTAAAAGAAACCGGTGTGAGTATGATTTATACATCCATCGTATTATTTTTTGGATTTGGAGTATTTGCTGCTTCAGAATTTGGCGGAACTATAGCACTTGGTTTGTTGGTTTCAATAACCCTATTAATCGCCATGGCTTCTAACTTAATTTTACTTCCTTCATTACTACTTGCCTTTGATAAATGGTTAACTACCAAAGCCTTTAAAACCGAAATCCTTCTCGAACTCGTAGATGAAGAAGATGATATTGAGTTGGAAGAATTAGAGGTTAAACGGGAGCCAACCAATGAGAATTCTTAATTTGGCGAAAAAGTAAAAGAGCATGAAAGGAATCGTTTTAGCAGGTGGATCAGGAACGCGCTTGCACCCCTTAACCCTTGCAGTAAGTAAGCAGTTAATGCCAGTGTATGACAAGCCCATGATTTACTACCCATTATCTACTTTGATGATGGCAGGAATTCGTGAAATACTCATCATTACCACTCCACATGATAATGCTAGTTTCAAGAAGTTATTGGGCGATGGCTCTCAATTTGGTTGCGATTTTCAATATGCTATTCAAGAAGAACCTAACGGCTTAGCACAAGCTTTTGTTATTGGGGAAGAGTTTATTGGAAACGATAAAGTGGCGCTCATTTTAGGAGATAATATTTTTTATGGAGCAGGTCTAGGCAAATTATTAGCAGCTAATAATAATCCTGATGGAGGAATTGTTTATGCCTATCATGTTTCGGACCCTGAACGATACGGTGTAGTTGAATTCGATGACAATCAGGTCGCTGTTTCTATTGAAGAAAAACCTCAAAATCCAAAGTCAAATTATGCCGTACCTGGCTTGTATTTTTATGACAATGAGGTGGTTCAAATCGCAAAAAATCTGAAGCCTAGCGCAAGGGGCGAGTATGAAATTACAGATGTAAATAAGGAATACTTAGAAAGAGGTTCTTTACAAGTCGCAATATTAGATCGTGGAACAGCTTGGTTAGACACTGGTACCTTTGCCTCTTTAATGCAAGCTTCTCAATTTGTTGAGGTTATTGAAGAAAGACAAGGATTGAAAATCGGTTGTTTGGAAGAAATAGCTTACAGACAAGGATTTATTTCAAAAGATCAATTAAAAGAATTAGCCCAACCTCTTTTAAAAAGTGGCTATGGGAATTACTTATTAAACATAGCATAAAGTGGCAAAAACGAGCATACTTGTAACTGGTGGCGCAGGATTTATCGGCAGTTCACTTGTTCATGAGCTTTCTAAAGATGAAAATGTAAGAATAGTTGCAGTAGACAATTTTCTTACTGGAGATGCAAGAAGACTTCCAAAGAAGGACAATGTACATTTTATAAAAGCAGATGTCAACAACTTTGGAGACATTTCAAGCATATTCTTCCGTTTTCGATTTGATTATGTGTTTCATTATGCAGCAGTTGTTGGGGTTAAGAGAACCTTAGAGCAACCAGTGTTGGTTTTGGATGATTTAACTGGGATTAAAAACATTCTCGATTTGTGTAAAAACACCGACGTAAAACGAGTGTTTTTCTCTTCCTCTTCTGAAGTCTATGGCGAACCAGTGGAGCTACCTCAAAACGAGCATACCACGCCATTAAATTCGAGATTGCCTTATGCCATCGTAAAAAATGTAGGTGAAGCATTTCTAAAATCGTATAAGCAAGAGTACGATTTAGATCATACCATTTTCCGTTTTTTCAATACATATGGTCCTTTACAAAGCAAAGATTTTGTAGTGAGCAAGTTTATCGCTCAGGCTTTGAAAGGAAATGACATTACCATTTATGGAGATGGTTCACAAACCAGAACTTTCTGCTATGTAGATGATAACATTTCAGCTTGCGTTAACGCATTTAAGCAAGATAAATGTGTGAATGATGTTGTGAATATTGGGTCTAGCAAAGAAATTACAGTTTTAGAATTGGCAGAAACCATCATAAAGGTTGCCAAGTCTAAATCAAAGATTGTTCACTTACCTCCTTTAGAAGAAGGAGATATGAGCAGAAGATTACCCGATACCGATAAAATGTTACAACTTTTACAAAGAGAACCAATTTCACTTGAAGATGGTTTAAGTAGAATTGTAGCAAACCCAGATTTTATACTTTAAGATGCCGCATACTTGGAAAGAACTCGCTTCTTTTTTTGAAGAGCAAATTCAATCTATTTCTTTAACTGGTAAGCCAGAAGAGCTTTATCAACCCATTGATTATACCTTGCAATTGGGGGGCAAAAGAATTCGTCCAGTATTGGCTTTAATGTCCGCTGAATTGTTTAAACAAGAAGCAAAAGTGGCTTTACCCGCAGCTTTGGCGGTTGAGGTATTCCATAATTTTACCTTGGTGCATGATGACATTATGGATGAAGCGCCTTTACGAAGAGGCAAAGCCAGTGTACACTCCAAATGGGGTAGAGATATCGCTATACTTTCGGGTGATGTGATGTTTGTAAAAGCCTACCAGCAACTTGAAAAAGCAAGTAAAGAGCAACTGCCAAGCTTGATGAAACTTTTCAATCAAACGGCCATTGAAGTTTGCGAAGGCCAGCAACTGGACATGAACTTTGAGCAAATGCAAACCGTGAAGCTTGAAGAATACATACAAATGATTGAGCAAAAAACAGCAGTTCTCTTAGCAGCAAGTTTGCAAATGGGAGCAATTTGTGCCAATGCAAAAGCAAAAGACGCTCAATTGCTGTATGATTTTGGCAAAAACTTGGGAATTGCATTTCAAATTCAAGACGATTACTTAGATGCTTTTGCCGATCCTGAAAAGTTTGGCAAACAAGTAGGAGGAGATATTTTAGCGAATAAGAAAACTTACCTCTACCTCTGTGCACAAAACTGTAAAGCATTAGCCGATCGAGAGGAGTTGCAAAAGGCATACTCCCACAAAAATGAAAAGACAAAAATTGAAGCTGTTAAAGCTTGCTATGTCAATTCAGGGGCGGTGGAAGCAACAAAAAAAGCCATTGCTGAATATTCGGTGAAAGCCCTTCAGGCTTTAGATGAGGTTGGAGTGATGGATGCCAACAAAAGCCCATTAAGAGAACTTGCTCAGTATTTAATGAGCAGGGGGGTGTAGGGTAACCCTATTTTCTATCTTAAAGGCTGGTGGCTGGTATTATCTTGATTCTTAGTATCTTTCTAAGTTCAACTGAGCTTGTAAGTATGCATCAAAAGAATGGAAAAACACAAATTTCAGTGCCTTATGAAAAAAACAATTATAGCAATATCAATGATAGCTTTTGGCTTACTGATAGCCCTAAGCACTACCGCACAAAACCAACAAGGCTTTAAATGGATAAAA
>CAXFAI010000038.1:0-7023 GCA_964001305.1 uncultured Flavobacteriales bacterium
TCGCCCATTAAAGTGGCACGCGAGCTGGGTTCAGAACGTCGTGAGACAGTTCGGTCTCTATCTGCTGTGGGCGTTGGAAATTTGAGAGGATCTGACTCTAGTACGAGAGGACCGGGTTGGACACACCTCGGGTGTATCTGTTGTCGCGCCAGCGGCACTGCAGAGTAGCTACGTGCGGAAGGGATAAGCGCTGAAAGCATCTAAGCGCGAAGCCTACCTCAAGATGAGATTTCCTTTAAGGGTCGTCAGAGACGATGACGTTGATAGGTTGCAAGTGTAAAGGCAGTAATGTCAAAGCTGAGCAATACTAATTACCCGTAAGCTTTCTACTAATAGTTGTAACTCCTATTCTTATACTGTATTTTCTTTCTTTTTGATGTCATAATGATATTTTCCGCCTAGCGGAATAACGATTTATGGTGATTATTGCATTGAGGTTCACCTCTTCCCATTCCGAACAGAGAAGTTAAGCTCAATAGCGCAGATGGTACTGGGTAACCGGGAGAGTATGTCATCGCCATTTTTTTTAGCCCTGTAGCTTTGCTACGGGGCTTTTTTTTACCTCATTTTTATGAATCTTTCTCTTTTGCTTCCCTTATCTTTGCCCGCATGAAAAAGCTTTTGGGCCTTCTTATTTTTACTTTTTCTTGGTGTAGTTTTTGGGCTCAACAAGGAGACAAACAAGAACAAGAACAAGATACTCTTGTATTTGAGTATTCAAAGAATAGTGATCAATTTCAGTTTAAGCCTCTAGAATTTTCAAACATTGATGGTTTTCAAACATATAGACCAATATGTAGAAGACATTTGCCATGGGCTAGAGGTGGAAACTTGGGTCAAGTTATGCACCCTTTGTTATTCGATTTTAATTCTTGGTCTGTAGAATCGAATTTGGGTGCATATCAAGCATTGTTGTTGACGCATGACTCGATTCAATATTACCGAATGTCTAGGCCCTTTACTTTACTTAGCTATGCGAATGGATCTCAAGCTGAGCAATTTTTTCAGGCATTTCATAGTCAGAATGTAGGAGAAGGATTAAATATCAGCTTTCGTTATGACCGGATTACTTCTGAAGGTTTTTTCTTAAGAGAATTAACGGATCATACACGATTTCATGCGACTTATCATTTACATAGTAGAAATAAACGATTTCAATCCAAGGGCTATTTCTTTATTAATAATATAAAGGCTCAAGAAAATGGTGGAATTGTTTTAAGTTCAAACGATAACCCAGATGACAATACCGACCTATTTGATGTGAACTTATTGAATGCTCAGAATCGAATGAGAAGCCAAGGTGTTTATTTTGATCAGAAGTACGCCATTTGGCAAGGGAAGGACTCAATTAACCGACTATCGGTAGGATATGAAATAAAATGGACAAAAGCTTATCGGAATTTTAGTGAAGTATTATCAGAAGATGAACAAGACCGATATGAAAACTTTTATTTAGACGATAATGAAAGTGCTGATACTTCTTATACAGCTATTTTAAGAAATACTTTCTATCTACAAGCTCTGGATAATCGCTTTAAAGTTAGTTATGGACTAGAGAATCAGCATTATTTCCAAAATTTCTTGACCAATTTAGACCTTGAGAGTCATTTTGTAGGAGCCATGTTTCAAGACTCGATTCTTGGAAGTGCTATACAGGCGAGTTTAGAAAAGGGACTAAGTGGATTTAGAAAGGATGAAGTCGATTTTTATAGCCAAATTTCATTACCCAAGTGGAAAAGCCTTTTAGTTAAGGGATTCTTTTCTTTAAAGACGAAACAAATCGATTACTTTTTGTGGAGGCAAAGAAGTAATCACTTTTTCTACGAAAGAGATTGGGAAATAACAAAAGAACAGTTGATCGGAGGGGCTATTCATGAAGAAAAAAGTAAAATGACTTTCAAACTAAAACTTCGTAATTTACAAGACTATGTATACTTTGATACACTTAGTTTGCCTCAACAAAGTGCAGATCAAATTCAATTAATACAAGTGGAATTAGAAAAGCAATTTCACTTTTTAAAGCATTTTAATCTGTTCAATCGATTAGCTTATCAAGTAATTTCAGAAGAAAGCTTAATCCCTTTACCAGACTTGTTTTCTTATCATTCTTTTTATTATGAGAATGATTTTTTTAAACAAAGTCTGGATTTTCAGTTTGGTGTAGATTTCTATTGGGTTAGTGAGTATCAAGGTTATGCGTATAATCCCGCCATTGCTCAGTTTCACTTAAACCCCAATGCTGACCCTTTAGGAAATATTCAACAATTGGATATTTTCTTGAATCTTGGATTGAGTAAAGCAGCTCGCATTATGTTCAAGTATGAGAATATTCTATTGCCGAGTTTTAGCGAAGAAAGCTATCGAATTCAAGACTACCCCATACCTGGAAGAGCTATGAAAATTGGCTTAAGTTGGAGGATGATTAATTAAGTCATAACTTCAATTGAATACTAAATAAACATATCGGAAATGAAACACCTTTTTCTTTTTGCCATAATTACTGCAATTTTTTCTGTCGCTTGTAAAAAGGATGAAAAGGAAAATCCTTCTATGAAAAATACAGATGTTGTCACAGATTCAACTTTAATTCATTGGTCCGAAAACCCCATGCTTTTTTCTAAGCAGCGCGATATTGAACAAGTGGTTCATTTAACTTCAGATTATGATTCCTTGTTTTTTTACGTTCAAAATCTACCGGATTGGATTAGTCTTGATTCAGGTAGTGGGATGATAGTGGATACGGCAAGGTTTTTAGTGAGACGTGATACGTTTCGCAATCATGTTTTTCCAATGGGAATTACCAAGGATTCTTTGACCTTTAGTACAATACACGGAGAAGTATTTTTAGAACTACGATACTTAAATGGTATAGGAACAGAATTAGTTAGCCCTGATACCATTGTATTTAAAGCATTAGAAGATGATGCTAATTTTATTTTGGCCAATAATACCATAGAAGACTTAAACTATTCATTGTTACCTAATTCAATTTTATCTTTTAGTGGAAACACTGGTATGCTAAAAGCAAACAACTATGAAGAAATACAAGTAAGTGTAAATCGAGCCTTATTAGTTGAAGATACCAGTTACATTCAATCTTCGGTAAATTTTAATGGGAAAAGTCAACCCATTGTATTTCAAATTAATCACTTTATAGACCATAAACGTTCAATACAAGGAGAAGTGGTAGATGCTGAATTCAGCAGAAGCACGCAAAAACTGTATTTTGTGACCAAGAGCCCGGATAAGCTGATTGAGTTTGATCCTATAAATCAGCAGAGTAGGGACTTAAATTTAACGTATCGACCTATGTTTTTGAGTGTTTCAACTTCAGGAAATTACATTGCAGTTGATAATAATGGTACCGCTTCTTTGATCGACGTTTCCCAATGGAGAATTCAACAGAGCTTTACTACAGGTTCAACACCTTCAGACGTGGTGATTAAGGATAGCTCATTCATTTATAGTTTCCCAAATACTGGAGGGCATGTAAAAGTGCGATGTTTTGATTTGAACAATAACAATATCATGCATTTAAGCACAGGAAATAGTATCAGTGATGAAAGTAGGGCAGTTTATAACCCACAATTAGATGCCATATATATTGCGGATAATGGTGTGAATCCTGATGATATAGAAAAAGTGGATGTAAGCAATGGAGTAGCATCCTATTTGTATGATAGTCCGTATCATGGGGACTTTTATTTTAGTGGGGACTTATGGTTGTCGGAAGATGGAAGCAGAATCTATACCTTATCTAAAAATGTTTTCACAGCTTCGAATACACAGGCTTCAGATATGTTGTTTACAGGGGCTTTTGAAGTAAACATTAGACCAGCATTAAACCAATATAGAAAGGATTATGATTACTATATGAAACATGCTCATCATAGCTTAGCAAGTGGAAAAGTGGCTGTTATTTTAAAAGACAAATATGGGCCTTCAAACAAGCCCATCATTAATCAAGTTTACTTTCATAATCCAGTCAATTTTAATCATATCAATAGTATTGATGTTTCCGATTATGCGGAAGAAGATCGAAAGAATGGAAATTATATTTTTTCTCCAGGTTCTCCAGAGTTTTGCTTTTTTACCGGCAACTCTGATCAAATTGTTGTAATCACGAAAGGAGTAGTAGCTCCATTCACCAATCAATGGTCGATTGAGCTAATTAACCCTTAGTGATTTTTTTTTGTGATAAATATCTTTTTGGAGGAGTTTTTCGCTGATAACAATCAAGCGGTATGATTCCCTTCTGATTGGTTGATTCGTAAAATTCAGTCAGGTTTAAATGCTTCTTTTCCTCTCCTTTTAAGTTTAATAAGAATAAGATAGAACATTTGGTGAGATGGGAAAGAAAAAGGTATTTTCGACACTAATTAATTAGTTAACTTGTCGTGAAAGAGGAAAGAAATATATCCTATTATCTACATTGGTTTGACAAAATAAAAGTTGATAAGAGTAAAGGAAGTGCTCCTAATAAGCCAATTTTGTTGTTATCTATTCTGGATTTGTTTGATAATAAATTGATAAATAGTAACCGTATTGAAATTACGCCTGAATTAGTTAGCTTGTTTCAAGAGAATTGGAATTTATTAGTTGAAGACAAAAGAAATAGAAAATTCTCATTACCATTTTTTCATCTAAGGACTAGTCCATTTTGGAACTTAATTCCAAACCGAGGATTTGAATTAGCTATTACTTCAATTCATAGCATAAGTTCATTGTCTAAATTAAAAGAGATCGTAGATTCTGCTGAGATTGATTATGAGCTTTATTCTCTTATAAGAGAAAAAGATAATAGAAAGATATTGGCACAATTATTACTTGAAAAGTATTTTCCCAATGTTCAGAGTGAATACTTTAAAGTCAAAAGATTGCCATACAGTAAAGTCAACTTGGATATTAAACCTAATGAATATAAAAGTAGAATTCTTGAATTGAAAGAAAAACTCGATAACAATGATTATCAAGAACAAGTTTTTATAAGAAGTGGAGCATTTAGGTCCATGATATTGCAAAATTATAATGACACATGCGCAATTTCAGGAATGAAAGTAGTTGCAACAGAAAATTTATCTATGCTAGATGCTTGTCATATTGTACCATTCTCAGAATCTTACGATGATACTTCTTCAAACGGAATAGCACTAGCACCTACTTTACATAGAGCTTTTGATAGAGGTTTGATTTTTATCTCTGATACTTATAAAGTAATTCTAAATAAAAATTTTAAAGAAAATAGGGCTTCATGTTATAATTTGAAACAATTTGAAGGTAAAGAAATAAGGTTACCTCAAAATAGAGAGTATCTTCCATCCCAATCGAACTTTAGACTTCATAGAAATAAATTTAACTTCTAACTACGTCTTCTGCTTCTTCTTTTTAGCGGCTGGAAAAAGCACATTGTTTAAGATTAAACGGTAGCCAGGGCTATTGGGGTGCAAATTTAAATCGGTAGGAGGGTCACCAACATAATGCTGATAATCTTCAGGGTCGTGGCCACCATAAAAAGTCCATGTTCCTTTGCCAAACTCACCGTGAATATAGCGCGCAGAATTGAGTGCTTTGTTTTCTCCCATGATAAGTACTTCAGGTTTTACAAAACGCTTATCGTAGGCTGTAGTTTGGCCCATGAAACCATCGATAATGCTAGTATGGTTCTGACATAACATAGTAGGTACAGGATCCCATTTGGCCGAAAATTCAAAAAGAGTAAACTTATCTTGATTTTCAGGTTTTCTTGCATGCAGGGGAGTGGCATCTATATTAGAGAACTCGTACTGCAAAGGGTCAGTCATTAGTGAAAAATCTTTAAAGGCAAAGGTTTGCGCAAAGTCCAATTGACTGTTGTAGTTTGGTGTGCTTCCATCACCATCAAACATCTGTTCACAAATGTCTAGCTTTTGGGCAGCCAGAGCAATGTCGTAAGAGTCCGTACCTGAACACATGGCAAATAGAAAACCTCCACCGGCCGTAAATTCTTTAATTTTTTGAGCAACGCCCAATTTTAAATCCGATACTTTTTCAAAACCCAATTCAGCTGCCATAGCTTCGTTGCTTCTAACTTGCTCCTTGTACCAAGCGTGGTTTCTATAATTAGCATAAAATCGACCGTATTGGCCCGTAAAATCCTCATGGTGCAAGTGTAGCCAATCGTAGAGTGGCAGCTCTCCTTGAATTACCTCTTTGTCGTAAATGACTTTATACGGAATTTCAGCATAAGTCAAAACCAAAGTCACGGCATCATCCCAAGGTTGTTTTCCTTTGGGAGAATACACGGCCATTTTGGGTGGCTCTAATAATTTTACCACATCCATATTGGCTTCAGGGTTAGCAATCTCCGTTAATATGGCTGTCGATTTTGCATTGGGAATAATTTCAAAAGAAACACCACGTATCATTAATTCATCACGAATGGCTTGGGCATCCTTCATCATAAAACTACCGCCGCGGTAGTTGAGCAACCAATCTACTTCAACTTCTCTTTGCAATACCCAATAAGCAATACCATAGGCTTTTAAGTGATTTTTTTGAGATTCATCCATAGGGATTAGCAGGTATGCTGCAAACAATGGACTTAAACAAAGGCAAAAAAGAAGACTAAAAAGCAGTTTCTTCATAAAGGGTTTCTAATTTGGAAAACATAAAGTTACCAAAGCCCAAGCAATATTTAGAGAAGAGAACTCCTTAAGAAATGTTACTTAAAATGGCGCATCATCATCAAAGTCATCATCCATTCGAGATGCTCTTGTAATAGTATTTCCTGCTCCACTACTGTCAAATTCATCAGAAACTGGCAAGCTTCCAAAGTCATTATCATCGTTGTAGTCGTAAGTTTCTAAATCAGAGAATTTAGCAAGCTCAGAAGTAAACTTCAATTGAACGTCACCTACAGCACCGTTTCTATGCTTGGCTAAAATGATGTTTGCCACTCCGTTTAACGGCATGCCATTTTCATCTTCGGTTATGCCATAGTACTCCGGACGATTAATGAACATTACCATATCTGCATCTTGCTCA
>CAXFAI010000039.1:0-102217 GCA_964001305.1 uncultured Flavobacteriales bacterium
AAACCAAGTCAATTTCTTCAATTACATTTTCTAAAAGTTTTACCGAAGTGTGTGGATTTAAAGCCACTCCTGCTTGCATGCCTTCAGCTTTTATGGCTTGTATGGTGCGGTGTAAGTGGGTGCAAGCTTCATAATGTACGCTTAGTATATCGGCTCCTACGGCTTTAAAATCCTTGATGTATCGATCGGGTTTTTCAATCATTAAGTGCACATCAAATGGCTTTTCCGCATGCGGCTTTATGGATTTGATGACCGGCATTCCAAAAGAGATGTTTGGAACAAAGTTTCCATCCATCACATCTATGTGATAATAGTCTGCTTCGCTTTGATTAATGATGTCACAAGCGGCTTTTAAATTGGAAAAGTCAGCAGCTAAAATAGAGGGAGCGATTAAGGGTGCCATAGTCTTCTTTTTTGCAAAAGTAGCTATTAAATGGCCGCTTTAACCGAGGTAGGCTTTTAATATTTTACACTTGCTATTCACCTTTAATCTGCGCACTGCTTTTTCTTTTATCTGGCGCACTCGCTCTCGTGTCAGGTCAAACAGTTCTCCAATTTCTTCTAAGCTGTGTGGGCGTCTTCCTTTTAGCCCAAAAAACAAACGAATTACTTCTGATTCACGAGCGGGTAGGGTAGTGAGCAGATGCTCAATTTCATTACTTAAGGATTCATGAATAAGTTTTTTGTCTGGGTCGGGAATGTCTTCATTAGACATGAGCTCATACATATTGCTGCTGTCCTCATCATTGGAAAGAGGAGCATCCATAGAAACATGCCGGCGGCTGTTTTTCATAGAGATTTTAATATCTGCCTCTGGAATATCTAAACATTCAGCAATTTCATGTTCCAATGGCTCCCGCTCATACTTTTGTTCTAAATCGTTAAAGGTTTTACGCACTTTATTAATTGCGCCAATTTTGTTTAAGGGTAAGCGAACAATGCGCGATTGCTCTGCCAAGGCTTGTAAAATAGATTGTCTGATCCACCAAACGGCATACGATATAAACTTAAAGCCGCGAGTTTCATCAAAACGCTGCGCCGCTTTAATCAACCCTAAATTACCTTCATTAATTAAATCAGGAAGGCTTAGGCCTTGATTTTGATATTGTTTAGAAACCGAGACAACAAACCTCAAATTAGCCTTAGTTAAACGCTCTAAAGCAACGGGATCTCCGGCTTTAATCTTCCGAGCAAGTTCCACTTCTTCTTCGGCGGTAATTAAATCTACTTTGCCAATTTCATGTAAATAGCGATCTAGTGAAACCGTTTGACGGTTGGTAATACTCTTGGTAATCTTAAGTTGTCTCATATTCCCTGTTCGTTGGTTAGTGTGGTAGAAAAGTTAATGACTTGGTAGATAAGTCCTTATAAATATAGGGAAAAAATGAGTCGCCTCGTTAAGGATTTTTAACAGGCATTTTATTTAGAAGATTTCTAAATAAAAAAAGGCCCATCAACGATGAGCCTTTTTGTTATGCAAAATTTATTTTTAATCCTGCTTTTCAGGTTTAGGTAACAATACCTTTCTTGAAAGCTTAAACTTTTTCGTTTTTGGGTCAATCGCTACAAGTTTCACTTTTACCATTTCACCTTCCTTCAATTCATCAGCCACATTTTCTACGCGGTGATGTGCAATTTCAGAAACGTGCAACAAGCCATCTTGACCTGGTAAAACTTCTACAAAAGCACCAAAAGGAACAATTGATTTCACCTTTCCTTCATAAGTTTCGCCTACTTCAGGAACAGCGGTAATAGCCTTAATTCGAGCAATGGCAGCATCTGAGCTTTCACGATTGTTAGAAACAATGTCAATGACTCCTTTACCATCAATTTCTTCAAGTACGATTTCCGCTCCGGTTTCTTCTTGAATGGTTTGAATGATTTTACCACCTGGTCCAATCACTGCACCAATCATTTCTTTCGGAATGGTCATTTGTACAATTCTTGGCGCATTGGCTTTGTAATCATCTCTTGGAGATTCAATGGTCTTATTCATTTCTCCTAAAATGTGCATTCTTCCTTCTCTTGCTTGCTTCAAAGCTTCACCAATTACTTGGAAAGAAAGTCCACTGATTTTAATGTCCATTTGACAAGCCGTAATACCGTCTTTTGTTCCGGTTACTTTAAAGTCCATGTCACCTAAGTGATCTTCATCACCTAAAATATCCGATAGAACCGCATATTTGTCACCTTTAGAAATCAATCCCATGGCAATTCCTGAAACCGCTTTCTTCATTTTAACACCAGCGTCCATTAAGGCTAAAGAGCCTGCACAAACGGTAGCCATAGAAGAAGAACCGTTAGATTCTAAGATATCAGAAACGACACGGATGGTATAAGGGTTTTCTTCACCTTTAGGAACCATTGGTTTCAAAGCTCTCATGGCTAAGTTTCCGTGTCCAACTTCTCTTCTTCCCGGACCTCTGTTTGGTCTTGCTTCTCCAGTTGAGAAAGAAGGGAAGTTATAGTGAAGAATGAATTTGTCTGAGTCAACGATTACTGCACCATCAATTCTTTGCTCATCCATTTTTGAACCAAGCGTTACTGAAGTTAATGATTGAGTTTCTCCTCTTGTAAAAATAGAAGAACCATGAGCTCCTGGTAAATAGTCAATTTCTGACCAAATGGCTCTCACTTGATTCATATCTCTACCATCAAGTCTAACTCTTTCATTTAATACGCAATCTCTTACGGCTTCTTTTTGAACCTTGCCAAAATACTGACCTAATAAATAAGCCTTTTCAGCTGCTTCTTCTTCACCTAATTCAGCGATAAAAGCTTCTTTAACCGCTTTAAATTTATCGCTTCTTAAATGCTTGTCGTTAATGCCTTCTTTCGCAATGGCATAGCACTTATCGTAAGCAAAAGCTTGAATTTTTTCCTTTAATTCTTCGTCTTTTCTTTCGTGATCATATTCTCTTTTGGCTTTGCCAACTTTAGCGGCTAAATCCAATTGCGCTTGGCATTGTGCCTTAATGGTTTTGTGCGCTTCTTCAATCGCTTGAAGCATTTCTTCCTCAGAAACTTCTTTCATTTCACCTTCAACCATCACAATGCTGTCCATGGTACCGGCTACCATTAAATCGATATCTGCATCAGCTAAAACATCTAAGTTTGGATTGATAACCCAAGAACCATTTAATCGAGCCACTCTAACTTCAGAAGTTGGTCCATTGAAAGGAATATCAGATACTGCCACAGCAGCTGATGCTGCTAAACAAGCCAATGCGTCTGGCAATACATTTTCTTCTGCTGATATTAAAGAGATTTGTAAAATGGTATCGGCATGATAATCGTCTGGAAAAAGTGGACGTAAAGCACGGTCTACCAATCTTGAAATTAAAACTTCAGCATCTGAAGGCTTTGATTCTCTTTTAAGAAATCCACCTGGGAATCGTCCAATTGATGAAAATTTCTCTCTGTAGTCTACCATTAAAGGTAAAAAGTCTACATCTTCTTTCGCTTCTTTAACAGAAACGATTGTTGCTAAAAGCATGGTGTTTCCCATTTTTACTACAACAGAACCATCGGCTTGCTTAGCCAATCTTCCTGTTTCCATGCTTATTTCCCGACCATCGGGAAGTGTCATTGTTTGAATAATTGCTTGTTGTGACATATGTTGTATTTAATCTTTGTCGTTTGAAAAAAAGAAAAGGGGGACCATGTTAAATATGTCCCCCTCTCCTGAAAATTTTAATTGTAAGCTAATGCTTGAGCTTGATGCATTATTTTCTAATACCTAACTCTTTAATCAGCTCTCTATATTTTAAGATATCCTTGTTTTTAAGGTAATCTAAAAGTCTTCTTCTTTTACCAACCATTGTAACAAGTGCCTTTTCGGTAGCAAAATCTTTTTGATTTACTTTTAAGTGACCTGTTAAGTGGTTAATCTTTTCTGTAAAAAGTGCAATTTGTCCTTCGGTTGAACCTGTGTCGCTCTTACCTTTTCCGAACTTTTCAAATATGCTCTGCTTCTTCTCGCTTGTAATTGCCATGATATTTATATCTTCCTTAGAATTTTGAGGGTGCAAATTTATAAAATATTTATTTACTATCTACCTCATTTTTAAACAATCTTATTAATTGAGTCATTTTTTCTTTTAAATTCTTACGCTCAACAATAAAATCAAGGAATCCATGCTCAAGCAAAAACTCAGAACGTTGGAATCCTTCTGGTAAATCTTTTCCAATGGTTTCTTTCACCACTCTAGGACCAGCAAAACCAATAAGTGCATTGGGTTCTGCAAAATTTAAATCACCAAGCATGGCAAAAGAAGCGGTAACTCCTCCAGTTGTTGGATCGGTTAAAAAGGAGAAATAAGGTAATTGTGCATCGGCTAATTGTGTGAGTTTAGCAGATGTTTTTGCCATTTGCATTAACGAAAAGGCAGCTTCCATCATACGAGCACCACCTGATTTTGAAATCATCATAAATGGCATTTGATGCTTGATGCTGTAGTCAATTGCTCTTGCAATTTTTTCTCCAACAACCGAGCCCATAGAACCACCTATGAAACTAAAGTCCATAGCAGCTACCATTAGCTTTTCGCCGTTTACCAATCCATGAGCCGTGCGAGCTGCATCTTTTAGATTGGTTTTCTTTTGCGTGGCTTTTATACGGTCTTTATACTTTTTGGTATCTGAAAATTTTAATGGATCTGCTGAACTTAAGTTCTTATTGATTTCTGAAAATTTTCCTTCATCAAAAAGAATCTGAAAATAAGATTCGGCATCAATCCGCTCATGATGACCACATTCTTGACAAACGCTTAAATTGTTACTATGGTCTTCCTGAGGGATAACCGTATTACAATTAGGACATTTGTACCAAAGTCCTTCTGGCGTTTCCTTTTTTTCTTGTGTTGGGGTTAAAATCCCCTCTTTTATTCTTTTAAACCAACCCATACAGCTCTCTTTCCTTTTTTTAGGTGTTAGCTAATTGTAATTTCTTTTGCAAGATAAACATCTTGAATGGAATTCAACAATTCAACACCCTCATTCATTGGCTTTTGAAATGCTTTTCTTCCTGAAATTAAACCATGTCCGCCTGCTCTTTTGTTCACAACTGCAGTGGTGATAGCATCACTCATATCTGAAGAACCTGAACCAGTCGATGCTCCACCAGAGTTAATTAATCCCGCTCTACCCATATAGCAATTAGCTACTTGGTATCGGCATAAATCAATCGGATGATCTGAACTTAATTCAGAATATACTTTATCGTGTGTTTTACCAAAACCAATGGCCGTGTAACCGCCATTATTGGTTGGTAATTTTTGCTTAATGATATCTGCTTGAATGGTAACACCCAAGTGATTTGCTTGAGCGGTAATGTCAGTTGCTGTGTGATAATCCACACCATCTTTTTTGAAATCACTGTTTCTCAAATAGCACCATAAAATAGTAGCCATTCCAAGTTCATGTGCTCTTTCAAAAGCTTCCGCAACTTCAATAATTTGACGATTGCTGTCATCAGAACCAAAGTAAATGGTAGCTCCAACTGCTGTAGCACCTAAATTCCATGCTTCATCTACCGAACCAAACGAAATTTGAGAAAAGGTATTTGGGTAGGTTAAAAGTTCATTGTGATTTAATTTCACAATGAAAGGAATTTTATGCGCATATTTTCTAGACACTGAAGCTAAAACACCGAAGGTAGAAGCCACTGCATTACAACCACCTTCAATGGCAAGTTTTACAATGTTTTCAGGGTCAAAGTAAATAGGATTTGGAGCAAAAGATGCACCGGCTGAATGTTCTATTCCTTGATCAACAGGAAGTATAGAAACGTAACCTGTACCCCCTAAACGTCCATGACTGTACAAGTCTTGAAGGCTTCTTAGCACTTGCGGGCTTCGGTTGCTATCTTTAAAAATTCGATCTACAAAGTCTTCACCGGGTAGGTGCAACATTTCTTTATTAATGGTCTTGCATTCATGCGCTAAAAGATGGTCTCTTTGGTCTCCTAGTAGCGCTTCGATTTTTGATATTGACATGTCTTCTTTATCTATTATAAAAGCGTGGGCAAAACTAATAAAATTTGATGGCGAACTGCAATTCTCTTAGCGCCTATATTTTTTCAAAATTAGAAGGGATAACCAATTCCAAAATTCAAATTGGTTTGCTTCCACCTTCCTTTAATTTCATAAGGGTCTTCTTCAGATGGGTCTTTAAAAGGAGTAGCCACATCAAGTCGTAATATGAAAAAACTAAAGTTGAGGCGAATTCCCGTTCCTAAGCCTAAAGCGGTTCCTTTCCATAAGGTAGCAAATTGAAACTCGGTACTTTCTCTACTATCTTCTTGTTGAACATTCCAGATGTTTCCCGCATCCAGAAAAAGAGCTCCTTCGAAAAGTTCAGATAGCGGGAAACGATATTCAAAGTTTCCAATCAGCTGCATATTCCCAATTTGGTCTACATCACTTTTTGAAGAGTCTGGAAGTGCACCCGGTCCTAACTCTCTTGCACGCCACGCTCTAATGTTGTTGGCTCCTCCGGCATAAAAACTTTTTTCAAATGGCATGGCCTTACTATTCCCGTATGGAATTCCAATTCCTGTGGCAACACGATAAACCATTTTGGTTTTTCGATACAAATCTTGGTAGAATCTAAAATCTAAATCAGTTCTAACATACTGAGCATATCGAATGCCCAACAAATTGTATGAACCATCTTCATTCTGCGATAAACCATTACCATCTAAAACGGCTGAAATGGCATTTCCCGCTGATTCTGCATTAGCCCTAAAATAAATGTAGTTTTTGTCTTTATTCTTGGATTGATTGTTTAAGATAAAACTGTATTTCAATGCAAGAATAAGGTTGTCGGTATACGAATTTCGGAGAAAGGGATTGTCAATATTGGCAAGTAAGCTAGCAAATTCAGGACTTGGGTTTAGCTTAATGTAGCTTAGGTCAATCGGCTGAATGATGTGCGTTTTGGTTGAAGTTTCATTCCACGAATACGCAATATAAAGAGAGGATACTTTTCGAATGTAATCAGGACGTTCCTGATAATTATAAGAGGCATTAAAAGAAGTTCTTGGATTGCCATTAATTGAAAACCGATTGGAATTGACAAAGGGGATAATAAATCTGGGTATTTCTAAGCTCACTTCAGGACCGAACTCAAAGGTGTTGAAAGGGAAGAAGCCGCCTCCGATATCAAGGTCTTCTTCATCGTCAGTTAATAGCTGTTGAACTTCCAATCCACCTCTAAATCGGATGTTTAAGACTTCAGCTCCTTTAAATGTATTTTTATTTTGAAAGGTCAGGTTCCCATTTACCCCTAAGTTCCCACCATTGTTTGTGCCTTCTGTCTGTATTGTCATTGACTTTTGCTTGTAAGGCTTCAAATCAATGTAAGCGATTAAGTCATTGCCGTTTGTATTGTAGTTTTCATCGTACTGAATACTTACAAGTGAAAAGGTCCCGAGGCTACTTAAGTTAGAATAGGTGTTTTCTTGGTTCTCAACTTTATACAGTTTTCCCGGTCTAACGGTAATTCTTCGATTTAGTGTAGATTCTTTAAATTCATAATTGCCATAATTGATAAAGTTTAAAGAATCATATTGAGTTGAATCGGGATTGGCATTGTTTTCTCTTAAATCGGCATTGGTTCTAACCAATACATCACTAATAGTATATTTTTCGTGGTTCTTCTCAATCAAAGAGTCTGTCAATTGGTATTTATCAGAAACGTTTTTGATTAGAAGTCGAAGATTTGCCGATTTTTTTTGATGAAAGGTGTCTGCTTCAAAAACAACATATTCTCTTGAAAACTTATAATAGCCATGGTTTTTAAGCAGGGTTTCAATTCGAACCCGTTCATTCTTCAATAGTTCAAGATCGAATGGGGCCCCAACTGAAACCTTTTTGTTTAAAGAATCTTTCAAATAGATTCGTTCAATTTCAGGATCTTTAATAATGACTTTCAAATTTGCTACAGTAAACTGTTTCCCCTTAGATACATGATACTTAAGCTTGGCTTTTTTCTTTTTTAATTTATGCTCAAATGAAACTTCATTTTCATAAAACCCTCTATTATTAAGGTAAGAGTTCATTAGTTTAACGGAAGTTGCACTTAAAGTTGAATCGTAAATAACTGGAGGCTCACCAATCTTATCTTTGATTTTACTATCTTTTTTGTTGTAATAAAGATTGTAAATACCAAGGTAGATTTTAAAGAGACCTAAAAATTTACGATTGGGTTTTTGCTTGCTTAACGAATAGAGTTCTTCATTGAGCTTGTTGTTTTTTTTGCTTTTAACCTTTACTTGCGTCAGCAAATGTTGATTCTTTTCTAAATGTCGTGTTGGACCACAGGCATAAAGAACCGAAATCAAAAATAAAATGGATAAAAACTTACTTTTGAGCAAATGCTTGAAAATAGTGCTTTACAGCAATTAAAACTGCGAAGTTATACAATATGGAAATGATAAGTAAGAAGCAGGAGAAGTTAATCCTTGCCTTGAAAAGGAAAAAGGAAAGAGCCTCACATGCTTTGTATTTAATTGAAGGGGAAAAATTACATCAAGAAGCTATTAATGCTTCCGTGAGCTTTCATTCTACCTATACTTCATGTGAAGATTTTAGAGTAAGAGAGGGCTTGAAAGAAGTTTACTTGACTACTGAAGTACAAATGAAAAAGCTTTCTTCATTAAATACACCGCCTGGCTTACTTAGTATTGTTGAAATGCCAAAGCGAATAGAAAGCACCAATGCTGATTTCTTAATTTATTTAGATCAAATAAATGATCCGGGTAATTTGGGAACCATTTTACGAAGTGCAGAAGCCTTTGGGGTAGAAGCTGTGATTTGTTCAGCGAATACGGTAGATGTTTTTAATTCAAAAGTGGTGCAATCAAGCATGGGGTCTATTTTTAGAATGCCTATATTGACTGAGACAGAAGAATTGATTATTCATTTGAGTAAAAGCCATCAATGGTATGGGACGCATTTACAAGGTGAAAATTTATACCAAACAAAAATTACGAAACCTGCTGTGGTGGTTATGGGAAGTGAATCTCATGGAATTTCAGATAAAATCTTAAATCGTATTGATTATAAAGTTAAAATTCCAATTAAAAGTTCTGTGGAATCACTGAATGTTTCTATGGCAACAGCCGTGGTTTTGGCAGAATTTAATCGGCGATTTTTAACGCAATAGCCTGAGCTACTTTAACACCGTCAATGGCAGCAGAAACAATTCCTCCAGCATAGCCAGCACCTTCTCCACAAGGGTATAAATTTAAAATTTCTGTATGGTTGAGATTTTCTCGATCTCTCGGAATTTGAACAGGTGATGAGGTTCTGCTTTCAACACCAACAACTAGGGCTTCATTGGTTAAATAGCCTTTCATGGACTTTCCAAACAGTTCAAATGCTTTTCTCAATCGTTTGCTTATAAATGAGGGTAGAACTTGATCTAAACGGAAAGGAACCACACCGGGATGATAAGAGCATTTGGGTAAGTCTTTAGAATCTCTACCTTTTACAAAGTCGATTAATCGTTGTGCTGGTGCTTTTTGTCCTTCCGTTCCTGAATTTACCGCTTTAAAAGCTTTTTGTTCGATTTCCTGTTGTAGTCTTAAAGCTGCTAAAGGACCATGTTCTTTGTATTTGGTCCAATCAGCTTCTTCAACCGAAACTACAATACCTGAATTGGCAAAGGGATTATTTCGTCTGGAAGGTGACCAGCCATTGGTTACAATTTCACCGGGCGAAGTCGCACAAGGTGCAATGATGCCACCGGGACACATGCAAAAACTGTAAACTCCCTTGTTTTCAACTTGTTTTACAATCCGATAAGAAGCAGGAGGTAGCAAGTCTTCTTGAGGGCTATTGTGGTATTGAATTTTGTTAATGAGTGATTGACTATGTTCCACTCGAACACCCAAAGCAAAAGGTTTTGCTTCTATTTTTATCTTCTTAGCATAAAGTAATTCAAAAATGTCTCTTGCAGAATGACCTGTTGCAAGAATGAGTTCATCTACCTCAATCCATTCATTCGCATTAATTTCAATGCTGTGAATTTTGTTTTTGTCTGATTTTAAATCGGTTAGCTTTTGCTCAAATCGAATTTCTCCTCCTGCTTTTACAATTGCATCACGAACAGCTACAATGATTTTTGGCAATTTATTGGTGCCAATATGAGGATGGGCTTCGTAATTGATATTCTCATCAGCCCCAAATTGAACCAAGGTTTTTAAAATGGCATCTACATCACCTCTCTTTTTAGATCGGGTGTATAATTTACCGTCGGAATAGGTTCCTGCGCCACCTTCTCCAAAACAATAGTTAGAATCCGGGTTTACGATTTGTTCTTTATTTAATTTGGCTAAATCTCTCCTTCTAGAGCGAACATCTTTTCCTCGTTCAAATAAAATGGGTTTTAAACCTAAGTCAATAAGTTGAAGTGCTGCAAAAAGACCTGCCGGCCCACAACCAATAATGTGCACGGCTTTCTGATTAGAAACATCTTTTAGCTTAAAAACAGAATGAGAACCATCATATTCATGAGGTAAAAAAACTTCAAAGGTTAGGTTAACTTTAATGTCTTTTTTTCTGGCATCTATAGACCTTTTAGCAAGCTTGACTTTTCCAATTTGGTTTGTGGGAAGTTGTAAACTTTGTGATGCTAGTTTTAGATAATCACTTTCGTGAGGTTCGTCCTGAATGAGGTAGGACTTTTGAAATCGATGACTCATTAAGGTTCAAAGCTTGGGTAGGATAAATTGAAATAACCACTGTCTAACAGTACAGTTTGAATAGTGGGAGGGTTAGTAGTGGTGTCTTCTCCGCTTCCAGTTACTTTAAACCTTGCTGTTAATATGCCTTTTTCTAAGTTATTTGAATCAATGGTTAAGAAATTACTTCCCTCATTGTAAAAGTTAAAAGTAATAGTTGGTGTTCTGTAATTCCCAGAGAAATTTTGAACTGAACCTTGGCTTGCTTTTGGAAATTTGAACTTGAGTATTCTTCCGCCAAACCTTCCCTCTACAGTTAAGTCAAATGGAAATACTTCCGATACTTGCATGTATTCTTGAAGAACGATTGGTTTGTTTCTTAAAATAGCTTGGTAGGTTCCACTAGCATTTCCTTTATATTCAGGTATGGGTTGTACCTCATAATCGTTCTCATCTTCGTCTTTTGAGCAAGCAATAAAGAGGAATAGAAAAGTGGAAATAACTACAAAAAGTAACTTTCGATGCATAAGAATGTGGGTTTACAAGAGCAAAGTAATTAAATATTGTCGCGAATTTGAGTTCTTATGTTGAAAATCTTTATGTTGAGTTAACTTCTAGCTGTTTTAGGATGGATACTTTTGGTGCTTAAATTGAATGCTGTTATGCTGAAGAAAATTATCCTTTTTATTGGTGTATGTTATTTTTCAAATGATGTTGTTTCTCAAACATTTGACACCTTAAAGTTAATGACTTACAACTTAATGTACTACCGAGAAACCACTTCTTTTTGCACCAACTCAAACAATAATCCAACATCAAAAGATGGGTATATGGCAACCATTATTGATTATACCTTACCAGATATTTTAGTGGTAAATGAATTGGGTGGAAGTAATGCGGCTTTAAATTCTTTTAGATTATTGAGCAATTCATTAAATCAAAATGGTAGAAGCAATTACAGCTTTGCAAATGCCACATCAAATAGCAATTTGGCGAATATGATTTATTTCAATTCGAATAAATTAGGCTTAAAAGAACAACAAACAGTTACACAAGATTTAAACGGGGGGAGTCTGATTCGACTAATTGATATTTATACCTTGTATCATATTGAACCCAATTTAGCACAACATCAGGATACTACCTTTTTGCATATTGTGGCTGCTCATTTAAAGGCGGGTAGTTCAAATGCTGATGCTACTGAACGCCATGAGGCTTGTCAGTCTTTAATGTCATTTTTAGCAGCTAATAATATGGATGGAAATGTTTTTATGTTGGGTGATTTTAACTTATATCGTTCTGGGGAAGCAGCATTTCAAGAGTTGTTAAACTATTCCCAAGCGGCTTATCGCTTTAGAGATCCAATTAATTTACCTGGCAATTGGGGAAATTCTGCTTATGCAAGTTTTCATACTCAAAGTACAAGAACTTCAGGTTCTTGCTTTTCAACGGGTGGTATGGACGATCGATTTGATTTTATTTTGGTTTCTGATGAAGTCATGAATCAAGCTCAACGGGTAAAGTATTTGAGTGGTTCCTATACAACTGTTGGCCAAGATGGAAATAGATATAATGGGTCATTGATTTCGCCAACTAATAACTCAGCACCCTCTAATGTCATAAATGCACTCTATAATATGAGTGATCATTTACCGGTTACTATAGAAGTTGAGGTTATGGGACCAACTGGTTTAAGTCTTGAATCTTCACAGAAAGAATTAAATGTGCGTTTTCAGAATCCAACAACTGGTTATTTATCCATTGAGTTAAGTCAAGCAGAGATCTTAAATACAATAAGTATTCAAGATTTATCCGGAAAAACAGTGGCTAAAAAAGCAATCAATAATTCAACAACAGTAGATTTTGACTTGAACCATTTAAGTCGTGGAGTCTATTTTATAAATTTGCAAAGTAAGTCTGGAAATCAACAAGTTAAAAAGTTAATAAAGATTTAACATTGCGAATCAATCATTGCGATTTTCATTCTTGAATTTTGCATCGAATTAGTCAAGGCACCTATTTCGAAATTAGCTTCGAAATTGATAAACGGCGGACATTTAAAATGAATAGAACTGCCTTATGAACAGGTTGATCAGCGCCATACTAATTTTCTCCTCTTTTAGCTTAGTTGCACAGTCTTTTGAAGAAAAAGTAACTTCAGCATCAAACGTTCGTTTGTCAGTTACCAATGTAGGAACTTTTGGAAATGCATTTAGAGGTTATCGAGATGGTACATCGAATGAGTCATGTGAATATCCTGCTGGTTCTGGTGTAGAACACTTATTTGAGTCAGGAATTTGGGTTGGAGCAGAACGAAATGGAACTCGATTAGTAACTACAGCAGCCGTTGATGCACCACAAGGATATCAAACAGGGAGTTCAGGTTTTGAATTTACCACTCCGATTGGAGCAACTTTAAGAGAAAGATCAAGCTTAAAGGATAATCCCAACTTTAGCCCTCTTGCAGTTTCTCATCAAGATTTTATTGCCGATTTTACAGATAAGAACTTAATTATTCCGGGAACAAATACCCAAATATTAAATCACACCAATCCTTTATTTATTGATGTTCAATTACGAACCTACAATTTCAACTTTGCATTTAGTGATTTTGTCGTTTTTGTAGATATGGATATTGTCAATGGTGGGGATTTGCAAGGAGGAGAAAATGTTTTAGATAGCGTATTTTTTGGCCTATGGGCAAATACGGTTGTTCGGAATATAAATATAACGCCTCCGGGAACTGGTGGAGCCGCTTTTTATAACAAGGGCGGAAACGGTTATATTGATAGTCTTCAAATGGCTTATTGCTATGATCATTCTGGAGATGTTGGTTTTACCAATTCTTATATTGCCCAAAAATTTTTAGGAGCATCGGATAAGTTTGGATTTCACCATCCACGGACTGATTCTACTTTTGGAGACAATTACAATGCATGGCAATTTAATAGTCCAGGGACTGGTACATTTCAGCAGCCCTTAAGCACAGATCAACAATATCAACGATTAAGTAGAGGCATAGATGACGAACCTTGTTGGAATGTGGATGATGGTAACTGTGGAGGTGGAACTTTTCAGGAACAGTTAAATCAAGCGGGAAACCGATCTGACCTAGTTTCTGTGGGACCATTTCGAGATTTTAGAAAAGGAGATACCATAAAAATTTCATACGCTTTCATTTTAGCACCTAAGATAGATGATGGAAATCCACATACCGATAATACACCTGCCCAAATGGCTCAATTGTTTACCTATGCAGATAGAGCTCAAACAGCTTACTTTGGAGAGGATGCAAATGAAAATGGCATATTGGACCCAGAAGAAGATAAAGATGGAAATGGGGAAATAACTCGATTCATTTTACCATCTCCACCAGATATTCCCAAGACTAGGGTTGAGGTTGCTGATCAAGAAGTAGACGTTTATTGGTCTAACAATTCGGAGTTTTCAATTGACCCGATTTCTCAAACTATGGATTTTGAAGGATATCGAATTTATTTGACCAAGTTAGGTTATGATGTAGTTGGAGTTCCCAACTTATTGGCAGACCTAATTCCTGTAGATGAATATGACATTAAGGATAATGGTTTTGCCAATGAAATTGGTTTAGAAGAAATTGAATTAATGCGACCTATTGGTTTTGATTCTGAAGGAGAACTAATTTTTGCTGATTCAATTGTAGCAGCAAGAGATACTATGTTTTTTGACACTTTAGTTAGTGATACAACAATTACGGATACTGTGATAAACGGAGTGCCGATGAGAGATACAACTATAGTTGATACATTATTAAAAGATACTATTTATAAATATAAATACTACTTGGATAGTATTCGTTACGAAATAACAGATCCTACTATATATTATTACAAATACACCATTTCTAACTTATTAAATGGGTGGCAATATGCCATTGGCGTTTCAGCTTTTGATACTGGTAATGATGCACAAAATTTAGATCCATTGGAGTCTTCACTATTGGCGAATAACTTTAGAGTATTTCCGGGAAAAAAGGCCAATGATGATATGGATAAGAATGAGCCCTATGCCTATCCAAACCCCTATTACTTTGGTTCTTCTTGGGAAGGAACAAGTAATTTCCAAGAACAAAGTAGAAAATTGGTTTTTGCCAATCTTCCAAAGCGATGCGTGATTCGCATATTTACACCAGCAGGAGACTTAATTGATGAGATTCATCATGATGAAGATTATAATGGGGATGATATCCGGTGGTTTGACACTTTTGGAAGTGAAAATGGAGAGAATAAATTTTCAGGAGGAGAGCATGCTTGGGATTTACTTTCCAATTATACCCAGATTATCAGTAGAGGCGTATACATATTTGCCGTTGAGGATTTAGAAAGCGGGGAAGTCAAAAAGGGCAAATTCACAATTTTAAAATAATAGCTTAACACAATTATCAATTATATCATTAAACTTTGTACTTATTAAATTGCTTAAATTCAAATCTTTAAAACAAAAATCATGAAAAAATTATTACTTTCTATTTTTACCATTTTGATTGGAGGTATGCTCTCCGCTCAGAATTACCCCTATTACGATATTCATCAGATTGCATTTGTAGATTCTACAAGTTTGGCTAACTGTAATGACAGTACGGCTTACCTAGGAGATACTATTACAACCAGAGGTATTGTAATTACGGATGGAAACCTATCTGAAGTTGGATCAGGTTCAATTACAGGAGGAAGTAGACCATTTATTGCTTTGTTGGATACAGCTGGAAATCCATCAGATCCTTTTAGCAGTATTGTGGTTATGGGAGCTGATTTTACGAATAACCCAGTTTCTGCCATTGAAAATGCATTAGCCGGTGATATTCTAGAATTAGATGTTTTAGTTACAGAATATGCAGGTTTAATTCAATTGCAGCCAATCAGCCAAACCGCAGTTTCTATTGTAGGTTTTGCAAATGCTCCAGCACCACTTGTAATTAATGCAGGAGATATTCAAGATGCAAGCGGAAGCAACCTTTTACCAACAGGAGAAAAGTATGAAGGAACTTATGTTGAATTACAAAACATGACAGTAGTTTCTGTAAGTATTTTCTCAGGTGGAAGTAGATGTGAGTTTGTAGTTGCTGATGCAAACGGTAACCAAGTTTTGGTTGCAGATAGATTCTTACCTATGGTAATGAACGGTGTACAAACAGTTAACCCAAATTCACCAGATACAGTTGGTCGTTTAGTGCCTCCTTCAGTAGGTTCAGTTTATAACCACATTAGAGGGGTTATCTTCCAAGATGAGAATGGTTGTGCAGGCGGTAGTTCATTTGCAGGTGGTTATGAAATTAACCCAGTTTATGCCACTGACTTTGACAAAGCTGCACCTCCTCCAACAGTGGTGAATATCAACAGAAATCCAGTTGTTCCTAATGCTTCACAAACTGTGACAGTAACTGCTGACATTACTGACCAAGATGGATTGGTTACTTCTGCAACTTTATATTACACTGCTGATCAATCAGCGCCAACGAACTTGTTTCAGTCTGTAACAATGACAAATTCTGGTTCACTTTATTCTGCAACTATCCCTGCGTTTCCATTGGATTCTGTAGTTCGTTATTTTATTTCAGCTACAGATGACAGTAGCAAGACTACAAACACGCAAGTGGAATACTATACCGTTAGACCAAACGGCTTAACGATTATGGATGTTCAATTTGTTCCTTCTTTTGCAAGCGGAGATGCTTCTAGCCTAGAAGGTGACACGGTAACAGTTACCGGTATTGTTACTGCATCATATCAAACAGGAGATTTAGGATTCTTATATATTCAAGATCCTACTGCAACTGAGTTTGCTGGTATTTATTTGAGTGGCGGTCCTGCTTCAGTATTTACTTTTAGTAGAGGTGATGAAGTTACTGTAACAGGTGTTGTTGAAGAGAACTTTGGATTTACTAGATTATCAGTAATAACTGCAACAGCTACTTCAAATACGGGTACAGTTAATCCAATCGTTTTAGATCCATCTGATGCTAGTTTGTTTCCTTTTAGCGCTGAATTAGAGAAGTATGAAAGTATGTTGTTGAGATATGAGAATCCATCAATTTCTGGTCAAGTTTGGGTAGCTAATCCTAATTTAGGATTTGGTGAATATTCAGTTGGGTCAGGAATGAATGCAACGGTTGCTGCCAGAATATTAGCAGGAAGAAGTACAGCAGGTTCTGCTCAAGGTTCATTAGATGTTTCTTACATCAGTGATACTGCTGCATACGGAAGTGGATTGAATGTTACTCCTGTTCAAGTTACAACTACCACGTCTATGGATTATGTAGATGGAATCTTGTATTACGCTTTCAGTAACTACAAATTGACTCCTAGAGATAACATGGATTTTGGAAATGTGGTTGTTTCTATTGAAGAATTAGCTTCTAATGAAGTAGAAACTAGTTTATATCCTAACCCAGCTCAAGACAGAGTAATGATTGAATTGAACAGAAATTATTCTTTCGATCAAATTAGAGTTGAGGTTCTTGACATTACGGGAAAAGTTGTGGTTGAGCATTTTGCTTCTACACATCTTTCTTCAATCAACCTTTCAGGTTTAACAAAAGGATTGTACATCGTTAAAGTATCTAACGAAAACACAATTTTGAATACTTCAAAATTAATTTTGAAATAAATCTATAACTAGCAGGCATTGTAATTTTACAATGCCTGCTTTTTTTCTTTTTAGCTTTGAAAAGATATACCCATTCATTCTTATTGATTCTTACTCTTTTATTTGCTTTTAGTGCATGTAAAAAAGAGGAAGGAGACTTAAAGGTCAATCAGGAGCCCGAAACAACATTTTCCATTAAAGAAATTAACCTGAGTGGTGATGATCGCTTGAATAGTATTGTTTCATTAGAATGGTATGGAAAAGACCCAGATGGCTACATTGTTGGCTATGAACTCTCTCAAGATGGAAACAATTGGTTTTACACGACCAAACAAGACTCTACGTTTCAATTTAGCTTAGATGGCGGAGCAGATACTGCTGATATCGAGCTATACGTTAGAGCAATTGACAATGAAAACGCCAAGGACCCAAGTCCTGACTACCTAAGAATACCTATAAAAAATACAGCTCCAACCATAGAGTTTAATCAAGATTTAAGCCCATCAGATACTTCCTATTTGGTTACAACCATACAATGGAAGGCTAATGATTTAGATGGTATAGAAACCATAACCGGCATTGAAATTAGTACCGATGGTGTTAACTGGACAAACATCAGTAGAACTGAAAATACCCTATCAATTGTTCCTATCAATGCTTCTTCAAGTGGAGTTACACAAGGAAGTATTTATTATGAATCGAGCACCAATGCATCATCCCATGTGTTAGAAGGATTAAAAGTAAACGATACAAACAAACTTTTTGTACGAGCAATAGATCAAGCAGGTGCATATAGTCAAATAGATACTTCTGAAACTTTTTACCTTAAAGGAAAAATTAATAACACCTTGCTAGTTGGGGGAGTGCCTGCCGCCAATGCAGGTTACGCTTCCTTATTGCAAGCAGCTAATGTTCCTTTTGATTTTATAGACTACGGTTCAAATAGTGGTGAGAATCAACCGGCTATTTGGAATGTCACCTTTAGACTTTTAATTAATCAATACGATAAACTAATTCTTTATTCAGATGCCACAGGCTTTATAAATGGCTATACCAATGTTAAAGGATTGATACTAGAGTTTGCGGCCACTTCTTTACAAGAGTTTGCCAATAATGGAGGTAAATATATCATCGCATCTGCATTTGATCATGACACGGAAATAGATGCATTTGTAGGCATTTTACCCATTCAATCGGTTTCTACTAAGAACTATGGCGATGCTAGACTTTATCGCAAAAATGGCTCTTTCCCAGCTGAAGATTCATTGGTGGAGTCAAACTTGCCAAATTTCCCTACTTTAACGGCTTCTCCAATCAATTCAAGTGCCATAGCTTTATCTGGCGTGGGTGTGTTCAATATTAATACAGCAGATTCTGAAGTATTGTATGAAGCAGCTCTTTCAGATAGAAGACCAAATGTAGCTTGGCCTGATACGAAGATTATTGCGTCGGGTAGAAGATCGGCTGGAAAGCTTAATCAAGTTTACTTCAGTGTACAATTAATTGAATTAAATGGTCAATCGAATATGCCAAACCTGATTGATTATCTGATAAATACAGAGTTTAACTAATGAGAAGATTTTTAGCTTCCTTTCTTGTCTTGATTTTAAGTTTTGCAGCTTATGCTCAAGAAAGCGGTACCTTACAAGGAATTGTTACCGACCAAACAACCGGTGAGCCACTTATTGGAGCAACAGTAGTAGTTGTTGGAACTTATAAAGGGGTAAGTACAGGAATAGATGGTGATTACAAAATTGAAGGAGTAAAGCCTGGCGACTATTCCATTAAGTTTACTTACATCGGCTATGCAGAGAAAAGGGTAAATGGAGTTACCATTAAAGCTGGTGAAACCAAACAGCTTGATGCAACTATGACATTAAGTTCACAAGCACTAGAAACAGTTGAAATTGTTGGTGAGAAGAACTTGGTAAACTTGGAGTCTGCCAAATCAGAAGTAAGTATTACCAGCAAAGAAATTGCCGAAATGAATGTACGTGACGTATCTGAAATTGCAGCCATGCAATCTGGGGTAAACGTCAGTCCTGATGGTATTCAAATACGTGGAGCTAGAGTGTATGAAACGCAATATTTAGTAGATGGAATTAGTGCTCAAGATCCATTGGCAGGAACCGGTTTTGGAGTTGATGTGGCAGCAAGTTCTATCGGTCAGTTGGATATTATAACAGGTGGAGTTGGTGCTGAATATGGTGACGGTTCTTCAGGAGTAATTTCAACAACCATTAGAGAAGGAGGAGATAAACTAGCCGTTACCGGAAGTTGGCAAAGAGATAATTTGGGTTTTAATACCAATCAAGGAACTGCTTGGAATACTGATATTGTTGAACTCTCCGTCGGAGGTCCAGTTCCAAAAACCAATAAAAAGTTGACTTTCTTTGCTAATGTTACCACTCGTTTAACCGACACCTATTTTGGAGAAGAAGCCGATCAACTAAACAGTTCTTTGATGGAATCTAACCCAGAATTTTGGGCACCCCGTCAAGACAATAACTTTACCAATACCATTAAGCTGAGTTATAAGTTTCCGAAAGGAACCAAACTAACCATTACCAATCAGCACAGTTTAACAATTAATCAGAATACTCGATCGTTGCAAATTGTTGGATTTGATGCGATACTCCAACCAGGTTATCAATTTGATCGAAGTTTAAATTTAGATAATGCCACGACTTATACGCATCATTCTAATCTGACTGCTTTAAACTTTAAAAAGATTTTGAATGAGCAATGGTGGTTTAATGTATCATTAGGTCGACTTTTTACTAACCTAAGAGCAGATGCAAATGGAAGGCCATTTAGAGAAGAAACCGTAGATCAAATTTATGATGAGGCATCAATTGTTACCGATCCCATTTCAATTTTTAATCCGAATGATCCCATTAAATTAGTGTTACCTGGACCTGGCTTAGTTAATAATGGTGGAATTTCACCCGTTTGGCACGACCACTATGCCAGAGAATACACCATTAAAACTCAGTTTACACGCTACTCAAAGTCGCAAAAAAGTAAGTTGACGTTCGGTTTTGAACATAAATCAAACGAATTGCAATGGGTTGATGTAACAAGCCCATGGATAGGAGCACCTATTCAAATCAATGATTCTACTTCCTCTCCTACAACAAGTATAGGTTCATCAAATGATATTTGGAAGGTTAACCCTTTCAATGGTGGAATTTTCGTCAGTGATGAAATTCGTTATCGAGGTATTATTGCAACTCTTGGAGTTAGAATGAACTATTGGGCACCGGGTAAATTTGCTGATGAGGCTGTTGAAAATCCCAATTCTCCTGTAATTGATCAAGTTAGAACAGATTACATGGATAATACGGTTGATGTGATGGGAAGAAGAATTAAAGCGCGCTTATTACCAAAAGTAAATGTGTCTTTTCCGGTTACTGAAAACAATGTATTGTATTTCAATTATGGGCACTCCATGCGTTTGCCACATCCTCGGTTTGTTTATGCAGGCCTAGATCCTTACTATCAAGATCAATCATTTTTGGATAATCTAGGGAATCCAGACATCAATCCTGAAGTGAATATTTCTTATGAAATCGGTTATAAAACTCAAATCAACAAAGACATTGGATTAACACTGGCTGCCTTTAATAACAATCGTTTCGATTATATTGTAAATCGACGAGTTTTGGTGGAAGACCAAACAGGAAGAACAGTAGCAAAGAGAATGTATATCAATCAAGATTATGCCAGAATTTTTGGGATAGAAGGAGGCATGTCATTCCGTTATGCAAAATATTTCCGTTCCTTCTTTAATGTTACCTACCAAGTAGCAAGAGGGAAGTCCAACTCAGCAAGAGAATCAGGTTTGCAAATTGAGCAAAACGGAGGGGTAGATTTAACCTCTGAGCAATATTTGGCATTCGATAGACCTTGGAATATTACATTAGGAACTGTTTTTACAACTGATACCACTTTTAAAATAAGAGGAAGATCCTTCCCCGGTTTTAGAGTATTTGTTTCCGTAAATTATACTTCAGGATTTAGGTATACTCCTTATGAGCAAGATGGCGTGAATGATATTGGAAGACCTCTATTTGTAAGACTTGATGATCAATATCTAGAGGAGATTTCAAAACCATGGATTAAGTCTAATCTGAAGATTAGTAAGAACATTTGGTTGAACGAAAAGAAAGATGCTGGCTTAACAGTAAGTATTGAAGTTAGGAATTTGTTTAACTACCAAAATAGTATGATTATTAACCCAATTACTGGGGAGGCATACCAAGTTGGAGATGATGTACCTAATGAATGGAGAGATCCACGCTATGTTGGGCCAACCGAAAGCGGAACACCCCCAACAAACCCTGCTAGGTATTTAGCACCACGTCAAATTTTATATGGAGTAGCCTTTAGATTCTAATTTAAATGAAGAAGCAACTAACGATATTAAGTGTCCTCTTTTTACTATTATCAATCAATAGTATGGCTCAATTAATACCCAATTTTGGTGCCCAACGAGCTGGTCTTACCACTTTATCTTTTTTAAAGAACGATATGAATCCACGTTCGGCAGCTATGTCTGGGGCTAGTGTGTCACTTAAAGGAGATGGATATTCAACTTTAACTAATCCGGCAGGAATTACTGATATAGGAAGCTTTAATGCAACCATTAGTAATTATACAGTTGGAGCTGGTATACAGCAATCTTTTGTCTCTACAATCATTCCTCGTAAAGATAAACTATCAGCTTTTGGTTTTTCTTTGAATATGCTTAACTCGGGAGCAATGGAAGTGAGAACAGAATTTCAACCAGAAGGGACAGGTGAGAAATTTTATGTAACCAACATGGCTTTTGCAGCCACTTATGCTCAAAAATTGTCTGATATGTTTTCTGCGGGTATTAGCTTGAAATACATTTATGAGCAAATGGCAGATTATTCAAATGGCGCTGTAGCTGCGGATGTGAGTTTTCTATACTATACTGATTATAAGGACCTAAAATTTGCGGTTATGGTGCAAAATTTTGGAGGTAATAGTGCGCTTGATGGTGATGACATTAAGTCTGACTTTAACAGGAGTTCACGAATTGATGCAGAGAATTATGGTATGCCAACTGTTTTTAGTCTGGGTGCATCTATGGTTCCTTGGAAAAAAGACAAACAATCACTTTTGGTAAGTATGCAGTTGAATCATCCTTCTGATAATGCGGAGAATTACCGCATTGGTTTAGAATATGAATACTTGAAGCTTTTATACTTAAGAGGAGGTTATAAACTAAATGTGGAAGGACAGCCTTTTCCAACATTTGGTTTTGGCTTAAGACATCGAGTTGGAGGACACCCACTGCAATTAGATTATGCAGCAAACCCAACTGAATTTTTAGGAGTGCTGCATACTGTAGGTCTTTCTTTCACCTTAAATAAAATAGAACGTGACTAAGTTGATTCGAAATAAGATCAGTGTTTTTCTATTGGGTTTAACTACTGTGTTTACAGCTTGTGATGACTATTTAGGAGATAAGACTGATTTAAGCTTTATAGAAGTTCCTGAGCAACGTTACCGCGAAGTTGCCTATGTGCCAGTGCAACCCATTTTAGATGGCTTTGTGAATCCAACAGATGTAATTGCCGGATTTGATGAACTCATTTATATTGTTGATCAAGGTACTTCTGAAGTAATTGCCATGGATGAATCTGGAAGAGAATTATCAAGAATTTACATTCAAGGTGCTAAGGCAATCGCTCAAGACAGAGGTCTTGATTTATTAGTGATTGGAACCTTTACCGATACGGCTAATAATATCACCGCTGAGCGTTCTTGTATTTATCGTCTTGATTTAAGTCAACCAAATGGCTATGGATTGAATTTTGCTCAATTTACAGATACCATAATTCATCCTTACTATTTTAAAACAACGGCACTAAATTCAGATGAGAATGTAGTTTTTAATCGAATTAGTGTGCTAGCTGATAATAAGTTTTATGTAACGAGAAGTGGACCAAGCAATAACCCAAATCAAAGTGGTGGACCCGATGATGCTGTTTTACTTTTTAGTAGAACAGGGCAATTCGAGACTCCAATTATTGTTAGGGATTTAAGTGGAGGAAGTTACCGGGATTATTTTAAAAAGCCTTTTGGCATTAGCACATTGGTAAAACCTCCTCAAGTCAGCGTTGATATTAGAGGCGACTTTTTATTTAGCTCAATTGATGCCAATGGTGTGTTGAAGGTACAATACATCGAAAGACAAGAATCTATTGATGGAACTGCTTATGTTCCCAAAACGGATTGGAGTAACGATACTTCACAAGCTTCAAGTTTTATTAATGAGCCATTTAAATTTGATGAACCTGTTGGAATTGAATATGCAGCAAGTGGAGATAATTACATCTTTGTGGTTGATCGCGTGAAAGACTCTCTCTACCAGTTTACGGCTAATGGATTAGAAGGCGTAGAGCCTCCACCAGCATCTGGTGAGACCAAATACATCAAATCATCTTTTGGGGGTTCGGGAATTGGGCCTACTCAGTTCAATCAACCAACGGCGGTTGCCTATAAAGATGAAATTGTTTACGTAGCGGATGCAGGAAATGGAAGGGTGCTGCGATTTAAATTGACACTTGATATCGATTAAGTAATTTAATCAACATCAGAAATGGCATTGATGTATTTTACATTGAATTTGTCAAAATCAATATGTGGGTGCTTTTTCTTGATTTCAACAATGCCTGCCTCTACACTCACCTTAAACCAATCGATTTCTGGAAGTATTTTATAATGATTTGATAATCCAATTTCAAGAAGACCCATCTTCCATTCTGTATAATACCATTCCATGCTTGGTTGATGAAATACACTCAATTTACTTTTGTCAAACAGAAAAGAATTCCAAGATTTTTCCTTGGCGAATATACCAGCTTGTTGAAAGGCCGATTTAAAACTAGAAATAGGAATGTAATCACTTTTGGCAAGTGCCGCCCCTATCTTCTTATCGTTGAATTCAGAAATAACTACAAATTCATTTTCCCATAATTTAGTTAAGCGTGGATTTAGTTTGGTTTGGTTCATGTTCAATAAGTTATAGTAAAACTGATAAAAAAGAAATATCATCAGTTTGCTCATAGTCCTGTTTCCAGTTTTCTATAGTGGCTGATAATTTTTCTCCTTTTTCAGATAGAGAATAGTGTTGCATTGACTTTAGGTGATCCATTATGCGCTTGGCTAAAAATTTTTTGTTTTTAGGTCCTCCAAATTGGTCGGATAAACCATCACTAAAAATAAAAAATTCTAAGCCATTTTTTAAATTAAGTTCATGTAAAGTAAAGTTAGATTTTCGAAGTCCTCCTATCGAATTTCTATCAGGGCGATGTTTTTTCCAGAGATTATCTTGCTTATACCAAAGAGGTCTACCTGCCATTGAATAATATAAAATCTTCTTTTGCTTATGGAAACCACAAATAATTCCATCCATTCCATCTTGTAATGGTTCAGTTGTTTTATTTAACGAAAAGTAATTTCTAAAACGTTGATCTAATTCTTCAAGAATTTTGTTGGGCATGTAGTATTTGTCATTGATGACAATGTCATTCAAAAAATTATACCCCATCATAGAGAGTAGCGCTCCTGGTATACCATGACCTGTGCAATCCATTAGGCCAAATAGAATCCATTCGTTATTCTCTGAAATATAGATAAAATCACCCCCTATGGAGTCTCTTTGTTTGAGGTAATAGTATATGTCTTTTAATGAGCAACCATTTACTTCAATAGCGGGAACCATCTGTTCTTGAATCTTTTGAGCGTATGCAACACTTTGAGATATTGACTCATTTTTTTGTTTCAACTCTTTCTGAATGTTCTTTAGATGATTGGTGGTCATCGAAAACATTTCTTTGAAAGACTCTAACTCTTCTCGGCAGTATTCATTCTTTTTCACCATTCGATAACAATTATTTAAAAAATTTGTTGATTGTTTCAAGATTTTTAATGCAACTATTAATTGGTGTAGACTAAATTTGTTGCGATATTTGTTGTTTAGACTGATTCTAAATAAATGGACCTAGAAATACTTCATGCAAATGCAAACGTGCTCATGGTAAATGGGCTCTCAGCCGTATTAAATAGGGGTGGTGGAATTAAACAAATTGACGTTGCAGATACGGAAGAAAAGCTTTTCGAGAAGTTAGCAGAGAAGACCTATGATTTAGTAATTCTTGATCCAGATTCACAAGGTTACTTTACCCCAAGCTCTGCAAAAGAGCTTAAGCAACGATTTCCTAATCAAAAGTTGCTAATTATTTCAGATACAGCGCAGCATGCAGAAGTGCTCAAAATATTAGAAAAGGGTGTACAAGGGTATTTAACCAGACAATGTGATGTGGATGAAATTACCCACGCCATATTTGCAATCGCAAAAGGGGAGAAATTCTATTGCAATAAAGTTTTAGATATCATTTTGCATAAACAATTCGCTCCGGAAGAAGAAGAGAATTGCGAACCTACTGTATTGACTGAACGCGAAAATGAAATTACAGCCCTAGTTGCTAGCGGTCTTACGAATAAAGATATAGCAGAAAAATTGCATCTCAGCCCCCATACTATCCATACTCATCGTAAAAATATTATCAAGAAACTAGGCGTAAAATCTGTTTCTGAACTTACGGTTTACGCCATGAGTGTTGGTCTCATAGAATCTTAATACCCTATAGAGGGTATATGTAAAATACCCCTCAAAGGTGATTAGTTTACCTCTTATAAGCGATTGACCTAAGCTTACTTCACAGCTATTTTTGCATCAAAATTTTATTATTTAGAACGATTATAAATAAATAACATGAAAAGAATATTACTTTCAGTTTTCCTTATAGCAAGTATTAGTTTAAGTGCGCAAGTTACAGATACGGTAAGTGTAGGAGCTAGTTATGCCAATCAAGTATGGTATAGTCTAGAAAATGATGAACAAGGTTCAGTAGCACTTTCTTCTTGGGATTTTGGCTTTGAAATAAGTGGTTTTACCTCATCTATTATTGCGAATACTTCTCTAGGCGCAGAACTGTATAAGTATCCAAACGGAGATACGGCAAATTGGTCAACTTTAGATACATCAGGAATTGCTACCTGGACAGCTTGGCACAACTCTCCAACTTCTTGGGCGGAAGGAGCATTTAACCAAGGAATAGATACTTCTAACGCTTTGGACTTAGGTTGGGGAAAGTACAATTTTATAACACATCATGTTACTGGTGATAGTTTGTTTGTTTGGAAAAGCGCTAATGGTACTTATAAAAAAATATGGATTGAAAATTTAGCTTCAGGAACTTATAATTTCAAAATAGCTGACTTAAATGGCAATAATTTAAAACAAGTAGCTATTGTAAAAAGCTTATTTGCTGGAAAGGCTTTTGCTTATTATCACGTTGCTCAAGATTCAATTAAAGATTTGGAGCCAGCTGCAGCCAATTGGGATTTAATTTTTGGAAAATACATAGACTTTGTCCCCACACCTTATTCAGTAAGTGGTATTAGAACAAATGCCAATGTTCAAACGGCTAAAGTTTACCCAGTAAACAATACCGCAACTTACAATGGCTACTCAATTGCCAATTATACGTATGACATTAATACCATAGGTCATGACTGGAAGTATTTTGACTTTGGAACATTCTCTTATTTAATAGAGGATAGTACAGTGTATTTTGCAAAAATAGATACGGTATACTGGAAGTTGATTATGCAAGGCTTTGGCGGTAGTTCAAACGGAAACTACATCTTCTCAAAAGAAAAAATAAGCCAAACAACAAGTATTGTTGAAAATAAGGAGAAGATAGGAACTATCATGTTGTATCCAAACCCTTCTGTTCAAAGAAATGTAAGTTTAGTAACCGACTTTAAAGAAGCTGCTCAAGCCACTTTACGTGTTTTAAATTTAAACGGTCAGGCAGTAATGCAAGAGAATATTACAGTTAATGCCGGATTGAACACCGAAGTTTTAAACCTTGAAAATGTTTCAAAGGGAGTTTACAT
Organism: uncultured Flavobacteriales bacterium; assembly: GCA_964001305.1. Lineage (GTDB taxonomy): Bacteria > Bacteroidota > Bacteroidia > Flavobacteriales_E > Vicingaceae > CAJXMH01. The sequence goes on from CAXFAI010000039.1 coordinate 27,314, forward strand.
TATCCGTTTAGATCATCCAAAAGGCAGTCTTAACCAGAAATTGATTTTGAAATAAAGTTTCATGAATAAGAATTTAGTTTGTTTTCTATTCGTAGTCAGCATCTTGTCAGCTTGTGTTTCACAAGCTGACAAAGGTGTTGATGAAAAACACCAAGAAACGTCGACCCAAGAGGTCCAAAAAATTGTTAGCTTGTCTGGCGCATTAACAGAAACTGTGGTCAGCTTGGGTAAAGCTGACCTATTGGTAGGTGTTGATATTACCAGTACTTATCCGGAGGATTTGGTAGCAAAATTGCCCAAACTAGGACACATTTCTTCCATTAATAGTGAAGGTGTTTTAGCGCTTAAACCAGATTTGGTTTTGGTTTTGAAAAAAGGATTAAGACCTGAATTGTTGCAACAGATTGAATCCGCAGGAGTAGAGGTTTTGGTTGTCGATCAAGAGTTTTCTATTGAGAGTACCAAGCAACTGATTAATCAGATTTCTGACCGATTAGAGGTTCCTGAAAAGGGGGACTCTTTAATTACAGTTATTGATGAGCATTTAGCAGAAATAAAACCACTACAACAACAAACCAAAGGCTTGTTTATATACGCTCGAGGAGCGGGTAATATGAGTGTGGGTGGTAATGGTTCAGCGGTAGCGGAATTGATAGAAATAGCTGGGGGTGAAAATGTGGCTAACGGCTTTGAAGGTTACAAGCCTTTAACCGCAGAATCTATGGTGTCATCCAATCCTGAAGTGATATTAATGTTCCAAACTGCCTTATCTAGCATGGGAGGTATTGAAGCTTTGAAACAAATTCCGGCAATTGCACAAACCACAGCAGGTCGTGAGAACAATTTCATTGGTATGGATGGATTATTTATGGCAGGTTTTGGACCAAGAGTTGGGGAAGCAGCCTTAGAATTAAACAAAAAATTAGTTGAATTGAATAATGAATAAAAGAAGCCTCATCATATTTGGATTGTTAAGTGCTGTGCTTGTTTCATTACCTATCTCTATTGGTTTAGGCGCTTTCGAATTATCTTTTTATGATAGTCTTCAAATTATATGGACAAAGCTTACTGGACTAGGCTCATTAAATGACCAACGAATTGCTGCCGTAGTTTGGCAAATTCGATTACCTAGAGTTTTATTGAGTTTAATGGTTGGCGCATCATTAGCCATTAGTGGTGCTTCTTTACAAGGTCTGTTTAGAAACCCATTAGCCGATCCAAGTATAATTGGGATATCAATGGGTGCTGCTTTAGCTGCAGCAATTGTCATTGTTTTAGCAGATGGAGTACTTAGTGCTTCTTATTCTTTGGGTGGTATTTCATTATTAGCTATTGCTACTTTTCTAGGGGCTCTGGTCACCACTTTTATTATCTTCAAAATTGCCAAAGAAGGGAAGCAAGTTAATGTAATGAGTATGTTATTGGCTGGAATCGCAATCAATGCCATTGCTGCTGCGGGTGTCGGTTTACTTACTTTCTTAGCAGATAATGAGCAACTTAGAACGTTAACCTTTTGGACTTTAGGAAGTCTAGGTGGTGCTACATGGTTGAGTGTAGGAGTGCTTGCCATATCAACTGCAATTAGCTTGGCTTTTTTATTACCCTTGTTTAAATCTTTCAATGCATTATCTCTTGGTGAGCAAGAAGCCATGTATATGGGGGTTAACACCGAAAAACTAAAGTTAAAGGTCATTATTTTTTCAGCTCTTTCAATAGGTGCGGGAGTCGCATTTTGTGGTATGATTAGTTTCATTGGATTGGTGGTTCCTCATATCATTCGATTATTATTTGGAGGAGATTATCGCACTTTACTTCCTGCTTCAGCATTAGGAGGAGGTTTATTGCTTTGTTGGGCAGATAATATTGCTCGTATCGTTGTAATTCCGGCAGAATTGCCCATAGGAATTCTAACAGCCCTTTTTGGTGCTCCAGTCTTCTTGTATTTGATATTAAATCGAAAGAAAGTAAAAATCAGCTGATGTTAAGATTGAAAGACATAAACGTTTCTTTTAAGCAAAAGTGTGTTTTGCACGAGTTTAGTCTTGAAGTAAAAGCTGGTCGTTTAATTGCTATTGTAGGGCCAAATGGGGCGGGTAAATCAACTTTATTGCGTTCTATTTGCGGTGATTATGGCACTAAAGAAGTTTGGTGGCAAGAAGAAAAAATACATGACTTGCCCGCAGAACAAGTGGCTAAAAAAAGAGCCGTTTTAACTCAAAAAACAGATTTAAGTTTTGAGTTTACTGCTGAAGAAGTAGTCATGATGGGAAGATATCCTCATTTTAAGAAACAAGCCTCTTCATTTGATTATGAGGTTGTTAATGAAATGATGGAACTGACTCAAACAAAGCTTATGGCAAAACGCAGTTACCATAGTTTGTCTGGGGGAGAACAACAACGTGTGCAAACTGCAAGAGTTTTTGCTCAATTAAAAGAAGAAAATAACAGTGGGCCTAAGTTGCTTTTGTTGGATGAGCCATTAAATAACTTGGATGTACAATATCAGTTTCAATTACTTGAGCAATTAAAATCATACACGAAAGAGGGCCATTTGGTATTAATAGTTATGCATGATTTGAATTTGGCAGCGCAATTTGCCGATCAAATTGTGTTGATGCATAAAGGCCAATTGAAAAAGGTAGGGAATGTAGAAGATGTGCTTCAGAAGGAAATTCTTGAAGAGGCCTATGATATTGAAGTTAGTGTACAAGAGCATCCTTATCAAGATTGTCCTATGATTTACTTTGGAAAGCCAAAGTCAGCAAAACCAGTTGCCATTAGAAATTTAAAACTTCAAACAGCATGAAACATACACCTGATTTGAAGAAATTGATAAACAAACTTGAGCAACTACCAAGTAAAGACAAGCAAAAAGTGCTTCATTTACTAAAGTCTGTTAGCTCAAATGGCATGAGCCGATTTTATTTGGCTTGTGCTTCATTGAATGAATTAAATACGATAGAAATACTAAAACACTTAAATTGAACATGGAAGCAGTAAGCGGAAGTTTAAAAGAAAAATGGGCTGAACTAAAAGCGTCGAACCCATCATTGAGAATAAGAAATGCAGCTGAAGAATTAGGAGTTACTGAAGTTGAGTTGCTTGCCACCAAATGTGGTGAAGAAGTTAGCCGTTTAAGACCTGAGTTTGCTAATATTTTAGCGGAAGTAGAAAAATTAGGTAAGGTGATGGCTTTAACAAGAAACAATGAAGTGGTTCATGAACGTAAGGGTACATATTTAAACCCTGAGTTGAAAAATCCTCATGTTGGGCTTTTTGTTGGAGAGGATATTGATTTGAGAATCTTTTTTGCAAATTGGGCTTCAGTTTATGCAGTTCAAGAAGAAAGTAGAGGTAAAATAAGAAAGAGCATTCAATTCTTTGCAAAAGACGGAGAGGCTGTGCATAAAATATATTTGGTTGCAGACAGCAATGAAGAAGTTTACGACCAGCTTGTAAAAGATTATTTACACATGGATCAAAGTCCTGAGCAAACTGTAGAAGCCTCTACTCCAAAAGAAGTAGAAAAAGCAGATACAGAAATTGATGTACAAGGCTTTCAAGAAAGTTGGATAAAACTTCAGGATACTCACCACTTTTTTGGCATGTTGAAAAAGTATGGAGTAACAAGAACACAAGCTTTGCGCTTAGCACCTGAAGGAAATTATGCAGTTAAAGTAGATAATAAAGCTTTGAGAAACATTATCACAAGTGCTGCTGAAGATCAAACGCCAATTATGGTTTTTGTAGGAAATCAAGGAATGATTCAAATTCATACAGGACCAGTTAAAAAGTTATTAGATCACAATGAGTGGTTTAACATTATGGACCCTGATTTTAATTTACATATTAAAGAGCCTGCCATTGCAGAAAGCTGGATTGTAAGGAAGCCTTCCGAAGATGGTGTGGTAACTGCTTTAGAATGTTTTAATTCTGAAGGAGAACAAATTGTTCAACTTTTTGGAAAAAGAAAACCTGGTATTCCAGAGTTAGAATCTTGGAGGTCAATTGTCGCTAAGGTTGAGGAAAATTCAATATTGGTTAGTTAGTTGAATTTCAAAGCTGGCATATTGACCTTCTTTTTGATGATATTTTGTGCAATTAGTTTTGCTCAGAATATCATCATTAAAGATGCTTCTAATGGAGAAAATCTTCCGGGGGCAACCATTGGTTTTTTACTTGAAAGTAAAATGCAATTTTTTTCTGCAGACCCAAAAGGTAAATTTTCAATTCCTGCTGCTTTTTGGGCCGGCACCGATTTACTTCCTGTTCAAGTATCTTTTGTTGGGTACAGTACATTGTATGATACCTTAACAAAAGGGAATACTTCTTTTGTACTTCGTATAAAGCCAAAAGATTTTGCTATGGATGAAGTTGTCGTTACGGCTCAATATGGTGAAAGTAGTACTGAAAAATCAGTTCATAAGGTTCGAGTTATTGGGCAAGAGAAAATGCAGCAAATGGCAGCGGTTAATTTACAAGATGTATTAACCAATGAACTTAACGTTCGCTTATCTCAAGACAATATTTTGGGCTCAGGGATGAGCTTGCAAGGGGTAAGTGGACAAAATGTAAAGATTCTGATTGATGGTGTACCTGTGATTGGTCGGCTAGATGGTCAGATTGATTTAAATCAAATCAACTTGAATGATGTAGAGCGAATTGAAATTGTAGAAGGACCATTAAGTGTCAATTACGGAAGCAATGCTTTAGCAGGAACAATAAACATTATCACCAAAAAAACAGATAGCAATAAATGGAGTGTTGGCGCCTCTTCTTACTTGGAAAATATAGGTACTTATAATTTTGATGCTTTTGCTTCAAAACGATTTGGAAAAAAACATTTTGTACGAATTTCAGGCGGAAGAAACTACTTTGATGGTTGGAGTCCATCCAATGATTTTTTCCCTTCTTTTAAGGCTGAAAAGGCAGATAGTGGGCGAGTAGATCAATGGAATCCAAAAGAACAATGGTTTGGGCGTGCCCAATATTTTTATAATCTAAAGACATTACGATTAGGGTACAAGGCTGAAATTTTAGATGAAACCATCTTTAATTATGGACTTCCAAGAGAAGGAGTAAGAACCATCACTGCTTTTGACGATTATTATCATACTCAACGAATAGATCAAAGTATTTCCGCGCAAGGTAAATTAAGTAAGCAGTTAAATCTCAATTTTTTAGCAGCTTACAATGATTTTGAACGTATCAAAGAGTCTCGTATTAAAGATTTAGTCACTTTAGAAAGTAAATTAAGACCAGAAGTACAGGGAAATGATGTTCAAGACACTTCAACTTTTTCATTAATCATGTCAAGAGCAAGTGTGACAACAAATTTAGATTCCTCTTGGATTAATTATGAAGTAGGTTATGACATAAACCAAGAACAAGCTTCTGGAAAAAGAATAGATGGTGGCGAGCAAAAATTGGGAGATTATGCCATTTTTGCCTCTACACAAATGGTAAAAGGAGGATTAACAGTTAAGCCTGCAATTCGTTATGCTTACAATACAAAATATGATGCGCCCTTAACCCCTGCCTTAAATTTAAAATACAAAATGCAGAATCAGGTTACTATTCGAATTGCCTATGCAAGAGGATTCCGCGCTCCTTCTCTAAAGGAGTTGTATTTTAATTTTGATGATGTAAATCACTCTCTTTTTGGCAATTCAGACTTAAAGGCCGAAGAATCGGATAACTATTCTGCCGCCATTTCTAGAAAGCATTTGTTCGATAAGTTTTTATTAGAAGGTGAGTTTTCTTTGTTCTATAATGATATTCGAAATCAAATCAACTTCGCGAATACCAACTCAGCTGGTGGAGATACTTTAGTTTACTTAAATATTGGTGAATTTAAAACCAAAGGATTAAATGCTAGGGCTTCTATAGCTAGTAAAACGGTAAAGTTTAACTTAGGCTATTCCTATATTGGTAGGTTTAATCGACTTTCTGAAGAAGTTTCTATTGATGAGTTTAGTTACTCGTCAGAATGGACTGCAAATTTTACTTATTCTCATGTAAAGTCTAACATGCAATTTTCCATTTTCTTCAAGCACCAAGGCGAACTTCCCGGCTTTGGATATAATACCAATGATGAAATTGTTGAACAACGCATTGCTTCCTATCAAATTGTAGATGTTAGCATAAGTAAGCGTTTTCTTGAAAAAAGAGTGCATGCAACATTGGGTTGCAAAAACTTATTCGATGTTCAAAATGTTAGAGCTTCTCTTTCGGGTGGTGGGGCTCATAGTTCTTCCGCTAGTTCAATTTCTGTTGGAACAGGCAGAACAGTATTTGTTAAGTTAAATTTCTTACTAAGTAAGTCATGAAGAAAATAGTTTTAGGGTTTGTTTTATTAGTGCTTTTTAGCGCTTGTGAGAAAGAAGAAATCGCCTTAGATGCACCTAATCAAAGCCAAACAACCATAGTGCCAACAGATACCACTGGAAATGAAGTGCTAATTGCAAGAGGAGCAAGTGTTTTAACCACTATATCTATTGGGGCTAATTACGAGAGTCAAATTTGGTTTGATTTGGGAACCAATTCAATTATTAAATCAAATGCAAGAACAGATTGGGATTTAGCTTTCGAGTCTGAATCAAATGATTATGTGGTTTATTTAAATACTTCGAATGTTAGTTCGGCAGTAGAAACAACAACTACTGATTTTGCCAACGTAAGGAGTGTTTCAGGGCTAACTTTTGGATATGATGCTTCTTCGGGAAATTTAGATAGCTTAGCGATTGGTGATGTTAGCTCAAATAATAAAGTTTGGATTGTAGATCGAGGTTTTTCACCCTCTGGTTCTGATTTGGGTAAGTGGAAAGTAAAATTTGAATCTGCGACAGCAAATAGTTATACACTTCGATTTGGTCGATTAAATGATAGTGTCGGAACAGTGGTGGTTATTAACAAGAACCCTATAAAAGGTCGGGTGGCTTTTTCATTTGTAAGTGGAATGACCTATGATTTAGAGCCTGAAAAAACAGCTTTTGATTTGTGTTTTACGCAATACACCAATGTTTTTTATGAACCTACTTTTTATCCTTATTCGGTAAATGGTGCAATTCTAAATTCTTACAGAACGGAAGTGTTTGAGGCTTTCGGTCAAAATTTTGAACAAATAGATTTAGCTTATGCGCAAAGTCAATTTTATTCAAATCATTTGGATGTAATAGGTTATGATTGGAAGTTCTATGATTTTGGCAGCAGTTCTTACATTGTTGATAAAACCAAGGTATACATTTTAAAAGATGCTTCTGGAAATTATTTTAAACTGCGTTTTCTTGACTTTTATGATGAGAATGGTGTGAAAGGCACCCCTTCATTCGAATATGTTCGGCTTTAGTAAGCGTTTAAATAAGAGATAGGTATTTCTCCAAAAAAACTTCTTTTTGAATTGGGAAGCAGATAAAAGCATTTGCCCCCTGCTCAACTTCAAGTAATAGCGCATTATGCTTGCTAATTGAGCCAGTCATTAGGATTGGAGTGTGAGCATGAAATTGATTGCGAATTAATTGACGTAGGTTGATCTGCTGTTCATTAACCATTGTAAGTTCTGCTATCACAATATCAGGCTGAGTTGATTCATACATTAAGGCAGCATCTGAAAAGCTGTGTGCAATAGAATAACTGTGTTCAATATGAATTAAACAGTTCGATATACTTTTAGAAATCAATTCACTTGAAACAGCTATTAATGCATTCATTTCTTTATTTATGAATGCATAAAACTATTGATGCGAAGTCCATTTGTCCTTTTTTTTCGGTGAATGGAATGCTATTTTCGGTTATTGGTTGTTTTTCTTCGGTAAATGGATTAGAGCATTTTTATTTTTTCCATCAGTATAGGTCGATTTGCCCTACTTACCGGAATTACTTTTCCATTGATTTCCAAATGAGTATCTTCAATAGAACTAACCTTATTAAGATTCACCATATAAGAACGGTGAACCCTCAACAATGATTTATTATTTAATTTCTCTTCCATTTTTTTCATTGTCCCATGAACGATATGTTTTTTATTCCCTTCTAAATAAAATGTAATGTAATCATCCATGGTTTCAAGATACAAGATATCTGCCTGACTAATTTGAATGTGTTTGCCTTCACTTCTAATAAAGAATGTTTCCTTCTTGCTTTTTTCTGTTTGTGACTTAGTTGCTGTTGAGCTTTGTTGCTTACTTAACTTTCCAATGGCTTTTATGAGTCTAGCTAGATCAATAGGTTTTACTAAATAATCTAATACTCCATGTTCGTATGATTCTAGAGCAAATTCCCTATTGGAAGTGGTAAGAATTACCGGTGGAAGATTTTTGAAGGTTCTCAAAATATCCATACCGCTTAAGTCAGGCATTTCAATGTCTAAAAAAAGCAAGTCGAAATTATTTTGTTCAAGTGCTTTTATACCTTCAATAGCTGAAGAGATTACTGTAATTTGTTCTATTTGTGGTACTTTTTCGCATAGCTTTTTAAGTAAGCTAGAAGCGATTATATCATCTTCTATAATAATACAATTCATCGGTTGTCTTTTTCTTTTTGGGTAAACGAATTTAGTCGAGATTCAACTGAAACAAAACATTGTTTTAAGTCATTGTGAATGCTCTTAAATTGCTCAAAAGTCTCATTTTTTTGTTGCTTTGCATATTGTTCCAATTTTTCAATAGGCACTTCTAAAGCCGAAAACCCCACTAAGGTAAAAGAAGGTTTCATTTTGTGAGCCAATTGATAAATCATATCGAAATCTTTATTCGAAACAGCCTTCTCCAATGTTTTTAAATCGTTTGCTGAATTCTCTAAAAAGAGTTGCATCATTTCCTTTTCGAATTCTAAATCTCCTTGATAAAAGTCGTTAAGGTAATTGACATCCATTTTAAGAGATGAAGCATTTTCTTGACCATGAAAATATTTGGCTAAAGTTCTTTTTAGCTGGATTGGGCTAAAGGGCTTTGTTAAGTGCTCATTCATTCCGCTATTTAAAACTTTCTTTCGGTCATCTAACAGAGCTGATGCAGTTAAAGCTATAATTGGACTATCTTGATTTGGGTTGGGTTCTGACCTACAAAGTGTTGCAACTTCATATCCATCCATTTCCGGCATTAATAAATCCAAAATAACCGCATCATACTTTCTAGCTTTAATTAAGTTCCATGCTTTTAAACCGTCTTCAGCTAGCTGATACTCAAGCTGAAATTTATCAAAGAGTTTGATAATGAATTTTTGATTAATCGGATTGTCTTCTGCAATTAATACGGACATACCCTTTAAGGATATTTCGTTTTCTAGATTTTGTTTAACGGATTGCTCTATAGTATTTTTAGATTTAAAAAAAGGAAGTTCAATCTGAAAGGTGGTTCCATGATTCAACTTACTTTTTACATGAATTTCACCCCCTAAATGTTCTATTAAATGTTTTGCTATGGAAAGTCCAAGCCCAGTCCCGCCATACTTGATACTAGTTTCATAATCCGCTTGTTTAAAACTCTCGAAAATGTGATTTGACTGTGCTTCAGTCATTCCAATTCCACTATCTTCTACCTTAAACATTAAATTAATCGTTTGTTCGTCTTCTGCTATTGGATCTACTTTTAGTTTAATATAGCCTTTAGAAGTAAATTTCTCAGCATTACTAAGTAAGTTGCCAAATATTTGATTTAAGAATTTTACATCTGATTCTACAATTACCTTCTCGTCTAAATTCCATTCCAATTTAACTTCTAAGGCTTTGTTTTTTGCGCGAAGCGCATAGGTATTTACTTGGGCTTGCAAGAGTTCTTCTAAGTCGGTAGCAGCTTGTTGAAATTCAATTTCACCTGACTCTATTTTCGAAATATCTAAAATATCACTAACCATATTCAACAAATGCTCTGAAGAGTATTTTATGGTTTGTAGATAGTCATGTTGTTCATCATTAATTGGCGTGTCTTCTAGTAAATGGGTCATGCCAATCACTGCATTCAAAGGGGTTCTAATTTCATGACTCATGTGTGCCAAAAATTGTTCTTTGGCCTTTGAAGATTCTTCGGCAATATTTCGTGCGGACTCTAATTGACTGAGCAATCTTTTTTGGTCGGTAATATCCATATGTATTCCCATAGAGCCCACGTATTTTCCCTTGCTATCAAACCTTGGGGCTCCTGAAATGAGTAGCCAAATGGTTTGGCCATCTTTTCTTTTACACTTAACTTCATAAACATCTGAAAGTCCCTTTTCTCTCAAATCATGTTTATTCTCAATCAATTTTTTGCTGATATTATCGGTGATAATTTCAGCTGGGTTTTTTCCAAGAAGTTCTTCTTCCGAATATCCTACCATTTCACAAAATTGATCATAGGCTTTTACCACTTTTCCTTTGGTGTCCACTTCAAGCAATCCAAGTCGCATATTTTCAATGACTCTTCTATACTTGATTTCACTTCGTTTCAGTGCAACTTCTGCTTGCTTTTGCTTGGTGATATCACGAGCTACTCCTGACAAGCCAACGATTTTTTTATCTTCTATGATTAGAGAAACATTCTGGCCCAACCATACTATTTCACCAGCTTTATTTTGAACACGAAATTCTTTATAGCTTGTTTCAATGAGTTCTTTCCACTGTTTTTTATAAAATTGGGCAACTTCTTCTTGATCTTCAGGAATGACCAGAAAGGTAAAATGTTGCCCTTTAAGTTCGTCAGGGGTATAGCCAAGAATTTTTTCACTGACAGGATTTGCGAAAATGCATTTACCGTTTTGATCACCTCTATAGATGATATCATTGGCTTGTTCAACAATTTTCTGATACCTATTTTCTAAGGTAGCATAAAGCGATTTTAGCTTTTCATTAGCTTGATAAAGTTCTAGTGATTTTTCTTCAAGTATTTTTTCAGATGCTTTTCTAGCCTTTCTTTCTCTAGATAGAATTCTTTTTAAAGCTTCTAATTCTTCACTCATCTTTAGTTAAGGTAAATTTTACCACAGCACCTTCTGAATCAAGGGTCTCCATTTTTATAGAAATTGGCTCGTTAAAATATTCCGTTGCACCTTGTATTAAGCCTTTGGCAAAAGCTGCTAATTTTCGCTCCGAACGATAAACCATTTCTAATTGGTTTTCATTAAGTTGCTTTATGTCAAAGCTGGGTAATTCTGCATCGGGGTATAACTTTAATACTTCAACATGAATGTGATTCTCAATACTTCCCAAGAAGTCGAATGCTCCATTTACTTCTTCAAAGAAACTCGGATAACTATTATGCAAAATGGTAAAAAAATGTTTGCCATAAATTTCAAGTAAGTCTACTATCGGTATATCAACTTCTTCGCTCAAATTACTTACAAGTTGTACCATTTCAGAATGATTGTAAGTGCCCACTGCGGTATATGCACCCCCAGATTCTAGGTCACTATTTTCTACAATTTTGTCAAGAGTTAAAAGACCAAATTTGTCCTCAACCATTTCTAAAAATTCAGTAAAAACGATTCCCTTCATAAGTAAATAAGCTTAAAAGTATTTATAGAAGGAAGGTAGAGAAAAAAATTAACCTTCGAAAAGAAAAGTGATAAAAAACATTTTAGGGACAATCTTTTCAATTGGATTTGAAAGTTCTGTATCATCTTTAATCAGAACATCTTGTAATCCATAAGACATCTTAAGTTCTATCGCAAACTTAAAATAGGGGAGAAAGAAATCCGTACCTACTCCGACCTCTGCAGAAGTTGTGCTTCTTTTTAACTTGACGATTGACTCAGGGATGTCCTCATTTCTTACGTCTTCATTTGAGGCTAAGTCAATTGAATATTTAGCTCCTGCTATTAGGTAGGCTGCGAAATTATTAAGTCGGGCAGAGCGGTATTTTAGTAAAATGGGGAAATCTAAATAGGTAGACTCAATCATTCGTTCTACTGTTTCTACATCTCCATCTGAGCGGATGAACTGATAATTCAAATTTCGCTGAGCAAATACCAAAGTTGGAATAAATCTAACCCCAAAGTATTTATGCAAATGCAGTTCAGAAACAATCCCTAAGTTAAATCCACTCTGATTTACCACATCAATGGATGCTAATGTATCAAAAGGCGTATTAAATGCGTTTCTGTGCAGAGCAAAGCTTGCGGTGTTAATTCCTAAAGAAAATCCAAAATGGGTGGTTTTGGCATCAAACTTTTGCAAATTCTCAACCTTGGGTTTTTGAGCCCATAAGCTAGAACTTAAAAGAATGGTTAAACTAATTGAAAATAGAAATTTCATCTGCTGCATTAACGACTTCAATTCAAGATTATTTTTCAGCAACGTATATACTTGCAATTCCAAAAAAGAGAGGAATTGTTTGACGATGGTTAAATCCAACTTTTTCCAGAATTTGCTCAAAGTCTTTTCCTTCCGGAAAGGCTTCTACTGACTCAGGAAGGTAGCTATATGCTGCAGAGTCTTTGGAGATTTTATTCCCAATTTTAGGAAGTAAACTGTGAAAATAAAAGTTGTAAAGCTGTTTGATTGGAAATCTCTTCGGTTTAGAAAACTCTAAAATAATTGCTTTTGCTTTTGGTTTAAGCACACGATTCATTTCAGTTAAACCCAATTCTAAGTTTTCATAATTCCTAACTCCAAAGGCAACAGTTAATGCATCAAAGTAATTGTTGTCAAATGGTATTGATTCCGAATCCCCATACTGCAATTCAATCAACTCAGAAAGTCCCTTCTTTTTGAGTTTGATTCGGCCTTGGTCAAGCATACCTTCACTGATATCGATGCCGATAATTTTTGTAGGATTTAGCTTTCTACTTTCTATGGCAAAGTCACCAGTTCCGGTGGCAACATCTAATATAGTTTGTGGTTTGTCAGACTGTAACAAACGAACAGCCTTTTTACGCCATAACTTATCTATTCCTAAGGATAGAAAGTGGTTTAAAAAATCATATTTATGAGAAATGTTGTCAAACATCTCTGCCACCTGTGTTTTCTTCCCGCTATCTTTCTCTTTGTATGGTAATACTTTCTCTGCCATTCCGTGCTGCTTTATTTTCTTCTAACTATACAAGTGGGTATTTAATTAGTTCACTTTTCGCTCTTGATAAGGATCACCATCTTCATTATGTATAATTGAAAATAAACGATTCCATCTGATTTTATTGATGCTAAACCAGCTCTCATTCGGATCTAACGAAAGCCAAATGAATACAGCTTTCCCAACAATATGGTCTTCTGGTACAAAGCCCCAAAAACGACTATCTGCTGAATTATGTCTATTGTCACCCATCATCCAGTAATAATCCATCTCAATTTGATAAGTGTTAGTTTCTTTACCATCAATGAAAATTTTACCACCTTTTACCTTCAGTTCGTGTCCTTCATAAATTCGAATTAAACGATCGTACATCGGAAGATTAGCCAGCGTCAACTGAACTACATCTCCTTTACTTGGAATTTTTATCGGTCCAAAGTTGTCTTCGGTCCAGTCAGTAGTATCGGTATTAGGGAAGATTGGGTTTGAGCCATTTTTAGGATAAAAACCTGCAGGTTTTACATATTTTTCAACCTTTTCAACATTGGGAAGCGATTTGACAAAAGCCAAATTTTCCTCCGTTAGATTCATGGTGGCAATTTGCTTTTCAGGATAATAGCTATATTCTGTTATATCTTTTTCTAACAATACGCTTTTGCGAAAACCAGTTCCATTGGTTTTTACCAAATACAAATATTGAACACCATAGGCTTCAAATGCTTCTTCATCATTGATATATAACTGAGTATCTTTAATTTGAATTTTATCACCAGGTAAGCCGACACAACGCTTAATGTAATTTTCTCTTTTATCAACTGGTCTTGCAATGACATCAAATCGATTCCAAAGGTTATCTCTACCTAAATCCCTCACCATTTGGTAATACGTTTGATTTTGATGTTGCACAACCACAGTATCACCTGCCGGAAAGTTAAAAACAACCGCTTCGTTTCTTTTCACATTTTGAAACTTGGGTAAACGAGTGTATGGAAGTTGTATAATTTCAGAGTACGATTTTACTTGCTCCGTTAGTGGAAGTGTATGATGTGAAAACGGAAAGAAAATAGGTGTGTTGGGTATTCGGCTACCATAATTTACTTTACTCACAAATAGGAAATCACCAACCAATAGCGATTTTTCCATAGATGAGGTTGGAATGGTAAATGCTTCTATATATATAGCTCTGATTAAGGTGGCAGCAATTACCGCAAATGAAATAGCATCGGCCCATTCTCTTGGGGTTGATTTTTTGTAATTTTTTACAAACTGATGTCCTTTCCATGGATACTTTTCAGAAGCACCAACATAAGTCAGGTAAAAGGGAGTGGCAACAACTCCTAAAGCATGTTCCCAATAGGAAAGAATACCCAAATGCTTTAGCAATTCAACAATAATACCCACCCAAATAATAAATCCAATAAACGGAAAGTAATAGATAGGAACCCAATACCAAGGTTTTTGAATGAGTTTTACTGCTGTATAAATGCCTAAGAATGGAACAAGAATTTTCCATCCGGCTACTCCTGCTTTCTTAAAAATAAGGTACAGACCAATATGCGAAAATAGAAAGTAGAGTAGGAGAACAATAATGAGTGTTTGCATGCTTAAAAGTTTAATACATCTTTCATGGTGTAGATGCCTATTTTGTTTTGGATAAATTCTGCGGCTAACACAGAACCTAAGGCAAATCCTTTTCGATTTTTTGCAGTGTGTTTAATACTTATTTCATCTATGGATGAATCATAAATAATTTCATGAGTCCCCGGAACTGAACTTTCTCGGTAAGAGAGGATTTCTAGGCTGCTTTCTTCTTTACTTTCCTCATTTACCCACTTGGAGTATGCTGGATGTCTTTCAATTAAATCATCAGCAAGAGAAATGGCTGTTCCACTTGGACTATCTAGTTTTTGGGTATGATGAATCTCTTTAATTTGAGCTTTGTATTCACCTCTTTTTGAAATCAACTGAGCTAATTTTCGGTTTAACTCAAAAAACAAATTAACCCCCACACTAAAATTGGTAGCTGTTAATAGACAAGCATCTTGAGATTCACATTCATCTTGTACTTCTTCCCATTCTTTATACCAACCGGTGGTACCCACTGCAACCGGTACCTCGGCTTCAAAACAAGCTAATATATTTTCTACAGCTTTTTCTGGCTTGCTGAATTCAATGGCAGCATCAGCTTCAGCTAAACTGCCATCGGTTAATAGATGCGTGTTTTTACTGTCGATTTTAAGGATTACTTCATGATTCCTCTCCAAGGCAATTTTTTCAATTTCCTTGCCCATCTTTCCGTATCCAATAATAGCTAACTTCATAGTTCCAAAATACCAATAGGCGCAAAAGTAGGCCAATTGAATTACATGCGCGGTTTAATGATATTGATAAGAGGATTTTTTACCAATTTTTAAACTAAACGTTAAAGAAGGTACGGGCTCAAATCGGTTTGGGTTGGTAAATAGAATATTGGGCTTTAATGTAGCAGATAAATCATCGCTGATGTCGAAGTAATATAAATGAGCGTCTACAGCAGCATCAACTACGTTTAAGATGTAAGCAACCCCAGTAAAAACATAGAATAAGTCTCTGTATTTCCGGTGATAATCAATTAAAGACAACAAATTGTCATCTGTGTAAACCCCAGTATATTTATTGTCTATTGTAGTTGGGTCATCGTCAACACGGCTCAAATAAGCATCTTTGTATTCATTAAACAAACTCGCTTGATCCATGGCAAAATATAAAGGAACACCAATAGCAGCATACACTAAAGGAATTTTCCAATACTTTTTGTTGTAAGCTTGCCCTAATCCAGGAACCACAGCACTAAAAATAGTTGCTTTTTTAGGTGAGTGATTCGTTGGCGGACTTACTAAAACGGTATCACTCGCTTCAATATTTTGAGCAGTGCATATTGCACTTAGGAAAATAAAAAGAAAGGCAAAAAATAACTTGGCCTTCATAAGCCTAAATTAAAGTTCTAGCGTCTTCAGAATTTCCTCTAACTCTTGATTAGATTCAAAAGGAATTACAATTCTTCCTTTGTCTACATCCTTTCGTTGAAACCGAACATTCGTTTTAAAGTGCTCAGAAAGGGTTGCTCTCAATTTTTTGTCTGTAAGAGAAAGAGGTAAAACGGAAGAATTGTGTTTTTTACCAGCTGGATTCTTTTGAGTCTTTGCTAATTCTTCTGTTTTGCGAACAGATAGTGTTTCGTTTAATATTTGTTGAAAGACTTCTAACTGAGCCTCTTCACTATCAATGTTTACTAGAGCACGAGCGTGACCCATGCTAATTTTTCCATCGCGAATAGCGTTTTGAATAGCGGCCGGTAATTTTAAAAGGCGCAAGTAATTGGAAATCGTACTTCTTTGTTTTCCAACTCGCTGACTTAATTCTTCTTGAGTTAGGCTACATTCTTCGATTAGTCTTTGATATGAAATAGCAACTTCAATAGCATCTAAATTGGCTCTTTGAATATTTTCAACCAAAGCCATTTCGAGCATACTTTGATCGTTTGCAATTCGAATGTATGCGGGAATGCTTTTTAGGCCGGCAATTTGAGAAGCTCTAAACCTTCGTTCTCCTGAAATCAATTGATAGGTATCATAACCCATTTTACGAACAGTAACAGGTTGAATGATTCCGAGTTCCTTAATGGATTGTGCTAATTCCGCTAAAGCTTCCTCTTCAAACTTTGTTCTTGGTTGAAAGGGATTTGCTTCAATTTGAGAAATGGCAATTTCCGCAACCGAGCCCACTGTTTTTTCAGTGCTTACCTTTTCTTTTTGAGTAATGTCTGTTTTTTGATCTTCCAGCAGTGCACTCAGTCCTCTTCCTAAAGCAGGTTTTTTACTCATTCTTCTTCTACGTCAATAATTTTCTCTGAATGCTTAATTTGCGTCAAGTCATTCTTTTGTAAGATTTCTCTTGCTAAATTAAGATAATTAACTGCCCCCTTGCAGCTTGCATCATGCATAATGATTGTTTCGCCGTGGCTTGGTGCTTCACCTAATCGCGTATTTCGTTGAATAATGGTATCAAATACCATTTGCTGAAAATGGGTTTTTACCTCTTCAACCACTTGATTTGAGAGTCTCAATCGAATGTCGTACATGGTTAAGAGTAATCCTTCAATACTCAATTCAGGGTTTAGTCTCGCTTGAACAATTTTGATAGTATTTAATAATTTGCCCAATCCTTCCAAGGCAAAATACTCACATTGAACAGGGATAATCACTGAATCTGCTGAGGTAAGGGCATTTACTGTAATAAGTCCTAATGATGGAGAACAATCAATGATAATGAAGTCATAATCATCTTTCACTTTATTTAAAGCATGCCTCATCATTTTTTCACGTGAAGGCATATTGATCATTTCTATTTCAGCACCTACTAAATCAATGTGTGCAGGCAGTAAATCCAAATTAGGCGAATTGGTTTCAATGATAATGTCTTTGGGTTCTATCTCATTGACAATACATTCATAAATGCTCGTTTTTACATTTCGAGGATCTATTCCTACCCCTGAAGTAGCATTGGCTTGCGGATCGGCATCTACCAACAAAACTTTGCGCTCTAGCACTCCCAATGCCCCAGCTAAATTGATGGAAGTGGTTGTTTTACCAACTCCACCTTTCTGATTTGCTACTGCTATTATCTTACCCATAGTTTATCCTATAAATTAAAGCTCTTTTGAGCTGTTGATGTCCATTAGAATTAGATTCTTTCCTGCTTTCTGAAAAGTATTTACGGCCTCTTCTTTATCAATTTTGATATAGGGAAAAGTATCGTAGTGCATTCCGATAATTTCATTGCACTGAATGAAATTTGAAGCAATAATGGCGTCATCTATTCCCATGGTAAAATTATCTCCAATTGGTAGAATGGCAACATCAATATTTTCAAATTCTCCCAATAACTTCATATCGTAATGCAAAGCCGTATCTCCTGCAAAGTAGATGGTTTTGCCATCAATTTTTAAAACAAAACCGCCTGGGTTTCCCCCGTAGCTACCATCTGGCAATACGGAAGAATGAATAGCATTGACATACTTTAAAGTGCCAAAGTCAAATTTCCAGCTACCGCCATGATTCATGGGGTGATTATTTTCTATCCCTTTTGCTTCAAACCAACTCACAATTTCAAAATTGGAGACTAACTTTGCCCCAGTTCTTTTAGCAATTTGTTCCGCATCGGCGACATGGTCTTCATGCCCATGACTTATTAACATATAGTCACACTCAATTTCGTCAAGCTTAACACTTTTTGCAAGCTCATTAAAACTGATAAATGGGTCAAACAAAAGCTTGTGTTTATCGGTTTCAATCAGAAAGCATGCATGACCGTAATAGGTGATTTTCATGGGCTTAGAGTCTAAGAATTAAATTAGTTTATTTTGCACTCTATCTGTGAGTAGGCATAGGTATAAAAGTAGTTTTAATCTAAGGAATGAAGAAGGTAAAAGACTCCTTTTTTTGCACAAAATTTTGTTAATACGAAGATGATAAGCATTCTTTCAGCTAGTAATCGAAAAGGGAATTTGACAGCCATATTTGCTGAAAAATGCCTCCAATTTTTAGAAGAAAAAAATATTGAATCACAACTTTTCCATTTAAGTGATTTGCCCAAGGACTTAAATCTGCAATCGGTATACGAATACGATACTTCCGTTTTTAATGAGATCTCTGAAAAGCTCATTCGTCCTGCCCATAAATTTCTTTTTATTGTTCCTGAGTACAACGGAAGCATACCGGGAATTTTAAAGTTGTTTTTAGACGGTATAAGCCCTAAGGATTTTAAGGGGAAGAAGTCGGCGCTCATTGGTGTTTCAGCCGGAAGAGCTGGAAACTTAAGAGGAATGGATCACTTAACCGATATTCTTCATTATCTGCAAGTAGAAGTCCATCCTTCTAAACTGCCAATTTCAAAAGTGTATGATTTACTAGAAAATGGAGAAGTGAAAGATGAAGAAACACTTGCCTTAATGGAAGGTCAAGTTCAAAAATTGATAGAATACTAAAATGCGATACCTCATTGAATTTAGCTACTTAGGTACGGCTTATCATGGTTGGCAAATTCAACCGAATGCAAATACCGTACAAGCGGAGTTGCAAGCAGCTCTTTCAACTTTACACCAAGCAGAGGTTGAGGTAGTAGGAGCGGGACGAACAGATACTGGGGTTCATGCCGAGCAGATGTATGCGCATTTCGATACCTTGAAAGAATGGGACAATCGAAGTTTTCTGCACCGAATAAATTCCATTTTGCCTCATGATATTGCGGTTTATAATTTGTTTCAAGTGAAGGCAGATTTTCATGCACGATTTGATGCTACATTTCGTTCCTACCGCTATCAAATTTCTCATCGAAAAAACCCTTTTTTAACCGATCGAGCTTTTCGGTTGCCTTTTCCGTTGAATATTGAAAAAATGAATCAAGCGGCTGAATTGCTTTTAGGTGAACATGATTTTTCATGCTTTAGCAAGGCGCATACCCAAACGTTTACCAATAATTGTCACTTGATTTCAGCAGACTGGAGAAAAGAAAAAGATTTGCTGCTTTTTGAAGTTACTGCCAATCGCTTTTTACGCAATATGGTGCGTGCCATGGTGGGTACTTTACTGGAAGTAGGAGAGGGGAAAAGGGCGGTTGAAAGTATGCCAGAATTATTGGAATCAAAGAATCGCTCCAAGTCTGGAACATCAGTGCCAGCTCAGGGTTTGTACTTAACTGAAGTGGGCTATCCTGAAGAATCTTTTAAACTTATTTAAGAATAAATTTCAAGCCCTTGAGCTAGATTTTAAACCTACTTTTGCAGCATGAGTGAAGTGAGCGGTAAAGCATGGGATACAGCATTGTTTAAACGAGTAATGCAATATGCCAAACCCTACAAATTAACCTTTACCATTACCGGTATTTTAGTCATAGTATTGGCTATTTTGGGCCCATTACGTCCTTGGTTGATTCAGTATACCATTGATGAGAAAGTCAAAAACTTTGATGCTGAGGGGGTTTTGAATTTAACCTTGCTGATGATTGTCATTTTAGTTGTTGAAGCAATCATTCAGTTTTATCAAACTTATTGGGCGAATTGGTTAGGACAAACCATTATCAAAGATTTAAGAGTTCAACTTTTTAAGCATGTACTTTCATTTCGTTTAAAGTACTTTGACCGAACGGCTATTGGCACTTTAGTGACAAGAACGGTTTCTGACATTGAAACCATAGCCAATATTTTTTCGCAGGGAATCTTGGTGATCATCGGAGATATTTTAAAACTGATTGCTGTAATCGCCTTTATGTTATACACCGATTGGTTATTAACTTTAATTACGCTTATCCCGATTCCAATTCTGATTATAGCGACAAACATTTTTAAGAAGACCATCAAGAAAGCTTTTCAAGAGGTAAGGACCCAAATTTCTCGTTTAAATGCCTTTGTACAAGAAAGGGTAACGGGAATGAAGATTATTCAAATTTTTAACCGAGAAGAAGTGGAAATGAGCCGCTTTGAAAAAATGAATAAGCTTCATCGCGATGCGCACATAAGAACCGTTTGGGCTTATTCCATTTTCTTTCCCATAGTAGATATGTTGTCTGCCGCTTCATTAGCCTTACTAGTTTGGTGGGGAACTAAAAGTGTAATTGGAGGCTATACTACGCTAGGAAATTTGACTGCATTTATCATGTATATCTACATGTTGTACCGTCCAATTCGTCAACTTGCCGACCGCTTTAATACTTTGCAAATGGGCATGGTAAGTTCTGAAAGAGTATTTAAAGTCTTAGATACCAATAGCTTTATTGAGAATAAAGGAGAAACTCAAAAGTCAAACTTAGTTGGTGAAATTGAATTTGAAAAAGTTTGGTTTGCTTATGAGGGTGAAGATTATGTTTTAAAGGATGTTAGCTTTTCGGTGAAACCAGGAGAGACGGTTGCTTTTGTAGGCGCAACAGGTTCCGGCAAGACCTCTACCATTAATTTGTTGGGGCGTTTTTACGAATTTCAAAAAGGCGAAATCAAATTGGATGGTGTGCCTATTCGTGAATTTGACCTAGAGAATTTGCGATCAAACATGTCTGTGGTGTTGCAAGATGTTTTCTTATTTTCAGATACCATTCACAACAACATTACTTTAAATAGTGACCAAATTTCTGAAGAAGCCGTAATTGAGGCTGCTAAAAGAGTAGGAGCGCATGATTTTATTAGCAAATTGCCCGGCGCATATCATTACGATGTGAAAGAGCGCGGAGGCATGTTATCCGTTGGGCAACGTCAGTTGATTTCCTTCATTCGAGCTTATGTGCATAACCCCAGTATTTTAATTTTAGATGAAGCCACCTCTTCCATTGATACTGAATCTGAAGCATTGATTCAACAAGCTACGGATGTGCTAACCGAAGGAAGAACAAGTATTGTAATTGCTCATCGATTGTCGACCATTCAAAAGGCAGATAAAATTATTGTGCTTGAAGCAGGTAGAATTATTGAACAAGGCACACATCAAGAGTTACTTGATTTAAATGGCCACTACAAAAAACTTTTTGAGTTGCAGTTTAAGAATGAGGAAGTGGTTTAAAAACTAAAAGCCCCATTGCACCAATGCAATGGGGTTTTATTTTAGAAAACAAATACCTTAACTAGCTTCTTATATGTCCGTTTCCTAAAACGTAATATTTATTGGTTATCAATTGTTTTAATCCCAAAGGTCCTCGGTGGTGCAATTTATCTGTGCTAATGGCCAATTCTGCACCAACGCCCATTTGTCCGCCATCGGTAAATCGGGTAGAGGCATTGTGGTAAACGGCAGCACTATCAACTTGTTCCATAAAAGTAGCAGCCTTTTCAGCGTCTTCGGTTAATATGGTATTGGAATGTCCACCTGAAAATTGGTTTATGGTGTTTATGGCATTTTCTAAACCATCAACACTTCCAATGGCTGCTTTCAAGGCTAAAAATTCTTCATACCAAATATGTTCATCAGTTATATCATCTGCTTGACCTAAATGTTCTTTCACAGAAGAAGTCGCTAATAATTTTACTTCGTGTTTGCTTAATTCTTTTCCA
Organism: uncultured Flavobacteriales bacterium; assembly: GCA_964001305.1. Taxonomy (GTDB): domain Bacteria; phylum Bacteroidota; class Bacteroidia; order Flavobacteriales_E; family Vicingaceae; genus CAJXMH01. The sequence continues at coordinate 49,367 of CAXFAI010000039.1, forward strand.
ATTCGATTTACCACTTCTTCAAAATGGGGATGGTTTTGATCAATTAAAATTTTATCTAAGGCATTGCAGCCAGAAATTTTATCCGTTTTTGCGTTTACAATCACTTTAAGTGATTTCTCAATGTCAGCATCTGAAGCCACATAGGCAAAATTATTGCCTCTACCACTTACCAAAACAGCACAAGTAGCATGTTCTTTTACAAAATTGATCAATCGTTCACCGCCTCTAGGGACAATTAAATCTAAAGGTTGGTCCGGATTCTTTAAAAACGCTTGCGTTTTCTCCCGATCCATTTTTAGATATTGTATCCAATTCTTATCTAGGTCATTTTGAGTTAAAGCTTTGTGCCAGCACTTTACCAATTCTTCATTACTCGCATGAGCTTCTTTTCCTCCTTTCAATAAAATTTTGTTGTTGGCTTTAAAAGCAAGCACTGCAGCCTCAATGGTTACATCCGGTCTACTTTCGTAGATAATCATGATGGTTCCAAAAGGAGCAGACTTATTGGTGATGTCCAAACCATTGGGTAAAAGATTGTGACTAATTGTTTTGCCAACCGGGTCGTCTTGCTCTTTCACTTCTCGGACAGCTCGAATCATATCATCTACCTTTTTGTCATCAACCACCAAGCGATCGTAAAGAGCTTGATCATCTCGATTAAAAGCATTTAAATCTTTTTTGTTAGCCGAAATAATGGCTTCTCGATTTTCATCAAGAAGTTCCATCATACTTTGTAATACGGCGTTTCTTTTATCTAATGTCAATAATTTCATGTCAATTCTTTTTAAGCGTTTACTTCATCTTTATGATAAATTCTAGTTCCCACTTCTTTTCCTTTCACGATGTTAATGATGTTGTCTTCTACTTTGCCATTGGCAATGTAAGTGGGAATATTTTTGGCAGCAGTTTGTTTGGCTACGTTTAATTTGGATCCCATGCCACCACGACCTTCACCTTCTTTTTTAGTTGAAGATTGTATGTATTGTTCCACATTTTGATCTGTTGAAACTGATTTTATCAATTCGGTATTATCATCATCTGGATGACCATTGTACAATCCTTCGGTATCCGTGAGCAAAATCAGCATATCAGCATCAATCAGCTCAGCAACGAGACTCGCTAATTCGTCATTATCTGTAAACATAGACATGGATAAGGAAACGGCATCGTCTTCATTCGCTATGGGCACAATTCCTTGCGAAAGCAATCCTTCATAGCAATTAATCATATTTTCTCGATGCATGCCGGGGTCAAAGTCCCTTTTAGTGGCTAATATTTGCGCACAGCGCATTCCATAATCATGAAAAATACTGTAGTAATGTCGCATCATTCTTGGTTGACCAACCGCAGAGTATACTTGTCTGCGAATGGTGTCATCTTCGATATCATTGTGGTCAAGCACTTCTTTTCCGGCAATAACAGAACCTGAAGAGATAAGTACCGTCATGATGTCTTCTTCATACAAGCGAGCAATTTGGTCTACCAGTTTTCTGAGAATCGGTCCTACAATTCGGTTGTCTCGGTTCACCATTACATTGGTGCCAACCTTGATGACTACTCGTTTTTTAAAGTTCTTTTTCTCTACTATTGTGCCCATATTTACTCCTTTCCTAATTCTACTGCTCGATGAAAAGCGGCATAAGCGGCTTCTTGAATTTGGTCTTTTACATTATTGTCTTCCATAGAATCTAGCGCCGCTTGTGTAGTTCCTCCTTTTGAGGCTACTTTTTTCATCCATCCTTTCGGACTTAAATCTGATTGATTAAAAAGTTCGATGGCCCCTTCAAAAGTTTGGCTCACCAAAACTTTAGAGTCATAATCAGAAAAGCCCATTTTTTGAGCAGCTTCCATCATGGATTGCATAAAGTAAAAAACGTAAGCCGGTCCACTGCCACTAATTCCGGTGGAAGCATCAATGTCTTGTTCGGTATCTAAATGCACTGATTTTCCAGTGGTATCAAGCAGCTTTTTTACAGTTGAAAGTTCAAGGCGTGAAACTTCATCGGAAGCGGTAAAAGAGGTTAAACCTTTACCTACTTGAGCCGGTAAATTAGGCATTGCCCGAACCACTTTTTCGATACCCAAACCATCTTTCATACTTTGAATAGTTACACCAGCCATTATTGAAATAACTACCTGACCATGATTCATCAAGGGTTTGAGGTCTTTCATTAAGCGTTCAGCATGATAGGGTTTTACAGCTAAAAAGATAATGTCTGCTAAATCCATACACGCTTCTACATCGGTGTATACATCAAAGCGACTTATTTTTTTTAGTTCTTTGGTTTTCTCAGGATTTGTATCTGAGATCATTAAATTGGTTTGGCTGAGAAGTTCAGATTTAATTAATGCTTTCGCATAAGCTAAACCCATATTTCCTGCACCAATAACTAGGACATTCATTTTGTTATGAATTAATTAATAAAAATGATTCACTCAGTCGGTGCAAGCATTATGCAGAGATACCATTTAGAAAAATGAATTTGGAAAGTCAAAAGAGTAAATCGGCTGTAGCTTAGTCTATGAGGTGACTAGCGCGGAGATGCTTGATTTTATTGAGAAAAATGATGGGCTGCCATATTTTAGGTTTGTTGCGACATATCGGCGCAAAGGTGAAAATATGGCACCTTTAATTGAAAACCCTGCGACGAGATTCTTATCTCTTATGTTTGTTTATTGAAGCAAAATAATCATCCAAATCTACATTTCCGCCACTTAAAATAAGTCCAACCTTTTTATTTTGAAAAAGATTAGCATGTTTGATTATTGCAGCAAGTACGGTTGCACTAGAGGGTTCCACTATAATTTTAAGACGCTCCCAAATTAAACGCATGGATGAGGTAATTTCTTCATCAGAGACACAAAAGATATCATCTACCAACTGATGAATGATTTCGAAATTGAGTTTACCCAAGGAAGTTAATAGGCCATCGGCAATGGTTTGAGGATTGGTTTGTGGAATTAATTCTCCAGCTTTTAAAGATTGATAAGCATCATCTGCACCTTTTGGTTCTGCCGCATATACTTTCAAATTTGGATTGTAGTGTTTACTTGCTAAAGCAGCACCTGCTAGCAGTCCGCCACCACCAACTGGGCAAATAATTCCATCTAGTTGTGGTACTTCATTTAATAATTCTTGTGTAGCTGACGATTGTCCGATGATAATGTCACGATGATCGTAAGGTGGAATGAAAACAGCTTTTTCTCGATTTTTAATTTCAAGCATATTTTCTTCTCTGGCTCTTAAAGTTGGTTCACAAAAAGTGATTTTCCCTACAAGCGCTTTTACGCCATCAACTTTGATTTTTGGTGCATTTTTAGGCATTACAATAAAGGCTTCAAACCCAAGAAGGCTAGCAGCTTTGGTAAGTGCCTGTGCGTGGTTTCCTGAAGAATGGGTGACCACTTTTCGGCACGAACTTTCTTCCTTTAGTTTTAGCAACGCATTAATAGCTCCTCTCATTTTAAAAGCGCCCACCTTTTGAAGATTTTCGCATTTAAAGAAAAGCTCAACACCTACCATTTCATTAATAGAAGTAGAAGTGAGAACAGCTGTTTTGGTGATATAAGGTGCAATAACCTTGTATCGATCTTGCAATTCACTCAGCGGGTACTTTTCAAGAATGGAAGAATGCATCGCTATTTTTGATTCTTCAAATCCTCATTCATTTGAGCTACTTTTTCTTTTAAACTTTCTTTGTATGTATCCAGCTGCTTGGCCAAATCCTCATCTAAAGTGGCAACAATTTGACAAGCCAAAATAGCGGCATTTTTAGCGCCATTTAGTGCTACTGTTGCAACAGGAACACCTCCAGGCATTTGTAATATAGAAAGTACAGAGTCCCAGCCATCTATAGAATTGCTGGATTTAATGGGAACACCGATAACAGGAAGAGAAGTAGCCGACGCAACCATACCGGGAAGGTGAGCAGCTCCGCCAGCTGCTGCAACAATTACCTTTAAACCTCTATCTTTAGCACTTGTGGCATATTGCATCATTTTTTCGGGAGTTCTATGCGCTGAAACAATTTCTACTTCAAATGCAACATTCATTTCTTTTAAAAAGTCTAAGGCATCTTGCATTACTTTTAAGTCAGAAATGCTACCCATAATAATTCCAATTCTTGTCGTCATTTTATGTTTATTTTGAAGTCACTTTTACAATTTCTTTTACTTGTCTAGCGATTTCTTTCGCTTTATTCAAATCCTTATTTATGATGGTGATATGTCCCATTTTTCGAAAGGGTTTCACAAACTCTTTTCCATATAAATGAGGATAAACTCCTCCTAATTTTAAGACTTCTTCCATGCCTTCATATGTAGCTTCTCCAGTGGCATCTTTTTCACCTAGTAAATTCACCATTACTGATGGAGTTCTAATAGAGGTGTCGCCTAGAGGTAAATCTAAAATAGCGCGCAAATGTTGAGCAAATTGAGAAGTTACGTTGCCTTCAATACTTTGATGACCGCTATTATGAGCTCTAGGAGCAATTTCGTTTACCATCAAATTTCCTTCAACATCTAGAAACATCTCTACGGCTAATAAACCTACCATGTCTAATTTTTCAATTACCACTTCAGCTAACTGATAAGCTTGATTAGCGATTGATTCCGAAACAGAAGCAGGTGAAAATAAAAACTCAACCATATTGGCTTCAGGATTAAATTCTAACTCAACCAAGGGGAAATGTTTGATTTCTCCGGATTCATTTCGAGCAACTATAACAGAAAGTTCTTTGTCTAATTCAACAGCTTCTTCCAACACAGAAGGTGCATCAAAAGCCTTGTTTAAGTCATCCTTTGATGCAATAGATTGCACACCATACCCATCGTAACCTGAAGTTCTTAACTTTTGGAAGATAGGAAATGAAATATTTGCTGTTTCTAACTCAGATTTATTGTCAATTAATGTATATGGAGAAGTAGGGATATTATTTTTTGAGTAAAACTCTTTTTGTAAGCCTTTGTCTTGAATGATTTTTAAAACTCGAGGCTGAGGGAATACTTTCACACCTTCAGATTCTAGTTTCTGAAGAGCATCTGAATTTACATCTTCAAACTCAATACTTACTACTTTTTTATCTTTTCCAAACTCATAAACATCATTAAAGTCTTTAAAGTTTCCACAAACAAATTCATTGGCCAATGTCTTACATGGAGCGTTTTCCGAAGGATCTAAAATGTCAATATGTAGATTAAGGTTGTAAGCTTCTTGCAGCGTCATTCTTCCAAGTTGGCCGCCACCAAGTAAGCCAATTTTGAAATTTTCAGAATGGATATTCGTCGTCATAAATGCAATTTGTAAGCTGCAAATGTAGGGTGAAAATGTTTGTTAATAAACTCTTAATATTAAAGAATAGGAGTGGCTATTATTGTTACTTTTGTTCGCCTAGACAGAAAATTAACCTCGTTTGAAACGAATTAAGATTCACGATAAAGTCTTCGAACCTTATTTATCTGAGGAGACTATTCAAAAGGCGATTAAGGAAGTTGCGCAAAAACTTCATCAACGCTATATTGGTAAGCAACCTGTGTTTATAGGTGTATTAAATGGTAGCTTTTTCTTTGCTGCGGATTTATTAAAGCACATTGATTTTGACTGTGAGGTTTCATTTGTAAAAGTGGCTTCTTATCAAGGTACAAAAAGTAGCGGAAATGTCCGGCAGTTAATAGGATTAGACCAAAAGATTCAAGACCGACATGTGATTATTGTTGAAGATGTTGTTGATACAGGAAATACTGTTGAAGCAGTTAGAGAGCAACTCCAGAATATGGGTGCAAAATCTATCGCAATAACCACGCTATTATTTAAGCCAACTATTTATGAGAAGGAGATTCCCATAGAATATCCTGCCATAGAAATTAATCCTGAGTTTGTTGTGGGTTATGGTCTTGATTACGACGGATTAGGTAGAAATTTAAACGAAATTTTTGTGCTTTCTGAATCACAAAGCATTAAAGCAAATACAGATATGTTGAACATTGTATTATTTGGCCCTCCAGGTGCGGGTAAAGGAACTCAAGCTGAAAAGCTAAAAGAAGCTTATAACTTAACGCATTTATCTACAGGTGATATTTTGCGAAATGAAATAAAGAATGAAACCGAGCTTGGAACACTTGCCAAAACTTATATGAATAAGGGTGAGTTGGTGCCAGATGAGGTTGTGATAGATATGATTGAAAAATGCTTGATGGAATACAAAGATTCTAAAGGCTTTATATTTGATGGATTTCCACGAACCACTGAGCAAGCTAGAGCTTTAGATAGCTTACTTCAAAAGCACAATACCGAAATAGATATTATGCTTTCGTTAGAGGTAGATGATGAAGAATTGGTTGCAAGAATTGTACAACGAGGAAGAGAATCAGGCAGAGAGGATGATAAAAATGAATCGGTTATATTCAATCGAATTATTACTTACAATAAAAAGACAGCTCCACTAAAAGATTACTATGGTGAGCAAAATAAGTACCATGTAATAAAAGGAGTAGGTGAAATCGATCAAGTATTTGGGAGATTAGAAGAAGCCATTAATTCGCTTTAATTAAAAGCGAATTCCCGATATAAGAATATCATCTACTTGCTCTTCATCCTTTTTCCAATCGAGAAAGGCATTTTTTACAATAATACCTTGTTCTGCCATTGGAAGATGGCAAATATTAGTAATCATTTGTGCCACATTTTTGGTCATGAATTTTTTACCTCTTGGACCTCCAAATTGATCTGGATAGCCATCTGAGAATAAGTAAAAGCAATCGCCACTTTCAATCGGAATTCGATGAGTTGTAAATTGCTTTCTATGGCGTGAAAAGCCACCAATTGAAAATTTATCCCCTTTAATAATATGTAGTTCGCCTCCTTTGGTGTAATATAAAGGCCTCATTGCTCCTGCATATTCTAGTTTTCCTTGTTCAAAGTTGACAGAAATAATTCCTAACTCCATCCCATCTTTACTATTCTTTTCTTGAGGGTTGTTTTGGTTTAGAGAAATTTTAACCCGTTTGTCTAATTCTTTTAGAATAACTCCTGGGTCGGTAATTTTTTGATCGGATACGATTTCATTGAGTTGAGTATAACCTATAATTGACATAAATGCCCCGGGTACTCCATGACCTGTGCAGTCAACTACAGCAAAAAGGGGTTTTTTTCGACTGTATTCAAACCAGTAAAAATCGCCACTAACAATATCTTTAGGCGCATAATAAATAAACGAATCATTAAAGTATTGTTTTATTTTTTGTTTACTAGGTAAAATGGATGCTTGTATGCGCTTGGCATAGTTTATACTTTCACGTATCTCTTTATTTTGGGCTTCTACAACTTCTTTTTCTTCAACCAATTGATTGGTTCTATTCTCTACTTTTTCTTCAAGCGTCGCATTTAAGTTTTGAAGCTCTTTATTGGCTTGGTCTAAATCTTCTAAACTTCTTATCAATGCCTGTTCTGCTTTCTTTTTAGCTGTAATGTCTTTTATAATCCCTTGATAGCCAATGATTCTTTCGTCTTCATCTTTAACGGTGGTAGTGCTTAGTAGGCAATTAAGAATACTTATTTTGTCTTTCTTTAATAAGTCTACTTCATAATCCGCTACTTGTCCTTCTCGAGCTAAAATATTCTTTAGCTTATTCCGATCGTCTTGGTTAATGTACAAGTCTGATACTTTGAGGGAATTTATATCTTCAAGTTCATAGCCAAAAAGTTTCAAACCAGCAGGGTTGATATCAATGAAATCGCCTTCTACTGTTGACATGTAAATAGCATCTTTTGACTGCATGAATAGCTGACGGTATTTTTCTTCACTCCTAAGCAGTTCTTCTTCTTTCTGCTTTCTTTCAATGGAATATGAAATACTTCGAACCAACATGTTCTGCGTTAATTCACTCTTAATTAAAAAGTCTTGAGCACCTCTTTTAACCGCATTTTTTCCTACCATATCATCCTCAATTTCGGTAAGAACTATGAAAGGAATTTCTGAATAGGTAGCAAAAAGTCCATCGAAGGTGTGAATGCCATAACTGTCAGAAAGAAAGAGGTTCAAGAGAATTAAATCAACCTTAGCTTCTTTAATTAGTTGAGTTGCTTCTTCAAGGTTATAAGCGTGGTAAATATTAAAATTAAATGTATCTGTATCACCAAGCATTTCCCCAAGGGTCAAGGCATCTGTTTCTGAGCTTTCTATAATTAGAACGCTTATTTCGTCTGTTTGTATTAGTTCCATTAAGTGAGTAAATTCATTTCTTCAGCTAAACGAATTGTCCCAAATATAAGGTCAAATGGTTCATATATCTGGACTTATTTTTTATTATTCGTCAAACGGAGCTATTTGAGCTACAACTATTGCTTAATATTAGATTAACATTGAAGATAATAAACTCGCAATGGGTTTAATACTTTACTTTTGCGAAATATGGCAAATCCAAACTTTATTGATTACGTTAAAATCTGCTGTCGTTCAGGTAGAGGAGGGGCAGGTTCACCTCATTTGCATAGAGACAGATTAACTGCAAAGGGTGGTCCCGATGGAGGTGATGGAGGAAGAGGAGGACATATTATTTTAAAAGGGAATAGTCAACTTTGGACTCTTTTGCACTTAAAATACCAGAAGCATGTAATTGCAGAAGCCGGAATGCATGGTGGTGCAAACCAAAGTACAGGAAAGCAAGGTGAAGATATTGTTTTGGAAGTGCCTATTGGAACAATAGCGAAGTCTGCTGAAAGTGGCGAAGTATTGTTTGAAATAATGGAAGATGGAGAAGAGCATATTTTGCTTGCCGGCGGTAGAGGTGGTTTAGGCAATGTTCATTTTAAAAGTTCTACAAACCAAACCCCAAGGTTTGCCCAAGAGGGCGAGGCAGGAAAAGAAGAGTGGATGATTTTGGAACTAAAGGTATTAGCCGATGTAGGTTTGGTTGGATTTCCAAATGCCGGAAAATCTACTTTACTTTCAGTTTTATCAGCTGCTAAGCCAGAAATTGCCAATTATCCATTTACAACCCTCACTCCAAATCTAGGAATGGTTCAATATCGTGATTATCGCTCATTTGTTATGGCAGATATTCCCGGAATTATAGAAGGGGCCCATGAGGGAAAAGGTCTTGGATTAAGATTTTTAAGGCATATTGAACGAAATGCTGCTTTATTATTTATCGTCCCAGCTGATGCTGATGACATTGAAAAGGAATATAATGTACTAGTAGCAGAGCTTCAAAAGCACAATCCTGAATTGTTAGATAAGAAGAGATTGCTTGCAATTAGTAAAAGTGATATGTTAGATGAAGAACTCACTCAAGAGATAAAAGCACAATTACCTGAGGTTGACTCCATTTTTATATCTTCGGTTGCCCAGCAAAATTTGGTGCAGTTAAAAGATAAACTTTGGCAGTTAATTAATACTCCATGATTGACTTATTAGAACAACTAGACCAATCGCTCTTCCTTTTTTTGAATTCAATTCATAATGAGAGTTGGGATCAAATCATGTTATTCATATCTGGAAAAGTGGAATGGATTCCACTATATATCATTTTATTAATTCTAATAATCTTAAAATATAAAAGGAAGGCTGTATGGATCATATTAGCTTCAGCATTATTAATCCTACTTTCCGATCAAATTTCAGTTCAAGTATTCAAGGAAGGCTTTCAACGATATAGGCCGTGTCACAACTTAGACATTAAATCTCTTGTTCATATTGTTAATAATAAGTGTGGAGGAACTTATGGTTTTGTTTCAAGCCATGCGACAAATTCATTTGCCATTGCAACTTTTATCGGTTTGCTGTTAAAAAGGCAAGAAATGAAATGGGCACTTTTACTATTAGTGGTCTGGGCAGCAATTGTTTCTTATAGTCGTATTTATCTTGGTGTGCATTATCCTTCTGATGTGGTGGGTGGGGCTCTATTAGGTATTACTCTTGCATGGGGTATGTTTTATTTTTTAAAGAAAACTCTATTTAAAAAGGAAAGCTTATGAAAGCCCTTTTAGTTGTATTTGTAGGAGGTGGGTTAGGAAGCGTAATTAGATACCTCATTTCTTTTTTTTCTTTAAAATATTTAGAATCAAGTCATTTACCACTGGCAACTTTTATATCAAATGCAATGGCATGTCTTGTTTTGGGCTTGAGTTTGTATTATATTCATTCCAAATTTGAATCAGAGTCACTCAAGCTATTTCTTGCGGTTGGTTTTTGTGGTGGTCTTTCCACATTTTCAACCTTCAGTTTAGAAACATTTGCTTTGGTAAAAGAAGGCATGATTGGATTAGCCATCCTTAACGTTATATTAAGTTTGGTGGTAGGAATATCTGCTATTTTTGTGCTTTATACAAATTCAACAAATTAGTTATGAGAGTATTGACTTTTTATTTGAGCTTAATCATTAGTTTGTTAAGCAATCAACTTGTGGCCCAAAGTGAAGATTCAAAATTGGTGGTTGGAATTGTTGTTGACCAGATGAGGTATGATTATATAGATAGGTATTGGAGTGAATTTGGAGAAGAGGGTTTTAAAACTTTGGTAAACCAAGGTTTTTTCGCAAGAAGTGTAAACTATCATTATAAACCAACTTATACAGGTTCAGGTCATGCTTCCATTTTTACTGGAGCATCACCTTCAAAACATGGAATCGTTGGAAATAATTGGTATTCAAGAAGTGAAGAGAAAGTTGTCTATTGTGCAGAAAGTCTCAAGGATGATAGTAACTATTGGATGTCTCCTCAACGATTGAGAGGAAGAACGATTGCAGATGAAATTAAGTTAAGTAGGGGGGCGGAAGTTAAAAGTTATGGAATCTCTTTAAAAGATCGGGGAGCAATACTTCCTGCAGGCTTTTTAGCTGATGCCGCATTTTGGTTTAGTAGTGATGAGCAAAAGTGGATTAGTAGTGAATTTTATTCCAATAATAATCCAGAATGGTTAAAGCAATTTAATGAGCAAGACCTAGTAGACAAATATCTTTCAAATCCTTGGACGCTTAGTTTAAGTGAAGATAAATATGCTCAAAGTAGCCCAGATGAAAATAACTATGAAACGCCATTATTTAAAAATGGAGGAACTACTTTTCCTTACAATTTATTAGAAGCTTATCGACAAGAAGGAATTGGTATTTTAAAATCTATACCGCAAGGGAACACCATGACAACTGACTTAGCTATCCAACTGATACAGTCTGAAAAATTAGGTGAAGATGAAGTATTGGACTTTCTTTCGATTAGTTACTCTGCAACGGATTATGTTGGTCACCGATTTGGTGTCGGCTCAAGAGAGGTGCATGATACTTATATCAAGCTAGATCAGGATATTGCACGTTTAATTTCTTACCTGAATACAACGATTGGAAAGGACAAGTATTTACTCTTTTTAACTTCAGACCATGGAGCTGGAGAAGTGAGAAACTCATTAAAAGAAAAGAACTTACCTCACGGTAAAATAGAAACAAAAAAATTAAAAGAAGAATTAGATTCAGCATTGGATGCAAAATTTGGACCTTCCGAATGGATTAGCTCATTCATTAACTTAAATGTTTACCTAAACAATAAACCATTCGAATCTGGCTTTGTAGAAAAACAAAAAATAGTTGACTTTCTAGTTGAGTACATAAAAACGAAAAATGGGGTATTGGATGTTTGGACACAATCACATACGGTCAGTCAGCTATACTTAAATTTACTGACAGCAAATGGATTTTTAAATAGGGAATCTGGCGACTTAATTATCGTTGAACAGGCTTCTTGGACCAATTATTCGGATAAAGGTTCAACTCATGGAAGTCCATATCATTATGATACCCATGTGCCGTTAATTATTTATGGAAATGGTGTTTCAAGAGGTCAAACTTTCAAAGCCTACACCATAGCCGAAATTGCGCCGACAATTGCTCAATTACTTAAGGTGCCTTGTCCCGAACTAAGTGAAGGGGAGGTGATTAAAGAATTGTTTAAATAAAAAAACCGGTGAGCGTCCATCAAACTCACCGGCCTTACAAATCACTCTTAACTAACCAATTAACTTAAGAGCATGAAAACCGATTCTCACCAAAATAAATCGATTCTAGATGTATTGGATTAAACTTTGTTGGTAGTAGATTGAAATATGGGATATTAAGTTTGTTTTCTTTTGCCTTCTTGTTGAAACGTTCAAGTATACAAGAATCAAAAGCTAGATTATAAGCCTCTAATCGTTCACTTGAGATCTCTTGCAATTTTCTACTGCCATACTTTAATTTATCATTTTGTAAAAGGAAAATAACTTCAATTTGCTCTAAAATATTCTTTAGGTAAAATCTTAAGAAACCAAAGTAAATTTCATTCACAGAAGATTTACATGTACTTAAGAGTTCTTCTTTATTTATGTTATCCTCTTTTAAAAGTTGTACTTGATCAGCAACGATGACTAAACTTAGACGAGCCAATTGAAGTATTGCCCTAGAAATCCGATTCGGATTATCATTTACTAGATTTCGAATTAATCTATAATTTGCAATTAAGGTTTTTGTTGAAGTTTTGGTCGAACTAGATAGTTTCGAGTTAAGTGCCTTAAATGCTTCTATCAATTTGGTATTTTCGCTTGCTTGATTACTATATTTTTGCTTTAAATGGGCATAAACAGCCTCTAAAGGTGAACCTTTTTGAAGTTCATAAATCTCAGCAAGTAAAAAGTCGGAAGCTTCTTCAATTTGATATTGTTTCATCTTGTGAAACAAATCCTCTAATTCCTGTATTTTCTCTCTTTTCTCCTTTTGCTGACTACCGTACACGGCATAAAAAACAGAAGTTAATAAAAGGTCTTTATAGTCTTTATCTACTTCACCATAATAATTTAAAATACAACGGTAAATTATTCTTTCAAATATGACAAATGCATTAAAATCTAATTCCAGTTCATTTGCTGTTTCCGTTGCACTTTTTCCTTCTCGATAGCATTTAAAAATCTCTAAGCTAACATCAGAATAAGAGCAATTTTGACCCAAACTATTTGCGATAGATTGAGCCTGATCCTCTTTTAATGTTTTTACTATTTCTTCAATGTTGAGCATAGGGATGTTTAATTACCATGCTAAAGTACTTGCATACATATATAATAAAATAGACAAATACTCTAATAAATACACATTGAAAGATTGTTAAATAAACATATAAACGACAATAACTAACTGTATTGAAGTTAGTTATTGTCGTTTATATGTTACATTAAAACGTTGTGATTCGTTAAAGTCAAACGTTCTTAATGTTGGGTATTCTTAGTTGAAGTTTATGGCTCTTGAGTCACACCTGGCTCATTCCATTCATCCCATCCACCACCATCGTCATCTGAAGCATTTTCTGCTTGAGCGGCTGCGATTTCAGTATTTAATTGATCCTCAGTGTAATTAGAATAGTCAGCTGGTGATCCGTATCCTAGTAATGAAATAAGTAGTGTAATAAGGCTTGTCATTGTTCGTTCTTTTTAAATTCTGATGCAAACATAAAAAGCCTCTAAAGCTACGGAAGAGACACTTTGCAAAGAAAAGTTACAATGGGGAATAGTTAAATTATAAGCGAAAAATGCTAGACATCTTGAGTTGCCTGTGCTTTATTGTATCTTTACTTTTTCAGCCGAAGTATGTCAGAGAAAAGTTTTAGTCGGTTAAAAAAGCTTTTATTAAGCCTAAAGCCTCAAGAAAAGAGTTTGGCTTTAAAACATCTATCCGCTTATGACAGGCATAGTAGAAGTGGTAAAACCAAAATGAGGAATCTTTGCAAAGTTATACTAAAAGATTCTGATATTCAATACGCAAGAGCTAAACAAATTGTTTCATCTCAGACAAACTTAAGATCATTTAACCAACTAATAAGTCGCACTTTTGAACGTGTAATGGAGTCTTTGTTGTTAGATGTAAATATTAATAGAACAAGTAGTTACAGTAAGGTTTTTCAGAAAAAATTCACCCTTCGAAAAAAAATTGTTGAAAGTCGAATAATAAGTAGTAAGGGACTAATAAAAGAGTCACTTGAAATGAACAATATCCTCATTAAGGAAGCTAAAAGGTATGAACTTTTTGATGAGTTATTGGAGTTACTATATCTGCAGCAAGATAAGACGGTTCATCTCAATGGATTTAAAGAATACGATCGATTTGGTAAAGAAATCGAGAAATATGAGAAAGTTAGAAATCTCTATCAGCTAGCTCGTCAAACATTAAATCGGTATCACTTAAAAGTAAACTTTTCAGCCTCAAGAGAGGGTGATATCGAATTGATGAAGACTACGATGCTTCAACTGCAAGAATATGCTGAGCAATCCGGTTCTGCGAACGTAAAAAGTTTGGCGTTTTTGATTAGCATGGAATACTATGCCCAACTCAAAGAATATAAGAAGAACATTGAAGTCGGTAGGCAGTTTTTAAATTTAGTTAAAGAGGAAATTACGGTTAGAACCGATCAACGTATTGTATACATTCTAGGAACCTTGATTGAGAATTTAATTCTCGATTTTAATTTGAAGGGAGCACTAGAATATATTAAGCAAGCAGAGCGAATAAAACTCTCTAAACAGAGTAAGAATTATTATAAGTTGCTTGAAAATAAAGTAAAACTTTCTTTTTATGTTGGAGACTATGAAGAAATAAATCAAACAATTGACAAGTTAGATAAAACGGCCTTATCGAAGAATGAGCTTCAATCTACAAAGATTTTTTATTACAAAGCAATGAGGTATTTTGCTGTTGAAGAATTTCGACAAGCTAATCTTCTGTTAGGCAATTTACCTGTTTTGGAGAAGGATAAAGAAGGGTGGAATATTTGGATTCGAATTATGCGAATTTTAAGTTCTATTGAATTACTTAGGCTTGAGTTGATTGATTATGATATCGCAAGCTTTAAAAAATATATGCAAAGAACCGAGCAAAAGTATAGCTTAAATAATCGGGATAAGACGATTGTAGACATTTTGGTTAGCTTAGATTACAACGATTTTGATTTTGCAAAAGTGAAAGAATTGAAAAGCAAAGAACTAAGTGAGTTATCGGAAAAAAATGGAGCATTGTCGTGGAGGCCACTTAGTCCTGAAATGATCATCTTTCAAGACTGGTTTGAATCAAAACTGATGGATAAGCGATACAAGCCAAATTTAGAGCGTTTTGAAACAATAAAGCCCACTAAATAGTGGGCTTACTGTCCTCTTGAATTGTTTAACTGTAGTTTTAGAGGAAGGAGGGATTTTAAAGCATTTTAAACACATTTAAATGAATGCTTATATGCTGATTCAATTTTGCAGTCTCACCTTTTTCAACCTTTTTTTGCAGCTTTATTTCTCTTGCATTTGCGCTAAAAAGTAACCCTATAATTCCTAGGACTAGAAGGGAGGTGATCAAAAATTTACTTTTCATTGGTTTATAAGTTTTCAAGCCTTTTTGCTTCTTCTTCTAATGCTCTTTTTATTTCCTTTTCAGCTCTTTTTAGTTCAATTTTTGCTCGTTCTAATTCCAATTCAGCTTCTTTTAAAAAGACTTCTTCAAATTCTTTTTCTTCAATAAATTCTTCATTTTCTAACCAATTGCAATCCACGCATTTCAAGCCCGCCGACGTCATGAGCCAATGGTGTCCAAGCATATCATCATCATACGTATTCGTTACATTTTCAATGTCGTAAATCACTCTGCTCGCGCTTTGGTCTAGATAGATAACTTTGCCAATAGGTACACCAATACTAATTTGAATTTCCTGTTTTCTATACTTATCAGTTACAGGAACGGCAATTAAGTTGCTGAAAAAGATTTTATTCCCTTCAATTTTATAGTCAGGACTTATATTTTTAGCCAATTCACCAGCTTGTTTTCTGCTTGCTCCATGTGCTTCTTTATTCATATTTATTTCAAAGAAATCTGAATTACTTGGAATAACATCAACACTTAATTCGTCTAAATAAAGTGTGTCATTTTCAATGAAAAAGTTATCGTGTTCCTTGATGAATCCAACTTTCGTTTTTAAGGAATTTAATTCTAGCGTGTCAGTATTCAATTGATTTAGAGTTACTGTTTCAACAAACGTTTGATTACTTGAAAATTGTCTGGCAGTTGAAGTTGCACTAATAAATATGAGAATAACTCCAACTACAAATAATGAAATGGCTGTTAAACTGAAAGCTTTCGTTTGTGGCCCTTTAAATCTTAGTAATAATTTTAAGCCTCCATATAGAATTCCTAAAACAGGCATTAATACTACCAATGAAATTCCAACCAAACCAATTCCATACATTAAATCAGAACTGAAGAATAGATTAGCATATTCACTAAACCAGTTTTGATCAATCTTCGCATCGTTAATTCCAACATCAAAAGGCCCCCCAGAAAGAACGATTAAGTATGAAATAAGAGCCAGTGCCGCAGCAATTACAAGTAGTACAGCGATTACTTTTACTATTAATAAGGCTGCGTAATAAAGTATTTTTCCAAAGAACTCAAAGAATCGATAGATTCCATGTTTTGCTTTTTCTCCATATTCAGCCGTTTCTCCTTTATTTACTTTTTTTTTAAAAGTGTTAAACTCGTCTTTTATAGCATTTCCTATGCTGTCAACATTAATGGGTTCTCCCTTCATTTCTAGTTTTTCGGCAGTAGTTTTTGCTGAGGGAATTATAATCCATAAGATCAAATAAACAAGAAGACCGGTTCCAAAACCAAAAAAGGCAATCAGAAACCCAGCTCTTAGCCAAATTTTATCAATTCCAAAATAGTAGCCAATTCCAGAGCACACTCCACCAATTACATTATCGTCATCATCTCTATAAAGCTTTTTACTATAAAACTTTTTTGAACTACTAGATGTGTTTGAAGACTTTGACTCTTCAGCATACTCTTCATCTTCACTAACGTAAGCTTCAGGTTCACCCATAACTTCAATCACTTCATTGACGTTTAGCATGGTAATTACTTCTTTACCATTTTCAAGCGCCTTATTGAATAGCTCGGCAATTCTTGCTTCAATGTCAGCCATGATTTCATCTTTACCATCAGAATCATGAAAATAGTTTCGAATGGTATTTAAGTAGTGGTGCAATTTATCGTAAGCATCTGCTTCAATATGAAACACTACTCCACTTATGTTTGCTGTAACAGTTTTATTCATTTTGGCTAGTATTTTATGCTTTGGGGTTTTTATTTCTAGTTAGGTTTACGGCATTGACTAATTCCGTCCAAGTTGATTCTAGTTCTTTTAAGAATTCAACTCCAACTTCTGTTAATGCATAGTATTTTCGAGGAGGACCTGATTTTGATTCTTCCCAACGGTACTTTAAAAGTCCCGCATTTTTTAATCGAGTAAGTAAAGGGTATAAGGTACCTTCTACCACAATTAATTTTCCTTCTTTTAGCTTATCTATAATTTCAGAAGGATAAGCCTCTTGAGATTCTAAAATGGAAAGAATACAAAATTCTAATACTCCTTTGCGCATTTGCGCTTTTGTGTTTTCTATCTTCATGAGTATTCTTTGTCTTAATTTTTATTGCTCACTTTCATTTTTCCGTAAACTGAAAGCAAGATTATTTTTTCGTCTTCTATCACTACAAAATGAGCTTCTTTGACTTCTTTTCCATTTCTAATGATCCAAAGACTAACCTGATTATCATCATTTTCACCTTCCTCAAAGTCTATCCATTCAAATCCTTCTTCTTCAAAAAGATGATTGATATCTAAACTGGTGGTAGTTTCATTTACAATCAACATTCTACCTTTTTCGAAATCACCAGTTATGAGTTTTTCTTTTCCATTAAAATCAATATCCATATCAAAAAAGTCTATCATTTTTTTGGATAAACTCATGCTAAATGCATCATAATTTTTTTCAATTTGATTGTAAACTTTATTGGCATCTGCATTTCCAGCTAATAAGCTATTTGCTGAAAATAAAAGAATGATAAGAATTTGTTTCATGATTGTATTATTTAATGCTATGCAAAGATATATACAAAAAAAGGTATTATGCAATACATAGTACTAAATATTTTTCAAAAAATAGTTTAAGATATTGAAAATCAAGTTTGTATAATTTGAAGTTAATCTAGCTTGGTTTTGTTATTCTTTCTAAATTTGTGCAAAACGAAAATAGATCATGGAGATATTTTTACATTCTGAGGCATGGATTAGCTTACTTACCTTAACTTTTTTAGAAATTGTTTTGGGTATTGATAATATCATTTTTATCTCCATCGTATCCGATCGACTTCCAAAAGATTCTCAAGCTAAAGCAAGAACAATCGGATTAATCTTAGCGATAATCATGCGAGTTGCTTTGCTGTTTGCGATTAGTTGGATTGTTCACTTAACGGAACCTATCTTAACGATTTTAGATTACGAATTGAGTTTCAGGGATTTAATTTTAATTGTTGGAGGACTCTTTTTATTAGCGAAGAGTACTTCAGAAATACATGAAAAAATAGAGGGTGATGCTCATACTGAGGAGAATTCAAAGGCAGTTAAAACTACAATATCAAAGGCGATTACTCAAATTGTGCTCTTAGATGTTGTGTTTTCTTTTGATTCAATTCTTACAGCCGTTGGTTTATCGAATCAGATAGTGATTATGATTATGGCAGTTGTTATCGCTTTAGTAATCATGTTGATTTTTGCCAAAAAAGTAAGCGATTTTGTGAATGAAAACCCGACGGTTAAAATGTTGGCTCTAGCCTTTTTACTCATGATTGGAACCCTTTTGATTTTGGATGGAGCTCATGTCCATGTTCCTAAAGGATATATATACTTCTCTTTGGTATTTTCATTATTGGTTGAGTTTTTAAATCAACGATTACGAAAAAAAGCAAAGAAAAATTAAGCCTCAACTAGCTCATCTACAGAATAGTCTTTTACAATATTATAAACACTATCTCTCTCAAGTGGAACCCTTCCAACAGCTTTTATTAAGCTAATTAATTCTTGTGTTGTCATAGTAGGAGATTGCTCTTCTGCACCTGCCATAGAATAAATCTTAGTTGAGTCATCTATGGTGCCATCAATGTCATTTACTCCATAATTCAGACTTAATTGTGCGGTATCTCTTCCAATCATAGGCCAGTAGGCTTTCAAATGTGGGAAGTTATCCATGTAAATTCTAGCTATGGCATACGTTTTTAAGTCTTCAATTACAGATACTTCTGGAATATGTGACATTTGATTATTTCCATTTCTAAACTTTAATGGAATGAAGGTATTAAAACCTCCTGTTTTATCTTGGAGCGTTCTCAATCGTTCCATATGGTCTACCAAGTGTTCTGCTTTTTCAATATGTCCATAAAGCATGGTTGCATTTGATGGCATTCCAATTTCGTGAGCAGCTTGGTGAATGGCAAGCCATTGTTCCGATGAACATTTGTCTTTGCAAATTTCATTTCGAATGTCTTCAGCAAAAATTTCTGCACCACCACCCGGCAGAGAATCTTGACCATGATCCT
This sequence comes from uncultured Flavobacteriales bacterium, assembly GCA_964001305.1. Classification (GTDB taxonomy): domain Bacteria; phylum Bacteroidota; class Bacteroidia; order Flavobacteriales_E; family Vicingaceae; genus CAJXMH01. The sequence continues at coordinate 68,786 of CAXFAI010000039.1, forward strand.
TCAAGATTTGCAAACCTTCCTTGTAAGATACTTTGGCTTTTCGGCACATGTATTCTAATTCAACAGCTGTAAAGGCTTTCACATGAATGCTTGGCCTTATTTCTTTAATTTTCTTAATCAAATTAGCGAAATAATCTAAACCCATCTTGGGGTGGACTCCACCAACAATATGAACTTCAGTAATATCTGAATCATTATAAGATTTAACAGTTTCTATAATTTCTTCTTCAGACATTTCCCAAGCATCGTAGTCTCCTTTGTCTCTCAGCAATTTAGAATAAGCACAAAATTTGCAATCAAAAACACAAATATTTGTTGGCTCAACATGAAAATTCTTGTTGAAATAAGTTTTATCTCCATGCTTTCTCTCTCTAATGTAATTTGCAAGGGCCCCAACAAAATTTAAATCTGCGTTTTCAAAAAGGTGTATTCCTTCTTGCGAATTGATTCTTTCTTCTTTTAAAACTTTGTCAACGATTTGATTTAAAATCGGATCATTCGTTTCTTTCTTCAGCAGTTCAATATTCATTTGTGAAATTCTATTTTTACAAAGGTACGATGCTATTTTGAACCCTTATAAAACAACTATTTTTTTAGAAAGGTTTATTTTTTCTGAAGAGAATTGAATAAAGTAAATTCCCTTTTCAAGCCTGCCAAGGTCTAATTCAATTGTATTGCTTGAAATTATAGGCTCAGTTTGAACCAATTCACCAATTTGGTTAAATACACTAATGTTAAAATCAATTGCTTCAATGGATGGATCAAATTGAATGGAAACTTTATTCTTTGTTGGATTTGGAAAAATTTGAATGTCTTGAGCTTTTTCTAAATCGTTAATTCCCACAGGAACACAACCTTTAGATAAGATGAGAGAAGTTCTTGAACTTACTATTGCTTGTCGCATGGCTTCTTTTTGACCTTCCGTAAAATTTCCCATGCAGCGGTCAAATACATAGCCCATAAAATTGCTCAACATATCTTTGCTACCACAGCTGCTTTGTGGCACAGTTGGACATAACTCATAAATAACCCCCTGATTTGGAGTGTCGGCAATTCCATCATCATTAGAGCAACTTTCGTTACTTCCCCAAGGGTGAAGTAGATTAAGCCAATGGCCTACTTCATGTGTGGCAGTTCTACCTTTGTCATAATTATTTTGCACATTTCCAACTCTTCCAAAATTGGTGTAATGAATCACTACGCCATCCCGATCAGCAGGTGAACCTGGAGGGAAAGCAAAACCGGCTACATTCGGACCTAAATCACAAACCCAAATATTTAAGTACAAATCTCGATTCCAAGCAGGAGATTCTTGATAATACTTATTTGTTAATCCAATGTTGTCAGTTGAAGTTTGTGTTCTTATAATGCCATCAGTAGGGTTTCCATTCGGGTCTCTAGTAGCCAAACAAAATTCAATAGCCACATCAGCTTTCGAAAATCCAGCTTCAACATTTGTGGTATCTGCATTTAATAATCTATAATCTTCATTCAATACCTCAATTTGTGATTGAATTTGGTTTAAGGAAATGTTTTCTCCTGCATCTTTATATAAAACATGAATAACTATTGGGATGGTAAAAATGGTTTCACTTTTCTGCTCAGATCGACTGTTTTTTCCTTTTTGAATCATTTGCTGATGCAATAAGTAATCCGCAGTATTCGTATAAATTTCTAGCACAGAATCAGATAAGCATCGACTTGATTGATGCTGACCAAAACTCATTTGCGAGAGTAATACGAAGCAAATCCATAAAATAAATTTATTCATAAGTCAAATATCTGAATATTAAGCAAGCAACGCTTTGGTATAAATAAACGTCTTTAGGGCGTAAGTATTTGTGGTAGATAACTTACTTTTCCCTGTAGCCCTCTTTTTATAGAGGGCTTTTTCATTAGCAAAAGTCGCAGTATTTAGCATCTTCTTGATGATTCAAAGTATTGTCTTTGTTAAACAACTCATTGATTAATGATTCGAGTAAAGCATTGAAAAGCATTTCAATACCATTGATCTGAAGAGGCATGAAGCCAGATTGACTTTTTTGCAATGAAATGATTCCGGCTTGACTTTTTTCGCATTCGTTTAAGCCCACCAAATAATGCATCAATTGAACTGCTTTGGGTTTTTTATTTTCAAGCAATGCTTCTAGTTTAGTTTGGTTTAATTCATTCTGGTAAACGCTGCCACTTTTATAATCGATAATTCTTTTTTGTTTTTTGAGTTGATCAATTCGGTCTATTTTACCCTTTAAAGCAACTTCATTCAGGTAGGGTGACTCAATTGTGATCTTTCGTTCAAACTTAGATTCAAGTGCTAGTATTAATAATTCATTTCCATTTAAGATTTCTTTTTCATCTAATGCAATTAAATTTTCTAAGTACTTTTCTGCGGCTTTGTATGTCAAAAAATGAAAGCCTTGATTCGGTATTGATTTAGTGTTTAAGAGATAGTGTTTCTGAAGTACTGCCTCACTTTCCTTTTTAATTTGTTTAATCGCCATTTGATCCATGACTAATCCGATATATGGAGTGTACAATTCTTCTAAACTATCATGCAAAATGTTACCATAAATCCTACTTTCAACTTGTTCTTGTAAACTATCTTCAACTCGAAGCCCCAAGCCATATTTAAAATAAAAATCTTGAGGGCAAGCAATCAATGTATTGAGAGCAGTTGCTGAGATACCATTTGTAAACAAGGATTTAAACTTTGTTAATGTTTCTTCAGTCTTCGCAATTTCAAATTCAGCCGCTACATGACTCTTTAAATCTTGATGTGCATGATGAATTTTTAGCTTACATTGGGGTGCTTTAGTTGGAATTTCATGCATGAGCTGTGAAATAAAGCGACTTTTTTCACCGCCTAATAATTGCTGAGTACTGTTGTTGTAAATTAATTGAACATGCGAAGCACGCTGTAGAACACGATAAAAGTGATAAGCATAAATTGCATCTTTTTCTCTGTAAGAAGGTAGTCCAAACTTCTTTTTGATGTCGAACGGAATAAAAGAATTTTGACTTTTCCCGGCGGGTAAGATACCTTCATTTAAAGAACAAAAAATGATTCGTTCGAAATCAAGCAATCTACTTTCAAGTACACCCATAATTTGCAAACCACTGAGTGGTTCTCCAACAAAAGACACTTCTACTTCAGATACCGTTTGTTGAAAAAAGTAAAGCACATCTTCAATTTGGTTAAAAAGCTGATATTTTTCTTGATAATCTATGATTTGTATAAAAACTAACTCAAAGTGAGCTAAATATTCATGATCAATCTTATTTCCAGATTTAGCAACTTGTTCAGATAAGCATTGGTTAAGTAGGAGTAAGTTTTTGATAATGCCATTGATTTCCACTTTTAGTGGAAAAATTGATACGCCTAATGCCTCATTCAAGGGAGAAAGGCCTTCTGTGCTTAACCAAGTCTTTCGGCCCTCTTGAACTTGTTGAATTAATTCATCTTTTTGCTTTTGAAAAGGCTTTGAAAGTTGGTTGATTAGTGGATGTTCTAAAAAGTAGAGTAAAGCTTTTGTGTAAATAAAATCACCATCATTTTCTTTTTGAGTTATGTTAATAAGTGATTCAAAATAAAATTGATAAAAATCGTAGATGTAACTCTGACTTAATTGAGTTCCCATAGTTACGTTAACAGCTTGTATGCTTTGGGGTATGCTTTCTAGCACAGGTGTTAGTAGATTTTCATCGGCTAATATCAAAGCCGTATTTTCTAACTTTTGCTCTTCGCTTAGCTTTTCAAGTAATTGAGCCATAAGCTTCGTTTGGCCAATATTGCCTGAGACACTGTACAAATCAATTTCTTTTTTTTGCTCATTCCAATTATTAAAAACCCAATTGAAAGTATTGCTTTTTTCCTTATGAAGTCTAAGAAAGTTGCCGGCTTCTTGCAAAGGGTCATCCATGTAATAAGCATCACAATCCCATAAAAATTCATGCTGGTGACTTTTTGAAAGTTTATTTAGTAGCTGCTGTTCAGCATTTGTAATTGCATTAAATCCAGCTATATAAATGGTTTGGTAGTTCAGATTTGAAAAAATTCCAGAACCATTGGCTTCTGCCAATCCTCTTAATTGCATGCCCGAATAGGCTAAGCCCTTTTTTTTCAGGTGCTCATTAAATTGCTGATAATATTTAGCAAGCCTTTTCCAAAACGATAAATACTTAAGTTGAAAATCACTGAGTTCCTCTCCATTTATATTCCAGCTTTCTAATGCTTTTGCTTCATTTAAAAATCCAAATAGCGACTCACTATCGATTAGATATCGGTCAATTTCATTAAAGTCTTGAAGTAGCGTATTCGCCCACATCACAAATTCACTCAAAGGTTGTGCTTCCTCTTTTTCTATCTGTTTGTAAACTTGGTACAGTTCTAAAATTAACTGCGTTGGCTGGGCGCATACTGAATCGGAATGTTCTTCAATAAAGTCTACTAAACTATAAATTTGAGGAGCCAAACTTGAGCGGTTTAGCTTTTTTGCAAATTGATTATTCAAAAAAGTGCCTGCCCTTTTGCTAGGAAGCAATATCAAACAATCTTCTAATTGTGATTCTTTTTTAAGAATGTAATCGGCTACATGGCTAATAAAAGTTTGCATGTTGTAAACTTAATCAAGCCTTAAATTAATTTGGATTTCATTTTAGAAATATTCTTAACAATGGCAAGACTATTGCTTTATTGACCGCAAATAGATGATTAATTTTGTGCCACTTATGATGATTAGATTTAGTCTTAGCGTATTCATTTTATTTACTTTACAATTAAGCCTTTTTGCTCAAGATTCTACCGCAGTGAACTGGAATCAACTGGATGAAAATGGTCTGAAGGTAGGGAAGTGGCAAGCCAATTATCAAAGTGGTTCCAGACGTTATGTTGGTCAATTTGAAAATGGAAAGCCTTTTGGTGTATTCAAGTATTACTTTCCTTCAGGAGAGCTGCAAACGGTTCTTGAATATTTTGATCGAGAAGGTCGCCAAGCTTTTGCAACTCTTTATTACCATACCGGAGAAAAAATGGCAGAAGGATGGTATTTGGATCAAAAGAAAGATAGCACATGGAAAACATTTGGAGCCAATGAGACGATTCTTTCTGAAGGAGCTTATTATCAGGGAGAAAAGTATGGATTATGGAAAACATATTATCCAAATGGAGTTTTAGCTGAGGAGCTCTATTTTCAAAATGATTACGAGCACGGTCCTATGAAGACTTATTTTGATAATGGCAAATTAAAACAAGAAGCTAATTTCGAAAATGGCTTTTTGAATGGTCTGTCAATTCAATATGACCCTCAAGGTAAAAAAATTATAAAAGGAATTTATTACAAAGGGGCTAGAGACAAAAATTGGGTTTACTACAAAGATTTAGAGGTAGATAAAGTTTTAGAGTACGATAAGGGAAAGTTGTTAAACCCTGAAGTACTGCCAGAAACTGATGGTGATAGCTTAATGAATAGTATTAGAAATAATCGAAAAGATTATTTGGAATTTGAAGATTTGAGAGGAAAGATAAAATATGAGTAAAAAAGGAAAGGTATTGGTAGCCATGAGCGGCGGAATCGATAGTTCGGTGACCGCCTTATTGCTACATGAGGAAGGGTATGAGGTTATTGGTGTTACCATGAAAACTTGGGATTACGCTAGTTCAGGAGGTGGCAGAAAAACAACAGGTTGTTGTAGCTTAGATGATATCAACGATGCTCGAATTCTAGCAGTGAATTATGGTTTTCACCACATGATTATTGACATTAGGGAAGAATTTGGAGACTTTATCGTTGATAATTTTGTAAATGAATATACAGCAGGTAGAACGCCAAACCCATGTGTGTTATGTAATACACATATAAAATGGGATGCTTTGTTAAGGAGAGCAGATCAATTGGGATGTGAATTTATTGCAACCGGTCACTATGCCAATGTAAGGGAAGAAAATGGTCGGTATGTGATTTCCAAAGGAAAAGATGAAAACAAAGACCAATCATATGTTCTTTGGGGCCTGTCTCAAGAAGCTTTGGCGCGAACCAAATTTCCTTTGGGAAAGTTTACTAAGCCCGAGATTAGGCAAATGGCTTTTGATCGTGGTCATAAAGAGCTAGCAAAAAAGGCAGAGAGTTATGAGATTTGCTTTGTGCCGGATAATGATTATCGTGGCTTTTTAAAACGTAAAGTACCAGGTTTAGAAGAGCAAGTAGCCGGAGGCGATTTTATTGATTTAAAAGGAAATGTACTTGGTCAGCATGAAGGTTATCCTTTTTATACCATTGGGCAGCGCAAAGGATTAGGTATTGCTATGGGTGAACCTATGTACGTTATTCGAATAAATCCTGAGAATAATACGGTTGTTTTAGGTCATAAAGAAGATTTAAAACGTCAACAAATGAAAGTAAGGATGCCTAATTTGGTGAAGTATGAAAGTGTACCTACAGAAGTAGATATTTTAACGAAAGTCCGTTATAAAGATAAAGGAACAATGAGTCATTTATCAGTTAACGCAGAAGGCGAAATTACTGTTGACTTTTTTAGCGAGGTAAAGGGAATAGCTCCTGGGCAATCGGCAGTTTTTTACGAAGGTAGTGATTTAATCGGTGGGGGATTTATTTCTAGATAATGAGAACAAAGTTCATCTATAGCTTGATATTAATGAGCATTTTATTTTATGCTTGTAAAAAAGATGAAGATGTAAATGAAACCTTGTTTTTTGGATATCAGTACATTCCAATTCATGAAGGAGACGAAAGGTTTTACCAAGTGGATTCAATCATTTATGATGATTTTACAGGATTGGTAGATACTGTTCGTTTTCAATTACTTGAACAAGTTGAAGGAATATTCGTCAATTTAGAAGGAAATCAAGCATTCAGAACTTTATTGTTTCAGCGTAAAAATGATACTTCCAATTGGGTGCTTCAAAAAGTATTTGAGCAACGAGTAAATAGTCTTCGCTATGAGCGAAGAATGGATAATCAATTGAATATTCAGCTCGTTTTTCCTATTCAAAATGACAAACGATGGAATGCAAATGCATTAAACAATTTGTCCGAAGAAGAATATTACTACAATAGTTTGCATGAGTCATTTCAGTTGGGTGATAAGCTGTTTGATTCTACCGTTACAGTAATACAACGAAGAGAAGAAAACTTAATTCGTAGAAAAAACACACAAGAGAAGTATGCTTCTAATTATGGTTTGGTTTATAGATATGATGAAGATTTAGAAACTGATTTTGATGGTACTATTCAAGCAGGCTATAAAGTCACCGTTAAATTAGATTCTATCAGTTTTTAAGTATATAGAATCTTCCTTAAGCTTATATATCTGAAATATAGTATTGAGAGTTTTCAAAGTAATTGTTATCTGGAAAGTAGATAAATAAGCAACTACCATTTTTGGTTAGATTAATTATAGATTGATGCAACTCCATCGGAACAGCAGGACAACCTTCGCTATTGCCTAAGATGCCATTTTGGTCAATATAGGTTTTAGTCGCATAATCTGCACCATGAAATACGATATGTCTTTTTCTTGCATTATGGTTGATGCCATACTCTAAGCCTTTCAGCTTTAAGCTTAATCCGTTTTTTCCAATGTATGTTTCTTCCGTTAAATAATAACCTAAACTACTTTGATGTGAGTTTTCGATGTTTGAAAAATTCAAAGCATATTCTTTACCTGAATTTTCTCCATGTGCCACATAGGTATTAAAAAGAATGACTTTACTTTCTAAATCAATAATCCAAAGCCTTTTTTGGGTAGATGGTAAACGAAAGTCAACTATACTAAAAATATGGTTTTCAGAAGGAATAATGCCACTAAGCTTAAGGTCAATATAGCCTAAATACGCTTTCTCAAATAGGACAAATTCTGGTTTGTTATTTCCTTTTAGTTCCTCGTATATAGATTGAAATGTAGTTTTTGTTCCATTACTACCTTGAATAAAAACGGGCGTTAATAAGCTAAGTAGAACTATAATTCTTTTTAAATAGATAATTGCAGCAGTGAATAGTAACCGAAACATTCCTCAAAAATAGAAATAGTGATGTATAAAAAAACCTCGCTATTGCGAGGTTTTCAACTTAGTTTAGTTCATCATTTTTTAATTTCTGATGCCTATGTTCTCCATTATGTTTATGTCTATGCATTTTCATTTCTTGCTTTCTCTCTGCCATCATCTGATCAAATTTTTCCATTTGTTCAGGGCTTAAAATTTCTTGCATTTTCATTCTGAAATCATCTGCTTGCTCTTTTCTAGCTTGCATTTGTTTCATTCTCTCGGCTCTAATTTGCTCTTTAGATTTAAGTTCTTCACTTTTTTCTTCAGCTTTTTGTGCCGCTTTTGCTTCCTGCTTTTCTTTAATGATTTCTTTTATTGCCAACTCTTGATCTTCAGTCAAATTTAATTCGGCTTTCATTTTTTCAAATCTTTTCTTTAGCTGATCTTCGCTATCTTGAGCTAAAAGACTTGAACTGATGATGATTGCCACAAGGCATAAACATGTTTTAACTAATTTCATTGTTTCTAATTTATAGGTTTAATAATTGGTGTTTAGCAAATCAAATGCCAAATTATGATTTTAGAAATTCTTTTACATATTCTATTGTTTGGTCGTGCCAAAGTATTTTATAATGACCGCTACCTTGAATTGGTTTAAAATTTACCTCTTTCCAATTTTTTGCAATTGCTTCAGAATGACTTACAGGTGTTATTTTATCGTCTCTATCATGCATTAAAAGCACTTGGTTGTATTTTGTTTCAGTCACAAGTTTCTCAAACAATAAATCGTCCAAACGGTAATTTGCTCTTTGGCTAATTTTTTCAATCATAATTTGATAGGTGTTTTCAGGAATTTTAAAAATTGCCTTAAAGCCATCAAAAACAGATCTAATACGATTAACAGGACTGATTAAAACACATTTTTCAATTGCAATTTTTTGTTCGTAACAAAGTAGCATTATTACGTTGGCACCCAAAGAGTGTCCCATTGCAATTTCGGGTAATCCGTATTTCTTGATGACTTGCTTCGCAACATTTGTAAATGAAATCAAAGTTGCCTGTTTGCCCTCACTGCTTCCATGAGCAGGTCCATCAAAGGCAATAACTTTGTAACCTTTCTCCATTAAAAGAGAAACAAATGCACCTAAACAACCAGCATTACTTTCCCAACCATGGCACAATAGTGCATATTTATTTCCGTTTCCCCATTCATAAATAACAAGCTCTTCTCCTTCAAATCTTATCCGCTCTTTTTTTGCCTTTTTTAAAACTTCAACCTCCTTTTCACGAATTACTCTTGAACGTGGAGTAGAGAATAGCTTGATTAAATAAGAAGCTGTTTTAGAAGGAAATAGCTTACCTATACTATTAAAATATAATCGGAGTGCTAGAATGGATAAAGTGATTTTTTTCATCTTGCAAAATTCCCCAATTGTTTACTAATTCATTGGTGTTTGGCTGAAAGTATTTTGTTCAACAACCCTATCAGAATGGGGCAGTTCTCAATGATTTTATTGACACTTAAATACAAAGGTATAAGTTGTTGAAACAATAAATGTATATACATACATTTGTGATTAAATTTTGGAGATATGAAAATAGAAGAAGAAATAAAACAAAATCAATTTAAAAGTGAATATCAAAAGCTAGTCATTAATCAGTTGTTTACTGGAAAATGGGTTGCAGATATTATTAGTTCGCATTTAAAGCCATTTGGAGTAACCAGTCAGCAATACAATGTGCTTCGTATTTTAAGAGGTCAACACCCAAATGCTGTAGCGGTTAATATGATTACAGTTAGAATGATTGATAAAATGTCAAATGTATCAAGGCTTGTAGATAAATTAAACCAGAAAGGTTTAGTCATTCGTAAAGTAAATTATTCAGACAGAAGACAGATGGATATTAGTATTACCGATAAAGGATTAAAGTTATTAGAGGAACTTGAACCAATTCAAATCAAAATACAAAGTGCTTTTATGAATTTAACCGAAAAGGAAGCACAACAATTAAATAACTTATTAGATAAATTAAGAGGATGAAAGTATCAGAAGCAATAGAAAAAAGATGGAGCCCACGGGCCTTTGATTATAACAAGACAATTTCAAAAGAAGATTTACAACAAATTATTGAAGCTGCAGCTTCTGCAGCAAGTTGTTTTAATGAACAACCTTGGAGATTTATCATTGGCATACAAAAAGATGAAACGTATCAATCTATTTTTGAAAGTCTAGTTCAATTTAATCAAGATTGGGCTCAAACAGCACCAGTTTTAATGGTAACCGTAGCCTCGAAAGAGTTTGAAAGAAATGGAAATGATAATCCTCATGCACGATATGATTTAGGTCAATCAATTGGTATACTTGGCTTAAAAGCAATGGAGTTAGGTGTATATGTTCATCAAATGGCAGGTTTTGATGCTCAAGTATTAAGAAACGATTTTGAAATACCAGATCAATATGATGTGGTTTCTGTAATTGCATTAGGATTTCCTGGTGATAAGAGCCAATTAAATGAAGGATTAGCAGCACAAGAAAGTCCCGAAAGAACAAATCGTCCACTAAGCGAAATCGCCTTTAAAAACAAGTGGGGAAAAGAGATATTTTGCTAAATCACTTTTTTGATTTGGGCATGGTTCCAAAAACATAATCCCATAATGGAGAGGATACACCAAATGCAACTTCGTCATCTTGATAATGGTGAATGCTATGGTGTATCCATAACACCCTAAATACATTATTCGGTGGTTTATATCGATGAACTATATAATGAACACTTAAATAAGCTGCATATCCAAATAAAAAACCTGCAGTGAAGGGAAAGCCATTGTTACCCATTAAGAAAAAGTTGAGGCTAAGGATTATACTTGCTAATACAACACTTAAGATTGGGGGCATTACCAACCTTTTTTTATCTCTTGGAAACTTGTGGTGAATACCATGCAGAGCAAAAGCAATTCCACCTTCTTGGTAAACACTTGGAAGATGGTAAATAAAACGGTGCATTAAATACTCTACAAGAGAGAAAGTTAACATGCCCAGCACAAAGAGTCCTAAAATAAGGATTATACTTAAGTCAAACTTAGTATATGAATAGATGCATAAAGAGATACCTACCCCATAAAATATAACTAATGGAACAGCTATATGTGTTTGACTTAAATAATGAAGTATCGGGTTTTTGTAAACTCTTGCACCTTCTTCGTTACTGGTATGTGACTCTTTTAAATTTGGCATCTAGACTGCTTAATAAAAGCAAAATTAGCATTGTGTCGATAATTTTTTGGTCCAACTGCTTTAAATTTTTCTTAAAAAGTAGATGAATCGTTACTTTTGCAGTCCAAAATTGAAGACTATGGGAGTAGAGCAAATCGCCATTCAGGTAGAGAAGATTAAGCAATCAAGATTAAGTCAAATTAATTTTAACGAATTAAGATTTGGAAGAGATTTTTCGGACCACATGTTGGTTGTAGATTTTGAGAATGGTTCTTGGGGAGTCCCTCAAATTATGCCTTTTCAACCAATTCCTTTTTCACCTGCTGCTAGTGTTTTTCATTATGGTCAAGCCATTTTTGAAGGACAAAAAGCACACAAGACTGAAAACGGAGATATTTTATTATTTAGACCAGATAAAAACCTAGAAAGATTTAATCGTTCTGCAAGAAGGATGTGTATGGCAGAAGTTCCTGCTAACATTTATATGGATGGTATTAAAGCTTTGGTTGATTTAGATAGAGCTTGGGTGCCTGATGGAGAAGGGAAGTCTTTATATATTAGACCATTTTTAATCGCAGATGAAGGTTTTCTTGGTGTTAGACCAAGTGAGAAATACAAATTCATGGTTATTACTTCTCCAACTTCAAATTATTACTCAGGAGCGGTAAGTGTTCGTATAGAATCGAAGTTTTCTAGAGCTTGTGAAGGAGGTATAGGTGCTGCAAAATCTGCAGCAAATTATGCAACCTCACTTCTACCTGCAAAAGAGGCTAAAGCTGCAGGTTATGACCAACTTATTTGGACCGATTCAAAAGAACATAAATACATCGAAGAATCTGGAACAATGAACATCATGTTCAGAATAGGAGATACTTTAATCACTCCAAGTCTGGAATCTAATACCATTTTGCCTGGTATCACCAGAGAAAGTATTGTTTTCCTAGCGAATCACTGGGGATATAATATCGAAGAACGCAAAGTTTCGGTTGTTGAAATTATTGAGGCCTTAAAAGAAGGAGAGCTTAAAGAAGCTTTTGGAATGGGAACAGCCGCTACAATTGCTCCAATTGAAAGAATTGGGTTTGATGGTATTGACTATCATTTAAGTGATTTTAAAGAATGGGATTTTGCTATGCGAGCCAAAGCACTTCTTGAAGGGATTAAAAGAGGAAAGGTAGAAGATGAATTTGGTTGGACTGTAAAAATTTAGCTACAGCAATCTATCTTTTATTTGAAATATTCTGCTTCTCAGCTTTCTCTGTAATAACACTGGATAAAAGTTGAAAATGATATTAATGCATAGGCAAATCATTACTGCTTTCCAATAATTATTAATTACTAGGAGTATACAACTGATTAGTATTAAAATTAAAGCTGCTAGATGACCAAATTCGGCTTGCTTTGACTGAAATATCATTTCTTCAATTCCATTTTTCTTACCATTAAAATATTTGGCTCTCTGTTTTTTACTTTTCCAAAAAGTAGCAAGCAAAAAAAGTCGAAATTGTTCTCCATTCAATATTTTGTACAATCTGTTTACTCTTTTTACATGGATTTGATTGTAATAATGTAATGGAAGAAGTTTATGAGTCGGAAATACAAAGCCTAGAAATGCCCAAAATCCGGTGATGAATAGATTGATTAAACAGGCAACAAAAAAAGCATAAGCCCAATTAAGGTTGATGGATTGGCTAATTAATAAGTAAAATAATTTATACGTTTGAAACGCGAGAAAAAGAGAGACGCTGCTAAGTAAAATCTTTTTTGCAGCTATCATAGATTTTTAGGATAATCATAAAAGAGAAGGTTTGCAGTCCCACGGCTACAATACCTCCATTGATCAAAGGGAAGTTGCAAGGCTACTATTCCACAAGTAGGAATATTTCCAAAGCTTTCATTGCTTAAATCTTCAGCTAGATAGGTGAAACTTGGATTATGGCCGAATATAAAAAGCGTGTCCACATCATCATTTGTTTTGCAAATGAGGTCAATCAATTGATGTGAATTAGAACCATAAATGCTAGCCTGCGTTTGAATTTTAGAAGGCTGATATTCGGTTTTTTGAGCAATAATTTGTGCGGTATGAATTGCCCGCTTAGCCGGACTACTTATCATTAAGTCAGCCTTATAATTAGCATTAAAAAGACGCTCCCCCATAGTTGGAGCGTCTCTTAAACCTCTTGAATTTAGTGGTCTATCAATATCACTAATTGAAGTGTCTTTCCAAGAAGACTTTGCATGACGTATGATAAAGAGTGATTTCAAATCTATTCCTCTTCTCCTAAGTGCATGTTAAAACTCTCTTTCTCTACCTTATTCATAAAGACAGGAAGTACAAAATATTCAAGGAAGTTTGAATTCGTTTTAAAAACATGTTTTGCAAATGACTTCAAGCTCATTACAAGCTTTTTGGCATATACGTCATTCATTTTTGGCAAAACTTGATTAAGCGTAGCAATTTTCTTTTCTAAATGCTCCTCTTTTGCCTTCCATTCGTCAGGTAATTGAGCCATTTCTTCTTCAAAGTAAGCCTCAAAAACTTGATCTACTTCTTTATAGTAATTCTGCAAAATTGGAGCAGCTGTATATGTTCTAAAATGAGCAAGTTTTATTGACTCCGCTTTTTCATTTTTACTTACTTCACCATCATCCGAAATTGCGGCTAACAAGGCTACAATTGCAGGTGCTCTTAAAAGGGTTTCTCGATCTTCGGGGTTTAGTTTATCTATTTCTGCTGACATAATAAAAATGCGTTAGTTTGTTAGCAAAGATAATATGCTTTATCTTAAACCTACTCTAATCTTTTGAAGAATTAAGATGAATGTAAAGGACATTGATTTTAGCAGCGAAATTTGGTTTTCAACTAGTCGAAGTAGTGGAAAGGGTGGCCAACATGTAAATAAAACGGAAAGTAGAGTGAGTTTGTATTTCAGTGTTTCGGATTCTTCTCTTTTGAGTGAAAATCAGAAGTCATTGATTATTAAAAATCTAGAAGGAAAACTGTCTCAGGATTTTCAACTACAAATTGATGTAGAAGAGAGTAGGAGTCAATTGAAAAATAAAAAAGTTGCAATTGAGCGATTTTATAACCTTTTGGAAAAGGCACTATTTGTACCTAAAAAAAGGAAGGAAACGAAACCATCTAAGGCGGCTATTAAAAGGCGATTAAACGCCAAAAAGAAAAGGGGAGATTTAAAGCAAAACAGGCGAAAAGATAATTTGCTATAGCTTTTTGAAAGCTCTTTCTGCTGCTTTCCATAATCCATCTTTGGTTGGGCAAGGTGCTTCAATACGAATAGCTTCTTTTTTAACAGGATGGATAAATTCCATGGCTCTTGCGTGTAAATGAATAGATGCATCATCATTACTTCGGTGAAAACCATATTTTAAATCACCTTTTATAGGGCAACCTAAATGAGCTAGTTGCGCTCTTATTTGATGATGTCTTCCAGTTTTCGGATATATTTCAAGCAGGTGATAATGCTCTAAGCTTACAAGGGTTTTATAATCTAATTCTGCCATTTTACTCTTAGAATTGGCTTTTGAAACCACAAAAGATTTATTTTTTTGAGGATTTCTTTCCAGTTGGTCAATTAATTTCCCATTTGGGCTATTGGGTTTATTTTTAACCATAGCCCAATATGTTTTTTGAATTTCTTTTTCTTGAAACATTTTATTGAGACGAGGAAGTGCTTTTGAAGTTTTGGCAAATAAAACCAAGCCAGAAGTTGGTCTGTCAATCCGATGAGGAACACCTAAATAAGCTTCTCCTTTTTTATTGTATTTTTCAACGAGGTAGTTTTTCACAAAATCAATCAAAGGAAGGTCTCCAGTCTTATCTCCTTGCACTAATACACCCGAAGGTTTGTTTACAGCAATTAGATGATTATCTTCATATAATACTTGAAGCTTCAGTGATTTTGTAGCCATTAAAATTGCTTATTTAGGCGTTAAGATGAGGTGCATTTTTTTATTAGTCTGATAGTCGTTTTTGCTCAATAGAATAAGCTTTTGACTAAAATCAGCGAATTTGTCATGACCAATAATTTCAATAATATACTTTCCGGGAGGAAGAATTGCATTGAATGTTGAGGTATTTGTATTCATTATATAGGAGCCAACAATATCTCCACTTTCATCATCAATAATTTCAACTGTTATATTCTCTTTAACCAAAGAAGAATCTCCTGTCATAATAATGCCATTTACTAAGGTGTATTCAGTTTTCTCTTCATGAAAAGTTACTCTGTAAACATCTAAATCTCCAAATCCATTGTTTCTAAGTTGAGAAACATATGCATAACGTTTGTTTTCAGCAAAACAGATACTGTTATCATCATAAACAGTGTTTAGAGGGTAGCCTAAGTTTTTAGGTTTACCCCATGAATTATTAGTAAGGTCAAATTGACTTTTAAACAAATCTAAACCACCTAAACCTAAATGCCCATTTGAACTAAAATACATCGTTCCTTCACTTTCTGCCCAAAACGGAAATTTTTCATCGCCACTCGTATTAATTGGTGCACCTATATTTTTAGGTAAGCCCCATTCACCGGTTGGTAAACGCTTAACCACATAAATATCATAACCACCCAATCCACCTTCTCGGTTACTACTAAAATATAGCGTACTACCATCGTTACTTATAGCACCGGCAGTTTCTTTATCCTTAGAGTTTACTTCTTTAAAGCCAAAAACTTTTGGAGCCATATACGACCTTCTTCCTTTTTCACTGACAAACAAATTGCTAAAATGATCTTCGCTATCAACATGGTACAAAAGAAATTGACCATTTTCTGAGCGACCTGCAGTTTCTTCATTTCCATAAGTGTTTGGACTACCAACTGAACGGGCTCTTGAGTAATTATTTCGCTTATGTCTAGAGGTATAGATATCAGCCGTTTTATAGCCGCTATAATCGTAAAGGTTACCTACAACACCATCTCTTTTTGTGCTGAAAAATAAAAGACTTTCATCTGGAGAAACAAATGGCAAATAGTCAGGAGCTTCTGAGTTTACATTTTTACCTAAATTTTCAAAACTAATTTGAATGGGCATTTGATATAGTTTCCAAGCCTCCTCGCAATGAGTGATTTGCTGCTCTATTTCTTTCTTCTTTTCTGGGTCATTTAAGAGCGACAAAAATTGCTTAAAGGTTTCTATTGCTTTCTCAAATTCATAATTTTTCCAATAGGCTATAGCTAATGTTTCTTGCCAATTTGCTACCTCAGTTTTATTGGTGGCTTCTGCATACTGCAATAGCAACTCTAGACCTTTTGGCGGATTGATAGTAGATAAGGTATATGCTTTACCTAAATAGTATTGAAATTCAGAATTATTGGGTTCTTCTTTTAATAATTCTCCATATTGTCGAATCGCTTCTTGATAATTTCCAAATTCAAACATTTTTGAAGCATTCCCTTGATTGATTGGAAATTGTTCAATGTATTGGGAATAGCCAAATTGAGAAATGAGAAGTAGAAATAATATGGATATGCGATTCATCATAACCAATTGATACTAATACTGTTCTTTTTCGTTAGGAAAGTCCTTGGATTTTACATCTGAGATGTAATTTTCAACTGAGTCTTTAATGCTAGTATATAAGTCGTTGTACCTTCTCAAAAATCGTGGACTAAACTCTTTGTTAATACCAAGCATATCATGAAGCACCAGTACTTGCCCATCTACACCGCTTCCAGCGCCAATTCCAATGATTGGAATTTGAACACTTTCTGCTACTTTTTGTGCAAGTTTTGCTGGAATTTTCTCCAAAACAATTGAAAAACAACCCGCTTCTTCCAGCGCTTTTGCATCTTCAATGAGCTTTTTTGCTTCTTCTTCTTCTCGCGCTCTGACAACATAAGTTCCAAACTTATAAATTGATTGAGGGGTTAAACCCAAATGTCCCATCACAGGAATTCCAGCTGACAAAATTCGCTCTACCGATTCTAAAATTTCCGAACCACCTTCCATTTTCACAGCATGAGCTCCTGATTCTTTCATGATTCTAATCGATGAAGTAAGCGCTTCTTTGGAATTTCCTTGATATGCACCAAATGGCAAGTCTACCACAACTAAACTGCGATTTATAGCTCGTACAACCGAAGAGGCATGATAAATCATTTGGTCAAGTGTTATAGGCAAAGTAGTTTCATGACCTGCCATCACATTAGATGCCGAATCTCCAACTAAAATGATGTCAATTCCTGCAGCATCTACAATCCCTGCCAATGAAAAATCATAAGCTGTTAACATGGATATTTTCTCACCCTTGTTTTTCATTTCTTGAATTACATGGGTGGTAACTCTTTTTACTTCCGATTTTTTTGCGGTAGACATATATAAACTCTTTTGTGTCTCAACAAAGCTACAAAATTGATGTTGATATTGATTTATCATTAATTTCGCTCCTATGAATAAAATAAAATTGCATTTCCTGTTTGTGTTGGGATTATTGTTTAGCCTTGGGGCATGTGATAATGATGTTGATTTAACAGCCGAATACGAAGATACAACTGTTGTTTATGCGTTAATTAATGCCAATGCTGATACTCAATTTGTGAAAGTAAATCGAGCCTTTTTAGAAGCCAATACCAATGCACTAAGCTTGGCAAAGGATGCTAACAATTTTACCTATGATGATTTAAATGTTGCATTAAGAAATTTAAATACTGACGAAGTATTTCCATTGAAGCAAATTGAAAAGCCCAAAGATGATGGAGTTTTTAGCACAGAAAAAAATATCCTTTTCTACACTGATACTGCACTTACTTTCAATAATAATTATCGGGTAGAAGTTACTCAGCCCGATGGGAAGTTGACATATGCAGAGGCAGTTGCAATTGATACAATGACTGTTGTTAGACCTGAGATAAGTAATTTACGTGTTCGAGCATTGCCTTTAACAAATACCAATGGAACTATTTTAGAATACAAATTTGAATTTGCTCATTCTGCTCGAGTAGCGAAATTTGAGGCAGTTATGTTTTTTCATTACCTAGAAGAACTTCAGAATGGAAGTAGAGTGCCTAAAAGTATCCGAATCCCAATAGGCACGGTGAATAATCCCGATTTAGTTGCAAAGCAAGATGCGAGTATTGACTTTCCTGGAACTCGTTTTTATCAAACTATCGCGAATTCAATTCCAGCCTCTAATCAAAACAAGAAACTAGTTGACCCATCAAGTAATATTTCTATTGAGATTTATGCAGCAGATGAGACCTATACTTTTTATTCCGATGTATATGGTCCAATAGAAGGTTTAGCTCAAGTAAAACCTGAATACACGAACGTAGAAAATGGAATTGGACTTTTTGCGAGTCGTTCTAGAACCTTAGCACGAACTTTTCTTGCCGACCCTTCAAGACAGCAATTACGTTCAGGCCCGATCACAGGCAATTTGAATTTCCAAGATTTATAAAAGCTGTCAGCTTGACAGTTTGTCATTTATTTTAATCTTCAAAGTCAATTGGTTTATACAATCAATGACAATTTTTCACATTCTTTAGTAAAAATAGACTTGGCATAAGTATTGACTAATGCTGAATGAATCTGAAAAAAATATTTTAAAATGAGTAAAATAATAGGAATAGATTTGGGTACTACAAATTCATGTGTTTCCGTAATGGAGGGAAATGAACCTGTAGTAATTCCAAACAGTGAAGGAAAGAGAACCACTCCTTCTATTGTTGCTTTCATTGAAGGAGGCGAAAGAAAAATTGGTGATCCTGCAAAACGTCAAGCGATTACCAACCCAGAAAAAACAATTTTTTCGATTAAGCGATTCATGGGAAATAAATTCTCAGAAGTGCAAAAAGAAGCTGGTCGAGTTCCTTATAAAGTAGTCAAAGGAGATAATGATACCCCACGTGTGCAGATTGATGATAGAATGTACACTCCTCAAGAAATTTCTGCTATGATTCTTCAAAAAATGAAGAAGACAGCTGAAGATTATTTGGGTACTGAAGTTAGTGAAGCGGTTATTACTGTTCCTGCATATTTTAACGATTCTCAACGTCAAGCGACGAAGGAAGCAGGAGAAATTGCAGGCCTTACTGTAAAGAGAATTATCAACGAACCAACAGCTGCTTCTTTGGCTTATGGAATGGATAAGAAATCTGAAGATGTAAACATTGTAGTATTTGACTGCGGTGGTGGAACACATGACGTTTCTATATTAGAATTGGGAGATGGTGTCTTTGAAGTAAAATCTACGGATGGAGATACGCACTTAGGTGGTGACGATTTTGATCAAGTGATTATAGATTGGTTGGCACAAGAGTTTATCAATGATGAGGACATCGATTTAAGAAAAGATCCAATGGCTTTACAACGCTTGAAAGAGGCGGCAGAAAAAGCAAAAATTGAGCTTTCAAGTACCAACGAAACTGAGATTAACTTGCCATATGTTACTGCTACAGCTAGTGGACCAAAGCACTTGGTTAGAAAATTAAGTCGTTCAAAATTTGAGCAATTAGCAGATGAGTTGATAAAAAGAACGATTGAACCATGTCGTTCAGCCTTAAAATCGGCTGGAATGGAAACCTCGGAAATTGATGAAGTCATTTTAGTTGGTGGTTCAACAAGAATTCCAGCTATTCAAGAAGCTGTAAAAAGCTTTTTTGGAAAGGAACCTTCAAAAGGCGTGAATCCAGATGAGGTGGTTGCGATTGGTGCAGCTATTCAAGGTGGAGTGCTTACAGGAGAGGTGAAAGATGTATTATTACTTGATGTTACTCCACTTTCTTTAGGAATTGAAACAATGGGTGGTGTTATGACCAAATTGATTGAGTCGAACACGACCATCCCAACCAAGAAATCAGAGACATTCTCTACAGCAGCAGATAATCAACCAAGTGTTGAAATCCATGTGCTACAAGGTGAGAGACCAATGGCTAAGGATAATAAAACCATCGGAAGATTTCATCTAGACGGAATTCCACCTGCGCCAAGAGGTACTCCACAAATTGAAGTAACCTTTGATATTGATTCGAACGGAATCATGAACGTTTCGGCTAAAGATAAGGCGACGAATAAAGAGCAAAGTATTCGAATTGAAGCTTCTTCAGGCTTAAGCGATGAAGAAATCGAGAAGATGAAAAGAGAGGCTGAAGAAAATGCTGATTCAGATAAGCAAGCCAAGGAAAAAATCGACAAATTGAATTCTGCCGATAGTTTGATATTCCAAACTGAGAAGCAATTGAAAGAGTTTGGCGATAAAATTCCAGCTGACAAGAAGCAGCCAATTGAAGATGCGTTAAATGAATTGAAAGAAGCGCACAAAGCGGAAGATTTGGATAAAATTGACCCTGCGATGGAAAAGCTTAACAGCATTTTCCAAGAAGCAGCTCAGCATATGTACCAGCAAGGGGGCGGAGCTGAAGGTGCTCAAGCAGGAGGCCAAGAACAAGCTTCAAATGCTAGTGATGAAGAAGTTACTGACGTTGACTTTGAAGAAGTAGAAGAAGACGATAAGAAGTAGTTTCAGCGTATCCTATTCAAGTTAAGCCTCCCCAATTCTGTTGGGGAGGCTTTTTTATGGATACTTATTTTTGAGTAATAATCAATTGGATTATAAAAGCTAATCCTAAATTCTAATTAGATTTGTTTTTATGAAGAAAGACCCATTGATTTTAGTAACAAACGACGATGGAATTACCGCTCCGGGGATTCGAAATTTAATAAAAACGGTAAAGAAAGTAACAAGTAATTGTGTTGTTGTTGCACCAGATAGTCCGCAATCTGGAATGGGGCATGCCATAACCATGAATGCCACCTTGCGATTAGATAAAAGAGAAATAGAAGGTGTAGAAGCGTATAGTTGCAGCGGTACTCCGGTTGATTGTGTTAAAATTGCTACTTCAAAAGTATTGAAAGTGAAACCTGATTTAATTGTCTCGGGCATAAACCACGGTTCTAATTCTTCTATCAATGTCATTTATTCTGGTACCATGTCTGCAGCAGTTGAAGGAGCTATTGAGGGAATTCCATCCATAGGGTTTTCATTATGCAATAGCAGTATTGACGCCGACTTTGAACCTTCATTAACTTATGTCGAAAAGATTATTCGTCAATCATTAGAAAATCCCATTCCAGAAGGAAGTTGCTTAAATGTCAATTTTCCGGCTGTTAGTTCAGATTTACTAAATGGAATAAAAGTGTGTAGACAAGCCAAAGCACTTTGGGAAGAAGAGTTTGATGAACGTAAAGATCCGTCAGGGAAAAGCTATTTTTGGTTAACTGGTAAGTTTGTTAATAAAGAAGAGAATCATGAAGATACTGACGAATGGGCTTTAAAGCACAATTTTGTGTCAGTGGTGCCTGTGCATTTTGATGTCACGGCCTATAATGCCATTGAGTCATTAAAACATTTAGAATATGAATAGAAGAGCAGATAAAATTTGGGTTGGATTAGTGATGGGAATCTTGATTCCTTTTTTGGTGATGTTTATCTTTTACCTTTCTTCATACGCTTACTTGACTGTTCCAGACTTTTTAAGAAAAATGGTATTTGCTTCTATCTTTTTTAAAGTTTTAAGCCTATGTGCCATTGTTAATTTGGTGACTTTTTTTATGTTTTATAAAACACAAAATGACAAGGCAGCAAGAGGAGTAAT
The DNA here is from genome assembly GCA_964001305.1 of uncultured Flavobacteriales bacterium. Lineage (GTDB taxonomy): Bacteria > Bacteroidota > Bacteroidia > Flavobacteriales_E > Vicingaceae > CAJXMH01. The sequence goes on from CAXFAI010000039.1 coordinate 90,622, forward strand.
CTTAGCTACCATGATTTTTGCATTTGCTGTAGTAGTTAATCAAATTTTAACTCCATCACTATAGCATGAAGTACTATATCATTGCAGGAGAAGCGTCTGGTGATTTACATGGATCAAATTTGATTAAGGCGATTCATCAAGAAGACAAAGAGGCAAATATTCGTTGTTGGGGAGGAGATTTGATGGAAAAGGCAGGCGCGAATCTTGTAAAACATTATCGTGATTTGGCTTTTATGGGCTTCGCTGAGGTTATCATGAATTTGAGGACCATTCTCAAAAATTTGAAGTTTTGCAAAGAAGATATTGAGACTTTTAAACCTGATGTGGTCATTTTGATTGACTATCCGGGGTTCAACTTGAGAATAGCCGAATTCGTTAAAAGCATTGGAATTAAAGTTTACTATTACATTTCTCCACAAGTATGGGCTTGGAAGAAAAATCGAGTATATAAAATTAAGCAAACGGTTGATCGCATGTTTGTGATTTTGCCGTTCGAAAAAGATTTTTATAAGCAGTTTGAGATGGATGTTGATTATGTGGGTCATCCGCTTTTGGATGCGATACAAAAAAGAGATTCAAGTCAAGAGAGACTGCAAAATTTAAGGAAGGATCTTCAACTTAGTGAGCAAAAGCTGGTGGCAATATTACCTGGCAGCCGAAAACAAGAAATTAGTAAAATGCTGCCCATCATGCTGAAACAGAGTAAAGAATTCCCTGACTTTCAGTTTGTAATAGCGGTAGCACCATCATTTGAACTTAGTTATTTTGAACCCTTTATTCAAGGATATAAAAATGTGGCTTTGGTTCAAAATCGAACTTATGATTTATTAGAAATTTCTCACGCAGCTATGGTTACTTCGGGAACTGCTACCTTAGAAACAGCCCTGTTTCAAGTTCCAGAAGTGGTCTGCTATAAAGGAAACCCAATATCTTATCACATCGCTAGAAGAATAGTAGATATTAAATACATTTCATTAGTAAACTTAATTATGGATCGAGAGGTAGTTAAGGAACTTATTCAAGGTGATTTGAACCATAAGTTATTAAAAATGGAATTGGGAAAACTCTTGGTTGATGGTGAAGCAAGAAGCAATATGCTCAATACTTTTGGAGCGTTAATTGATAAGCTTGGTGGAGGCGGTGCTTCCGAAAAAACAGCCAAACTTATGATTGACGACTTGAAAAGCTCATGAAAAAAATACTTTTACTTTTAAGTATAATAATTAGCCTATCTTCTCAGGCTGAATTTATCAACATTGGTATTTATTACGGCCAAAACGTGGAAAGTTTCGAATTTTCAATCCATGCAGGGAAGTATGCTCTTTTTTCAGAGAAAGGAAAAGTATCTGATTTAGAAAACACAAGCTCCGTTTTAGTTTCTTATACCACACAAGGAATAAAAGTAAGTCAAGCTGGCAAGCTATTGGGAGTCTTTCAACGAGCTAACTTTGTTGGAACTGGTTGGTACAATCATTTTAGAGTTACCCCAAAAAATGCTTTAAAAGAGCATCGTTATGATGATAATTTGAAAGTATTTATGCAAAGTAGGGGGATGCAATTAGTTAATAACATTGACTTAGATAATTACGTTGCAGGAGTTGTAGAGGCCGAAGTTGGACAAAAACCACCCAAAGAATACTTTAAATTACAAGCAATTATTTGTAGAACCTATGCACTTTCAAACACGCATAAACATGCTTTGGAAGGCTTTAATTTATGCGATCAGGTTCATTGCCAAGCATACCATGGTAAAACTTTTTTTAACCCTATTGTTGAAGCGGCATTGCAAACCAGAGGTGCAGTCATTGTAGATAGTGATATAGAATTAATTACAGCCGCATTTCATTCAAATTGCGGGGGGCAAACCGTAAACTCTGAAGATGTATGGACAAAGTCATTGTATTACCTTAGATCGGTAAAAGATAGTTTTTGTGTGGATTTAAAAAATTCACATTGGGAACATCGAATTCCAAAAATTAAGTGGAATTCGTATGTCAATTCTAAATTGTCGCAAGAAGCCAAAGATTCTTTAAAGTTGCCACTTACCATAGCAAGTCGGGAAAGAGATTTTGTATTAGCGAACTCCGGTTTAAGTGTAGAAGATATTCGTCATCAATTTGGTTTGCGCTCAACTTATTTTGAGGTTAGGGATGATGGAGACGCAATTATGCTATGTGGTAAAGGCTATGGACATGGAGTAGGGCTTTGCCAAATTGGAGCAATGGAAATGGCTAGAAGAGGATACAATTATTCCCAAATACTACACTACTATTATAGAGGAGTTCATATCATAGACCTCTCAGCCTTAGATTTTTTCAAAGCTGATTAGAAATCAGTATATTAGCTTCAACGACTTTCTCAAATGTTTAGTTGGAGCAACATACCCTTAGTTCGATTAGTGGTGCCTTTCATTCTAGGTATCTTAATCTCATTTTACTTTATTGATGCTATTCCTATAAATATCACTTTCATTATAGGAATGTTTGTCGGTATCTTAATTATATTATTTGCAATTGGCAAGTTCAAGTATAAATATAGATGGCTTAGCGGAGCAATAAGTACCCTTCTTTTTATCTTGTTAGGAATTTTATTTCAAAACCTATTTACTTTTTCAAGTCGCATAAATCGGTTACCAACAGGAGAGAAATATACTTGGATTGGTAAGGTAATTGAAACCACAGAAAAAAAAGATAAAGCCCAACAAGCTATTGTAAACTTATATCAATTTTCAAAGCAAGATAGTTCATTTCAAAAGAAGGCTAAGCTTTTGATTTACTCCAAAGCAGACTCACAATTAATGGTAGGGGATATAGTTTTGGGAGAATCATTTATAAACTCAATTTCAAAACCTTTAAATCCTTATCAATTCGACTATGCCGCCTTTTTAAATAACAGGGGTATTCAATATCAAACGTTTATTCATAATTTTTCAATTATTGAAGCTAATCATGGCTTACTCAGGCTTGCCAAGACCTGCAGGCAAAATTTGATTCAGTGCTTTCAAAATGCAAGTATTCAAGGAGATGAACTTTCGGTATTAATCGCCATCACCTTAGGAGACAAAAGTCAATTAGATCAAGAAATTAAGAACGCCTATGCAGGGGCAGGAGCCATGCATATTTTGGCCGTATCAGGATTGCATGTCGGAATTGTTTTTTTAATCTTTAATCAGCTTTTATCTTTCCTAAAAGGAAGGTGGTTTGGCTATCTAAAAGCAGTTCTTCTATTAGCAATCATTTGGAGCTTTGCCCTTTTAAGTGGTTTGTCGCCTTCTGTACAACGAGCGGGAGTGATGTTTTCATTTATAATCATAGGAGGAGCTTTAAAGCGAAAACCAAGTATTTTAAATTCAATTTCAGCCGCAGCATTCATTTTGTTGATTTTCAACCCAATGCTTTTGTTTGAAGTTGGCTTCCAACTATCATTTGCAGCCGTAATTGGCATTGTCAGTTTACATCCAATAATATACAATTGGTGGCGACCAGATTCAATTCTAATAGACAAAATTTGGAGTTTGATAGTGGTGTCTTTTTGTGCCCAATTAGCTACCCTTCCATTCACTTTTTATTATTTCCATCAATTTCCTAATTGGTTTTTGCTCACTAATTTGTTTGTTATTCCATTGGCATTTGCCATAGTTAGCGGGGCCATAATAGTAGCTACTTTAAGTTTTGTATTTGAAAGTGATCTTTTCTTAGGTTATGTTCTGAATAAGGTTTTATGGCTTTTAAATCATGGTATTTTATTGATGCAAGAGTTACCCTATTTTGTTACTTCAAATATTTGGATTAACGAATTTCAAGCTTTCCTTTTAGCATTAAGTATCGTCTTGATTATAATTTACTTGCATCATTATAAATCTAACTTTTTTATTATTTCAATAGCAGCACTTTGTCTCATTTTTGGAATTTCATTTGTTCAAAAATTTAGCAACCACAAGAAGAAAGTTACCGCACTTTATGCGCTTAGAAATCAACAGGTGTTTTTATATAAGCAAGGTGGGAATGCATTAATATTAAGTTTATCAGGAGCTATTAGTAAGTACGACTCTTTAACAATCTTAGACCATTTAAATGCAATAGATGTTGAAGAAATGTATTTTGAAAAGTTAAACGACACTCATTCAATCGTTCAAGAAATTGGAGAAAATCAAATCATCCAATTAGGAGATAAATTAATACTTATAGGTAATTCTAACCTTCATAACCTGAGTCAAGACTTCCTGAATAAAATGGATTATATTCTTTTAAACTATCAACTTCCAAGTGAAAAAATAAAACAAATTATAAATACCAATACCTCTAAAATTATACTTGGTTCGGCTTATCCCAATTGGTATAAATTAAGTGACGAATGGTCTGAAAATGAGAAAAATAAACCGTATTTACTTTCTTCTGAAGGTTATTTAGAGTTATAGTTCCTGCAATCTATCAATCAAACTATTACGTTATATAATGGTTAATTTAGTGCAACCTTTTTTTAACTGTAGTTTATTTTATGAAATTTTTAAGTCTAACTGCCTGTTTGGTTATGTTTCTGGGAATGTCTGCCCAGTTTTCTCCTAATCAAATTATTGAAATTGTTGAAGCTGAAGAAGCCTATCAAAATCCGGAGTTTATGCTTTTCTCAGAAGATGATGCTCCAACTCAAGATGATTTGTCAATTATTTGGTCTACTTATTTAAAAGCTAGCTCAGACTTTGGTTTTATTTTAAACAAAACAGAAGTGGACGAGTTGGGTTACACTCATTTAGCATATAAGCAATCATTTAATGGAATTCCTTTAGCATTTTCCGATTTTAAAGTACATCTTAAAAATGGAAAAATTATTTCCATAAATGGTAAATGGATTAATAAAGAGCCTGCCACTCAAAATAAAAGTTTAAGTGAGAATGACGCTTTAGAAAAGGCATTGGCCCACATAGGAGCGAAAGTTTATAAGTGGCAAGTAGAATTAGAAGAAAAGCACATTAAAACCTTAGAAGGAGACCTTAATGCGACTTATTTTCCAAAAGGAGAGCTCGTTTATGTTTCACCAAAAGCGAAGCTCAACCCGAATGAAATGGAGTTGGCCTATCAATTTAATATTTATGCTCATGAGCCACACGAACGCGTAGAAATATATGTAAGTGCGAATAATGGAAACATACTTTTCAAGAATGATTTAATTCATACCGGAAATGCATCTGGAACGGCAAGAACGGCCTATAGTGGAAATCAAAGTGTAACTACTGATAGTACAGGTTTAAATCAATTTAGATTAAGACAAACAGCTAGTGGGGGTGGTGTTCAAACTTTTGATTTAAATAACGCCACAACCTATGGTGGTGCTGTAGATTTTACAGATACAGACAACTTCTGGAATAATGTAAATAACCAGCAAGACCAATATGCAACTGATGCACATTGGGGTGCGGAAAGAACATATGATTACTTTTTTAACAAGCACAATAGAAACAGTATAAACAATGCAGGTTTTACTTTGGTGAGTTATGTTCATTATGATAATAATTATGCGAATGCATTTTGGAATGGCCAATACATGACCTATGGAGATGGAAGTGGTGCAATTTCACCATTAACCGCATTGGATATTGCAGGTCATGAAATTACACATGGCTTAACTACGTTTTCAGCAAACTTGGTTTATCAAAGTGAATCAGGAGCCTTAAATGAATCTTTTAGTGACATTTTTGGAGCTGCTATAGAATTTTACGCAAGACCAAACAATGCCAATTGGACCATTGGTGAAGATATTGGTAGAACAATTCGGTCTATGTCAAATCCTGCTGCATTTGGTGACCCGGATACAAGAAATGGAAATAATTGGTTAAATGTGGTTGGATGTACACCTTCAAACCAAAATGATAACTGCGGAGTTCATATTAATAGTGGAGTTCAGAATTTCTGGTTTTACTTGCTAGTTAACGGTGGAAGTGGAGTGAATGATCTTGGAAATGCATATAGTGTTAGTGGAATTGGAATCGACAAAGCCGCTGCTATTGCATTTAGAAACCTTACCGTTTATTTAGGAAGAACATCAGATTATGATGATGCAAGACTTTATGCAATTCGTTCTGCCATAGATTTATATGGAGCTTGTTCTCCTGAAGTTGCTGCTGTGACCAATGCTTGGTATGCCGTTGGGGTAGGAGCTCCTTATGTAGCAGGTGTAAATAGTGAATTCTTTTCGGCTGATACGACAGCATGTGCACCACCCTTTCAAGTTGCTTTTCAGAATAATAGTTCCAATGGAGTTACTTATACTTGGGATTTTGGTGACGGTTCTACTTCTACACAAGCAAACCCAGTAAAAACGTATACAGCTTATGGCCAATTTGACGTAGAGCTCATTGTTGATGGGGGAAATTGTGGAGCAGATACCCTTAAGAAACAATCTTATATCAAAGTGGATTCTAGTTATCAGTGTGTTGTTCTACTAAATTCAGGCATCAATCCAACACAAACAACATGTACTGGAAAATTATTTGATTCAGGAGGAAGCACTTCCAATTATGGGGACAATGAAAATGGTTTTATAACCATTGCACCACCAGGAGCTAATAGCGTAACTTTAAATTTTATTTCATTTGATGTAGAAGCAGGTTCTGCTAGTGGACTTTGTGATTATGACTTTTTAGAAATTTTTGATGGTGCAAGTATTTCATCACCTTCTTTAGGGAAGTTTTGTAACACATCAGCGCAACCAACTACCGTAAGCTCTACAACAGGTGTAATAACAATCCGTTTTTCTTCCGACCAATTTTTAACAGAAGGTGGATTTGAAATTGATTGGTCATGTAATTATCCTTCATCTCCACCCAATACAGATTTTAGAGCTGATGTTACAAGCACATGCACAGGAGTTGTTGAATTTACCGATGAGTCAACGCAGCTGCCAACTGCTTGGACTTGGGATTTTGGTGATGGAACAACATCTACAATGCAAAATCCAATACATCAATACCAGCAAAATGGAAGTTTTACTATAAAGTTGGTGACTTCAAATAATTTTGGTGCAGATTCCATAAGTAAATCAAATTTGGTAACAGTTAGTAGACCACCAGAACCGCAAACAAATGGTGATACAGTTTGTATCGGACAATCTACAACTGTTTCTGCCCAAGGTAGTGGCATTTTAAATTGGTATGACCAAGCTCAAGGAGGGAATCTGTTGTATTCAGGAAATAACTTTTCAACCCCTAACCTTGTCACGAGTAAATCTTACTTTGTGGAAGATTATTTAGCTGCACCATCTCAATCTGTTGGGCCTGCAAATAATAATTTTGGTGGTGGAGGCTTCGGAAGTTTTGACCGCCATTTGGTATTTGATGTTTTTCAACCTTTAATTTTAGAGTCGGTAACCGCATATGCAAATTCAAGCGGAAACAGACTTATTGAGTTGAGAGATAATAATGGTGTCGTTTTGCAAAGTACATCTGTTTTTTTAAGTAATGGGATGAATGTAATCAATCTCAATTTTAATTTGAATGTTGGGTCTAATTTTCAATTAGGAATAGCCACAGGTGGTACAATTAATCTGTACAGAACGAATGCAGGTTTAAGCTACCCATACACCATTCCTTCTAAAATAAGTATTAAAGGAAGTAATGCTTCTGTGCCAACTAGCTACTATTACTATTTCTACAACTGGCAAGTAAAAGATGCGGATTGCTATAGCCCAAGAAAAGAAGTTAGCATATTCGTGGATTCTTCATGTTCAATTACGGGTTTAAATGAAGAAAAAATAAATAATGAAATATTAATTTATCCAAATCCCGCTACAAATCAGTTTAATGTTCAATTAAGCGCTCAACAAACAGTTCATTCAATTAACTTGTTTGATCTTGCAGGCAAAAAAGTAAATATGGATTGGCAAAAGGTGAATGATCAATTTATTTCAGTTAATGGGATTAATGAAGTTAATGGAATATATATTCTACAAATAAGCACAGAGAAAGGTATATATCACAAAAAAATAACCTTAATTAAACGTTAGTTATGCAGGTTTTCAAGTCAATTCTATTTTTATTTCTGTTTGCTTCTTTAAGTGTAAATGCTGAAAAAATAAAACAAGCAAATGCTTCTGAATATATGAAAGAAGCAAAAGAAATATACTTTAAAGAAGGGTTCAATACACCACTTTATATATTACTCAATGAAAGCAGTCAATTGGAAGCCTCAATCTTTCTGCAAAAATTATCAGAGGTATTTAAAATAGAATCGAATCTTGGATTTGTTTTAATTGATGAGTATACCGATGAACTAGGAATTACCCATAAAAAATACCAGCAGCATGTCAATGGGATTGCTGTATTTATGTCAAGTTTTACCTTGCATTTGGAAGCAAATTATGTGAAGAGTGCAAGTGGTAAATTTTATAATTCAATTAAACAATTAAGTCCACAAATTGATGAAGAAAATGCGCTTCAGTTCGCTCTCAATCATTTTAATGCCAATAGTTATAAATGGGAATTCCCTAATGAAGAAGCATTTATTCAATGGGAGTCAAATAATCCCAATGCTACTTTTTACCCGAAAGGTGAGTTAGTGTATATGGGCAGAAATGCCTCCGAATTTCAAGAAGATCAAAAGTTGTGTTATCGCTTTAGCATTTATGCACAAGAGCCACTAGAAAAGCGTAAATACTATATTAATGCAAGTAATGGAGAAATTGTATTGATTGAAGAGGAAATTCATCATGGCGATGTGCCAGCAGTTGGGCACACTGCCTATAGTGGAGTTAGAAATATGGTTGTGGATAGTGTGTCAAACTTTTTTCGGTTGCGTGAATCAAATCGTGGAAACGGCATTGAAACCTACGACATGAATAATTCTACCCAATATGGACAAGCGGTAGATTTTATTGATAGTTCACGAATTTGGGATACCTTTTCTCCTGCACTTGATCGCTATGCAACTGATGCACATTGGGGAACGGAAATGACCTATGATTACTTTCTGAATGAACATGGCAGAAATAGTATAAATAATCAAGGATTTACCTTAAGGAGTTATATTCACTATGGCACTAATTACGTGAATGCCTTTTGGGATGGTCAACGAATGACTTATGGGGATGGAGATGCTACTACTAGTCCACTAACTACCCTTGATATTACAGGGCATGAGATAACCCATGGTTTAACCAACTTTACTTCGCAACTTATTTATCGAAGTGAATCAGGTGCATTGAATGAATCATTCAGTGACATTTTTGGAGTAGCAGTAGAACGTTTTGCAAGAGGAACAAACTGGAATTGGTTAATGGGTGAGGATATTGGTTCACCTTTTAGAAGTATGTCTAATCCAAAGGCACTTGGAGATCCAGATACCTATGATGGTACCAATTGGGTCGATCAAAATTGTATGCCTACATCAGGTAATGATTGGTGTGGGGTTCACACCAATAGTGGGGTTCAGAACTACTGGTTTTACTTATTGTCAGAAGGAAAGATAGGAACTAATGATAAAGGGAATTCTTATACAGTTGATTCTATTGGAGTAGATAAAGCTGCTGAAGTGGCATTCAGAAATAATACCATATACTTAACTGCTTCATCAGATTATAGTGAAGCTCGCTTTTTTGGAATTCGATCTGCTATAGATTTGTTTGGAGCTTGTTCTTTTGAAGTGGAGGCTGTAACAAATGCCTGGTATGCTGTTGGAGTAGGAGCCGCATATTCACAAGGGGTAAGCTCAGATTTTGTTGCTTTAAACGATATCTCATTTTGTGTAACACCTGCTTTGGTTCAATTTGAAAGTAATGGAAGTAATGTGATTAATTTTCTTTGGAATTTTGGTGATGGTTCAACAAGTAGTTTAGCAAATCCTTCACATACTTATTCTAATTACGGTGATTATACAGTTCAATTGATTGCAGATGGTGGAAGTTGTGGAAGAGATACAACAACATTTGTCAATTACATAAACATAGATACTGCAAATATTTGCTCATTTGCTATGAATAATGGTTTAACAACAAGCACAGAATGTAATGGGATTGCCTTTGATAGTGGTGGCTTAAATGGAAATTACGCTAATTCAACAAAAGACACATTAATTGTAGTTTCTAACCAAGGAGATCAAATTCTAATAAATTTTAGCTTGTTTGATGTTGAAGCAGGTTTAGGATTGTTTTGTAATCATGATTATGTGGAGCTTTTCGACGGACCTTCTGTTAATTCACCGTCATTAGGACGTTTTTGTAATTCAAATTTACCACCGGCTAATTTAATCACAAGCCAAAATGCTTTCACTTTGGTATTAAATTCTGATGATAAAGGAGTATTCAATGGCTTTCAGCTAGAATGGCAATGTCAGTCAGCTTCAAATACTTCTGTAGTAGATTTTGAAACGAATATAGATACAACGTGCAATGGTTATGTTAGTTTTAGTAACCTTTCTTCCAATGGATTTACCAATGTTCAATGGGATTTTGGTGATGGAAATAGTTCTACTGATATAAACCCAATTCATCAGTATGATTCAAATGGAATTTATACTGTTAAATTAAAAGTATTTAATAGTCAAGGAGTAGATTCTTTAATTAAAACAAATGTAATTGTAGTTAATCGGGGAGTTGCACCAACAGTTCGAGGTGATTCAGTATGTATTAGTGGAAATGCAAAGCTATGGGCTAAAGGGATTGATGATTTGTTATGGTATAGTTCAAAGGGGGCAGAAAGAGCTTCGCATTTAGGAGATACTTTACGGTTAAATAGCCTATCTAGTACGCAACGATTTTATGTTAGTTCTTCACCCCCCGTTTCAGAACAAACTGTTGTTCCATTTTTTCTTGCTGGCACTACTCGTTTTACGGATACTTCAGAAGCGATTTATTTTAATGTTTACGAACCTACACTTTTGAAATCAGTATTGCTAAGAACAAATGGAAATGCAGGATTAAGAAGAGTTGATTTAAGAGATGCTTCTGGAAGGGTTATCGGTTCAAAAGAGGCATATATATCAGGCTCAGGAATTCAAGTGTCACTCAATTTTGAGTTATCTCCTGGAAATAATTACAGCTTGAGCATAGGTTCTCGAGAAGCAGGTCTAATGGTTAATGAATCAGGAGCAAATTACCCATATCAAGCAGGAAATTTAATGGAAGTGACTGGAAGTAGTATGGGGCCAAATGCATTTCCATTCTTTTACTTAATGAAAGTTTCACCAGTACGTTGTGAGTCTATTAGAAAGGAAGTGATTGCTTTTGTTGATACTTCATGCGTAATTACGAATATAAAAGAGTTTGAGAGTGATGAGTCGCAGATTGAGGTCTTTCCAAATCCCTTTTCACAAGAAATTACAGTTCGTGGTGATTTAAGCGCAGTCAAACAGATTCAAATATTCTCAATTAGTGGTAAAAGAATTAAAACGTTTGATAACAATTATGAATCAAGTGTTCAAAATTTTGATCTAAGTAATTTATCAAAAGGAGTATACTTTATTCGCTTTGAGGGTAAGGGCTTTAAACAAAATAAAAAGTTGATTAAAATTCATTAATCGATAAATGAAATGGATCAAAATATATGATTCATTAGCGGAGGCCAAGCAATTCTTAAAAGACGGTAGAATAGCCAAGCACTTTATAGAAG
>CAXFAI010000040.1:0-80916 GCA_964001305.1 uncultured Flavobacteriales bacterium
AAATTGAAGAAATTTTAGCTTGGAGTCCAGATGGAATAATGTTAAGTAATGGCCCAGGAGACCCAGGAGCCATGAATGAATGTGTGATTGAGGTAAAGAAATTTGTAGATTCAGGTATCCCAATTTTTGGAATTTGTCTAGGTCATCAGCTTTTAAGTCTAGCATCTGATTTAAAAACTATAAAAATGCATAATGGTCATCGTGGAATAAACCACCCAGTGTTAAACCATGAAACTGGCAAAGGAGAGGTGACTTCTCAGAACCATGGATTTGTAGTTGAAAGAGAATCTGCTGAAAAATCGGAAATAGTTGAGATTACTCATTCGCATTTAAATGATAATACAGTTGCAGGAATAAGACTAAAAAATAAGCCTGCATTTTCAGTTCAGTATCATCCAGAGGCTTCACCAGGGCCACATGATTCAAGATATTTATTCGACAACTTTATAGAAACGATAGCCAAACATAAAAACTAGGTAATGAGTAGAATTTCACATATACATGCACGTCAAATTTTAGATAGTAGAGGTAATCCAACCGTAGAAGTTGAAGTGATAACGGAAGCCGGCACAATGGGAAGAGCTGCTGTTCCATCAGGAGCTTCAACTGGTATACATGAGGCGGTTGAATTGAGAGATCAAGCAGAGGCATATTTAGGTAAAGGTGTACTAAAAGCAGTTCAAAACGTTAATCAGACTTTGAATGAAGAATTAAATGGTGTCAATGTATTTGATCAGACAGGTGTTGATCGGTTTATGATTGAGTTAGACGGTACCGAAAATAAATCAAATTTAGGTGCGAATGCGATGTTAGGTGTTTCCTTAGCTGTTGCTAGAGCTGCCGCAGAAGAAATTGGTATGCCTTTATACCGCTATATTGGAGGAGTGAATGCAAATACTCTTCCTGTCCCTATGATGAATATTCTGAATGGGGGTTCACATGCTGATAATAGTATCGATTTTCAAGAGTTTATGGTAATGCCTTATGGAGCTGAATCATTTAGTCATGCATTGCAAATGGGGACTGAAGTTTTTCATCATTTAAAAAGTGTTCTAAAAAATAAGGGCTTTTCAACCAATGTTGGTGATGAAGGTGGGTTTGCACCAAATTTAGGTTCAAATGAAGAAGCCATTGAGTATGTTCTGAAAGCAATTGATAAAGCAGGGTACGAGGCTGGTAAAGATATTTTCATTGCCATGGATGCAGCTTCATCTGAATTTTACATAGAGGAAGAAAAAGTATATCACTTCCATAAATCAAGTGGAGATAAATTAACCTCTTCTGATATGGTAAGCTATTGGAAAGAATGGACTGAAAAGTATCCTATTATTTCAATCGAAGATGGATTATGGGAAGATGATTGGAATGGGTGGAAAGAATTAACCGATACAATTGGAAGTAAAGTGCAATTAGTTGGTGATGATTTGTTTGTGACAAATAGCAAGCGATTAAAACGAGGAATTGAAAATGGCATTGCAAACTCTATTTTGGTTAAGGTAAACCAAATAGGTACTTTAACAGAGACTATTGAAGCTGTTGAAATGGCTACACGAAATAAATACACCTCAGTAATGAGTCATAGAAGTGGTGAGACTGAAGATACCACAATTGCTGATTTAGCCGTTGCATTAAGTACTGGTCAAATAAAAACTGGTTCTGCTTCTCGTTCAGATCGAATGGCCAAGTACAATCAATTATTACGCATAGAAGAACAACTTGGGAATAATGCATTTTTTCCAAAGAAATAGATTGAATTTAAATAGCTAGATTGCTTTGAAACATTGTGCTAGTTAGGTATTTTTGCGATTCTTGGAAGTATTTAGAAATTCTAAGAACTAACTTAATAGTTGCATGTTTATTCATCAATAAAACCAATAAAGAAAAATGTCAGAAAAAGCGGAATTAAAAGTAGGTGGTCAAACATTTGAATTGCCTATTATAGAAGGTACAGAGAATGAAAAAGCCATTGATATTAGTAAGTTAAGGGCGAGTTCAGGCCTAATTACTATAGATCCTGGATTTAAAAATACTGGTTCTACTACTTCTGCAATTACTTTTTTGGATGGTGAAAAGGGGATTCTTCGTTACAGAGGATATGCTATAGAAGACTTAGCTGAGAAAGCATCTTTCTTAGAGGTTTCTTATTTATTGATTCATGGCGAATTACCAACTCCTCAGCAATTTAAGCAGTTTCAATCAGAAATTACACACCACACATTAATTCACGAGGATATTAAGAATATTTTAGATGGATTTCCATCTAATTCTCATCCGATGGGTGTGTTGTCTTCATTGGTTTCTTCATTAACAGCCTTCTATCCAGAGTCTTTAGACCCGAATAGATCGGCAGAAGAAGTTGATTTAAGTATCAAGCGATTGATTGCAAAAATGCCAACCATGGCTGCATGGGCCTATAAGAATGAAATTGGACATCCTGCAAATTACCCAGATAATAGCCTGGATTATTGTTCTAATTTCTTAAAAATGATGTTCGCAGTTCCTTCTGCTAATTATGAAGTTGATCCAGTAATTGCGAATGCCCTTGATAAGTTATTAATCTTACATGCAGATCATGAGCAAAATTGTTCAACTTCAACAGTACGTGTAGTTGGTTCTTCTCATGCTAGTTTATATGCTTCTATAGCAGCAGGTATCTCAGCCCTTTGGGGCCCACTTCATGGCGGCGCTAATCAAGCCGTAATTGAAATGCTAGAAGGTATTAAGAAAGATGGAGGTGATGTAGCGAAATACATGGATAAAGCAAAAGATAAGAATGATCCATTTAGATTAATGGGCTTTGGACACAGAGTTTATAAAAACTTTGATCCTAGAGCTAAAATTATTAAGAAAGCAGCAGATGATGTGCTTGAAAAGTTAGGAATTAATGATCCTATCCTTGAAATAGCTAAAGGATTAGAAGAGGTTGCTCTAAAAGATGAGTACTTCGTAGAAAGAAAATTATATCCGAATGTCGATTTTTATTCAGGTATTATCTATCGAGCGATTGGAATTCCAACATCGATGTTTACGGTTATGTTTGCATTGGGTAGACTACCTGGTTGGATTGCTCAGTGGAAAGAAATGAGAGAGAATAATGAGCCAATTGGGCGTCCAAGACAAGTTTATACCGGAAATAATTTGATGGATTTTAAATCAATTGAAAATAGGTAATTGAATATACTTTATTGAAAAGGCAGCCATTGTGCTGCCTTTTTTGTTTTTGAGGTATTTTGAACCTTATTTTCATCATTTTTGTTTAGCTGATAAAGTGTGGTATTATGGGATATAAAAGCATGTCAGCTTGTATAGCTGATTTAGAAAAGAATGGTCATTTAGTTCGAATAAGGGAAGAAGTAGACCCATTTTTAGAAATGGCCTCTATTCATTTAAGAGTTCATGAAAGAGGTGGCCCTGCTATTTTTTATGAGAAAGTAAAGGGTAGTCAATTTCCTGCTGTTTCAAATTTATTTGGAACCATGGAAAGAAGCCGTTTCATTTTCAGAGATACTTTAGAAGTGGTTAAGAAAATGGTTCGCTTGAAAGCTAATCCGATTCAAGCCTTAAAAAATCCGATTGAGAATGCAGCTGTACCTTTTGCCGCTTTAAAAGCGCTACCCAGAAAAGCTTTTTTTAATCCCCCAATTACATATCTGCAGACTAGGATTAGTGATTTACCACAAGTGCATTGTTGGCCCATGGATGGCGGCCCATTTGTTACATTGCCAATTGTCTACACTGAAGATATAGAACATCCTGGTGTCATGAATTCTAATTTGGGGATGTATCGAATACAATTAGCAGGCAACGACTATGCACAGAATAAGGAAATAGGGTTACACTACCAAATTCACCGTGGAATTGGTGTTCATCAGACAAAAGCGAATGCTTTGGGAAAGCCTCTGTCTGTTTCTATTTTTATAGGTGGTCCTCCATCTCATACTTTTGCTGCAGTAATGCCATTGCCCGAAGGACTTTCTGAATTAACCTTTGCAGGGGCATTAGGAGGTAGAAGATTTAGATATCTCAACAAAAATGGGCATGTTCTTTCTGCAGATGCGGATTTTGTAATTACTGGTAAGGTATATCCAAATGAAAACAAAGCAGAAGGACCATTTGGAGATCATTTGGGTTATTACAGTTTAAAACATGATTTTCCATTAATGAAAGTAGATCAAGTTTGGCATAGGAAGAATGCAGTTTGGCCATTTACTGTAGTTGGGAGACCGCCTCAGGAAGATACCAGTTTTGGAAATCTAATTCACGAAATTACAGGTGATATTATTCCTACAGAGATACCCGGGCTACATGAAGTAAATGCAGTAGATGAAGCTGGTGTCCATCCATTGTTGTTTGCTATCGGAAGTGAACGATATACTCCATATTACGAATTAAAACAGCCTGCAGAACTTTTAACGATCGCAAATCATATTTTAGGTTTTGGACAAATGTCTTTAGCCAAGTTTTTATTTATTGCAGCTAAAGAAGATCATTCAGGCTTGAGCGTCAATCAAAAGGAGAAGTTTTTCAAACATATGTTAGAACGAGCTAATTGGGAGCGAGACATACACTTTTATACAAAAACTACAATCGATACTTTAGACTATAGTAGTGAAGGCTTGAATACCGGCTCAAAGGTGGTTATAGCTGCAGTAGGTAAGCCTATTAGAACGTTGACAAATAGTCTTCCTCAAATAGATTGGCCAAATGAAGTAAAACGAGTGGAACTTGCGTTTCCCGGTGTCTTGAGTATTGAACTTTCTAGATTTACAAATTATAAGAACGAAAAGCAGATTATTCAATTGCTAAATGAAAAGTTAGCCCATCTCAAAGAACAGCTTACAGAAGTAGCCCTGATTTTAATAACTGACGATGCGAAGTTTGTATCAAATAGCTTTAGTAATTTAATTTGGAGCACCTTTACAAGAGCAAATCCATCTCATGATATTTATGGGGTTGATGAATTTATAGAGTTCAAACATTGGGGTTGTAAAGGTCCTTTGGTTATTGATGTTCGAATGAAACCTCATAATGCCCCAGTTTTGGAGTTAGACCCTAAAGTTGAAAAGAGAGTAGATAAATTAGGAGAGAAAGGTGCTTCACTTTATGGAATTATTTAAGTTTAATGCAAACCAGAAGCCTTAAAATTATCCGAACCTCACTATTCTTATTATCACTTTTTCTGATTACGCAAGCAAAAGCACAAGAGATTGATTCTACAAAAACGAAAGATGATTCTACGGCTTTTAAGTTATATCCTTTACCTGTTGTATATTATACGCCTGAGACCCGTTTTGCCTTTGGAGCGGTTGGAATTGCTTCTTTTAGATTAAAAGATAAACTATATTCAGACAGAAATTCCTTTTTTCAATTAGGAGGAGCTTATACTCAAGAAGATCAACTTTTATTCTACCTTCCATATCAGCTTTTCCTAAAAGATAATGATTATTATGTTTTTGGTGAATTTGGTTATTATCGATATAGCTATTTGTTTTATGGCGTTGGTGCTGATTTAGCTGAAAGTAATGAAGAAGTTTACTTTGTGAATTTTCCTAGAGTTCGATTAAATGCCACAAAATTAATAGCACCTCAATTTTATTTTGGAATCCGATATTGGTTTGACGATTATCAAATAAAAGATACAGAAGAAGATGGAATATTGCGAAATGAGTTAGTCAATGGAGCGAATGGTGGGGTGATTTCTAGTTTAGGTTTGATCGGGATACTTGATAAAAGAGATCATATCAATTATCCGGAAAAGGGAAGTATTTTGGAAATTGCAGCAATTCCAAATTCTAATTTATTAGGAAGTGATTTTAATTTTATTAAATACTCTGTAGATTATTCTAAGTATTTGAAATATAAAGATATTATCACAGCTATAAATCTTTATGGGGTTAGTATATCGGGAAGCCCCCCATTTAATGAACAAGCGTTTATTGGTGGCCGAAGTAAAATGAGAGGATTCTACGAAGGTAGGTATAGAGAGCGCAATCTTGTTATGGGACAACTAGAATTAAGAAAATGGATTGGATGGAAATTGGGTTTGGTTGCCTTTTCAGGGCATGGTATGCTTTCACATGATTTAGGTAATATGAGTCTTTCAAATTTAAAGAACACTTATGGAATTGGTATTCGTTATCGGTTGAATGAAGAAGATAAAATCAATATTAGGCTAGACTACGGTAGAAGCTTTGATGGAGAAAGTTCAGCAGTTTATCTAGTAGTAGGAGAAGCATTTTAGGACAAAAAAAAGACCTAACACATGTTAGGTCTTTTTTATAGTTGAATTGATTTTCTTATGAACCAATTTGAATCGCTTCGCCTTGTTGTGGCTCAGTTGAAACGCCATCAGCACCTGGATTTACATCTGCAGTAATTCTTAAAACGGTTGTAGCAGGCTCAGTATTTGCAGTAATGGTTACAGTTTTGGTTTGCTTATTTTTTTGCGTACCTGGTCTATAAACCACTTCAATTTCTCCGGTTTCTCCTGGAGCAATTGGCTCTCTTGGGTAATCAGGAACAGTACATCCACAACTTCCTTTTGCATTGGTAATTATTAACGGATTATCACCAGTATTGGTAAAAGTAAAAGTCTTGTTATTAGTCGTGTTTTGCTCAATTTTCCCAAAATCATGAGTCATTTCAGCAAACTTTACAGATGTTTTAGGTCCTGGGTTAGGTTCTACAACATTTGCTTGTTGATTGTTATTATTCATGCTAGCTTGAATATCACCTTGATTAGGGTTAGTATTTGCCGCAGCATTACTCATACTGGATTCACTTACTGCTGTTTTTTCATAAGAAACACCATCATTGGTCATTATCATTACCGTGTTTGCTAAAGTCACAACAGTTACAAGGATTAATAAACCATTCTTTACATTCTCGCTCATAGTTCTTAAAGATTTAAATTTTAATTAGGGCAAATATAATTATTCGAAACTAAGGTTTGCTTTTTCAAACTCATCACTTTGTATCAAGTTGATCGCTTCTATGTATGAATCGTTAAGCACATTAATAATCTCAAAATAGGCAGATGTATCAAACAAATTTCTTGCTAGCAGGGCTTTAATTTGAGTATCAATCAACATTTTTGATTTTTCATAACCTTCTTCATCTTTTTCAACATTTTTCTTTTCTGCGAACTTAAAAAAGTCATCCATAAACTCATCAGTCAACTTAAAGTTTTGTTTGAAAGACTCTATGTTTGGATATTCTTTCAAATATCTTTTTCTGTTTTTATCTAAGTAAGTCAATGTAAATTCATTGTAAACACCTCTTCTAATGAGTTGCCGATTATATTCAGAGTTAAATGAAGTATCCAACGGAATAAATACATCTGGCATGATACCACCACCACCAAATACTAGGCGCTTATTTGGTGTGTAAAATTTTAAAGAATCAGGAAAGTCTATACTATCAGCCGCCATTAGCTCACCACTTTTATATCTTCTAGATATTTCTTTATAATACTCCTCTTTGCCATCTTCATAAGGCCGCTGAATTGAACGGCCGGTAGGCGTATAATATCTTGCAGTAGTTAGTCTAATAGCAGAGCCATCAGGTAGTGGAAATGGTTTTTGAACTAATCCTTTTCCAAAAGTTCTTCTACCAATTACCAAGCCTCTGTCCCAATCTTGTATAGCTCCTGAAACAATTTCACTTGCAGATGCAGAACCTTCATCCACTAAAATAGCAAGTTTACCTGTTTCAAAAGATCCTCTTGAAGTAGCTTTATATTCTTCTTTCGATTGCTTATCTCCAGAAGTATATACAATCATTTTACCTTGTGAAAGAAATTCATCAGCCAATAAGAAAGCCGTTTGCAAATAACCTCCACCATTTCCTCTAAGGTCTAGTATTAAGTCTTCAGCACCTTTCTTCTTTAAAGTATCTAATGCGGTATGAAATTCTTTCATGGTGGTTCTGGCAAAGCGGTTTACTTTTATATAACCAATAGTTGGGCTTGCCATATACGCTGCATCTACACTGTACAATGGAATTTTGTCTCTCGTAATTGCAAATGGAATCAAGTCTTTTTCACCTCTGCGTTTAATTTCTACATTAACTACAGTGCCTTTTTTACCTCTAAGTTTACTTTGTACATCCGAGTTTTTAATTTCAACTCCAGCTACTGTCTCCCCTTCAATTTTTACAATTTTGTCTCCCGACATGATTCCTAATTTTTCAGAAGGCCCTCCTGATATAGGAGAAACTACAGTGATTGTATCTCTTAGAATATTAAATTGAATGCCAATTCCTTCAAAATTCCCTTCTAAAGGTTCATTCATTTTCTTTAATTCCTTTTCTGGAATATAAACAGAATGTGGGTCAAGCTCTTTTAACATGCCTACTATCGCATCTTCAACCATTTTCTCATTATCAACCTCATCAACGTATGCATAGTTTACAATGGTTAGAAGGGCGTCTAACTTTACGACACCTTGAGTTTTTGAATCTTTTGTTGAATTATCACTGGTTTGCGCAAAAACACTAATGTTTAAGGCAATTAATAATAGGGTTGCAATTTTTTTCATATTCTGACTTACTTGTCTACCAAAGGTAAGCTACACTTTAGCAAATTCAAGTTAATTAACGTTAAGCGGATAAAAGTTGTTTTAAGAGAAATTTAAAAAGTGTTGAGCGGTTATTTACCTATAATTGGATCTGAAGAGATTGGATTAACTCCTACTGACTTAAGAGTCACTTTCTTACCATCTTTAAAAGCAACTACAAACGCTCCTTTGTAACCTTTTACAACCATTTTAACTTTATGCTTAGCAGCTTCTTCAAAATTGTCAAACGAGCCAGACATATATCTGTAGTAACCACCAGATTCTACAACAAATAGACTTGGTATACTTCTAAAAGTTTCTTCAGTTGGTTTGTTTTTGAAAGCACCTAACTGCACTCTGAAAACAACTCCGCTTTCATCACTATTTTCAGAAGTATTGGGTTTAGTCTCACTACTTGATTCTGAACTAGGCTTACTTTCAGTGGTTACCGGTTTCGAATTATCTATAGTGGGTTGTGTTTCACTTGAAGGAATGCCTCCATTTAAGGGCATGAACTTTCCGTTTGAAGCTTTTTTAATGACTCTAGCATTGCTAAACCCTTGTGATTTCATGAGATTTACCCTAGCATTTGCTTCATTCAGCGTTTTATAGTTTCCTACAGCAAAAATGGTTCTACCATTTTGATCAATTTTAGATAAATCTCTTAAACTTAGTAATTTGCTCATGTCTGATGGCGCTTCATCTTGGCTGTATGATTCCACTTCAACACGATAAGAAGATGCATTTTTCTTTACACCAGTAAAATCTCGTTCTATTACTTCAGCCATCTCTAAGGTAGAGTCTATATACTGCAAGTATGACTTATATAGCATCTCATCGGTCATTTCTACCCCTTGTGCATTGGCAAATTCTGGGTATTCGGTGTTAATTTCTTCATCCTTATAATCTGGAATTCCATCTAAGTCAGAATCTATTGGACATCCTAAACTATCAACTTGTATTCCTCTTGGTGTATTTGGACAATTGTCAACTAAATCAATGACACCATCATTATCAAAATCTTCAGTATTTCCTGAAGCTAAAAAGTCAAATTCTTCGTCTTTATCAAATCTTTCAAAAGGTTCAGCAGGTTCTACTTTTTGGAAATTATAACTTAAGGAAATTCCACTAGCTACAAAAAAGTCATTTCGGCCATTTCCTCTTTTATTATCTACGTATTCAGCAGAAGTAGTAGGGGTAATGCCATCCATTAAATCAGTAAAGGTGAAATGAACTGTACTTTGTAATCTAAAATTAAATTGGTCGTTCAAGTGCATAATTACTCCGGCTCCTACAGGAATTGAAAGTGCTCTTTCTAAATAATCTGTTGAATTGTTAAATCCTGCTTCTCTAATGTCAGTTTCGTAGTCATAATCTCTTCTAACTAAAACAGCATTTTCTGCTTGTGGAGAATTTTCAGCTAAATTTCGAATACTACCATCAGACCAATAAAAGTAAGGTTCACCTCCATGACCAATTAAATCAGTTTTGGGATTAAATTCTACAGCTTCAATTCCCGAAGCAATAAAGGGAGTAAGCTTTCTATTTTCTGGTAAGAAGTTTCCAAAATTATATTCAAGAAAGAGAGAGCCTGTTCGTATGTCTGACTTAAAGTTAACATTACGCTGAATAGATCGTTCCTCGTCTCTGACTTGAGCAGCTAAAAACTCAAATCGAATATTTAAAAATTTGTTGATCGGTTGAACAATGTAAATATTTACACCGGGGTTTCCACCTATTGGACTACCGTAATCTCTATCATTTAAATCACCATAAAAACCAATACTATTAACTCCAACTCCAATGGTAGGCGAATAAACATCGTTTGTATTGTTTTCAGAAGATTCTTCTTGAGCAATAGCCGATAATGAAATGAGACAAATTAAAAGAAGAGTTAAATATGCTTTCATTCTCAGTTTTAATGAAAGGCTAAAGATAATCTATATTTTTTAACAGAACTTATTTGAACCACTTTTGGTTAGAAATCATTAAAGCTTCTTGAACTGAAATACGTTCTCCAGAATTATAAGCAGTAACAAAAGCATCATTAATTAGATTATCATTACTCCAAACTTGATTTCTTTTATCTCTTGCTTCTTTATACAAATTGTACGAACCAATAGTGTATTTGTACCATGTCTCATGGTACTCAACCGTTATCGCCTCACTTATTTTATGCTTTTTCTGAAAATAGTTTTCCGAAACTTCTTTCTTGCCAGCTGCTATTTGTACTCGATAGCTAATCTCTTTTTCTACTGATGGTAAATTTGTGATCTCTTCTTCCAGTGATTTCTTAGTTGTTGTTTCTGTTAATTGCTCTGGCTCATCTTCTTCAGGAACTTCTTCTACTATTTCCTCAATCGCTAATTCCTCTTGAACAACTTCTTCCTTAGGCTCCTCAATTTCAGCTAATGCTTCGGCCACTTCTTCCCCTACAAAAGTATTTCTAAAGGTACTGCCTTTCATGGCAATTTGTTTCGAATTATCACTTTCTAAGTATGAAAACACACCATGAATCGTCACTGAATCTAAATCGTCATTGGTGCTTTCTACAAAATAAGATACTTGAAGTACATCTGTTTTAGGTAATTTCATCCAAAGGATTTTCATCACTTTATTTTTAAAGGTAAAAATGCCTTCATTGCTGTTATTCTCAGTTGCAATAAATCCTTCAGGTAGGTATTCTTCAATTTTACCAAAATCATTTAATCCGCCTTTTTGTAAGCTAAGTTGCACTTCGTATTTCCCATCTTCTAATTCTAAAATATTTCGCGCTATGGTAACATTTTCAATACTAGTAACTGTTTTGGTTAATAAATCGTCAGTTTTGCTTTCAACTGTTTCAGTTTGCTGCTCAGCAGTTGTATTACTTTCAAACTCTTCTGTGGGCTTCTCTTCTTTTTTTGTCTCTTCTGCTACAAGGTCGGTTTCTTCTTGGCTTTTTTCTTCAGTCACTTCATTGTCCTCTTCAGAAATTTCTTCTTGGTCACTTGCAGCCATACTAGCTAGGTCCATTCCAACTGTAATTGTTGCGATTTCACTTTCAATATCTTTTCTTTCATTATTATCTATGAAAGAAAATTTTCCATTCACATCAAAAGTTCCTGCGATGTAAGGGTCACTTTTGACTAGGTAAGAAATGGTAAACGATTCCTCTTTTGGAAGTGCCATCCAAATTAACTTGACCTCTTGGCCTTTAAAAGAAAATGTTGCTCCTTGGGTTTCTTGGGCTTCAGCAACAAAACCTTCAGGTAATGCTTGTTGCCATTTTGCAAAGCCTTCACGCTCACCTTTGTTTATAGTTACTTCAACTGTAAAAGATTCACCAGCATTTACCTCTGTTGGAAGTTTTTGTTGAACAGTCACATCATCTCCTAAAAAGTATCCAAATCCTAATAGGGCTAAAAGGTTTACTCCAATAATTGCAAATTTTACCATAGCTTTTCTTCTTGATTGGGTGTTGGTTGGTAAGTTCTTAGCAGAGATGACAAGCCTTCATGGTCAAATTGACTAGCTTGATTGAGGACGTTAATTTTACTCTGCATAGTTGTGATTATACATCGACTTATCCATTGATAAATCAACCTTTTCAAAGCTATTTATATGTTAAAATGAATTCAGGAAAGGGGAAGTGAAGTTATTAACCCGAAAATGTTAAAAGCCCTTTATGCTGATTTTAGTCACTTTTTAGCAAGCGATTAACAGCGTGTTGAATTTGAAAATGCATCAGCCTTGTACCTTCACCATCTTTGAAAGTTTCAATAATATCAATCATATTTCCATGTTGATCTTGGCCTGCTCCTACTTGTCTAATTTCTTGTGAAAGTCTACGGATGATGTATGAGTGACTATCCATACTGCCTAGTGAAAAAATAGCATCTTCCGTGCTTGTGCCTTTTCCGCTATATGCCATGGCATCTAAAATCCGATTGAATTTATAACGGTAAAATTCTGAACTATCAGTTTGGTTTATGGCAAAGTGAGAAAGTGCTTTTTCAAATAAGATGGCTTGGTTATAAGGATGCTTAATCAGCAAACTATCGCAAAGTCTAATAGCAGTGTCATATTCTCCTTCTGAAACCAAATTTTCAATTTTACTTTCATTATTCAGAATTTCATAAGGCTGATAAAATTCGTTTTGTGTGAAATTGATCAGTAGGGCAAGTATTTCAAAATCTGATAGCGTGGTATCATTTCGGTTAAAACGTTGTTTTAATTCAAGGTGAAATAAACTGTCATTAGAATCATTGGTTCTTGAAAGAATTGTTTCAAAATCCTTTTGATAATTAAACTCTTGGGTAAAGCTTTCCAAAAAGCTTAAGATAAAAAGAATCGAAAAGAGGTATGAAACGTAATTCTTATTCATTAGTTAGAACTTTTTTTCCAAAGAATTGAATTACACAATACAGACAACTTATCCCAATCAAAAAGCAAAGCCATGTAGGAACCCCCAAAGCAGAAAGTAAGGTGCCAGTTACTAGTGCAACAATCCCAACCACCAAAGCATAGGGCATTTGGGTGCGCACGTGGTTTACATGATTACAGCTACTAGCTAGTGAACTCAAAATTGTTGTATCTGAAATGGGAGAACAATGATCACCTAAGACAGAGCCTGCCAAAACACATGACACAACATTGTGAAATATAGCTAAAGACTCATTGTAATCCAATCCAGAACTTTTACTGATTTCCCAGGCTGCCGGAAGCATTAGTGGATAAAGAATTGCCATTGTTCCCCAAGAAGAACCTGTTGAAAAGGCAACTATTGCTGCCAATAAAAAAGTAACAGCTGGTATTAAGTAAGCTGAAACTTGATTCGACATTATAGAAGTCAATAAATCAGCTGTATGTAAATCTTCGATGACTAAAGCTAAGCTCCATGCAAGAATTAATATTACTATAGCAGGTAACATGGTTTTAAAACCTTCCATAACTGATTCTATGGACTCCTGAAGTTTCATGATTTTTTGCAGAACCGTTAGCTTAATCGCAACAATTAAACCTGCAGCTGAAGACCATAATAGAGCTTGATAAGAATCTGCCTGACCAATAATAAGTGAAAGCTTTGTGCCTAATGATTCAGCAGATTCCCATACTGCTGAATCCCATCCTGTGTATAATAATCCAATGAGAGTTCCTACAATAACGGTTAAAACAGGGATTACTGCATTGTATGCTGAGTGATTAATGTCCTCTAAAGCTGTAAATTCGCTAATGGATTCCATTTCTGACTCAGTGTCATCTGCTATCGAATTTCTACTAGTATACTCAGCTTTATACATCGGGCCAAAATCTCTTTCTTTTAAAATTAAGATTAACATAAATGCTAAAGCCAATATGGGATAAAATGAATAGGAAAGTGAATTTATAAAAGTGGCATAAACCCCTTCATTTAATTCAGGAATTTTGTTGATTCCACTCTCTATATACCCTAGTTCAGCGCCAATCCAAGTGGTTACAAAAGCAATTGCAGCTATGGGAGCAGCGGTAGAATCAACAATGTAAGCTAACTTTTCTCTAGAGATTTTAAATTTATCAGTTATGGGTCTCATTGTATTTCCAACAATAAGCGTATTGGCATAATCATCAAAAAAGATAGCGATACCTAAAAACCAGGTAGCTAATTGACCAGAACGAGCAGAGGTTGCATATCTAGAAATTCGATTTACAATCCCTTGCATTCCACCATTTTTGCTTATAACAGCGACCATTCCACCAATCAACATAGAAAAAATGATAATGGACAAGTGACCAGAATTATTCAATGATTCTAAAATGTAAGTGTCTAGCATGGCCATGAAAGCCTTGAGAAATCCAAGTAGCCCACCTTCCAAATGCAAATAAATAATTACACAACCAGAGAAAAGTCCGATGAGTAATGAGCTCACAACTTCCCTAATGACTAAAGCTAGTAAAATGGCTATTAATGGGGGGAGAATAGAAAGCCACAAAGGAATCGGATTATAATTTCTGCTAAAGGTTTCTGTTTGACTTATAATTTCAATTTTGCCTTTTTTAGCGAGTTTAAACTCATAAATTAAGTTGCCATCTACTTCAATAGGAGTTAGGAGTGTGTTGTTAAGTAATACGGTTACATCTTCTTTGAAATCAGCGACTTCTATTGTTGCTGTTTGGTTTTCAATAACAAATTCAGGAACATTTACTTCAATGGAATTTGCAGAGTGAATCCCGACAAAAAAGAGAAGAAGGATAAATAAAATTCTTTTAAGTAACACTAGAAAATATAATTGTGAAAGCCGAAAGTTAAACTAGTTTTAAGTCTTCCTCAAATTTATTTTTTCATTGATAAGATCAAGTTCTGAATTATTTAATCGTCTAACCTCTCCTTTTTTCAAAGGTGAAAGTGAAATGCCCGCAAATTCAACTCTAATAAGTCTTAAAGTTGGATGTCCTACTGCTGCTGTCATTTTTCTAACTTGACGGAACTTTCCTTCTCTCAAAGTAATTCTTAACCATGAGCTTGTACCGTGATTCTCATTTCGAA
This sequence comes from uncultured Flavobacteriales bacterium, assembly GCA_964001305.1. Lineage (GTDB taxonomy): Bacteria > Bacteroidota > Bacteroidia > Flavobacteriales_E > Vicingaceae > CAJXMH01. The sequence continues at coordinate 15,061 of CAXFAI010000040.1, forward strand.
CCTTTCGGTCCTCAATATGATCAAATTGAGGCTTTTCAATTTTTTCAGCTTTGCATGGTTTAGTTTGGTGTATTTTTCCTTCAATCGAAATTTTTAAACCTTGTCTAATTTTCTCTATGCTTATTTCAGTTGGAATTCCATCTACTTCAACAAGGTATACTTTTTCAAATTTTGAAGACCGTAATTCATTACTCCATTTCCCATCTGTGGTTAACAATAATAGTCCTTCTGATTTAACATCGAGCCTTCCAACAGCCATTGTTCCATCAGGGAAGTCGTATAATTCTTGCAATAAGCGTTTTTTACGTTTGGAGTTGTTCTTAAATTGACTTAAAAAACCAAGAGGTTTGTGAATAGCAAAGTAATGATGCATTTAAATAAGTTCATCTATGGCTTTTGCCAGATTTCTATCTTTTTGAGTGATTCTGTTTTCATCGTGTGAAAACAGTTCAATCTCCACTTGGTTGTAACTATTACTCCAATTTGGGTGATGATTCAATTTTTCTGCCAACAAAGCAACCTGACTCATAAAGGCCCAGGCCTCACTAAAGTTTTCAAATTGAAAATTGCGTTTTAGTTTTCCATTTTTCTCTTGCCACATAATCTTTTTTTAAGTAGAACCGATTTTTACTTAAACTGTTCAGTCATTTTGTCAGCCAATTGCTACTGGCACAACCTTTGAAATTCCCAAAATCTGAATTTGTAAACCAAAATAGTAAACGATTATGGCAAAAGGACAAATTAATGTTCAAACGGAGAATATTTTTCCAATAATTAAACAGTTTTTATATTCGGATCAAGAGATATTCTTGAGAGAGTTAGTCTCAAATGCAGTGGATGCTACTCAAAAGCTAACCACTATGGGCAAGCTAGGAGACTTGAAAACAGATATTGGAGATACTACTATAGAAGTTAAGATTGACAAGGATAAAAAGACCTTGAGTTTTATCGACAAAGGAATAGGAATGACTGAAGAAGAAGTTGATAAATATATCAACCAAATTGCTTTTTCTTCGGCTGAGGAGTTTGTGGAGAAATACAAAGACAAAGCCAGTATCATTGGTCACTTTGGACTTGGATTCTATTCATCATTTATGGTGGCAGACAAAGTTGAAATTTTGACAAAATCTTATAAAGAAGGTTCAAAGGCTGTAAAATGGGAGTGTGATGGTAGCCCAAACTATAGTTTAGAAGAGTCAGATGCTCGAACTGAAAGAGGGACTTCTATTGTTTTGCATGTTTCTGATGATGCTAAGGAGTACTTGGAGGAAAATAGAATCTCTGAGTTACTAAACAAGTACTGTAAGTTTATGCCTGTAGCCATCAAATTTGGTACAAAGGAAGAAACTGTAGAAGAGAAAACAGGCAAAAAGGATAAAGATGGAAATGATGAGACTACAGAAAAGAAAATTACTAAGGATAACATCATAAACAACCCAAATCCGGCATGGACCAAAACTCCAGCTGATTTAGAGGACGAAGATTACAAAGCATTTTACAGAGAGTTATATCCTATGAACTTTCAAGAGTCTTTGTTTCACATTCACTTAAATGTAGATTATCCATTTAACCTGACAGGAATTTTGTATTTCCCAAAGTTGAAAAACAACTTAGAAGTTCAAAAAGATAAAATTCAATTATACAGCAATCAGGTATTTGTAACAGATTCTGTTGAAGGTATTGTTCCAGACTTTTTAACCTTGTTGCATGGAGTTATTGACTCTCCAGACATTCCTCTGAATGTATCTCGCTCTTATCTACAAAGTGATGGTAATGTTAAGAAGATTTCAAACTACATCAGTAAGAAAGTAGCGGACAAACTACACGATTTATTTAAAAATGACCGAAAGGCATTTGAAGAAAAGTGGGATGACATTAAAATCTTTATCGAGTACGGTATTTTATCGGATGAAAAGTTTGCTGAGAAAGCGAAAAAGTTCGCCATATATAAGAATGTTGATGGTGAATACTTTACCATGAGCGAATACAAGGATAAAGTAAAAGATGCGCAAACCGATAAGGATAAGAAGCTAGTATTACTATATACTTCAAATCAAGAGGAGCAATACAGTTACATTGCATCTGCCAAAGACAAGGGTTATGATGTGCTGATTATGGATACTCCACTTTCTTCGCATTTAGTGGGGAAACTAGAACAAGAAGAGGAGTTAAGCTTTAGTAGAGTTGATGGTGATACAATTGATCAACTCATTAAGAAAGATGAAGAGATTCCTTCTAAATTGACTGAAGATGATGAAAAGAAACTTCAGCCTGTGATTGAGGGGGTTTTACCGAATCAAACTTTTAGTGTGAACTTTGTAAGTATGAGTGAAAAAGAGGCTCCTATGACCATTACACAAGCTGAGTTTATGCGCAGAATGAAAGACATGAGTGCCGTTGGCGGTGGAGGTATGATGGGTATGGGAAATATGCCTGATTCCTATGAGCTAAAAGTAAATTCAAACCACCCTTTGATTTCAAAAATACTTGGTGAAAAGGATGAAGCAAAGCAAAAAGAAATGGCAAAGCAAGCCGCAGATTTAGCTTTATTGTCACAAAACTTATTAAAAGGGGAAGACCTGAGTAACTTTATTAAACGTTCAGTTCAATTAATCTAAATAACATCAAAAGGGAAGTTGAATGGCTTCCCTTTTTTTAAATCCATAAACATGAAAACATTACGAAATTTAGTGCTTTTAATAGTTGCTGCTACCACATTAAGCTCTTGTGGTTACAATAGCATGGTGGCCAAAGATGAAGCAGTTGCTAGTCAATGGGCGCAAGTAGAAAATGTATATCAGCGTAGAGCTGATTTAATTCCAAACTTGGTAAATACGGTAAAAGGGTACGCTGATTTTGAGCAAAAAACGCTGACAGAAGTGATTGAAGCAAGATCAAAGGCTACTTCTATAAACATAAGTGCCGAGGAATTGAACCCGGAAAGCATAGCAAAATTTCAACAAGCACAAAATCAATTAAGTGGAGCTTTATCTCGTTTACTTGTTTCAGTTGAAAGGTATCCTGAGTTAAAGGCCAATCAAAACTTTTTAGAATTACAAGCTCAATTAGAAGGTACAGAAAATCGGATTACCGTAGAGCGGAAGAAGTTTAATGAAGTAACTCAAGATTATAATACCTATATCAAGCAGTTTCCAAGAGTGATTTATGCCTCTTGGTTTGACTTTGAAAAGAAGGGTTATTTTGAGGCGAAAGAAGGAGCTGATGAGGTCCCTGAAGTAAATTTTGATTAACGATTATGGCAAAAGATTCTTTTAGTGAAGAAGAGCAGAAGCAAATCATAAACGCAATTAAGGCTGCGGAAAAACGAACTTCAGGTGAGATTAGGGTTCACATAGAAAACCATTGTAAAGAAGATGTTTTGGATAGAGCAGCTTACCTTTTCGAGGAACTTGAAATGCATAAAACAGATGCTAGAAACGGTGTTCTTTTTTACTTGGCTATGAAAGATCACAAATTTGCTATTTTAGGCGATGTTGGAATAAATCAAAAGGTGCCTAAGGGCTTCTGGGATGAAGTGAGTCAACTGATGAGTCAACATTTTAGAAAAGAGGATTTTGTTGGCGGTATTTCAAAGGCTGCGGAAATGACGGGAAAGAACTTGGAAGAACATTTTCCTTATCAAAAAGGAGATATAAATGAATTGTCGGATGAAATATCGTTTGGAGATGGGAAATAGGTTTAAACTTTTATTGCTTCTCTTTTTTGTCTCAGTTTCTGTGTTTGCAGCAGATGATTGTATTCCAAAATCGCCAAACCCACCACGATTGGTAAATGATTTTGCTAATCTAATAGCACCTGCAACCGAAAACCAACTTGAGCAAGTATTGGTGAAGTTTAATGATACCACATCTACGCAAATAGCGGTGGTTACAGTTAATGATTTATGTGGCTATGATGCTGCTTCGTTTGCTTATGAAATAGGAGAAAGTTGGGGAGTTGGAAATGCCGATTTTAACAATGGAATTGTGCTTTTAGTCAAGCCGAAAAAAGGAAAGTCGAAAGGCTATGCCTTTATCGCAACTGGTTATGGCTTAGAAGGTGTACTTCCCGATGTAACTGCAAAAAGAATTGTTGAGAATGAAATGATTCCTGCCTTTAAACAGAATAATTATGAGAAGGGAATTCTGCAAGGGGCTGTTACCATTATGGAAATTACAGGTGGTGAGTATTCCGCGAATCACTACAATAAATCTAAGTCAAAACCATTTTCAGTAATTCCATTTCTATTCATATTATTTTTTATTGCCATAATGCTAATGAGCACCTTTAGCAGAGCTAGAAGGTATGCGCATCGCAATAATTTAGGCCTATGGACAGCCTTGTGGTTGATGGGATCTTCTTCTAGTAGACATCGAGGTCATTACAACCATTTTACTTCTGGAGGAGGAGGTTTTGGTGGCTTTGGAGGAGGCTCTGGCGGCGGTTTCGGTGGATTTGGCGGTGGAAGCTTTGGGGGAGGCGGTGCCGGTGGTAGCTGGTAAATACTCCTTAATTCAATAAATCCTTATTTGAGTATTTTCACTACATGATTATACTCTATGTTATTTCTTCCTTTTTTATCGCATGGATTTGGGTCGATTACTTTCGATTAATCGATATTTATGAAAAAGAGCGATTAAAGTATTTAATTCTTACATTTTTTTTAGGGGCTTTATCCGTACTATTTGTATTAGGAACTCACTTACTGTTTGTTGATGATTTAAATTTTGATTTGACAGGCGGGGTTTTAAATGATTTGTTATTCTGTATCCTGCAAATAGGGGTTTTAGAGGAGCTTGCTAAACTGATTCCTTTTCTTTTTATCTATAAGTTTTTTAAGAAAGAAATTAATGAGCCGATTGATATAGTTGCCTATATGGCTATATCAGCCCTAGGTTTTGCTACATCAGAAAATGTACTATATTTCTCCAATTATGGTAGCCACATCATTAGTGGAAGGGCTGTACTATCTGTAGTTGGGCATATGTTTTTTGCTTCTCTAACCGCCTATGGTATTATTCAATCTGAGTTCAAAAAAAATAGATTGTACGCTTTATTGTTTTTTAGCTTAGCTGCTATTTCTCATGGGCTATACGACTTTTTCTTAATGCATTTTAGCTTTGGAAAGCTTGGGTACTTAGTCATGCTATTGTTTTATTTAGAAGGCATTTCGGTTTTCGCTGTTATAATGAATAATGCTTTAAACAACTCTAATTTTTTTACCTATAAAAAAGTAATCAATAGCTCAAAAGTTTCGAATCGACTTTTGTTATACTACTTAATCGTCTTCGCAATGCAGTTTTGTTTAGTTTCTATTGAGTCTAACTTAAATGAAGCTTTTTACAATCTTGGTTTAAGCACTTTTCTAACTGCATTTATTGTTTTTATATTAAGTCTTCGCTTAAGCCGGTTTAAACTAATTAAGGGTCATTGGGAAGTGCTAAAACTTGAATTGCCATTTGGGTATAAAGTTTCAGAAACCGAAAGTAGAATGGGGGTCAGGTATCATATTGTTGTAAAAGGTGAAGCTTATAATGAGGTATACCTGAATAAGTATTTTGAAGATTTCTTTTGGCTATGTCCTTTGACTAAAAGAAACAAATTGTTAAATAGCACAAAGCTTGGTTATATAGAAGATAAACTATTCTTAAAAAATAAAGAGACTTATTATCTATGTAAACTATTTTGGGATCAAAGTAAAACGAGATATGAATATGTTTTACTAAAGCCAAAAGTCTCTTTTAAGAAATTTACTCAAAGTGGCTTGCCAATTTTTGCTGTGTTACGAAAACCCGATTTTATAGACCTAAATAATAAAGCTTTAAAAATGTCAGATTTTCAATTTATGACATGGGCTTACCCTAAAAGTTATGAAGAATGGAAGCGCAAGTAACATTAATTTCATTACTTCAAGAAAGAAGAAAGGCCATACAGTATAAAAAAAGCCCCGCAATTAGCAGGGCTTTATCTGTTTGATTGAAAATCTTACAAATATGTTTGGAGATTCGTTTGATTTGAAACTCTTCTTAATCTTCTCAAACCTCTCTCTTTAATTTGGCGAATTCTTTCTCTGGTTAAACCAAAAGTATTTCCGATCTCTTCCAATGTCATTTCGCTAGTTCCACCAAGTCCGTAGAATAAACGAATTACTTCTGCTTCCATTCCTTTTAAATAAGAAAGTGTTCTTTCTAAATCTTGGGAAAGTGATTCTTGAAGTAAGCTATCTGTTGGATCAGGAGTATCAGAATTTTCTAAAACACTTACCAAACTGTTGTTATCATCATCGTTGCTCATTGGCGCATCAATAGAAACTTGTTTCTTTGACATTTTCAATGACATTTCAACTTTGTTGACATCCATTTCAGTTAAATCACTTAACTCATCAGCTGTTGGCGTTCTTTCGTTCTTTTGTTCAAACTCATTAGAAGCCTTGCTAATTTTTTGGATTTCACCTAATCGGTTGTGAGGTAAACGAATTGTTCTAGAATTATCCGCAGCTGCTTTCAAAATACTTTGACGAATCCACCATACCGCATAAGAGATAAATTTAAACCCCTTTGTATGGTCATAACGTTTTGCCGCTTCAATTAATCCTAAGTTTCCTTCGTTAATTAAATCTTCAAGCGTTAATCCGGTATTCTGGTATTGCTTGGCAACCGAAATCACAAAACGAAGATTGGCTCTAACCAATCTATTTAGTGCTCTTTCGTCACCATTTTGAATTTGAATGGCTAATTCAACCTCTTCTTCAGCCGTAATCATTTCTTCTTTAGAAACGTCTTGCAAATACTTTTCAAGAGACTTGCTCTCTCTTTTAGTAATCTGTTGACTGATTTTTAGTTGTCTCATATTATATTCTCCTTTTTACTAATTATTCAACGATTTTCTACAACAAAAATTATGCTAAACTATTTTTTTTCGCTTCACAATTGTTTTGTTTCGCGCTTGTTCAATAGACCATAACTTAGGGTCGAAAACCAATGGTAAATATCTGTTATACAGGGATAAACGTACTTTGCCAATTTTGTCCAACTCTTTGGATGTAGGTTCGCCTGTGTATTCATAGCAATTTATTTTCGGATGTAAATCCATATATGTACGGACAATCTTCACAATGGTTGCCATGACACGATAAACCTCAAATTTATTGGTCAAGCTATACTCTTCGCCTTCATACTCATCATTAATAACTCCAAAAACAATAGATGTATTTAAAATATTGTTTTGTTTTCTACCAAACCTAACTTCGTAATGAACGCCACTTTCTGTTTTAAAGTAATAAGTAGATCCACTTTCAATTGGTGGAGGAATTATTTCATATGATTCAAGTAGTTTACGCAATTTACCAAACTGCAAAATTAGTAAAAAGTAACATTATTTAAAAGCGAAATAACCCAGTTAGAAGCTGAACTATGTCTAATTTTATTCTAAAATAATTGTTTCATGAAAGGTTGGTTAAAGTGGCTAGGTGCCTTAATTGGATTTAGCATTTTTGGATATTTTGGTGGTATAGTAGGGTTTTTAGTTGGGTCCATGTTTGACAATCGGACAGCTTCTAATTGGGATGAGCATTATGCAGCAGGTGATCGCTACACGGGACAGCAGGCTTATCAGCGAAGTAGTACAGGTGATTTTGCAGCTAGTTTATTAGTGCTAACTGCGGCAGTGATGAAAGCCGATGGAAAGGTTTTAAAGTCTGAATTAAATTATGTTAAACAATTTTACATCAGACAGTTTGGTGAGGCTAAAACGAAACAACAAATGATGGCACTTCGTGATTTGCTTGACCAGCCAACCGATGTTCGTGGAATTGCTCATCAAATACGCTTTCAAATGCAGTACCATAGTCGGTTGCAATTAATTCATTATTTATTTGGAATTGCTAAAGCTGACTTAGAGATTAGTGTTTCAGAAATACATGTGATTCGACGAATTGCAGGCTTTTTAGGAATTAATAATCCTGATTTTGAATCGATAAAAGCTATGTTTGTTAAGGAGACAGGATCTGATTTTAAAATCTTAGAAATCACTCCTGATGCAACGAATGATGAAATCAAAAAAGCGTATCGAAAAATGGCTAAAAAATATCACCCAGATAAGGTAGCTTCACTAGGAGAAGATGTAAAAAAACAAGCTGAAGAGAAGTTTCGTCAAGTTCAAGATGCGTATGAAAGCTTGAAGAAAGAACGAGGATTCTGATAAGGTAAATCCGTTGTTTCTTTGTATGGGGTATGTTGCGGTGTTGTCTCTTCTACTTTTTGTTTTAAGGTGTCAGGTTCATTTACTTGGGTGGGCGTAATAAACTTGAACAAACTAAAATCGTAAGAGTTTTTTTTCTCCGTCGCTTTATCTTGAGGTTCTTGTTGAACTTTTATAATCGAATTTCCATCTGTTTTTGTACTTGCATAAGTGACACCAATACTTAGTATCAACAAGCTAGATAAGAGGTAGTATTGCTTTTTCATGCTTGATAATTTTGTCTAAATTAAACATTTCTGCCTATTTGTCAATGGTTTAATAATTGTAAAGAATTGATTTAACTTGCATTAACATGATGACAAAAATTGAAAAGCGTAGACTACTATACTCGTTTGTATTTCCATTTCTATTTGTTTCATTATTAAGCTTAATCAAACTGGTTGAATGGAACTGGGGGCTTCAATTCACTTCATTTGGAATTTTACCTCGAGAATTGAAAGGGCTAGTTGGAATTCTATTTTCACCACTTATTCATGGAGATTTTACTCATTTATTCAATAATAGTATTCCGCTTTTAATGCTTGGTTGGACCTTGTTTTATTTTTACAAAGAATTGGCTCCTAAAATTGTTTTGTGGTCTTGGGTATTAAGTGGCCTGTACACCTGGATTTCAGCAAGAACTTCCTACCATATTGGAGCAAGTGGATTGGTATACGCATTGTTTGGTTTTATATTCATAAGTGGATTTATTCGCAGGTCTAATGCTTTAATTGCGATTTCTTTTTTGGTGGCTTTTTTATATGGAAGCTTAGTTTGGGGAATATTGCCATGGGATAAATCAATATCATGGGAAGGTCATTTTTGGGGACTTTTTGCAGGCTTGGTCTTAGCTTTTTATTATAGAAAAGAAGGCCCTCAACGAAAGGTACATGTTTGGGAGGAAGATATTGAGGAGGAGCATACTGGAGTAACACAGGCTAACGGACCAGATGAACTAGAATATGAATATCATTTCATACCCAATGAACCAAACGAAAAAAAGGAGGGTTGAAACTACTTTTGATTGTTACTAGCCTTAAACAAAAAATCTTTTTCCTCCTTACTCAAGCTATCGTATCCTGATCGTGAAATCTTATCTAAAATCTCATCGACTTTGGCTTGCTCATCTTTTTTTCTAGAAGTACTTGATTGTTTACTGCTTTTCTTGCCTTGGCTGTAACGAACTTTCAATTTTTGCTTGCTAGGTTTAAAAATCGCGATTATAAAATCAGTTGCTGTGTTTACCCATGCGGTAATGTCCATGTTTTTTTGCCAATTTTTGGCAAAGAAAAATCCCAGTGCTGCACCACCAATATGGGCAATGTGGCCACCTGAGTTTGAGTTAGACATACTTAACAAATCCACCACAAAAAAGAAAATGGCAATGTATTTTAGTTTAACACTGCCAATAAACATGAGTCTGATGCTAAAGTTGGGCACATGGGTTGCAATAGCTACTACAATAGCCATAACTGAAGCAGAAGCACCTAAAGCTTTAGAAGTAGGTAAGGCTAATTCAAAAACTGGAAAAACGTTGTAGAAAATAATATACAGTAAAGCTCCTGCAATACCACCGGCAATGTAAACCGTGTATAATTTCTTTTCACCTAAAAACTCCACAAACAATTGACCCAAAAAGTAAAGCCAAATCATGTTCATTAAAATGTGCCAAAAATCAAGATGCAAGAACATATAAGTGAGAATACTCCAAGGTCTTGTTATCATTCGGCCTAAGTCTGAAGGAACCGCTAACCATTGAGTGGCAAAGTAATCTGCAGATGCCGAAACATTCATCAACCAAAAGGGTAGAATTAGAAGATGAACAAGAATAAAGACAGCTAAATTGACATATATCAACTTGCTTAGCATGTTGTTATTCTTGAAGTTTAAATCAAATGAATTCTGATTATTTCCTAGCATAGGTCTAGTAATAAGTATTTGTATTGCTTTTCCAGTACTTAATTAGAATAAAGCCAAATAACATACCCCCTAGATGAGCAAAATGTGCCACATTGTCAGCAGGATTATTTGAAAGGCCTAAGTATAGTTCTAAGGCTCCATAAATCATTACAAAATATTTTGCTTTTAGAGGAATAGGGGGAATTAATAACATCAATTGAACATTTGGAAATAACATTCCAAACGCTAACAGTATACCAAAAACAGCACCCGAAGCACCTACTGTAGATGTATTGATGAGTGAGTTAATTTCTCTTGCAGTTGGGTCTACATAATTTTGACCCGATTGAATAATGCTTAAACCTTCGCGAAGTATTAACTCATAATCTTCAGGAGATATATTACCAATGATTGATAGAAGTCTTAGTTCAGTTACAAATAATTGAATTAAACCAGCACCTATTCCAGTTATCATATAATAAATAAGAAATTTTTTAGGTCCCCAGACTTGTTCTAGTATTTTGCCAAACATCCATAATGCAAACATGTTGAAGAAAAGGTGTGTAATTCCACCATGTAAAAACATATAAGTAACCAATTGATGAGGCATAAATAAGTCACTTTTCCAATGATGTAGTCCCAGCCAATCGCTTATGTTTATGCCTGATTGATAACCAACAAAAGTGGCTAAAAGCATGAGCCCGTTTATAATCAGTAGGTTTTTTACTACTTCTGGAATGTTACTTAAAGGGTTGGCTGAGCCGTAATTCATCTTCTTTTAAATTGCTTATCTAAATCTTCTAATGCATAAGTGATAATAATGGGCTTCCCATTAGGTAAATGGTAAGGCATTTCACACGCAAAAAGTTCATCAATTAATTGAGTCATTTCTTCTTCAGTTAAATGCTGACCGCTTTTTATACTCATACTTCGTGCCAACTTCTGCAGCATTTTTGCCCGAACTTCATTATTTAAATTACCTTGCTCATTTTTAAAATTTTCGAGTAGTTCTTCAATGAGTTTAGATGCAGATTGATCTTTTAATTCTACCGGTGCTCCTTGAATAACCAATTCATTGCCACTAAAAAAACTTAGCTCAAAGCCGATTTGTTCTAAATCGTTTTGAATAAGCTCTATCAGAGCTTTATCTTCACCATTTAAGTCTAACCTTTCTGGAAAAAGCAACTGCTGTGAATGACCTTTCTTTTGATTTAGCTTTTGTTCAAATCCTTCCCAAATTATTCGTTCATGTGCTCTTTGCTGGTCTATTAAAATAAAGCCGGATTTAATATGAGATAAGATATACTTGCGATGAAGTTGCATGACCTTTTTTTCTTGCAACCTTTCTTTTTCTGCAGAAATAGGCTGAACAGGAACATTACTTTGATTTTCATCAAGCTTCTGATCTGTATATAGCTTTTCCCAATTATGGTCTACTTGTTTGCGCTCTCTTTCAAACGGAAATTGAATATTACTTTGCTTGGTACTTTTCTCCTTTTCAAACGGATTGAATGTCGGATCAATCGTAATGTTTGGCATTCGAATGGCCTCTCCTTTTTTCAATTGGGGTAAATCAAAAGTGGATTCTCGTTCAAAATCTAATGAAGGGGCAACATTGAATTTCCCAAGTGCTTGTCTTACCGCAGTTCTAATTATGGTGTAGATAGCTCTTTCCTCTTCAAATTTAATCTCCGTTTTAGTAGGGTGAATGTTAATATCAATCTTAGCCGGATCAATTTCCATTTGAATGAAATAAGAAGGGAAATGCTCTTTGGGGAGTAATTCCTCAAATGCCATTTGAACGGCATGGTTGAGGTAAGCCGATTTAATAAAACGATGATTAACGAAGAAATACTGTTCTCCTCTTGTTTTTTTAGCAAATTCTGGTTTTCCTACAAAACCATTTAGGCTTACAATATCTGTTGATTCTACAACGGGTACTAAACGTTGGTTGTATTTTGGTCCAAAAATATTTACAATCCGTTGTCTAAAATTACCCTTTGGTAAACGGTATACTTCACTTTGATCATTATGCATACTCATAACCACTTCCGGATGAATCATAGAAACTCTCAAAAATTCTTCAATGATGTGTTTTGTTTCTACCGGATTGCTTTTTAGAAAGTTTCTGCGAGCTGGTATGTTGAAGAATAGATTCTTAACACTGATTTGAGTCCCTTTTGAAGTTTGGCAAAACTCTTGACTGATTACTTCACTTCCTTCTAAAATGAGATGAGTCCCTAAGTCCGCCTCGGGAGTTTTTGTTTTAATTTCCATTTGTGAAACCGCAGCAATTGAGGGGACTGCTTCTCCTCTAAATCCCATCGTTTTTAGGCAAAATAGGTCTTCAACCTTTTTGATTTTAGAAGTTGCGTGTCGTTCTAGACTCAATCTCGCATCGGTTTCACTCATGCCACACCCATTATCATTGACTTGAATAAGCGTCTTTCCAGCATTCTTAATTATCAATTGAATTTCTGTTGCACCAGCATCAATGGCATTTTCAAGTAATTCTTTAACCGCAGAAGCAGGTCGTTGAACAACTTCGCCAGCTGCAATTTGATTGGCAACAGAATCAGGTAATAGTTGAATGATATCAGGCATAAAAGCGCGTAGAAATAAGCCCTCAAAGGTAGCCAAATTCAATTCCTTTGAAAATAATTTGAATGGCTTAAAGGAAGCTTTTTTTAATTTTTAAGAAGTGTTACAAGTAAAGAATCACGTAGCAAATTCCACAAAGCAATGCGATAATAAACAACAAGCGAATGTTGGATTTTTTAGAAAAAGTAGTGGTGTTTTTGTTGGCTTCCCATTTATCTCTAAGAGAACGTCCACCCATGCGGTTTAAAGTAGCTTGACCTTTAACTTCTGCTTCAATTTCGGCATATCGCTCTTGAAAAGCTTCTTTGTCTGCATCGTAGTAGCGTGGACTAAAGTTAAAACGTTTGTTTCGTTGCGTCTTAAAAAAAGATGAAATCATAGTTCGAAATTAATCAATCTAATACGAAACTGTATTGATTACGTATTTATTGTAACGTTAACTATTCGCTGTTTAAAAGTCCATTTTAGACCTCAAAAGTTTGGTCTGTTTCTTGGTTACTTTCGTTTAGATAAATGCGCTTTATGAATAAAAATTTGCTTTTCCTTTTTGTTGTTTTTTTTAGTTTGAGCTTTCAATCTCAGAATGTTCAACAGAAATTACCTCTAAAAAAGTTGCCTGAATTCTTAACTGAAAATACGCCTTGGGCTGATTCACTTATTCAGCAAATGTCCTTGGAACAAAAAATTGGACAATTATTCAATGTGGCAGCATATTCAAATAAAGGAGAAAAACACCAAGAAGAGCTATTAGAACAAATTGAAAAATTTGGAATTGGTGGCATTACCTTTTTTCAAGGTGGACCTCAAAGACAAGCGAGACTAACCAATTTATATCAAGCAAAATCGAAAGTGCCCTTAATGGTAGCCATGGATGCAGAGTGGGGCTTAAGTATGCGCATTGATTCAACTATGAAGTATCCTTGGCAAATGACATTAGGAGCCATTAAAGATGAATCCTTAATAGAAGAAATGGGTAAGCAAATCGGAGAACAATGTCGAAGATTGGGAGTTCATGTGAGCTTTTCGCCGGTAATTGATGTGAATAATAACCCGGAGAATCCTGTCATTTTTGCCCGTTCTTTTGGAGAAAATAGAGAGAATGTAGCTCGTAAGGGAATCGCTTACATGAAAGGACTACAAGCGTCTAAAGTAATTGCATGTGCAAAGCATTTTCCAGGTCATGGAGATACAGATACCGATTCGCATATCCGTTTACCGGTTGTCAATCATTCCAAAAAGCGTTTAGATAGTATTGAGTTGTATCCTTTTAAACGATTGGTAAATTCAGGAATAGCAAGTGTTATGACAGCTCATTTGAATTTGCCTCAATTGATGCATGGAGATAAAAATGCATCTTCATTGAATAGTACTATTGTAGATACCATTTTGAAACAAGAATTGGGATTTAAAGGCTTAATTTTTACAGATGGTTTAAATATGGGAGGTGTGGCAAAATATCAGAAATCCGCTCAAATTGATTTACAGGCCATTAAAGCTGGAAATGATGTCTTGTTACTTTCTCAAGATGTTGAAGCAACAATCGAATTGATTAAGCAAGAAATTAAAAACGGAAATCTCACGGAGGAACAGATTACAAATTCAGCGCATAAAATATTGAAAGCAAAAGAATGGTTGGGTATTCACCGTGGTGATCCGGTAGATTTAGAGAATTTGATAACGGATTTAAACAAAGCGGAGTATGACTATTTAAATAGAAAGTTGGTTGAGGCTAGTTTGACTTTAGTTAGGAATGAAAAGAAAATTATTCCCATTAAGAAACTAAAGCAAACTAAAATCATTCACTTAGCCTTAGCAGAAAAAGAAGTGGGTTATCGACATTTTCAACAGGGGTTAAATCGCTATGCTAGAGTAGATACACTGCATTATACTTCTTTACCAGTTAGTGAACAAAAAAGTTTGATGGATACGCTTTTGCAATATGACAAAGTGATTGTAAGTGTGCATAAATCCAATAAGCACCCTTGGGTAAGTGCAGAATTGGATACAGAATTTAAAAACTTCATCAATCTCTTGCGTTTAAAAAAGGAAGTGATTTTAACTGTTTTTGCCAATGCTTACTCATTGAAAGATTTCTTAGCGGCAGAATATGTTCCAGCATTACTGATGTCTTACCAGAATAGTGATTTGGCGCAAGACTTAAGTGCTCAACTACTATTTGGAGGAATACAAGCGAAAGGAAATCTTCCCGTTTCGGCCTCTTCAACCATCAAGCAAGGTATGGGCGTTTTAGGAGATCTGCCAATTCGTTTAAAGTATACGGTTCCTGAAGAAGTGGGAATTAAATCAAGTGAATTTTCTTCAATAACCGCAATTATTGAAGAAGGAATTCGTGAGAAAGCATACCCGGGTGCTCAAGTATACATAGCTAAAGATGGTAAGGTAATTTATAATGAAAGTTTAGGTTTCCACACTTACGATAAAGAGCAAAAAGTAAATTCAACTGATTTGTATGATTTAGCATCTGTAACGAAGATTACTTCTACTTTGTTGGCAATCATGGAATTGGATGGAGATGGCAAACTTTCTTTAGATGATGAGTTGGGCAAACACCTCAGAATGACTAGAGGAACACCTTATGAAAAGTTAATCTTGAGAGACATTCTTTCTCATCAGGCAGGCCTGGCAGCTTGGATTCCATTTTACAACAAAACGTTGAGCAAAGGCCAGTTGCGATACGACTTGTATAGTAAAGCCCGTTCAGAAAAGTATACCGTGGAAATTGCAAAAGACTTGTACATGATTCCAGAGTATCAGGACACTATTTTTTATCGCATACTTAATCGTGCTGAGGTAAAGGAACAAGGGGAATATAGATACAGTGATGTTGGGTATTATTTTCTGAAGGAAATTGTAGAGCAACATCGAAAGGAGGCCATAGATGATTATAATCAGCGTACATTTTATGAGTCATTGGGAATGCATAGAACCACTTTTAATCCTTTGTTGAATTATGATTTGAATGAAATTCCTCCAACTGAAAATGATAAGGTTTTTAGGCAGCAGTTAATTCATGGTTATGTACATGACCCAGGTGCAGCCATGTTAGGCGGTGTAGGAGGACATGCAGGTTTGTTTTCCAATGCCAATGATTTGGGGAAATTGCTTCAAATGTATTTGCAGAAAGGAGAGTATGCTGGAGAAAGATATTTAGATTCTTTGGTTTTAGAAACTTATACGGATTGCCAAAACTGTAAAGACTCTGTCTTGTTGAATCCAAAGGAGAATAGGAGAGGAGCAGGTTTTGACAAACCAGCTTACCATGGAGAGCCAGGACCAACTTGCGACTGCATTTCATTTGAAAGTTACGGCCACAGTGGGTTTACAGGTACTTATGCTTGGGTAGATCCAACAGAGAATTTGGTATATGTCTTCTTATCAAATCGTGTTTATCCAGATGCGGGTAATCCCAAATTAGTAAAACTTAACATTAGAACTCGCATTCAAGAGAAGATCTATGAAGCCATTTCCAATATGAAATACCGAAATTCGCAGCTTAAACAAGCTACGAATTCATGAAAATAGGAATTGTATGCTACCCAACCTTTGGCGGGAGTGGAGTAGTAGCAACAGAGCTAGGAAAAGCCTTAGCCAGAAAAGGTCACCAAATTCACTTTATTTCTTACCAACAACCTGTTCGCCTAGATACTTTTTTAGAGAATATTTTTTATCATGAAGTAAGTGTTTCAGATTATCCATTGTTTGATTATCCGCCTTATGAATTGGTGCTTTCAAGTAAATTGGTAGATGTTGTAAAGCACGAAGGCTTAGATATTTTACATGTTCATTATGCCATCCCTCATGCATCTGCAGCTTATATGGCTCAACGTATTTTAGAGTCAGAAGGGATTAAAATTCCTTTCATTACTACTTTGCATGGAACGGATATTACCTTAGTAGGAAAAGATAGTTCTTTTGAACCGGTAATTACTTTTGCCATCAATCAATCAGATGCTGTTACTGCTGTTTCTGAGAGTTTAAAACAAGACACTTTAGACCATTTTAAAGTGGTCAATCAAATTGAAGTAATCCCAAACTTTGCTTGTGTAGAAGGTTGTGAACAGCCTAAAGCAGATTTGGAGCTTAAACAGCATATGGCACCTAATGGAGAGCGAATTATAACTCACATTTCTAATTTTAGAAAAGTAAAGCGAATTCCCGATGTTATTGAAATTTTTGAGCGAGTAAGAAAGAAAATGCCTGCAAAATTAATGTTGGTCGGAGATGGACCAGAAAGACACCATGCTGAAGGTATGTGCAGAGAAAAGGGACTTACTGAAGATTTGTATGTTTTAGGAAAGGTGCAGGATACAGAACGTGTTTTAGGTATTGCAGATTTGTTTTTATTGCCTTCAGAATTTGAAAGCTTTGGTTTAGCGGCTTTAGAGGCAATGTGTGCCGGAGTTCCTGTCGTATCATCAAATACAGGAGGTATTCCTGAAGTAAATGAACATGGTTTTTCGGGCTTTTTAAGCAACGTTGGTGATGTAGAAGCAATGGCAGATTATGCTATTGAAATACTAGAGAATGATGAAAAGTTGAAGCAGTATAAGGTTCAAGCTTTTAAGCAAGCCACTAAATTCGATATCAAAAAGATTCTTCCACTTTATGAAGAATTATACCAAAGACTTGTTTAGTGGGGAACATCAAAATTTTAATTGAAATACTTGACGGGTATCGGATTGAATTAATTACTTTTGCCCTCCCAAATGGCCTTGTAGCTTAACTGGATAGAGCACCGCACTACGGATGCGGAGGTTCGGGGTTCGACTCCCTGCAAGGTCACAAAAAAAGCCGCTTTTAAAGCGGCTTTTTTTGTTTTTCTAATTTATAATTAAGCGTTTCATCTGATAAAAGTTATCTCCCTGAATACGTACAAAATAGATTCCTTTAGGTAGAACTATATTTTCAATTTCATGAGTTCGGCTTATATGCTTTTCAGAAACTGTAAAAATTTTTCTAGATAGAACTTGGCCTTTTAAATCAACTACTTCAGCTTTGTAAGTGGCCATTTCAAAATCATTGACTTCTACTTTTAATTTTTGACCAACTAAGGGATTTGGATAAAGGTTAAAAGTCCCACTTTTAATTGAAGGTGAATAACCTATAGATACCGTTTTTGAGTAGGAAAATTTTCCGTCAAAATCTACTTGTTTTAGCCTAAAATAACCTTTCCTTACTTCTTGGTTGCTTATACTCCATTCGTAATTAAGAGGGTAGTTTGAGTTGCCTGCTCCTTTAATTTGATTTAGTACTTTAAACGTTTCTCCATTCTCGCTCCATTCAATTTGAAAATAGTCATTATTAATTTCACTATAAGTTTTCCAACTAAAGTGAACATAGCCTAAGTGCATTTCGGCATTGAAGAAGGCCAAATCAATAGGTAAGGCTGCTGAGGCAGATTCAGTACAATAGGTTGTACTTCCACTAACTGCTCCACCTCCCGAAGTAGATGGATTGGTAGAATCATCTAAACCGCAGATATCGTTTGAACCTGATATCGTACCATAATTCGTAATACTATTTGTTCGAAGTAAGCCCGATCCGTTAACGGTACCATCGCCATTTACTCTAAAAATACCTTCAACTACCATAACACCATCATTTGTGAATACACCACCATTTTGAGTGAAGTTTCCTGAAATATCAACTATACCATCATTTTGAATCGTTCCCCCATTATTCGTAAAGTTCCCATCAACGTTGATTCTTCCGTCATTATTAAAAGTAGAACCGCTATTAGCAGTAAAGTTTCCACCAATGTTAGCTTCAACCCCACTTGCTATATTTAGTGTAGAATTGCTATTTAAAGTTAAATAACCTGTAATATCAATGTCGGCATTAAAGTTTAAGACAGCACTTGCATTATTGTTATCAACATTTCCACCAATAATTGCACTGCTATTAAAAGTGATTTCTCCATTATTGTTTTGGACATTTCCATTAATCTCAGTAACATCATTAAAAACTACAATGCCACCATTATTGGTGAAATTATTCCTCACCTCAACTGTATTTGTGCAAGTTAATGTGCTTCCAGAACCAACAACTAGATTATTATTCACAATTAACTCACCAGTGATGGAGCCATTAGATGTCGAGTTTAAGGTTAAATTATTTACTGATAAATCTCCAGCTGAAGTAATACTAGCTCCATTGTATAAAGCGATGTTGTTAGATAAACCTGTTAATGAATTTCCTGCGGTTATTTGAATACTTCCAGCATAACCAACATTTTGATTCAAATTTACATTGTGATTTATGATTACTTGATCTGATGCTCCCCAATAGTTTCCGGGCGCTCCATTCGCATCCCAAGTAGAAGAGTTAGTCCAGTCCCCATTTGATACGGTTGTGTAGGTAATTGCAAACAGACTTGATTGAATAAGAATTAAGACAGTTAAAATGAAATATTTCATTGATTATAATTTTCGACTAATACGAGTGTAGTTTAGATAAGGTTGTCGAAATTATAGATTAATTGTAAAACAAATATTAAAAATGAAAAAATATTAGTAATCAGTGCATTAGATAAAGATTTTAAGCCTTAGTAAAGCTTTGATATCTTTTTAAGAAATAAATTTAAAGGCTCTGTTTGTAAGCTTTTAAAAGGGATGTTAAAAGAGGTAAACCATATCAGTCCAATAAACATAACTAGAATATCAAAAAGGTCAGAAACAAATTTGGAGCTAATTAGTGGAAGTAGATATTCAGATGAAAAAGCCAAAACAATAAAGTAGACAAATAACTCAGTTAAACTGAATGTATTAAGACTATATATTTTCTTGCGCTCAAGTTGGAGAAGAGGGAAGGCAATAGAGATAAAACAAAATGGATCCAAGTAATTATCAAGAATCGGAATTGAGATGTGGGCCAATTTCTGAGTACATTGATGAAGTAAAAACAGCACAGCAGGTAACCAAAAGCTAAAATGAGAAAGCGATTTCTTCATAAGGAAACTGCTACTACAAATATGAAAATGATTAAAAGTATCGGACTAAAAAGGATCATGAGTAGAATGCCACCTAAGCGATACATCACTTTTTTTAGCTTTTCTGTAAAAGAGTCGCCTTCATTTATTTTGCAGGCTGCATTCCATTGGTCAAATAAATCTTGCCCTTGTTTTTTAACTCCTTTTGATTCTTTCATACCATTTAACTGTTGAATGCAAAAGTAGTCGCTTTAGTAATTGGAAATTTAAGTTAACACTGACTTATTAGCTTCTGCAATCAATGATTTTACCCAATCGTTGGGAATCATGTCAATGCTCATATTGATTCGCTCAGATGAGCTTTTGTTTATGATTGAATGTGGGTCAGTTAATCTTAAATACCAACATTCTCCTGGCTTCATGGGTACAAGTTCATGATTCAAATAAAACTCAACTTCAGGTGGAGAAACAATCGGAATGGTTAATCGAACCACAGAATCTTCAATCTCAAGGCCCAAAGTAGGGTCAGTATGTTCTTTTACGATTTCTCCAGCACCTAAACGTAATAGGCGTACTAAAGTAACTTTAGTATGTTGCTGAAAGAATTCTACAATTTCTTTTAAGTAAGCAGACTTCTCTAAGTCATTCGTGTTTTTCCAATCTGTCCAAGAACCATTGGCATAATCTTTAGCGGGAGGTGGAGGAGGTAAACTTGGATCAACAATATGAGCAGGACCTCTCAGAGTAATAACGTTGTAATAGAGAAATGGATTCGTTTCTATTTGCTTAACTTCTTCAGCCATTTTGGCTACATCATATTCTAAGTTTAGCTTAATGCGATCTGATATTGTCTTTTCCATGAATTTTTGTTAGTTAAGCTTTTTAAATAGAAACTTGATTTATTTACTTTTCTATTATTAGTTTTTGATAATGATTATCAATCTTTATTAAATAAAGACCATTTGGTAAATCAAGGTTATAAAAAGTTTTATTAGATTTAGTAAACGATTTAAAAACAGATTTACCTGAAGTGTCAAAAATTTCTATCGATGATCCTAAAAGATGAGGTTCAACTTGCACATAAAAGGAACCTGAACCAGGATTAGGAAATAAATTAAAATTAGTTGATTTAATATTTAATTCAGATGTTCCAACAATGATAATTCTTTTACAAGCTGTAGTATCAAGGCATTTACCTTGACTTATTGCTAAAGCAAAATTGCCACTTGTATTAGGTTTAAAGCCTCGATTATTTTCACCTATTACTGTACTAAATAAACCATTTGATTGACAAGTTAACCATTGGTAGCTGGTTGCGCTAACATTGTTTGCATATATTGAATCTCCAACTAACGTAGTAGAAGTGTCGTTTTGGTCAATTTTTAAGTCAAGAGAAATAATAGAATCGCATCCAAGGGAATTTTGCAATGTGTCATAGTATATACCAGTGGAAGTATAGGTAATGTTGTTTTCTAACCAGAGGTAACTTCTACATGAAGTATCTAGAACAATGGAGGTACTAACTGGTAGAATCATTAAATTTAATGTTATTGTAGAGTCACATCCACTTGAAGAATTTAAGACTGTACTAAAATTTCCTGAAGTAGTAT
The DNA here is from genome assembly GCA_964001305.1 of uncultured Flavobacteriales bacterium. Lineage (GTDB taxonomy): Bacteria > Bacteroidota > Bacteroidia > Flavobacteriales_E > Vicingaceae > CAJXMH01. Next base: position 36,358 of record CAXFAI010000040.1, read on the forward strand.
AAGTTTGATTGTTTGCTGACCAATAATAGCTTCCACATGCAGTATCAGATATTACTGAGTTTATTGGGTTTGGTTGTGTAATAGTTACAGAGTCAATTTGCTGACAGTTATTCGCATCCGTAAGGGTTACATAATGTTTTCCTGCAGATAGAGTGTTATTTGTTGGTCCACTATGATTATTACTCCATAAATATGTAAATGGATTTTGTCCTTGAATTGGAGAAACAGTTGCTTCTCCATCGGCACTTCCAAAGCAACTAGCGTTCTGAATAACATTTGTTTGTATACCTAAACTATCACATACATTATATATTCCAATGTTAAGTGTATCCAAAAAAATGCAGCTATCAATAGTAAAGCTTAAATAGTAAGTAAAAGTGCCTTTATTGTTTTGGGACTGATTAATTGTTAAAGTAGAGTCATTGATTGCAGCACCACTCCAATTAATACGAAATACAGAATGGTTTGGTAGGCCATTAACTACTCCTAATGATTGTGTATTTTGATAGCCTGTTGAAGTTACCTTCCAAACTAAACCACTGTTGTTATCGGCGCTATCTAAGTAAGCACCCATATTAGAACTTGAAGAAGGAATGGGGTGATTCCAATCGTTTGTAGAAATTCCACTTGAAGAATTAAATGAATAGTTATTAAGGGCAACGGCATCCAAGACTTTAGAATTTGCTGATGACAGTATGTAGCCTACCAAACTTGAAGAGAATACGGGATCTGTACTGCCACCTATATAGTAAACCCCATTTGTAATGTCATCAGTTCCTGAGCCACTGACAAGAATAATTGTTGAATTTTTTTTAATAATTGTACCTTGTGGAAATGTGTAAAGTAGTGGACTCGTGCCAAGTCGCTCTACTTGGTAGTTGGAAATGTCTAGATTAAAAGAAGAAAAATTACTAAGTTCAATATAATCTCTGTTAGGTAAGATAGTAAAGTATGATGGAGATGCAATAGAGTTGCTGTATGCAGAACTATACTGCCATATTTCCGAAAACTTAATTTGTGAATTTAATAATGGATGTTTTGCCGTAACCTCGTATTGAAGACCTAAAGAATATGCGTTTGTGTCTGAATATGCTGTTAAATTGCCACCTCCTAAATTTATTGATTTTAGGGTATCATTGGATAGAATGAAATCAGGTTTAAATTGTAGATAAGCATTTAATTGGAAGCTTGTAGATTGAGATAGATCCAAAGTTCTAGGTATCCAAAAAATATTAGTGTCACCTGAATTTAAGTTACCTTGCTTGATTATAAGGCTATCAATTAAAGTGCTTTTTCCAACAATTTCGTAAACAATGGTTAAACTGTCATTTATAAAGTTGGCATTACCAATAGTATTGGTAATTGAAAATCCAATTTGCTCATTGGCGCTATAACAGTTACTCTCTTGATTTAAACCAACTAAGCTTAAAAATGAAAGTTCGCCAGAAGGAGAGGAGAATTCATAAGCACCCATATCCGGAGTACTAGTACTTCTTGGAGTACCAATCAAATCTGTAATAATGCCTAAGTTTTCGCCCGTATTTTCTGCAGCTGTACCATAAGGCATATAATTATCATTTAACGGATTAATAAATAGGGGATTCTGATTGTTGCTATTTGCTCCAAAAGCACCACCATTTGCTGCTCGCCAGTTATTTATAGATGCATAAGAAAAAGCAAAATGTCCTGTAAAGTAGGAGCCACTTCCGCTATTTCCTAGAAATATATTGTTGTAATCACAGCTGTAATTCGAGCTGTAATTATTAAGGTGTATGGCATGTTTAATTCCACTTCCACCTTGATCTATAAAAAAGATATTGTTTTTAATTTCAACACCACTTGCTGTTAGTGCTTGGGTAATTCCTCGGCATGAGCCACTTGTTGCATTTTTGTTGGTTAAAACAATTGTATTATGAAAGTATTGAGTGTTATCACTACTTGAATTATGTAGCGCTCCTGTAAAGCCTTCATTATTATTAAAGTTATAAAGTAAATTGTTTACTACTTTATTTTTAGTTGTTGATAAACCATCACAATTTGAAAAATAGATGCCATAAACGGAACTTACACTGGAATTTTGTGCAGCAGTATGTGTGTCATGTATTTTGTTATTAACAACTTCTATAGTGTTTGATTCATAAGCATAAATGCCATTAAAATTCCCATTTACTGATGTCCTATTTGGTCTACTTATTTCATTCCTTGCTATGAAGCAATTTTGTTGATAGGCTATCGCAATTCCGCGTAAATGAAAGTCTTCAATACGATTGTCAATAATCTGGTTATTTGTTTGTTTAGTAGATGAGTTACCTCCTAAACTAATGCCGGCATATCCCCCAATAATACGATTATTTACAATTTGGTTATTGTTTCCAGTTTCACCTGAAGCATTTGGGGAGGTTCTACTAGTACCCAAAAGTATTCCTATATAGTTTAAAGAGCTTTGGCTTAAAGAAACACTTAAATCTATTAAGCAGTTTTTAATGGTGTTATTGTTAGCGTGATTTATAATCATTATTCCCATGGTATTGTATGAGCCAAGCTGACTGATATTTAAGCTATCAATTGTGATGTAAGAAACACTATCTAAAACTAGTATACCATAGTTTGATGAAGTCCCACTTGATATTAAGTATTCTCCATTTCCATTTAATGTTATAGTATTTGAAGAACTTAATCCTTGAATTTTAGAGAACTCTACTTGCTCAAAGTAAGGACCTGAGCCATTTGCAACATTTACAGTTAAAGCACTATTAATTCCTTGTAGCTCTAAATCATCGGTAAATGCCTTGAAAGATTGATAGTTAGTTGTAGAGGCAGGTTGGTTTGAGTTAATGGTGTAATTACCCGCAAGTTGAGGGAATACAAAAGAAGGTATTAATAAAAACAGAAGAACATTTGTGATGGGAAATTGCGGTTTCATAATTTGTTGATTATTAGTTAATCATCAAAACTAGTTATATTCTGAAAAGCAAAGGAGTCTTAAATTCAAATTCAGTGATTCTACTTTAACTTCAATTTTACAATCACTGGATTGTGATCAGAAATACCTTCATCTTTTACTTCTAGAATTGAAGTTTGTATGCCGTTGCTTTCAGTTAAGCCTTGAGAAATTAGTATATGGTCAATTTGTTCTGGCTCACCCATATAATTATAGGTCCAACGAGTTTCCATATTTTCAAAGTACTGACTGTTTCCTGTTTGAATCAACTCTTCATAAATATCATCAAACCCTCTTAGGCGGTAAAGGGTAGGACTGCCTTTTTCTGAATTTAAATCTCCGGTTACAATTACATTTCTTCCTTCATTTAGTAGTTTAATAATTGATCTTCTAGCAATACTTGCTTGTGCAATTCGTTTGGCGTCACTATCAAAACCACCTCTTTCACTTTTAAGGTGCAAAACAAAAATGTCAATTTCTTTATCCTCAATTGTAACTGTAACTTTTAGTCCTTTGCTAACACCGGTGTCGTCTTCTGAATCTCCATCCAATTCTTCCAAATAAATTGAACGTCCAGGAATTTCAGTCCAAACATCTTTAATAGGGTACTTGGATAGAACCGCTACATGTTGTTGGGTGAAATTGTCTTTACAATCACATACTTGCCAATAGTCATACTGAACACCAATTTTGCTTAATTCATTTACTAATATCTCCAAATCTTCAGGTCCTCCGACTTCGGTTAAAGTTACAATGTCGGAATTCATTTGTTTAATTAATTCAGCTACTTTGGCAGATGACTCTTGAAGTTTGGCAGCTCTGTTTTCTTCTTTATCCCAGAATTTTTGCTCCTTCTTTGATGCTTTGTTTATGTCGAAAGGCATTCCATACTTAATATGAACTCTAGATTTGTTTAAAAACTCAGCATTAAAGGTGGCAACGGTTACTTCTTGGGCATTTAATAGTAGGGCAGTAAAAACCAAGAGAAGGTTTAATACAATTAATTTCTTCATTTCAGATTGTTTGTTTTTTGAGCTCGTAAAAATAGGGAAGAGATTTATGGAATTGTAATCAAATTCTTTGCAAACAAAAATGAGCAAGCTCTTTTTGCTTGCTCATCAATGCCACTTGTGTGTTTTTATTCTCTAGTACCCCGAACGGGACTCGAACCTGCACGTCCAAACGGACACATGGCCCTCAACCATGCCTGTCTACCAATTTCAGCACCGGGGTGTAAAACACGAAATTAATACAATACATACAAATAGGTGCAAAATCTAAAAGGATATATAAAAATCTTACTTCTAGAATAACACTTTTTATAAAGTTTACGTCTGGATTGATTTTACAATTTCTTTAACCTTCTTAATTGAGAGAGGTTTGTTCAAATACTCTTTTACATAAGGATATTCCTTTGATTTATTAATATCAATCGGGCTCAATGAAGAAGATAACATAACAATGACAAAGGTGTTATTCAACTTTTGTTCATATTTCTGAAGCTCATCTAAAAACTCAAAACCATTCATGACAGGCATTTTTACATCTAAGAAAATTAACTCAGGTAAACTTTTTAAGTTTGATTTTAAATATTCCAATGCAAGTAGACCATTTTTAGCTATGTCGATTTTATCACAAATTTCAGCAGCTTCCAGAACATATTTATTCATTTCATTGGAAGCTTCACTATCGTCTACTAATAGAACTTTTTTAATTGGTTTCATACTACATTAAGTTTAATGAGATGGGTTTTATTGTAATATATTATATGCTGTTGTTATTTTTGATTTAAGTGTTGAAAGTTAAATCAAGCTTGTTACGGTAATTACAGGGAATAAATGCTCAATTAGAAAAAATCAATTTATGGGTTTAGCATAATTCGTGGAAATTTAATGGTGAAAGTTGTACCTATATTTTTCTCACTTTGAACACTAATTGTACCGTTTAAATTTTCAACCATTTTTTTTGTAATGTGGAGCCCTAGTCCACTACCCTCAACATGATCATGCATTCTAGTAAACATGCCAAAAATTTTGTCGGTTCCTCTGCTCAAATCAATTCCAATACCATTGTCTTTTATGGTAATTATAAAGTGTTTATTGTCTTGAAACAATTCAAGAAGAATATTTGGCTTAACTTCTTCTTTCTTATATTTTATTGCATTAGATAGTAAATTAGAGATAATAGTCTCAAAATAATATTGATTGCTTTTGATTTGATCAATCTGATTAAATTCTACTTTAATAATTTCCTTCGGATTTTCAAATTTGGCACCTAATAAAGCAATTGAGTTTTCAATAAGTTCTTTGAGACTAAATATAGTAAATTCAATTGCAGAAGAGTCGCCAAGTTTAGCTACCTCTACAATTCCATCAACTCGCTTGGTTGCTAACTTAACCCCTTGTTGAATATGATCCACAAAAGTGTTTAAAAGTGGAATATTTCCGCTTTCAATTTCTCTTTTAAGTAATTGGGTAAAGCCATCTATATTGGCTAGTGGTGATTTTAAGTCATGAGAAGTAATGTAGGCAAACTCTTGTATTTCTTGATTTGCTTTAGTTAATTCTTTAGTTCGTTCTTTAATTCTTTGCTCTAATTCTTGATTTAGCTTTTTCAAGTCTAACTCTGCTTTTTCTAACCTACTTATATCCCTCCAAGTAGAGTTTGTCCTTAGAATGTTTCCTTTTTTATCTTTTTCTACCGATGCATTAAGCCTTATAGGGATTATTTTACCTGATTTGGTTACAATTTGTAATTTAATATTATCGATGATTCCATCACGTTTAATGGTAGAAAGAGCGTCTTTTACTTTGTGGTGGCATGATGGGTCATAGAATTTAATTACTTTCTCTCCAATAATGTCAGATTTGTTATAACCTAGTGTTTTAGACGTTGTTTCATTACACTCTAATATAACACCTGTATTAGGGTTAATGGAAAGCAACATGTCGGGTACACCATCATATAGCTCTTGAAACATTTTTTTTGAATTCTCCAGCTCATTTGTCCGTTGTGCAATCCTCTTTTCTAGTGTAGTATTAAGAAGCTTAACTTCTTTTTCACTTTTTAATAAGCGCTCCTCAAAAACTTTGTCCTTTGTAATATCTTGAAAAACTCCAAATACTCGACTCACTTCATTGTTATTTGAAATAGTAGTGCCTATTGATCTAACCCATTTTAAGTTTCCCTTAGCGGTTTTAATTTTTAATTTTTCATCCCAATCGATTTTTTCATTTATGGCTCTATCTAATGCTTTTTGAATTTTGGGTTTTGATTCATCATCGTAAAAATTAATAGCCTCTTTTACATTTGGAATAAAATCCGATGAAACTTCATGAATTCGTTTGGTCTCATTAGACCAAAAAAGCGATTCTTTTTTCAAATCAACTTCCCAATGTCCAATTGTGGCCAACTCTTTAGCTTGCTCTAGTAGCGAGTTTTGTTTTAGAATCTCATACTCTTTTTCTTTCTGAGCAGTAATATTGGCGATTACCATAACTCCGCCCTTAATATTACCACTATTGCTTAGAACCGGTTGAGCATTAATCTGTAAGTAAAAGTGTAGTTCTTTATTTATTTTGTTCTCAATATAAAGTATTTTGTTCTTAACGAATTCACCCTTTAATACAAGACTAGTTGGTAAACTTTCGGATGTAACTTTATTTTGTTTGTCTTCCTCAAAGTAATGATATGAGTTGATAATTGTACTTAGTTTATCATTATTACTCGAATTAAATATCGTCTTCGCAGAATCATTGAATAGAGCAATTTTACCATATTCATCAAAAACTATAACTCCTTCAGCCATATTTGACACCACATTTTGAAGGAGGTTTGTTCTTTTGATTAATAAGGTCTTGTTTCGTTTTTCGGCACTGATGTTCCTTGCAATAATAACTGTTCTATCCAATTCCCCTTTCGTATTGAATATCATACTTACCTTTTGAGAAACCCAGAATGTTTTTCCATCTTTAGAAATAATTTTGAATTCATATTCCGAGTAACTTTTTTTATTGCTAAACTGCTTCTTATAGAATTCTAATACTTTTTCTCTGTTATCGGGTGCGATTAATTTTGAGAAATGCTCTCCAATCAGTTCGTCTACCTTATAACCATATAAATTTTCAATGGCTTTGTTTATATAAATATATTCTCCTTTTTCATTGAGCTCATACACAACATCTGTTAGGTTGTTAAAAATTGTGCTTAGCTCATGACTTTCTTTTTGACTTTTTAGGGTTACACGCTTCAACTTAAGGAGAGTGCTAACTTGACTAGCTAATGATAAAAGTGCATCTTTTTGTTCCTGGTTTAGTACTCTATTCTTTTGGTCAAGTACACAAAGGGTTCCCAATTTAAAACCATCTTCATCTTCAATTGGAGCACCTCCATAGAATCGTATTTTTGGATCGTATTGAACAAGTGGATTGTTTTTGAATCTTGAATCTTTGTGAGTGTCAGAGACTTCAAAAACTTCTTCACTAGAGCTGTTTATTGCATGTGCGCAAAAAGAAATATTTCTATCTGTTTCTGAGATTTTGACTCCTTTCTTAGCCTTAAACCATTGCCTATCTTGATCAATAAACGTAATGAGTGCAATTGGGGTCTTACAAATGTAAGAGGCGAGTTCTATTATCTGGTCATATAAAACTTCAGTGTCAGTATCAAGAATTTGATAGCTTTCTAAAGCAGCTAGTCTTTCAAATTCATTGTCTGGTATAATCGGATTTTCCATATTGTTTAATTAACTCCTCTTAAGATATTAAATTTATGGTAAAAACCTATTTATTTAATAGATTGTTTAAAGAAGTAGTAGATAATTGTTTAGCGTATTTTTTCCAAAACTATCGCTAATTGAAGAAGAGATAGCATAAAAAAAGACTGTTCTTTCAAAACAGCCTTTTTTGTGACTTGTCTGGGGTTCACCTCGACTACTTTTCTTTCAGAAAAGTGCTCGGCATAAACTTCTCACCCCTAGCAATAATATAAAACCAAAAAAGCCAGCCTTTTGGGCTAGCTTTTTCGCTTTTGTGACTTGTCTGGGGTTCGAACCCAGGACCCCATCCTTAAAAGGGATGTGCTCTACCAGCTGAGCTAACAAGTCGAATTGTACCACCGAAATTTTTTCGGACTGCAAAGATATAATCCTTGCTAAAAATGACAAACAAGAATAGCACTTTTTTTAATAAAAAATTAATCTTGTTTGTTAAGTAGTTTTAAATCAGTTTAATGGATGGTTTTGGCGCGCTCAAATTCTAGCGAATCATCCAATAAAAAGCGATAAGTTGCTAAGGTTCTTAATCGTTTTGCACCTAAATTCTCTATTACATGTATCATTTTTGGATTAAAATCTCCAATCCAAGTGATAACTACATCCTCGTATGAGCCTTTTATTGAAATGACGCGTTTGCACTCATCAAAAATAGCACCTTCCAATCCTTTACTTTGAAAATCAGGATCTATGCCAAAAGCCAAACCAAAAAAGCTGGTGCAAGTTCCTTTCCATTTGTGGTATAAGAATTTAAGTTTTCCCAACCAATTCAAATTTCCATTTACGTATTTAAATATTTGATTGATTTCAGGTAAGGCGATGAAAAAGCCTACTGGTCGGCCATCATAATAGGCAAAGTAAATGAGGTCTTCGTCTAAAATGGGTTTTATGGTTTTCATAATTGCCATGGCTTGTCTTTTCTCCATACCTGCAAAACCTTCATGTTTAACCCAAGCTCTATTATAAATTGTCCTGAAGTCTTCTGCATACTTTTCCAAGTTCTTTTTACTGATTGTCTCAAAAGTATACTTAGGATCTTTACGAATTCGAGCCGATTTTTCCTTAAGCAATGGAATTAATTCATCTTCTGTTTTTCGGTGGTAAATAAATTGTTCATAATGAATTTGAAAGCCATAGTTTTCAAAAAATGGAACATAATATTCAGGATTGTAATTTTGGCAATAATAGGGTGGGTAATCGAAGTTTTTAATAATTAGACCCCAATATTTATCCTTTTCACCAAAATTAATGGGGCCATCTATAGCTTGCATGCCCTTATCTTCAATCCATTTTTTGGCCGTGTCAAATAATTTAAAAGCTGCTTCTTGATTATTAATACACTCAAAAAAGCCTAAACCTCCAGTGTTTAGTTTTTGCTTTTTATTTCCCTTGTGGTTAATAAAAGCAGCAACTCTGCCAATCGTTTTTCCGTTTTCTTCTAATATCCAACGGATTACCTCTCCGTGACGAAAGAACTTATTCTTCTTCGGATCAAATACGCCTTGAATATCTTGTTTTAAATGAGGAACCCAATTTGGGTCATCTTTATAAATGGTAAAAGGTAGTTGATGAAATTCAGCTTCAGTTTTTGCGTCTGTCACTTCCCGTATTTGCATGCTTCTCTTAATTTTGAAAACCAATGACAAATCTAAGCAAACCCCCATTCTAAATATTTAGCTTTACCTTATGAAAAACAAAGTTGTGCTTATTACCGGAGCTTCTTCAGGAATTGGAAAAGCGACTGCTATAGAATTTGCAAAAGCAGGAGCTTTAATCGCGATTTCAGCTCGAAACCAAGAAAAGCTCTCTCTCGCAGCTAAAGAAATTCAAGAAGTGGGTGCTGAGGTTTTGGCCATTCAAGCTGATGTTTCTGTTGAAAATGATTGTAAGATGATGGTTGAAAAGACTGTCGCTCAATTTGGAAAAATAGATGTATTGATTAATAATGCCGGGATTTCAATGCGTGCTGTTTTTGAAGATGTAGACTTGTCAGTTATAAAAAACGTGATGGACATTAATTTTTGGGGTACGGTTTATTCTACCAAATATGCTTTGCCACATATTTTAAAAAGCAAAGGTTCTATTGCCGGAATTTCTTCCATTGCCGGATATTTGGGTTTGCCTGCAAGAACAGGTTATTCGGCTTCTAAGTTTGCTATGCATGGTTTTTTAGAGTCATTAAGAAATGAAAATATGGGTAATAACTTACATGTATTGATTGCTTGTCCGGGCTTTACCGCTTCAGAAATTCGAAAAAAAGCGTTGGTAGCTGACGGTAGCTCTCAAGCTGAATCTCCCCGTGAGGAAGGGAAAATGATGACCGCTGAAGAAGTGGCGAAATACTTATTTCAAGCCATCAAAAAACGTAAACAAACCCTTGTTTTAACAGGGGAAGGTAGACTTGCTGTATTTCTCTCCAAGTTTTTTCCCAAGGTTATTCAAAAGGCGGTATACAATAAAATGAAAAAAGAACCTGACTCACCATTAAAATAATCATGAATCGACCAATTTATTTAATGGGTTTTATGGCTTCTGGAAAAAGCAGTCTTGGTGCCAGATTGGCAAGAAGATTAGCCATTGACTTTATAGATTTGGATGAGTTTATTGAGGAAGAGCAAGGAAAAACGGTTTCAACTCTTTTTCAGGAACATGGAGAAGATTACTTTAGAAAACTTGAGCGGAATGCATTACAAATTGTTTCTTCAAAAAATGCTGTAATTTCTCTTGGAGGAGGAACTCCATGTCAGACAGAGAATCTTGAAATCATTATAAAGTCTGGAGTATCTTTTTATCTAAAGGTTAGAAAAGAAGTATTAATTGGTCGGTTAAAAGGTCAGAAACATAAGCGACCGCTTGTAGCAAACTTAGTAGGAGATGAATTAAATAAATACGTTGAGCAAAAGCTAACCGAGAGAGAAGCATTTTACACTCAAGCTAATTACACCATAGCGAAAGATAAAGCGACTCCGAATGACATTTTAAATTGCTTAACTTAAATAAGCAGCATATGCTTTTGAATTTTCAAAGTCTACCTCAATATGCTCTTTTAGTGTAGTCGCTAAAGACATGCCAACATAATTTGCATTTACTGGAAAACGCTTGTGACTTCGATTTACAAGTACAGCTACAGATAAACTTTTAATTGGTGCTTTTAAAAAGCATTGAATGCCATAGATTAAGGTCTTACCTGAATTTAATACATCATCGACCAAAACAATGGATTTATTTTTAATCTCTGTTTTGGTTAAGTTAAGTTCAATTTCGCTTTCAATGGGATTTTTCTTGTCGATTTTCAATTCAACAAGCTTGACGTTGATTGATGAAATTTCTTCGATTTTATTACTCAATAGTTGGGCAAATGTATAGCCATTATTAGCAATTCCAGCAATAAGAATTTCCTTTTGGTTGTAGTGATCTTCGTAAATCTGATAAGCTATCCGATTTACCTTTTGCAGAATATTTTGATGGCTTAATATCTGGGTTTTACTTTCTGACATATTCGTTTTTTTCAAAAATAGTGAAGCTTACTTTTTTACAGCAATTAAAAATAATTCTCTTCCCGCTCTTGGTTTAATTGAGTTGTACGAATTTTCAAAGGTCTTGTATTCAAAGTAATCATCAAAGTAGTTATGATACTCGCTTTTTGAGCCGCCAAAAGGAGGTTGGTCTTCATTTAATGGTACAGACCAAAATAAGCCGACTAACTTACCATTATCCTTTAATAATGAAGCTGATTTTTTGGCATATTCCGCTCGGTGAGCAGGATTGATTGCACAAAAAAACGTCTGCTCAACCATTAAATCATATTCGCCCTCATGGTGAAAAAAATTGTCTTGTATTAAATGCGCTTTTGGAAAATCTGGATGCTTTTTAGCAAATTCTTCTAGTGGACTAGGAGCAAGGTCAAGTAAAAAAACATTTGTAAAGCCTTGTTCGTGCAGGTAGCTAGCTTCGTGAGCATTTCCACAACCAGGGATTAAAATCGAAATTGATTTGTCTTGTATTTGATCAAAATATTCCTTCAAAGGGGTGCTAATTTCTCCAACGTCCCATCCTGTATTTCCTTCTTGATATCGAGCTTCCCAATCAGTTACTGCTTTCATTTTTTAAGTTTTAAGAGCACTATATTTTCTACATGATGCGTTTGTGGAAACATATCTACTGGTTTTACGGCAGCAACTTCATACTTTTCATCAAGCCATTGCAAGTCTCTTGCTTGTGTAGCCGGATTACAACTGACATAAACAATTTTAGGTGCTTCTAGCTTAAGCAATTGTTTTACCACATCTTCGTGCATGCCTGCTCTTGGTGGGTCTGTAATTACCACGTCGGCTTTGCCATGTTTTGCTACAAAATCTTCCGTAAAAACATCTTTCATATCACCTGCTAAAAAAGTGCAGTTTTCGATTTCATTCATTTGGGCGTTAAACTTTGCATCTTCAATGGCTGCTTCTACATATTCAACCCCGATTACACGTTTGGCTTCATTAGCAATGTAATTAGCTATTGTGCCAGTTCCAGTATATAAATCATAAACCACATCATCTTTGCCTATTTCGGCTAGTTGAGCGCTTAGTTCATACAATTTGTGAGCTTGCAATGAATTGGTTTGGTAAAATGATTTAGGCCCTATTTTAAATTGCAATGTTTTGGTATTTGAGAAGTTTGGCATGCTTTCCAAAATGTATTCTCTACCACTAAAACAAATGATTTCTTGGTCGGCAATGGTGTCGTTTCTTTTCTCGTTAATGACATACAACAACGAAGTGACTTCAGGGAACTGCGTTTTAAATGCATTTAATAGCGCTTCTCTTTCTGCTTTCAATTCTTTGAAAAAAGAAAAAATTACCATGATTTCACCTGTGGCGGCTGTTCGTATGGTTAAGTTCCTCAAAAAACCATGCTGCTCGCGCAAATCAAAAAAGGAGAGCTCATTTTTTAGAGCATACTGTTTCACCCAATTTCGAATAGCATTGGAAGGGTCTTCCTGTAACCAGCATTTTTTAACGTCTAGCACTTTGTCAAAACGACCAGGAACGTGAAAACCTAGTGCATTTCGGTTTTCAAAATCTTCTTTTGAGTCAACTTGTTCTTGGGTAAGCCATTCCTTATTAGAAAAGGTGAACTCTAGCTTATTGCGGTAAAACTGTGTTTTCTCAGAAGGAAGAATTTTTTCAATCTCCGGTAATTCTATTTTAGCAATTCGCTGAAGGGCATCTTCTACGGTTTGCTGTTTGTTTTTGAGTTGATCTGCATAGCTAATAAACTGCCACTTGCAGCCACCACAAACTCCAAAGTGTTCACAAAAAGGCTCAACCCTGCGTTCAGAGTATTTATGCACTTTGGTAACTCGGCCTTCCATGTAGCGTTTCCGCTTTTTGGTAACTTGAACATCTACCACATCACCAGGAACAGTTTGTGGAATAAACAGTACTTTATCGTTTACTTTCGCTAAGGATTTTCCTTCAGCAGCCATTTCTAATACTTCTACAGCTTCAAAAAATGGTTTTTGTCTTCTTCTTCTGCCCATATCTTGCAAAAGTAGATGAAAGCAAATTAACAGGGCTTTAAAGTGAAAAGGATTTCACGATTTCTATGGAATGCAAATCGAAATAGATAATTTTGGAAAACCTTAAAAATTAAAGAGTAGAGTTATGATAAAAGAAAAGATTTCTAGCCAAGAGGCCATGGATTTAGAGAACCAATATGGAGCGCATAATTATCATCCTTTGCCTGTTGTACTGAGCAGAGGAGAAGGAGTATACATGTGGGATGCTGAAGGCAAGAAATACTATGACTTTTTATCTGCTTATTCTGCGATTAATCAAGGACATTGTCATCCAAAAATTGTGGGTGCCATGATGGAGCAAGCGCAAACCTTAACCTTAACCTCTCGGGCTTTTTATAATGATGTTTTGGGGCAATTTGAAAAGTTTGCCACTTCCTTTTTTGGTTTCGATAAAATTTTGCCCATGAATTCAGGAGCTGAGGCCGTTGAGACTGGTATTAAGCTGTGTAGAAAATATGCCTATGAAAAAAGAGGTATTTCTGAAAATGACGCCAAAATAATAGTTTGTGATGGAAATTTTCACGGTAGAACTACGACCATTATTTCTTTTTCAAACGATGAAGTTGCAAGAAAAAGCTATGGTCCTTATACACCAGGTTTTATTCGCATTCCTTACAATGATTTAGATGCTTTAGAAAAGGCCTTGCAAGAAGAGAATGTAGCAGGCTTTTTGGTAGAACCTATTCAAGGTGAAGCAGGTGTTTATGTGCCAGATGAGAATTACATTGAAGAGGCAGCCAAGATGTGTCAGAAGAATGGTGTACTTTTTATTGCTGACGAAGTGCAAACCGGAATTGCAAGAACAGGAAAGTTATTAGCTGTTTGTAAAGGTTGTGATTGTCCAACTCCAAGATGTGAAAGTAGAGCCGGTTTTAAACCAGATATTCTAGTTTTAGGAAAAGCCCTATCAGGTGGGGCGTACCCTGTAAGTGCTGTACTGGCAAATGATGACATTATGATGGTCATTAAGCCGGGGCAACATGGTTCCACTTTTGGTGGTAACCCAATTGCCGCTAGAGTTGGTATGGCAGCACTACAAGTGGTTGAAGAAGAGAATTTAGCTGAAAGAGCCGAAAAACTAGGACAGATTTTTAGAGCAGAAATGCAAAAACTAGTTGAAGAATCTGACTTGGTAAACTTAGTAAGAGGTAAGGGGCTTTTAAATGCAGTTGTGATCAACGATACAGAAGATTCTTCGACCGCTTGGGACATTTGTGTAGCCTTAAAGGAAAATGGCTTATTAGCCAAACCAACCCATGGAAACATCATTCGTTTTGCACCTCCTTTAGTCATGACTGAAGAAGAATTGATGGACTGTGTTCGAATAATCAAAGAAACGATTCTAAGTTTTCAGAAGTAAGAATTATTGAGTTTGTGCGGTAGCGTTCTGCTACCGCCAATTCTAAAGTCAAGCCATTGAAGAATTTATTGATTGCTTTGTTTTGCATTGCTTCATTACAAAGCCTAAGTCAGGAGATTAGCTCCAAAGAATATAAGAGCAAAAAGGGTGAAATGTTTTTTTATTGGGGCTGGAATAGATCCGTTTACAGCAAATCCACTATGCATTTTAAAGGTGAAGATTACAGCTTTCGCCTTGATAAGGTAAAAGCTTATGACCGACAAACCGATTTATCGCTTATTTATATCAATCCTGGAACGATAACCATTCCTCAATTCAATTTTCGCATTGGCTATTTTATTTCCAATCATTGGAGTATTTCTTTTGGTTTAGACCATATGAAGTATGTCATGCTTCAGAATCAGCGTTCACGAATAACAGGAAATATTGGAAAATCAGGCGGTAAATATGAAGGAACTTACAACAAAGAAGAGATAGAACTGGAGTATCATTTTTTAAGATTTGAGCATACCGATGGCTTGAATTATGGAAACATAGAGCTTCGTCATCAAAAGAAATTTCATGCATGGAAATACTTTAACTTTAGCTTAATTCAAGGTTTTGGAGCGGGTTTAGTGGTTCCAAAAACCAACTCAAACATTTTAAGTAAAGGAAGGAACGATGAGTTTCACCTTGCGGGCTTCGGTTTAGATGCAATTTTGGGCATACAAATGAGGTATAAGCGTGGAGCATTTATTCAAATGGAAGCAAAGGGTGGGTTTATTGATATGTATGACATCTTAACCTCTCCTTATAGTGAAGATCGAGCAAGTCAGCATTTTTTCTTTTTTCAACCCAACGTTGTAATTGGTTATCAATTTGGACTAAAACGAAAGCAATCGAATTAGGCATTTGAGCTTAGATTTATATCTTTAGCTTAAAAATGGTGCTTTTAGATTTATTCGGCATAGGAATGGCCATGACCTTAACCCTAATAGCTATAGGATTATTTGCCTTGCTGCTGCCTATTTTGGCTATTATTGATATACTCACTTCAGAGTTTAAAGGCAATGATAAAATTGTTTGGCTCCTAGTAGTTATTTTTCTTTCCTTTTTTGGAGCGATTCTATATTTGGTAATCGGTAGAGAGCAGAAATAAAAAAACCGTAACGTTAATTACGGTTTTTCTAATGTGTTTTAACTAACTATTAATAGTAAATCAGTCTTCTTACTTGTGCTACGTATTTAGCTAAACGAATCACTTGCTTGGTATAACCAAACTCGTTATCGTACCAAACATAAAGTACAATGTTTTTCTTGTCAGAAGAAACGATAGTTGCAGGACTGTCATAAACAGAACAACAAGTATTTCCAATAATGTCGCTAGAAACGGTTTCACCATCTGTTGAGAAGTAAATTTGGTTCACCAACTCACCCTCTAAAGCGGCTTTTCTGAGCAAATCATTAATTCCTTCTACAGAAGTTTCTTTTCCTACTGTTAAGTTCATAATAGCTAATGAACCATTTGGGGTAGGAACACGAACTGCATTCGCTGTTAATTTATCTTGTAAGCTTGGAATTACTTTAGTAACAGCTTTTCCTGCACCTGTTTCTGTAATTACCATATTGATGGCTGCTGAACGTCCACGACGGGTTTTATTGTGCATATTGTCCAACAAATTTTGGTCGTTGGTGTAAGCATGAACGGTTTCAATGTGTCCTTTTTCTACTCCTAAATTATCTTCAATAACTTTCAAAACAGGAACAATCGCATTGGTAGTACAAGAAGCAGCAGACAAAATGTTATCGTTTTCTAAATCCACATCATTTTTATGATTTACGCCATAAACAATGTTTGGAATTTCTTTTCCTGGTGCAGTTAGCAACACTTTGCTCGCACCTTTAGATTTTAAGTGACGACTTAAAGCTGTTTTATCCTTAAAAACTCCAGTATTGTCAATAATTAACGCATCATTGATACCATATTGCGTATAGTCAATTTCATCTGGCTGATTAGCATTGATCATGTGAACGATTTGACCATTAATGTTCATAGTTCGTTCTTTGGTGTCAACTTCAACAGTTCCATTAAAAGTGCCATGCACAGAATCGTTTCTTAATAAAGCCGCTCTTTTTTCTAAAGCCACTTCATCATCGTTTCTAGTCACAATAGCTCTTAACCTTAATTGTTGACCTTTTCCAGCTTGCTTCACTAACTCACGTGCAGCAATTCTACCAATTCTACCAAAACCATATAAAACAACATCTTTTGGTTCTAGCTTTCTTCTTTCAACACCAATAAAGCCATCTAGCTTATGGTTTAAAAATTCTTGTTTGGAAGAAAAGTTTTCTTCTTCTTTCAACCACTCATTTGCCAATTTGCCAATATCAATTTTAGATGGCGCCAAGTCCATGTTTAATATTTCTTTAGCAAGGTCAGCAGTGTCGTAAATGCTTACTGGGCGATTCGTGAAGTTCTGAGCATTTTTATGCATCTTCAAAACTTCAGAAACACTTCGATCAACAAGGTGATTTCTAAATAATACGAGTTCAATAGATTTTCCGTAAAGTAGTTGACCAACGGTATTGTTTAAGTCAACGGCTTTTTTTTCTTGATCTACCCATGAGTTCAATTCAGATTCGAACTCTTCGGCTACTACAGGTTTTTTCATTTCTGTGTCCATTTAAGCTAAGGCTTTGTTAAGATTAAGGTCATATTAATTTAAGCTGCAAAAGTCGTCAATTTTTCTACCGCTAACAAGTGGATGTATTAAATACGAAAAGCCTGCGATAACTACTATCGCAGGCTTTTCTACACACTAACCAAAACAACCGTTACATACCAAAGCCATAATAAGCTTTGCGGCCATTTAGATATACTCCATTTAGAAGTACTCCACCTTTTTTGCTTTTAATAATTTGTAATAAATCTTCAGTTGTTTTTACTTCTTTGTTGTCAACTCCAGTAATGATAAAGCCTTCTTGCATACCCGACTTTCGAAGTTTTCCCGCAAATAATTCGGTTACGGTTACCCCGCCTTCTAGTTCTAACTTTTCAAGGGTTTCAGAATCGGTATTCTCAAATTTGGCTCCTAAAGTTTTCAGTAAATCTGATTTTGTATTGGTAATGATTTCTGTATTTCCTTCGAAGTTCTTTAAGATGACAGATTTTGTGATTTCTTTTCCTTTTCTATTTACGGTTATATCAACTTCATCCCCGGGCTTGTATTCTCCAATTTTTGCTTGAAGTTCAGATACCGTTCTCACTTTTAAACCTTCAACCGATTTAATAATATCACCTTCTTTTAAGCCTGCTTTGTTAGCTTCACTATTTTCAGCAAATCCTGCAATGTAAACTCCATTTAAATCTTCTAAGTCTTCTTCCTTGGCAATTTCCTCATCAATATTTCTAATATTAATACCGATATAAGCGCGTTGAACAGTTCCATATTCAACCAAATCGTTAACCACCTTTTTAACAATATTAGAAGGTATCGCAAAAGAGTATCCTGCAAAAGATCCAGTGTTTGATTTTATAGCGGCATTTATACCAATCAATTCTCCTTTGGTATTCACCAATGCTCCTCCGCTGTTACCTGGGTTTACGGCTGCATCAGTTTGTATAAAGGATTCAATGGAAGACATGTTGGTAAAAGGATCATCATTTAAAATATTGATATCTCTTCCTTTTGCAGAAACAATTCCTGCTGTTACCGTAGAGGTTAAATTGAATGGATTACCCACAGCTAAAACCCATTCTCCAATTCTTAATTGATCTGAGTTTCCATAAGGTATATGTGGAAGATGGTCCACATCAATTTTAAGCACAGCCAAATCGGTGGCAGGGTCTGTACCAATTAACTCAGCCGGATAGGTCTTTTTATTGTTAAGAGTTACATTGATTTGATCTGCATTTTCAATCACATGATTATTGGTAACAACGTACCCTTGGTCAGATACAATTACTCCTGAGCCAGCTCCTTGAATGGGTTGAATGTACTTTTGCTCATAACTTCCATCACCATAAAAGAAATGGCGAAAAGGGTCAAAAGAACGCTGTTTGTATTCCATAGTGCCAGAAGTTTTAACATGGACAACCCCATTAATGGTTGCTTCAGCAGCAGTTACATAATCAACTCCAGCAACTGGCTCTGAGCTCAAAAGATTTACCAATTTGGTTTCTTCTTTAGGGTTTTGCTCAGAAATAATAATTTCAGGCTCGATGGTTTTATATAGTCCTAGAGAAGTAGCTCCTCCAAGCAGAGCCATGATAAATCCGTAAGTTAGTTTTTTCATGGTATTTATTTTTTAGTTTAATTGCGATTAATTTCGTTGGGTAAATACACAACTTTAACGCCAGTTTAAACTCAAAGTTGAGTGGCCGCTGTTAATTAATGTTAAGCCTGTATGCGTTGGCAGGCGTGAGGTACATGGAATTGAGGTTTTTTAAATATCAAGGAACAGGAAATGATTTTATCATGCTAAATGGCATGGAAAATCAAGTAGAATTGTCAAAACAACAAGTTCGGAAATTTTGTCATAGGAGATTTGGCATTGGTGCCGATGGATTAATTATTCTAAAACCACATGCTGAATTCAATTTTGAAATGGATTATTACAATGCAGACGGTAGTCAAAGTTTTTGTGGAAATGGTAGCCGTTGCGCTCAAGCCTTTGCCAGAGCTTTGGGAATTATATCCGACAAATCAACATTTTGGGCCATTGATGGAGCTCATGAAGGAAAATATGATGGAAAATGGTATGCTACCAAAATGCACGATGTATCTAAGGTGAAGCTGATTGGAGAAGATTTTTTAATCGATACTGGTTCTCCTCATTACATCCAATTTGTTAGTCAGCTAGATGAATTAGATGTATATGAGGCGGGAAGAACAATCCGGTATAGTAAACCATTTGCCAAAGAAGGGGTAAATGTCAATTTTATCAGTTTGATCGATGGTGTACTTCATGTAAGAACATATGAAAGAGGAGTAGAAGCCGAAACATATTCGTGCGGAACTGGGGTAACTGCAAGTGCAATTGCCTATTTGCATAAGCATCAATTATGGGATAAGGAGGTCCCTATTGAAACCAAAGGGGGAAGATTAAAAATCATGCTTAATCGAGAAGATGAGTGTTCATTTAAGCAAGTTTGGCTTTGTGGACCTGCGGAAAAAGTATTTGAAGGAGTTTTACATTTGGATTAAATGAAGAAGTGTCAAAATTGCGATAACGAACTTCGTGAAAGCTATGCTTATTGTCCCTTTTGTGGACAGAATCAAATAGAAGGCAATAGTTTAAGAGGTTTGTTTAATCAGTTTTTAAACGACTATTTTACTTTTGATTCAAAAATTTGGAGAACCGTTAAACCGCTCATTGTAAAACCTGGTTTTCTCACCATGGCCTATTTGGAAGGCAAGCGGAAAAGGTATGTGCCACCTTTGCGTTTATTTATTTTCTCTTCCATAATATTTTTTTTGGTGCTAAGTGTCTTCAATACCCATTCAGCTGACTTGGCTAGTATTAGTGAAGAAGAGGCAAGACTTAACCGTTATTTCGAGTCATGGTTACCTAAGTTGTTTTTCGTTTTGTTACCCATTTTTGCTTTTTTGTTAAGAATGTTCTTTAAAAAGAAAAGAAGAACATGGCTACCGCATTTTTTGGCCGCTTTTCATTTTCATGCTGCCATTTTTGCTGCAGGTACTTTTTATGTTTTGTTAAGTACACTGTTTCGTGCATTTGATTTGTTGGTTGTCAACCAAGTCTTAATTGGTCTGTTTCTCTTGTACTTATTCTATTATTTATACCAAAGTTGTAAATCTATTTATCAGGCCAAAGTAGTTTCAACGATGCTTAAAGAGATTGGGCTTCTGCTCATTTATTTATTCGTTTTGGTAAGTCTATCCTTATTGCTACTATTGCTGAGCTATAATTCCTAAATTTAGCCGAAAATCAAGCATTCTATGAAGATAGGTATAATACGAGAAGGTAAAACACCACCAGACAAAAGAGTTCCTTTTACACCCATACAAGCCGCTGAAATTCAACAGCGTGCTCTAGATACAACAGTTGTTGTTCAGAAGAGTGAAGTTCGTGCATTTGCCGATAAAGAGTACGAAGAACAGGGGTTAAGCATAGTGGATAACTTAGCGGATTGTGATGTTATTTTTGGTGTAAAAGAGGTGAATATAGACGATTTGCTTCCCAATAAGGCTTACTTCTTCTTCTCACATACCATTAAAGAGCAACCCTATAATCGGGATTTATTGCGTGCAGTATTAGAAAGAAATATTCAATTGATAGATTATGAATGCTTGACCAATGCAAACGGACAACGAATATTAGGCTTTGGAAGATATGCCGGAATTGTTGGCTGTTACAATGGTTTTTTAGCTTTTGGACAAAGAAGTGGAAGCTTTCAACTTAAACCTGCTAATGAGTGTGATAATCGTGCTGAAATGGAGGCAGAATTGCCTAAGATTAATTTGCCTTCATCCTTTAAAATAGCCCTTACGGGATTAGGAAGGGTAGCAGGTGGTGCTTTAGAAATACTTGAAAAAATGGGAGTTAAAAAAGTTAGCCCAAAAGACTATTTGGAGCAAAGCTTTTCAGAGCCTGTCTTTACGCAACTTTCAGTTGAAGATTATTTCAGAAAAAAAGATGGAAGTGATTTTGATCGAAGTGAAGTATTTAACCATCCGGAGCGTTTTGAGAGTGATTTCTTTAAATACGCTACTGAAACAGATTTATACATCGCATGTCATTATTGGGACTCTAATGGACCAAATATTTTTGAAAAAGAAGAGGTGGCTAAAGCTGAATTTAGAATTAGAACCATTGCAGATATAAGCTGTGATATTGCTGGTCCAATTCCTACAACCATACGACCCTCAACCATTGCTGAGCCTATATATCAAGTAGACCGTGAAAGTTTGGAAGAAGTGCAAGAAGTTTCGGATAATAGCATTACCGTAATGGCCGTTGACAATTTGCCTTGTGAATTACCGAAAGATGCTTCAGAAGATTTTGGTGAGGAATTGATTGATAAAATTGTACCATTGTTTTACGGAGGAGATGGAGACCGAATTATAGAGCGTGCTACAATTGCTTTTGGAGGAAAATTAACTAGCCATTTTGAGTACTTGACAGATTATGTAAATGGGAGTGCTGATTAGGATTTGATTGCTATTAAGCTATGGTAACCTTTTGGTCAACCTAATTAGTTAATTGAATGGGCTATAAGCTTACTCTTTTTAAAATGGTAACATCATCATTAAGGAAGACTTCCCAATCTTTTGATTTTTCCAAGTCATTAACAATTGCTTCAAATTCATCTTTTGATATGGGGTATGTTTCTTCCCCTCTTAGGTATACAATATACTCTGCGTTTTTTATGATTGGAAATTGATAGATGTGATTTCTTAAGGACAAATGAGGAACAAAAGAAGATTGTGCGCTAACATTTGCATCCTTCGGAATTTTTGAAAGCGATTCATGTACACCTTTTACATTAAAGTGCCTCTGATAATGTCTTTTTTGGTCAAACCGAATTCGTGGTTTATTAGTGTAAAGAATAGTGTCTTCACGTAAAATCCAATTTGTTGATACCACTACAAGAACGAGAATTAAGCAGCTTACAAGAGTTTGCAGCTTAGTAGATTTTATTTCGGAGATGACGTAAAAAACTCCAATGGCTAATATGGGTGTAAACTCAATATTATACTGACTGCCAATTCCCCAAATGATGTATGTGTCATGATAAAATTTTTGAAAATAAATGGGTATTAACATAAGTAGAAATTGGGGCTTTCTAAATAAGATGACCACTCCTGAGACAAGCAGTAATAAATGCGTTTCAAGTTTTACATAATCACCATGAATTTCAGGACTATGATTGGTGAACAAAACTTTTATCGATTCTAAGGGGTGGGTAAGCAAATGAATTAACGCTTCTTGCATGTTTTCGCCCAATATGCTATAGTGAAAATGATTGTAGCTTCCATGGATGGAGATGGCAGGCATAATAAGCGTGGTGATGGCAAGAAAACTAGCTAAACTAACCAAAGAAGCCAATATTAGATATGTTCTTAAAAACTTGTTAGAGCGATGCTCAATTGCTAAGCCAAGCAATATAAAAGCTAGCCACAAAGACATATTCTCTTTACCAATAATCACCAGAACAATCAGACTGGATGCAAATCGTAGTTGCTTTTTAGAAACTGCATAAAACAACCAAGGTATTAAGGTAGCTGCAATCACATTGCTGTGATAATCAAAAGCAAGGGCAGAATATACCCCAAAAAACAAATAGAAATATGCCGCTGCAGGTATCGCCAATCGACTTTTATTTACTTGTGATTTAAACAGCATGTAAACCCCAACACCGCCAAATATGATGGCAATAATTTGCACTATAAGCAGGGTATATGTTCCCAAAACCAAAGAGAGAGGTGAAAATAGAATTAAGTATAAATCAAAATGATCAGCCAATATATTTTCTTCTACAACTTTAAAAACCCCACAGTCATTCCATTGAAAATGGATGTAATCATAAAGTGCACTGGTGTAAAGACCTAAGTCTAAAGCATAGGTGCGAAAGTTGTAGTGATTTACCAAGGAAATTAAAGCATAGAGGATGGTAAATACAAGACCAATGATAATAATTGCTCTATGCTTCTTGATGGTCTCCATTAGGGATTTGTTGGTTAAGATGCATTGTCATAGTAAAGTGAAAAAGATACCCGATAACTACACAACAAGGTATCATCTTGTTAGGCTAATTTACTTTTTCTTAGGCAATCACGTCATGGCGTGATTGGCGAGCAAATAGAGGGGAAGTGTTGGTTTTCTTAATGGTAGGATTTGTTATAGTTTGTGTTAGCGGGTTGTCTTTTATTTTTCATCCTTTTTAAGGAAGGTATCAATTGTCCGAGTGGTGTCAATTTCTATAATTTTTGTAATCGTCAATAGTGAATCTGAAGCACCTAGATGTCCATGGTTGCCATCATCTAATTTAGTCCCTTCGACTTTTAGATAAATTCCTTTTGATAATTTCATTGAGCTAATATCTTCAATGTTTACTGAACTTAAATTCTCCAAATCTTTATCAAATTCTGTCCAAAAGGCCCTGTATACATTATTGCTTCTTATTTGATTGAACGAAGAGTTTTCCCAAGATCTAATGTAAAATCCTTCTAAAGTTTCAACGTTCAGGCAGGTACAATTAGTCATTCCTATATTAATTGAAATTGCTGCGACCGCTAAA
Organism: uncultured Flavobacteriales bacterium; assembly: GCA_964001305.1. Taxonomy (GTDB): domain Bacteria; phylum Bacteroidota; class Bacteroidia; order Flavobacteriales_E; family Vicingaceae; genus CAJXMH01. The sequence goes on from CAXFAI010000040.1 coordinate 60,243, forward strand.
AATATTTGAAATGTTCTTCTCATTTTTTAATGCACTACAATGCCACTGTGCGATGCGTTGTGGTTTTGATAAAGATACAATTTCCCGCCTAGGGTCGGGCACAAAGCAAAAACCACTTTGTGGTTTTGTTAAAACAAAAACATTAAAATGACTTTTTGTATTGATAAAGGGTATGAAGTATGCTAGTGCGGAAATAAGAAGTCCTCTTAAAAGGGATTACCATAAGTTGCCTTTTTATTAAAAAGGAGGGTTGTGCATCAGCTACTAGTGTTGGCAACTGCCTTTTTTTATTTTCAGTATAGTTTATACTTATATTTCGTGTATCCTGTCTTTTCTTCTGCATTGTATCTCTCAATGCGTCTCAAAAGCTTTTTTCTATCATAAATAAACTCTTCTCGTCTTTCAGTTGTGCTATTTATGACATTCCAATATTTTCGGGTTAATTGCTTGGTAATAATATCGTATCTCCATTCCGTTATACTCCAAAGACTATCGGGTTTGTCATCATATCTCAGTTCAGTTTTAATTGTTCCGAAATCAGAGTAGAGAAACTCTTGACGGTAGAGAAATTTGCCATTGTAATAATGAATTTTCTCTATTACTTGTCCGCTTGTGTCATATCGGACGGTATCAATTCTATTTCCGTCAACACGAGCGAATGGTTCATAGATTGTCTTATTTCTATTTTCATTTTGTACGTTAGACAACAAGTCATAATCCTTTTCACTTATAATTTTCCCATCGGCATCAAATTCGGTCTCTTTGGTTAATTGAGTGTCGGTATATGAAAAAATTGTTTTGTAAACGAGATAGTCCTTCTTGTTGTCTTTGAAACGCCATACTTCTTCAGTCACTACTTGATTACTGTCATTGTAAGCTTTATAAGTTACTGTATTTAGCTTTTTAGGAAAAGTCCCACTGTAACTTGTAATCTGAACAGAACTATCAGGTAGATGCTGTGAAATAACTTTACACCAACGTTCGCCATATTCTCCTATCTCAATTTCATTACCATTTCTGTCATATTTAACATATTCAGTTTTGGTTTTAAATTTTCGCCACTTACTTGTTTGCCAATCTTTAAAAAGCTTTGACTTGTAGGTATAGTCATAGGCATATCTAACTTTAACTTTTGGAGGATACACATAATACCCGCAAGAGTTTAAAGTTAAAAGCATAATTATAATCTGTAGTAGTCGTGTCACTTTAGGTTGTTGCCAACGCTCCGACTATGAAATGTAGCCGCAAGCAATGTCGGTTAAATTTAGCATTAAAGGTAATCAAACAATTGCCAAACCTTGAGTGCGGCTATATTTTATAGTTTTTGTTGTGTGCAGTTTTTATTTTTTCTATCAATTTAATAGGCAGGGGTGTTAGTTCTAAGTCTCGAAATTCAGAAGTTGTTTGAATTTTAATTAAAGGTCTATTATCCAATGTCAATGCCGTTTCATGCGATTCGTTAATTCGGTCAATGATTGTTTCTATTGTCCATTTGTATCCTTCAAGCAATTCTTTAATGATAAAATCTGATTTTGAATTTTCGCTAAAACAAGAAATATGAAATTTTGGAATTTCCTTCTCATAGACAATCCATTCCCCGTACGATTGTCCTCCTAAGTCGACAAATTCACGTTTTCCTGTCAGTGTCCAATATGTTGCTATTCGATATTTCATTTTAATTGCACAAAACAAGTATCTATGTTGCACTAGTGCAACATATATCTTTTATAGGTTGAATGTATGTTTTTATAGTTAATGTTTTTTATATCAGAGTGATATCCGTTATTAAACGACAAATAAGCGTTTGCAATCGTGTAATTGTTGCACTCTTTCATCACCCGCTTTTCATCTTAAATTTTCATTTCACAAAATACTCATTTCCGCTTACATCAACATCCTCAAAAACTAGGTTTCCAAAAACAGCTTTTTAGTTTTATTTTTAGGCTCCTTTTAAGGCCTCAGCCTCATTTTAAGAACTAAAACTCACCCTATGAAATCTAAATTTCTTCTATCCTTTTTACTTGTTTTTTGCTTTTCTTTTGGCTCACAGGCTCAAAAGAAAAAAGAAGCTGCCGATGACTATTGGCTTAATGCGAAGTCCTTAAGTGGCTTAAAATTTCGAAACATTGGTCCTGCCTTAACTTCGGGTCGTGTTGCAGATATTGCGGTAAACCCCAACAACTTTAACGAATATTATGTAGCGGTAGCTTCCGGTGGTGTTTGGAAAACCACCAACCACGGTGTCACTTTTCAACCCATTTTCGATGGACAAGGTTCTTATTCCATTGGTTGCATAACCATTGATCCCAATCAGTCAAGTACCATTTGGGTAGGTACTGGGGAAAACAACAACCAACGCTCAGTAGGTTATGGCGATGGTGTTTACAAATCTACCGATGGCGGCAAAAGTTGGAAAAACATGGGCTTGAAAGAATCGGAGCACATTTCAAAAATTATTGTAGACCCCAGAAACTCCAATGTGGTTTATGTAGCGGCTTATGGTCCGCTTTGGTCTGAAGGTGGCGAGCGTGGAATATACAAAACCACCGATGGAGGAGAAACGTGGAAGCAAATTCATTTTGTTTCTAAACACAGCGGAACTGCTGATTTGGTGATGGATCCTAGCAATCCGGATATTTTGTATGAAGCAGTGCATCAAAGAAGACGGCATGTGTTTACTTACATTGGTGGAGGGGAAGAAAGTACCGTGTATAAAACCACTGATGGAGGTGCTACTTGGAATGAATCAAAAAGTGGTTTACCGAGCGGAAAAATGGGGCGTGTAGGTTTGGCTGTTTCACCTGCCGATGCCAATGTGGTGTATGCCATTGTAGAAGCGGAAGGAGAAGGAAAGGGCTTTTACCGTTCCAACAACAAAGGCGCTACTTGGGAGAAACAAGGTAAGCATAGTACTTCGGGAAATTATTACCAAGAAATTATTTGCGATCCGCATGATGTAGATAAAATCTTCAGCATGGACACTTGGCTGCAGCACAGTGAAGATGGAGGAAAAACTTTTGTAAAAACAGGAGAGAGTAACAAACATGTTGACAATCATTGCATTTGGATAAACCCCAACAATACCGACCATTGGATTGTGGGTTGCGATGGTGGGCTTTATGAAACATACGACCATGCCAAAACTTGGGAATACAAAACAAATTTGCCCATTACACAGTTTTACAAAGTCTCGGTAGATTATGACAAACCTTTTTACAATGTGTTTGGTGGAACGCAAGACAACAATTCCCAAGGCGGACCTTCTAGAACGATTAACAATGCGGGAATTTTAAATTCCGATTGGTACATAACCGTAGGCGGTGATGGCTATGAAACCCAAGTTGACCCGACTAATCCCAACATCATTTATGCGCAATGGCAATACGGTGGTCTGGTGCGTTACGATCGTCAGTCTGGGGAGCGCATAGGCATAAAACCACAACCCGGAAAAGGGGAGGCAGCTTACCGTTGGAATTGGGATTCTCCTTTGTTGATTTCTCCGCATGACCCAAAAACCTTGTTTTTCTGTGCCAATAAAGTGTTTAAAACCACTGATCGTGGAAATAGCTGGCAAACCATTTCACCGGACTTAACACGTCAAATTGACCGAAATCAATTAAAAGTAATGGGAGAAATTCAATCGCCAGATGTGGTGATGAAAAACAAATCAACTACCATTTATGGAAATATCGTCGCTTTTGATCAGTCGCCAATTAATGCCAATTTATTGTATGCAGGAACGGATGATGGTTTGATTCAAGTGTCGGAAGACGGAGGAGCTAGCTGGAGCAAAAAAGAAAATTTTCCGGGGGTTCCCAAACTCACTTATGTCAATATGCTTTGGGCATCTCAACATGATGAAAATGTGGTGTATGCAACTTTCAATAACCATAAGCGCGGCGATTTTAAACCTTATTTATTAAAAAGCACCGACAAAGGAAATACATGGAAAGCCATACAGCATAATTTGCCAGAAAGAGGCACTGTTTATTCGGTGGCTGAAGACCACGAGGAAGCCAACTTGCTTTTCGCAGGAACGGAGTTTGGCTGTTTTGTAAGTGTAAATGGTGGAAGTAATTGGGTACAACTCAAGGCCGGTTTACCAACCATTTGCGTGCGCGACATGGCAATTCAGAAAAGAGAAAACGACTTGGTTTTAGGAACCTTTGGTCGTGGGTTTTACATTTTAGATGATTACAGCGCTTTGCGCGAATTGAGCAAGGAAACGCTCGAGCAAGAAGCGGCTATTTTTCCCATTAAAAAAGCATTGACTTATGTTGAGTCAAATCCTTTGGGTTTAAGAGGGGTGGGAAGTCAAGGGGCTTCCATGTATGCTGCACCTAACCCAGAGTTTGGCGCCACCTTTACTTATTTTGTAAAGGAAAAACCAAAGTCGCCTAAAGAACAGCGCCAAGAAGCAGAAAAGAAAGCCAAAGAGAATAAGGTAGATATTGACTATCCAACTTATGAAGATTTTGTGGCAGAAGACAATTATGAAAAAGCCTATTTACTTTTTATCATAAAAGATGAAGCTGGAAATGAAGTACGAAAAATCAAGACTGATGCGACAGAGGGGATTCAACGTTTAACATGGAATTTACGCTATCCAGCAGTAACGCCTATCAATTTAAAAAAGCAAAAAGTGGGACGCTATAGCAACCCCAACGAAGGGCCTTTGGCTTTACCAGGAAATTATACGGTAGAATTATGGCAAGCTGATAATGGAGTGTTTAGTCAATTGGTAAAAGCAACCCCTTTTGAGGTGGAGCCTTTAGAAAATTCTTCTTTAGACAGACAGACAGCGGCTAACATTGCCTTTAAAAAAGAAGTGCAGGAATTACGCAGAAGAATCTTGGGCAGTGCTAAAGAGCAAGGCGACTTAGAAAATCGCTTAAAGCATATAAAAGGGGCTATTCAAACGTTTCCTGAAGCGGACATTGCTTGGATGGCAGAAGTGAAAAAGCTAGAGAATGCTTCTCATGACATTCGTTTAGCCATGACAGGTGATTACCACAAATCCAAAAGAGATGTAGAGACTTTGCCCGGTGCAATAGGTCGCATTGAAAACATTGTATGGAATACTTGGTACTCCACTTCAAACCCAACAGAAACTAATAAAACGCAGTTTGCCATTGCTCAAGAAGATTACGCTACCATTCGAGTTGATTTAGACAAACTGAAAGCTGGAGTTGAGGCTTTAGAGGCAAAATTGGATAGTAAGAACATTCCTTATACGCCGAGTCGTAGAAATTGGAAAGAAGATTAACGTATTCTAAGTGATTATACCGTTAGGAATTTATTGAAGAATTGTCAATTTGAAAGCTAATAATTGACAATTATTCAATTTATGCCTCAAAGATTAAAATTTTGCATTTTAAATTTAGATTTCTACTAGCTTAGCACTTCCTAATTGATGTTATGAAGAAAAGTAAAATTATAGGAACGGGAAGTTATATTCCTCAAATTGTATTGTCTAATGCAGACTTCAGTTATCAACGATTTTATACTGCTAATCAAGAGTTAATTGATAGACCAACGGAAGAAATTACCAATAAGTTTAGAGAGATTACAGGCATTGAAGAACGCAGATATGCCAGAGAGTCATTGGATACTTCAGACTTAGGCTTTTTAGCGGCTCAAGAGGCAATAAGTAATTCGGGAATAGATCCGGAAACCATTGATCAAATTGTTTTTGCACACAACTTTGGGGATGTGAGAAAGCACACCAAACAAACAGATGCGGTACCTGCTTTGGCATCTCGTGTAAAGCATCAGCTAAAAATTAAAAACGCCAATTGTGTGGCTTACGATTTATTGTTTGGTTGTCCAGGTTGGATTCAAGGTTTGATTCAAATGGATGCCTTTTTTAAAGCAGGCATGGCAAAAACGGCCTTAGTGATTGGTGGAGAAACCTTGTCGCGCGTAATAGATTCTTTTGATCGCGATAGTATGATTTTTGCGGATGGAGCAGGAGCTTGCATTTTAAGATATGAAGAAGGAGAACAAGGAATACTTGCTTCCAATGCTTGTTCTCATACTTTAGATGAAGCTTATTATTTACATATGAGTAAGTCTAATTTTCCTGAATCAGACCCACGGATTCGCTACATCAAAATGAATGGTAGAAAAGTTTACGAATATGCACTGACACATGTGCCATTAGCCATGAAAGAATGTGTGGATAAGGCTGGTGTAGCCATTCATGAAATAAAGAAAGTTTTTATTCACCAAGCCAATGAAAAGCTAGACGAGGGAGTAATTAAGCGATTTTTTAGATTGTATAAAATCAAAGAAATTCCTGAGAATATTATGCCCATGAGTGTGCATAAATTGGGCAATAGCTCTGTTGCTACGGTTCCCACCCTTTTAGATCGTGTAATAAAAGGAGAACTAGAAAACCACAGTATTGAGAAAGGTGATGTGGTGCTATTTGCTTCTGTGGGAGCAGGTATGAATATCAATGCGATTTGTTATCGTGTTTAGCGTTTAAACGTCAAAAATCTGTTTAAATAAGCGCTCCTTATCGTTGATGTATTCCTCTAAACTAATCATAGATTCTGTTCTTAATACCCCGGAAATTTCATTGATTTTATAAATGACATCTCGAGCGTGTTTAGCATCTCTACATCTTATTTTACAAAGAATACCATATTGTCCAGAAATAACGGAGCCAACCGTAATTTCTGCAATTTTTTGAAGTTCATTTAGTACGCGCTCAGACTCTATGGTTCGGTGGAGAATAATTCCTACATAGGCGGTAAAAGCATATCCAACCAAATCATAATTGACTTTTAAAGTGGCTCCGCTTATAATGTTTCTTTTCTCTAGTTTTTTAACCCTTCCGTGTATCGTTCCAGGCGAAACATTGATTTTTTGAGCGATTTCAGTGTATGGCATTCTTGCGTCTTCAATTAAATAAGCCAAAATCAGCTTGTCTACTTTATCAATATTTCGAATTAAGTTCATATTTCAGGTTTAAAATGAATAAAAATCAAATATATAGTATAAATATTAACATATTGTTAGTAAGGTGTATAAAATGATGATTATAGTTTAATAAATGGCTTTGTTGATTTATTTTCGTTCAAAATTATTTCTTTAATGGACTCTACTATCTCTTATCATGCAGATATCGCTTGGATGCTCACGGCAACATGTTTGGTGTTTTTTATGACTCCCGGATTGGCTTTCTTTTATGGGGGAATGGTCAATAAAAAGAACATCATTAGTACCATTTTACAAAGCTTTATTGCTTTGGGCTTAGTCAGTGTTTTATGGGTAGTTCTTGTGTTTAGTTTAGCCTTTGGCGATAGCATAGGAGGAGTGATTGGTGATCCTCGAACCTTTTTCATGTTTCAAGGTGTAGGTGCAGAATCGCATCCCGACTTATCTCCGGGATTACCCTTGATTCTTTTTGCCATGTTTCAACTAAAGTTTGCCATTATTACGCCAGCTTTGATTTCAGGAGCATTTGCAGAGCGTATTAACTTTAATGGCTACCTCATATTTGTAACCTTATTTTCCATATTCGTTTATGCGCCATTAGCTCATATGACTTGGCATCCGGAAGGAATTTTAAGACAATGGGGAATTTTAGATTACGCTGGCGGAACGGTAGTTCACATGTCGGCAGGAATTGCAGCCCTTGCTGGGGCTATTTCTTTAGGCAGAAGAAAGTCTCAAGATACTGAGAATACCATCAATATTCCCTTTGTGGTTTTAGGAACTGGAATGCTTTGGTTTGGATGGTTTGGATTTAATGCAGGATCCTCATTTGGTGCAAATGGAGAAGCGGCCATGTCATTAGCAACTACCAATACAGCCAGTGCTGCAGCCATGATTGTGTGGATCTTATTGGATTTGTTAAGCGGTAAAAAAGTATCGGCATTAAATGCTTGTATAGGAGCCATTATTGGTTTAGTAGCCATTACACCTGCAGCTGGCTTAGTAAATATTGGGCACAGTTTAATCATTGGAATGGCAGCCCCAATTATATGCAGAACGGTAATGAAGTATTGGCATAAGTCTAAAATTGACGATAGTCTTGATGTTTTCCCTTCGCATGGTGTGAGCGGAATGTTTGGAATGATTGCCACTAGTGTTTTTGCTAAAGAAGTGGGTTTGGTTTATGGGCAGTACGAAACTTTTGTTAAGCACCTGATCGCTCTTGTGCTCGTTTCTCTTTTTGTTTTTGCCATTTCTTTTACGCTCTATAAAATCACAAATTATATTACTCAATTAAGAGTAGACGTGGAGTCTGAAGAGTTTGGACTCGACCAAAGTCAACATAACGAACAATTAATTTAAACCTATACAATATGACAACAGTAAATAGTAAAATGCTCAATTTAGAATCAAATGATTCTATTGCTACCATCCACCATTTAGAAAGTGTAGTGGAAGTATATTTTAACAAAAGTGTTAAAAAGGTAACAGAGCTGATTCACTTGTCAAATAACCGAGTGAAAGCCTATCAGTATGATGCCGATGAGTATATACATGTAAAAAAAGGTACGCGTATTGGTAGAAAAATTAAGCAAGCATTAAAATCTGCAAATGGGCGAAAATAAATTGGGTTAAGGTTAAGCTCTCTCTTCAATTTTGCTCATCTTCTATACTTATTCGCCGAGGCATTTAGAGACTTTGACAAGAGTAAAACAAGTCAATTTAAATTGTAAATACAAATGATTTTTTAAACGTCTTCAATTATAAGAAATCATTTTATTTATCAAAAAGTCTCCTAAAACTACAGGATAAAATTGCTAAAGCGAATAGGGTAGAAGAAAAAAAGGCGTGCTATTCAGCACGCCTTTTCAAATTTATATTGTTTGATTATTTTAAATGCATGGCAAAGAAACCCATCATGGTTTCATATAATTCAATGCGATTTTCTTCTTTTCCAAATCCATGCCCCTCATCATATTTAACCATATAGGGAGTTTCAATTCCTCTCGATCTCAAGTTTTTCACCACCTGATCTGATTCGTCGATATTAACCCTAGGATCGTTTGCTCCTTGAACTACAAAAAGCGGTTTGGTCATTTTATCTACGTTTAAAGCAGGCGAAACGGCCTTCATGATTTCTTGATCTTCAGGATCATTTTCATCATACCATTGCTCATACACTTGTTGTAAATAAGGTTTCCAATAGGGTGGAAATGACTTGAAAAAAGTAAATAGGTTAGAAACACCTACATAATCCACCCCACAGGTATACAAGTCGGGTGTTTTAACCAAACTACCTAAGGTGGCTAAACCACCATAACTCGCACCATAGATGGCAATCTTACTTTCATCAATCATATCTAGTGTTTTTACATAAGCTACGGCATCTTCTAAATCATCCAACATTTTACGGCCAATTTGCTTACAGCCTGCTAAGTAAAAATCTTTCCCATAGCCACCAGAACCTCTGTAGTTTACTTGCAGGGTAGCATAGCCTCTACTTGCAAATAATTGCGTTTCCGGATTGTAACCCCAACTGTCTCTTGGTCCATAAGGCCCTCCATGTGGGTTTACAATTAAGGGAACTTTTTGACCTTCCACGGCTTCTATGGGAATAGTTAAATAGCCGTAAATGGTAAGTCCATCTCTTGACGTAAACTTAATCGGGCGCATTTCAGCCATATCTGCCTCTTTGAGTTGAGGCATTAGGTCAATTACTTCTTTAAATTCATTGTTGTTTCTATTGTATGTAAAGTATTTGCCGTATAAGCGGTCAGAAGTAACATACAGCAGGTATTTTTCTTCATCATCTGTTTTACTGCTAATGTAAAAGTCCTTATCGCCAAATTGCGCCTTGAAGAGTTTATCAAGTTCTTTAGCCGTTTCACTTACAGGAATAATGTGATACTTTTCACCATTGTAGAAGAAATAATCTACTTCAAAGTTTCTCTTTCTCGAAAAGCCCATACCACCCATATCAAAAGTAGGGTTGCTGTAAACTTTCTTTATGCTTTTCTTTTTAGCTAAGTCATAAAGCAATATTTCATCGGTATTGCTTTCTAAATTAGTCATCACATAAGCATCGTGTTTATTTTCTGAAGTATAATCAAACTCCATGATGTAAAAATTGTCCTTCCAATTCGTGGTAAGCACTTCTTCAAATTCTCCTCCTTTTTCAATTTGGTAATAAAGCACATACTCAGTTCCATTTTGTTGCTTGGTAAAAGCTCTTAGATTACCATCCTTGTCAAAGTCATAACCGCTTATAGGGTTAGAAGGATCATCATTGGAATAAAGCTGTTCCAAATCTCCTGTTTCAATATTGATTTTAAAAGGTTCAAAGATTTGAGGATTGTTTTTATTCATGGAAATAATCATGTGATTTTTATCCTCTTTCAGGGATTCCAAGATACTAACTCGCACGCCTTCAAAAGGGGTTAGTTCGACTTGATTTTTACCGTCAATATCTACTCCAAACAAATGGTAATTTTCATTACCCCCTTTATCCATGGTGTAAATCAAACGATTGGGGTTGGCCCAAAAGTATCCTCTGATTAATTCATCGGTTTCTTCAATCACTTTGGTGATTTCATCAGTTTCGGTGTTTTTGATGTACACATGACTTTTACCCTTGTCGTCTCTTTGTTTGTAAGAAACATATTGGCCATCTGGCGAAAATTTGAATGAAAACTGATTCGGGCGTTTAAAATAGTCTTTCACGCTGTATTTGTAATCACCAGTTTCTTTAGCGGCTAACGCTTTTAATTCTTCTGAGGAAGAAACAAGTTCTGGATTACCTTTTACAACTTCTTCTTGTGCTTGTGTCATAAATGAGCAAGATAAAATAGAGATGAGTAAAATGGATTTTTTCATCGGGATTAGTTTTAAATAGACAAACAAGATAAGGCAGAGTTTTTTAATTTCTCTTGAATTCTTGACTAAACGATAAGAAGTCATGTAAATGGTTGAAAATTAGGGTTAGGCGGAAGGAGAGAAATTCATAAAAAGCTGTTTTTGGCATTCTGCATCTAAAGTAAATAAGCATGAAGCGGTGAGTAGTAGCTCTAATTATTTCGAATGAAAAAATATAAGAAAAAAGCGACCCAAAATATTGAACTGATTGTATACTCTTTCCAGTTTCCGCCTTTCATATGATAAAGATCGCCAGCTTTGTATGTAAAGCCACTAAAAACTGAAAGGACGATAATACCCGGTAAACGGAACAAGAAGTATAGAAGGTAGTCATCCATTTGCTAATGAGAAACAAATTTTGAACCTACGATTGATAAAATTAAAGTGCAAAGAAAAAATAGTCTTAATACGCTTATTCGATTATTCAAATGGCAATTAAAGAGCTCATTTTTTTCACCTCTACCTACGCTTTTACAAAGCAGATTATTCATCGGGACTGGTGTAAGTGACAAAGTCAATTCCAATCCCATTGGGATCTACAATGGCAAAATGTCGGTCTCCCCAAGGCTCATCACGGAGTTCAACTTCTATGATAACTCCTTTTGCCTTGAGTTGTTTGTAAACATCATCTACATGCTCAACTTCAATTGTTAAGTAAACTCCTTTACCATTAAATTCAGATTGAAAAATGGGCTTTTGACTCGGGTGGTTTGGTTTTAGAAAAGCAATTTCTGCTGAGTGATTTGGTGTGTGAAGCAATAGGTAAAATTCATTTTCAAAGCTGATTCCAAAGTCTAGAATTTCAGTGTAGAATTTCTTGGTTTCAGTTAAGTTCTCGGTAATAATTCCTGCGTTAAGTTTCATTTTGTTAGTAGTTTGAGCATTTGTCCATCCTATACTGATTACAAATGCAGTTAATAGAAATACTTTCATGTTGATTAAATTTGTTTAAACAAACATAGCCGCATGTTAAGCAGGAAAATTGTAAAAAACGGACAAACTAATAAAAGGCTTCAGTAGGTGTAACCCCGTAGAAGGTTTTGAAACTCTTAATAAAATGGGCTTGGTCAAAAAATCCAACATCAAAGTACAATTTATTGTCTTTTAAACTTTGTTTGTTTGGCGTGCTATTTAAAATATATTGAAAACGGACTACATTGCTGAAAGACTTGGCGGTTGTTCCAATATAAAAATTGAAGATTCTACGCAATTGTCTGGGACTTAAACCCGTCATAAGATCTTTTTCGGTATCCAAGTTTCCCTTTTTTTTAAGAATCAGTTGTAGTGAATTTAAAAAACGCTGGTCGTAAATAATCGTTTGTTTTTCTAAAAACCGAGTGAATTTTTCGTTCAATTTACAGCTAATAGTTTCAAATGAATCTGTAGGCTTAATTTCTATGCAAAGCCATTTAGCTAAATGAGGTAGAATACTTTTTAATTCTTGCGATTGATTACTTAAACTTTTCGCATTTATCCCAAAGAGACTTGGAAAAGCAGATGGTAAAAATCGAATTCCGATATAATCAAATTCTTTACCGATTGGAAACTGAACGAATTTTTTACAAAATCCCATCACAAAATTATCTGCTGGATTGTTATGGTCAAAAAATAAATCAATACAGCCATCAGAAACTACTCGGTAATTATAATCGTTTTCTAGCGGTTTTTGTGTTTTGAGTTGCCAGAAACAGTAAATGAAGTTTTCAATTTCTTTACATGGCCTGCTTTCTAGATACTGTATTTCGTTATCCTTAGCCGAAACAGTTGGCTGAATAGGTTTGTAGTGTGCTCTTATGGTTTTTAGTTCATTCATGACTTATAACTGCAATACATAAACATTCACTATAATTATCATCAGGGAGTCAGCAATGGTTTTGCTAAAATTACCATTTCCCACAAAAGAGCAAGCAGGGCAGTTTAGTACTTAGTTAAACTGAAAAGCATTTTTGAGACTAATAAAAAAGGTAGAAATTAATGGAATAAATTCTTGTTTTTTAGCTCAGTTTTTTGTGAGCGAGCCGTTTTTATTTTATGAGCCTTGTAATCAGTCAAAACGATAATACAAGTGTTGTTATTAGCGTCAATCTCAATTATGAAGCTTTAAAACAAAAGTTCCTATTTCTCAGGCAACGAAAATGGTTAGAAATAACTCTAACAGGTATAATCTAATAAAAAATTTAATGATGAAAACAATACCAAATTCTCAAAAAATAATTGCAACTTTTCTTTTATTGTTTTTATTCGGTCTAAATCATTTAAGTGCTCAATTCAGTGCTTCATTAGATAGCTCTGATTTTGTTACCACCTATCAAACCTCAATATTAGAACCTTATGTAAGTGATAGTTCTTTTAGAATATTGACAGATAGTAATTACCACTATAATTATGACTTAGATTGGAACAATGACGGGATCTTTGATACTTTAGGCTTACAAGGAGATTTCTTATTAACTTATGATAGTATAGGAGTATATACAATCAGGATTAGGGGCGATTTCCCACGTTTACTTGTAAGCCCAAAGATTATTGATGTAAAACAGTGGGGAGATAATGCATGGAAAAATATGGAATATGGATTTCGAAATACTCGCTTCCTTCAAATTTCAGCTCATGATTCCCCAAATTTAGATAGTGTTACAAGTTTGGAGGGCTTGTTTTTTTACTCTGAATTTGATGGAAGGATTGATCATTGGGATGTTTCCAATATACAGAACATGTCTAAAGTGTTCGCCTCTGCTTGGAGATATAATCAGCCGATTTCCAATTGGGATGTTTCCTCCGTTACCGACATGAGTTCCATGTTTTCTGGTGCTCAGGCATTTAATCAGCCTATAGCTAATTGGGATGTTTCAAATGTAACTGATATGGATGATTTGTTCAGCTATTCAAACTTTAATCAGCCTTTAGCTAATTGGGATGTATCTTCTGTTAAGTCGATGTTACGAATGTTCACCGGTACACCTTTTAATCAACCAATAGGTAATTGGGATGTGTCTTCGGTGGAGAATATGAATTATATGTTTAATCATTGTTTGAGCTTTAATCAAGAATTAAACAATTGGGATGTTAGTGCTGTAAAGAGCATGTTTGGGATGTTTAGAGATGCTTCGTCTTTTAATAAAAACATTTCAAATTGGACTACCGATTCGGTTATAAACATGGGTCAAATGTTTTATAACTCTGCATTTAATACTAACATAGATACTTGGAATGTTTCTAATGTAATCTATTTCGGTAATATGTTTAATCGCTCTGCATTTAATCAAAACATTAATAGCTGGGATGTGTCAAGTGCAGTATCATTGGAAGGGATGTTCGCATTTAACTCATCTTTTAATCATTCATTAAGCAATTGGGATGTATCTAATGTTACTAGCATGAGAGAAATGTTTAGAGATGCATTCGCATTTAATCAAGATTTATCAGCATGGAATTTGGACTCTATTAAAGGCCGAGTTTCATTGTATAGAATGTTTGATAACAGTGCAATGTCAGTTTCAAACTATGATGCTACATTGAATTCATGGGGCAGCCAAAATCTTGCTGATTCTATAACCTTTGGAGTTCAGGGCCTAGAGTACTGTGCTAGTCAAATGGCAAGAAACACTCTAATAAGCAAAGGATGGATTTTCTTTGGTGATAATTTACAAGCAGGCTGCTCAGTAGTTGGACTTGATGAATCAGTTGAAAAAGAAAAAGAACTTTTAAAGGTATACCCTACAATAACTGATGGAAGTTTTAAAGTAGAAATTGAAGGTAAATCAGGATTCGATCGATTGATTACAATTTTTGATCAACAAGGTCGATTAATTCTAAATAAGGATGTCATTGGGCCAGTCACTGACTTTAATATTTCTAATTTGACTAATGGTTTGTACATAGTTAAATATAGAACAGAAACAAGAAAAGTATATCTTCAGAAGTAAGTGCAGTCACGTTAGGTTTGGATGTTGTCTTTCGGTTTATTAATAAATTCTGTTTTTGGCTCAGTAGTCGTGGTTCTTTTCCAAGGCATGATAATTTGAGTTTTGATTCAAATTGCAAGCTAAAAAAGTGTAAACGATGTTTGTATAACGCTGTAAAGGATGTTTATATATCGTACCTAATTAAGCCTAACGTCTCGGCTATGCGTAGTGCAGGATTTTGAAACACTTATCTTTCGGTTTAGCACTTACGTTAGCCAAAGCTACACTTTGTGTTTTTAACTTATTTTTCTCTAAAACGTCAAAGCGTAGCTTTGGCGGAATTGAGGCACTTACTTTCCGGCTAGTACTTTTGCCCGCATTACGTATAGCTTTTGTTGGGGCATCGTGCTTTTTTTTCGGTTGCCTTTCAGCGTTGGCGTGAAAGCTCTTTGCAACCGCAGGAACGAGGATTGCAATGTGCTTGAACTTGGGTTGGCTATTGCAATTTATATTCCTTAAATTCAGCTAGAATTTCGTTTAAACTTTCATCTTCTTTATGTTTAGCCAAAATCAATTTTTCCTCTTTGGTGATGAATGTTTTACCGTTTATTTTTCTAAAGTTCTTTTCGACAAAGTTTTCAAAATCTTGTTTTTCATATTCATAAAAGTCAAACTCGGATTTCTTATTTGAAAAGAATTCAATAAAGTTATTTCTAAACTTGTTTTTAGTTTCTCTTCTAAATTTTTCAAAGGTCATATTTCCAAACTGAGAATATGCTTTCAAAACAAATAGAAAATTGATTTTATATTGATGTACAAAAAGAGTATCTCTGTCAAATAAGCGGTCGGCAAAATGGAATGATTTTACAATATTTCCTTTTTCATCAAGTTCACTTGATTCAAAGTTTTTATAGTTGTTTATATAGCCGTAAATGAAGAAGTTTGGGGTAATGTTATAACCTTCTGTGATTCTATCCCTATACCTTAAATTCTCTGTGTAATAGTTCCCAGTTTCATTCAGTAGGTCAATATTATACTGAATCACATTTTTAGCATATGTAAATTGTTTGTATTTAGATACTTTACCAGCGGTGTTGTTCGATTTGTAATACTTCGAGTCTCCAATGTAAAAAATATCGCTAGTATCTAATAACGATTGATAATCGAAAATATGGTCGATTATTTTTCCATCATCATTGTATTTTAAATGTTTTAAAGTTGTTCCATCTTCCGTCTTTTTCTCAATTATTGGGTCTGAAAAAAGCTTATCAATCATATCTTCAAAAACAAGATTATAATTGTTTACAGAAATAAATTCTTCTTTCTTTTTTTTGATGCTACTTGTATCTGTTTGAGAAAAATATATTTCACACAAATGATACATTTTTCTTAATGTGTCATTAAAGTACCTATATTTTATTTTTCGCAGTTTGGATAAACCATTTTTTTGTAAAAGCTCAAATTTTCTACCTTTTATTAGTGTATAAGATTTGTCAATCGTTAGGAATAGATTATGTTCATTATTAAAATGATTGAGTATTGAAAAGAAGTAAATTAATAGTTCTTCTTCGCTATTTAGGACTTTCTTTTTATTGCGGTATATGTTATAAATGGGCTGTTTATCTTGCGTTAAAAGAGGAACAGATTTTCTAATTGTCTTTTCCCAATTTGGATTTTTAACTTGCTGTGATTTATATTCAATGTGTTTAAAAAGAATCTGATTTTTATTCTTTTTGTAAAAATTCACAAAGCTTAAAAGCAAATCTAAATAAGAATACTCTTTGTCTTTTAAATTGGTGCTTAAAGTAGCGGATAATGAACTTTGGACAATAGCTGAATGTTTATTTCTTCTCTTAAACTCCAATAAACTATTATAGAAATAAACCGAAATTTGTCTTATCCAATTGTATTCTGATTTATGTTTAAAAGTTTCACTGGTATCTAAAGAATAGAGTTTGTTTTTACTGAGCCCAAAGACAGTGTTTTCACTGTCTGCCATAAAAACTTTTGGAAGCATATAAATTAATTCTCCCTTTTCGTATGAGTGATAATATCCAACTGAGAGAATAGTAGCTTCTTGACCTTCTTGATGATAAAATTTCGGGTCATCAAAAATGTCTTTAAGTTCTTCTAGATTATATTTTTCTCCCTCTATTAGAACCTTCATCTTTATGAAGCTTTTAAGTCAACTTTTAAGATTTCTAAAATCTCATTCACTTTGTTTAGACCATTTGAATGAATCGGAAAAAAGTCTTCATATGTTGTTCCGTCTTTAAAAATGTTTTCCTCTTCGATTTCATCCTTAAAAACATCATTCCACAAATAGAAGATGGCTTTGTTCACAAAGGTTTCTAAATCTATAGTTTCTGATTTGGGCTTAATAAAATAGTTACCCAAGCATTTGTCCATACCCAAATTGTCATTTGACTTTATCATAGTATTAACTGACTCAATAAAGTCTAACCAAGAAAAATATTCTGAATCTGTAAGTTGTACCTTAAATTTGGCAGAATTATTACTTTCTGATGATTCATAATTTATAGGAATATACTCCCAATCCCATCGTCTTTTAAAAGCACTATCCATTGGGAAAAGCGACTGGTCAGAAGTATTCATTGTTGCCAGAATGTTTAGATTTGGTGGCAATAGAAGCTTACTTTCATCAATATTTTCATTGCCACTTAATTTTGTTTTAAGATATTCTTTCAACTCTTTAGAAGGGGTTATTTTGTAGTTATTTGACCTGTCTAATAGCTGGAATATATCGCCAAATATTTCAGCACAATTTCCTCTGTTTATTTCTTCAATCACTAAGAAATAATCATTTTCAAGGTCATTCCACGCATTCACATAAATATTTGTGAAAGCTTGTGGCACAAACTCGTATTTAATATTATCGCCATCCATAGCAGGCTTATAACCACCTACAAAAGATGAATAATCATACTCAGGATGAAAAGTTACTCTTTCAGTGCGAACTTCTTTTCCTCTTATTATTTCGTTTACTTTATGCGATTTGCCTGTCCCAGGTGCACCGTAGAAAATTTTATTAGTAGATCTTAGTTTTATTTGTTCAGTTGAAATATCATTTTTTGGATAAAACTCGTCTAAATCAAAATCTGTAAGTAATATTAGTTCTTGAATTTTAGAACCTGAGTATAATGTTTGAATAAATGGGGCTCTTTTAAACTCACTTGGGTGACTAGTTACGGTAAAAGGACTATCAAAGGAAAGTGTGTCATTTTGATTATTTAAAAAATATTTAGCTTTAAAATCTTCTAAGATTTGTTCTTTTGAATAATCTGCGCTTAAATCAATTTCATTATCCGTAAATGATAAATCAAATATATTTTGAAGAACGTTTTTTGGGATATTTAAGTCATTGATAAAATCTTGAACAATAGTTTTGTTTTCTATAGGCTGATTGAAATCTTTATTTTTGTAGTAAAAGATTGCTGCATCAATAATTTTAGGTTTATTATCAGAGACATAATCTAAAATTCCAGATTCCCAATTTTTTGATAACCTGAAAAATAGTTGGTTGTCAGAATTGAAACTTTTGTTATTTGTGCCAAAATAAAATAGGTCTTGTAGGAGTTCCGATAGAACATCTGATTTGGTTGAATATGTAAGGTTTCCTTTTATCTCCTGCTTGTTTTCTGTAGCAATAAAAAGCGAAATTAAACCCCATAGTTTGTTATTGCTTGTTTCTTTTAGCCCGTAAATAGCATTTAGAACAGTTTCTTTATTTATTTTGCTCATAGATGTTTTATCATTTCTTTAATAATTAATTCAACAACTGGAACCGAAACACTATTCCCTAGTTGTTTATATGCCTGATTATCTGAAACAGGAAAATCAAATTTATCTGGAAATCCCTGAAGTCTTTGAGCTTCAAGGATAGATAATTTACGCTCAATGTCCCAAAGTTTTGGTACACGATTAGCTATAATTGTTGGTGCGTAACTTTCTAAAGTAGAGTAGAAAGCTTCTTGAATTTGTGTTTTAGCGTGGTCTCCTACGTGAAAACGTAAAGAACCATCTTTTTTCTGGAAAGAGTAAATTCCGTGTCTTCCTTTTTTTGTGTTCGGTTCATATTTAGATGAATCATGTTCAACACGTTGGTATTCGTCAGAGACATTTTTGAAATGATGTTGAATACGACTTAATTCAAAGTCGGTAAGACGCAACTTTTCTGAATTTTCAGTTGGGTCAATTATGCTTTTCAAAGTTACGTCAGTTTTAGTTTTTGTTGGAAACTTAAAATCAAAATATTCTAAAGAACCAACGCAATACCATCTTTCTCTCATTTGAGGCAAACCAAAATCAGTGCTTTTTAAAATTTTCCACTGAATATTATAACCTAACTTTTTTAATGATTCTTCAATTGTTGCTAAAGTCTTCCCTTTGTTATGAGATTTTAGACCTTTGACATTCTCCAAAAGGAACATTTTAGGTTTTTTATGCTCTAGGATTCTTAGAATATCAAAGAATAATGTTCCTCTGGTTTTATCTTTGAAGCCCTCATTTCTTCCAGAATAACTAAATGGTTGGCAAGGAAATCCAGCAAAAAGAATATCGTGTTCAGGAATTAGTTGAGTATCAATTTTTGTAATGTCTCCAAATGGAACTTCACCAAAATTGTATTCATAAGTTTGTTGAGCAAACTTATCCCATTCAGAGCTAAAGACACATTTACCATTATTTTGTTGTGCACCTAATCTAAAACCACCGATTCCTGCGAACAAATCAATAAACTTAAATGTAGGGTTTTCAGGACTTGGAAAATTAATATCCCAATTTAAAGGCAAGAGATATTGAACATCAGGTTCTTTAGCTATTAATTCATTCTCATTTA
This sequence comes from uncultured Flavobacteriales bacterium, assembly GCA_964001305.1. Taxonomy (GTDB): domain Bacteria; phylum Bacteroidota; class Bacteroidia; order Flavobacteriales_E; family Vicingaceae; genus CAJXMH01. Next base: position 79,863 of record CAXFAI010000040.1, read on the forward strand.
TTATTTGATAATAATTATTAGCACGTTTTTGATAAGTACTAGTATCAGAGTTATTTTGTAGAAAATGGGTGAAGTAGGCAATATCTTCGGCTTCACCATTCATATTCTCAACATTTAAGAATTCTCTTATTTTAGAATATTTTATTTTTCTACTCATTTCAGTTGATTCTGACTTTTTAATAATTCTTTTACGTCAATAGATAAAATTTCCGCAATTCGGAACAAGTCTTCCAAACTAGGTTGTCTCACGTTACGAGCATATTCGTTAATCGTGTTGTAACTTTTCCCTGTTTGTTTGGCAAGCCAAGTCTGCGAAATTCCTTTGTCCTTTAAAACTTCTTTTATTCGGTTCATTTGAAACCTAAGTTTTGTTTATTCGGTGTCAAATATAGCAAAAGTTCACTATTTTTCAGTGTAATTATTCATTGTCTTGTCGTGGATTGGGAAAGGACAAGCTCTTTTGGTTTTTCAGCGTTGGGTTTGCGTGTCGGCAAAAACCAAATGTGCTTGACCGAGCGTTGGCTTTTTCGGTATGCCGCACAACAAGTAAATAAATCCCACCATCCATTTTTAAACAACAATAAACACTTATACTTAGTTATTAAACGTTTAAAAATGTTTTCCATCGGCTTCGGCTTTCCGCCCTCTAAAATAGTGAAATTGAGCATATAAAAAAATGCCCTCAATCATTGAGGGCATTTTTATGGGTTATATCTGAAAAGACCGAAATGGTCTATTTACTCCATTTAATTAAGAGTCTATGCCTTTTTTAAATCGGCAATGGTTTGTATGGGGTTCGCAGAATTAAAAACAAAACTTCCTGCTACTAAAATGTCTGCGCCTGCTTCTATAAGTCGGGGGGCTGTTTCTGCATTTACTCCACCATCAATTTCAATTTTACAATTAGAATTGCTTGCTACAATCATTTCCTTTAATCGCCTTACTTTATCATAGGTTTTCTCAATAAAGCTTTGTCCGCCAAAACCGGGGTTAACCGACATCATGCAAACCAAGTCAATTTCTTCAATTACATTTTCTAAAAGTTTTACCGAAG
>CAXFAI010000041.1:0-25640 GCA_964001305.1 uncultured Flavobacteriales bacterium
AAACTAAATTTAAATGATTTTCTATAATGTCAAATTGGTGTATTGTGTCACAACCATTATCATCTGTAATAGTAACAAAATAGGTTCCGCCTGATAGATTATTAATCGTTGAAGTAAGAACATCAGTTTCGTTTAATCCTGTTGACCAGCTGATGTCAAAATCGGGAGTTCCTCCAGTTGGGGTAACAGTAGCACTACCATCAGCAATACCTCCGCAGCTAGCATCTGTTGTTGAAATTCCTGGTTTCAAAGTATCAGGTTCTGTAACAACAGCATTAGCAGTTTCCGTGCAACCATTATCATCAGTTACTGTTACAATGTATGTGCCTGCTAAAACATTGTTTCTTACCGCACCAAAACCACCATCAGACCAATTGTATGTAAAGTTTCCAGCTCCGCCTATTGCTATAGCACCTAATCCACCGCTAGCTTCACCGTTACAATCAGCTGGAACTCCTGCGGCAGTTAATAAAATCGGTGTTGCAGGTCTTATAAAACCGCTTGCATTTACTGTACAGCCATTGTTATCGGTGACAAGTACAGAGTATGGACCTGGTCCTAAATTTGAAATTGTAGGATTATCTGGTCCTCCATTACTCCATGTGTAGGTATAAGGGCTTGTACCACCTGTAACAGTTGCAGTTATTTCACCATCATTGTCTCCGGCACATTGTTCATCAGTTACTGATAAACTAGCATTTAATATAGAGGGTTGAGTTATTGTAAAATTCGCAATAGTGTCGCAGCCATTGGCATCTTCAATAGAAACGGAGTAGGTATTAGCAGAAAGGTTATTTAGTGTTGAATTTGTTCCAATATTTGTTGAAGTTCCCCAATCAAAAGTATACGGAGATGTGCCGCCTGTTACACTTATACTAATACTACCATCACTGTCTCCATTACAACTAACATTTGTTTGATTTACCAATGTAATTTGGAAGTCACTTGGCTGATTTATGGTAACACTATCGATAGCTGTACAACCATTATCATCAGTAATAGTTATTAAGTAAGTGCCTGCACCTAAATTTGATTGTGTGGTTCCGTTACCTCCATTAGACCAATTAAACGTGTAGTTTGGTGTTCCACCTGTTCCGCTAATTGTTGCAGATCCATCATTGGTTCCAATACAACCTGCATCTGAAGTGGCATCTACATTAATTCCTAAGGCTGTTGGCTCATTTATGGTAAAACTTTGAATAGCAATACAGTTATTAGTATCTGTAACAGTTACTTCATAAGTTCCTCCTGAAATATTAAAAAGATCTTGAGTGTTTGCACTATTATCCCAATCATAGCTATAACCCGGAGTTCCTCCAGTTACAGAAATGGCAATAAATCCATCACCATCGCCAAAACAATCTAAACTTCTACTGCTATCAAGTTGTATAGTTAAATCCAATAATGGTTCATTTACTGTAAAGCTTCTGCTATCTTGACAACCATTTTGGTCTTCAACAGTTACGCTATAGTTACCTGCAATTAATCCTGTTCTATCCTCATTAGGGTTGCCATCATCCCATGTATAAGTATATGCAGGATTTCCTCCTGCTATGCTAATATTTATAGCGCCCGTAGCATCTCCTTTACATAAAACATCTACAACCGTATCAACTGAAATTACCACTGCTGATGGCGGAGTGAGCGTTTGACTTGCAGTTGCTGTGCAACCATTATCATCTATTACCGTTACTGTATAAACACCACCTCCTAAATTACTTGCGGTGGCCGTAGTTTGATTTAAAGGGTCATCCCATGCATAGTTGTAATCTACGGCAACAGTACCTCCACTTGCTAAAGCAGTTACAGAGCCGTCATTAATCCCATTACAAGTTGGGTCAGTAAAAGCAGTAATAGAAACTGATAACAAAGTCGGTTCTGTAATGGTTAAAAAGGTATCAGCAGAACAATTGTTCGCATCGGAGACGGTAACATTATAAGTCCCAGCAGCAAGGTTTGTGGCTGTTTGACTTGTTTGAGCAAGGGGGTCATCCCAGCGGAAAGTATAGGGGAGTGTTCCCCCTATGACAGCAACCGTAGCAGTTCCAGAATTATCATTAAAACAGATTAAATCAGTTCCACTTGGAGTTAAATCTAGAGCATTTGGCTGACCCACCATAAATGTAGAATCATCTCTACAACCATTGGCATCAATAACAGTTACAGAATATGTGCCCCCAGCTAGATTACTTATAGAAGTTCCAGAAACACTAGTAGACCAATTAAAAGTAAATGGTCCAGTTCCTCCGATGGCACTTGCAGTTGCACTACCGTCACTTAACCCTTGACAGCTAGCATCAACAATAGCTAAGTTTACCTCTAATTCATTTGGTTCTGTAATGGTAATTGATGTTGCTGCGGTGCAACCATTGTTATCTGTTACTATTACATTATATGTGCCAGCAATTAAGTCGGGATTTCTTCTATTATTAGATATTCCTGAAATGTTATCCCAATCATAAGTGTAGCTTCCTGCACCACCACTGGCAAGAGCTCTTGCAAAACCATCATTTCTACCATTACAACTTACATTTCTTGAAGAGTCAATTGTAATTGTTAATAATGAAGGGTCTTGTAAAGTAGTTGTGTATGTTTCCGTACATCCATTTGCATCTTCAACAGTAACTGTATATGTTCCGGCTAACAAGTTAGTAGTATCTTCAATTTGTCCACCACCAGGCATCCATCGATATGTATATCCTAAACCTGGCGTGCCACCAGTAACTGATAAATCTATAGCACCTGTTGGCTCTCCATTACACAAAGGATCCGTGTCTATTGAACTAATCTGAATTGCAGTTGGCTCATTTACAAAAATAGAATCCACTTTTGTACAAAATGTATTATCGGTAATAGTTATGTAATACATTGCACTAGATAAGCCTGTTAATATTGTGGAGTTATTGGTAGTTCCGGTAGTGCCATCTGACCATGCAAATCCATAACCTGGGTTTCCACCACTTATGGTTGCTGTAATTGAACCATCTATTCCTCCATTACAACTTAAATCTGTGCTATCCAAGTCAATAACAATTTCAGCTGGAGCATTTATCACGGCAATGGCGGTGGCAGTACATCCATTATCATCGGTTGCAGTTACAGTATAAGTTCCTTGAACTAAATTAACAGCAGTTGCTGTTGTTTGCGCTAGTGGGTCATCCCATAGGTAATCATAGGTGTTGTTTTCAGTACCTCCACTTGCTAAAGCTGTGGCAAAGCCTGTATTATCTCCAAAGCAAAAAACATCACTTGTATTGGTGACATTAACAGAAATAGATGTTGCAGGTTCTGAAATTGAGAATGTTGCTGAACCAGTACATCCTTCATCATCTGTTACAACTACTGTATAAACTCCTACTCCAAGACCATTTTCAGTGGGTGTGGTATTTCCGCTAGAAGACCATGCATAATTGACATATACCCCTGATCCTCCGGTAGGGTTTGCGGTAGCAGAACCTGTGTTGTCTCCTCTACATAATACATCAGTTGTTGTTACATTTGGCAATATTGGCGGAGGATCATTTAAAGTATTAGATTCTACCACAAAACAACCATTCGCATCTTCTACAGTTACGGTGTAGGTTCCTCTACCTAATCCACTTCTATCTTCAGTTGTTGGTCCGCTATCACTCCAGGTAAATGTATAATCCAAAGTTCCACCAGAAACTGTTAAGTCAATAGACCCATCTGTTCCATTTACGCAACTTGGATCTTGAAAAGTTGAGCTTACTTGTAATAATGTGGGCTCTGAAACTACAGCTGAATCTACTTTAGTACAACCAACAACATTAGTTACGGTAACAAAATATTTACCTGCAGATAGATTTGTTATGGGATTACCTGTTCTACCACCTGTCCAGTCAAAAGTGAGTGCTCCGGGTATTCCTCCACTTACTGTCAAAGAAATTTCTCCATCACTAAATCCATTACAACTCACATTAACAACCGTTGAGTCTATTGTAATGTCAGTGGGTTCAATTAATGTTTCAGAAGTTGTTGCAGTACAACCATTTCCGTCTGTAACGGTTACTGTGTAACTTCCTGCTCCTGTATTATTTAATCGATCTTCATCAGTTACACCATCATTCCATAAATAAGTGTATGGAAGCGTACCGCCTGCGGTTGTTGTATTAATACTTCCATTGTTCTCTCCAAAACAGAAAGGATCACTTTTGTTTGAGTTAATGTTTAATAAAGGAGGATCAATGATGGTAAAACTTTCAATTCCATCACATCCATCGCTATCTGTTACTGTAACCGAATAAGTTCCTGCCGAATAGTTAAATGCGGTATCTGTTGAGCTTGCATTTGCTTGCCATTGAAAATTCGTGTAGTTGCCTGTGCCTCCGGTAGGAGTTACCCAAGCTTTGCCATTACTTTCTCCATTACACAAAACGCCTTCAGCAGTTACATTCGGCACAACTTGTGGATTTTGTTTTACAGAGTCGATATCTGTAAATGAACATCCATTGGCGTCTGTAATGGTAACTCTGTATGTTCCATCGCACAATCCAACAGCCGTAAAATTGTTTGGATTAATTCCAGATTGTGCTAAAGGGTCATTAAATTGGAATGTATATGGAGGGTTTCCTCCAAAACCAAATGCTTGAATAGTTCCATCGCATACTCCAAAGCATGATGGGTCTGTTGGGAACAAAAAGGTTGATAGCAAAGGGGGGTCTACAATAGTTATATTTTCGCGGTAATAAATTCCATTGTCTACAATGTCAATAAAATAAGAGCCAGCGGGAAGATTGAAAATTGTGTCCCCTACATTTATAGAAATCCTTGGTGTTGGAGGGGGGGAATTAAATCTAAAATTGTAATTCGGCCCAGTGGCTCCTATGGTAGTAAATGAATCAAAGACTACATATCCTGTTGACTCTAAGGCACAATCTGGATTTTTTACAGTTACTGAAATTCCAGTGACTGCTGCTTGCATATTAAAGCTAAAGGCAAGTAAAGCGAATAGAAAAAGTAAGCGGTAGACTGCTTTCATTCGGTCTTGATTAGATTAGAGCATAAAATATCCTAATCGGTTAATAATCTATTAGGTATCAATTAACAAATATAAAGAAATAGCTTAATGCTTTTTAGCAAATTTTCACGTTTAAGACGCTGGATTTTTGAGAATAGTTGCCTTTACTGATAGGCAGGGCAGAAAAATTTGGGTTCAGTTTTCTCAGTATAACATGTGGCAAAGCTTAACGTAAATTCGTGGGTGTTGGGAGCAAGTCGATTAATTTCGTTTAACCCATATTCATAAACATAACCTAAAGTTAAAGGTGGGGCTATTTTGAAATTGATTATTGCATAGGCTGAATTTAAATATTTACTTCCAGCTGCTATGGAAATCCAGCTTTTGTAGTCCATTGTTAGTGAGATATCTGCCGTAGGTGGAGCATAAGGTGAAAAACTCAATAAAAATGAAGGTATATAATGTAGGAACTGACCCCTTAAACGATAACCTCCCATAAAATAATAGTGAGCACTCAGTCTTTGATCATTTGTTCCAATTTTATACATTCTTGTAGGAAATATTTGAAATGAACTCAAGCCTAAAAAGAAGTTTTTATTATACATAAAAATTCCAGGACTCACTTCAGGCGTAATTAAAGAAGTTTCTGTTTCATCTTTTACTGCAGGGTCAATTCCTTTATTAGGAATATTGACTGAATTGTAACTAAAGGAATACTGTTGAATACCTGCATATATTCCAAAACTTAATCGATAAGCTTTCCAAAGTTTAATATGATAAGAATAGGCCAGTCTTATGTAAGTTCGATCTACAAAACCTACTTTGTCATTTACGATATTAATTCCATAACCTATTAATTCATCTGGATATTTATCCTTTCTGTTCCACCTACTATTATAGGCTGCATAGAAAGTTTCTGGAGCATTTTCAATACCTGTCCATTGATTTCTATGTCCAAGATTTGTTTCACTGCATGGTTTAATACCTGCGATTGCTGGATTGATTGCAAACCGGTTTAAAAGATAGTTTGTAGTAATTGGTAGTTGTTGAGCATGAATAAATACGCTTAAAACAAGTAAACAGAAGAGGGTAAATCGCTTTTTCATTTCATAATGGCAACACTGCCCGCTATGCTAGATTCTCTACAATCGTTTACAACTGTAATTACATAAAAATAAGTAGCTGGAGCTAATTTAGAGCCATTGGTAGTTCCATCCCATCCATCCAAGTTGTCATAAAAGGAATTAACATACACTTGTTGCCCCCATCGGTTGAATACAACAACTTCTGCATTTTGAAAACGAGTAATTCCAGGAATTACCCAGGTGTCGTTTAAACCATCACCATTTGGAGTAAAAGCATTGTAGGGATTAATGATATCTTCAGCAGCTTCAAATTCCAAGGCAATGTCAACAGTGTCTTTACAGCCTCTAGCATCAGTTACTTGTATAGAATATATTCCTGTATCAAGATCAAAAAAGGCTCCGATAGATGTTCTTGTCGTATCAAGTTGGTAGAGGTAAGGAGGAATTCCTCCAAATGCATTGTTAATGATTATTTCTCCATCTGCTTTATTGCATCTTGGTAGTATGGCTTCATACCTTAGATTGGCTTCAAATTCCTCACAAGTTTGGCAGAAAGCCATTTCCGAGAGAAATGTCAAGCAAAGTAGACTAAGTATTGGTACTACTTTTTTCATCGGATAATGATAGTTATATTTATTCAGCTATACAATTTTGCTAGGCGATGCAACTCCCATTCTGGAAGTTTACATCAGTTTGAATAATGCTTAATTGGCCTTCGCTATTTTCAGCCATTAGTACCATACCCTGAGACTCAAAGCCCATCATTTTTCGTGGTGCCAAGTTTGCTACTACTACCACTTGTTTTCCTATAATTTCTTCCGTTGAGTAATGTTTTGCAATTCCGGAAAGAATGGTTCTTCTTTCAAAACCTAAATCAACTTCTAGCTTAAGAAGTTTGTTGCTTTTCTTTACTTTTTCTGCTTCTAAAACAGTCCCCAACCGTAAGTCAAGTTTTGTAAAGTCATCAAATTGAATGTTTTCTTTTACAGCTTCGTATTCCAAATCGTTTTGATTAGCTTGTTTACTCAATTTTTCTTTTTGTGCGTCAATCTCCTGGTCTTCAATTTTTTGGAATAAGTGTTCTGCTTTGTTAATCTGATGATTTTTTGGAATGAGTTTACTGCTTCCTAAATTCTCCCAACTGCTTGTATTAAGATTTAACATAGAAGCTAATTTTTTCGAACTATTGGGAAGAAAGGGTTCAAAAACTAAAGCACAATTTGCAGCAATTTGAAGGCTCAAGTACATGATTTTTTCAACCTCCTCTGGATTTGTCTTTATCAATTTCCATGGTTCCGTGTCTGCTAAAAACTTATTTCCAAGTCGGGCTACAGACATGGCTTCATTTAAGGCATCTCTAAATCGGTATTGACTTAAATAGGACTTACAATTTAAAGTGAATTCATTTAATTTTTCCTGAACTTCACTATAATCAGAATCAGCCAATTCTACTTTTGGAGCTAAACCATTGTAATATTTGTGGGTAAGTACCAATGCTCTATTGATAAAATTTCCATAAATAGCTACTAACTCTGAATTGTTGCGAGTTTGAAAGTCATCCCAAGTAAATTCGCTGTCTTTTGTTTCAGGTGCAATTGAACATAAAACGTAACGTAAAACATCTTGCTTTTCTGGAAAATCTGCTAAGTATTCATGCAACCAAACGGCCCAATTTCTAGAAGTAGAAAGTTTTTGGCCTTCTAAATTTAAAAACTCATTGGCTGGCACATTTACAGGCAAATTATAATTTCCATGTGCTTTTAAAATAATTGGGAAAATGATACAGTGGAATACAATGTTATCTTTTCCGATAAAATGTACAATTTCAGATTGCTCATCTTGCCAATAACTTTTCCAATCTTGGTTGTTTTTAGCAGCCCATGCTTTGGTAGCAGAAATGTATCCTATGGGGGCATCTAACCATACGTAAAGTACTTTTCCTTCCGCATTTTCTGCAGGAACTTTGACTCCCCAATCCAGGTCTCTCGTCATAGCGCGCGCTTGTAAGCCACCGTCAATCCAAGACTTACACTGACCAATAACTTGTTTACGCCAGCTTTTTGGGTCATGGTGCTTTATTCCATCTATTGTCCCATCTTCTATCCATTCTTTCAACCATTTTTCATGATTTTGCATGGGTAAAAACCAATGTGTCGTTTTTTTCAATATGGGGCTTTTGCTACTTAAAGTAGAAACTGGGTTAATTAGATCAGTAGGGTTTAAAGATGTACCACATTTTTCACATTGGTCTCCGTAGGCACTTTCATTACCACATTTAGGGCAGGTGCCTGTGATATATCGGTCTGCTAAAAACTGTTGGTATTCTTCATCAAAAAACTGTTCTTTTTCTTCTTTTTCAAAAACCCCTTTGTCATTTAAGGTCTGAAAAAAGTCTTGAGCCGTTTCATGGTGTAAAGGATCAGTAGTTCTATGAAAAATATCAAATGAGATTCCAAAATCATGGAATGCACTTTTATTAAGTTCATGGTAGTGATCAACAATTTCTTTAGGCTGCTTACCTTCTTTTTTTGCTCGCAAAGTAATAGCTGCACCATGTTCATCTGAGCCACATACAAAAAGTGGGTTTTCTCCAATTAATCTAAGGTATCTCGCATAAATGTCAGCAGGTAAATAGGCTCCTGCTAAATGCCCAATGTGAATTGGCCCATTTGCATAAGGTAAGGCAGCGGTTATTAGTTTTCTTTTAGGAGAAATATTATCACTCATTCTGTAACTATTTTAAGGTCTGCAAATATACAAAGAGCAACTCCCGAATGACCTATGTATGTGACTTCATAGAGGCCTTGCGCTTAAGTCTTTTTTTTAAATAACTATTTATAAAAAGGGAGCTGATAATGCAAGAAGCACCCAAGTAAAAGCCTAATGACATTTTTTCTTCATCACCGAAAATAAAATAGGCTAAAATAATTCCATAAATCGGCTCAAGATTTATGCTAAGACTTACCGTAAAAGGACTTAGTTCTTTCATTACTTCGACTGAAGCTACAAAAGCAAAGGCAGTTGCAAAAATGGCTAGTAGCAAAATCCAACTAGTATCTTGTATTGAAAGTTGAAAGTTGGGAAAAGGATGCTCAGAAAGTAATAAGTAAATTGTAAGGGCTACAGTTCCTCCACTAAGTTCATAAAAAGAAATCCGACTTGAGTCGTACTTTTTAATTAGCGTTCCATTAATTACCGTAAAAAGTGATGCGAGAAATGCAGAAATAATACCTATTACTATTCCAATTGAATTTTCTGTTTCAAATTGAAAAATAAAGTATAATCCCATAATAATGAGTAAGCCTAATAGTATTTCATAGGGTTGAAATTTTCGTTTAAAGAATAGTGGTTCTAAAATGGCAGTAAACATAGAGGCGGTGGATAAAGCTGCTAAAGCAATTGATACATTTGATTGTTTAATGGATTCAAAAAAGGTAACCCAATGCGCTGCAATAACAACCCCTGTTAAGGTGGTTTGAATAAAGCCTGCCCGTTTTATTTTAAAGCTCTTGGCTCTAATTTTGAGATAAATGGCCAAGCAAACTGAAGCAATAAGCATTCGATACCAAACTAGTGGTTGTGAGTTTATGCTTATAAGTTTACCTAATATTCCGGTAAAACCAAATATGAGAACAATGAAGTGAAGTAATAAAAGTGCTTTGAGATTATTGTTTGTTCCCAATGTATTGCTTGTTAATTTTTGAGTGGTTTGTATAGTATAGGTTTAGATGGGGAGGCATCATTTTCAAAGGGTGCAATTTGCAAATTTAAAAGGTAAGTGCCATCAGGTATTGTACTAGAAATATAAACCATTTCGGTAATCGTCTTGTGAAATTGGGTTTTGGAAGGGAAGTTCCAAAAAATATGATGAGCTGCCAATTCTCCACCATCAACTTCTCGGTCAACGGAAGGTAAATCAATTAAAAGATGATCAATGCCTAAGTCTACAATGTACTGCATCGCCTCTTTATCCAAATAAGCAGGATTGGTATTTGAATACTGCATTTCTAGTTTATCTTCTTCATTTGGAATGGTTCTAATCACCAAAGCTTTAGTTTCCTTTGAATTAGTATGCAGAGTTGAACCTAAAAGCTCTTTAGTAATCACTAAATCACCATTCGCTTTTGTAATAGGTTTTACAGAAATGAGCTCAGCCCAGTAAAAGAATTTAGTAAGTAATTTGTTAATCGAATAGATTTCTTCTGATATATGTCCAACGCATTCTGTATGCGTGCCATGTCCATGTGGATTGAAAAATATATTGCGAAAATTGACGCTTCCACCTTCTTTTACCGAGCCAATAAATTGATCAGTTCTAACCGCTTCAATTTGCGGTGGATCAACATACCAAGCAGTTGGATTTTTTTTACTTGCACGGATGGGCATTGAAATGTCAATACCTTGACATAAATCTATTTTAACTTCTTTGTTGTCTAATTCTAAGCTTGCTATCATGATTTAAAATTAACTAAATTAGACAACGGTCATTTCATTAATATTGCTACTTAAAGCTAATTACTTATGCGAAAAATAATATCCTTTTTTGCCGTTTGTTTGTTCTTTGTGCAAACTGGTTTTTCACAGGATTACTGGAAAATTTATCGTCAATCTAATGGTTTAATTGACAGTGCAATCACTGAAATAAGTATTGGTGAAGATGCGATTTATTTGGCAACACCAAAGGGATTCTCGATTATTAAGAATGAACAAGTTCTCAGTTTTGATTCAACAAATACTTTGTTACCTACTTCTAAAGTCAATTTAATAGCTAACTGGAAAGACACTATTTGGTTAGCAACTGATAGTGGAATCAGTAGAATGGTAAACTCCAATATGGTAAATTTCAATAGCAACAATGGCTTGTTTCCAGAAGTGGTGAATGATATGGAAGTAAACTCAAAAGGTGAACTTATAATTAGTTCTTTGGATGGGGTTCAACGAATTAATATGGATGGTATGGTTGATACTTTGTCAACCAAGAAGACATACAGCATTGCCATAAATGGTGGAGATAGTATTTATGCCAATGTTAATAATTGGATAGTTGTAAATACCCTAAATGCTCAAACAACTGAAGTTTATGATGGCTCAACTTGGACCAATTTAACAGACACGTCTTTTGGTAAGGTGCTTCGTGATCCAAAGTTCATATCATTAAGTAATGGACGAATTGGAATTACATCTACTAATAATGGTGCCATATTTATTGATTCCGTCTTTACACTTAAGCAAGTCACTTTTCCAAATGAGCCAATTGATCCAAGTCAATTAAAGTTTTTTGATGTTGATACTCAGGGTGATATTTGGTACGCATTTTCCAATGGAAATGCATTTAATCTAGCTGGGGGATTATATCAACAAACCCAGAATCAACTTAATTATTATCGGGCGGGATTGCCTTCTCTAAGTGTCAATCAAATTCAAGCAAGAAATGGAAAAGTTTACATTGGATCATTGAATGGATTTGCTCTTTCAAATGATAGCTTGATTCCATTTCCGGTAGTTGAAAGTCTGGAAACACAAAGTTTGAAAGCTTCATTTAGCTATAATGGGTTAGCAATGCATAATGCTATTGAGTCCAACGGAAACGGATTAGGTCTTGAGTTTCCGAACGGGAGCGGAAAACATGTTTTCAAATCTTCAACAATTTGGAGTTATGGTGTATCTGATTTAGGAGATACAATTCTTGCAGTACATGGGAGCGATTTTGGAGACTTTATTGAAGGAAGCATCAATGATAATCATCAATTAGTAAGAAAGAATATTTTTAAAATAAACAGGGCCGATGTAAATGATCACTTGAAAAATTATCATACCTCAGGTTATCAAATTCCTAAGAGTATTGCTGAATGGCCTGCAAAAGGATTAACAGAGCTTGGTGAGTATGAAGAAATGGCTCCTTTTACGGATCGAAATAATAATGGATGTTATGACCCGGAAAATGGAGATGTGCCTTTTTTCCTTGGAGATGAAGCGCTTTATATCATTTATAATGATAGTGAGCAGCCGATAACGGGAACTGGCTCAACAAACTTTGATATGGAGATTCACTTAATGGCTTACACATTTAATCAGCCAGGTGTTGAGTTTTTAGATAAAAGCGTTTTTTTAAGATATACTTTAGTAAATCGATCCAATCAAACATATCAAATGAAGTCCGGTTTGTTTCAAAACCCGGATATTGGAAAAGACAATAATGATTTTGTTGGATGTATACCATCTTCAAATATTGCATACGCATACAATGGATTGGAAGATGATAGAGGTGGTTCTCCGAGCACAAACAATGCGTTAAATTATGATACTATCATTCCTGCATCTGGCTTAAAAATATTGAATGAAAACTTACATTCATTTATTGGGTTTTCAGGGTTGAATACTCCATTATTTCGAATTGGAAAGCCTGTGCTATTCGAGGGTTATATTAATACCTTAAATGCTAATTGGAGTGATGGAACTCCAATTACTTATGGCTATTATGGCTATAATACAAATTCCACAAATATTGTTAATCACTTATTTCCAGGAGACCCAAGGAAAGTAAGTGAATGGTCTGAAGTTAATCCAGTTTCAGGTGGAATTAACAACGCTTATTTTCCTAAATCATATCTTGCAAATATTCCGCCTTATGAATTTAAGCCTGGCGACAGAAAAGTAATTGACTTGGTAATAGGTGTTGGTTTAGATTCTTCAAATACCAATTACTTAGATAACATTGAAGAGCTTACAAATGTGCTTGAAAAGGCAGCAAAATTTCAAAAGGCAGTTGATTCGCTTGCAGCAGATTTTGTCTATTCAAATTGTATAACCGCTTTAACTGAGAATAAGTCAAAGGCTAAAACTTCTTTATTGACTTATCCAAACCCAACTGATGGATTAATTACCATTGTTTCTAACTCCAATTTAGAAAGTGTTCGAATTTATAATTTGCAAGGGAAAGTGGTTTACTATGAACCGTTAAGCTATCGCGCTACAGTAGTTGAAATAGACCTATCAAGCAAGCTGGCAAAAGGAACTTATATCATACAAGCGCTAACCACAGATGGAGAGCGCTTGCAACAAAAAATTATATATCAACCTTAGTTTCTTAGATTTACAACTATAGGTACTTCAATAATCAATTTTACCTTCTTGCCATGATGACTAGGTGGTGTCATAGTTGGTAGCTTTTTAATAGCATTGGCGGCTGCTTTTCCCATACTTGAATGGGTTTCTTGAACTACATTAATTTCTTCTACTTCACCGTTTTGATTGATAATAAAACTCATTAAAGCTCCTTGTCTACCGCCAATTTCTTTAAGAATTCCAGGTGTTTTAAACTCTTTTTTTATCAAGTTAACTAGGTCTTGCATACTGCATTCTTTTAGCGCATCCCCTTCAAGCCCCTTGCAGTTATCGGTGTGTGGAAAAACTTCTACCGAGGATCTGGGATGATTTTCTTCCACTACTTTTTCCTTCGGAAAATACAAGTCGGGGTCGATATCTATAGTCGAAGTACTTTTTACTTCTTTCGGTTTGATCGGTTCTACTTCAATGATTTCTTTCGGTTTCAACTCATCCACTATTTTCATTTGATCAGTATTGATCTTTGGTTTAGGCGGTGTAAGTTTTTTCTTTTCAATTCGAAAAGGAGGAAGTTCCAGTTCATCTACAATTTTCACTTCATGCTTATATGCAAATGTCTTATTGGTTTTAACAGAGGTGTATTCAAAAGCCATGAATACAAATGCTAGGCTAACACTTAAGCCAATAAGCATACGATTTGTGTAAGAAAGAACTTTTTCTTTTTGAGATGGATTGCGTTTCATAATAGTATGATTTAAGGATTCTATATATAAACGCTCGGCATTGTTGAAAAATTGCCAAATGGGATCATGAGGGATTAATTAGCTTTGTATACTATGAGCTGTTATCATCTTAAAAATCAATTAGAAGCTTAATATGTCAAGAAAAAAGAAATCCTCTTTACCACTAAGCTCCTTGAATCATCACGTTTTAGAAGTTTTTAGAAAAGACCCTACCCAAGCTATGAACTATAAGCAGGTAGCAAAGCGGTTAAATGTAAAACAAACTTCAAAGCGAAAATTGATAAATAAGATACTCTATGAGTTAACTGATAAAGGTCATTTAATTGAAGATAGGCCCGGTAATTTTAAGTTAGAAGCCAGTTCAGCTAACCTGCAAGTTTTAATTGGGAAGGTAGATATGACACAAACCGGAAGTGCTTATATAACTGTTGAAGGATTTCCAGATGATGTTTTTGTAGGAGAAAAAGACTTAGCCAATGCTTTGCATGGAGATGAAGTTGAGCTTAGTTTGATTAAAGTAAAGCGAAGTGGTAAGCCAATCGGAAGAGTTATTAAAGTCCTTAAGCGTGCTCAAACTCAATTTGTAGGAACTATTGAAAAGTCGCTGAAATACGCCTTTCTTGTACCTGATAGCAAACGTATGCCTGTTGATTTATTTATTCCTTTGAGTAAATTAAATGGGGCAAACCAAGGCGATAAAGCTATCGCAAAAATGACAGATTGGCCTTCTGATGCCGAATCTCCATTTGGAGAAATTATTCAAGTTTTAGGGGCACCTGGTGAAAATGAAACTGAAATGCACGCTATACTTGCTGAGTATGGATTGCCTGCGCAATTTCCAAAGCACATTCAAGAAGAAGCAGAAAACATTGATGTACGAATTAAAGAAACGGAAGTGAAAAAGCGCAGGGATATGCGGAAGGTGACCACTTTTACCATTGATCCTGTAGACGCCAAAGATTTTGATGATGCACTTTCGCTGCAAAAGTTACCCAATGGAAACTGGGAGGTAGGTATTCATATAGCCGATGTAAGTCATTATTTAAAGGAGGGAAGCTTGCTTGATAAAGAAGCTTACGAAAGAGCTACTTCAGTATATTTGGTTGATCGGGTAGTTCCCATGCTTCCTGAAGTTCTTTCCAATGTGGCTTGCTCTTTGCGACCAAACGAGGATAAATATTGTTTTTCTGCAGTCTTTGAATTAAAAGAAGATACTTCTATAGTTAACGAGTGGTTTGGAAGAACGGTCATTCACTCTCAACGAAGATTTACTTATGAAGAAGCCCAAGAAATAATAGAAGGGAAAGAAGGAGATTTGAAGGAGGAAATTCTAGTGTTAGATGGATTGGCAAAGCAATTACGGAATGACCGTTTCAAAAAAGGAGCCATTGATTTTCATTCCTTAGAAGTTAAATTTCAATTGGATGAGAAAGGAGAGCCGCTTGGAGTTTTTATTAAGGAGCAAAAAGATGCCAACAAGCTTATTGAAGAATTCATGCTATTGGCTAATAAAAGAGTAGCTACTTTTATTGGAGCCAAGCAAAAAGCAAAGCCTTTTGTTTATCGAATTCACGATAATCCAGACCCTGAGAAATTACAAACTTTTAGCAACTTCATTAAGAAATTTGGCTACCGAATTGACACCACATCGCCAAAAGGGATATCAAATACTTTGAATCGCTTAATGAGAGATATTGATGGTAAAGCAGAAGAGCAATTAATCTCACAGTTGGCCATTCGAACTATGGCAAAGGCAGAGTACTCAACTGAAAATGTGGGTCATTACGGACTTGGTTTTCGGTTTTATTCCCATTTTACTTCACCCATTCGAAGATATCCTGATGTGATGGTTCATCGTTTGCTTCAGCATTATTTAGATGGAGGAAAAGCAGCAAATCAAGAGGCCTTGGAAGAAGAGTGTAAACATTGTTCTGAGCGCGAAAAATTGGCCACAGATGCTGAAAGAGCTTCAATTAAATTTATGCAAGTCAAATTTATGCAAGGCAAAGAGGGAGAAGTCTTTGGAGGAGTGGTTTCAGGCGTGAGTGATTTCGGTTTGTTTGTTGAATTGGAAGGTTCGCATTGTGAAGGCTTGATTCGAATGAAAAATCTTGGAGATGACTTTTATCAATTCAATAAAGAGAATTTTGCCTTGGAAGGAAAAAGAACTGGCAAGGTTTATCGTATTGGGGATGAATTGACCATTCGCGTATTGAAAGCAGACCTTTCTAAAAAGCAACTTGATTTTGAGTTGTTAGAAGATTTCGATTAACCCTTTTCTTAATTGCTTTTGTTTATACGGGAACAGATGCAACATTTGCACTGTAAAAAGTATCTTTAAACAAAACAAACAGTTTGTCTAAGAAAATTATCACATCTCTGTTTTTTGCATTGATGGTGCAAAGTTTATTTTCACAAATAGATGCTTGGCAACCCAAGAAGTTTGCTTGGGCGGTTAATAGTGGGTTTAATTACAGTAAGTTACAAAGAAGTAAATTGGAACTGAGTCCAACAGTTAGGCCATTTGTTGGGGGACAAGGAACTTATGTGTTTTCGCCCAAATGGGGATTAAAAACAGCAGGTATGTTTGCCATGAAGGCTTCTAGAATTAATTCTTCTGCCTCTTATCAACAAATTGGGTTTGACTTTGTAGTCGCTCAACAATACAAAATTGATGACCTTTATTTGGATGCAGGCTTAAACTTTGATTGGCCTGTAAATAGCAGTATTCAATATATAGGGGGCAGTTCCTCGGAAAGAACAAGAGTAAATACCGAAGCTTTTAAAGCGGCAAAACCAAGTGTGAACTTATTGCTTGGGTTTGAATTTAAAGTGGTAGACCACTGGAATCTTTTTAGTCATTTTTCATTGCCAGTATTTACCAATATTCATAGCAATTTTCAAGTAGGAGTTTCCTATCGAATTGGAAATAGAAAAGAGAAGAAGGAAAGTGAAAGGCGTTTGCGTAAAAGAGTTAGCGCCAAACAAATTAAACAGCTGCGAGATGGGGTCTTGTTGGTTAGGTTGAAAACTTCAGACTTGAAAATAGAAGCCATGAAAAAAAGAGGTCTGATTCAAGAAGCTAAATTGGTAGAGGCCAAGCAACGAAGTGAGAACTTGGAATTGATGAGGGCCTTTAAAAGTGCTTACTCTTTCAGTGAGATTCAATTTTTTAAAAGCCACCATTCTTCGAAAGTGAGAAATGGAAAACTAGAAGGCATCTTTTTAAACGATAGTTTGCAAGAAGATAGCTCCATTTTTATCAGAAATAAAAAGCATGTTTTTACTGCTGAACTGAGTTTGTTAGAAGAAGATACCGCCAAGTACTTTTCACATTATCAATGGGTTCAAACTGGGCACTTTGCTATGGTTCAAGTTCCTGTGTTTTACGGTGGAGGTGGAAATACTTTTATGGCTTTGGTAATCAAAGACCGGTATTTTAATCAACTAACACGTCCATTTCCATATTATTCAAGGGCCTTGTTTAAAGCCATTGAAGAAAACAAAGCCAATAAAATTTTCTACTTTCCATTAATGCTTTTTTCTCCAATGTCAATGCATGAGTGTGTCTTAAACTTAGACGGTAAACTAAAAAAGTACCACCAAAAGGTGCTTCGAAAAGAGAAGTTAAATCCTTAACATTTATTTACCAAAAAAGTAGCATCTCAAAGTCTTTTTTCTCACTACTTTTGCGCCCTCAAATTTTTAAGGGTCAATAAAATGCAGTTCAACTTTAGAGAAATATTTACCGCAGGTATGGTTTTGTTTGCCGTGATAGATATCATTGGTTCTGTGCCCATTATCATTGACTTAAGACAAAAAGTAGGGCATATAAAATCAGAAAAGGCTTCAATTGTAGCCTTGGTTTTAATGATTTTATTCTTGTTTGTTGGAGAGTCAATACTCAACCTGATTGGGATTGATGTGAATAGCTTTGCGATTGCCGGTTCTTTTGTATTGTTTTTTCTAGCCTTGGAAATGATTTTGGGAATAAAACTATATAAGGATGATATTCCTGAAACAGCCTCAATTGTACCCATTGCTTTTCCATTAATTGCTGGTGCAGGTACCATGACTTCTTTGCTAGCCATGCGTGCAGAATATGAAGTACAAAATATTATTGTGGCAATTATTGCTAATATCATTGTGGTTTATGCAGTATTAAAATCTTCCAAGGTTATTGAACGAGTGCTTGGCTCAGGCGGAATAGCTGTTTTAAGGAAAGTATTTGGCATTGTATTATTAGCCATTGCAGTAAAGCTTTTTAGAACCAATTTGGGATTCTAAATAGTCTTCTATTTGTGCCAGTTTATGGCTTCTTCTTACTTTAGTTCCCAAAATTTAAGATTTGGCGGAAATAACAATTTTTACAGATGGTGCGGCAAAGGGGAATCCGGGGCCTGGTGGTTATGGGGTGGTTTTGCTTTCTGGAAAGTACCAGAAAGAGCTTTCGCAGGGTTACCGTAAAACGACCAACAACCGCATGGAACTATTAGCTGTAATTGTAGGTTTGGAAGCCTTAAAAAAAGAGAAATCTGAGGTTTTAATATTCTCAGATTCTAAATATGTCGTTGACTCAGTTGAAAAAGGATGGGTTTTTAATTGGCAGAAAAAAGGGTTTGCCAAGAAAAAAAACGTGGATTTATGGAAGCGCTTTCTAGTCATTTACTCCAAACACAAAGTCCGTTTTGAATGGGTAAAAGGACATGCTGGAAACCAATGGAACGAACGCTGCGACCAACTAGCCGTTAAGGCAGCTACCTCTACTAACTTATTGGTTGATGAAGGTTTTGAGAATCAATCTAAAGATGAAAGCTTATTTTAATTCAAAGCTCCATCTATAATTCGTTCCAAATTGACATTTTCTTCATCTTTTCTAATATTCAACAAAGCTGCTTTTAATGCCTCTTGCATTTTTTCAGCATTAGCCAATTGAGCATTTATTTTGCTTGGATCAGATTGGGCTGACTCACTATCAAGAGCATTGGTTAAATCAGAAACTTGGTCTTGATACTTGGTATACAAGCTCACCAAGGCATTAATGGCATTCATTCTAACATACCAAGGGTCATCTCCTTTTCCAATTTTTTCAAATGTTGGAATGGCAGAAGCAATGGTTTCATCACTTTGTTTATTGATGTATTCGCCATAAGTAGCTAAAAAGGGATAAAGGTTAAAGCCACTTAATTCGCCAATAGCATTTTGAAAGAAGGGATGATGGGACTTACTACCATCTTCTGCATAAATACCTGCAATGGCTATTTTGATACCGCTGTTATCTTCTTTTTCCATCTTTTCTGCAGCTTCAATTCCTGCTTTAGCATCTTTTTCATAAAGGGCATCTAAAGCAGTTGAAACCACTCGGTAAGATTTGTCAGTCAATCCTTTTTTGAAAAAGTCAATTTCAACATCTTCTTTGTAGTGCTTACTTATGCGGTAAAATGCTTCTGAGCGCACCGCTGATTTTTCATCTTCAAGGGCAAGACTTTTCAATTTATCAAGAAGTAGCTCTTTTCGTGCTTTAATTAAGTTTTTCGAGCTCTCCAAAGCTTCCTCTCTGATCTTCCAAAATGGGTCATTTAAAGCGGATTCAATCACGTTCAAAGAAATAGAGTCTTTCTCTTTCTTCAATGCTTTTATCGCTTCATATCGGTCAACAAAGTTTTTACCTTTTTCATAAAGCACAATGGCTTCATTTTCGTCAAACTTTTGATTGATTTTAGCAACTAAACTTTTATTGGCATCAAAGTTTACTAAAAGCGGTTGCTGTTCCATAGAAAAATTAAATTGTTGTTCTCTTTGAGTTATATGAATGGGAAGGATTTCAACTTTGCCAGAATGATTCACAATTTCTAGATTACTATATAGTTCAAAAACTGATGGTACATTTTCTCCTTCTTGTGACTGTATAATTTTAACTTCCAAGGTTTTTGTTGAATCAATATATTGTTGCGATACTTCAATTTCTGGGTGTCCCGCTTGTAAAAACCACTGATTGAAAAACCAATTCAAATCTTCGCCTGTCACTTCTTCAAAAGCCAATCTTAAGTGATGTATTTCTGCTGCTTGAAAGGCATTGTCTTTTAAGTACAATTCCAAGGCCGCAAAAAAGGCATCGTCTCCAATCTGATTTCTAAGCATGTGTAGAACTCTGCCGCCTTTGTGATAAGAGTGAGCATCAAACATATCCATGCGTTCTTCATAGTAGAATCGAATAAGTTCTTTTCGGCCTGTTTTGGAGCTCTGCAAGTAAATGTTTAAGTCATTCATCCCATGATAATCTGCTTGGTCTGATCCATACTTATGCTCTAGCCACAAATACTCACCGTAAGTGGCAAATGCTTCATTCAATGGTAAATTAGCCCATGACTCGCAAGTAACTAAATCGCCAAACCAATGGTGAAACATTTCGTGTGCTACAATATCTTCTCCTGAATTATCAATTAAAAAGCGGTCATCACCTTGTACGAAATCACCAAAAATGACGGCTCCAGTATTTTCCATAGCTCCTGAAACGTAATCTCTTACAACCACTTGATGGTACTTGTCCCACGGATATTCATAACCTAATTTTTCTGAGAAAAATCCAAGCATTTCAGGAGTGTGCGGATAGATGTCTTTTGCAAATGGTTCATACTTAGGTTCTACATAATAATGAACATCTTTACCCTTCCATTCATCTTTTACAACGGCAAACTCGCCAACCGCCATCATAAATAAATATGGGGCATGAGGCAAATCTTGTTTCCAATAGTCGGTTCTACTTCCGTCCTCATTTTCTGTTTGAAAAATGAGAGCCCCATTCGAAAGGGTCACATAATTTGAATCAACAGTTATGTAAATTTCTTGTGTCGTTTTTTCATTTGGAGAATCAATAGTGGGAAACCAGCAGGAACTAGATTCAGTTTCACCTTGCGTCCAAATTTGCTTTGGTTTGTTGGGTTCTTTTCCATCTGGATTTATAAAGTATAAGCCTTTTTCAGAAGTAATTGCTGCACTGCCACTTTCTTCTAGCTTGTTAGGCATGGCGGTATAATTGATAAATACGCGATAAGTATCATTTCTTTGGTAAGTTTTATCAAGAGCGATATGAATGAAACTACTATCATAGTTGTATTTCAAAGGGCTTTTTTCACCAAGTTTGTTTAATAAGGCCACTTCATGAATTTGAAAACCCTTGGCATCTAGTATTAAACTATCAACAGGGTAGAAATAAGGTTTTACCGTTAAATAAGCTTTTCCATACAAAAAGGTGCTATCCCAATCAAATGAAACCTCTAGTTTGGTGTGCAATAAATCATTAACACGCGTTTCAGCAGCTTGATACGTTTTTGGCGACTGAGGTTTAATATCAATGGTGTCTAAGGTCACCATTTCGTCAATTTCATAAATTTCACTACTTGGTTTACAAGCATTAAAAAACGCAAGTGAAGTAATAAAAACAAGGGCAAAAATTGAATTTTTCATATGGGTATTTTAAGCATAGCAAAACTCAGATAAAAACATAGGAATAGCAAACCATTCATCCTTTGTAGAATGCGTGATAAGTGTATCTTTGTTTATTATGAGCACATTAAAAGTAAATGTTAATCAAGGGACTTCTTTTGAGATTAATCAATCCAAAGAGGGGCAGTTTGTTTCCAATGGAGAAACAAAAGATTTAGATATTAAAGTGTTGGATAGTAGAAACTTTCATATTATTCACAAGCATCAATCATTTTCTGCAGAGGTAATTAAGGCTGATTATTCAAATAAATCATTTGAAATCCGAATCAATAACAATACCTACCAATTAGAGGTGGAAGACCGTTTCGATTTGCTTTTGCATCAATTAGGAATGGACAATTTAGCCTCTAATGTTGTAACAGAACTGAAGGCCCCTATGCCTGGTTTAGTTTTATCAACAGCGGTAGAAGTTGGTCAAGAAGTAGCTAAAGATGAACCACTCATTGTTTTGGAAGCTATGAAAATGGAAAATGTGTTAAAGTCGCCTGAAGATGTCAAGATTAAAAGTATAGCGGTAAGTGAAGGAGAAGCAGTTGAAAAAAACCAAGTATTAATTGAATTTGAATAAACCTAAATTAGAAATGAAAAGAATTTACACCCTAAGTACAATCATGTTGATTTCACTTGCATTTGCATGTGGTTCAGCTACCGAAAAGAAAGAAAATAAGGAACATGCAGAAGGCATGGAACATCACGATCATGGGGATGATGCTCAAGCTCATGACCATTCTGCCATGGAAGATGAAACAACTTCTAGTTCAGATGTGCCTGCAGTTCCAGCAGAAGCAAAAGTGTTTTTTAAGAACTTAGAAAATGGACAAACGGTTAGCTCTCCGGTGAAATTAGAGTTTGGTGTGGAAGGCATGGAAGTTGAGCCGGCTGGTGAAGTTCATGCAGGTAAAGGACATCATCATATTATTATAGATGGCTCTTATTTACCAACGGGAACTGTTGTTCCTGCTGATTCAGTGAACATCCACTATGGAAAAGGTCAAACAGAAACAGAAGTTGAGCTTAGTGCCGGTAAGCATACATTAACGATGCAATTTGCAGATGGTTACCACAGAAGTTATGGAGAGCAGCTTTCTACAACCATTGAAATTACTGTTGAATAATATAATTTGTTTCATTAGCCGCTTCGAAAGAAGCGGCTTTTTTATTTCATAAAATGAAAACAACTCGATTAATTGCAAGTCTAAGTTTACTCTCTTTTATAGCATGTCAAAATAATGCACCAAAGCAATCAGTAGAATCTAAAGATGACATTCATGACCAATCGGATCATGAAGCACACTTAGAAACCGTTGAAGAAATAATGCTTGAGAAAAATGGAATAAAAATCTATTCCATTGGTGAAGTTGAACAATTTGAAGATGCAAAATTGGAGTTGGCGAATTACACAGTTGATTCAAATGATGAGTCTTTGTATCGGTTCGAATTTGGAGTCTCTAATTATGAACTAAAGGCGCAAACTAATGCACATCAAGGGCATTGTGCCAACTCAGAAAAGGGTCAGCATATTCACTTCGTACTAAACAATGCTCCATACGAAGCCCATTATGAGCCAAATATAGAGTCGACCTTATTAGAGGGGAATAATGTGGTGTTGGCTTTTTTGTCTCGTTCCTATCATGAAAGCATTAAGCATAAGAATGCTTTTGTACTTAAAAATATAGCTCTTGGCGAAAATGCAGGCGCTTTTGATGAAAGTGCACCACACCTTTTTTATAGCAGACCAAAAGGAGAGTATGTTGGAGATGATACTAAGCGAATATTGCTCGATTTTTATTTGGTTAATGCCAATTTACAAGCAGACAATTATCAAGTGCGTGTTTTGATAGATGATGAGGAGTTTGTGCTTGATAGCTGGCAAGCATATTTTGTAGAGGGCTTAAGCATGGGAGAGCATACTTTTCGAATTCAGCTCATCGATCAAGAAGGTAACTTAGTTCCAGGGCCATTTAATGATTCTGGAGATCGTATCATTCAGTTAAAAGCATAAAAAAATCCCGCAAGTGCGGGATTTTCAATTGTTACCAGCTCTCTTCTAAAATAATATCAAATTGGACCAAGTCGATAAATTGCTTCAATCGTTGGTCTATTTCTTCTTCTGTTAAATGAGCGAGACGCTCTGTTCCAAATTTTTCAACACAAAAGGAAGCCAAAGTACTTCCATGAATTAATGCTCTTTTCATATTGTTATATGAAATGTCATCGGTAGATGCTAGGTAGCCAATAAAACCGCCGGCAAAAGTGTCACCAGCACCTGTTGGGTCAAATACTTCTTCTAAAGGTAGGGCAGGTGCAAAAAACACTTCATTTTCATGAAATAAAAGTGCACCGTGTTCTCCCTTTTTAATGATTAAGAACTTAGGGCCCATTTGTAAAATCTTTTGGGCAGCTTTTACCAAAGAGTATTCGCCAGAAAGCATACGAGCTTCTTCATCATTTATGGAAAGTACATCAACCAACTGAAGTGTTTTGTCCATTTCCTCTCTCATGGTCTCAATCCATAAATTGAAGGTGTCCATCACAATTAACTTCGGTCGGTGATATAAACGTTCAATGACTTTTCGTTGAATGGCAGGAGGCAAGCAACTCAACATTAAATAATCGCAATTTTGATATTCGTTCGGAATAATTGGATCAAAATGCTCCAATACATTGAGTTGAGTCTCAAGAGTGTCTCTTGAATTCATATCATGATGGTACTTACCAGACCAGAAAAATGTCTTTTCTCCTTTTTTAACTTGTAAGCCATTCAAGTTAATGCCATGTTGTTCCAATAATTCAATGTATTCCTCTGGAAAGTCTTCGCCAACAACAGAAACTACATTTAAATCGTTTACAAAATTTCTTGCAGCCAAGCAACTGTAAGTTGCTGATCCACCTAGAATTTTTCCAGTTTTTCCAAAAGGAGTTTCTAAGGCATCAAAAGCAATGGTGCCAACGGTAAGTAAGCTCATGATTTAATTTTTGGCAAAGATAAAAAAAGGCAATTCGTATGAATCGCCTTTTTAAGAATAAATGAATTAAATTACACTTTATGCAAAATGTCTTTTGCTTGGTGCCATTCTAATCTTGGTCCAAATTGGGTAACCACTTTTGAGGAAGCTAAAGAAGCAAGTTTTCCAGCATCTGCATAACTTCTACCATTGGTAATACCTGCTAAAAATGCTCCGGCAAATAAATCTCCTGCCCCATTAGTATCTATAGCTTCAACTTTGTAAGGTTCAATGTCAATAAAAGTATCTCCATCATAAATCATCGCACCATTTGCACCTTGTGTGATTACAAATCGTTTTGCATCTTTTTTCAATGCCTCTCTAGCATCATGTAAATTGTCTTTGCCAGTATAAAGCATAGCCTCTTCTTCGTTACAAAAAAGTAAATCAACACTCGCGCCAACAACTTCTTGCATTGGTTCTCTAAAATACTTCACCATAGATGGGTCAGAAAAAGTAAGCGCCACTTTTACTCCATTTTCTTCAGCCAATTGTTTCGCATATTTCATGGCATCTTGTCCATTTTCTGAAGTCACCAAATAACCCTCGATGTACAAGTATTCACTGTCTTTTAAGGCATGTTCTGTTATTTGTTTCCTTGAATAATCCGCAGTGATTCCTAAATAAGTATTCATTGTTCTAGAAGCATCAGCTGTGGTCATAACCAGACACTTTCCAGTAATTCCTTCTTCTAGTTCGTGCTCATCTAAGCTGGTGTCAACCCCATTGTCTTTTAGGTCTTTGCGGTAAAATTGTCCAAGTTCATCATTTGCAACCTTACAAGAATAGTAAGAAGTACCACCAAATTGGGCAACAGCAATTACGGAGTTGGCAACAGAACCACCACATTGCATATTGCTTTCGCTCATGTTTATGGCTTTAGAAATTCTAGTTTGACTTTCTTCATCAACCAAAGTCATTAAACCTTTTTCAATTTTATGATCGCTCAAAAACTGATCATTAACTTCTGTTACAATATCAACTAGGGCATTTCCAATGCCATACACATTATACTTTTTACTCATGATTATTTTAGATTTTGCTAGTGCGAATAATTCTGCACAATGGTGAGGTTATATTTCTATATTCAGCGTGATTTTCGAAAGAATTAATTTTTGCAAAGATATTGTTTAATTCAAAACTTTACGGTAATATTGCACCCCTATTCTTGAAAAAGAAACATTCCTCCTTAGCTCAGTTGGTTAGAGCATCTGACTGTTAATCAGAGGGTCCTTGGTTCGAGCCCAAGAGGAGGAGC
>CAXFAI010000042.1:0-194865 GCA_964001305.1 uncultured Flavobacteriales bacterium
ACATTATTTACCTTTTTTAGTTCCGTATAACGATCTTCTTTTTTTTCTATTTGCAACGCCCTGTGTATCCAAATTTCCCCTTAGAATATGATACCTTACACCTGGCAAATCTTTAACTCTACCACCTCTTACCAAAACAATAGAGTGCTCTTGCAAATTATGACCCTCTCCAGGTATATAAGCATTCACCTCTTTTTGATTCGTTAATCGAACCCTTGCTACTTTTCTCATAGCAGAGTTTGGCTTCTTTGGTGTAGTTGTGTATACTCTCACACACACTCCTCTACGCTGTGGACATGAATCCAAAGCCGCAGATTTACTCTTCTTCTCTAACTTCTTTCTACCCTTTCTTACAAGTTGCTGTATAGTTGGCATAAGCGTTTATATATATCAATAAATAATTTACCCCAAAATTTGGGGACGCAAATGTACAAGAATTTTTATTTTAAATCGCGACTTAATTCGCTTTTTTTTAATCATTTATTCAATATTTCGCTTTTGCCTGCCATTTCTAACATATAAGAGCTTTTTTAGGTTGTGAATATTGGGCAATATTAACCTTATAATAAATTGACGATTAAGTAAAGTGAACAATTAAACAATAATTCCTACTAAAAATCCATATAGAAGACTTATAAACACCCAACTATACCTCTTTATTCTTTGCTAATTTTGCAAAATGACTTATTTAGATGGATTAAATCCTGCACAAAAGGAAGCTGTAGTTCATACAGAAGGACCTTCTATGGTAATTGCAGGAGCAGGATCAGGAAAAACTAGAGTATTAACTTTTAGGATTGCACATTTGATGCATAAAGGGGTAGATCCTTTTAATATTTTAGCACTTACGTTTACCAATAAAGCAGCTCGAGAAATGAAAGAGCGAATTGGTAAAATTAGCAGTCATAATGAAGCTAAGAATTTGTGGATGGGCACTTTTCACTCAGTTTTTGCTCGAATATTAAGAGCAGAAGCAGAGAAACTCCACTACCCTTCTAACTTTACCATTTACGATACGCAAGATGCAAAAAGTCTCCTTAAATCCATCATTAAAGAATTAGGACTAGATGATAAGGTTTATAAAACTGGCTTGGTTTTAAATCGGATTTCCTCAGCAAAAAACAACCTACTTTCAGCAGCAGCATACAATAATAACACAAATATTCAAGCTGAAGATAGGCAAATGGTAAAACCTAAGATAGGTGAAATATATACCATTTATGAACAACGTTGTTTCAAAGCTGGAGCTATGGATTTTGATGACTTGCTGTTTAAAACCAATATCTTACTTCGTGATTTTCCAGATGTATTGTATAAGTATCAGCATCGCTTTAAGTATGTATTGGTTGATGAGTATCAAGACACCAACTTTGCACAATACCTAATTGTTAAAAAGCTTGGGGCAATCAATGAGAATATCTGTGTAGTTGGAGATGATGCACAAAGTATTTATGCATTTCGCGGCGCAAATATTCAGAATATATTAAATTTTCAAAGAGATTATCCTGATTGCAAAGTTTTCAAATTGGAACAGAACTATCGTTCTTCTAAGAACATTGTAAATGCTGCCAATCAGATTATTGAAAAAAACAAAGACCAACTTGAAAAAGAAGTTTGGACTGCAAATGATGAAGGCCCGAGGATTAAAGTAGAGCGCACATTAACTGATAATGAAGAAGGCAATTTAGTTGCAAACTCAATTATTGAAATCAAGCATAATCAACAGTCGGCTCATAAAGACTTTGCCATATTATACCGAACCAATGCTCAGTCTAGAGCCATGGAAGAGGCATTGCGAAAGAAAGACATACCTTACCGTATTTATGGTGGTACTTCTTTCTATCAAAGAAAAGAGATTAAAGATTTACTTGCTTATTGTCGAATGGCGATTAATCCAAAAGATGATGAAGCGCTTAAACGAATTATCAATTATCCTGCAAGAGGAATCGGTAAAACAACCTTAGATAAAATTAGTATTCAAGCCAATAACTCAAATGTTAGTATTTGGGATGTCATAAGTACCAATGGTTTATCAAACCTTGAAATTCATGCCGGCTCTAAGAGCAAAGTCAAGCAGTTTGTGTTGATGATACAAAGTTTTCAGGCTCTTTCTAAACGGGCTAACGCCTATCAAGTAATGGAAGAAATTGCTAAAACATCTGGCATATCCAAAGACTTATTTACCGATAAAACACCAGAAGGTATAGCAAGGTATGATAACATTCAAGAATTATTGAATGGCGTTAAGGAGTTTGTAGAAGATAAAGACAAAGAAGAAGATGCCATTGTATTACCAGACAGTCCCGATGGAAATGCAGAAAACGAAAAATCTTTAGCCATTTTTCTTCAAGACATTGCTTTACTGACTGATGCAGATAATGATAAAGATCAAGATGATAATAAGGTTGTATTAATGACTATTCATGCCGCAAAAGGCTTAGAATTCCCTTATGTCTTTATAGTTGGATTAGAAGAAAACTTATTTCCTTCTCAGATGTCTTTAAACAGCAGAGCAGATTTAGAAGAAGAAAGAAGACTATTTTACGTAGCTTTGACACGTGCTGAAAAAGAAGTTCGTCTATCTTATTCAGCGAGTAGGTATAAATGGGGAAATTTAATATATTGTGAACCCAGTAGATTTATAGAAGAAATAGATGAAAAGTACCTAGATTATGTTGCTCCTTCAGCGGAAGAGCCATTTCAAAACGATAGAAATCAATATTTTGAAAGTAACTCAAAAAACCAAAGATCAGTAATTAGCAATTCTAAAAAGTACGGACGCTCACCTATGAATAAGAAAGACTCAAAACCAAGCCCTCCACAAAAAGTAATTCCACCACATAAAAAAATGGTGAATATCAATGATGCAAAAAGAGAAGTTGATCCTTCTTTTGCTTCCGCAGCAGGCAAAGTTGAAGAGGGAATGCGAGTAGAGCATTTGCGATTTGGAAAAGGAAAAGTGACGAAAATTGAGGGACAAGAGCCCAATAAAAAAGCAACTATCATTTTTGACAACCTAGGAGAAAAACAATTGCTTTTAAAGTTTGCAAAACTTAGAATCTTAAAAAACAAATAAACTTGTCAAGCAAGTAATTTACTTATGGAATATAATACGAAAAGGTCAAAGATGATTATTCCTGAATATGGCAGACATATTCAGAAATTAATAGACCATGCAACCAAGATAGAGGATCGCGATAAAAGAAATGAAATGGCCTTAGCCATCATTGATGTGATGGGTCAATTAAACCCACATTTAAAAAATGTTCAAGATTTTAAGCATAAGCTTTGGGATCATTTGTTTCTCATGTCTGAGTTTAAATTAGATGTTGATTCTCCATATCCCAAGCCTACAGAAGATCACTTTCAATCTAAGCCCAAGAAAATGGCTTATCCTGAAAATAACATTCGTTACAAGCACTATGGAAGAGGAGTTGAAAAACTAGTAACTGCCATTATGGAAATGGAAGATGGCGAAGAGAAAACAGTATTGATAGAGCGTACTGCAAACTTGATGAAAAAACACTACTTGACTTGGAGCAGAAGTTCAGTTGACGATAAACAAATTTTGGTAGACCTAAAAAAAGTTTCTAGAGGCAAACTTGAGGTTTCAGAGAATTTAGAACTTACGGCTACAAAAGATATTGTCAGTCGTAACATTAATAGTGCTAATGGATCTGCTCACGGCAAAAAGAAAAAGCCGATGAATAAGCGGAAAAGAAAAACATTTAAAAAAAGAAAGTAAAGCCAGTAAACAAAAATGGGAACATTTGAGATTAATGGGGGGAAAAAGCTAAGCGGTGAACTTACCCCACAAGGAGCAAAAAATGAAGCGCTTCAAGTACTTTGTGCAGTACTATTAACCCCTGAAAAAGTCATCATGAAAAATGTTCCTGACATTATTGATGTCAACAAACTGATTGACTTACTCAGAGATCTTGGTGTAAAAGTTGAAAAGCTTGCAGCAGACGAATATAGCTTTCAAGCCGACGACATTGACATTGAATATTTAAATACACAAGAGTTCAAAAAGAAGGGTTCAAGTTTGAGAGGCTCGGTTATGATACTTGGTCCCCTCCTTTCTCGATTCGGAAAAGGCTATATTCCAAGACCAGGTGGTGATAAAATTGGAAGAAGAAGACTTGACACTCACTTCATAGGCTTTCAAAAATTAGGTGCCAAGTTCATTTATAACCAAGAAAATAAATTCTATAAAGTAGAAGCCGGGAATTTGCAAGGCACATACATGCTTTTAGATGAGGCTTCTGTAACAGGAACCGCCAACATCATAATGGCGGCTGTTTTAGCAAAGGGAACTACTCAAATTTATTATGCAGCTTGTGAACCATACATTCAACAATTATGCAAAATGTTGAATCGAATGGGAGCTAAAATTAGTGGAATTGGTTCTAACTTAATTAGCATTGAAGGTGTTGATTCGCTAAAAGGGTGTGAACATCGGATTCTACCAGACATGATTGAAATTGGTAGTTTCATTGGCCTTGCTGCCATGACTCAATCTGAAATAACCATCAAAAATGTATCCTATCCCGACTTAGGTATTATACCAGATACTTTTGCCAAACTGGGTATCAAGATGGAACTTCGTGGAGATGACTTGTTTATTCCGGAACAAGAACTTTATGAAATTGACACCTTTATTGATGGTTCAATTATGACTATTTCTGATGCACCTTGGCCAGGATTTACACCTGACTTATTAAGTATTATATTGGTTGTAGCAACCCAAGCCAAAGGTTCGGTTTTGGTACATCAAAAAATGTTTGAGAGTAGACTTTTCTTTGTGGACAAGCTGATTGATATGGGAGCGCAAATCATCTTATGTGATCCGCATAGAGCAACTGTAATTGGACTTGAAAGAAAAACAAAATTAAAAGGCATACAAATGACTTCCCCTGATATTCGAGCAGGGGTTTCTTTGCTAATTGCAGCACTTTCAGCGAAAGGAAAAAGTGTTATTCACAACATTGAACAAATTGATCGAGGGTATTCAGATATTGATAAGCGATTAAATGCACTAGGTGCTGATATCCGAAGAGTATAAAAATAATATCTATGAAAAAACTAATAATTGGACTTTTATTTACTTTCTCACTAACGAACTTTTCAAATGCTCAAGAAGCTAAAATTGGATTAAATATTGGAGACCAAGCTCCCAATTTAGTTTATACTGACCCAAATGGAAAAACCATCGAGTTATATGACTTAAGAGGTAAAATGGTTTTGATTGACTTCTGGGCATCTTGGTGTGGTCCATGCAGAAAGGAAAACCCTAATGTGGTAAGAACCTACAAGAAATATAAAGAAGTAGAATTTGAAAATGGGAATGGATTCACGGTTTATTCTTATTCTTTAGATAAAAACAAAGGCTCTTGGCAAAATGCAATTATGCAAGATGGCTTAATGTGGCCATACCATGTCAGCGATTTAAAAGGTTGGGCTGCCGTAGGAGCTCAAACCTACAAAATACGCTCCATACCACAAGCCTATTTAATTGATGGAAACGGAATAATCGTCGGAAAAGGAAATACGCTTCGTGGTGCAGGACTAAATGCGTTGCTTAACAACTTGAAGAAGCAATAATTTAAAAAAACTAAGTTGAAAGCCCGATGAAAACTCATCGGGCTTTTTTTGTAAATGGTTGTAAAGATTATATTATCTATTTAAGATAATTTTCTGTCGATGTCTAATCTCTCCATCTTCTAATGCTAATAGAAAGTATAATCCAGACTCAAAGCCTTCATCAAGGCTAATTATCTTGCTATTTACTGTTATATTCTTCCGAAGTACAAGTCTGCCTTTAAGATCAAAAATTTCTATTACCAAAACTTCGGAATCAGAATTATTTTCGACGTGTAAATTTCCTTTGGTTGGATTAGGATATACCTTAATTTGCGAATTCACTATATGATTTTCAGCAACAGAAACAAGTGAACTGCATTGAGACACTCCTTCTACACTACGGTAATAATTAGTGATTTGATCTGCTGCTGCATTTAGTTCTGCGACACTGCTGGGTACACTTGATGGAACAGTACCACGTGCAAATACAAAAGCATATGACAATTCTTGAAAACTTCCTTTCGGAAAAGTAAACTCACCTGACGAAACAACAACTTTCCGATCATTGGGCCATGCATTAATATTATTTTCAGTCCAAACTGAAGTCGCAAACTGTCCATAGGTTGAATAGCGGTAAAAGTCGCTGGTAGCAAAATATGGTACTCTAGAGTTCATGCCTCCAGAAGCTCGATAACCAGTACCTCCAAACGTCTGAGGGCGATTGTCTTTCCATCTACTACGCATGTAATTATATAATTCTTGGTCATTCTGAAAATCACCGGCATAACTATAAGTGTTTGATAAATTAATCGACATGCAATTAGACACGCCAAAACGTTCATTATCTATAATACCATCTCCAAATCCTGTTCCATTTGGAATGTAACTAGCACTAATACTAGAACAACTATTGTCTATACCATCATTATCAATAGTAGGCCCTTTTAATACAATGTAACCAATAGCCCCTAATAAATCCCCATATCCATTATTACCAAAAGCGTAGTCATCGTAGTTATCTCCGTTTTTAGCAAATACCATTGAACGGTTTACATCAGTTTGCACATAATCATCTAGTGGATTTCCAAGGTCGAAGTCAATAAAACTGCCAATACTGCATTTATAATAATCTCTATTCGACCGATTATAAACCTTATAATCTACGAATATCGTTTCGTTCAGTGCATTGTTCGGATGAGGTTCACAGTAGACCATAGCATGAATTTCCAGACCCATTGAATTACCACCTGTAAATGTATGCGAGGTTTCATCATTGTAAATAAAATACGAGGCCCTTGATCCTTTTATCTTAGGGTAATCACCTGAATCAGGCTCATAAATTCCATTGCCATTAACATCTTCAAATGGTGCTAAATAAAAATCATAACCGTTGGTTGTGTCGCCATGAGCAGGCCATCTACGTATCGCAGTTGGCATACTGTAATTAGGGTCATTATAACTTAACCTATGTCTAAATACATCACCGGCCCTAAGTTCCCAAATGTTATTGAAGCTTGATCGTATCGAAGTAGTTGATGTCCCTAAGCCAATTTTCAAAGGACCTGTTGTAAAATCCGATTGCGAATAGCTAGCGGCACCGTATAGATTTCCTGCACTATCTTCTGCAGTGATGCATAATGAAGAGTGAAATATTGCATGACTTTGGTTGTTCTTTGGTACTTCAAAAGATGATGTTGAGTTTCGAACATCATGAAATAAAACACCATCAGCTTGAATCATAGCTCTTATACTATTATCCTCAACAAAATTCACATGATAAACAGTTTGAGCAATACTTAGAGTGTTAAACAGCAAAAAAAGTGCTAAAAATACCTCTACCTTACCCCTTATGAATCTAAATTTTGAATTAAAACTATACATAATTTATTCGCTTAAAAGAACTAAGTTAATTGATTTTGATTCTACTAAATCTATTTTAACAGAAAAAGAAATATTATCCTTAGTATACAGAGAAATTATATTTATTAAAATGTCTTACAAACTTATTTGCTTAAAATAAAACATGATAATGGAAAAAATCTGAGTTGCATGTAAAATGAAGATAGTGTAAGAATCTGAATTATAATACCAAAACCCTTAATTTCGCACGCCATTGTTTAGTTAATAGCTGACAATCTGTCAATAAAGCTCAGTTGGCAAAGGAATTGAAAAGCATGAATCGATTTAAAAGATTTTTTATGAAAGAGCAGGAAGAAGATAAGAAAGTTCAAAAGGAGCAAGAAGAGCAAAATACAACTCAAGCTACCGATGAAAGCACTGAAAATGAATCAGCAACAGAAGAATTGTCAGAGTTAGAGCAAAAGGAAATTGAAGTAAAAGAGCTTAACGATAAGTATTTGAGGTTATATTCTGAATTTGACAATTTCAGAAGAAGAACGCAAAAGGAAAAGCTAGAGTTATACAAAACAGCAGGTGAAGATATTTTTAAGTCATTATTACCTGTTATGGATGACTTTGAACGTGCCAAAAAGTCAATGGAAGAAACAGAAGACTATGGTAGTTTAAAAGAAGGAGTAGATCTCATATTCAACAAATTATTGGGTGTTTTCAAAACTCATGGAGCAGAACCAATGGAATCACCTGTAGGAAAAGAGTTTGATAGTGAATTGCACGAGGCAATTACTCAAATTCCTGCACCTGAAGAAAGCATGAAGGGCAAAGTAGTAGATGAGATAGAAAAAGGATACACCTTGAAAGAAAAAGTGATTCGATACGCTAAAGTAGTGGTTGGACAATAAGCAGAGCAAAATGGCAAAAAGAGATTATTACGAAGTATTAGGAGTTGACAAAGGGGCCACGGCCAATGAAATAAAGAAAGCCTATCGAAAGCTTGCTTTAAAATTTCACCCCGATAAGAATCCTGATAACAAAGAAGCTGAAGAGAAATTTAAGGAAGCTGCAGAAGCTTATGAAATCTTGAGCAATCCTGAGAAGAAGTCACGTTACGATCAATTTGGCCATGCAGGTATGGGTGGCGCTGCAGGCGGAGGTGGCTTTGGCGGCGGCATGAGTATGGATGATATTTTCTCTCAATTTGGAGATATATTTGGCGGTGCAGGCTTCGGAGGTTTTGGTGGGTTCGGCGGACAAGGCGGTGGCGGAAGACGCAGAGCTAATAGAGGAAGCAATATTCGAGTTAAAGTTTCACTAAGCTTGAAGGACATTGTTAATGGTGTTGAGAAAAAAATAAAAGTTAAGAAGTATGTAAGTTGTAAAAGCTGCAGTGGTTCAGGAGCTGAAGGAAATAGTGGATTTGATACTTGTGACACCTGTAATGGAACTGGTCAGGTAACTCGAGTAACCAATACTTTCTTAGGACAGATGCAAACCGCTTCTACTTGTCCAAAATGTGGGGGTGAAGGTAAAACCATAAGCAACAAGTGTAATACTTGCCATGGTGATGGAATTGTTAAAGACGATGAAACAATTGAGTTGAAAATTCCTGCAGGAGTTGAAGATGGCATGCAGCTTTCAGTAAGTGGCAAAGGAAATATGGGAGCGAGAAATGGAGTTCCTGGAGATTTAATTGTTTTAATTGAAGAGGAAGAGCATCCTGAATTAAAAAGAGATGGAAATAATATTCTATACGATCTCTACATCTCATTTGCCGATGCGATATTAGGTACTGAAGTAACAGTTCCAACGGTAAATGGGAAAGCTAAAATCAAAATAGAACCTGGTACTCAAGGTGGAAAAGTGTTACGATTAAGAAACAAAGGCATTCCCGAAATAAACGGCTATCGTACCGGAGACCAATTAGTCAATATCAATGTATGGACGCCTCAAAACTTGAGTAAAGAAGAAAAGAGTATGGTTGAAAAATTAAGGGATTCAAAAAACTTTGAACCTCAGCCTACATCTACTGATAAAGGTTTCTTTGGAAGAATGAGAGACTACTTTAAATAAAAAAAAGGCCCGAAAGGCCTTTTTTTGTTTCCATAGTTAGCTTTGATTTGTCGGTAATCTTTAAGTTTAATCTAGCTATTTAATCTGAACACAATATCAGTTAAACTTTGAAGCTGTTAAAGCAAGAATTCATAGAAAGCACAAAATAATCTATAAAAGGATAGAATCGATTCATAGATTAACAACCACCTCAGTAATGGTTTTGAAGACGTTCGACGACTTTAACCACAGCAGGGCAAATTCTAGTATTTTTTGCGGTTAAATCTAAAATTTGATACATGCGTTTTCGATTGGTATGAGGATATTCTCGGCATGCCTTTGGTCTACTTTCATAAGCCATACACTTGTTATCTTCAAGTAAGAAAGGACAAGGCGAACTTTTCAAAACTTGATCTCCATCTTCATCTATTCTTAAATAATTTTCAAAGAATTCTGCCGGTTTCATTCTAAAATGACTTGCCATTCTTTCCACATCTTTATCATAAAAAATAGGTGAAGTGGTTTTGCAGCAGTTTGCACATGCCAAACAATCAATTTCTTCAAAAACTTCTTCATGTTGTTGCTGAAAAATTTGATCTAAGTTTTTTGGAGGGCGTTGCTTAAGCTTCTTTAGTACCTTATTAATCTCCTTTCTTTTGCTCTTGGCATTGTTGATCAGCTGTTGATATTCTTCTTTCAAACTCTAAACTAATTTTCTTGCCCTTAACATTTCTCTTTTTCTACCTGGAGGACCTGCTAATTTCTCAATTTCAAATCCAATGGATTTTAACCTTCTTTTTATTAATCCTTTTACACAATAAGTTACTAGAATTCCATTGGGCCTCATTTGATTGTATAGCTTCATAAATATTTCCTCCTCCCACAATTCAGCTTGCTTTTCAGGAGCAAATGCATCAAAGTATACTAAATCAAACTGACTGTGAAATGAATAGTCTTCAAGTTTAGCATGTACTTTTAAAAGATCAAAATTGTCTGTTAGCTTCTGTTTTACATTCCATGATAAGTTGTGAATTTTTTCAAAAAGAAGACTTTCTTCCCCTAGTTCATCAGCATAGTTTAACTCTTTTACTTCACCTTCAGAAATTGGGTAAGCTTCAATACTTGTCATTTGAACACGCTTCTGCATCCCCATTCTCTTTAACTCTACTGCTGTAAGAAAAACATTTAGTCCAGTACCCATACCAATCTCAAGTAAATCGATACTATCCTTTAACTGAAATGCTTCCTTTAATCCTGCATTAATAAATATGTGCTTAGATTCAGCTATTGAGCCATGTTTAGAATGATAATGCTCATCCAGCTCAGGAACATAAAAAGAATGTGATCCATCTTTTGTTTTTACTAACTCTCTTTTCAAATTGTGCTAATCACTTGGTTACTTTTACAAATGTAATTTCTAATGTCAATTCATCTTATTTATGCCCGCATTAAAAGCAATCATTGAAAATGCAATAACTTCTAATTCATATACCTATAACAGCTATATGAAATTAATGACTGATTTAACAGAAAACAAAGGTACAACGGGAGCGGATCAGAGCGCATCATTGGTGGAATACACTTATTTGAATTACAAAAGAATGAGTCGTTTAAATAAGACTATTCAACTTGAGCCTGAACTTAAAGAAACCCTTGAAAACTTAAATACGAAGCTTTTAATTGTTGTGTTAACTGAAGCTTGGTGTGGTGATGCTGCTCAAAATTTACCTTTATTTCATGTAATAGAAGGACTCTCAAAAAACATAGAATTGAAACTAGTACTTAGAGATGAACACTTGGAGTTAATGGATGAATTCCTGACAAACGGGGGCCGGTCAATTCCTAAAGCTATCTTCTTAAACCCTGATACCATGGAAGTTTTAGACACTTGGGGGCCAAGACCTAAAGAAGCTCAAAATAAGGTATTAGAATTCAAGAAAACCAAGGGTGATTACAGCGAATTTGTCAAAACTTTGCAACTATGGTATGCAAAAGACAAAACTATTTCGCAACAGAAAGAAATATTAAGTATACTTAAAAGTTATTAGTTACTTATTGAAATTTATTACGAAGCATGATTAAAGAACAAATGGTGATAAAAAGCATTCTTTCTAAAACAATATTGATTTTGTCAATTTTGCTTGTATTCCAAGCTTGTAGAAAAGAAGAATCAATTATTACAGATAGTTCTGCTCGATTAAACTTCTCAACGGATTCCATCAGTTTTGATACCGTTTTTACAACCATAGGTTCAACAACACAAAATTTTAGAGTTTATAATCCTTACAAGGAAACCATAAAGATTAGTTCTATTCGATTGAATGGTGGCACCAACTCTACTTTTAGGATTAATGTAGATGGACAGCCAGGACATAGCCATCAGAATATTGAAATTGCTCCCAATGATAGCCTTTACATTTTTGTTGAAGCAACCGTTGACCCTAACAATCAACAAAATCCTTTTGTCATTAGTGA
This sequence comes from uncultured Flavobacteriales bacterium, assembly GCA_964001305.1. GTDB lineage: Bacteria > Bacteroidota > Bacteroidia > Flavobacteriales_E > Vicingaceae > CAJXMH01. Next base: position 11,965 of record CAXFAI010000042.1, read on the forward strand.
TTACATTGAGTTTATAACCAATGGAAATGTTCAAAATGTAGACTTGGTTGCTTGGGGGCAAAATGCCATATACTATACACCTACCACCTTTAGCAGAAATTTACCTGACTATACATGTCTAACCGGCCCTTGCAGTGATCAAGTTCCCCCGGTTAATGTCACTTGGACAGACTCACTTCCAATAGTAATATATGGCTATGTGGTTGTCGACTCACTTGACCGGTTAACGATTGAAAAAAACACCAAAATCTACTTTCACAATAATGGCGGACTTTGGGTTTACCGAGGAGGTGAACTGAAGGTAAATGGAACTATTGATGAACCTGTCATATTTCGTGGAGATCGACTAGAAATGGCTTATGAAGATAGACCCGGGCAATGGGATAGAATTTGGATTAATGAAGGTGGACAAAATGAGATTAACTATGCTATTATTAAAAACGCATTTATAGGCTTACAAGTCGAAGTATTGCCTTTTAATGACCCACCCTATTTACCGTCAAACCTAACTTTAAATAATACCATCATTGACAATTGCTCATCATTTGGCTTACTGTCTTCCATATATAATATTGATGCAGAAAACGTAGTCATTTCCGATTGCGGCCAATACAATGTAGCTTTAAGAGGTGCAGGAAATTATGATTTTACGCATTGTACTTTTTCCAATTACTTCAGCAGTGCTCAACGTGAAACACCTTTGTTCTTTGCTCAAAATTCCTTTATCACAGCTACCGGAACTCAATTAATTGGTATTCCTAACATTAATATCTACAATAGTATCATTTATGGTAATCTAGAAAATGAATTTCAAACGGAAATCATTAACAATGGCAATATCAATTTCGATGTACAAAATTGTATAATTAAAAGCCAACAAGGTACAGCTGATACAAGCAAGTACAAAAACATTATAAAGAATCCGCCTAATTCCATATTCAAAGACCCAAACAATGGTGATTTTACCTTATTTGAAACATCAGTGGCCAGAAATCAAGGCAACTTAAGTTTTGGAAATACAGTACCAATTGATTTATTAGGAAACTCTAGAACTACAGACGGCTTACCTGATTTAGGAAGTTATGAATTTACCCCTTAGGAATTAGTTAAGAACTCCATGGTATCTACCCCGTCAGCATAGTCCCAAAGTTGAGGAGATTGCGATTTGCCAAAAGGCACTTCAAAATCATGCCCTACTCTCGCTTGAATTTCTTCTTTGTGCTGATCCAACTGATTTTTTAAGTCTTTCAAGTCGGTGTAATACTCATAAAACAATACTCCAACAGGAGAATGTATACCTTGATCTTCCTTCAATAGCAAAAATCCATTCTCAACTAAATCGATGTTATTTAATAAATAAACCGCCTTATTGTAATCGTAATTGTTAGCGTAGGCATTGTGCTCAGCATATTCTTTGTATTTGAAAAAGGCACCAAAAAGCAAATCCTTATCGTAACTCTCAGGCAAGTATACTTTGGTTATATTTCTACAGCCCAATCCAAAATGAATGAATATATCATCTGCAAGACCATCTAATTCTTCTTGACTTTCGTTTCCATTTAAAATGGCTACAGAAGTTCTATTCTTTCTAATAATCTTTTTGATGTCTTTAAAGTAGTATTCAAAATAACGCGCACTGTTATCCGAGCCTGTTGCTATTAGCATTTCTATGTCATTCAGCCTGTCTCCTACCACAATTTGATTTTTCCACGCTTCTGATTGAGAAGCTAAAACTTGAAGAACAAACCCCATTAAGGTTTTGTCTTTTGAAGATAATTTAGCATGAAGTTGATGACCAGCCACCAAAACTGATATAGCATCATGCAGACCGACTAATGGGATATTTCCCGCCATGATAACCCCTACTTTTTTTGATGGAGTAGTTAAATTGTAATTAGAAAGCCATTTTTCAAGCTTCACTTTTTGCAAAGCGCTTGACCAAGACTTTAAAGCAAACTCTACTGAAGTTCTGGTGAACCAAGAATTCTCATGACGAAGTCTATCAATCAATTCAACCCCTGAAACAAAATGTGGCTTCATTGATTCATCCTGCAAACTACCTTCATTTTCTGCTATGGCTGAAAATAGTTTTCCAAGTTTTTCAAGATTTAAGATTATTTGCTCCTTTTGCATGCTACAATCTACTTTGTATGTCCTAAATTTGTATGTTCAAACTGAACAAATGTGTTTTCATTCGGTTTGAAAAGCGAAAGTACAAACTAAAACAACCCAAATGGCTATTATAATTACAGACGAGTGTATAAATTGCGGAGCTTGTGAACCGGAATGTCCAAATAATGCAATTTATGAAGGTGGTGAAGAATGGAGATTTTCTGATGGAACTGGAGTAAGCGGAAATGTAAAAAGAATGGATGGCAGCAACATTGATGCAGACAGCGAACAAGAGCCAATTAGTTTTGATTATTATTACATTGTTCCTGATAAATGTACCGAATGTGTTGGCTTTCATGACGAGCCACAGTGTGCGGCAGTTTGCCCTGTAGATTGTTGTGTTGACGATCCTGATGTAAGAGAATCTGAGGATGCTTTGTTAGCTAAAAAAGAAGCCTTACACATTTAGTCATTCCATCAAAATAAATTGGCTTAAAACTTGTTATTTCATGATGACAAGTTTCCTATTCTAGTATTTTGAAATTCTATTTAATTTTCTTTCTCTCTCTCTTGTGTATAACACTAAGTGCACAATCAACTTCTAATTTTCAAGAAGATCAGATTGAAGAACTCTGCTATGGAATTTTGAATTCAGACTATGATGAGGAAAAAGTACAGTTAAATAAAACACTTAAAGCAGTCCTTAGAAAATCTCTAATTCAAGATGGAGCCTTTCAATATCCTTTTGATCGAGTTCAAAGTCTTGGAATTTTAAACAGTTCAGACTCAAATTTGAGAGTTTTCAATTGGATGGTTCCATTTGAAGATGGTTCATACTCTTATGAATGTTTTCTTCTGTATCAAATGGAAGACTCTATTGCATTTTTAGAATTAAATGCATTAAACAGTGATAGTTCCATTGTTGATTCCATCTATTACACCAAAGACAATTGGCCTGCAGCACTTTATTACAAGCTAATAACAAAAGAAACGGAATTTAAAACTTATTATACCCTTTTAGGATGGGATGGAGTAAACAATCAACTGAACAGTAAGATTATTGATGTTTTTACCTTTTCTACCAAAGGCCAATTGAGAATTGGGGAACCCATTTTTAAGACTAATGTACAGAATAATAAAAAGCGAATTTTGTTCTACTATGGCGGTCAAAATAGAATGAAGCTTTCTTATAACGAAACTTTAGATTGGATTATTTATGACCATCTTGCCCCTGCTTCTTCTAATTTGAAAGGCGTTTATGAATACTATGGAGCCGATTTTTCTTATGATGCATATCGATGGGAAAAGCGGTATTGGAAATACCACGCAGATGTTGATATTGATAAAGGATTATCAAAAAAGAAAAGTGACTTTAATTCTAAGAAAGAAATCTTAAAAGATGAGGAGCCAATCTATAAACCCAATTAGTTCTCTTCGACCAATTGATTTATAATGTGCTCTAAGGTTACCCCTTCTGCTTCGGCTTTATAATTTCTAACAATTCGATGCCTCAAAATAGGCTCAGCTACGGCTTTTACATCTTCAATATCTGGTGAATATTTTCCATGAATGGCAGCATGACATTTCGCTCCAACAATTAAGAACTGAGAAGCTCTTGGTCCTGCACCCCAACTGATGTAATCATTTACAATTTTTGAAGCATGCTCCGTATTCGGTCTTGTTTTAGCAGAAAGTGTAACGGCATATTTTAACACATTATCCGTTACTGGAATTTTTCGAATTAGGTTCTGAAAAAACACAATATCTTCACCTTCCATTACTTTGTTTACTTCTGCTTTAAAGTTGGTAGTTGTTGCCTTTACAATATTCAACTCTTCCTCCAAACTAGGGTAATCTAACCAAATATTAAACATAAATCGGTCTAATTGAGCCTCTGGCAAAGGGTAAGTACCTTCTTGTTCAATCGGGTTTTGAGTGGCTAAAACAAAAAATGGCTCAGGCAATTGATAGGTCTGTCCACCTGTTGTAATTTTTTTCTCCTGCATTGATTCTAACAAAGCAGATTGAGTTTTTGGAGGTGTTCTATTGATTTCATCTGCCAATATCAAATTGGAAAATAAAGGGCCTTTTATAAATTTAAAATTTCGGCTTTCGTCTAAAATTTCAGAACCGATGATATCTGAAGGCATTAAATCTGGAGTAAACTGAATTCGATTAAAGCTCAGTCCTAAAACCTCAGAAATTGTATTTACCAATAAAGTCTTAGCTAAACCAGGTACACCAACCAAAAGACAATGTCCATTTGAAAAAATTGAAATTAGTAGGTTCTTGATCACGTCTTCTTGCCCTACTATTACTTTTCCAATCTCTTTATTTAGCTCCGCATACTTTATTACTAAGGCATCTATTGCTTCTTTATCTGAATTGTATTTCTTCATTTTACTTTGCGTTTTCTAACCAAGGTTGCATGAATTCACAACCTTCTGAATAGCGATTATCTATGGTAAAATAGGTTCCTTCAATAGCATCTAACATCCAATCTTGTAAAACTTCCTTTTCTTTCTCGGCTGTTGCTGCTTGCTTTATTTTCTGATAATCTTCTTTTAAATTAGCACGATGTGGCTTTGTTCGTTTATTTAAACGAATCAATCGATATCCTGCCTTACCTCTTGGGTCTTGAAGCTCTGTAGCTTGTGAAATTTCTCCTTCTTCTAGCTTATCGATTACAAAAAATAAAGAAGGATCTAAGTCATCCATGGCAGTCATCGAAGAAGCGTCGTAAGGGTTTACAATAATTCCACCATTCTTTTTGGTCTCCTTATCATCTGAAAACTTCCTAGCTGCTTCTTCGAATGTAATAGAATCTTTTGCAATTAAGTTCGCAATGCTATCTAACTTGGATTTAGCTTGATTCATCGCTTTTTGATCCATTTTGGGCTTCATCAAAATATGACGAACATTCACTTTTGTTCCTCTTCTTTCAATCATTTGGATAATGTGATAGCCAAAATCGGTTTTTACAATAGGTGAGACTTGTCCAGGTTTAAGTTGAAATGCAGCGGCTCCAAATTCTGGAGCTACCTCTGCTTTACCCACAAAACCAATTTCCCCACCTTTTTCAGCCGAGCCTGGATCTTCTGAATATAAAACAGCAAGCGTAGAAAACTTTTCTCCTTCACTTACTCTTTGTTTAAACTCCCTGAGCTTCTCTTTTACTTTATCAATCGATTCTTTTGATGGGGGAGCGTAAGCAACTATTTGTGCTATTTCAACTTCTGCATTTATTAATGGGATGCTGTCTTCAGGTATTTCTTTAAAAAAGTCCTCCACTTCTTGAGGAGTCACTGAAACATCTGATGTGATTTGTCCACGCATCCCTTGAATCAGCATTTGTTCCCGCATCGAAGTTCTTAATTCGTCTTTAATCTTCGAAATGGGCTTTTTGTAATAAGTTACAAGCGCCTGTTCAGAACCAAGTTGACTAATAAAATAGCGGAGTCTTCGATCCATTTCTGCTTCCACTTGACTTTCTGATACTTCCACACTATCAAGCTTAGCGTGATTCAATAGCATTTTAGAAAACAAAATATCTTCGAATACTTGACATCTTGAGTTATCGGTAACTTTCATGCCTTGTGAAGCCATACTCGTAAATTGCGACTCTAACTCCGATTTAGTAATGATTTCATCACCTAACACTGCAATCACTTCATCAATTACAACCTTTTTTTGAGCATTTATTGAGCCCAAAAACAAACATGCTATTAGCAGCAAGCTAAGCTTATTTCTGAAATATTTCATACCTATTTTTTAGTGTAGCTTCCTCGTAAATTTCTTCTTTTACTTTGGCTAATAACTGTATTCTTCTTTGATTTATGATAATTGCTCTAATTTGATTCACAACAACGCTTACTGGTGCTATTTCTCCAATACTTCTCATTTCTTCTACCTGAACCCAAACTGTTCTTGTTGAATCTTGAAATTCATTAAAGCCTATCTCAATTTTACCAAAATTAGAATTTGTATCAAGCGGAAGAATATCTTCCCACTCAGATTCGGAAATCCAAACTTTTGGATTTAATTGGCAATTCCTAGCAAAACGAGTGCAATAGTCATTCAGCTTCTCAAAGTTTTGTTGTTCTTTAAACCAAATAGACAAACTGTCCTGTGAAGGAGCTGAATTTAAAAAAGAAACATACAAAGCTTTGTATAATGGCTCTTTTACTTCAAAATTAGCTTGATTAGCCTCAAAATAAGTATTGATCTCAACCTCGCTTACACTAGTATCTAGCTTCTGCTTTATCAGTAAGTTCTCATAAGCGTAAATAATTAGTGAATTTCGGTAATCCTCTAATTGTTTTTCAAAATTGATCTGATTTTCGCTTAAATTTTGCTCCGCTTTTAGGAGCAATAATTCCTTTTTAATCCATTGATCAATATAAGCGTTAATGATTTCAAGACTATCTTGAACGTTTTCTTCGTTAATGATATCTTCTAAATCAGCGGCAAATAAATAATGTTCACCAACTCTAGCGACTACCTCTTCATCTGGCTGATTATCAAACCAGCTACAAGAAGAAATAGTTAAAATTACCACTGCCAATGGCAGTACATTTCGTAAGAAAATAGAATTAATCAAGTTCGTTCTTCAATTCTTCAAGCACAGCTTGATTAACATTGTATTTGTATTTTGATTTCAACTCCTTTATCCATTCTTTTTCTAAATGGTTTTGGTAATCCGAGGTAATTAGACCCTTAGCCTCGTTTAAGGCTTTATAAGATGGAGCTAAAATTTCTTTAAAATGAACGAAGAAAACTCTTCCATTTTTTGATACAAAGTCTGAAACTCCCACTTTCCAATCAAAGGCATCAACTACAGGATGGTCTTCCTTTTCGTACTTTTTCATTTCATACTTTAGATTCAATTGTGAGTCCTTATTTATTAAAGTTTGAATGGAGTCTGGTGAAAGTCCTTTTTTGATATACTTCTTAACTTGTTTAGCGATGGTTTCATTTAAAACTGAATATACTACAGCATCAGCTCGCTCTTCCCACTTGTAATTTTCTTTATTGTTATTGTAAAAAGATTCTAAACCTGCTGTATCTTCTACCGCTTTACTCCACACTAACTCATCAGTTAAATTAAATAGCAAAATCCCATCGTGATATTCTGTTAAAAGCGCTTTAAACTCTGGTTCTTCTTCTTCTAGTTTCAAATCCTTATACTCCAATAGCATTTGTTTCTTGAAACTTTGATATCTATTATTTACCAAAACTCGCTGATCAATTGGCTTAGCAGAACGCATTGAAGATTCTAAGTATTTTGCAAAATGGTGTTGATTAACTTCTTTATCGCCAATAGAAAACATCATCTTATTCAGCTTTGCTGCTTTATTCGCAGACCAATTCCCGTTAAAGTAAGAGGTATCAATTAAATCATAAAAATCATTTCGTTCCTTAATTTTTTCTTCAAATCCGTAATCTTTCTTGATTTTATTTAAAAGCGCATTCTCTGTTAATTTTGATCGGCTATCTTTCTTTACACGATCTGTTAATTCTTTCTCCACTTCTTCATAAGGTCCAAACTCATCTTTATGAATTCGCTTTATGATATGCCAACCATAAGGCGTTTCAAAAGGTTCAGAAATATCTCCATCATTTTTTAATGCAAAAGCTTGCTCTTCAAATGGCTTAACCATTCTTCCTATGCCAAAAGTTGGCAATTGGCCTCCTCTTTCTGCCGATTTCATATCGTCGGAAAATTGCTTTGCCATTTGTTCAAAAGGTTCTCCTTCTTCTAATTTTTGGTAGATTTCTTTAATTCTTGCTTCAGGGTTATCAGTCTTCGATAATTCAGGGTCGTTTGAAATTAAAATATGAGCGACCGTAATATTTCCGCTTGCAGGTCTTCGATCAAAAACTTTCAAAACATGGTAGCCAAATCGAGTTTTAATTACTTCTGATACTTGACCAACCTTTGTATTATAAGCAGCATTTTCAAATGGGTAAACCATATACAATGCCGTAAAATAACCTAAATCTCCACCATTTGATTCTACTGAGGGATCATCTGAAAATTCTTTAGCTGTCTTTTCAAAATTGGCTCCTTTTTCTAGCATCTCTTTTACCTTCAATGCTTTCTTATAGGCTTTCATGGTATCCTCAGGACTGTCATCAGGCTTAGATGCAATGAGTATATGACTTGCTTTTACTTCTTCTTGTAGCCTTTCATAAGCTTGTTTTTTCAATTGCTCTAATACACCATCTTCTGAAAGGTAAGGTTGAGCCAATTGCTTTCGATACCCCTTTAACTCATTTACAAAAGAGGGAATGGTATCTAAACCTCTTGCTTCGGCTTCTTTCACTTTTAGCTTAAAATTGATATACAAATCCAAGTACTCGTCTACCGTACTTTTGGCAACCATTTCACCGTTATTGTTCTTTTCATAAATTCGCTTAAACTCTTCTTTAGTGATTTTTTCATCACCAAAGTCAATAACCACTTTTTCTTGTGCTATTGAAGTTGAAATTTGGGCAATAGCCACAAATGCAAGGGTATAAAATTTGATCAATTTTGTCATGAGAAATATTTAATTGATTAACGACTATAATTCGGTGCCTCTCTTGTTATGGACACATCATGAGGATGACTTTCACGTATACCTGCATTAGTAATTTTAATAAATACAGCATTTGTTTTTAGTTCATCTATGTTAGAACAACCACAATAGCCCATGCCTGCTCTAATTCCTCCAATCATTTGATAGATAACTTCTGAAAGAGAACCTTTAAATGGGACTCTTCCACTAATTCCTTCAGGAACCAACTTTTTAATATCATCTTCCATATCTTGAAAATACCTGTCTTTTGAGCCCTTTTGCATGGCTTCCAAAGAACCCATTCCTCGATAGGCTTTAAACTTTCTTCCTTCATAGATAATGGTTTCTCCTGGTGATTCCCCTCCCCCAGCAAACATAGAACCTGCCATAGCTGTATCTGCTCCTGCTGCTAAGGCTTTAACAATATCACCTGTAAATCGAAGGCCACCATCTGCTATCACTGGTACATCCGTACCTTTTAGTGCTTCCGCAACCATCATTACCGCAGAGAATTGTGGCACACCAACTCCGGCAATTACACGTGTTGTACAAATAGAACCAGGACCAATTCCAACCTTTATGGCATCTGCTCCAGCTTCTGCCAGTGCTATAGCTGCTTCTTTGGTAGCTATATTTCCAACAATTACATCTAAGTCTTTAAACTTTGACTTTACTTTCTTCAGGGTATCTAAAACACCTTTAGAATGCCCATGCGCTGTATCAATTACAACTGCATCTACTCCTACTTCAACCAAAGCCGAAATACGTTCCATGACATCTCCAGTAACGCCAACAGCTGCCGCTACTCGAAGTCTACCAAATTCATCTTTGCAGGCATTTGGTCTTTCTTTCAGTTTGATAATATCTCTAAAAGTTATTAAACCAATCAATCGATTTTGATCATCTACGACTGGTAACTTTTCAATTTTATGTGCTTGAAGTATATCTTCCGCTTTCGCTAAATCAGTCCCTTTTGTAGTCGTAACAATATTCTCAGCAGTCATGATATGATCTACCTTTTCATTCATGTTCTTTTGAAAACGCAAATCTCTATTGGTCACTATTCCCTTCAAAACATGCTTATCATCAACAACCGGAATTCCTCCAATGCTATTTTCTTTCATCAATTGAAGTGCATCAGCTACACTTGCCCCTTCTTTTAGCGTAATTGGGTCTTGAATCATTCCGCTTTCAGAACGCTTTACCTTTCTTACTTCAGCAGCCTGACGTTCAATGCTCATGTTTTTGTGCAACACTCCAATTCCCCCTTCACCGGCAATGGCTATTGCTAAAGCTGATTCGGTAACGGTATCCATTGCTGGAGATACAATAGGAGTATTTAAACGAATATTTCGAGTAAATTGAGTTGAAATATCTACCTCTCTGGGCATTACTTCTGAGTATGCAGGAACTAACAATACATCATCGTATGTAAGCCCTTCTGCTAAGAATCTTGAGTTGGAATTGTTTTCGCTCATGAAAGCTGTTTTTAAGATTTGCAAAAATAAACATATTGCACTGTTTCTGTCGTTAATTAATGCAAAAAGGCCATGCTTTCACATGGCCTTTTTATTGTATTTACATTTTCACTTATCGTATCAAAGTAACCGTTCCTTTTCTACGATGTTCTTGTCCTTCTGCATCTACAAAACGAATGGTATATACATAGGAACCTTGTTGAGCAATTTCACCATCTACTGCTCCCGTCCATCCTTTGTTGATGTCTCGGGTTCTATAGATTTCTTCTCCCCAACGATTATAAATTACCATTTCAAATAAGGTAAAATCAAAAAACTGTCCTTGTGGCGCAAATACCTTGTTCACACCATCCGGCGCAAATGCATTTGGCACATAAAATAAGGGCTTTTGAATTACACACACTTCATTTGAGGTTGAAGTTGCTGAAGTTAAACTATTTGGGAAATCGGTAGTTACTGGTCCTTGTACAGCTTCTACTTTATAACAGAACTGTCCAACCACTAAGGCATTATCATAAACATCATCTACAAACATATTTGGATCTAAAATATTGGCCTTGGGTTTAACGGTAGCATAAAGCTCCTCAGCACCTGCACCATTATATCCTCTGTAAATGTTGTAGTAGGCTACCGCACTATCCCATTTCTGATATTCATTCCATCGAAGCGTATTCGTTAAGGCTTCATTATCTGCCTCAACCGTTAGATGTATAGTTCTAGCCAAGTTTGTTGTATCAATTGCATTACCGCATAAATTCTCAATTACGACTTGATAGAAATAACTGTAATCATCTGATTGAACTGCAGGATCGATATAGCTCACGAAATCATCTTTAAATACCGTTGAACCATCAAAGCGTGCAATAGGTAACATCGCATCTTGATTAACTCCTCGGTATAAAGAATAACCGCCTTGCTCAATCATCGTATCTTTTACAAAACTCACTTCTATATCATTACCCGGTAAAACCGAAGCATTATACATGTACTTATACAGCGGTTCGTCTTGATAAAAGGCGGAATCTGAATCTACATTCGATGTTGAAGAGAATCGATTTCCTCCATCGGTAGCTTTTACATAATAGTAATAACGTTTTCCTCCCTCTGTCACTTTATGTGCATAAGTGGTGTCTTCCGTTTCACTGTTCTGAACTAAGGTAAATGGTCCTCTCAGGTTCTCACCCACATATACCTCATATGTCACCGTTGATGAATCTCTAAAATCCGTATAAGGATTCCACTCCAAATAGTTTGTTGAGTCACACTCTACCCAATTAACATCTACATCCATGGTGGTATGGTAGTCAAATAAATCAAAGTCATCATCTGCTCCTCCGCCACAAGTATCCGCTGCTTGAACTGTAAAGGTATATGTTGTGTCAAATGGATCTTTAATACTTAGTGGAATTACATATTGCTTCTGTGCCCAAGGTATATCTGTATCTATTGGACTAAATCCATTAGGATTGGAAGGGTCCGTTTGTTGTATTAAATTAACTACATGAACTCCTCCAGAATCAATTGACCAATAGATTTCAACTTGACCTGTTGAAGGGTTAACTGTTACAAAATCTACTAATTGGGTAGGAACTTCTGCTAAATCTATTAAGTCAACTTGTGCCATAGTAGATCGACTTGTACAGCCAGTGATATGATCTATCTCCAGATGATAAGTAGGTGACACTAACTCACAATCTTGACCCTGATTATTTGGATCCGAGTCAATAAATGAAGTTAAAGAACCACCTATAACACCTGCTATTGGGGCTACAAAATTCGCAGCATTCTTATCAAATGTTTTAAAGTATGTATAATCTCCTGCATTTGTGGCTCCATTAGCATTCCAAACTAACTCCGCTTTCTTTTCAGATAGTGGAGTCAACTGAGTGGCTGACAAATTAATCACACTTATTTCATCACTATAATCTGAATATTCGGTACCCAAACAGCCAGAAAGTGATCGTGATCTAAACTCATACTGACCATTAAAGGCGTCGATATTAATATTGACAAATGTATCAGCCTTTAATACAGTATCGCTGCCAACAAAAGTTTGCCAAGCTCCGCCATCCTTACGGTATTCAAACTCATAAGCTAACCAATTACCCGTACTATCTACCGTACCAAATGCCTGATTCTCTGCATTATTTGGACCTAAGGGTCTAAACGTAAGTGTTACAGAGCCATCATCTTCAACATACGTACAGTAAATGGGCGGTGCAGGTACCACTTCTTCGGTTCTGAAGTTTGTAGCCGGCATAAATACATGGCTAATTATCACATCATTGAATTGATCAAATGCCACTACTTTTATCCAATACGAAGTATTTCGGTCAACCAAAATGTCTACTGAGTCTTGGGTCAAATCGGTTACGGAAGCTCTTTGAACATATGGACCACTTCCATCATTACTGTTCTTATCTACATAAATTCTAAAACCTGCAACTCCTGTTCTAAACCCATCTGGCTGGTCTAAGGCTATTCTAAAATACCCACCACAAGAATCTAATCTACCTTGGGGAATAAATGTAGAGTACAAAGGACTTTGTCTAATATTGGATAGATTACACTCATCAATTGCTTCTAGATAATAATTTCTAATAGTTGTTAATGCACTTGCACCACTATTTACAATTGAATCACTTTGAATACCAAAGGAATCTATTTGAGTTGCAATACCATTTGGGATGGAATCTACAATTCTAAAACTACCTGTAGTACCTGCATTGGCGCGATCTACTCGATAAAATACATCTCCATTTGGCATAACCTCTAGCGTATCAAAACGAGGAATTGGAATTTGACCTAAGCTTTCCATAAACATCGTATCGATTATACTAAACGTACTAAAAGTAAGCGTATCATAGGTATTCTGACGTGGCGCAGTACCTTCTTTCCAGGTTATTACAGTATCTCTGGCTTCTATTCTAAATCCAACCTTCCCATTACATGTAGTGGTTGTTAAATTATAGGTTGTTGCATTCGTATCGCCTCTTAAATACCAATTTGACTCTATTGCTTCTCCTCCTAAGTACTGACCACTTTGCTCAATGGAATCATTTTGCCAAATGTAAAAGTGAGTTGGTGACTCATATTCAAAATAAGAGTAAGTAGCTGCATTTAAAGGTTTTGGTCGATTCCAATTTAAAGTAACCTTCGAGTTAAGTGGCTCAAAATTAGTACCTGCCCCAGATGGAGTAGCATTCACTTGTATCACTTCTACTACTTCTGAGTTTTGTGATTTAACATCTTGTCTACATCCTGATTCCGTATGCATACGCACGTACCAATCTCTATTGGGTATTTTATTCAAAATATCTGGCTTATTATTGGCCCCATTATAGTGAAATTGATAGCCACCACTTCTAAAGGATTGTTGATACCTAGTTGGGGTTCCAAGTGTAGACCAAATGGTAGGATTCTGATTCTTGGCCGGATTGGATACTTCTGAAATATATCTAAAAAAGGCATTGGAAGAATCCATAGGTGGCACCCAAGAATAAGTCAAACGTCCGTCTAATCCTACAGAAGCTCCTTTCATAATCGGCTCTGTTAATGGCAAGGGGTCTCTTACACGAACGGTAATGGTTGGGTAATTAATAGCCGGCAATGGACAATGATCATCTTGTACCCGCATCACAAAATTATATATTCCAAAGTTCGCTCCCGGAACACCAGTTGTAGCCGTTTTTATATGCTTACACTGGGTAGCCCAAAAGAGCTCTGTAATTACACCTGCATAACCTCCTAGTTCCCATTCTCCTGCCGTGTTCAAATAGGGCCCTTTATTTCTTAAGGTAGCACATGGCTCTATAAAAGATGTTTGACACAAACTGTCATCTTGCAAATCGGTAGAAAACATTAATCCACGAGGCGTTACGGTTACGTATTGCAAGCCTACTCCATAACCTGTAAAGTCCGGATCTCGAGCCTGAAATGGAATTTCTACTGTATCGCCTGCTACAATATCTTCAATTAAGCCTTCAGCAGGCTGGCCATCGATAAAAATACTGGGTACATTATTTTGAGTACCTGATTGCAATAAGTCACAATCGTAAAAATAGTAGGGCAACTCTCTATATGTCGATGAAATAACTCGCCCATCTCGTATCGCATCTACGCGTATTACGGTTAAATAACTTTTAGGACCAGTACCAACATCACTGTAAACTGCCGTTTTTATAATTCCAGTTATTGGGTCTAAGGTACTCGGTATGTTAATGGGACTAAATGTTTGATCAGGAGTTGGATTGGTTGGGGAGTAACGTGGGTCATACGTAACGGGTGAAGGATTAGCCCCCGGTCTATTCCAAGTTCTATCCCATGAGTATAGTAATGAATCTAAATCTCTATCTACAGCCGTATGGTTATAGGTAAATACATTACCTCTACAAACTAAATTTGTAGGCAAAGCTCCAAACTGGGGTGAAGAATCGATACATGGGTAAGTATTCTGATTCGTTCTTGTAGGAAACATTTCTGCTCTTAATATCATAGATCCTCCAGTGACTAAATTTTCTACATCATTTGGCCGGCAGCACGGAGCTTCCCAAACAAAACGCCAGCCGGTAGAAGGTGGAACTCCATCTAATCGCACAGGGGCTGATCGGAAAAAAAACTGTTGTATGGTACCTTTATCTCCATTGGCACAAGAAGGAGGATCATTCGGATGACCTTGATCACAGTCCGGAGAGGTATCTCCATTTTTGGCTTGTAGCCATTTTACAGAATCAGGATTCATCACAATAGATCGAACTATGGCTCCATTCGCTCCTCTTGGGGCCGGACTTCCATGAATATCTAAAGTTTGAGGAACAAATTGGAAGGTTGCCCCATCACAATCTCGAAATACAACCAATTCAAAAATATAATCTCCGGTTGTTAAACAAGTCCATGTAATTTGCCCACCAAGAATGTGCGAAGCCTTGGCAGAGCTGAACATCAGTAAACTAATTACGATAGAAAATAAGAGCTTTTTCATAAATAATAACTTTAAATGCACTACTTTGACGACAAACTTTGAAAAGGTTGCCTATTTATTTTTATTGTGTTTTTCCAACTACAATTTGACTCATATCCTCAAAGGTATAGTATTTCTTAAATATGGAAATCAAATCTAAGGCTTGCACATTTTTTATTTTTGAAAGCATTTGATGGTAATATTCGTAATCTAAATCCAACACATATAAACTTTTAAAGCGATCCATGGCTGCAAAAGCACCATCAAAATTTCTTAATATGCTACCTTGAAAATACTGCTTCACCAGATCTAATTCCTCTTCTGAAATTAATTCATTAGAAAGCTTTCGTAACTCTTTTTCAATTTCTTGTAAAGCCAATGGGGTTACATCAGCACCAACTTCTGTGCTCAAAAACCAATAATTCACTTCTTGCATACTGACTAGCCCACTTCCTATACCGTATGTATATCCTTTATCTTCACGCAAATTACTCATAAGTCGTGATCCGAAATACCCTCCGAGAATTAAATTGGCTAAATAAATCAATGGAAAGTCAGGATGACTTTTGGCTGGCATCTGCTTCCCAAATCGAATGGCAGATTGACTTGCCTTTGCTTTTTCAATAAACAAATCAGATTTTCCCTTACTTTGTAATTGAATTGCAGCATGCGATTGCCTTGCCCTCCAATTTTTTCCGAGGAGTAATTTCTCAACCGTTTGAAGTAAGCTGTCTTCAATTTTACCAGAAAGTAAGATTGTAAAAGGCTGTTGAAAATAATATTTCTGATAGAAATCAATGACATCTTCATGCTTTAGCACCTCAAATTGTTCTAACTTAATTCCATTATTGTAAGCATGTTTTTCACCCAATAAAACTTCTAAAAAGTGGTTTTTTGCCTGAAAAGAAACCTTTTCTTGATTAACCGCAAACTTTTGTTTTTTGAGTTGGATGAAATCTTCAAATTCAGAAGCTGGGAAAGAAGCCTCTTCAATCAAGTTTAACAGATATTCAAATAATTCAGCAAAGTGCTTGTTTAAGCAATGCAATTGCACGCTTGCATAATCTGCATGTAGCGAAGTATCTAAAAAAGCTCCCTTTTGGTCAATAAACTCGGCAATTTGCGCCGAACTTTGATTCGCACATCCTTCGATTAGTAATTGGTTTGCCGTCGCCGCTTGAATGGCTTTGCTTTGGTATTTATAACCAGCATCAAAAATTAATTCTGCTTTACATACTTCTTGGTCGGTACCATTGATGTAATAGATTTTAATAGGGCTTTCCAATTTGAATGGCTGTGCTTCTAAAAAAGTAAAATCTGACATTAAATTAATTTGAGGTTCCGTGTTATTGTTCATTCTAACTATTTTTTAGCATTATACCGAAGCGTTGAACAATTTGATTCTTTAAAATATTTATTAGCAATACGTTGGATATCTTTTACACTTACTTTTTGGTAAGAAGCCAACTCTTCGTTGACTAAGTCGGCACTTTGAATAACCTCAGCTATGCCTAAACCCATGGCTTTGTTTAAAACCGACGTTTGCGCAAACAGTAAAGTAGACTCCACTTTGTTTTTCACTTTTTGCAATTCTGATTCAGTCACTCCTTGATCGATAATTAATTGAATTTCATCCTTTAGCAATTGGTCGGCTTCATCCATGCTAATGCTTGGATTCAAATGAGCGGTCAAGGTAAATAGTCCGGCATCAAAGTCACCACCTATGTAGGCATTCACATCTGAAAACACCTTTTTCTCTTTAATAAACTTTTGATAAAATCGAGAAGAATTTCCCCTAGATAAAATATCTGATAGCAAATCAAAAGCAAAGTAATCTTTATGCAAACGGTCTACCATATGATATGCTTTGTAAATGGCATTCAAAGGCACATCTCGTTCAACCGAAAGTGATCTTGGCTGAAGTTGATTCTCTTCTTGAGGATAATTCCGTTCTATTTTTTCCCCTTTAGGAATATGCCCAAACCACTTTTCGGTCAATTTTTGAATTTCATCTACCTTCACATCACCCGCCACGGTTAATACCGCATTATTCGGTCGGTAAAAACGATAAAAAAAGTCCTTTACCTCCTGCATACTAGCCTGCTCAATATGTTCAATATTTTTTCCAATCGTTGGCCATTGATAAGGATGCCTTAAATAAGCCAAAGGACGCATTAATAAATAAACATCACCGTAAGGTTGATTCAAATACCGTTGTTTAAACTCTTCGATAACCACATTCCGTTGCACTTCTAAACTCTTTTCCGAAAAAGCTAGCTCTTGCATACGGTCTGACTCTAACCAAAATGCCGTTTCCAAGTTTTCTTTTGGAAGCGTTATGTAATAATTGGTAAAGTCGTTGGTTGTGAAAGCATTATTTTCGCCACCTACCTTTTGAAGAGGAGTATCAAAGGAAGGAATGTTTTTAGACCCTCCAAACATAAGGTGTTCAAATAAGTGGGCAAAACCGGTTCGCTGAGGATTTTCATCTCTAGCACCAACATGGTATGTTAAATTAACTGCAACGATTGGTGTTGAATGGTCTTGATGAACAATGACTTTTAAACCATTCGTTAGTGTAAATCGATTGTATTCAATCATTTTTAAAATTTAGAAGAGACCGAAATTAAGACTCTTCATAAAGGCAAACAAACAAATGACAGTATACATAAACAATATGCATATTTTTGGTTCAAATGCAAACGAAAGAAATTCCTTTTAACAAGCCTCATTTAACAGGTCAAGAAAGTATTTACTTAGAACAAGCAGTAAAGTATGGCCAATTATCAGGAAATGGTGTTTTTACCAAAAAATGTCAATCCTTTTTTGAAGACAGATATGGAATAAAAAAATGTTTGTTAACTACTTCTTGCACTGATGCATTAGAGTTAGCCGCCTTAACATTGGACATTCAAGTCGGTGATGAAATTATAATGCCCTCTTATACATTTGTAAGTACCGCAAATGCTTTTGCATTAAGAGGAGCGAAAATTGTATTCTGCGATAGTAGAGATGATCATCCGGGGATGGATGAGGATCAAATTTGGTCTTTAATTACTTCAAAAACTAAAGCCATAGTAGTGGTTCATTATGCAGGTGTAGCCTGCGATATGGATAAATTAGCAAGCATTTGCAAGCATCATCAACTTTATTTAGTTGAAGATGTGGCTCATGGCATAGAAGCCAAATACAATGGACGCGCATTAGGTACATTTGGTGATTTAGCAGCCTTTAGTTTTCATGAAACAAAGAATATACATAGTGGTGAAGGTGGTTTATTAGCAATAAACAATAAAGACTTTCTTGAAAAAGCAGAAATCATATGGGAAAAAGGAACAAATCGAGCTGCTTTTTGGAGAGGAGAAGTGGACAAATACGAATGGCAGAGTCTTGGTTCATCATTTTTACCATCTGAATTAAATGCTGCTTTTTTATGGGCACAACTTCAAGAAATTGAGCGAATTCAACGAGCAAGAGTTTCCATTTGGGAAGCTTATTATTCTAACCTATCTAGTCTAAACTTTGATTGGTTGACTTTACCTACTACCCCTGCATATGGAACAAATAATGGTCACTTGTTTTACCTAAACCTATCAAGTGATAAATTGAGGTCTAACTTGAAAAAATGGCTAGCAAATAAGGGAATTAATTCAATTAGTCATTATCAGTGTTTACATTCTAGCCCTTTTCATACTAAAACTCATGAAAAGAAAACGCTTTTAAAAGCCGAGCATTATGAAAAATGTTTATTGCGTTTGCCATTTTTCTATGACCTTCAAAAGGCTGATATTCAATTCATCTGTAATTCAATTGAAGATTTCAACAAATTTCATTTATAACACCAATTTTTAATGAACAAACACCATTATAAGCTAACTAATTGTTAGGTTTGCAGATAATTCTAGCCACTTTATGTGGTCTATTTATATTACATTACATTTGTAACTATGAAAAAACTACTACTTCTTTTCTCAATTATTACTCTTTGTTTTAGTGCCAAAGCACAATTCGGCATGGACTTCGGGATAAAATTAGGCGGTGCTAACTACCTTGGAGAAATTGGCGGTGCAGATGATCCTAGAGGTTCTCTATTGGATATGAAATTCAGCCAAACTAATCTAGCTATTGGCGGATTTTACAGGTACAGCTTCACACAAAACATTTCAGCTAAACTTCAGGTAAATTTTGCACGAATTCAAGGTGCTGATAGCCTTTCAACTTCTCCACCTCGAGTTGGAAGAAACTTAAGCTTTAGAACAGACATTATTGATATCATGCTGACAGGTGAATATGCCTTTTTTGTAATGAATGATTTAAATAGAAGAAGTAGAAGTAGAGTAGATTTTAGTTCTTACGCCTTTATTGGAATTGGAGCACTCATGTATTATCCGCATGCTCAATATAATGACAAATGGTATTATCTGCGTCCACTGCAAACCGAAGGCACAGAAAATGCATACGATGAAATGGCCATTGCAGTTCCCTTTGGTTTGGGTGCGAATATTACACTAAATAAAAAATTTCGAATTGGTTTTGAAGCGGGATATCGTTTTTCGTTTACTGACTATTTAGATGATGTAAGTACAGACTATGCTGCCGACACAGAACTACCCTATTTAGAGTCTTTCTTATTCGCTGATCGAAGCGGCGAGGTTTATGCGAAGGGTAATACCGAAGGTCTTCCTGACCCTAATTACTATGGTTACAATGAGAAGAATCAAAAAGGAGCTATAAGAGGTAATCCAGATACGAATGATGGTTACTTATTATTTCAATTTAATTTCTCTTATGTAATCAATTCAGGAAATAGTTTCTATAAATCCCGATATGGAAGTATTGTAAATAGAAAGAGAAAACGAAGAAAATTCTAAAGAAAAGAAAAAAGCTCCATTTAAGGAGCTTTTTTTATGGGTATAAATTGAAATACTTTTCGAAACGGCTTCAGAAAAAAAGTAAATAAGTTAGGCTTCAGGCCGTTGATTAGCCAAGCTTTTTGATCCTCCTTATTTCCTCTTAAGCGACTTAATATATTGGTATTACTCATACCACCTTCTCGCATTTTAACAATCACACGAGGTAAGTAAGCAAGCTTTATTTGATGCTTATGAATGAATCGTAACATCAATTCATAGTCTGCAGCAGAGAATATATTGATATTGAACTTCCCATAATTGAGATAACAGTCTTTCTTTACAAAGAAAGTTGGATGTGGTGGCATCCACCCCCATTTAAAATAATTTTTACGATACTTTCTAGCTTTCCAATATCGTTTAACACGGTTTAGATTAAAACGATCAATATAAACCAAATCGGCATAACAGGCATCTGCTTGATTTCTCTTAATAGAACTAACAACATCTTCAATCACCTTATTATCTACATAGAAATCATCCGAATTTAAAATCCCAATAAGTTCTCCATTTGCCAAGTCAATCCCTTTATTTAGGGCATCATACATTCCTTGATCAGCTTCACTTATCCACTTTAATTTATCACCATACTTTTTTACAATATCTAAAGTTCCATCTTTTGATTGCCCATCAATAATTAGATACTCAATGTCATTATAGCTTTGAGAAAGGACGGACTTAATCGTATCCTCTAAGGTGTCTTCGCTGTTATAACTCACCGTAATAATACTTACTTTCATGGCTCCAGTTTTCTTTTCCTTATAAGCTTTGCGGGATTTCCTTGATAAATTGCATATGCTTCTAAATCTTTTGTGGCAACTGACCCTACACTCAATATTGAATGTGAATTAGCTTTAACATTTGGACAAACAATTGATTGAGCACCTATCCAAACACCATCAAACAAAGTAATCTCTCCGACCATTAAGTCAAATGTAGGCTTCTTAAAATTATGATTACCACATAACAACATGGCTCCTTGTGAAATACAAACATTAGAGCCCAATTTTACGCTCGCCAAATTATCAATCCATACATTTTCACCAATCCAGCAATAATTCCCAATAACAAGTTTCCATGGATACTTAATATTTACTTTAGGTTTAATCACGCAGCCTTTACCAACTTGAGCTCCAAATGCTTTTAAAAGAGTAACTTTTATAGAACTTAACGGTAAAAACGATGAATTGAAGAAGGCTGCATTAATTATAAACCAAATGAGTCGTTTTAGCTTTCCTGCACCAGGATTGTACCAGCTATTTTCAAATGTATCTAATCTTGTTTCATTCATCTGTGAATAACTTCTTGTTTGCATTCAACGCTTCATTATTTACAATATTACGATTTGCAAACTCAAAACACTCAGCCACCCAAGTCTTGTATTGATCTGTATCCATCGCTATAGCTTGTTTTAGTTTTTCCACCCATTTTAAATTGTTATTCAGCTCTATATCAAAACCGACTTTGCTTTCTTCTAAATTTCTCCAAGGTGTGTTTTTACTTAAAATAACAGGAACCCCCATGTTGATTGATTCGGCAATTGCATGTCCAAAGTTTTCATGCAATGTAGGCAGAACAAAAAAATGATAATTGATTAGTGTTGAATTGATTTCTGTGGGCTTCAAGATACCTTTATACTTAATTCTTTTATCCAAACCAATAATTGCCTTTGCTCTTCTCCAATAATTCTCATCTTCTATTGGGCCAAATATATCTAAAGTCAATTTTGTCTGTTCTGTAAATTTGTTGAATAAGTCCAAAATGAATAATAGATTTTTTTTCTCAGAAACACGAGAAATAAAAACCAATTTAAGCTCTCCCTCTTCTTTATGCATTTTCTCTAAATTCCTTTTAATAGGCTTAGAGCTAAGATTCTGCGCAACTTTTATTTTTGATTTTTCACCAATAGCATCTCTAATTTCTGATTCTTCTAAATTAGTAGAAGCGTGCCAAACAAAGTCAGATGAAAATAAAAACTGTTTAGCAAATAGCAGATATAGCTTCTTTTTAGAAGCTTTGAGTTTTAAAGCTCCCTTTCCAAGCATACCTCTTGGTGCTATAATCGTCTTAACTCTGTACTTTTTATAAAACCAAAGTGGCTTAATCGTATAATTAAGAGAGAAAAGGTTATTAAAATAAAGTACTTGAGGCTTCACTTCATCAAAAAGAGAATTATAGCCTTTCTTACTTAAAGGATGGCTAGAAAATTTAACTTTGAAATGCTCCTTTTCAATCCATTGATCTGTTATTACGTCTTGTACTTCACCGTCCAGATCCCGATTAGAGCAAAATACATAGAACTCTATATGTTTGCTTAAGTTTTCCGCTATATGATAAATCGATTTAATCGGCCCCCCGGCTTTATATGCAGGATAGAACCAATCAATAAAAACCAAAACTTTTTTCTTATTCTTCAAGACCCCGATATAGGTTAATGTACTTATTGGCAATCAATTCAGGATTAAATCTTTCAATATTTTCTTTTCCCTTTTTAATTAATTCTTCTCTCAGCTGAATATCCTCATTTAGATGACAAATTCCATTTCGAATGGACTCAACAGAATATGGATCTACAAAGTAAGCACCACCTCCTGCAACTTCTGGCATGGAAGAAATGTTTGATGTAATAACAACTCTTCCAATAGCTTGAGCCTCAAGTATTGGCAAACCGAACCCCTCGTATGTTGAAACAAAAGCAACCAAATCTGTATAATCGTAAGCGTTTAAAAGTTCTTCTTTTGATACATTGACCTTATTTATGTAACCAATTTGATTTAAAGCAAGCACCTCAATTTGTTCATGATTAAGTTCACCTATAATGGTTAGCTCTGTGTTGATCCCCTTTAAAGCTTTTGCCAATCTGTTTAAATTCTTATTATTTTTTGTTCCAATCTGCAATACTCTTAATTTTTTCGACCAAGTAATTTTTGGGTTATAATCAGCATCAATAGTAAGCGGATTTTGAATCACATATATATCTGTTTTATAGTCATTCAGGCTTAACAATTCTTGTTTTGTAAATTCTGAAATGGTGGTAACTGCTGACGCATTTTTAATAGGAATATCAAACCACAATCTCTTAAATATCCATCGTTTAATTCCCTTCTTCCTTCGAAGTGCCTCAATGTCATGTATAGTTAGAATAGCTTGTTTAAATGGATACCATAATAGATAATGATCATGTCCGGAAATATGAACATTACTTTTTTTTAGTCTGAGTATGTATAAAATGTTTTTTAATCTAAAAAACAGGCCTTGACTTGGATATGGCAATTTAATAATTGGAATATTTAGAAAAGGGGAAAGCGTACGAAATACATTTTCAATACTAAAAAACTGATGACCCACAGCCCTCATTATCAAGCTATAATTATTCTTCTTCATTGTGAGCGACTATTGCTATTCTTAGCACGTTTGTAAGAAAGTATTTGATAAGCCAAAAAAAGATTATAGACTTAACAAAGTGATTTAAAATTTTAATCAAGTCAATTTCAGCCTTAACTGGTTGAAAGAAGAATAAAATCAACCATAAATAGATAACCTCTGAGCCTTCGCCTAATTTTGTTGTAAAGTATTTAATTAATAAGGCAACTAATAAACCATAAAGTAGCATGGCAAATTGACCTCCGATTCTACCATAATTGGCATAAAATTCAGCTACAATTGACAATTCCATTGAAGTTTTATCATTTAAATATAGACCTGTGATTTTTTTAAAATTATCTAATCCATGGGAAGCCCCCAATTTATCTGGGAAAAGGAAACGTGGTAAAATGCTAGCTTCAATTGATTCTCTTATTGTTCTTCCATTTTCAAAAGGAGTATTCTTTGGCACATTTTCAAGGGTTTTACTAATTATCCAACCTTGGTTCATTCTAACATTCAATTCAGCTTGTTCTTTTAGTTCAACTTCATCATTATTCAAATAAAAATAATTGTTTTGCTCAGCCTTAAATTCTTCTTTTATCAAATCCCAAAAAATAATTAAAGCATTTTCCTTCTTCTCAGTCTTCCAAATTATATCTCTTAAATCATTCTTTACCAATTGAATCACATAAACGATACCTACTCCTAGAATAACTAAAAATACTTTCTGAATAAATTTTTGAGTTGGCGGTATTGCAAAAAACAATAAAAAACTTCCAACTAATAGCAACTTATGAAAAGAGCCTTTATTGATTGCTAAAATAAAAACAACACCCAATGTTATTAACAAAATTAAATACTTACGATCACGGTATAAATATAAAGTATACCCTACCCCAATATATAATAATATCTCTCCTAAGAAAAGAATAAAAGTGAGTCCTCCCTGTGTGAATCGACTAAGAAATGCCGAAGACAAGCCTAAGATTATTAGCGTTAATGCTGTTTTTTTTAGCTCGTGAGAATTTTTCAATATGGTGCTTTCCAAATGACTAATTTTCATATTGCTTCTAAATAAATTTAGACCGATAAAAAACAATAATACTGCCGGCACAACATAATTCATGTAGGTTGTTTCATCAACATACATGTAATACTTGTAATGCTGTTTACCTAAATTGTAAGAAATTTTAGCACCAACTATCCACTGAAAAGATGCCAACAAGAGCACAAACTCTTTAATTGGCACTTCTTTTCCTAGTTTATTAATAAATTGGAGAAAAATATAAAGTGTAAAAGATAAACCTATTGATGTAACAAATAGGTAGTCATAAATTAGAATACTATATAGAAAAAATAGAAAAGTTAAGAGAAGAGTAATCGATCTATTGATCATAACAACATTTAACTATGACAAAACTGCATTTAAGGCAATATCAAAATGTTGCTCAAATTGATAATTTTCCTCAAAACTTTGATGTGCTGAAATTGTCAAATTTGAATAATTTTTTTCAATACACTCTAATTGTTGAATTATCGATGAAGTACTCAAGTCTGTAAAAAAAGCTGCAGCTAATTTTGAAAGGTATTTTCTATGATGGTCATTATCAAAAACTAAAATAGGCATACCATTGGCCAAAAATTCATAAATTTTATTTGAAGCTGTACCAACAGTTGCAGTCCTCATATCTTGAGGTTTATACATAGCCCAACCCACGTGATATTTAGCTAGAAACTGAGGCATTTGAACATAAGGCACTCTTTTTTCAAAAAATATCTGATTTTCTACCCCCTTAGATTTAGCAAAGTGAAGAAGTTCTTTTTGGTATTTTTCATTTGTTTCACCAACAATCGTTAAGGTAATTAACTTATTATTAATCTTTTGCTTCATCGTATTTAAAAGCTCCTCGAAACCATTCTTAATAGAAGGGCTTCCCGGATAAATTAATCGAAGTTCTGATTGATTATCCCAATTGGTTAGTCTCTCTTGGTCAGTTTTAATAATTCTTTTTGAAGGATAATTGGGAACAAAAAAGAATTGTCCTTTAAAATTCTTCATTGGAAACATTTTGACTCTTTCCATCGACGGTATGGTAAAAAAGTCAATCTTATTAAAAAACTTCTGAATAGCCATAAAACCAAACCATAGAATACTGTATTTCGGGTATTGTTCCAAAGGATAAATGTCGTGATTATGATACCACAATTTATGTTTCTTACTTTTAAAAAGTAAAGCAATCAAATAAAGTAAAAAGGGTACATTATCATAGATTAAAACAATATTTGGCTTTTCGGTCTTAATATTATTTCTAATGCGTTTTATGTATGCTAGGTATCGCTTCAATTTAACTATTCTAGATCGTTTTACGAACTGAAATCGATCGTGCTCGCCATCTATAAAATCATACTCCACATTAGACTTGTAGTTCCAATTAGTAGGTAATGTATCTGTTGTAATAATCTTAACATGGTCTACTTTTTCTGCGATGCTGTTTATCGCATTTAAAGCTGGGGGATATCCCTCAGGATGTGTAAAATGTAAAACCAATACCTTTTTCATATCTAATCTATTGCTATTTTGTTCCAAAGACCACTTCTAATAGTTGTTGATATCTATTTAAATAAGTATGATCTTTCAAAACTCTTTTCCTTCCAGCTTCAATTATTGCTTGCCTTTCAATTTTGTTTTTATCATCTATATAGTAGGTTAATTTCTCAACCAATTCATTAAAAGTTGAATAGCAAACAATCTCCTTATCAATTTCGAAAAGAGCACTAGTACAGGGTTTTAAGTTTGTTATTTGAAATCCGCCACAAGGGGCTACTTCAAACGTTCTTTTATTTAATCCATTAACTTCAGTGGGATGTAGATTATTTAACACCACCTTTGCTGCTCGAAAAGCTTTAGCCTTTTCTTTATTATAAACTACTTTTCGCATCACAATGCTGTCTAGCTCAGGAGCATTCAACCAAATTGGTGGAAGGTCTCCCCAAAGCTTTATCTGGAATTGCTCTTTTAATTGGCTTAATAGCGCCGCCCTACTAGGGTATAAGTTACCTGCATTTGTAATTTCACAAGCATAAAAATCTTCTTCTCCATCTTGAAACTCTTCAATTTTGTGCTTATCAGGATTACAACATTGCGGTAAATAATGTGCATTTAAATTTAATTCATTCTTTACTTGCTGAATCAAATAAAGATCTTTAAAAAACAGAAAGTCATAATCTGCATAGAAAAACATTGATTTCTTCAGATTAACTAATGCATCAGGAAACCAAATACAAACAGGGCTTTTGGTGATTTTTTTTATATTCTTAACTTCTTTACGATCTAAAAAGTCATGCAAACTAATAACAAGGTCAATGTTTTCACCGAGCAGTTCAGTGTAAATTTTTTTTGACGCTCTATGTTTTACTTTTGGATGCTTTGCTAAAACTTCTTTGTAAAATGTAATTCCTACATTTCTCATTCGTTTTGAAATTAATCTACCATTGTAAAAATTAATCTCAGGGTCAATTTGAATGACCTTGTCGCCATTTGATTCTATGGCCTCTGTCAAATGTTGACCAGTTCCTTCTGTATAAAATTTACCAATTAAAGCTACATTCATCAAAAAGTAAGTTGTGAAGTAATTAGATGTAAAGTTTCAAAATTCATGATTTAAAATTTAACAAGCTTCTTGAAACAACTTATACTTGAAAATAATTAGACTATGGTTTATTTTAGCATAAATTGAAATACATTTTATAAATATAAAATCAGATAAAAATGTAGATTTCATAAGCCATTAGATATCGATACTTTTATTCAAAATATACATTAGTTATTAATAAGTTTACACTTGAAAATTTTATCGATTTCAGAAAAAAAAGAACATGAAAGTATTACTACTTGCAGGAGGTTTTGGAACTAGAATAAGTGAAGAAACTAGTATCAAGCCAAAACCAATGGTTGAAATTGGTGGCATGCCCATTTTATGGCACATCATGAAATTATATTCGCAATATGGATTTAATGAATTTGTGATTTTATTAGGTTATAAAGGTTATGTGATTAAAGAATATTTTTCAAATTACTTCTTACATCAAAGTGATGTAACCATTGACCTCGAGTCAAACAAAATGGATATTCATAACAATAGTTCGGAACCATGGAAGGTAACACTTTTAGAAACTGGATTAAATACCATGACAGGTGGAAGAATAAAAAGGGCAGCAAAACACATTAACAATGAGCCATTTCTATTAACTTACGGAGATGGAGTTGCGGATGTAGATATTGCTAAAACAATCGAATTTCATAAAACGCATGGCAAGCTTATCACAATGACTTCTGTTCAACCAGCTGGTAGATTTGGTGCACTTGACATTAATGAATCAAACCAGGTATCTAATTTTATTGAGAAACCAAAGGGGGAAGGAAAGTGGATAAATGGTGGATTTTTTGTTTGTGAACCAGAGGTTTTAAATTATATTGACAATGATTCAACCGTTTTTGAAAAAGCGCCCTTAGAAAGTTTAGCGAACGAAGGTGAGCTCTACACCTATAAACACCAAGGGTTTTGGCAATGCATGGATACCTTAAGAGATAAAAACTATTTAAATGAATTGTGGGATGCAAACAAAGCACCCTGGAAAACCTGGTAATCATTATGTTCAATAATTTTTATAACAACAAGAAAGTCCTAGTAACCGGAAATACAGGCTTTAAAGGTTCGTGGTTAAGTCTATGGCTAAAACAAATGGGAGCGGATGTTTATGGAATTTCTGATATTATTCCTACTCAACCTTCTCTATTTGAAATTTCTGACTTGGAAAATTCAAGTGAGCATACGTTTGAAGACATTCGAAACTTAGAATCTTTAACTCAACTTATTCAAGATATTTCTCCAGATATTATTTTTCACTTAGCTGCCCAGCCAATTGTTAAGTTATCTTATGACAATCCAATTGATACTTTTTCAACCAATGTAATGGGTACTGCCCATATGTTAGAAGCCGCTAGAAAACTAAAAAATGAATGTTTATTCATCTCCATTACCAGTGATAAATGTTATGATAATGTAGAATGGGAATGGGGCTATAGAGAACACGATGCACTAGGCGGAAAAGACCCATATAGCGCTTCTAAAGCAGGTGCAGAAATAGCGATAAAAACCTATTTTGAATCATTCTTTAGTAAAAAAGACTCTCACATCAAGCTATGTTCTGTAAGAGCAGGCAATGTAATAGGTGGTGGTGACTGGGCTGCTAATCGATTAATACCTGATATTTACAGAGCATGGTCTGATAATCAGGATGTTCATATAAGGAGTCCTTACGCTACAAGGCCATGGCAGCATGTTTTGGAACCATTGAGTGGGTACTTGAATTTAGCCGAACACCTTTCAAGAAATGAAGTACTAAATGGTCTAGCTTTTAATTTTGGACCAAATGCGAGCCAAAACCACTCTGTACTTGATGTATTAAATGAATTAAAGAAATATTGGTCAAACTCGAATCAAAATGAGTTATTTACCATACAAGAAAATTCAGATTTCCATGAAGCAGGACTACTTAAGTTAAATTGTGATCGAGCTCTTCACTACCTGAAATGGAATCCTACTTTAGAGTTTGAGACTACTTTATCGATGACGGCTAAATGGTACGATAAGTATTACAATGGAAACAAAGCTGAAATGCTGGAATACACAGTTAATCAAATTCATGAATACACGGCATTAGCTCAAGAAAAAAAGATTGCATGGACCGAGTAGAACAGATGCAAGGAATAACAATAAAGCCATTACGAATAATTGAAGGAGCTGATGGAAATGTTATGCATGCTTTAAAAGAGTCTGAAAACAGTTTTACAAAATTTGGTGAAGCCTATTTTTCAACGGTCAATCAAAACGCCATAAAAGGTTGGAAAAAACATACCCAAATGCATTCAAACTTAATTGTTCCTGTTGGAGAAGTGCAATTTGTTTTTTACGATGACCGTAAAAATAGCGAGACATATGGCTGCTATTATGCGATTAACCTATCTCCTGCCGAAAACTACCAACGATTAACCATTGAGCCCGGTTTGTGGATGGCATTTAAAGGGATAGGAAAAGAATTAAATATGGTTATGAATTTAGCGAGTATTTCACATGACCCCAATGAGGCTATTAATGATCTACTTGCAGATTCTAAAGTTAAATATCCATTGTAAACAATGGAGAAAAAAAACATAGTTATAACGGGTGGACTTGGCTATGTTGGCGGAAGATTGTCAAAATATTTTGCCGACTTAGGTCATCATGTTTATGCTTTAAGCAGAAGCAAGAAGGTAGATTACCCGAATATTACTGTTCTTAGGAATAAAGACGTATTAGATTTTAAGTCTTTAGACAATACTAAAGTTCACGTCCTTATTCATTTAGCTGCTACAAACGAGATAACTTGCACCAATGAGCCCCAAAAAAGTAACGAGGTAAACATCAATGGAACTTTAGATTGGCTTGAATGGTCTTCTAAGAATCAAGTAAGACAGTTTATTTACTTTTCTACAGTACATGTATACGCAAGACCTTTGATTGGTTCATTTTCTGAAAATTCAATTTGTAGACCAAATCATCCCTACTCTATTTCTCATAAATCTGCAGAAGACTATGTACTTTGGTATAAGAGTGACTTTGGATTAAACACAACTATTGTAAGACTTTCCAATTCATTTGGCTACCCTGCTTTTCCTACTGCAGATAGATGGACGCTATTTGTAAATGATGTATGTAATCAGATTATTGAAAAAAAGGAATTTGAAATCAAATCTAATGTTTTACAACATAGAGATTTCATCTCACTAACCGAAGTTTGCGAAGGAATAAGAACAATCATTGAAAAATCAGAAGCTCTTCCTCATGACTTAAGCTTTGAGGGCTCTATTTATAATTTAAGTAAAGGATATTCTATCTCCTTATTTGACTTGGCTAAACTAATTAAGCGTGTAGCAGAAGATTACTTCAATGAAAATATTAACATGATTTATCATGATGAAAAAACAGAAGAGACAGAAGCGATTAATATTTCAAATCAAAAGCTAAAGCTATTGGGTTGGCAAACAAAGCAAGATTACAATCAGGAAGAAATAAAACTCACCTTAGAATATTTTAATCAAAATGCCTAAGCAAAAACTTTTAGCAGTTTCAACAAGCTGCTTTACCGCATCGAATCGAGAATTTTATAGACGACTAAATACAGACTCGCTGCAGGTTAACTTGGTGATTCCAGAAAACTGGGATTTTGGGAAAGGTGTTGTTCAATCAGAGCCTAAGCAAACAGAAGATCCAAATCTTATATTTCTAAAGCCTACTAAATATCATCACAGATTATTTCAATTGCAAGGTATTCAAGAACTTATTGATGAAATAGTACCAGATTTCATATACTATGAGGGAGATCCCGGTAGTGTTATGGCTGTTATTTTAGGAAGTAAGGCACGTAAACTAGGCATTCGTTTTTTTGCCCTCTCATGTGAGAATTTATCTCAAAATCCATTAGCGGTAATTAAGAGAGAAGGAAAAAAGCAGTTTTTGAATGCCACAGTCAAATATGCCTTAATTCAGCTTTCAAAGCGAAACATTGATACCTTATTTGTTATCAACAATCAAGGATTTGAATATTTCAAAAGTTTAGGATTTAAGAAGGTCGTTAAAACTCCATTAGGATTCAACGAACAAGTATTTCATATTAATCAAAAGAAACGGGAACAAATTAGAACTCAACTAAAGGTTAATGAAGATACCATTATTATCTCCTACTTTGGAAGATTAGTTTATGAAAAAGGAGTTCATTTATTGATAAAAGCATTAGAGAAATTAAGCACTAAAAATTGGATATTTCTAATTGATGAGTTTAGTCGGTATAAAACTGATTATCAATCTAAAATAGAGGCTTTAATTAATAATTCAAACTTTAAAGATAAAACGATCTTTTTTGAAGCCAACCATACTGAAATATCAAATTATATGAATGCTTCTGATATCACCATCTTACCATCCATTCCTACAAAAAAATGGGTAGAACAATATGGTCGAGTGGTTCCAGAAGCAATGGCTTGTGGTAATCGATTAATCATATCAAACCAAGGTGCTCAAATGGATTTTTTTGAGCCTAATTATCACTATTCTTATTTTCCGGAAGCGATTGATGAACTTTGTAAATTAATTGAGAAAGCCAAACTTGAAATTGAAAATGGTGAATTCAACAAATTTGAATACGCTGATATTGCTCAAGAAAGATTTAATTTGAGTGCGCAACTAAAAGTGTTTCAAAAAGCACTACAACAGTAATTCTTACTTCAAAAGTTTGGCAAAATATTTACTTTATCCACAATATGTTATTTAGTAAAATCTCAGTATACAACTAAAACTGAAAATCTAAACTATGAAATAGATTTTAGTAAGTGCTTAGATTTAATAATTCATCTATCTTATTCACCTGCTTCTGGTAAGAATGTTGTTTAGCAAATTCAATTCTTTTTTGTTGAAGACTTTCTGAATTATAGAAGCTTAAATTTGATGTTACTTTTTTAAATAATGCTTTGTACTCTTCTTTCGCCTTATTCTTTTCTGTCATTTCAAATAAACCAAGGTTTTCATAGGTAGTAACATGATTTGAAATTAAGACTTTTCCTGTTGCAATATACTCTAATACTTTATGGTAGTTAGTCCCTTTGCACATGTCTCTTTCTTCATCATAGCATATCATAAAAGCGTCCATTTCAACTAAACTTTTTGACAATTCAGTTGTATCTAATACCCCTAATAGTTTAACATTCGGGAATGATTTTAACCTAGTAATAAAGCTTACACTTTTATCACTTATGCTTGAACTAATGTTTGAGACTTTTGAGTTACCTATAAAATTAAATTCAAATTCTTTATGCGATTTGATTACTTCTATAATTTGATCATGGGCAATATCATTTCTAAGTAAATTCCCAACATAGGCTATTTTTATGACACTATTTTGATCATAGTTTTTATTGTCAATTATTTGCTGCTCTATGAGTTTTTCAGAAACCCCATGATTAACAAAATAGGTATTCTTACAATATATCTTTAATGGTTCTAAAATTTCCTCAGCAACAGAAAATATGTAATCCACTTTTTTCGCTCTTATATGATTTTTGGGATAAACAAAATCAACTGGTTGTGCTATTTTAATAGCATCAGGAAAGACATCTAAATTGATAAATCCATTTAAATCAAAAGACCAAACAACATCAGGCTTTACATTAATTTTTCTTACAATTTTACTCGTATTTAATTTAATCAATAAATTAAATAATGCTGGGAATTTCATCCTTATATGTCTATTTAAAACTCCCATTGTTCCTGATTTTACGATATATAATCCTTGGAACTCCTCTTGTTTACTTACTCTAACTCTCCTATTTGAATTTTCTGGTGTTTCTATATAGTATACTGTATTTCCTCTTTTTACGAGCTCTATTGCATAATGGTGTTTAGATAACCTCATTTTTCCCCAAGCTTGTGGAGAGTAAAGAAAGATTACTTTATTTTCTAACACGCTATTTAATGCTTTGAATTTACCAAATCACAAACTGATTTAATATCTGTTTCTGAAAGAAATGGATGCATTGGTAAAGAAAGAATTGAATTGCATATTCGCTCTTCCTCTTCAAAGCCATTAAGATTAAAGGGCTCTAAGACAGGTAGAGGTCTCGGGTAATGTATGCCAAATGGAATTTCTTTTTCTTTAAATAAATCAATCATTTCATTTCGATTATGAATTTGAATGACGTATAAATGGAAAACACTTTTTACTCCTCTTTCAAACTGCGGTTTAATCACATTTGATTTTAAAAACTCATCATACTTAGTAGCCACATCAATTCTCATTTGATTGTGAGCATCTAAATCTTTCAGTTTCAAACTAAGTATGGCTGCATGAAGTCCATCCATTCTAGAATTTCTTCCTAATCGATGATGGGTGTGCTTCTTCGACTGTCCATGATTTCTTATTTGTCGTGCAATTAATTCCTGGGATTCATTTTTAAATGTCATTCCACCAGCATCGCCAAAAGCACCTAAATTTTTACCAGGATAAAAACTAAATGTAGCTGCATCTCCAAATGATCCAACTTTCTTTCCATTTATTGATGCACCATGTGCTTGAGCACAATCTTCAATAACATAAATTCCAAACTTTGCTGCTAAGTCTACTATCGAAACCATATCAGCCGGCTTTCCATACAAATGGACAGGAATAATTGCTTTGGTTTTATTGTTTATTAGAGTTTCAACTGAATTTACATCAATTAAACAATCCATTTTATTTACAGAAGCAAATACAGGTTTTGCCCCGATATTTGCTACTGCTTCTGCTGTTGAATACCATGAAATTGAAGGGACTATAACTTCATCACCAAAACCAACTCCCATTGCCATTAGTGCAATTTCAATAGCATCGGTTCCATTGGCACAACTAACAAAGTTTGTAACTCCAAGGAAGTTTGAAAATTCTTCTTCAAACCTTAGAATATGCGGGTTATTAGCCGAACCTATAAATTGCGAATCTTTTAAAAGAGTTTCCCAAACTTGATTTAACTCTTCCTTTTTTTGGTTGTGATAATGATTAAGATCTAAAAACTCCATATTACTTTATTCTACGAGCTGGATTTCCTAAATAGGTACCACTTTCTGTAATATCTTTTGTAACAACAGAACCTGCTCCAATTACTACATGACTACAAATACTTACGGGCATAATTGTTGAATTTGACCCAAGATAAACATGATCACTAATTTTAGTGCTTTTCCATTTTGATTTGTCTCCACGGGCTGGACCACCAGAACTAAATGTATCATTTATAAACATAACGCCGTGACCTACAAAACAATCTTTCCCTATGGTCACCAATTCACAAATGAATGAATGAGATTGAATTTTTGTTGATTCTCCTATTTCTGTATTCTTTTGTATTTCTACAAAAGGACCTACAAAAACATGAGGGTGTAACTTTGTGCCATAAATATTTACAGGCTCTACAATAGTTACAGAATCTGCAATTTCTGAATCTACAATTCCTACTTTATGTCGTTTCATTTTTTCTTATATGACTGTATGCCTTTTCAATTATCTCAACTGTTTTTAGCCCTTCAAAGCCATTTGTAGCAATTGATGCCCCCTCAGTTAAAACTTGAATAACATTTTGATATACCTTATCATGATTTGACATACTTCCTTGGTATTGTCCATAGTTATTAGGACTGTTTCCTTCAGGCAAATCTTCTATTGTAAAATCTTCTATATTTTGATACTCCAATTCATTTAAGTATTGACCTCCAACTTTTACCGTTCCTTTCTCAGCCAATACTGTAAGTGAGCCCTCCATATTTTTTCTGTAACTATTTACAGAATAATGAACACTTCCCAAAGCTCCACTTTTGAACTTCAGAAGTAACACTCCAGTATCTTCAAACTCAATAATACCTTTATGGTTATAATTAGAACCTTGTGCCTGAACTTCTTCTACATCTCCAAAAAGCCAATAAAGCAAATCTATAAAGTGACTAAACTGCGTAAATAAAGTCCCTCCATCTAACTCTTTGCTACCTTTCCAGCTATCTTTATAATAGTCTTCATTCCTATTCCAAAAGCAGCTCAATTGAATGCTAAAGACTTTTCCTAGTCTATTATTTTCAAGCAACTCCTTTAAGGCAACTACCGGTGGATTAAAGCGATTTTGCTTTACAATAAACAAACGCTTATTAGAAAGTTCCGCTTGCTTAATCATTTCACCACAATCATAGGATGAAAGTGCCATTGGTTTTTCACAAATGACATGAAAGCCTGCTTTAAGTGATTTTATTGAATGCTGAGCATGCAAACCATTGGGTGAACAAATTGAAACAACATCAACAACATCCTTTTCAGAAGTTAATAACTCTTCTATTTCTGTATATGATCTACAATTAAATTCTGAAGCTAATTCTCTTGATTTATTTTGATCAATATCACAAACTGCGACAAGAGTCCCTTGGTTTTGTATATGATTCGCATGACGCGACCCTATTCTTCCACAGCCAACTATGGCAAATCGTAAACTCATTTTTTAAAGGTTCTGTATAAATTTTTTATTGGTTTTAAAACAGGATAATGACTTTCTATGGGTCCTTCTATTTTAAAATCCAAATGACTTCGAGGCTCTTCATTCATAATTGATTCAAACTCTTTACGAGTAAATCCTAATTTTTTTATTACAAATTCTAAGTCTTGTTCTAATTGATTTTTCTCATACAAGGGTTTGTCAAGCTCTTCTAAGGCTTCTTCTCGAGTAAGCTGTCCTGAACATATTAAATTCGATAAATGTGCTTTTCGCTTATCTACCTTAAATTTTGTAGGTAATATATAATTCTGAAAAAACTTTGTAAATACAGATTCGTGATGTTTCCCACCGTAATCTATCCAACCAATTTCTTTAGAAATAATACTTTTAATTTCAGATTTTCGATATGGGGCCCAATTTAATGGCTCGACGAACTCGAGTTGTTTGAAGTTTAAATAATACTTCTTCTTAAAAATGGAAAAGAATGGATAAGTTTTAAGTTTTAGCTCCCCATATTGGTTGTGAATGTCTTTTATATTTACAGAGTCCCGCTTATTATAATACCAAGATTTAGGTAAGAGTGCTTCTGTTTCAACATTTGTTCCACTTATCACATATTGCACTTTATGTTTTGCAGCCAAATTATAAAGTGTACCAATTATTGCATGATCCGTAAGTGCTTCAATATCTATCACTCCAGCCCTTAGGTAAGCTCTTTGCAAGTCTTTAAATTCCTCCCAATCAATAACTAAAGTATATAAATCTGCATCTAAATAATCAATGATACTTTGAATATTCTTAACTGCAATTTCAGAATTCCATCCATTATCAAAATGGACTACAAGAGGTCTTAATTCAGCTTTTTTTACTAGATAAGCTATGTACGTGCTATCTACACCACCACTAACTCCTATTATACAATCGTATTCTCTTGATTTTCCTGCATCCTTTAAGGTCTTGATTTTTTCCTTCCATAATTTTTCTCCTTCTTCGCCATGAATAAGTTTCTTTTTTGCTGATTCCTGATATTCATACCAATAATTGCAAATTCCATGCTTATCAAAATTTATTAAAGGGTCAGCAATATTGTCCATTACAGTCTTTGTGCAACGCTGAAATCCTTTTTCACTAGAGGATAAAATCATCCTACAATTTTATGGAAAAAAAGTTGCTTAAGACAATTTACAAACTACAAATTGGAACTCATAATTTCTGCCAATTCTTCTGAGTTTAAATAGTTGATAAGCACCCCTTTTTTTGAACTTCTATATACAAAGTAACTTCCTGCAGCAACAGCTTGAGCACCTGCTTTCAAAGCTAATTTAAAATCATTTACACTTCCTGCTCCTCCACATGCAACTATTGGTACTTGAGAATGACTAGATATTTCTTCAATCAGTTTTAAATCATATCCTTTAAAAGTGCCATCGCGATCAATAGAATTTAAAAAGATTTCTCCAATACCCAAAGACTCTAGCTTTTTAATCAATTCAGGTATGTTAAATTTTAACTTCTTTTTAGCAGAATGTGTATAAATATGATATTGGCCGAACAAATTTCTTTTAACATCAAGCGATGCTACAATACTTTGTGAACCAAAAATGGAAGATGCTTTTGCAATTAAATCTAAATTAGAGCTTAAAGTAGAGTTTAAAACCACCTTTTCAATACCTAAACTAAATAACAGTTGAATCTGTTCGATATTTTTAATACCTCCACCGTAGGCAAATGGCATAAAGGCTTCACTGCATATTTCTTCTATTTTGTCATAATTGGGTTCTCTATTCTCTAATGTTGCATTTATATCGAGCAAAACTATTTCATCAACTTGTTTGTCGTTAAAAATTTTTACGGCATTAATTGGATCTCCAATGTAATTTGGTTGCTTGAAACCAACTGTTTTTACCAATTTATCTCCTCCACTAATAGTAAGTACAGGAATTACGCGATTTAAATACTCCATTTAGGAAACTCCTTTTTAGTTAATGCTCTAAATAGTGTCATATCATCTTTTAATTTTTCAGTAAGTTCAGCGATCTGCAAGTCGCTCAATTGCGGCTTTTTTAATTGGTTTGCGTAAAACTTTTGAGCCAACACTTCTGAAATTTTAGTAGTAATTGTAGAGTTTATCTTCATTCCTATTCGATGTAGTATGTTTTCTTTAATCACTCTAGGAATTGCTTTTGTACTAGCCGCATTCTTAACATCTGAAAATCCCTTGTCTTCTTTCATTTCTTCAAGTCCCAAAAATGAAAAAGCTTTATTCATAGTTCTAAGCGGATTTTCTTTTAAATCTTCCAAACACATAATGTGAATTTGATGAATGGGAAAAAACTTTAAATAAGCTTCTAGCTGCATTCCGTACATACTTGTTTTCCAATAGTTACCACTTTCCTTGCTATACCTAATGTCTTCTTTCGGGTCACAATGATAACTTTCAAGTATGTGAGATTTATACCTTTCAATGGGATCTCTAACTAGGTATATCATTTTAACGTTCGGAGTGTCATTAAAAATCCGTTCAGGTATATTTTTATAGTACTTATTATGACATTTAGTGTAAGATTGCGGGCTAGTTCCAACAATTTTATGCGAAGTCTTAAATAAATTCATATATGCTTCTCTTCTTTCTTCACTGAAATTAGAATCGGCATAAAAATGAACTTCTTTTGGCTTAGACATATAAATATCAGGATGTAAATCCAAGTAATCATGCAAAGAAGTCGTCCCTGACTTCATTGCACCAATAACCAATAAATTAGGCAACCTACCTTTCATAAGGATGCAAAGTTTTCTAATAGCTTTAATCCAAATACATGACTTTTTTCGGGATGAAATTGTACACCATAAATATTATTAAGCCAAATCGCAGAGGCAAATTCATAGCCATAAGTTGATGTGGTTAAAATATGGTTATTGTCATTGGGCAACATATGAAATGCATGGACAAAATAAAAGCGTGCCTCATTCTCCAAGCCTTTCATAAGTGGATTGTTTTCTGCTTTCTTATTCAATTTGACTAAATTCCACCCCATATGAGGGACTTTCAATTTGGCATCCATTCGAGTTTTATCAAACTTCACCACTTTCATAGGAACCCAACCTAAGCCTGGTTCTTCGCCTTCTTCGCTTTTGTCCCCCAACAATTGTGCACCTAAGCAGATTCCTAATATTGGACATTTTTGTTCAACTACTTTTGAATTTAATACTTCAATGAGTCCGCTAGATTTTAAATTCTTCATTCCATGATCAAAATGTCCAACTCCTGGCAAAATAAGCTTTTCAGCTTCTTCTATTTCTCCAACATTTGAAGATATACTAGAGGCTGCACCTAGCTTCTTCAACATATTTTGAATAGATTTTATATTGCCTGCACCGTAATCAATTATTGTAATCATTTGCTACTTCTGCTTTGATAAAATAAACACACCTGCATTTGGATAATTATCGGAGTCTAGAATGTTTACAAATTCTGTATTAAAAAATTGATTGAATTTTCTGTATTTATCTTCACTCCAAAATTTTGACAAATGATCTACAACTGCAAATGCAATTGATGTTGTAATTGTTCCATTGGATAAGTGTTCAAAATGCAAGTTATTTTCTTTCGCATAAGATTCCACAAATTCCACTTTTGGAAGAGAGCAATCTAGATGTTCTTTAGCCCACAGTGCATTGGTAGTCTCAATCATTAATTCTAATCGCCTTGTTGGCAGAGTTTCTTCAACATGTATTGGGTTTAATAAAATAACGGCATGTTTTGCTTTAGCGCAAAGTTGATTTAAAAATGCATTTCTTTCTTCAAGTGGAACATGTTCTAAAACATGACAAGAAACTACAAAATCAAATTCTTCATCCTTAAAAGGTAAATCAAGTCCATTAATTCCATTTGATTTAGGATCTACTAAACAATAATTACAATTGCTTAAGAAAGAAGCCAATTCACCTTTTCCACCTCCTGCATCTAAAACGCTTGCCTCTTTTAAATTTCTCTTTTTAATCTCACTTTTAACAACTTCTGAAAGAGAAAAAATTCGATAATATACGTTATGGGGAATTTTAGATAGGTCTGGTAATGCATCTTTACATTTTGGTAAGTTCTCTTGAAAAAGTTGCTGTTCTAATCCTAAATACCTTGCCGTAAATAGTTCAGCAATTGCTAAAAAATACTCTTCATTTCTTAAAGCTATTTTTGATAGCTGAAGATGCAAATTCGGGTTTAATTGATCTTCTTTTATTTGCTTAATTAAGTTATTTGCTTCTGTAAAATCTTTCTTTTTAGGTCTTTTTACATAAAATAAATCATAACCTAATTTTCCAAAGATTCTTCTTACAACTTTTAATATTATTTCCATATTGCTTATTGCTCTATATTTTTAGTTCACTTTCTGCTTAAATACTATTAGACAAAAACTTTTTGTTTTTTGAAATTGCTCTTTTATATAAAGCTTCTAATTTTTTCCA
Source organism: uncultured Flavobacteriales bacterium (assembly GCA_964001305.1). Lineage (GTDB taxonomy): Bacteria > Bacteroidota > Bacteroidia > Flavobacteriales_E > Vicingaceae > CAJXMH01. The sequence continues at coordinate 51,915 of CAXFAI010000042.1, forward strand.
ATAAGAAGCTTCACTAAACTTGGCCCTTACTTCTTGCATGATATATTTAGAATCATATTTATCATACGAATTGTAAATGTTAGTCATTGCATTAGCCAACTCTTTCTCATTATTTACAGGAACAAGAATACCATTTTCTTTATTTACAATAAAATTTGGTCCACCACAAGATGTAGAAACAACCGGTTTCCCAAGAGACATTGCCTCTATTAAAACTACGCCAAAAGTCTCATAATTACTGCTATGGACCAATACATTTGAATTTGCCATTTCTTCAGCTACTTGCTCTCTACCCAACTCTCCTTTTAAATATACTTGATTTGTAAGTAAAAGATCTTGAACTAACTGCGTCAAATTTTCATACTCTGAACCTGAACCGACTATCGTGAGTTTTATATTTTTTTCATTAGCAAATGCTTTATAAAATGCCCTTATTAATAATTCTTGATTTTTAAGTGGAATTAAAGATGCAACTTGAATAAACCTAAATTCGTGACTTTCTCTTTTTGGGATTGATAATTTCTTTCCAAAATCTAAATCAATTAAATTTGGCAAGCTATCTATCTCTTTATCAAGACTGTACTTTTCTTTTAGCAAAATACTTAGTGAAGGGCTAACGGATGACACGATATCAATAGTTTGAAATTCTTCTCTCAAATCATTTATTTGACTCTGTGAGAGTTTGTTAAAATAGTGACTTGAGCTATGCTCTGTTAGAACTATTGGCGTTTCATACTTTTTGCTTAATGCATTCCCAAGAATTCCGGCAAATTTGATATTATGAGCATGAATAACATCAGGCTTTCCAAATTTAGCTACATATTTTTTATATGCCTTATCTCCTATTTTAATCCAATCCTTTTCTTTATTCTTATCATTTTTTGTATTTAAAGAGTATGGACCTTTGTATTTCACAACAAAACAGTCTGTTGAAGCATACATCCTTAAGCGATATTTAATAGGAATTAGTAAACTTAATACAAACTGGAACCATGACTTGAATAAAGATAACTTGTTTAAAGTACCTATTCTAGTTTTAACAGTTGAATAAATTAGATCATAAGTTGTATACTCGGGCTTTATAGCTAAAACACCAACTTGACAGTTATTCTTAACCAGTACTTTTATGGAATCCTTTTGAAAAATACCTGCTAAAGGAATTTCTTTATGCTCGAAGAATTCAGATGGAATTACTAGTATATGCATTTAAAATACGTTTTAGCTGATTCTTCTTCTGGAATATGTAATATCTTAAAGGGGTCTTTCCTTTTAATACATGGAATATTGAATAAGTATACATCCCAAATTTCCTTTTATTTATTTCTATCGCTCTCTTAAAAAGATGCTTATACGAATAGTTGAACCCCTTATCAATTAAGTTTAATGCTATTATTTTCCTTTGACCAGTTTTGGCTTTACTCATAGAGGACCACATTCCACCGCGATGATGTCGATAAGCCCCCATAACTTCATTCATATATTTAACTTTCCCTCCTTGCTCTAATAGCAATAAGTACAATGGATAATCGCCCATTGGACAACTAAAAAACCAAGATGGCAATTCTTTTAACTTATTTTTAAACAACACACTTAAAGTATCTTGACTTAAACCATAAAGCAAAACAGATTCAAAGTCACCATCTTCAAATTGATGATTTGACTGAATTTCTTTGTTTTCTCTAATAGCTGTGGTATTATGAGCGCATAAAACGTAATCTTGGTGATTCTCTAAAAAATCTACTTGCTTTTGAAGCTTCTCTTTATCTGTCCAATAGTCATCTCCTTCACAAATAGCTAGATACTTCCCTTTCGCTTGGTATAAATTATATGCAAAGTTAAATCTACCTGTTGGTGTGCCTTCTATTGAAATATTATTCTCACGATGATGTAAAAACAGTTTTACCTTATCAGGGAATCTATCAGCGTATTCAATGCAAATTTCACGAGTTCCATCTTCAGATGCATCATCTCCAATTAAAATTTCAAATTCAAAATTTGTTTGTTGCATCAATATGCCTTCTAAGCATTGTTTTATATAACCAACATGTTGGTACGTTTGCACACAAACACTAACAAGAGGAGAACTTTTAACATTTGTTGGATAAGCTCTCACTTCTTTAAATTGGTAGGTAGAAAGGAAAGCTTCAAAATTCATCCAAATACTTTTCTAATTCGGTATGTTTTAATTCGTCCTCAATTTGACTTGAAATTTTTGAAGAGAGATTAGTTTTCCAAGCATCATCATTACTTCTTTTTTTATAGACAGCGTATGGATCTTGATTATGCTTTTCTTGACTCAATTTAATGAATTTTACTTGCTGCTTGGCTAAATTTAAATCGCAAAATTTCATTAAATCCTTCATTACCCCTAAAGTATCTTCAAGCAATTCTGTGTATCTAATTATCTTTACCTGATTTGGAAAAGTTCTTTCTAACTCATTAAATAGGATGGCTAGTTCTTTCCATTTTTCATATCCATAAAACTCCTCTTTTCGGCCTAAATTCTTTTTGTTAGCGAATCGCCACTCCTCTTCAAAATCCCATCCTTCTCCTTTATCAAATTCTCTCGGTGTTGATTTCCAAGAATAAAGCACAGATCGAGGATCTCTAACTAAGGCAATTAATTTAATGCTCTTATCCTTAGTTATAAGATTTCTTATCACATGATGATACCTGACTTCTTTGTAAGCAATTGCTTTGGGATCTATCTTGTCAAAACAAGGAACAATTTTTTTCTCTTTCTCTTCAACCTGATCAAGAAATACGCTTGATGTATTTTCCAGTTTATGAAAGAATGTATTAATTGAATCTTCGTTTGAAGATTCATGCAGCATCCCTTTTAACTCGTATGAAAATAATGGTTGAAACTTATACAATACTTCAGGGTGGGCGTCAAATAAATTACCTAGCCAAGAAGAACCAGACCTTGGAGCTGAATGAATTGCTATTCGTTTCATTTAAAAGATATTAAACTAGTTCAAATTGCTGAAACATGAATTTGATGTCATCTTTAGCATTAAACATAAGAACATCAATAATAGACAGGCCTTTTACGAAAGGATGTGAGAACTGATTGTATAATGGAAGTTTACTCTCTACAAATTTTAATTCTATTCCTTTCATTTTAAAATAATCTTTATCATACAAAGATTTACCTCCCAATCTATTGATGTAATAATTACTATTTAAACTCTTGGTTATTGATATAATTCGATCTGCTTTATCTAGCCCCTGACTATTGTTGAAACTTTCCGAAGAATATGAAAATGCTTTAGATATGTTTAAGAACTCCAAAACCTTTAAGATAGAATTTGAGGCTAATTCTGATATGCTTGAATTTGGAGTTGTTAAAACTTCTTCAAGTAACATTCTAGTATCATTATAAAATGGAGCTTTTGAATAAGACTGCGAAATCGTTTTCCAAAACTTTCTTTCCCATTTTTTATACAATGCTAAATTTATCTCTACTTCATTTATTTTGGAAAATGAACTTGCTTTATGCAAAGGAATCGTAAATGTTAAAGCCTCTCCATTTTGCAAAATATTGTTTCTATTAATCCATCCTTGTTTAATAAAGTTAACATCATCGTAAATCACAAAATGATCAACAGACTCTATTAATTGAAAATAGCCTAAGTAAGGAAATATATATGGTTGCATGATGGCTACTTTGTTATTCATCTTCAACCACCTTTTTTATAATTCCTGAAATCCTTTTTTGCTCTTCAAAAGTTAAATCAAAGTAGATAGGTAAACATAAAATACACGCTGAATACTTATCGGAAATTGGTGTATCAACCTTTTTTACATAGCTTAATTTACTGAGTGAAGGGTAAAAATATCGTCGAGGGATAATCTCATTTTCCTCTAAGGCTTCCTTGACTCTTAAAGCAATTGATTCGTTTTCAAAAAGAACGGCGTAATAAGCAAAATTAAACTTACAACCTTCTTGTATCTTGGGCTTTCTCAGGTTTAAACCATCTAAAAGAAAATCATAATTCTCAGAAAGCGCTTTTCTGTTCTTTAGAATGCGATCTATTTCATCAAGTACGCATAAGCCCATTGCTGCATGAAACTCTGAGTTTTTACCATTTATTCCAATTCCATGAAATTTTTCTGGTCCATCATGACCAAAATTTCGCATATACTCAATCTGTTTATTCAGATTCTTATCCTTAGATACAACGAATCCTCCTTCTACAGAGTGCATCAATTTAGTAGCATGTAAACTACATGTACTTATATCCCCATAATTAAATATACTACTGTCCTTGTATTCGGTTCCAAAACAATGTGCAGCATCGTAAATGACTTTCAAATTATGTCTTTTAGCAATTGTGTCTATGGCTTGGATGTCACAAGCATTTCCAAAGCAATGTGTTGCTAAAATAGCAGAAGTTTTATCTGTAATTAATTCTTCTATTTTGGAGGGGTCTATATTTAAGGTCTCAGAATCGATGTCTGCAAAAACGGCTGTACAACCTTCCCAAACAATGCTACTAGTAGTTGCAACATAAGAAAATGGGGTTGTTATTATTTCCCCTTTTAAATTGAGTGCTTTAATTGCGATTTGAAGGGCAATGGTACCATTATTTACATAAAGTAAATGATTAACATTTAAGTAGCTTGACAACTTGTCTTCTAAACTTCTAACAAGTGGACCATTGTTCGTTAACCAGTTTCTTTCAAATACTTGATTAATCAATTCATCAAATTTTTCCCTTTGGGGTAAATATGGTTTTGTAACAGGTATCATTATTTACTAAAGTCCTTAATCAACTCTTCAATTCTAAACTTGTAATTTGGGAAAAATCGATAAAGTAATTGATCTTTCTCTTGAATTGTTTTTAAATTGTCAATACTCAACAACTCTTCAATCGATTTGTCTCGGCTAGTCACATTCTCTTTTTCTGCATTTTTAATAAATTGAATGTGTTTATCCGAGTAACCGAATTTCATTAGGCAATTATAAATATCATCTGACAAAGTTTCATTGAATAGAAAATGGATGTTTGGAAAATATAGTTTTAAATCTATTTCGGCTATTGATTGCTCTTGAATTTTTGTAAAAAAAGAAATTGGGTCTATTGCAAAGAAATGTATAAATTGAAAGGATAATAAGCCAATGTTCTTATTTACTGGAATTCCCATCTTTTTAAACCCTTGCTCTAGATATACCTCAGTAAATTGATTTAAATACTCATCAAAAGATATTTCAGGAAAAGATGGCATTTTAGCTGTCAATATATTTGAGAATTCATCATTGTTTTTTGCAACCCATTTGTACGATTGAAAGTAATATCTTGAAATATAAGCTTCTATCGGATCTCTAAAAACGCTAATTACCTTCCTTTTTGAATTCAAGTATTCTTTTGGAATTTGTTGATATGTGCCATGTTGATCTTTTCCTAAAACAGCAAATTCTGCTCTGATGTTAGGTAGCAACAACTCCTTTAATACATGCGTTTTTCTATTCTTTTGGAAGCGATATGATAAGTCCCATTTTATTTTATTGTGAACCTCCTTCAAGACCTTCCTTGTAAAGCTACTGCCAGTTTTGGGAAGGTTTAACAGAATAAAATCATCATTTACAAGCATTGATCCTAACTTTTAAATTTCAAGAATAAGTTTTTCATAAACTCTTTTTTCTCCACATGAATTTGCATCTTCTTTTCTTTTAACACTTTGTTGAACCTTTGCGATTTCTCTCTCTTATATAGTTCCTTTAATCTAAACAAAAACCGATTCCCATAATCCCAATTCATGTTTGAGGTACTTTCATATCCAAGCTCTTTCATTATATTCTTGGTTAAAGTTTCAATCATTTCAACATCATCTCTAGATAAGACATCCATATACTTACCATAATTTTTCTTCTTAACTGGTTTGTTTATATTTTGCCATAAAGGATGTTTTTCAGCCTCTTTATTATTTGGATTTGTGCTAAAGCACGCTGATTCAATTGGCAATTCCAAATAGTTCAATAGTTCACTCATTTCCTTTTCAGGATTGTCAACTAAATTCTCATACTTTAAAAAGTACATATCTACCTTATAGAAATCCTTTAGTTCTAATATTTTAGTTTGTTCTTCTTTCCATTTCCTAATTGCTACATAAGGGGTATGAATATGGATTGGAGTTCTCATCCATGAAGCTACTTGATCTCTGGGATCTCTATATAAATAAATAAATTTTGCTTTTGGGATGTCTTTCAAAATCCCTAAAGCAAAATCATGATTATTGTTATCTTTAGAGAAATATGCAGACTTTTCATGCTTTAGCGCATATTCAGAATAAACAAAATGAACATAATCAATAAATGACTCTAATTTTTGACTTTCATTAGGCTTATTGAATTCAATATTCCAATCATGAAAAGTAATATTAACTAGCTGCTGAATATCTTCAAGCAATTCAATTTTGTTATTAAAACCTTCATCTGTCTTATAATTTTTAAAATTTCTTTGAAAGCTTAAACACAAATGAGGAGCTATTGGTGCCGCAATTTGTGTATGGTTTCCTAAAAGAGTTCTAATTAGATTACTACCTGATCGCTCTGAACCTAATAAAAATATAGACTGCATAAATTATCTGTTTATTCTTTTCAATAGCTCTTTCCTAAAAAACAACCACCCTTCCATTTTTATAAAACTTGCATATAAAAAATACCCTATAAGGTAACAAATGCTAAGACAGGTTTTTCCGGCTAATGATTGAATTTGAAAAGTATGTGATAAAATTACGAGGATTAGAAAAGGAATTACGCCTTCTAAGATTTTTCTTACATGGTAAATTATACCAATACCGAGATACCTTTTAATAAAAACAATATTAAAAAAACTCAGGAAAAAACTAATGGCCGTAATGCTCCAAACAAATGGAATTAAGCCATAATATAGACCTACAAAAATTGGTGATGCCCTCAATATTTTGCGTACTAATCCTATTTTAAAATTTTCTTTTGCCATTCCCTTTCCTAATAATGCATTTAGCATCATAGCATTTAATGGCACATTAAAACTTTTGAAAACTAGAATTTGAAATATCACAACACTTGACAACCACTTTTCTCCAAAAAGGCCTAGAATAAGAGGCTCTGCCATTACATAAAGCAAGCCTGAAAGGATAAATGAGAGAAAACAAATTAAACTGATTACTTTAAAATAAACCCTTTTAAACTCTTCATCATTATCTTTTAAACTGCTTAGTACAGGAAAAAAAACCTTAATAACACTTGATGATGTGTATGTTGTAATCTGTGAATTCAGAGACTCCGCCCTTGTGTAAAATCCAAGCGTAGAAGGAGAAAATACTTTTCCAATAAAAAACACATCTAATTTCTTAATAATCATTGATGTCAAACGATCTAAAAACACGTATATACTAAAGCCACTTAAGCTCTTTAATTCCGTCCAAGAGAATAAGAAAGATGGCTTCCAGTTTGAAACACTCCAAAGAAGCACTGTACTAAGAACCGCAGTAGACAATGATTGAATAACTAAGGAGTATACCCCGTAATTATGAAAAGCAGCAACAACACCTAAAACCCCTCCAAACAAAGAGGCAAATACAGTTCTAATGGAAAGCAATTTAAAATTTAAATCTTTTTTTAAAATAGCTATTTGCACTTGATTAAAAGAATTTAAGATAAAACTTAGTGAAAGCCACTGTACAATTTTTGTAACCTCTATGTTATTATAGAAACTTCCTATGTAAGGAGCTACAGAATAAAACAAACAAGTCAGAATGAGCCCTGAGAAAATATTAAAATAGAAAACGGAAGAATAAGTAAGCGGAGTGCAGTTGGTTCGTTGAATAATTGAAGAAGAAAAGCCTACATCAACGAACACCTGAAAAATGGCAATAAATACCATGGCCATGCCAACTAATCCAAACTCCTCAGGAGATAGCAATCTTGCAAGAAAAATTGAGATTATAAACCCACTTCCTTTATTAAGGAGCAGACTTCCAAAATCCCATGCTAATGCAATTCCTGACTTTTTCTTTAAAGAACTCAAGCTGTAAGCCTATTTTGTTGAATCCTCAGAATAATAACCATAGCCATATCCATAGCCGTAGCCGTAGCCATAGCCATAGCTGCCATAATAATAACCTCCCATGCCCTGCTTTTGAACTACCGCATTAACTACTATACCCATCTTTGTTAAAACTTTGTCCTCATAAAGTTGATTTACATTAGATAGATATGCTTTTTTGGTATAATTATGACGAACGATATAAAGACCAGCATCAGCATATTTCTTTAGTAAAAGTGCATCGGTAACTAAACCAAGAGGAGGAGAGTCAATAATAATAACATCATAGTGTGTATTTAGCTCTTCCATTAATTGGTCCATGTTTTTTGACTCAATTAATTCTGCAGGGTTTGGAGGAATAGGTCCAGAAGAAATTAAGTCTAAGTTATCCACTTTTGTTGCTTGAGTCACTTCATTTAATTTCCCCTTTCCAATAAGGTAGGTGCTTAATCCGACATTATTTTGCAAATCAAAATCATTAAATATTTTAGGCTTTCTTAAATCGGCACCTAGAAGTACGGTTTTTTTCCCGGAAGCGGCATATATTGCCGCAAGATTGATAGAAGTAAATGTTTTTCCTTCACCACTAACAGACGAAGTAACTAAGATTGTTACCTTCTCTTTGCCTTCTGTCATAAAATTTAAGTTGGTTCTTATCGAACGATAGGACTCTGCTATTACTGATTTTAGATTGCCAGATACTACCAAATTCTTTTCTAAACTTTTTTTGTAAGCAACACTTCCCAAAAGAGGTATAGAGGTTACCTTATCTAAGTCTAATGGATTAACAATTTTGCTATTTAGCACATATAATAATAGAATAATAAGCACAGGTATACCTACTCCAACTAGAATTGAAAAAAGATATATATCAGCAGGATTTGGCCCTACATAACTAACCCTAAAGTGATCTGCATAGTCTAAAATTTGAGCTTTCGGCACATTTGAGGCTTTTGCTATACTCGCTTCCGAACGTTTATTTAACAAATAAGTGTATAAATCACTAAGTATTTTATTTTCACGTTTTAAGTTAAAAAACCGCCTCTGCTCTGATGGAATTTGCATAACTCTTTGCTCCTCAGCAATTATTAGTTTTCGCAACGAATCAATACTAAATAATATTTGAGTTTTATTTGATTTTGCTATAAATTCTAAATTTTCTTTGAGACTTTCTATTTCTGTCTTCTTTAATGAATAATCTTGATTTGTTTCAGTAACTCGATAAGATGATTCTTTCAAGTCTAAACTTAGTTGATAAATTTTCTGTATCATTTGATCAACTTGATTGTCTACAAATCCAAAAACTGAAGAAGAAGGAAATGCGGAAATTTTATCCTTTTTTAATTCCTTTAATAAGGCTGAGTAATATTCCTTTTGAACACTTCTTTGTGTAAGTTGCTCTTCTAGGTTCAAGACTGTATTTAAATTCTGATCTGAAACTTCATCTTGTATAAAAATGCGGTCTGAAAAATTGTCTTTGTAAAATTGCTCTAACTGATATTCAGTAACAACCAATGAATCTGCTATATTCTTTAATTGTTCATCTACGAAAGCTATTGTGCTGCTAGCTGTTTGATTATTTTGTTCTACACCCCAAGCAATGTAACCTTTCATTAAGGTATTTAAGAAGTCAATCGACTTTTCAGGAGTCTGATTAACCTCTGATAAAACCAAAATAGACGATTCCTGATTTTCAACCCCAATTTTTAAAGATCTTTGAAAATTTCGTGCCCAAGATTGATGACTCTTAAATTGAACTAAGTAGACATCTTCTTCACTAACCGAAGCCTTTACACGGTTAATTATTAACTTGCTTCCAAAAAAATCAAACCCCTTTCCAATTGCTATCTTTTCTCCTTTCTCTATTTCTTCAATGTCACGAGAAACTAAGCATTCATATTCATTTAAGAATTTAATGTATAATTTATTTGACTTTGGCAATCCTCCCTCAATACTCACCCTAAAATCTGAATAAGGGTACAATTCAGTCGTTTTGATATTACCTACTCTAAAATATGAAATCCGCCAATCTAAATCTTTAGCAATCCTCAACATTAAAGGAAATGACTTAAAAATTCCAACCTCATTTACTAACCGATTCCGACTACTAACAAGCTCCATTCCTGGTAAGAAATACTCTTGGCCCCAAGAAGAATACTCATCTTTTACCAGCATCCGAGAAGAAGTATTATAGGTAAGAGGAGTATACCTAACTTGATAATAAGCATATCCAACACCACCTAAAATCCCTATTAAAACCAAGTACCAGTACTTTAGCAAATAGGATAATAATACTTTAGGATCAATTTGAATTGTAGAGATAGAAGACGTTTTGCCTTGCATGAAAGATATTTTCAATTTGGCTGCAAAGAAAAGCAATTATTGGGTTAGTATTGAAAAAAGAGAGAGATGTGAAATATTACTATAGTTTAAAAGTCTGGATTAACTAAAATCTTAATATATGTTTTCTTTTTTAATTCAATTTGAATATGACTAAATGTAAAGTTTTTGGTATTGGATTTCATAAAACAGTTACAACCACACTTGATATTGCTTTGAAAGAGTTAGGCTACAATGTTTTAGGATCACACACAGATCTCGCAAATACAATATCCAAAGGAAAGCTTGAAGAAATATTTCAAATTACAGACCAATATGATGTTCTGCAAGACAACCCTTGGCCTCTTTTGTATAAGCAATTAGATTTGAGGTACCCTGATAGTAAGTTTATTTTAACCTATCGAGATGAGCAACGCTGGATTGATTCAATTCATAATCATTTTGTTGCAGACAATACAATGACGAGAAAATTAATCTATGCTATTGAGCATCCAAAAGGCAATGAATCAACTTATATTGAAAAATACCAATAACATAATCAAGAAATACAAGAATATTCTAAACATAGACCTAATAACCTCTTAATGTTAAATCTGGAAAGAAGATTGCAAATGGGATAAAATTTGCAAGTTTTGAATTTACCAATTCCAAATAAAGACTTTCCAGATGCTAATAAAGGCAATTATATTATTCCTTTAAATACCATCAAAAAATAGTAAATCTAAAATCAAGGCATTAAAAATGATCAAGTGACAAAAGGAAAAGCTTAGTTAATTCAACCAAAAAAGGAATATTCTTAATTACTCCTTTATTAAAATGAAAATTGAAACCGAATTAAAAATAAATTCGTAATAATGTCAAATTCTTAAATACATCAATTAACTAATATTTAAAGTTTTAGTTTATAATTAAAGTTATAACTTTACCCCTTGAAAAAATTTCAAATAAGATGAAAAATATCTGTCTCCTAGTTATTACAATAAGTTTTGTTTGTTTCTCTGGACAAATAAATGGTCAAAATGGACCAGGTGGAATTGGAAATTCTACCGATAATATATTGTGGCTCGATGCCAATAATTTGAGTTTAAATGATGGAGACCCTGTTAGCACTTGGGCTGACACTTCGGGTAATGGAAACAATGCGACTCAAATTAGCGCATCCAATCAACCCATATTCAATACTAATGTTTTAAATGGATTTCCAGCAATTACGTTTGATGGGTCTAATGATTACTTAAATTTAGATAATCATATAACTACTTCAGCTTTAACTGCCTTTTCAGTTTTTAGGAATAATAGTGGAGGCGGTAAAACGATTATTGAAATTCAAAATCATTTATTATTAGGTAGAAATATTACTGCTTATGTTGATTACAATACTCGATTTTCTTTAGCCAAAGGCACTTTAAATGCTGCCATTTATTCTTTAACTAGTAGTTCTACTGCTTCTTCAAACTTTTTAATGACATGCAGATTAAATAGCAGTACACAAAGTAGAACTTCTTTTCACTCTTCATTAACATCTTCTATTGGGGGTAGGCCCGGTGACACCCGATTTAGCTTAAATGGATTTATTCCTGAAATAGTCCTTTATAATAGAGAACTAAATTCTGCAGAACGAACAATAGTATTAAATTATTTATCATCAAAATATAACCTAACAACACTTAACGACAATTACGCTTATGAAACAGGAGGCTACTATAGGAGTCTAATTGGATTAGGCCAAGAGGCAGATGGAAGCAATACTGAAGCAATTGATAGAGATTCAACAATTAAGATTTCTAACGCTTCTAGTCTTAGCAATGGAGATTACCTGCTAATTGCAAATAATGATGGAGACTTACTAACATCGCCAAATGTTCCTGTAGGATACGCTGAAAGATGGAATCGAGTATGGAGAGCAGATACAACTGGAACACCAGGAACAATTTCTGTTGAATTCTTTTTAGGCTCTAATGGTTTTGCCTCTCCTTTAAACTATGTAATTCTTATAGAAGATAATGATGGTGATTTTACCAACGGAGATGTAACCGTTCACTCTGCTGGTTTATCTTACAGTGCTGTTTCTAATTCTGTTGAATTTACCAATGTAAGCCTTCCTAAGGGAGCGTATTTCACTTTGGCAGAAGTTGATGGATTTATCACTTCAGCAAATAGTGGTTCTTGGCAAAACCCAAATAATTGGAGTTGTAATTGCATTCCAGATACCAATGATATTGTTTCAATAATAAGTCCTCACATTATAAGTGTAGATTCTAATGCAAATGTTACAGATTTAACTATTGAAAATGGAGCTAGTTTGGATTTTGATGGATTGGACACTCTAAAAATTCATAGAGACTTAACTTTTGACATTGGATCAACATTTATCGAAAATGACGGGACGATTTCAGCTATCAGTGAAGCAGGAGTACAGTCGTTTTCAAATAATTCAAATAGCCGTATTGAATTAAATAATCTACATATTTCCAACACTTCAGGCCTTGAACTTTCTTCAGGAGGATGGGCTATTCACAATTCACTTCAAGTAGAATCAGGTGGAATGGATGTGAGCAGTGCTGACAGTGTAGTACTTATATCCAATGAAACATACACTTCTCAAATTCTTGAATCAATGGATGGAGCATTTACAGGAGATTTTATAGTACAACGATATATTGGCACGAGAAATGCAAATTATGGCAATTTAGGTTCTCCTATTGAAGGCGCTACGATGGCTCAATGGGACGATGACTTATTCATTAGTGGCATTAATGGGAATGATGGTAATGCTCAAAGTGGTGGCGGCGGAACCTTTTATAGTATTTGGTCTTATTACCCACCCAATGGTCAAAATGGATCAATTCAATCTGTAAATGAAAACATTAATCCTGGTCAAGGTTATGAAGTCTATTTGGCATCTAACTTAAATACATTTGATGCAACTACAATTGATTATGTAGGAGTTCCAAATACAGGTGAGTTAGCTACCTATATGCTTACTCAAAAAGGTTGGAATCTATTTTCTAACCAGTTTCATGCACATGTAGCTTATGATAGTGTAGATAAAGTTTCTTGGATTCCTACTGAATATTATATATTTAATACAGACAATGGATCTTATGATTTTATAACAGGAGATGGAAAGCCTTTATTAGCGCCAGGGCAAGGGTTTTGGATAAACTCAAATGCAGCCGGTAAGGCATTTGAATTTAAAGAAAAAGACAAAGTAGCTTCAACTTCAAGTAGTTTTTTAAGATCAAAAAGTACTAAAGTCGAAATGTTGAACTTCAACCTTATTTGTAATTCTAATCAGTTTAAGCACAATATGATGATTGATTTTTCACCATATTCGACATCTGAAATTGATGAAAAAGATGCATACTACTTGAAATCTCCATTAGAAGAAGTTCCAGCAATTTATACGCTTGCGAGTAATAGTAATGAAGGCCTAATTAAAAATTCGATTAGTAATTTGGAAGAGAGTCATTTGATTCCAATGATTATTTATACAGGTGATAATTCAAATTACGAACTAAATGTAGACAATATTGACAAAGCCTATGAAAATTATTCTTGCATTTATCTGATGGATAATGAAAATCAAAAAGTCATTGATTTAACAATGGAGAGTGAGTATGAGTTTGAAGGTAAAAAAGGTGAAGAAAATAGTTTTAGTTTAGTTTTAAGTAATTCTTATGCGAGCTGTGAAGAACTAATTAAATCCAATACTTCAAATGTTTTCACTCAGAAATTAGACCAAAATATCAATTTAAGAAATGCTTCATTTAACAATTGGTATATTGATTATACTTTAAGCAATGAAGAGACTCCGTTAAACATTAAAGTATTTAACATCAATGGTCAAGAAGTCATAGCTCCTATTACTTGGAGTGCTTCTGGTTCAGGAACTTACAAAATACAAGGACTTGAAGATTTGAATGGCATTTTCCTTATTCAAATAAAATCAGACAAACAAGTGATAAATAAAACAATTAAACTCTAATTTATTACTTATATATTTGCTCATCAATTCGAAATTATAATGAGAAAACTAATTTATACGGGAGTATTATTTCTCTTGATATGCTTTACAAAAGATATGAATGCTCAACCGCCCAATCCAGGAGGTGGAGGTAATGAAACGCCTAATTGTTTCCCACCTCCATGTGTACCAATTGATGGTGGTTTAAGTTGGCTCTTACTTGCAGGAGTTGCTTATGGTGGAAAGAAAGTTTTTGAATTGAATAAAGATAATTTAGATTCTGAAACATAGATTCTATAGCCTAAAAATCATAACTTACAAAACACAAAAAATAAGCGTAAACAAAAGTTTGCGCTTATTTTTTTATTTATCCGCTAGCAATCTGATCTTCCTTGTTTTAACTTAGGCTTCTACTATTACTAATTACCATTTTGATAATTCATTTAACTTAGCTTTATGAAAAGAAAGCTCATTTGGCTAATTTTTCTTTTAGTACTATTTGTTAGCAGCTACTACAGAGAGGTATTGTTTAGAAGTATAAATGCACTAATGGATGGGCAAGATTTCTTTTATGCTAAAACCACGGCCCTTCCCTTTCTTCAAGATTGGACTTTTGAGAAACTAAATAAACTAAAGTATGTACTTACTGTTGCGTTTAGTATTTTGTTTATGGGTATTAGTTTGTTTGGATTAAGATATGCTTTTACTTCTAAATTAGCATATTGGTTGTTAACATCAATTTATCTATTCATGATATTAATTTCAATAATAACAATCAGCATTGGTATATTTTTTTTCGACTTTCAAAGTGTTTATCCTTTCCTACGCAAACTAATTGGGGTTATTCATAACCCTTTACCATACTTATTTATTAGTATAGGGGTTTATGCCTTTAATCAAATTCAAAAAATTAAATAACTATTATTTTATAACTTTTAATAATGCTTGAAAAATTAAAGGAAGAGATTAAAAAAAATAAGAAACCCATTCTTTTTATTACGAAGATGTTGGGACTGTATTTGATATTTCAGTTTTTTTATGATTATATAATTAGTCCATATACTGAAGTTGACGCATACTTGATAAACTCTATAATTGGTACAGCTGAAAGTGGACTAAAATTTTTAAAATATGAATTACTTCCTTCAAATAGTATTTATAAATATCATATGGGTATATATGGTACCACTGGTGTAATTATTGGCAATCCATGTGATGGTCTAAGTTTGTTTATCCTATTTACCTCCTTTTTAATCGTCTTTAAAGGCAAGTTGTGGTTTAAAGCTCTTTTTACATTTCTAGGTATATTTCTTATTCACTTATTAAATGTTGGAAGGGTAATGGCACTTGCCATTATTGTAAAGTACTATCCAGAAACATTAGACTTTCACCACTCATATACCTTTACGCTTTTCATATATGTTTGTATTTTCTTGCTTTGGGTGCTTCGAATTAAAATATATCAAAAACATCAACTATAAGCTTGTACGTTTAATAATTTGAATTTATCTCTATTCACTAAACTGGTCTAATTGTTTAATTTTAGGGTCAAATAAAGAGTAACTATGATAAAAGACCAAGAAATTTCAGCCCTTATAAATGAAGAGCAAGAAAGACAAAAGAGAGGAATCGAATTAATTGCCTCAGAGAATTATGTGAGTAATTCAGTTTTAGAGGCTATGGGGTCAGTGTTAACCAATAAATATGCAGAGGGTCTTCCAGGCAAAAGATACTATGGTGGTTGCGAAGTAGTTGATCAAGTAGAGCAAATAGCTATTGACAGATTAAAAGAACTTTTTAATGCCGAATGGGCAAATGTACAACCTCATTCTGGTGCACAAGCGAATGCTGCTGTAATGCTAGCGTGTCTTCAAGCGGGTGATCCCATTTTAGGTTTTGATTTATCTCACGGTGGTCATTTGACACATGGCTCTCCGGTAAACTTTTCGGGAAAATTATATAAACCTCACTTTTACGGTGTAGAAAAAGCTACAGGTAAAATCGACTATGACAAAGTTGAAAGTAAAGCTTTAGAAGTAAATCCTAAAATGATTATTTGCGGTGCTTCTTCGTATGCAAGAGATTGGGATTATGAAAGACTAAGAAATATTGCTGATAAAGTTGGTGCACTATTACTTGCTGATATCTCACATCCCGCTGGCCTAATTGCAAAAGGCATTCTTAACGACCCATTACCTCATTGTCATATAGTTACTTCTACTACTCATAAAACACTTAGAGGCCCAAGAGGTGGTGTTATTATGATGGGTAAAGATTTTGAAAATCCATTTGGTTTAAAAACTCCAAAAGGCGAGGTAAGAATGATGTCCTCATTACTTGATTCAGGTGTTTTCCCTGGCACTCAAGGTGGCCCTCTAGAACATGTAATTGCAGCAAAGGCAGTTGCCTTTGGAGAGGCTTTGCAAGACAGTTATATGAATTACACCCTTCAAGTAGTAAAAAATGCAAAGGTACTCGCTGAAGAATTAGTTCGTAAAGGTTATGAGGTAATTTCAGGCGGCACTGATAATCATTGCTTGTTAATTGACTTAAGAAACAAAAGTATTAGCGGAAAAAAAGCAGAAAGAATTTTAGGTCTATGCGATATAACCGTAAATAAAAATATGGTTCCATTTGATGATAAATCCCCATTTATTACTTCTGGTATTAGAATTGGCACACCTGCAATAACTACAAGAGGTTTAACTGAAAATCACATTCCACTAATAGCTGAACTACTAGATCGTGCTTTAAGCACTGAAGAGGATAGTGATTCCTTTAAAAAGATAAAAGCAGAGGTAAATGAACTCATGACTCCTTTTCCTTTATATAAATAAAAAAAAGCCACGCTTAGCGTGGCTTTTTTTTATTTGATAATCAATTTTTTAAGACTTCTTTGCGTTTCTGTGACTACTTCTATAAAATAAACCCCACCTTCCAGATAAGACACATCAATTTTTGAATTACTCGCTCTTAGTGATGAATTCAATACAATTTGACCAATCGAATTTCTAACATTTAGTTCAGCAGAAGAGTTCGAATTACCTATGTTTATGTATATAAAATCATAAGATGGATTAGGGTAAAATGTCCAATCAGTTTTGGTTTCTGTTACAGCTAAACCAACTGGGTTAGCATCAAAAACTTCTATATCATCTATTGCTATATCACTTTGATAGCCCGGTCCTGTAATTCCTCTAAAAATCAATTTAACCACACCCTTATATGGTGTTAAGTCTATATTTCCCATAATCCAAGACGAACCTTGATTGCCTACTATTGGAGTAATAATGTCTTTAATCTCAATTCCATTTATTTGAATATCAACATGTAATTCACCTAGCTGAGCTCCAAGCATATGATAATAGAAATTTAAATTGGGTTGATTTAAATTACGAATGTCATAACATTGACTCATAAGTATTGCTTCAAGATTAAAGAGGTTTGAAGCTTCAACGTACATATAATTTCCAGTTCCACTGGTATTATCTCCTGAAGGCCCTGTACCCCCAGAAGTAGTTGTTCCTGAATGAACGTACCAATCATGTGAATCATAGATACTATTTACCCATCCATTATTCAAGGTTCCGGGTGTACCAACTGTAAAATTGTCAAAATCCATGGTATCAGGAAAAGACGATACTACACTAGAACTTGAAACGGTATAGTTAAAAATGCTATCATCAATTGCATTTTGCTCTCCTGATAATTCAACCCAAAAATCAAATGAATAATTTCCCGCAGCTGCAAGGTTCACAGTTTGCTGAAAAGTATGATTAATTGAATCTCCAGGATTTAAAGCCACAAATGCCGTATCTCGAACAATAGCTGCACCATTCAATCGGTAGGCTAAAGGAATCGTATCCTGTATAGCTGACCCAGCATTTTTTACTTTTAAGGTCACAAAATCGTTCGCACTTCCATTACAGCCGCTCACATTTGGAGTTATTACATCATCTAAAACCAAGTCATTTGATAAGGGCTCTATAATGGCAATATCATCAATAGCTATATCACTTCTAAAAGCAGCCCCAGTTATTCCTCTAAATCTCAATTGAACTATATTTCCGGCATAAGAAGTCAAATCAATCTCTTTAAAATTCCAATTTGAACCTTGTGCTCCAATTAATGGAGGCATGATATCTAACACCCAGTTTCCTCCAAAATAAATATCAACATGTAACTCTCCCATATTGGTTCCTTCCATATGATACCAAAAACTGAATTTTGGAGCATTTAGAAAACTCATATCATAACAAGGGGTGTTTAGAATAGCTGTTTTATTAAACTGATTCGAAGCTTCAACGTACATATAATTAGGATCTGTAGAAGTATGTCCAGAACTTGGTCCTGTTCCTGGAGAAGTGGTCCCCCCATTTAAAACATACCAATCATGAGTATCTGCATTTGAATTTTCCCAATTATTTCGAAGTGTCCCCACATTTGTTCCATTTCCTGATGTAAAGGAAGCAAAGGTTTCAAGATAAGGAAAGCTAAAAACTGGTGTTCCAACGCAATTTGGAGGTGGATTGTTACCAACTATAAATTGTGTGCAAGAAGTTGTAGAAGGAAAAATACTAGCATTGCTGCAAGTTGTATTATCATTCGCAAATATTGAATAGCATACTGTATCTCCAACATTTACAGATGGAATAGTAGCTTGATAAGTATTACCAGTTTGTAATACCATTAATTGCGAAGTTGTAGCTCCAGAATTAACTGAATAAGATAGTGAAACACTATCTACTCCACTTGCATCAGTAATATCCGCTTGTATATTGTAGGGACCGGTTGTATACACTTGTCCTTGGTAGGTTACTCCACTCAAACTAATACTAGGTGGAATTAATTCACATGGGGCTCCAGTTATCTTTAAATCATCAATCAACCAACCATAATTGTTTACAGCTCCATTATTATCGGCATCAATTAATGCAAATCGTACCTTGGTTTGCATATTTCCAACAAAGGATGTCAAATTAAAAGTTTCTTTTACCCACCATGAATTATCTGGAACTGCGTTTGGCTGGGCAATATTCCAATTGCTATAGCTAACTGCAGAGAATGAATTACTGGAAAAGAAGGCACTACCTGTGTATTCTGTAGAAGTTAATTGTGTCCAACTTGAACCATTATCAATTGAAATCTCCACAATTGCCTGATCAAAAAAATCAATTTTACAGATATGCTCAAACTCTAGAGTCATAAAGGAAACTGTACTCGCATTAAAAGCTTGCGTTTCAAGATAGATCGTGTCACCTAATTGTACTGATGATGAATCTGACTTTTGACCACTCACTTGAAGATTCGAGTTAAGTGACCATGAATTTGTACCGGAAGCTGAGTAAGAGCTAACCGCTAAATTAGCACCTTCAAAATCTTCTTGAATCAATGTAGTTTGTGCCACTGAAACACTACATATACTAATAAAAGCAAGAAAAATTCTAAATCGTTTCATATCTATTAATTTAACCAACAAAAGTGGAGACAAACTCCACTTTTGAAATATTACATCTTTATTTCCGAATCATTATCTAGTGATAATCATCTTCTTAGCAATTTTTACTTCATCAAAAATTATCCAATAATAATAAATTCCACTTCCCAAATCACTGATGTCTAATTGCATTAGATGATTTCCTGATGATTTAGATTCGGTAGATTGGTAGACCGTTTGCCCCATCATATTAGTTACCGAAAAGTTAACAGCTCCTGATTTAGGTAAATAATAGGGTATTTGAGTTTGATTAAGAGCAGGATTCGGTTGATTTTGACCCAAGTATAATTTAGATGGGTCTAAATTCTCCTCATCTAAACCAACTGCAAAACACTTTTGACTCACATCAGTTTCTATTTTTTCAAAGCAAAAGTCATCAACTGCCCAGCCTTCAGTGCTATTATTACCGTCAGAGCCTAGTCTAAATGCAAATAAAGCAAAGGCATCCTCATAAGCGGGAACTACAGTTTGAGCTTTTACCCATCCACCGGAATTTCCGGTCCATCCTGAATTTTGGCTATTATCGGGAATTGAAGCAATGTTAGTTGTATTATACCAACCTTCTTGTAATAAAGTATCTCCTACACCAATTAGTTTACCATTTAAAGTTGTCCAAGAATTGGCTGTATCCGTGGAAATTCTTACATGTCCTCCATCATGAAACAAATCATCAAATAGGTAATTATGATAGAAACTGAGTTTATAACAAGAATCTTTTTCTAGTTCAATAAATGGTGAGATTAATGCCGAATTATCAAAAGAATTATAATCCGAATCTGCATTGGTTACCCATGCTTTAGTTCCAGAATATGCACTATTGATAACTGCATTAGAAGGGGTATTCCATTCAAAGGAAACAGATGAATCTTGATAAGTAGTTTCAAAATTCAAGCCTAACCAAGCTACTGAATCATCTACCAATTCAAAATTAGTACAATAATCTGGTGTAAGATAAGCTGTATCAATAACCATAAATACTCGAGTAAATGTATCGTTCTCTGGTCGTTCATCTTGATTTCCATTCGGCGCGTGAACCCAACCTTTTAATACATGTCTTCCTGGTGACAAGTAAAACAATCCAAAATTCATAGTATCCGTTTCTGCATACTCAAATGGAGGCACAAAAGTCTCTGTACGTATAGTATCCTGCCCATCAATGCTTAATCCAACTTCAAGTGTTTGTATACTATCTAAACCATCATTTCTAATTAAGGTTGCAATATTGTATGCCTTCGAAATTGGGAACTGAGAAACATTGTTATCGATTAAGATATCAATGGTCTCTGCAGATGAATCAGGTGGACAAATCCAATTAAAGAATCTAGTGGGCGATGATGTACCTCCAATTGAACGATCAACTAGAATTGTGTCTTCTTCTCCATCGTAAGCATACAAAGAATATTCTACAATAGTAGTATCCATATCACCAAGGGTGAACTTGACAAATGAATTCTTTTTAATACATACTAATCTTTCGTTAACAGCAACAGGGTCAAATGGACGATAATCATCCGTAACTACATATTCTCTATCTCCAGATGTATATTCAAATCTCCAAAAACTTGAATCAACTATTGCAGGACGCTTATAAGCTCCTGTAATCGCTTCAAACATTAAATAACAACCATCTATGTTTTCTACAGTTTGAGATAGCGTATCATTAATGGCATATCCATCATTCTGTAGATTAGTGATTACAGTTACTAAATAATCTCCCAATTCTCGCATATCAAACGTTACTGTAGATAAATGATAAATTGTATCTCGCGGGTTTATCGTTCGATTAATTGTTTCAAATTGTCTTTGTGTGTTTCCGCTCTCCAAATTGGTGACCACATATTCTACATCAAATGAATTAAAAGTTTGCTCACCTCTATTCTTATATGCTACTTTGAAACGCTCTGTGCTAGTCATATCACATTCTGTACGAGGCTGCATGATAAACTGTGGCTCTACATCCAATGGCTTTCTATCGTAAACCAAGAAGTTATCTATACTCATTCCATCGTTACTTTGTAAACCTTCTTCCGCAAAGAAATTAAACCTCAATAGTACCAGTGGTTGATTATCAAAAATGGAGGGAAGCATAATTTCTGACTCTATCCAATTGTGCCAATTTTGAGGAATATATCTTGTTATTCCTGAGAAAACGAATTGGCCTCCAAAGCTTGGATCCGCTAAATAGGAGTTGTACCATTTTAATCGATTTGGATCTCCCAATTCAGGAACGGTTTCCCACGTGCGTCCTTGATCAAGAGAATACTGAAGATACACCCCATCTTTAGCCGTATCAATGTCTCTGTTGTTAAAGAATGACAAGAACACATCTTGTGCATTGCTAAAGTCTAAGAAGGGTGAAACCAATTGAATGGTACTTCCCGCACCAGTATATGGACGAACTAAGTTAATATCCCATGCATATGGCAAAGAAAATGCTCGATTTGTTTTATCAAACTTAGGCTCTCCATGCTCCCAAAAGTTGTAAAGCTCATCTACTTCATCTGTTAAAGTCGTAAACAACAACTCTTCATCGTCAAAAAAGTCTCTGTAATAAATTTGCTTGTAAGCAAGCCCTCTGGTTGCTTGAATAGTAGTGTCATTTGTAATGACTTCATCCCCCGGGTGCTCAAGCCATGCTTTTATGAAATACTGTCCTCTCGGCACTATATATGAATCTGACAAAGTAATATTTACAAATTGACCTGGTTGAATTAGTCCTGTCCAATTCAAATTGTATGCACTATCGTAAACAGTGCTATCTGCCGCCATTATTATTTGATAATTTAATTTCAATGAGGTAACATCAAAAATACCTTGATTCTGTGCAATAAACTCTACATTATCTGTCTCTCCCTCAGGCATAAAAGGAGGTATAATAATTCGATCTGCTCTCATATCTTCAATCGCAGCAGGCTCTATTTTAAAAGAATCTAGAGCAATATCACTTATATCAGATAACTTATCAGGCAATCCTCTAAATCGCAATTGTATTACTTTTCCACTATATTGATAAGTGGAGAATTCATAAGGCAACCAATTGTCACCTTTATTACCCGAAACGGGTGCAATTACGTCATTTACAAATCTTCCATCTGGAAATCCTGCTACAGGAGTAGGATCAAAAACGTCTAAGAAAACGGTATCACCCCCAGTAGTATTTTGATGCAAATAAAAACGCACAAGGCCATTCGGCATGTCAAATAAATCAAAACAAGGTGATAGTAAGACTGCTAACGAATCTGGTTTATTAGTTGATTCAACGTACAAATATTTACCTCCGCCCGGAATATCATCTGAAGGACCTGTACCTGTGGTAGGTGTAATACCAGAATTACCCAACCAATTATTAAAATCTCCTTCTGCATTTACCCATCCATCTATGGCAACAAACTGCCCTTGAGGTGCGGGAAATCTCGAATCAAAGGTTTCCACATAAGGAAATGTATTTAAAGGATCTACATCACATGTTTTAGGCTTATTACTTCTTACTTCAAACTCAGCTAAAGAGCCCCCACCTGAAGGATAATATCTTGCATTACGACATGGGCTAGCATCAAAAACGGAAATCTTCCAAAAAACAGAATCTCCTATTTGAGTGCTACTTCTTGGAATAGAATTATTGTAAAAAGAAGTATTTCCTTGTTTAACTAATGGTATTGTGTCAGACAAAACCTCAGTCATTGGTAGATTTGGATCAGTTTTTCTATAAACATAATACTCTAAGTAAGCTGTATCAATCGTAGAGGCATCGGTTAATTGCGTATTAAACTCGTAAGGACCTTCCCAATAAACTCTACCTTCATAACGTGTTGAGCTGTAATCCATGGTATCAAAACGTGCAATGGTTGGCGGAATAGCTTCACAGTTAGAGCCCCTAACACAAAAATCATCGATGTAATACCGATGGTCTCCTACACGACCTACAACACCTAAATCATATAACTCAACTCTAAACATAACAGAGTCAGGTTTAGGCACTGTTCTATCTAAAACATCGCGAATATTAAAAGTTTCAACAGCCCATGCTTGAACTGAATTTGTATTATTCCAGATAAATGAAGTATCATCAGCTATCGCCCCATTCGGATCCTGATATTTCCAAGCAATCGCTCTTGATTTCTTATTAAAGAAATTTCCTGGCTGTAACATGAATGAATTTCCAGTATATTCATTTCGCGTACATGTAATCCAAGAAGCACCCCCATTAAATGAATATTGGAGCTTCATTTCATCTTCATCAGAAATGTAGCAAATGTGCGCAAATTGCACACTTACGTTATTAAATGTATCTATATATAAATTGGGGGTTTGTAGGTAACTTCTAGCCCTATTTGTTACATTATTTCTACCAATGGTATCACTACCGGCACCCAAAGTACCTCGGTAAGTTACATCGGTCACCCTTTCAAATCCTGGTTGACCGGTTGCAGGAATAGAATAGGTAATGACATTCCAATTGTTATCTTCAAAATCCTCACATAATATTTCAACGGTTCCTTGTTGAGCGGTAGAGGTAGTAGTTAGTCCTACAAAAAAACTGAATAGAACAAAAATGGGTAATACTCTTTTCATAAAGTGGAAATAAGAAATTAACTTTAATTTAAGTTGCGCTAATTTAACTATTTTAATGCACAGGTATTTAAAAAAATGCACTAGCTATTCACAAGCACGAACTATTGACGAAATATTGTTAAAAATCGTTGCACCTTTTAATTGAATCGCATTTACTTTACCTTTGAAGCGCACTAAAAAATCAAACAAAAACTATGATGATAGAAGCAAATAATCCCGATTTAAAAAGTTGGGTTTCAATAGAAGAAAATTCAGATTTTTCGATTCAAAATATTCCTTTTGGAATTATTAAATACCAAAAAGAAAGTCCAAGAGTTGCTAGTAGAATTGGCGACTATGCACTAGACTTGCTTAAACTTTTTCAAAAAGGATACTTAGACGGTTTAGGATTTGAAGAAAGTGATTTTAATCAAGCGAGGTTAAACACCTTGATGAAAAAAGGAAAATCAGCAAGTCGTCAATTAAGGAATAGACTTTCTGAATTACTTAGTGGAAAAGAAGAGCGATTAAAAAACAATTCTGCAGATCAAGCAGACATTTTAATTCCAATTGATCAAGTTGAAAATGAAATGCCAGTTGACATAGGTGACTACACGGATTTTTATTCAAGTATTGAACATGCTACCAATGTAGGAACGATGTTCCGTGACCCTGATAATGCTCTTTTGCCTAACTGGAAATACATTCCTGTTGGCTATCATGGTAGAGCTTCATCTATTATTTTATCTGGCACCCCAATTTACAGACCAACAGGACAACAAAAACCGAATCCAGATGAGCCACCAGTTTTCGGACCTTGTAAATTATTAGATTTTGAACTTGAAATGGCTTTTATCACCTATGATGGGAAACCATTGGGCGATCGTATTTCTACAAAAGAAGCGGATGATTACATTTTTGGAATGGTGCTATTTAATGATTGGTCTGCAAGAGATATTCAAAAATGGGAGTATGTTCCATTGGGCCCTTTCTTAGCGAAAAACTTTGCTTCTTCTATTTCTGCTTGGGTAGTAACTTTAGACGCCTTAGAAGCTTTTAGAACTGAAGGCCCAACCCAAGAGCCTGAGGTATTTCCTTATTTAAAATACGAAGGGAATAAAAACATTGACATCCATTTAGAAGTAGCCATTAAGCCTGAAAACAGCGAAGAAAGTGTCATTTGTAATTCCAATTATAAATACATGTACTGGAATCAAAACCAACAATTAGCGCACCATACGGTGAATGGTTGTAACATAAATGCTGGAGACATGTATGCTAGTGGTACCATAAGTGGACCAACTAGAGAGTCTTATGGCTCTATGCTAGAACTCTCTTGGAAAGGAACAAATCCAGTAAAACTTAAGGACGGAAGCGAGCGAAAATTCATTCAAGACTACGATACGGTTATTATGCGTGGACATTGTGAAAAAGATGGCGTAAGAGTTGGATTTGGGGAAGTAAGTTCTAAGGTTTTACCTGCGAAATAATTTCTTGTATTTGATATAAATGAAAAGCCTTTAGATTGTCTAAGGGCTTTTTTTATTCCTCTTCCACAATCACAAAGAGTTCCTCATTGTCTTTTTTCATCAAGTACTTTTCTCGGGCAAACTTTTCTAAGCTTTCCGGATTGCTTTCTAGCTCTTCTAAATCGGCTTGAATGACTTTCAACTCTTCTTGATAAAAGGATTTTTCCTCTTCTAATTTGGATAATTCCATTCGGTATTGAACTTGGGTTATCAAATTATTTTGATCAAAAAATGTAATCCAAACGATAAAAATACCTGCCGTTAAGGCATAACGGTT
This sequence comes from uncultured Flavobacteriales bacterium, assembly GCA_964001305.1. Taxonomy (GTDB): domain Bacteria; phylum Bacteroidota; class Bacteroidia; order Flavobacteriales_E; family Vicingaceae; genus CAJXMH01. The sequence goes on from CAXFAI010000042.1 coordinate 78,112, forward strand.
TTTCAAATATTTAGGTATTCTTATTTTCAATTTCATAATACAAAGATGAGGAGAAAAAGGTTGAAAATACAAAAGGCCTGTTGAACGAATCAACAGGCCTTTGTTAGTTGTTGTATTTGGTATTACTTATCCTAAAAATGGATATCGGTAATCTTTTGCAGGAACAAACGTTTCTTTCATGGTTCTTGCAGAAACCCAACGCATTAAGTTTTGCATAGCACCAGCTTTGTCGTTTGTACCAGACTTACGTGCACCACCAAACGGTTGCTGACCAACTACCGCACCTGTTGGCTTGTCGTTAATGTAAAAATTACCTGCCGCATTAACCAAGGCTTTGCACATGTGGTTTAACACATGACGATCTTTGGCAAAGATTCCTCCAGTCAAGGCATAATCATTATCGTCAACCAATTTTAAGGTTTCTTCAAAATCAGCATTGTCGTAGACATAAATTGAAATTACGGGACCAAAAATCTCTTCACACATGGTTGTGTATTTAGGGTCTTTTGAAACAATAACTGTTGGATCAATAAAATACCCTTCTGACTTATCGTAAGTTCCACCTGCAATAATTTCTGCTGATTCAGCTTTCTTAGCATTATCAATGTAATGAGCAATTTTATCGAATGATTTTTCGTCAATAACTGCATTTACAAAATTGCTGTAATCTTCAGGTGTTCCTACTTTAATGCTCTTCAAATCTTCAAGCACATAATTTTTCACCTCTTCCCACAAAGTAGCAGGAATGTATGCTCTACTTGCCGCTGAACATTTTTGTCCTTGAAACTCAAAAGCACCTCTTGTAATGGCGGTTGCTACTTCTTTTGCATTTGCTGACTCATGCGCTACGATAAAGTCTTTACCTCCAGTTTCTCCAACAATTCTTGGGTAAGAACGATACTTTTCAATGTTGTTTCCAATGGTTTTCCACAATTGCTGAAAAACGGTAGTTGAACCAGTAAAGTGCAAACCAGCAAAATCTCTGTGATTGAAAACTACTTCACCTGCATCCGGACCATCTACATAAACCAAATTGATTACACCATCAGGCAATCCTGCTTCTCTCAACACTTCCATAATTACCCAAGCCGAATAAATTTGAGTATCTGCTGGCTTCCAAACTACTGTATTACCCATCATAGCCGGACTTGCTGGCAAATTACCAGCAATGGCTGTAAAGTTGAAAGGAGTAATAGCAAAAATAAAACCTTCAAGCGGACGGTATTCTAAACGATTCCAAACACCTTCTGATGATTCTGGCTGCTCCGTGTAAATTTGACGCATAAACTCTACGTTAAAACGGAAAAAGTCTATTATTTCACAAGACGAATCAATCTCCGCCTGAAATGCATTTTTGGATTGTGCTAACATAGTAGCTGCATTCATTTTCTGACGATAAGGTCCTGCGATAAGTTCAGCCGCTTTTAAGAATACTGACGCTCTTTGCTCCCAAGGCAAATTAGCCCATTCTTCTTTAGCTGCCAAAGCTGCATCAACTGCTTTTTTAACATGCGAAGAATCACCTTTGTGAAAGTGACCTAAACAATGCTTGTGCTGGTATGGCGGGTGCATACTCACTTTATTACCTGTTCTTATTTCTTTTCCGCCAATAAACATGGGAATGTCTTTTTCTTCGGCTTTAAAGGTTGCAACAGTTTCTTGTAAAAGTTCTCTTTCTTCGCTTCCTGGAGCATAACTCAATACTGGTTCGTTAATGGCTACAGGAGGGTTAAATATAGCGTTTGACATAATCTTTCTCTTTAATATTTGGCCTACGAAATTAAACTATCAATTAAGCAATTGCAATTTTTCAGCACCTTAAATCAGAGCTTGATTTTCTTCTAATCCCAATAGCTTATTTCTTCTGAAATAAGAGTTTTGCCGTTCCGCCTTTTTTAAATATTGAAGCCATAATATCTGTACACACAAAAAGCGGAAAACTGAACCAATGAAAAGCCTTTTGAATTCCTAAATGGAAAGCGGAATAGTTTTGAGTATAGCTTTTATTGCCTTTTAAAGCTTCATACAAAACTTCTCGATTGGGCAGAAGCATATTTAAGATGCTTTGTTGTACACCAAAAGGATTGAATTGTGGAGAAAAATAGTTTTCTCTAACTAATTTATATCCCCTTCTTTCTAATTCTTCTATCAGCACATCGGGCGGCGTTAATTGTAAATGTCTAGGTGGGTCTAAATGCAACCAATTGGACTTAAAAATACGCGATTGCCAACTACTAATGTTTGGAATTTCAATGAGCAATTTCCCCTTCTCTTTTAAAACATCATCAATAATATCTAAAGCTTCTGAAGGGTTAGGTAAGTGTTCAAAAACGTGCACCAAACTTATGGCGTCAAACATGTCATTTTTATACAGCCCTTTCTGGAGAAAACCTTTATGTAAGTTTATTTCCTCATGCGCTTCTGCACGCTCGGCTGATTTGCCCTCCGGCTCAATGCCATGTAATTCAAATTCGCCGGCCTTTCCTAAATAGTGAAGCAGATTGCCGTTTCCACAGCCAATGTCTAAAACCCGTCCCTTTTTTCCAAAATGCTTAGCTAAGGATTTGGCATTTCTTCTTCTAAAAAAATCAACTACCGCTTCGACTATTGGAATAAACTTTTTTTCTCCTTCCCCATAATAAGATGGATCATAGGCTCGAGCTAATTGCTCTTCACTGGGTTGTGGCGCCAAGAATTCTGTACTACAGTTTTGACAAACCCTCCATTGGTATTGATCGTTAAAAATATCTTGAACTTCAAATGCCTTTGTGCTATTCGAATGACCACAAAACAAGCAATTAGTCATTTGGGTTTCGGTAAATTTTATGGTTAATCAAGCCCCATTTTTGAAAGCGATGACGAACTGATGTCCCTAAAACGCCTAAGCCGTACTCTACAGAATTCGAAAAATTTATGGATGACCCTTCATCGAAATACTTCGTGGGACAAGTAACCTCAGCAATTTCATATCCTTTGTAAAGAATCTGGGAAAGCATTTGATTGTCGAAAACAAAATTGTCAGAATTCGCTTCATAGTTTATAGACATCAATACTTCCTTTGAAAATGCCCGGTAGCCTGTGTGGTATTCTGACAACTTTGCACCCACTAATATGTTTTGAGTAAAGGTTAAAAAGCGATTGGCAATGTATTTATATAAAGGCATCCCTCCTTTTAAAGCTCCAGTTCCAAGAATCCGCGAGCCTAAAACCACCTGAAACAAATCATTCGCAATCAGGTAACACATGGAAGGAATTAACTTAGGCGTATACTGATAATCTGGATGAACCATAATGACAATATCAGCACCTAGCTCTAGTGCTTTTTTATAACAACTTTTTTGATTGCCCCCATAACCCTTGTTTTTTTCATGTTGAACTACATGCTTAATCCCTAAAGACCTTGCTTTCTCAGCAGTATCATCTTGACTGCAATCATCCACCACGACTACATCATCTACCAAATCAGAAGGTATTTCTCGGTAGGTCTGCTCCAATGTTTTTGAAGCATTGTAGGCAGGCATAACCACTACCACTTTTTTATTAGCAATCATTTAAAGAGATTAAATTGTAACATGATAAACCATGAAATCATGGCTGCAAGGGCAAAATAAGTGAATAGGCTTAAAACAGAAACGAGAATGGATTTAAAAAGTGAAAGAATTTTTGATTCTGAAGTATGAAATTGGAAAACAGCGTATGCTAAATACATCAGATTAATCAGATAGACTAAATAGATAAATTTTGGACTAATAAAGGTTAACGCAATTGGCAAAAATGAAATAAGAACATATTGCCCAGATAAGTAAAAACCAAAAACAGTTCGTTCCGCTAAGTTGAATGGACTCTTCCAATAAAATAGCTTTGAAAAGAACGCAATCACAAAAGGAAATATTAGCACAAAATAATTAAGATGTTTGGATAAGAACCGCCCAACTTGGTAACCGTATTGTTCTTGTGCTGTTACTGACCTTCCTTCATTTAACGCTTTTTGGTTTTCTATGGGATCGAAGCCGATTATAGTGGTAAAAGCCAAGTGTAAAACCATGCAAAGCAGCAAAAATCGGATTGGGGCGTAAAATTGCTTTCTTTTTCCTTGAAGTATGGCTCTTACCGTTTCACCTGGAGCTTTAAATAAACCTGCAATGGTTTTAACAAATGGAGCATCCCAATTAATGGCTGAACTCAAAAAATCTTGAATAATGTCTCTAAAAGTAATTCTTGGTAGATGCAAACGTTGTCCGCAATTTGGACAAAAGTTTAAGCTTTCTGATACTTCGTAATTACAATTAAGACAAGTTATTTTTGAATTCTCAACTGACTCCATTTTCCAAAGAAAGTAATTTCTAAGAAGAGTTTTACACCTTTGTAAGTTGAATTCATGGAATGACCAATAATTACAATACTCTTGCACCTTTTTATCAACTAATAAGTCGATTGGTTTTTGGAAAAAGCTTGCTCAATGCTCAATACTGTTTTCTTTCGAAACTAAAGGATGCCAATTCTATATTGATACTTGGCGGAGGAAGTGGAGAATTTTTACCGAGATTATTAGAAATTAATCCGCTTGCAAAAATCGACTACATTGAACCTTCAGAAAAAATGATAAAGCTTTGCAAAAAAAATCTATCTGACTTTCAATTAGATCTGCTGCAATTTCATCAAACCACATTTCAAGATTTTAGTCACCAAAGTAATAAGTATGATGCAGTATTATGTTTTTTCTTTTTGGATTTATTTCCTGAATCAAAAACCGCAACGATTATTCAAGAGTTATATGACCAACTTCATGATTCAGGCCGATTTTTTGTTGCTGATTTTCACGAACCCAAATCGATTAAAGAGCAAATAGCAGCCAAATTGATGTTTTCTTTTCTAAAAATCTCTACAAATATAGAGAACAAGCAACTTTACAATTTGCATCCAATATTAAACCATTCAAAGCTTAAACTCATAGAAGAAAAGCAATTTTCAAAAGGCTTTGTATTTTCTTCAGTTTGGAAAAAATCAGCAACTTAATTCTTTGGCATAGCAATTGAATAATTCAGTATCTTCAACAAAAATTTTAACGAAATGAAAAAACTATCTATGATTCTTTTCTGCCTTGGTCTTACATTGGGTGGATTTTCGCAAGAAGAAATTTCAGGAGTAACCCCTCCTTCTACTTTAAAAGTGGGTGACAAGTCTTTAAGTTTTAACGGAGCTGGCTTGAGAGAAAAGCTGTTTTTAGACCTTTATGTTGGGACTTTATACTTAGAAAGTAAAAGCAAAGATGGAAAGGCAGTTATGAATGCCGACAAAGCCATGAGCATTACCATAGACATTGTTTCAGGTTTGATTAGCAGCGAGAAAATGATTACAGCAGTAGATGAAGGTTTTGAAAATTCTACCAAGGGAAATACAGCTCCATTAGCAGATAAAATAAAAACCTTTAAAAATGCTTTCAAAGAAGAAATCACAAAAGGAGACCATTATGAAATCAGCTATCTTCCCGGAAAAGGAACCATGGTTTCAAAAAATGGCAAACTCATCACCACCATAGAAGGTTATGAGTTTAAAGTGGCTTTATTTGGCATTTGGTTTTGCGATGAGCCTGCTGACGAAGATTTAATGGAAGGAATGCTTGGCTTAGACTAAGCCGCAGGTTTTTCCGCTTTTCGAGATTGAGCAGGAGGTTGAAACATACCTTCTGCTTTTTTTATGAATTGAATATTGCTGATTTGTGCTTCTCCTAACAATTTATTCAACTCTCCTTTCTCGTTCCATGTCCAAAAATTCCATTGCGTAGCAAATGGAATTCCGTCCACTTCGGTGTAAGCTTCATAGGTAATAGCATGTGGGTCGCTTTCCGCAGCTTCTGTCGTTTTTCCATAAGTTACAATATATGCTAAAGCTGCTAATAATTTACTCTCCTGATCTTGATAAACGACGTACCAATCGTCTGGACTATCTCCTACCCCACTTTCAAAGCTTAATTTCAATGCTGAAAAGGCTGTTCCATTTAAGTTTTTAGCACCCATGTATTCATGTTTTGCACCAGGATCATTCAACTTATATGGGGCTGCAAAAAAATACGACCATGTCAACACATCAAATCTCGTTTTCTCATAAGCCATGGTATCTGGAAACAAATAAGCATCTTCACCATCCCAAATCATAGTCTTGGTAGAATCTTCTAAGCGCACTAAACCTCCATTTGGTGTCATGCTTAAACGACCTTTGAAACGAGTCTTTCCCCCAAAAATTAAGTTCAAATCGAATTGAATCACTTCTTTCAAAGCATACTGAGCCTTGTTATGGGCTAACTCCATTTCTTCAATCAACTCTTCTGATTCTGTAAGCTCTTTTTCTTCAACTTTATTTTCTTCTTGCTCAGCAGCCTGATTACCTCCACAAGCAGTTAAAAAAAAGAAACTAATTATTCCAGCTGCAACTATTACGTTCTTATTCATTTTTTCTGTTTACATATTTCTTCTATACTGACCACCCACTTCAAACATAGCGTCAGTGATTTGTCCTAATGAACAAACTTTAGTTACTTCCATTAAAGCTTCAAACATGTTTCCATTTTCAATGGCCACTTTTTGCAGCTTATTTAATTCTTCATTCGCTTTTCCTTCATATCCTTGGTGAAGGTTTTTCAGCATTTCAATTTGATACTCTTTTTCCTCTTTGGTAGCTCGAATTACTTCACCCGGTGTAACCGTTGGCGAACCTTTTGAGCTTAAGAAAGTATTTACACCAATAATTGGGAACTCACCGCTGTGCTTTAAGTTTTCGTAGTACAAACTCTCTTCTTGAATCTTACTTCTTTGATACATGGTTTCCATCGCTCCAAGTACTCCCCCTCTTTCAGTAATTCTTTCAAACTCTTGCAAGACTGCTTCTTCAACCAAATCCGTTAATTCTTCAATGATAAATGAACCTTGAATCGGGTTTTCGTTTTTCGCTAATCCTAACTCTCTGTTAATGATAAGCTGAATGGCCATTGCGCGTCGCACACTTTCTTCTGTTGGAGTTGTAATCGCTTCGTCATACGCATTGGTATGCAAGGAATTACAGTTATCATAAATAGCATATAAAGCCTGTAAAGTTGTACGAATATCATTGAAATCAATCTCTTGAGCATGCAATGAACGTCCTGAAGTTTGAATGTGATATTTCAACATTTGTGCTCTTGAATTGGCACCATACTTCTGCTTTAAGGCCTTTGCCCAAATTCTTCTGGCTACGCGTCCAATTACAGCATATTCTGGATCAATTCCATTGGAGAAAAAGAAGGATAAATTCGGTCCGAATTTGTCGATATCCATTCCTCTACTTAAATAGTATTCTACATAAGTAAAGCCATTTGCTAAGGTAAAGGCCAATTGAGTAATTGGGTTAGCACCAGCTTCGGCAATGTGGTATCCTGAAATAGAAACCGAATAAAAGTTTCGAACTCCATGATCAATAAAATATTCTTGCACATCTCCCATTAGGCGAAGGGCAAATTCAGTAGAGAAAATACAGGTATTTTGAGCTTGATCTTCTTTCAAAATATCAGCCTGCACAGTTCCTCTAACTACTTTGATTGTCTCGGTTTTAATTTTTTGATACACCTCAGCATCCAACACTTGGTCACCAGTCACACCCAAGAGCATCAAACCTAAACCATCATTTCCTTCTGGTAAATCACCTTGGTAAGCAGGGCGTTCAACTCCTTTCTCTCTATAAATCTTATCTATCTTGGCTTCTATTTCCTTTTCAAGCCCATTTTCTTTAATGTAAATTTCACATTGTTGGTCAATGGCGGCATTCATAAAAAAGCCCAATAGCATAGGGGCTGGACCATTAATTGTCATGGAAACTGACGTAAAAGCATGCGCTAAATTGAAACCTGAATACAATTTTTTAGCATCGTCTAAACAACAAATGGACACTCCTGAATTACCAATTTTACCATAAATATCTGGTCGGTAAGCTGGATCATTTCCATATAAAGTAACGGAATCAAAAGCGGTTGATAATCGCTTAGCCGGTAAGCCTAAAGACACATAGTGAAACCTTCTGTTGGTTCTTTCCGGTCCGCCTTCTCCGGCAAACATTCTTGTTGGGTCCTCACCCTTTCGTTTAAATGGAAAAAGCCCTGATGTATATGGGAACTCACCAGGTACATTTTCTTGCAAATTCCACTTTAATAAATCTCCCCAAGCTTGGTATTTTGGCAAGGCCACTTTTGGAATCTGAGAGTGAGAAAGCGACTCCGTATGTGTTTCCATTTTAATTTCCTTGTCTCTTACTTTAAAAGTAAAAATCGGGTCGCTGTATTTCTTCTGCTTGTCTTTCCAATCTTCAATTAGCTTCCAATTCTTTGGATCGAGTTCTAGTTTTAACTTTTCAAAAGACACTTTTAAGTTCTTCAACAAACGGTCTTTGTCATCCAACTCCATTTCAGCAATAGCATCCATGGATTTTTGAATTCCATATAATTTTTGCGCCACTTCAGATTGCTGATGAACCCAATCATCATAAGACCTGTTGTTCTCTGCAATCTCTGCTAAATATCTAGTTCGCTTCGGCGGAATCACAAAAATCTTCTCCGACATTTCATCGGTAATTTCGAAAGTACTGCTTAGGTCTGCTTCCGTTCTTTCTACTATTACATCCATCAACTTTTTATAAAGTTGATTCATGCCGGGGTCATTAAATTGTGATGCAATGGTTCCAAAAACTGGCAAGTCTTCATCTTTTGCTTCAAACAGTTGATGATTTCTCTTGTATTGTTTTTTCACATCTCGAATAGCATCTAAAGCACCACGTTTATCGAATTTATTAATGGCAATTACATCCGCAAAATCGAGCATGTCGATTTTCTCTAGCTGAGTAGCAGCACCAAATTCAGGAGTCATCACATACAAACTTACATCTGAATGCTCCGTAATTTCTGTATCGGATTGACCAATTCCTGAAGTCTCTAAAATGATTAAATCGTATTGTGCTGCTTTTAAAATGGACACCGCTTCCTTCACATGCTTCGATAAAGCTAAATTGCTTTGACGAGTTGCTAAGGAGCGCATGTAAACTCTTTCATTCTTGATGGAATTCATTCGAATTCGATCACCCAACAAAGCTCCTCCAGTTTTTCGTTTAGAAGGGTCTACTGAAATAATTCCAATGGTTTTTTCAGGAAAATCAATTAAGAATCGACGCACTAACTCGTCTACTAAAGAAGACTTTCCAGCTCCACCTGTTCCTGTTATTCCAAGAACTGGAGTTTTCACAGCAGCTGCTTTTTCATGCACCTCATCCAAAATTGATTTGGCATCTTCCGGATAGTTTTCTGCGCCAGAAATTAAACGACCAATTGATTTAGCATCCTTTTCATTTAAATGATTGATTTCTCCATTTAAGCTTTGCCCTGTTGGATAATCACTCTGTTGAACCAAATCATTAATCATTCCTTGTAGACCTAATTGTCTACCATCATCTGGGGAATAGATTCGGGTAATACCATATTGGTGTAATTCCTCAATTTCATCTGGAAGAATCACTCCACCGCCACCACCAAAAATTTTGATGTGTCCAGCTCCTTTTTCATCCAATAAATCTTTCATGTATTTGAAATACTCCGTATGCCCACCTTGGTAAGATGTCATGGCAATGGCTTGCACATCTTCTTGAATGGCTGTATCAACCACTTCTTGCACCGAACGATCGTGGCCTAAGTGAATTACCTCAACCCCAGTTGATTGGATAATTCTTCGCATTACATTTATCGCTGCATCATGCCCATCAAATAAAGATGCGGCAGTTACAATTCTGATTTTATTCTTGGGTTTGTAAGGAGCTACTGTTTCCATATACCTTCAATTTTTAGCGTGGCAAAGTTACGGTTTTCAAGCTCTATAAACAACGAGTGCTCGCCTTTGAAAGGCGAGCACTCTGATAAAAAATATTAATCTTTTCGAGTCCTAAAAAGTCACTTCATACTCTACAATCTCTTCTCCTCTTTTAGCTTTTACCATGGCTTTGTCGCCTTTCTTAAAGTTGCTTAAGGCTTTCATATAAGTTTGCATGCCATCTACCTTGTGCTCACCCATTTGAATAACAATATCGCCTGCTTCAAAGCCTGCATTAGAAGCAGGTCTACCATCAGTAACCCCATCTAAACGCATGCCATCGCCTTGAAACATATAATCTGGCATAACGCCTAAAGTAACTGTAAAACGAGGTGTATCTTTCTTATCGGCTTTGGTTTCTTGGTGAATCAATTTACCATCTTCTTCGGTCGCTTCAATTAAGGCAAGTACCATATTTTCAAGAATTGCAATACCTTCAAAATTTACTTTATCAGCATCGTCAGATGGTTTATGGTAATCTGAATGTTGTCCTGTAAAAAAGTGTAAAACTGGAATATTTACCAAGTAAAAAGAAGTATGATCCGATGGCCCAACTCCGGACTCTGAAGTAATTAATTTCAATTTCTCCGTATTGGCTTCTTCTATATTTTCCATCCAATTGGATGCTGTTCCCACACCATTAATAGCCAAACCTTTGTCTTTATCTAAACGACCAACCATATCAAAATTGATCATGTAGTTGACTTTTTCTAAGTCTATGGTTGGGTTTTTACTGTAGTAATTTGAGCCCCAAAGTCCTTTCTCTTCGCCTGAAAAAGCGATAAACAAATAGTTAAACTGCTTGTATTTCTTATCTGACAATTCATCAGCTAAAGCTAAGACTAATGCTACCCCGCTTGCATTATCGTCTGCCCCATTATGAATTTGTTGTTCTTTTCCTGCATAAAGCGAACCTTCTGCACCCATACCTAAATGATCGTAATGAGCACCCAACACAACGGTAAGTTCGGCACCATGATCTAAAAAAGCCACCACATTTTTTCCATTAATTGGCTCTTGGGTTGTATCAGGGTTCTCGCTATGCGGATTTGCTTTTGGAGTTACCGAAAAGTCTTGAAAATAACCCTCTGTACCCATAGGCTTTAAACCCATTTCTTTGAATTTCTTGGCAATGTACTTTGCTGCTTTATCCTCTCCTTCTGTTCCGGTTTCTCTTCCTTTCAGCTCATCGGCAGCTAAAAATTCTACCGCTTCTTTAATTGCTTTAATATCTTGTTTTTGAGCATTTGCATTTAAACAGAATGCCAATAGAAGTAAACTCCAAATAAATTTCATCTTGTAAATTTTCCGCAAAACTAATCAAAAGCTCTGCCAAGAATTATAAAAACCTAATTTTGCGGCCAAATTTTTTGAGCATGTATAGATTGATTTTAGTTGCATTTTTAGGAGTTATTTTAAGCAGTTGTGGTGACACCAAACAAACTGACAACCAAAAGGCAGAAAAGAAAGAAGATACCTATGGAACGGATGGCAGTTCTATGGCCACAAAGAAGGCAGGCATTTATAAAGAAGGTGAAACTAACTTTAAAACACTAACGCAATTGACAGATGGTGGTGATAATGCAGAAGCCTATTGGAGTTTTGATGACAGCAAATTGGTGATGCAAGTAACCAATCCAGAATGGGGATTAGAGTGCGATCAAATCTTTTATTTTGATTGGAAAGAAGATAACTTAATGGAAGATATGCCAAACTTGGTAAGTACTGGAAAAGGTAGAACCACTTGTTCATACTTTTTACCAGGTGATACCACCATCGTTTATGCTTCAACCCATTTGGTAGATAGCGTTTGCCCTCCAGTTCCTGAAAAAACAAATGGAAAATACGTATGGCCGATTTATGAAAGCTTTGACATTTTTGTAGCTGATTTAGAGGGAAATATTGTTGCACAGCTTACGGACGAGCCAGGTTATGATGCGGAAGCAACAGTTTCACCTAAAGGTGATAAAATAGTATTTACCTCTATGCGAACTGGTGACTTGGAATTATTTACTTGCGATATAGACGGTAGTAATGTAAAGCAAATCACGAATGAATTAGGCTATGACGGTGGCGCTTTCTTTTCTCCAGATGGCAGCCAATTAATTTTCCGTTCTTCGAGACCAAAAACCGAAGAAGAAATAAAAGAATACAAAGGACTTTTAGCGGAAGGACTTGTTCAACCAACTGAAATGGAATTATATATCTGTAATGCAGATGGAAGTGAATTACGTCAGTTGACTGATTTAGGAAATGCCAATTGGTGTCCGTTTTTCCACCCTTCTGGAAAGAAAGTCATTTTTGCTTCAAACCACGAATCAGAAAGAGGATTTCCTTTTAATTTATACATGATTAACACCGATGGTACAGGCTTAACTCAAGTTACGCATGATGAAACTTTTGATGCTTTTCCTGTATTTTCTAATGACGGAAAGCACCTGGTATTTTCATCGAACCGAAACAATGGTGGAACTAGAGAAACTAACTTATTTGTAGCAGAATGGCAGGATTAATTAAAATCCTGTCTTTTTAGATTTTTCATGTTCAATTAGAACACCAACACAACCCATTTCTCTGATTTTTAATTTACCCATAGCTGCTTGACCGGGAATAGTAATTTCAAGAACCAAACTCATGGTTCCATCTGCCGTAAACTCAATTGAGTTCGCATAGGCGTTATCTGCATTGTCATATAACAATTGCTTAACAATCTTAAACTTGGGTTGATTCGTCTCTGTATTCGATTCTTCGGAATAACTATCATCGCTATAGTCGTCTGAGTATGCATCTGAATAAGAATCATCATATGAATCGTCATAATCTGAATAGGTAGACTCTTCACTATATTCATCATATGAATCATCGCTATACGATTGTTCATCATCCTGATTTTGCTCTTCTTGATACTCTTCTTCTGCGTATTCTTCCTCTTTAATTAGAACTCGTTCTTTCTCATAAATCTTCAATTGAACTTCTGTACCTAGAAGTTCATCGGCACATATAGAAATTCGATAATCAAGTCCATTGTAGGCTACTAAATGAAACTCAGAAGTTTGACCTTTAGCCATGACAGCACTTTTCGACTGAGAGTCATATTTCATACTCACTCCTTCCTCAACACCACAATTCTTTCGATGAAAGTAATTGCATTCGGTTTGCGCCTTTAAGGTGAAAGAAAGAATAGAAATTAGGAGTAGAAGTGAGAGTCTAGTAATTTTCATTATATCTGTTTAAGCTGATTGTCCTGTAATAGTTGCTCTTAAATTATTAATTGCCATTTTTAATGCAGCAAACTGCTCTTTGGTAATCAAAATTCGCTTGTCACCTCCAAAAACCATTTTTTTGCTGTCTTTTGCTTGTGTTGCTTTCACTGCCTTTTCTTCTTTCAAACTCGCAAAAACACTTCTAATTTCTTGAGAATTTGCAATGGCTTCTTTTACTCCTGCGAAAGACTCATTCTTTTTTAAATAGGTATATAGGTTTCCAAAAGTCACTTTTTGGTCAGCAATTCGTTGAGTTGTTTCTTCATTCTCATCGTATCCATTAATCGCATTTAAAGTAATATACATACTCTCAACCCATCCGCCTAAGGACATTAAGGCTAATTTTCCTTGCATTTCATTACGCTCCATAAATTCAACGGCTTGATAATAGGATTGACCTGCAATGATGGTTAATGAATCTTTGTCCTCAAGATGCGCTTGAACTTCTTGCAGCATTTCATCATTCATCATCTCTTCAATGTTCAAATCTGAACCAATCTTCTTCACTACGGTGTAAAGCTCTAAAGTAGTTTCAATATCCTGATATGCTGCAGCATAAGCTAAATCAGCCGTATACACACCAAAATTTAATGCTTTAGAAGTTGGATCAGTGTAATTGCTTTCGTTTGCAGCAGAATTCGTCAAGCTTTTTGCATAGTCTACACCATTATCATTAATAAAACCAAACATTTGTTCAGGCGATGGAATCGGAAAATAGGCTTTGTTCAAACTTTTCTTTAATGGCGCTTCTGCTTCAGTTTTCAGCTTTTCAGATTCGGTTTCATCTAAATTTGCTTTTTTTCTATTTTGGTTTGGTTCTGTACAAGAGATAATAAATAAAGAAACCATCAAAATAAACGCTACATTCTTCATGCTGTGGATTTTGCCCCTAAATTAGTAAAGAAGGTTGAAACTCAAACTGTTTTTTTAACCCACTTGTGTTTTTCTAGAAAAGATTGGCAAAAGATGAAGTCCCATAAAAGTTATGGCTCCATTAATCAGTAAAATCTCAAAACCAAACTCATACCCATTGAAGAGCGCTTTCGAATTTACATGAATCAAATACGTAAAAACAGGAGAAGCAATACAAACAATTGGAACTAGCTTATCTACCGTTTTTTTAGTTGAAACTAAGCCAAAAGTAAATAGACCTAACAAAGGACCATAGGTATATGCAGCAGCAGTAAACAGTTCACTTATTACACTCTCATCGTTTAAAAAACTAAATAGTATAATGACCGAAAACAAAATAAAGGACATTAGAATATGCACTTTAATTCTACTAGATTTTTTATGCTCTTGCTCTATATTCTCAATATTTAAAATATCAATACAAACCGAAGTAGTAAGAGCCGTCAAAGCAGAATCTGCTGAAGAATAAGCAGCAGCTATCAGTCCAAGAATAAATAGTATGGCAACCGTAAAACCTAGTTCTCCACCTAAAGCAATTGAGGGTAATAATTCATCTCCTTTTGTTGGAATTTCCATACCTATTTGTGCTGCATATTGATAAAGCAATACTCCTAAGCTTAAAAATAGCAGGTTAACGAAAACTAAAACGAGGCTAAATGAAAACATATTCCATTGGGCTTCTTTCAAACTTTTGCAACTTAGATTTTTCTGCATCATATCTTGATCCAGGCCTGTCATAACTATGGTGATAAAAGCCCCACTAATAAATTGTTTCCAAAAAAAACGCTTATCTCTCCAATCTTCAAAAAAGAAGGTTTTTGAAAACTCACTATCACTAATCGAAGAAGCTATTCCTGAAAGGTCTAAATTCAAGGCTGAACCAATCTTCCAAATGGTAATACCAACAGCTAGCAACATAAATAAGGTTTGCAAGCTATCAGTCCACACTATGGTTTTTATTCCCCCTTTAAAGGTATAAATCCATATCAATAAAATAGTAATGGCTACGGTTAAAAAGTATGGTACTCCCCATGCGTCAAACACAGCCATCTGAAGCACATTAGCCACCAAGAAAAGTCGAAAGGCAGCGCCGATTGTTCGTGACAAAATGAAGTAAAACGCCCCAGTTTTATAGGTATATTTTCCATACCTATTTTTAAGATAAGTATAAATGGAAGTAAGGTTAAGCTTGTAATATAAGGGCAGTAAAACCAAACCTATAACTAAGTAACCTAACAAATAGCCAAGTACCATTTGTAAGTAAGAAAACTGTGTTGCTTCAACCCAACCTGGCACAGAAATGAAAGTTACTCCCGACAAAGAAGTGCCTATCATTCCAAAAGCGACTAAATACCAAGGAGAATTTTTATTCCCAATAAAAAAGCTTTGATTGTTTGCCCCTTTTGAAGTCAGGAAACTTATCAATAGCAAAACACCAAAGTAAATTGCAATAATTATAACAACTGTTGTTGGAGACATAGGCTAAAAACTGCTGCGAAATACGGAAAAAAGGTCCATTATATAAACTAAAAGTAATACGAACACTTGATTGTGTTTTATCATCGTAATTTTGTGCGCTATGTCATTAGAACAGTATTCTTCAAAACTATTAGCTGATGCCGTTGAGCAGTTTGCTAGTTTGCCAGGTGTTGGTAAACGAACTGCAATGAGACTTGCCTTATTTCTATTGAAAAAAGAAAAAGAAGAAATTGAACGCTTTGGTCAAGCATTTATAGACCTCAGAAACAAAGTACAATACTGTGAAAAATGTTACAATATTTCAGATGATCAAATTTGTCACATTTGCAACAACCCTAGTCGAGATGAGAGTACACTTTGTGTAGTTGAAGACGTAAGAGATGTGATTGCCATTGAAAACACTGGACAATACAGAGGAACTTATCATGTTTTAGGTGGAATAATTTCACCCATGGACGGAATTGGCCCTGCGGATTTAAATATTGAAGCATTAGTAAAACGAGTTTCTGAAGGCTCTGTAAAAGAAATTATTATGGCAACAAGTACCACTATGGAAGGAGAGACTACAAACTTCTATTTATACAAAAAGCTCAAACCATTTGATTTAAAAGTTTCTGCAATAGCAAGAGGAATTTCAGTTGGCGATGAGCTGGAATATGCCGATGAATTAACCCTTGGTCGCTCTCTAATAAACCGAGTTCCGTATGAATCAACATTGGCAGGCTAATTCATGGAGTTAAGTATTGTTATAGTCAATTACAACGTGCAGTATTTTCTAGAAAACTGTTTAAATGCTGTATTTAAAGCTTCTAAAAATTTGGATTTAGAAGTATTTGTAGTTGATAACAATTCAGTTGATGGCTCTATTAAAATGATTGAGGAAAAGTTTCCTGAAGTTAAGTTAATTGCCAATAAAGAAAATTTAGGTTTTTCAAAAGCCAACAATCAAGCCATTAAGCAAGCAAAAGGAGAATTTGTCCTTTTATTAAATCCGGACACAGTTGTAGAAGAAGATACTTTTAAAATTTGCTTGGACTTTTTTAAAAAGCATGATGATGCAGGTGGTTTGGGTGTAAAAATGCTAGATGGAAAAGGAGCATTTTTACCTGAATCAAAAAGAGGCCTCCCTACCCCCAAGGTAGCTTTTTACAAAATCTTTGGTCTTTCTCATTTATTCCCCAAATCAAAAAACTTTGGTCAATATCATCTTGGCCACTTATCTGCTGATAAGAACCATGAAATTGAAATTTTGAGTGGTGCTTTTATGATGATAAGAAAGAAAGTTTTAGACAAAATTGGCTTACTGGATGAAAGCTTCTTTATGTATGGTGAAGACATTGACCTTTCTTATCGAATCACAAAAGCCAATTACAAGAATTACTATTTAGCCGATACTTCAATCATTCATTACAAGGGAGAAAGCACTAAAAAAAGTAGCATTAACTATGTTTTTGTGTTTTATAGGGCTATGGCCATTTTCGCCAAAAAGCATTTCTCAAACAAGAATGCAAAACTCTTTTCAAGCTTAATCAACTTAGCTATCTACTTAAGAGCAAGCTTTGCTTTGTTCACCCGAACCATTAAGCAGATTGTCTTACCATTATTAGATGCCGGATTCCTTTTGATCGGAATTTATTGGTTTATGAATTATTACGAAGCCAATGTAAAAAAGGCTGCTGGTGAATACTATCCTGAAGCTGTAGATGATTTTGGCATTCCAATTATGGTAGGCATCTATATATTGGTGTTTTTGTTAAATGGTGTTTATGCTTTGCCTACCAAATTCAGAAACATCATTCAAGGCGCATTCTCGGGTTCATTAGTAGTTTTAATTACCTATTCACTTTTAGATGAAGAGTATCGATTTTCAAGAGCTGTTGTTTTGTTTAGCGTATTATGGACTTTGTTTATCATTCCAGCATACAGACTTTTACTGAGTGCGCTAAAACTCAATATTATTGAGCGCAACCTTGAAAACCGCATTGCAATTGTTGGAAAAGCAGATGAATTGAAAAGAATTGATTCCTTAATCAAAAACACCATTCTCCAACCTCAACTCATTTGCTATATCAGTTCTGATAATCAAGAAGAAACTAACTTTAATTATACTGGAAAGCTATATCAACTTGAAGATATAATTGATATCTACAATTTAAATGAAGTGATTTTTTGTTCAAAGGATGTAAGTTCTGAGGAAATCATAAAACAAATGGCTGCATTAAGTCAAAAAGACGTAGATTTTAAGATTGCCCCACCTGAAAGCCTCTATATCATTGGAAGCAATTCAAAACAACATGCGGGTGAGTATTATGTAATCAGCTCTGATGCAATTCTAAAACCAATCAATCAACGCAACAAACGTTTACTCGACATTTCACTTGCCATCTTATTGACATTACTATCTCCAATTTTGGTTTGGTTTAACCCAAGTTTTAAACTTTACTTTAAAAATTTATTTCTCATACTTAGCGGCAAACTATCATTCGTAGGTTTTAGTCGTGTTAGTAATTTAAAAGATCATCAACTCAGGTTAAAAAGAGGAATTCTAACTCCTTCTGATCAGTTTAAAGGAATTCAATTAGATGATAAAAGTCAAGAACAACTTAATTTTGAATATAGCAGGGAATACAATTTAGGTAAGGATTTAGAGATTATTTTTAAAAACCTAACCAAGCTTGGGAATAGTTAATTCACTTACTCCAAATTTAACCGAATTGATTTACGTTTAAAAATTAAAAGTTAACAGCTAATTAAGCTTACTATTAATCCAATTTATTAGCCTAAAAAAGTTAATTAAATAGATTCCTTTCCTTGGTTTTCACCACCTCTTCAGTTGATTCAAATTTGGTTAATTTTGCCATAAATTTTTTAGGACAAACAGATGGCAGAAATTGAACTAATAATGCCCAAAATGGGAGAAAGTGTAGCAGAAGCTACCATTACAAAATGGTTAAAATCTGAAGGCGATAAAATTGAGGCTGAAGAACCTATTTTGGAAATAGCAACCGATAAAGTAGACTCTGAAATACCTTCTCCTGAAGATGGTATTTTAAAGAAAATTTTATTTCAAGAAGACTCTGTAGCACAAGTTGGACAAGCTGTAGCCATCATTGAGATAGAAGGAGAAGCGACCAATGCAGTGGCGCCTTCATCAAGCTCCACAGAAACTGAAAAAAGCACAAAATCAGTTGAATCTACCGGCGATTCGAACAATCAAGCAGCAACAAGTATTGATAAAAAGTCACCTAGTGGAAAATTCTTTTCACCACTTGTTAGAAGCATAGCTGAAAAAGAAGGAATAGGAGTTGAAGAATTAGAGACGATTCAAGGAAGTGGTTTAAATAATAGAGTTACAAAAGAGGACTTACTTTCTTATATTGAAAATAAAGGAAGTCAGGTAAAATCAACACAAGTAGAAACTGCATCATCCAATAAGGCAGAGCCTGCTAAAACTAGCCCAACTCCGCCATCAAAAGAGCAAGTAATACCTATGCAAGATGGAGATGAAATCATTGAAATGGATCGAATGAGAAAAATGATTTCAGACCATATGGTTATGAGTAAACAAACCTCTGCTCATGTAACCTCTTTTGTTGAAGCAGATGTAACCAATATGGTCATGTGGAGAAATAAAGTGAAAAATGAGTTTCAGAAAAGAGAAGGTGAAAAAATAACTTTCACCCCATTAATTATGGAGGCTGTGGCAACAGCCATTAAAGAAATGCCAATGATTAATGTTTCGGTTAGTGGAACTAAAATTATTAAAAGGAAACACATTAATTTAGGAATGGCAACGGCATTACCAAGTGGAAACTTGATAGTACCGGTTATCAAAGATGCTGATCAAAAGAATTTAATAGGACTTTCAAAAACGGTAAATGACTTAGCTAATAGAGCAAGATCTAATAAGTTAAGCCCAGATGAAATTCAAGGTGGCACATTTACCGTTACCAATGTAGGAACGTTTGGAAATGTAATGGGCACTCCTATTATCAACCAGCCACAGGTGGCAATTATGGCTGTCGGTGCTATTAAAAAGAAACCCGCCGTTATTGAAACTCCTTTCGGAGATACTATTGGAGTTCGTCATATGATGTTCTTATCACTATCTTACGACCACCGAGTAGTTGATGGCTCACTGGGCGGAAGTTTTGTTCAACGAGTTGCAACTATTCTTGAGAATTTTGACATCAATAGAAGTATTTAATCGATTAATGTCAATTTGTTAGAGATTAACCGCAATTAGTTGGCATTTAATTCACTGAATAAAATATATTTGTAACAAATCAAATATGATCTAGCCAATTAAGATTATGAATCAAGTTTTAAGAATAGCCCTCGTTTGTATTTCTTTTTTAAATGCAATACAACTTCAAGCTCAATTGAGTGATAAAGAACAGTTTACTGAAGCTTTATACCTCATGGATGAAAAACGCTTTTCAACAGCTCTTCCAATTTTCATGAAGCTATATGAACAAGAAAAGTACAAATCCAATGCAAATGTCAATTACAACATTGGTGTAGCCATTCTTAATTCACTTAACAGAGAAGAAAAAGCAAAGGCCATTCCCTACTTAAAAATGGCTAGTGAATCAGTTAGTGCAAATTATACCCCCTTTGATCCAAAAGAAAAAAAAGCACCTGTTGACACTTGGTATTATTTAGGAAAAGCACAACATCATGACTATCAGTTTGATGATGCGGCAGTAAGTTTTAAGACGTTTAAGACGTATATAAACGACAAGCATTATTTATGGAAAGCTGTTGAGCGTGAAGTTAATATGACTGAATTTGCTAAAACAGCAATTCAAAATCCCGTAAATATCAAAACGAGAAATTTAGGTGAGAAACTCAATGGTTTTTACCCTGACTTTAGCCCTGTGATTACCATTGATGAATCTGCCGTTTATTTTACTTCTAGAAGACTAAGAGAGGATAGCTCTAACAATGAGATTTATGATCCTATTGATGGAATGCTATTCGAAGACATTTATGTTTCGTATGTGATTGAAGATGTTTGGCAAGAGCCGAAACCCTTAAACATTAATACGGCTGGTCATGAAGCGACTGTTAACCTATCCATTGATGGACAAACCCTATACATATATAGAGATATAAACGGAAATGGCGAGTTATATAAAAGTGAATTTGAATATGATTCATCTGGTTACGAAATCTGGTCAACTCCCGAGAAACTAGGCTCTGATATAAATTCAGATGCTTATGAAACTCATGTTACTGTTACACCTGATGGCAAAACTTTATATTTTGTAAGTGACCGTGAAGGCGGATTTGGAGGAAAAGATATTTACTACTGTAAAATGTTGCCAACAGGTAAATGGGCGCTTTCAAGAAATGCAGGCCCTATCTTAAACTCCAAATATGATGAAGATGGTGTTTTTATGCACCCAGATGGCAAAACCATGTACTTTAGTTCCAATGGACACCAAAGTATGGGCGGTTACGACTTTATGTTTAGCGAGCTAACAGATTCTGGTTGGACAGAGCCCAAGAACCTAGGTTACCCTATTAATTCTGTTGATGACGATGTTTTCTTTGTGACTTCCCCTGATGGCAAAAGGGCTTACTTTTCTTCATTTAAAGAAGATGGCTATGGCGAAAAGGACGTCTATATGCTTGAATTAATCGATGCAGAAGAGAAATCTTTGACTTTATATCGAGGAGAATTTACATTCATAGATAAGAGAGTACCTCCTGCAGGAGCTGCTGTTACAATTACAGACAATGAGACCGGTGACTTGATTGGAGTTTACACACCAAGAGCTAGAGATGGACAATTTTCTGCCATACTAGAGCCCAATAAAAGTTATCATTTTATTTATGAAGCAGCAGCCTATCAAAGCTATGAAGAAGACATTTATGTACCTGCAAGTGCCAACTACCAAGAAATTTATAAAGAAATTCAATTAAAGCCTGTTCGAGTTGGAGATGGCTTAGATAAAATCACACCAGCCCCAGTTGCATTTGCAGCAGTAAAAGGTGGTTTAACTAAAGATGGAGAGCCTTTAGATAGCATAAAAATTCTATTGCTTAACGAACAAGAAGACTTGCTACAAAAAACAGAAACAGATGATGTGGGTGTATTTAATTTTGCTGAATTAGACCCTACCAAAACCTATTTAATTCGTGTAATTACAGATGGAGATAATCCAATTCAAGGCTATAATATTGACTTGAAGAATGACCAAGGAGAAACCTTAACCTTTGAAAAGATTGACGACAGTACTTATATTTTTGTACCTGCCCTTTTCCCATATGAATACTATGGTATTCAGGCACAAGCCATAGAAGGACAAGTTAAAAAGAATGGAGACCCACTTGCAGGTTTAAATGTTAGACTTGAAGACATGCAAACCGATGGAGTTCTTCAGCAAGAAACTACAGATGAAGTTGGTGAATTTAATTTCCAAAAGCTAGATTTAGATAAATCATATCGTATTGTATTTGACGGTGATTTCCCTGAGGACCCAGAAATAATACTAAGAAATGAAAATGGAGAAATTCTAGCTTTCCAAAAAATTGCTCAAGGAGTTTACCAATATGCTCCAATGAAATATGGTGCACCGGTTGAACAGCTTACGGATATAGAAGGAGCTGTTACAGCAGATGACTACCCGGTAATTGGATTAAAGGTACTATTGCTTGATTATGATCAAGTTCTTTTAAACTCGGCAGCTACTGATAGCGTTGGTAAGTTTAACTTCATGGATTTAGATATTAATAAAACATATTACATCCAATTTGAAGGAGATTACCCAGAAGATGTAAAATTAGTTGTGGCTAATGACAATTATGATTTAATGCCATTTAGAAAAATAGACGAAGGTTTATATATCTATGAGCCACTTTATAAGGTTAGATTGGTTAACGAAAATGATAATTTAATGCAAGAGGAAACTACGGATAAAGTAGAAGCATTCAATTATCAGAAACTAAATCCTGACCAAGCTTACCGTATTATCTATGAAGCAAATGCACCCGATCAAAACGAAATTATTATTGTAAATGAAGATGGTAAAGAGTTTAAATTTGTTCGTGTTGACAAAAACACATTCAAATACACCCCATTACCGTTTGATCAAGTTCGCTCTTATACCATGAATGTAGAAGGTGTTGAAGATGTGCAAGAAACGTATCCAAAACCTGAAGAGTTAGTAGGTGTAATTGCTTATTTTCAACGCTATTTCATTTATAATGCAAAAGACATCAATCAGCAAAACAATGAATTTGTCATGTTTGTAAATGATATTGCCAAACTAGTTGAACTTAGAGGTTATGCCGATATTGTAATTACTTCTAGTGCTTCTAAAGTCCCAACTAAAACTTGGAAGACAAATAGTATCTTAACTAAGCGAAGAGCTTATGATACTAAAAGGCTGTTGGAAGAAATATTTAAAGCAAAAGGCATTAAAGAAAGTCAATATAACTTTGTTGATATAAACACCTTAATTACAGGACCAGAATACAAAGGTGATTGGGATACCAATAAGAGTACTTATGAAAAATACCAATACGTAAGAATCTTTGTAAAGTAAAAAGCATGAGCTTAAATCTTAAAAAACCAATCGTATTTTTTGACTTAGAAACTACTGGTGTTGATGTTGCTAAAGATCGAATTGTTGAGATTTCCATCATGAAAATTCATCCTGATGGGAAAAAGGAAGTAAAAACAAGACGCGTCAACCCTGAAATGCCCATTCCAAAGGAATCATCAGAAATTCATGGCATCTATGATGAAGATGTGAAGGATGAACCTACATTTAGAGCACTAGCTAAAAGTTTAGCTCAATTTATTGGCAATAGTGATTTAGCAGGTTTTAATTCAAACAAGTTTGATGTTCCTTTATTAGTTGAAGAGTTTTTGAGAGTAGGTGTAGATTTTGATTTAGAAAATCGTAAGTTGGTTGATGTGCAGAATATTTTCCATAAAATGGAACAGCGCACTCTGGTAGCTGCCTATAAATTTTATTGTGATAAAGAATTGATTAATGCGCATAGTGCTGAAGCAGATATAAAAGCCACTTATGAAGTTCTTGAAGCACAAATAGAGAAATATGATGAACTCGAAAACGATGTTAGCTTTTTAGCAGAATTTTCACAGCGCAATAGAAATGTTGACCTAATGGGTCGCATCGTATTAAATGATGAAGGAGTCGAAGTATTTAATTTTGGAAAGCATAAAGGAAAAGCGGTAACTGAAATTTTGGAAAAGCAACCTTCGTATTATGCTTGGATGATGGATGGCGATTTTCCTTTGTATACCAAAAAGGTGCTTACGGCAATTAAACTAAAATCGTTTAATCAGTAACTCTCTTATGAAGATTATTTGTGTTGGCAGAAACTATGCTGATCATGCAAAGGAATTAAAAAATCAAATTCCTACTGAACCGGTAATCTTTTTAAAACCGGACACTGCGCTTTTACCTAAAAAGCAGCCATTTTTTATTCCTGATTTTTCTTCAGAAGTTCATTTTGAAGCCGAGATTGTCATTCGAATAAATCGGTTAGGAAAACACATTGATGAACGGTTTGCATACAAATATTATAATGAACTTACCGTAGGAATTGATTTTACGGCTAGAGACTTGCAAGCTAAGCTAAAAGAGAAAGGTTTACCATGGGAAAAGGCAAAAGCATTTGATGGTTCTGCGCCCTTAGGTGAATTTATTTCAAAAACAGCGTTTAATAATTTGAATCAACTAAATTTTAAATTGTTGAAGAATGGTGAAGTAAAACAACAAGGTAATACTTCTGAGATGCTGTTTTCTATAAATCGATTAATATCCTATATCTCTCAGTTCTTTACACTAAAGATTGGTGATTTAATCTTTACCGGAACTCCCGCTGGTGTTGGCAAAGTGGATAAAGATGATATACTTGAAGCCTGGATTGAAGATCAAAAATTATTAGAACTAAAAGTTAAATAAGTCTTAGACTAACTTTTCGTTAAAAACGACTCCATAATCTTCAAGCTCTTTTAGAATTGGCTCATAAATTTCTTTTTGAATAGGTATATGAACTCCAGGTGTAGTAATTACTTCATTTAGTATCATTTTAGTGGCAATCGCAACGGGATAACCTACAGTCATTGCCATTGCTGTTTCTTCCATATTCTTTCCTTTAATTACCATAGAAGAGTGCTTTTCAAAATCGTTGCCGTTTAAGGTATAATTAAACTTATGCCACATGACAATCATATCTTTATCTGTTGGTGCAAGTGTCCATTTACGTTCAAGTATTTTTTGAAGAATTTGTGCTGGAGTTGCATTCTTTAATCCAACTGGAATATCTTTAAACAAGTCTAACCACTCTAATTTTTCAAAAAGAGCTATCTCATCATGAGCTAGATTAAGGTAATGTCTAAGTTTCAATTCAACAGAATCGGTTGGATTATACGGAAGAAAAAGGTTAATAAATTCTCGATGAGTCATTTCTTCTGAATTAGGAAGCGTATAACTATCGTCGGTTGCGCCAAGTTGCACAAACGCATCCCATGCTCTACAAAAACCCGGTCTTCTAAGGGTTCCTCGATACATGGTTTTAATATCTTCTAAATCATAAACAGAGCGATATTTCAAAGAGTCACGATTTGCTATACCTTCAAACTTCCCAAAGCCTTCTATATCTATTATTTCAGTTCGTCTAAATAGTTTATGATATGGTATGTATTTGTAAGTACCTTCTTGAATAAATTTTACTGCACCTCCTTGTCCGGCAACTACTACATTCCTTGGATTCCATGTAAACTTATAATTCCATGGATTATCATCGCTCTCAGGCGCCACTAATCCACCGGTAAACGATTCAAAACCAACAAGCTTCCCTCCTTCTTCAACTATTTCATCAATGACTTTTTTTGCAGAAAGATGATCTATACCTGGATCTACTCCAATTTCATTCATAATAATTACCCCCGCTTCTTTCGCTTCTTCTTCTAAAGCCTTCATATCATCAGAAATATAACTGGCGGTTACCATATGCTTTTTATACTCTACACAGGCTTTAGCAATACTCGTATGCATGTGTGCTGGCAACATAGAAATGACTATATCACTTTCAGCAATAAATTCTCGAGTTCTGCTCGTTTCTGAAATATCAAGTGACTCTACAGAGATAAAATTGAACTTAGAATACTTATTTTTAATATGATCAATTGATCGATCAACAATCTTAATCTTCCAATTATTGGGCTGTGCTTGTTCAATTAAGTAATTGATTAAACTTGCTGTAGAGCGTCCTGCTCCTATCAATAATACTCTCTTCATGCTCTTGTTTTATGTGCCCAAATTAGTGGTTTTAACTTCCCTTGTCAACCTATTTTGAAATCGGTTTTTGTATTTTTGAATCATGAGTAAGCACTATCTTATTTGGGGATTTTCTTTTGGTTTGATTTCGATTATATTAGGTGCATTTGCAGCTCATGCACTTAAAGAAATTTTAACAGTACAACAGCTAGAGAGTTTTAATACTGGAGTCAGGTATCAAATGTATCACGCTTTGTTACTTGTGATTTTGAGTCAATTAAAATTTGCTCATTCTAAAGTTGTACTCTATTTAATCGTTTTAGGAGTATTCTTATTCAGTTTTAGCATTTACCTACTTAATTTAAAAGCAACTCTTAATGCCCCATTTTTAGTTGCACTAGGACCAATTACACCAATTGGAGGTTTGCTTTTAATTTCTGCTTGGTCTATCCTTTTAGTAAAATCTATATCAACTAATAGTGCCCAAGCTTAATGTGCGGAATTAGCGGAATTATTTCTAATCAACTTATTGACGATGCAAAGATTGATGCTTTACAGCTAGCCAGCAATCAACTAGAAAAAAGAGGGCCTGATGCTTCTGGTTTAAAGCGATTTTCAAAAGCTGCACTTGCCCATAGAAGGCTGTCAATTATAGATACGACTTTATCTTCTAATCAACCAATGCAAGATGAAAGCGGTAGATATTTTATTGTCTTCAATGGTGAAATCTATAACTATCGCCAGATAAAAAAAGAACTAATTGCAAAAGGCAAAGCATTTAAAACGGAAAGTGATACCGAAGTTTTGTTAAACGCTTATATACAGTTTGGCACTGCTTTTTTAAATAAGCTTGATGGCTTTTTTGCATTAGCAATTTACGATTCAGTTGAAGAAACAACACTTTTAGCAAGAGATCGGTTTGGGATTAAACCTTTACTCTATTCTAAGCAAGAGTCTGCGTTTTATTTTGCTTCTGAAATGAAAGCCCTTTTGGCATTTAATATAGAAAAAGAACTTGATCATTCTTCAATCTATACTTATTTGCAACTTAACTATATCCCAGAGCCGCACTCAATTTTTAAGTCAATCAAAAAACTTGAACCTGGCCATTACTTAAAAATAGATGCTGAAAATCGAGTTCAGAAAATTCCCTTCTTTCAAATTCAATATCCTCCTGAAAATGGAGCATATTCAACATTAAGTTATGAAGAAGCCCAAAGCCAATTCATTAATTTACTAGATGCATCTGTAGAGCAAAGACTTGTTGCTGATGTTCCACTAGGAACATTTTTAAGTGGTGGGATTGATTCTTCATTGATCACGGCATTAGCCGCCCGTAAAGTAAGAAACTTAAATACATTTTCTATTGGTTTTGAAAACGAACCACTTTTTGATGAGACAGCATATGCTCATTTGGTAGCCAAAAAGTATCAAACTAACCATCATGTATTTAAACTCAATCGAAATGATTTACTTGAAAGTTTGCATCAAACCCTAGATTACATTGACGAACCATTCGCCGACTCCTCTGCTTTGGCAGTAAATGCATTGTGTCGTGAAACTAGAAAACATGTAACAGTTGCGCTGTCTGGCGATGGAGCTGATGAAGTTTTTTCAGGGTATCATAAGCATATGGGTGAATTTATGGTTAGAAAAAATGGGATCAAACAACAGTTTGTAAAACAGTTAAAACCCATTTGGGACAATCTACCGCAGTCTAGAAACAGTAAAGTAGGAAATCTAGTTCGAAAATTAAGTAAGTTTTCAGAGGGCTCTAAGCTTTCAACCGAAGAAAGGTATTGGTTATGGGCCAGTTTACTTTCAGAAGCAGATGCTTCTAATATGTTATTAAAGAAAGCAAACCCCGATATTTATAGAACGAGAAAAAACCAAATACTATCTTACGTTACTAAAAGCAAAGATTTTAACGATGTACTTCGAACCGACGTAAGCCTAGTTTTACAAGGCGATATGCTAAGAAAAGTGGACCAATTTTCAATGTCAAACAGTTTAGAAGTTAGAACTCCATTTTTAGATCATCGCCTGGTCAACTTTGCTTTCAGTTTGCATTCATCTTATAAGATTAATGAGAAAATGAAAAAGCGCATTATTCAAGATGCAGCTAAAGAACTT
Source organism: uncultured Flavobacteriales bacterium (assembly GCA_964001305.1). Taxonomy (GTDB): domain Bacteria; phylum Bacteroidota; class Bacteroidia; order Flavobacteriales_E; family Vicingaceae; genus CAJXMH01. Next base: position 106,042 of record CAXFAI010000042.1, read on the forward strand.
CTTCCAATGGAACTTTATAACAGACCTAAAAAAGGCTTTGAGGTACCACTTTTACCTTGGTTCCAAAATGAATTAAAAGACTTAATTCATAACGACTTACTTTCTGATTCCTTTATCAAAGAACAAAACCTATTCAATCCGAAATACGTAAAACAATTAAGAGAAAAATTAGATTCTAATAATCCAGGTGATTCACAAGCGAATATTTGGGCTCTTCTCGTCTTTAATAAATGGTGGAAGAGATATATTGGCTAATTTTATCGATTAACTAACCAATTTGCAAGACTAACCGCAACATGCCTAAAGTTTTACGTATTATCAATCGGTTCAATCTGGGAGGGCCAACCTTTAACGCTGCTTTATTGACTAAGTATATGCAGCCGAAGTATGATACATTACTAATTGGAGGTAAAGAGCAAGAATCTGAAGAAAGTTCAAAACATATTTTAGATGACCTGAATATTGAAGCTCAGCAAATTGCAGAAATGCAAAGGGATTTAGGAATAAAAAATGATCGCTCAGCGTACAAGAAAATATTGAATATTATCAAAGATTTCAAGCCTGACATCATTCACACTCATGCTTCAAAAGCAGGAGCAATTGGAAGGTCAGCAGGCATTGCGTATGGTAAGGCAAAAATGGTGCATACTTTCCATGGCCATGTTTTTCATTCCTATTTCGGCCCTGTAAAAACTAGTTTTTATAAAAATATTGAGCGTGCACTAGCCCTTAAAACGGATAAAATTGTCGCTATTAGCTCAAGGCAAAAAATTGAACTTTCTAGAAAATATCGAATTTGTTCCGATGATAAAATTGAAGTTATACCACTAGGTTTCGACCTTAGCAAATTTCATGAAGATAGAGAAAGCAAGAGAAAAGACTTCAGAGCTACTTATCAATTAAGTGATGATGAAATAGCAATTGGTATTATTGGTCGATTAGTTCCTATTAAAAATCACAAGCTTTTCCTTCAAGCATTTGCTAATATTGAACAAAGGAGTGGAAAAAAAGTACGAGCATTTATAGTTGGCGATGGCATTGAATCTCAGAATCTTAAGTCTTTTTCACAGGATTTAGGACTTACGTATACAAATGGTCAAAATCCTCCAGTGCCAAATGCTAAAGTTCATTTTACCTCTTGGATAAAAAATGTAGACTGGGTGAATGCTGGACTAGATATAATCGCACTTAGCTCGCTTAATGAAGGTACTCCTGTTAGCCTTATTGAGGCTCAAGCATCTTGCAAACCGATAATTACTACTAAGGTTGGCGGTGTTACAAATGTTGTTAAGCCCAACAAAACGGCAATGGTTGTAGAAAATGATAATACAAATGAATTTACCGATAAATTAATGAGGCTAGTGGAAAATGAGTCACTAAGAACTGAGATGGGAAATAGCGGATGGGAATACGTTAGTGAACAATTTCACTACAATCGCCTAGTTAGAGATATGACCGCTTTATACGATGATTTACTCGAAATTTAATTAGTCATTTAAAGACTTTAAATTTAATAGATTTGCAGGTCAATATTCGAACTATGAAGAAAGTCATTGGAAGTATTATTATAATAAGCTTTCTTGCAGCATGTAAGCCTTTAAATCCAAGTATCATGTTCAAAACCCCTAAGGATTATGAATATGACACACCAGCTAAAGAGCAAGTAGTTGATTACAAAATTGCAGCAAATGATATTTTAAGCTTCAGACTATTTACAAACAATGGCTTCAAGCTTGTAAATATTACTAATTCAGAGACTGGAAACTCACAACAACTTCAAGTTTTAAATCAAGGAATAAGCTATTTGGTTGAATATGATGGCAAAGTGAACTTACCCATTATTGGAAGAGTTGAAATAGTTGGCAAAACATTGCGTGAAGCTGAGTTTTTCTTGGAAGAAAAGTACAGTGAAATTTATGTAGACCCATTTGTCATGCTTGATATTAGCAATAGACGAGTTACTATTTTTCCCGGAAATGGAGGTAATGGAACTGTAATTACCCTTCAAAACAACAACACTACTTTACTGGAAGCATTAGCACTTGCCGGAGGAATAAGAGAAGATGGACGCGCAAACAAAGTAAAGTTAATACGCGGTGATTTAAGTGACCCTCAAGTTTTCTTGATTGACCTTTCTACCATAGAAGGATTAAAGCAGGCAGATGTAATTCTTCAGGCTAATGATATTATCTATGTAGAACCTGTTGGCATAAGAACAAGACAAGTGCTTTCAGAAATAGCACCAATTTTAGGGCTTGCTACAACAGTCTTGACTCTCTACTTAATCATTGAAAGAACTGACTAACCAAAGATTTCGCATTGTACGAACAATTAGAAAAAAACGAGATAGACAATCTCAATCGTCATAAAGATAGATTGAGCAATTTCAATACTGAATTTGATTTTGGTTTATTTATCTACATTTTCAAAAAAAACATTCTTTCTGTATTCTTGATATTAGGACTTTCTATCCTGATTAGTTTTCTATATATCAGATATTCTTCACCTGTATTTGTTTCAAGCGCAGATATTCAAATTGAAAAGAGCAATCAAGCAAATAAGCTTCTTGATGTTGAAGACTATTATGAAACAAATGATATTTCTGCAGAAATAGAGCAATTGAAATCTCCATTAGTAATTGGTGCCGCTTTAGATAATTTACCACTAGAAGTTAGCTATTTCACTCAAGGGCAATTTCTTGAAAATGAAAACTACTTAAATAGTCCTTTTAAGGTAACCATTTTAAGCAAAGATTCAACATTAGGGAAAATTAGAGTTCAAATAGAGTTTGAATCTGCACAAAAAGGACAATTACTTTTTGGTAAAAACTTAGAAAAACCAATTCCTTTTCAAGCTAACATACCAGTTGATCTAGGAATGGCCCAAATTTTAGTACACGATATCAACTTTGAGTCTATAAAAAAAGAAACAAATTCGGTTAAAGAAGTTAAATTCTTTTTTGTTATAAATGATAAAGATCAATTGGTCAGAAGTACTTTATCTAGATTATCGATTTTGCCACTAAACCTTGGAGCAAAAACTATTAGAATAAGTTATAGTGATAATAATCGCTTAAAGAGTCAAAATATAGTTTCTCAAATCATTCAAGAATTTAAAAAATTTAGTGTTGAAAAGAAGAAACAAAGTTCTCAGCAAATTCTTCATTTCTTAAATAATCAAATTACTTCTGTTTACAACAAACAAAAAGAATATGAAACAGAAATTCAAAAATTCAAAAGAGACAATAATATAGCTGACATAAATCATTACGCAGGAATTTACATTGAACGAATGAATGGTTTGGATAATGAACTCATTAAGCTCGACATTCAAATAACTATTCTTCAAGAAGTTAAAAATCAAATTGATAAAGAAGGTGAACAAATAGATGTATATGAATTACTCCCCATATTGGCAGGAAATGAAAACCAAACAGGTATATCAAGTCTAATTGAACATCTTAATAATCTATTACTTTCGAAACAAAAATTATTGTTTTCAACACAAGAAAATAGTGCACCAATAGAAGAAATAGACTATCAAATTGATATTCAAAAAAAGCTAATTTTTAAAAGTATAAATGTTCTTTTAGATAAGTTAAGTGAAAGAAGAGCTAATCTCGACAAGAAAATTAAAGAAACTGAAAGTGAATACTTCGATGTACCTGAGCAAGAAATAGAGTTAGTAAAACTGAAGAGAAATTATGACATTAATGAACGTTTTTATACCATGCTCCTGGAAAAGAAAACGGAGTATTCGATTTCTCAAGAAGGTTTTGTCTCAAATCTAAACATTCTCTCTTCCGCCCAGATTCCAAAGACTCCAATTTCACCGAACAAAACACTAATATTTTCAACGGTAATTGCAATTGGATTTATTCTAAGCATCTTCTTAGTCATTATCAAGTACCTATTTCACAACAAGATAACTACGATTTCTGATATAGTTAACCACTTACCAAAACATGTTAGCTTGTTAGGAGTAGTTCCGAAATACAAAAAAGATATTCCTGTTTCCCAATTAATTGTAAATAAAAACCCGAAGTCACTTATTGCAGAAGCATTTAGAGCGGTTAGAACTAACTTACAGTTTATTTCAGATCAAAAAGGTGCAAAGCTCATGGCTGTAACTTCAACAGTATCAGGAGAAGGAAAAACATTCATTGCAATAAACCTAGGAGGAATAATTGCATACGGAGGAAAGCGAGTAATCATTCTTGATTTAGATATGAGAAAGCCCAAAATTCACAAAGGGTTTGACACAGATAATACTCGAGGAATGAGCACCTTATTAATAGGAAAAGATGAAATCGACAATTGCATTCACCATAGTAAGCAAGAAGGATTAGATTTTATTACTGCAGGCCCAGTACCTCCTAACCCATCTGAATTAATTATTAACCACAGACTACAAGAAATAATAGACTACCTTAAAAAGTCTTATGATTTAATAATTATTGACAACCCACCAGTAGGGCTTGTAACTGACGGAATAGAAGTAATTCGAAAAGCAGATTACCCAATTTATATTTTTAGGTCAGAGTATTCAAGAAAGAACTTTATAGACAGTATAAATAAACTAGTTGAAGAAAATAGTCTTAAAAACTTATCTGTAGTTCTCAATGGTATAGATACCCAAAAGCGTGGCTATGGATATGGATATGGATACGGATACGGATATGGGTACGGATATGGGTATGGATATGGGTATGGATATGGGTATGGATATGGAAGCGGATACTACGAAGAACCTAATGAGAAAAAAGAAAATTGGTTTCAACGCTTGAAAAAGAAAAGTTAATCTATGGAAATAAAAACCACTCCTATAAAAGATCTTCTAATCATTCAGCCTCGTGTTTTTCCAGATAATAGAGGTTACTTTTTTGAATCATTTAACCAGCGAAAATATATTGACGAGGGATTGGATTTAACTTTTGTACAGGATAATTTATCAAAATCTGACAAAGGAGTGTTGAGAGGCCTTCATTTTCAAAAACCTCCATACGCTCAAGGTAAATTAGTGTATGTAATTAGAGGCTCGGTGCTAGATGTAGCTGTAGACTTAAGAAAAGGTTCACAGACTTATGGACAGCATTTTTCCATTGTTTTAAGTGAAGAAAACCATACTCAATTTTATGTTCCTGAGGGGTTTGCTCATGGTTTTGTTACTTTAGAAGACAATACAATTTTTGCGTATAAATGCACGAACTTTTACCATCCCGAATCTGAAGGTGCTATAATTTGGAATGACAGTGATTTGAATATTGATTGGCAAATTGATCAACCTATCATTTCTGAAAAGGACATGAAAGCCGTTGATTTCAAAAATTTAAAATCCCCTTTCTAATGGAGAATATATTGGTCATTAAAATATGCCTTCTCTTTTTGAGTAGCCTCCTTTTTAGTGTTTTAATAAATCGGGTATTTTTAAAATTTTCGAAAAACTTAGGTATTAGGAATATCGATGACAAAGTAATTCGATGGAGTACCACTTCAAAACCAGCTTTTGGAGGAATTTCCTTTTTTATTGTTTTCTTGCTTGTATTGACACAGTATCCGATCTACTTTTCAAGCTATGAACTACCTTTTGATTTACAACTAATTGGAATTGTTGCTGCCTCTTCAATTGGGTTCTTAGCAGGCCTCACTGACGATGCGTACAATACAAATCCTTTGTTTAAGTCTTTATCTCAAGCAATATGTGCAATTATTCTTATTGCAACTGGTACAATCATCGAGCTTTTTGATTCTACAATAATAAATTATGCGATTACTTTTCTTTGGGTAGTTGGTATGATGAATTCAATCAATATGCTTGACAATATGGATGGAATTACAACCATAGCCTCCATTTTTGCTTTATTAGCTATGTTAACCGTATTGTTGTTCGATAAAAGTTTTAGTTCAGTCTACTTTGTTCTGATGATTGGAATGATTGGTGCCTTACTTGGATTCTTGTTTTTTAATTGGCACCCATCTAAAATGTATATGGGAGATACTGGAAGTCAATTTTTAGGTATTAGCCTTGCGGCTCTATCAATTATATTTCTTTGGAATTTTAAACCGGCTAATCAAGAACCTATTTTTACACAACAAATCATTCTTCCGCTATTGGCTTTTTTAGTTCCAATTAGCGATACTACTACCGTAGTAATCAATCGGATAAAACGAGGCTCCTCACCTTTTGTTGGCGGAAAGGATCACACTACTCACCACCTATCATATTTGGGTTTTTCAGATCAATCAGTAGCCTTTATTATTGGTGGTTTAGGCCTTATTTCAACTGTTGTAGTTTTAGTGGCAATTGCAATTACTAAGTGGACTCATTTGTTTACAATTCTTTTCACATTGTATATTTTAACGGTCTTTCTTTCGTTATTTTTAGTTTGTAGAATGAATAATTCAAATACAAAAACTAAAAATGAACCTAAAGAACGTCAACTTAATAAAACTGCCTAATTACCTCTTATTTCCACTCGCCATTTTTGGGCTTTTCCAACTTTTTACTTTCTCTTTTAATGAGGAAAAAGAAGAAGAAAGCTTTCAGGAGAAAAAACAAGAAACATACAATATTTTTAGTTTAAGTCCTCCCAAGCAAATTAGCTTTGCGGGAGAACAAGTGCCCATGCAAGAACCTGAAGTTTTTGAGCGACTTGATCGAGAGATTCACACCAATACCTATTTTCACTCAAATACCATTCTATATTTCAAAAGAGCAAATCGTTGGTTTCCTATCATAGAACCTATTTTAGCGGAAAATAATGTCCCCGACGATTTTAAATATTTGGCTTTAATTGAAAGTGGCTTACAAAACGTAATCTCGCCGGCAGGTGCTACCGGCTATTGGCAATTCTTAAAGGCTACAGGAAAAGAATACGGGCTTGAAATTAATGAAGAGGTCGATGAACGATATCATTTAGAAAAAGCAACACATGCAGCATGTAAATATCTAAAAGAGGCTTATGAACAATATGGTTCTTGGAGTTTGGCAGCAGCCTCTTACAACACCGGCAAAGCAAGAATTAGTAGTGAACTTGAAAGACAAAAAGCAGATACGTATTATGATTTACTATTAAATCAAGAAACTGGACGTTATGTATTTCGAATTTTAGCTGTAAAGGAAATTTTTGCTAACCCTGAAGCCTATGGATTTCAAATACGCAAGAAAGATTTGTATAGCCCATTAGCGTATAAAACTGTTGAAGTAGATACTGCTGTAAATAATTTTGCAGACTTCGCGCAAGAGTACAGTATTAGTTATAAAATACTTAAGCATTTCAACCCATGGTTAAGGGATTCATACCTTAGAAACCCATCGAAAAAAACATATCTAATAAAAATCCCAACTGATCCAAACTATCAGCTCAACTAATTGGTGATTTCACGGTTATATTCTGAAAGTAATTTCTATGCCTTCTATTGACAACATTGAAACCCTTGATGTTATTCGATCAAGAGTTCATAATTTAAAAGATGTTTCCCTCTCTATTCCAAGAGAAAAATTAGTTGTGATTACGGGCTTAAGTGGTAGCGGTAAATCTTCATTAGCATTTGATACCATTTATGCAGAAGGACAAAGAAGATATGTTGAAAGCTTTGCTTCTTATGCAAGGCAATTTTTAGGTACACTAGAACGACCAGATGTTGACAAGATAAATGGCTTAAGTCCTGTTATTTCTATAGAACAAAAAACAGTCTCCAAAAATCCCCGTTCTACAGTAGGAACAATCACGGAGATTTATGATTTTATGCGTCTACTTTACGCTAAAGTTGCCGATGCATACTCTTATAATACAGGTGAAAAAATGATTAAGTACTCAGACAAGGAGATACTTAAACTCATATTAAAAGACTTTGACGGCAAACCCATTAGTATTCTGGCTCCAATTGTAAAAGGAAGAAAAGGACACTATAAAGAATTATTTAAAAGTATTCTTAAGCAGGGATTTTTAAAGGTTAGAGTTGATGGTGAAATTGTGGAGATTAGCAGAGACATGAAACTGGATCGCTACAAAACTCACGATATTGAAATTGTAGTTGATCGCCTTAAAGTGGAGGAAACTCAAAAGAAACGACTTTCAGATGCACTCACTTTAGCCATGAAGCATGGTAAAGGCATCTTGATGATTTTAGAAAAAAATAATGAAAGCAACCCTCGTTTCTTTAGCCGAAATCTCATGTGCCCTACTTCGGGAATTTCTTATGACGAACCAGCACCAAACTCCTTTTCATTTAATTCTCCTTATGGCGCTTGTCCAAAATGCAGCGGTTTGGGAGAAGTTGCAGAAGCAAGTAGAGATAAAATAATTCCTGATGCTTCGAAATCTATTAAAAATGGTGGAATAGCCCCTTTAGGAGATTTTAAAAACAAGTGGATTTTTTCGCAACTAGAAAAAGTATTAAACCACTTTGGAAGTAAGCTCACTACACCTATTAAGGATATTTCTGAAGAGGCATTGAGTATCATCTTATACGGCACAAATTCTGCTTTAAGAATTGAAGAAAAAATAGGCAATAGCACTACCAAAAGAGCTTTTGAGTTTGAAGGAGTAATTAATTTCATACAGCGCCAATACGAAGAAAGTGACTCTAAGCAAGTTGGCAAATGGGCTGAACAATTTATGAATAAAATTGAATGCCCTGCATGCAATGGAAGCAGAATAAGCAAGCAAGCTAGACATTTTAAAATTGGAGACAAAAACATTGCAGATTTAGCCAAGCTAGATATTGAAGATTTGAACAACTGGTTTAATTCCATTGAAGAAAAACTAGATGAAAGAAAGAATTTACTTGCAAGAGAAATTTTAAAAGAGATTCGAAATCGGATTGGATTTTTACTCGATGTAGGTTTAACGTATTTATCACTTAATCGAACTGCAAAATCATTATCTGGTGGTGAAGCACAGCGAATAAGATTAGCGACACAAATTGGGTCTCAGTTGGTAGGAGTCCTTTATATTTTAGATGAACCAAGTATTGGATTACATCAGAGAGATAATCACCAGCTGATTGGTGCGCTTCAAAACTTAAGAGACATAGGAAACTCTGTTATCGTTGTTGAGCATGATAAAGACATTATGTTAGCTGCAGACCATCTAATTGACATTGGTCCAAAAGCAGGCTTGCATGGCGGAGAGGTGGTAGCAGAAGGAAGTCCTAAAAGCTTAATGAAGGGAAATTCAACGACTGCGCAGTACTTAAATGGAGAATTAAATATTGAAATTCCAACCAAAAGAAGAAAAGGAAATGGAAAAAAGCTCACTTTAAAAGGAGCAAGCGGAAACAACCTACAACAAGTTAATGTCAGTTTTCCCTTAGGAACCCTGATTTGTGTTAGTGGAGTTTCCGGAAGTGGTAAATCAACACTAATAGATGGTACGCTTTACCCGATTTTGAATGCAGAACTCTATCGAGGAAAAAGAAAGCCACATGCATACAAAAGCATCTCAGGTTTAAAAAACATTGATAAAGTGATTGAAATCGATCAATCACCTATTGGAAGGACTCCGCGTTCTAATCCAGCTACTTATTCCGGAGTTTTCACAGACATTAGAACACTTTATGCTAATCTAGCCGAAGCAAAAATCAGAGGATACAAAGCCGGAAGATTCTCATTTAATGTGAAAGGTGGTAGATGCGAAAAATGCCAAGGCGCTGGTGTCATGACAGTTGAAATGAACTTCTTACCGGATGTTTATGTTGAATGTCCAGAGTGTCATGGAAAGCGATTTAATCGAGAAACTTTAGAAATTCGATTTAAGAGTAAATCCATTAGTGATGTTTTGAATATGACCATTAATCAAGCGGTTACTTTTTTTGAAAACATTCCTTCCATTTATCTAAAAATCAAAACCTTGCAAGACGTTGGTTTGGGCTATGTGCATTTAGGTCAAGCTTCCACTACTCTATCTGGCGGTGAAGCGCAAAGAGTAAAATTGGCTTCAGAACTTGCCAAACGCAGCACAGGAAAAACATTCTATATACTGGACGAACCAACAACTGGATTGCATTTTGAAGATATTCGAATTTTGTTGAAGGTGCTTAATAAATTAGTCGATAGTGGAAATACGGTCTTAATTATTGAACATAATTTAGATATTGTAAAAGTGGCAGACTATGTTATTGATCTAGGACCAGGTGGTGGAAAAAATGGAGGAAAAATAGTAGCGAGTGGAACTCCTGAACAAGTTGCAAAAGTGAAAGAAAGTCATACAGCCACTTATTTAAAAGAAGAATTGAAAGTATGAAAGAAGAAAAGAAAGATTCAGAAAAGGAATGGACTGAAATAAAGAGTAACGATTCATGGGCGGTTTTTAAAATCATGTCTGAATTTGTAAACGGCTTTGAAAGTTTATCAAAAATAGGTCCTTGTGTTTCAATATTTGGTTCAGCTAGAACCAAAGAAGACCATAAGTATTATAAGATTGCCGATGAACTTGCTTTTGAATTATGTCAAAAAGGCTATGGAATTATTACTGGAGGTGGGCCAGGTATTATGGAAGCTGCTAACCGAGGAGCTCACCGTGCCAATGGAAAGTCTGTAGGACTGAATATTGATTTACCTTTTGAACAAAACAACAATCCATATATCGATAAAGATAAATCCTTACAATTCAATTACTTTTTTGTTAGAAAACTCATGTTTGTTAAATATGCTCAAGGATTTGTTGTATTGCCGGGAGGCTTTGGAACACTTGATGAATTATTTGAAGCATTAACACTTATTCAAACCTATAAAATAAGTCGTTTTCCAATTGTATTGATGAGTAAGAGCTTTTGGGGTGGAATTATCGATTGGATAAAAAATGTACTGTTAGAATCAAATAACAATATCAGTAAAGAAGATTTAGATTTATTCTACTTAGCCGATTCGGTAGAAGAGGCCGTTGAGTATATTGAAAACTTCAATAAAAACTCTGGATTAAGACCGAATTTCTAATTGGCGATTTAAAGCTCTTCTAAGCAAACTAATTGCTGCAAGTGACGCTCTATGGATGTTTCTTTCTCTGTTCTTTTCAAACTTATATTTTTTAGAATATACGCCATCTTTTGAGGCTATAGCAATCCAAACCGTTCCAACCGGTTTTTCTTCAGATCCACCATCAGGTCCTGCAACTCCTGAGGTCGCTAATGCAAAATCCACATTCATTTTCAGTCGCACCTGATTGGCCATTTGTTCAACAACTTGTTTACTTACTGCGCCATATTCATTAATAAGTTGTTCATCTACGCCTAGAACATCGCTCTTTACTTGGTTTGCGTAAGATACTACACTACCCATAAAATAAGCCGAACTACCCGGCACACTCGTAAATAAATGAGCTAAATACCCCCCTGTACAACTTTCAGCCGTAGCCACTGTCAATCCTCTATCTATCAACTCATTTGCTATAGCCTCTTCTGCTTTTGTATCATTAACCCCAAATATATACTCTGGTATTAAACGGTATAATTCATTGGTTTTAATCCTTACTTTTTCCTCTAACACTTGAGAATCAATACCTTCGGCCGTTAATCGAATTTTTACCACTCCAGGTGAAGGTAAATATGCAATTTTAATATTTTCTTGAACTAAACTTTCTTCCCAATCCTTAATCTGTTCAGCTAAGAAAGATTCTCCTACACCTTCGGTCATTATGGTATGGTGATGTATAGCAGGAAGTTTATATGAGTTTTTTATTCTAGGTAGCACTTTTTCTTGCATGAGGTGCTTCATCTCATAAGGAACCCCTGGAAGTGAGACCAACACTTTCCCCTCTTTCTCAAACCACATACCCGAAGCTGTTCCAACCATATTATCTAAAACAATACAATCTTCTGGTAAGTCTGCTTGCTGCCGATTAACTTCTAATATGGCTCTTGCTCTGGAAGAAAAAAAGGATTCAATCCGTTGAAGTACCTCTTTATTCCTCACCAAGTTGGTTTCAAAATATTCACAAAGTACATGCTTAGTAATATCATCCTTTGTGGGGCCTAATCCTCCTGTAGTGATTACAAAATTTGACTCTTGAAGCGATTTATCAATTTGTGCTAAAATAGATTCTCGTTCATCTTTAATAGATGTAATCTGCCTTATTTTAATACCAAGACTATTAAACTGCTTGGCCATCCAAGCAGAATTTGTATCAATCGTTTGACCAATTAAAATTTCATCTCCAATCGTAATTAGATCAACTTCCATAGAAATAAAAAAACGCTATATGTAAAATGGTCTGTAATCACCTGCTAATTGGTCTTGACCAAAGCTTGTTACAGTTTCAATTGGGGTTACACTTAAAACAGGAATTTTTGAGTGGTTTACTATTTGCTGAGCATAAGGACCAACAAACAATCCAGTTGCTGCTTCTTGTTCAGTCATTATAACGATTAAATCCGCATTTACTTCTTTTGCGTGTTTTATCGTCATATCCGCAATATTCTCTCCATGATTAAAGCTCGTTTTAAAAGCTACTCCTTCATCAGATAAATACTCTTCTATTTGCTTAACCTTTAAGTTAAATACATTTTTTTCATCCTCATGTTCTTCTGTAATTAAAGCACCAATATGAATAGTTGCACCAAATCGCTTCGCCAAATGCGCAGCTTCAGCAACTTTATCTCTTGTATGTTTAGAACTATCAATTGGTAAAGCGATGTTTTGATATCCAAATTTATCAGCATGCTTCTGAACGGTTAAAACTGGCATGGTTGAAGCCGTTACTACCCTGTATGCATTGCTTCCAATGAAAAACTCTTCCAAGCCACTAGCTCCATGAGAACCCATCACAATCATATCAACATCCAAATCTTTTGCAGCTGCAACAATTTCTCTACTCGGATTACCATCTCTTATTTCAATATGAACATTTACTCCATATCTATCCTTAAAACTAGATGCCATTTTACTTAATTCTTCTTTGGCACTTTCTTTTACTTTTTGCATTTCAGAAGCGACATCCAACATTGGAAAAACATCACTGGACATAGGTGTAAACACATGTAACAAATGCAACGATGAGCCAAATTTGGCGCATAAGTTAGAGGCATGCTCTAATGCCATTTTTGAGGTTTCTGAAAAATCGACTGGGATTAAAATGGTTTTAACTTCTAATGTTCTTTTCATGGTAGGTTGAATTTGTCACGAATTTATTCAAATAAATCTATCTAATAAACCAAAAATTTAGTCCTTTTGTTCTTTATTCAAATACATTAACATGCTTCATCCGTCTGAATTAGTTTTAACTCCTGAAGGAGCGATTTATCATTTAAACCTTAAACCTCATCAAATAGGCAGGAAAATCATAGTAGCCGGTGATCCTGGACGAATCAAGCAAATTTCACTCTACTTTGATAGTCTAGACCATGTGGTTGAAAATAGAGAGTTTGTCACTCATACCGGAACTTTAAATGGTGAAAAAATTACGGCCTTGGCAACCGGAATCGGGACAGACAATATTGACATTGTATTAAATGAATTAGATGCTTTGGTGAATATTGATCTTGAAAAAAGAGAAATTAAAGAAGAGCATACATCGCTTCAAATTGTCCGAATTGGAACTTGTGGTTCACTTCAAGAAGATGTTCCTGCTGACGAAGTTGTGGTTTCTACACATGCTTTTGGATTAGATGGAGTTATGAATTTCTATGATGTAGAGTATACTGAAGAAGAAGAAAATTTAAAACAAGAAATTCTGAAACAGTGTAATTGGCCTAAGAGCTTCAATCAACCTTATTTGGTTGAAGGAAACAAAGAATTTGTCAATAAAATTGGTGAAAATTACCATAGAGGAATCACCATTACAGCTAATGGATTTTATGCGCCTCAAGGAAGACAACTAAGACTAAAAGCAAAAGACCCAGATTTAAATGAAAGATTGAGATCCTTTTCATTTGAAAACAATCGGATTGTGAATTATGAAATGGAAACCTCAGCACTTTACGGTTTAAGCAAAGCGCTTGGTCATGATGCTTGCACGGTATGTGCGGTTGTAGCCAATAGATATGCCAACTCTTTTAGCAAGAATTATAAAGGAGTGATTGATCAGTTAATCAAAGAAGTACTTTCTAAACTGGTTGATTAACAAAGGCTAGTGAATAACTACTTTTTCTAAAACATGAAGGCTTTAGTCATTGTCTAATTTTGTATTAGGCATGTTGACTACCAAAAAGATTTCTGCACTTATTAATTTATTGGACGATCCTGATGAATCCGTTTACGATCAAGTTTGTCGTGAATTACTTGAATTAGGAGAAGATGTTGTCCCCTTTTTGGAAAGTGCTTGGGAAACTTCATTTGATGCCATACTTCAAGAACGAATTGAAAGTATCATTCATCAAATCAACTTTCAATCTGTACTTAACGGCATTAGAACTTGGAGAGATTCAAAAGATAAAAGTCTACTGGAAGCAGCAATTCTACTTAGTAAATTCCAATATGCTGACTTAGATGAAAACCATATCCGAGACTTTATCGATCAATTAACTCAAGATGTTTGGATTGAACTAAACAGCGATTACACTGCACTTGAAAAAGCTGGCATTTTTAATAAAGTATTTTTTGAAATCTATGGCTTTTCAGGTAATAAGAAAACTTTTCATTCCCCTCACAACTACTTTTTAAACAATGTATTAGATAGTAGAAAAGGAAATCCGATGAGCCTTTCTATTATCTATTTGGAAGTAGCGAAACGATTGAAAGTTCCCATTTATGGAATAAATCTACCAGAACATTTTGTATTAGGTTTTGCAAAACTCCCTATCGAATATATAGATAAACCTACAAAAGAAGATATCCTCTTTTACATCAACCCTTTTAATAAGGGCATGTTTTTTCAACATCAAGACATTGATCAATTTGTTAAACAGCTAAAGTTAGAAATGAATGACTCCTTCTATCTTCCATGCAGTCATGTTTCAATTGTTTCACGAATTATTACTTCTTTAATAGTCGCTTTTCACAAAGCTGCTTGCGAGGATAAAGTAGATGAATTGAAGCTGTTATTAAAATGCTTGAGAAACCAAGCTGAATAATTCAATTTTCCTAAACAAATAGTATCTTGGTGCATTTCAAATTTTTTATATGCAAAATACAGGAAACGTAGAAGCTTTAATAACAAATGATGCCATTGTATTTGGACTATTGGCCTGCTGCTTAGGAATTGTATTTCATACATCGCAACAAAAAGCATTTAGCAAGTTTTATAAAATAATGCCTGCACTTTTAATGTGCTACTTGCTTCCTGCATTGCTAAGCACTTTCAATATCATTTCTCCAAAAACTTCAGGACTTTGGCCCATTGCCAAAAACTATTTTCTTCCTGCATCACTCATACTTATGACATTAAGTACCGATTTAAAAGGCGTTATCAAACTTGGTCCTAAAGCCTTGATTATGTTCTTTACAGCAACAGTTGGTATTGTTTTGGGTGGCCCGATTGCCATATTAATTACCTCAACATTCTCTCCAGAAACAGTTGGAGGAGCCGGACTTGATGCTGTGTGGCGAGGATTAGCCACATTAGCTGGCAGTTGGATTGGTGGTGGAGCAAACCAAACCGCCATGTTAGAATTATACCAGTTTAATGTAGAAAAATATGGTGCCATGCTGGCGGTTGATGTAGTAGTTGCCAATATTTGGATGGCATTTATTTTATTAGGGGCAGGCAAAGCAGACAAAATAGACAAATGGCTAAAAGCTGATTCTTCATCTATTGATACTTTGAAAGAAAAAATGGCAAACTATTCAGCCAGTGTTGAACGAAAGTTTACTCTACCTGATTTAATAAAAATTATAGCCATTGCCTTTGGAGGTGTTGGACTTGCCCATTTTTTGGCTGAAATTTTCGGAAGTTGGGCCGCTGATAGCAATTGGAAAGACAGCATTTTGGCGAGTCAATTTTTCTGGGTAGTTGTAGTGGCAACCACCGTTGGTCTAAGCCTTTCTTTTACTAAAATGAGAAGTTTAGAAGGGGCCGGAGCATCAAAAATTGGGAGCGGATTTATTTACATATTAGTTGCTATTATAGGAATGAAGATTGATTTGTCAGAATTGGTGAAATACTGGGACTTTATAATTATTGGCTTAATATGGATGGCTTTTCATGTTGGTCTTTTATTTTTGGTTGCCAAGATTATCAGAGCTCCTTTTTTCTTTTTAGCGGTTGGTAGCAAAGCGAATGTAGGAGGAGCTGCTTCTGCTCCAGTAGTTGCTTCTGCTTTTCACCCTAGTTTAGCTCCTGTTGGTGTCTTGCTGGCTGTTTTAGGTTACGCCTTAGGTACTTACGCAGCCATTATTTGTGCACAATTGATGGAAATTGTATCTCCATAATTTACGTGATTTATTGGTTAACTTTAATCCAATTAAAATTCAAAAATCATGAAGTGGATTGCTAAACTTTTTGCAAATGCAATTGCGGTATTGGTTACTGCCTATTTGCTTCCGGGAGTTGATATTAAAGACTTTTTAACGGCTATTGTTGTAGCAGCCGTTTTGGCTTTACTCAACAACTTTTTAAAGCCCATTTTAATTATCCTAACCATTCCTGTTACCATTTTAACATTAGGATTATTTCTATTGGTAATTAATGCGCTCATGATTTTATTAGCCGATGATTTGATTGGTGGCTTTACAGTAGCAAGCTTTTGGTGGGCTTTATTATTTAGCATTATCCTTTCAGTTATCAATTCACTTTTCAGCTCTTTAGATAAAGAAGAAAACAAAAAAAACGCTTAAACGAATCTCTATGAATTATCAAGAACCCATGTTCAAACAAAATGAACTTAAAGGAAAAACCATATTAGTTACAGGTGGTGGCACAGGCTTGGGAAAATCCATGACAAAATACTTTATGGAAATTGGGGCCAATGTGATTATAGCAAGTCGGAAACAAGAGGTGCTAGATGACACAGTAAAAGAGCTAAAAGAAGCTACGGGAGGAAACATTTTGGGCATTGCTTGCGATGTAAGAAAGCCACAAGAAATAGAAGCTGTAATTGAAAAAGGAATTGCTGAATTTGGTGAAATAAATGGTTTGGTTAATAATGCTGCAGGTAATTTTATTAGTCCAACTGAACGTCTTTCGCCAAAGGCATTTGATGTAATAGTGGATATTGTTTTAAAAGGAAGCTATAACTGCTCTTTGCTTTTAGGCAAATATTGGATTGAGAAAAAAATGCCTGCAACTATGCTGAACATTGTAACCACTTACAGCTGGACTGGCTCTGGCTATGTAGTTCCATCGGCAGTTGCCAAAGGCGGTGTATTGGCCATGACACGTTCGCTAGCAGCCGAATGGGCCAAGTATGGCATTCGCTCAAACGCCATTGCTCCTGGTCCATTTCCAACGCAAGGTGCTTTTAGTCGTTTGTTTCCAGAAGGACTAAAAGAAAAACTAGACCCTTTAAGAAGAATCCCTTTAAAGCGATATGGAGAACATCAAGAACTTGCCAATTTAGCAGCTTATTTAATGTCTGATTTCTCTGCCTATGTAAATGGTGAAGTAGTAACCATTGATGGCGGAGAATGGATTTATAATGCTGGAGAATTTACAGGTCTAGATGCAGTCCCAGAAGAAATGTGGGACATTATTGAACAGCAAGTTAGGGGAAAGAAGTAAAAAGATTAGTCAAACTGATTTAATCCCAGTAAAAGCTACAAAATTATTAGTGGACTATTTTATCCACTATTTTTTTATCTCTACCTTTGCCTCATAACATTAACAATATGTTTTCAAAAGCATGTGAATACGGAATTAGAGCGGCTATTTTTGTAGCCAAACAATCCTTGGAAGGAAAAAGAGTTAGCTTAAAGGAAACTACCGAAGCGATTGAGTCGCCTGAAGCCTATACTTCCAAAATTCTACAACAATTAAAACGCCACGAAATTATTCGTTCCGACAAAGGACCAAGTGGCGGCTTTTCGATGGAAGCAAATAAGTTAAACAGTCTCAATTTACAGCAAATTGTTTTCATTTTTGATGGAAACAAAATATACGAAGGTTGTGGCTTGGGCCTAAAACGATGTAATGCTGAAAAACCCTGCCCTCTCCACCATGACTTTGTCGCGGTAAGAAATGCATTATCGTTGATGCTAGAACAAACATCCATAAAAGGCTTAGCAACTGAACTAGAAGAAGGGCCGGCATTTTTGAAAACGTAAAAAAATTTAAACTAATAGTGGACATATTTATCCACTATAAAATGAATAAGTATGGGTTATATAATTAAATGGTACGAAAAACAGATTATTCAATTTGAAAAATCAAGATATGGCGCCATGGCTATGATGATTACAGTTCAATCGTGCTGGGGTTCTATAGCGGCAGGATTATCCTATAATAATCCTGATATGACGAACCTGATCATTTGCGCCACCCTTACTATGTTAAACAACGCCATCCTAATTGCTCAGGGTCCTGCTAAATTTTGTGTTGGTATATTTTCCTTAGCAACCGTTGCCAACACTGCAATCATCTTAATTGAACTGCTATTCTAATGAATGAAATCAACAATATAAATAACGTCAAAAAGTTAGTTGACACATTTTACGAAAAAGTGCGAAAGGATACGCTCTTAGCCCCCATTTTCGAAAAAAGAATTAAAGACCAATGGCCGGAACATTTGGAAAAAATGTATCGCTTTTGGCAAACCATATTACTTGATGAACACACTTATCAGGGCAGCCCATTTACTCCTCATGTCACTATGCTTCTTAAGGAAGAACATTTTTCACGCTGGATAACACTCTTTAAAGAAACCATAAATGAAAACTTTACAGGAGAAAAAGCACTTGAAGCAAAAGCCAGAGCGAGCAATATGGCTAGAATGTTTGAATACAAGATAGACTATCTACAAAAAATTAAAGCGGCTGAAGCCAAACAATCATAATAAAGTATGAAGAAAGAACTAATTGATCAGATTGTAAAAAAGTATAAGGATTTAGGTGAAAATCCTGAAACTTATTTAAACGGATTATTGCAAGCTAAACCAATCAATTATTGGGATTACATTGAAGTTGAAACTTTGCTTTCCCTTCAGAAACCGAGAACTGGTTTTAAAGATGAATCTATTTTCATCATGTATCATCAAGTAACTGAGTTGGTGCTAAAGATGATACTTCATGAAATAGAGCAGCTGGCATTAGATAAGTTAGCTGAAAAAGATTGGATTGAGAAACTAAATCGAATTACTAGATATACTGATATGCTCATCACCTCTTTCGACATTATGAAAGCGGGCATGAATTATGAAGACTACAATACTTTTAGAAGCACTTTAGCTCCGGCTAGTGGTTTCCAAAGTGTGCAATTCAGGTATATTGAAATTTACTGCACACGTCTAGACAACCTCTTGAACCATGCCGGCAAAAAGCGACTATCTGCTCCTGCAAAAGTTGAAGATTACTTTGAACACATTTACTGGAAAGATGCCGGTTTAGATCGAAAAACTGGAAAAAAGACCCTCACCCTAAGACAATTCGAAGAAAAATATCAGGACAGGTTAGTTCAGTTTGCAAAAAGCTTAGAGGGTAATACTATTGAAGAACTAATCATGAAAATGAAACCGTCCAAGGAGTTAAGTAACAAATTAAAAGAATTCGACTATTTCTACAATGTTAAATGGCCCTTGGTACATTTAGAAACGGCCCAACATTATTTAGATTTAAAGGGAGAGAACAAGGCCGCTACCGGAGGTAGTGAATGGAAGAAATACTTACACCCCAAATACCAACAGAGAAAGTTTTTCCCTTCACTTTGGAGTGAAGAGGAATTAGAGAATTGGGGAAACGAAAATTTTAAAATCACTAATAAAACATAATAACATGAAAATAAGTAACAAAGACATCATTGGAGAAGTAGTAGCCAAAGACTACCGCACTGCATCAGTTTTCAAAAAAGCGGGAATTGATTTTTGCTGTCGCGGAAATCGAAGCATTGAAACGGTGGTTGAGGATGAAAACAAAATGGAAAGCTTAGTAGCTGAGTTGAATGAAGTACTTGACCTAAAAAGCCAAGATCAAATTGATTTTCAAGCCTGGCCGCTAGACCTTTTAGCAGACTACATTGAAAAAACCCATCATCGTTATGTGGAATCTAAAATTCAAGAAATCAAGCCTTTCTTGAACAAAGTAGCTAAAGTCCACGGCAAAAATCATCCGGAGTTGATGGATATAGAAATGGAATTCTTAACCTCAGCCGGGGAACTAAGCATGCATATGAAAAAAGAAGAATTGGTTCTATTCCCCTTTATTCGAAAAATGGTAGCCAATGAAAAACAACCGGACTCGATTGAGGAACCGCACTTTGGCAGCGTACAAAATCCGGTAGAGATGATGAAAGAGGAACATGATGCGGAAGGGGAAAGATTTCGAAGAATTGCCAAATTGAGTAATGATTATACTCCTCCTGCCGATGCTTGCAATACTTTTCGAGTAACTTACAGTATGTTACAAGAGTTTGAGGAAAACTTGCATCAGCATATTCATTTGGAAAATAACATTCTATTTCCCAAAGCCTTGAAATTAGAAGAAAAACTATTTAATCAGAAATCTTAAAAACCGAAACTATGAAAGCCAAAACAGGACTGTTTTTGAGTTCCCTCCTTCTGATTTTAGCATGCCAAACTGAGCCTACTCAAGAGCAGTCCTTTCCTGCTATAGAAGTATCTGAAAAACTAAGCCTCAATGAAGGTGAAAAATGGAAGGCTAATTCAAAAACTATAGAAGGAATTGAAGCAATGCTAAACACTCTTAATAATGATGAAATACAATCGGCTTCTGAACTTAAAAAGGAACTCATGAAATCAATGGGCTATATCTTTAAACAATGCAATATGAAAGGAGAAGCTCATGAACAATTGCATCATTACATTTTACCTTTGCGAAATTATGTAGATGAGCTTGATGAAAAAGAACTAACTAAAACTGAACTTGAATCTAAAAAGCAAAGAATAAAAGAACACTTAGTTTTGTTCTCAACCTATTTTAAATAGCAAATGAATGGTTTTATACTAGCAAGAGTAATTCATGTACTTGCGGTAGTAATTTGGATCGGTGGGGTGGCCATGGTAACCATGGTCATTCTGCCGGCCATTAAAAAACTTAAGTCAAAAAAAGAACAGTTAGAAACCTTTGAAGCCCTTGAAGGAAGATTTGCAAAAATTGCTAAACTGACCACTATACTTACAGCTTTAAGTGGATTTTACATGCTCGAAGTTTTAAACGCTTGGCATCGATACTTAGACCCATCTTATTGGTGGCTTCATGCCATGACGCTAGTGTGGCTGATCTTTACATTCATTCTTTTTGTATTTGAACCCCTTTTGCTGCATCGACTGTTTAAAAAGTTCATGCAAGAAAATCCGGAAAAGACCATCAAGATCATGCAGCGAGCACATTGGGTTTTATTAATCTTGAGTTTAACTGCCTTGGCAGGAGGAGTAGCAGGGAGTCATGGTTTGTGAGTGTCATGAGCCCGAAAATAACCAAGGTTCAAAAGCAACACTCCAACAAATAAAAGTCCGGTAGCTCCCAATAGCAAAGCTCCCATATAATCGATAAATAGTACACTTCCTCCTTTTAGTACCATCAGTAATTCGTGGATAACAAAGCCAAAGAGGAAAACCACTAAACCCCATTTACTCAGGTCTCTTATTTTTCCCTTTTTATAGATTCTATAATAAGTAAGCAGTATAAATGGAGTAACGATTCCTAAAAACACTAAGTGCAAATAAGCCAACACCCAATCTCTCCTGATCGCTATTTGAGAAGCCAAATCCGGTATGACAGAGCCAGTCTGTAAAATCACTTTCATGAGAAAGGCTGTCATAACACCATATACCATCCATTTGTAAAAAGCAGAAGGAAAAGTCAGCTGAGCTTTCAGCTGAAAAACAATCTGCAGTAACATTCCCACAGCTAATAACTGAAGTAAAACCGCTGCAATACCCAAGCCGTAAACCCAAAATGGTGGCTCGATCCACAAGACTGAGAGTGCATAGGCCAAAATGGTAGAAACCACTAGTAAATTCCTTACAAGTTTAGCTTGCTTCAAATTAAACTCTAAATTCTTCTTTTCTGCATAAGCAAACAACAAAGCAAAAAGGGCAAATAGGAAATAGCCATTGTACAAGAAGTGCAAGTAGAAATAGATCATATTAAAATACAGATCACTTCCACCCAAACCATTTGCATTTAAAGGACCTAAGCTCCAGGGACCAATTGAAGAAAGCACAAAGAACCAAATTGCAATACGGGCAAATGACAACGCAATTGAGGAATTCTGTTTTGTTGTATCTTTTAAAAATCGAAAAGCAAAAAAATAACTGACCACAATAAAAAAGGAAGAAAAAGTAATGGTGGTTATGGAATAACCTTGAAAGGGGAAGAAGAAAAGCATGCCGAAAACGGCAAATTGAAAGGCATAAAAAATTCGATGATAGACCTTTACTCTTTTTGTTTTCGCCGGAACAAAAGTGCTAACCAGAAAGATCATTAAGGCGGTGTTACACCAACCTAATAATGCCAGATGCGAATGGGCATGCATTACATTGGTGAACTTTATTTCAATGGGGTAAGATTGCAGTATTCTTAGAAACACGCCCAATCCTGCCGTAATTAATAGATAAAAGAAAGGCAGACTAAACCAACTCTTGCCGGAAAAAACTTCTTTCTCTTCTACTTCTTGCACTAAGTTTTGGGTTTTAACTTTGACTCTTTATCTGGCTCTTTGAAAGCGTGAATCTTTTCGCTTTTTAAATTATTGATCAGGTTATTTCGAAACTCGACAGCTATATCGTGCATGGAGCATGGATTGTTTTGATCGCAGTTTGGAGTACCTAAAAAACACTCTTCAAACTTTGCTTTTCCATCTATACAAACTACCACATCCCACAAACTGTGCTTACATTCTTCCGTTTTTATAAAGAAACCACCATGTGGGCCTTTCGTAGAAGAGATAATTTTATTTCTACTCAAAGCCTGTAAA
This sequence comes from uncultured Flavobacteriales bacterium, assembly GCA_964001305.1. Classification (GTDB taxonomy): domain Bacteria; phylum Bacteroidota; class Bacteroidia; order Flavobacteriales_E; family Vicingaceae; genus CAJXMH01. Next base: position 129,002 of record CAXFAI010000042.1, read on the forward strand.
ATTTTAGCTAAAAATGGAACCGGAACTTCTATTGCTTCTGCAATTTCTTGGACTCGAAATTTATTTTCTTGATTTGAGTTTTGCACTAGAAACTCTACAGCTCTGATGGCATACTTGGCTGACTTTGATAACATCTATTTCTTTTAAAAATCTTTAGACTTGGCTTTCTTTATTAAAATGAAAACCGGAACAATTACCCATAACAACAGGGTAGAGAGCGAAATGACTACACCAAGATAAGTGCCAAAAAATTGCTTAAACACTGCTCCAGTATATCCCATTAAAGCTGAGATGTCTAATTTCAGCAAGATTAAGGTCCGAGACAAGTCAACCGGATTTAAAAGTGTACCAATCAAAGAAAAATTATCTAAGGGGTAATCTTCAAAAACAATTAAAGACATTAAAAAGAGTCCATCGTAAACCACCGCTAAGAACAACCAAAGCAATACTGCATAACCAAAGCCTTTGATCTTATTTTCATTACTAAGCGAAATATTAAACGCTAAGGCCACAAAAATAAAGGTGAGAAACACTCCACTAATCAAGAGTAGTGAAAAGTCCCAGATTGCGGTAGAATTAAAAAGACCATAAATCACAAAGGGAATTCCGATTCCTAGTAAGAGACTTAGTGAAAGTGAGATTGAAATACCTAGATACTGTCCCAAGAAAATATCCCTTCTTTTGATGGGTTGAGCCAACAATAGTTCAGTAAACTCTTTTGAATTGTAATAATACATGACCCCAAAAATGGTTCCGATCAGAGGCACCAAGACAATAATTACATTCATTAAAGTAATTACTGCTTTGGAAAGGTCGTGATTGAGAAACAGCAGCACCAAACCCAAAGCTAAGTAGAATAGGAAGTAGATGTAGCTCCAACGGCTTCTGCCCAAATCGTAAAAACTATATTTTAATACTTTAAGCATGATTTCCCTCCAATAATTTTGCAATGGCGTGCTCTAAGTCCTCTTGTTTTGTTTCCTCTTTTAAAGTAGATAAACTCCCTTTAAAAAAAATCTTACCCTCTAATAAAAACACAATTTCATCGGCCACCTCTTCCACAAAACTCATAATGTGAGAAGTAACCAAAATGGTTTTTCCTTTGGCTTTTTCTTCTTCAATCAACTTTTTCAGTTGAATTAAAGCTAACGGATCCAATCCTGTAGTGGGTTCATCCAAAATAAGCAAGGGACTATCGAACATAAAGGCCAAGACAATATTTACTTTTTGCTTGGTCCCTCCTGAAAGGTTTCCCAGCTTTTTGTCAAGAAATGGGTGTAAACCAAATTGCTCAATTAGTTGATCCTCTCTTTGGCTTCCGCCCCTCAGGTCTTTGATCATGCGAATCAATTCCTTCACTCTTAAGTTGGAGGGAAAATTGGCAATCTGTGGTAGATAATCGATTTGATTACGATAATCTGAATTTTTCTTGATGTCCTTGTTCCACAATTGTAGCCTTCCATTGTCGGGAATAACCATACCCAAAATTGACTTGATAAGCGTAGTCTTTCCGGAACCATTAGGACCTAATATAGCTACTATACCCTTACCTGTAATGGTAAGGTCTAATTCTTTCAACACTTGATTTTTACCAAACTGCTTCGATACCTTCTTAATTTCTATCATAGTGGTCTCATCAGGGGTTTACGATCCTTTAGTTCATCTGGTGTAAAAACCGGCGATACTTTTTCAGAGAAATCAATAATATCAATAAACAGACTTCTTAAAAGGACAATTGATTCAGGGGTTCTATTCACAATGTAAGAAAACAACTTTACCGGACGGTAGGGCACATCTCCTATGCCATCTTGATTCAAGTCGTAGCCATTGTAATTGCTCCAATAATTCTGCTCAAAAATGTTGTCATTCATTTTACTGTTGTAAGATAGATCAAATGAATTGTTTAAAAATTCATTCCCTGTAAATTTATTTCCATAACAAGCACCTCTCACCTTTATCGCCCAACCATTTCCTTTAAAGGTATTTCCCGTATAATTTACTCGATTAGCTCCCTCTACACTTATAGCAATGGTATTATTGGTAAAAGTATTGTCTCGCACTTCTAAGTCGTTGATTTCTTTAAGCAATAAGCCAAAGGAAGCGGTTCCCCAATTATCTTGAAAGGTATTATTTTTCATTTTGATGTACTTGGAAAACATCACCGCTACTCCGGCGCCATTGTTCTGAAATACATTATCGGCGTATTCATCATGGTTAGAAAACATAAAATGCAAGCCATATCGAAGATTGTTCTTGCTCACATTTCCATTTATAACGCTAGAGTCGGCAAATTCCAAATATATTCCATCTCTTACCCCTTCAACTTCATTGTTTAATATTTTAATATGCTTGCAGTACCATAGATGAATTCCGTTCCCGGAATTATACTCATCTTTTGCATCACCAATGATGCGGTTATTTGCAACCACTCCGTAGTCAGACTTTTCTAAATAAATACCAAAGAACAGCTTTTCTAACAGCATGTTTTTAATGCTGAAATGCTTGCTTTTAACTAAACGAATCGCGGCATAATCGGAGGTGTAACTAACACCAACATTAACAATTTTAAACCCCTTAACTGTAACCCGATCAGCCGCGATTCGAATAATTTCTCCTTGGTCTTCACCATCTATAGTCGGTTGTCCTATCCCTATAAGAGTTAGTTGTTTTTCAATAATCAGATCATATTCTTTGTAAGTTCCGGACTTTACCCAAACGGTATCTCCGGCCTTTGCTTCAGCTATGCCGTCTTTTATACTTTCAATCAGACAGCCTTTACACACCTCTACCGCTTTTAATGCAGTAGTAAAGTGTATCAACATTATACAACAGATGATGGATAGAACTCGAAACATTAGATTAAAGCAAATTGTATTTTACTCCTAAATTAATCACCGGTCCTTGATTCATTTGAATTCCTGATAAATTCTGATAGACAGGATAACCGGCCTCCGCTCCTAACCTCATTTTTCTAAGCTTAGATTCTTGGGCAAAAGCGTAGTTCAGCCCGACAAAAGAGTGGATGCTTTCTCCACCGTAATTTTTCACATTTGCAGCCGGAATCATCATGGGTTTCAACTCATCATCTTTCCCTTCTATTTGTCCTTCAGCTAATCCGTATAAACGTGCTGAAACACTCAAACTGCTGCTCACTAAATAAGCACCCCAAACATTCAACTGCAATTGACTCCCCCACCTGTAGCCTTGATCATTCTCGCCACTTCTTGCCGTAGCCATTAATTGACAACCAGCTGATAATTGGTCTCCATGCATTTTGTAAGTACCACCCAATGAGTAATCAAAAGTTCCACTTCCCAATTGCATGCGATAAGGCAGTCGGGCGCTTTCCTTCATCGGAGTATCATCACTTTCCTCAATACTTCCTAATGGTAAATTAAGTTTTGCATTTAAGTGAAAGCTTGTCTGTTCATTATTTACCAAACCATACATGGCGGCAATTTTTGCATCACCGAAACCACTTGAAGCAGTTTCAAAATCAGTTTGCATCACTTTGCTTTCCATCGTCATACCATTCATCATCATTCCACCCATTTTCATTTGAGCGGTTAAGTCCATTCTGTTTTGCATAAAACTCTGCATGTACATTAAGGTCAGTTTATTGCTTGGAGCATACATGACACCTAGCATATACATATCCATTTGCATTTGCTGAGGAGCAACCATATAGTCCTTGTAAATTGCTTCGTCCTCTATGGTACTCTGTCCTGCTCTATTGCCCTGCATCAACATATTCATGTATCGAAAAGACACCATTAAGCCTCCTTTATGGTGTAAATGATCTCCCATTACGCCAAGGGGAGCGTGTGCATCTGCTCTGTTGTGATGATGGTGACCTGCATTCAGGCTTCCAAAATCAGAGTCTGCAAAACGGGCTTTCAACTCTTCCCAATTATAAACTTCACCTCCCTTCTTCTCTTTCATTTTTTGAGCAGCCTCTTTAGTTTTAAAGGCTGACAAATAAGCTCCCATGGGACTGGGTATTGCCTTACTTTTCAAATAAAAAGCTGATTCTGCCTCTACCATTTCACCATTGCTGTAATCAGCTACTTGCTTCTGAGATAAGTCCTTTTCATCGGTTTTTAAATAATTAACTAAGCACTCAATAGCATCAAAAGTCAGTTGCTTTCCATCTTCAATTGCGCTGGCCTTGTGCAATTCATCTTTAATAAGCATATTGCATCGTTTGCAATAATCTTTGGTTTGCGCTATTCCATTTATAGAATAAACCACTAGCAATAGCACAAATAATTTGTGAATTGTTTTCATAACATTTATAGTTTTTTTTTAGAACTTAGATAAGCTTGATAAGCACTTATTGAAACTTTTCCGCGATTTCAGTGTAAGTGTAAGTTTTACCTCCTTTATCAGATTTTATTTCTTCGATCTTTTGCTTGGTTTTAAAAGTTGTAAGAAAAGCTCCCATCGGACTGGGCAGTTGTTCGCTAATTAGAAAGTGTGCTTTTTTCATCTCAGTCAATTCACCGGGGGCTTCATAGTAATTTGACAAGAATAAATATCCTTCTGTGCTTTCTAAATCATTTTTATAATTCAACAAGCATTCTACTGCATCAAACTTGAAAACTTTTCCTTTATCAGTAACGATCTCAGCACCATGAACCTTATCTACAATCGTCATTCTACAAAAGTGGCAAGCGTCGGTTCCATACTCAATAGGTTTAGGTTCTTGACTACAAGCCATTAACAAGCAAACACTTAAAAGCATAAAAAATCCAATTTGAACCTGATTCTTCATTTTAATTTCTTGTTTTAACAGCCTTTTTACCGACAAAAAATGCAGTTACTGTGAGCATCATTCCAACCCAAAGCAGTATTCCTCCTAGTTTCGGATAGGAATAAGCGTCGAAGTTGAGCAGCTTTTTATGCCCTATCAAAGGTGGATTATACTTCATAGGTGTACCATCTGGATTCACCAATTTCATAATAGCATTTGGATCTAAATCAGTTCCATACTCTATTAACCACTGACTAAAGTCGTAAACTCCTAAGACTCCGAGAATACTCATGAGTATAAACCAAATGAGAAAATAATTTGGTGTAAGTTTTTTTAAATAGCCTAAAACTCCAATCAACACCCCTAGAATAGACATACTCAAGGTAACAATTGGAAAAACGGTAAACTCCCACATCTCATCTGGTTTTGGGAGTGTTTTCATGCCTATATAGTGATTTAAACCATCAATGTTTTGAATGTCAAACTCATTTTCACCTTCCAATCCCGTAATATAAATATCAATTCCAAGTGGCTCGGGATATTGAGGTGCTCCTAACTGTATATTCCACATCGGGAAAGCGAACAGACTTAGAAGGCATAAAGAGCCTATTATCATGATTATACTTGCCTTCTTCATTATTGTCTTCTTTAAATTTAAAAAGGATTAAAAAGTTGGGAGGCCTGCCCCTCCCAACCACTAACAACTGTCAACTAATCCCCTAATGACCAACTAAGCTCAAGGTCAGAGTCAGCAGGAGATACTCTTATATATCCTTGCATTTCTTGATGTAGTGCAGAACAGAAGTCTGTACAATAGAATGGGTATACACCAATTTTCTTAGGCTCCCATAAACTTGATTTTGTTTGTCCCGGCATAACCAATAGTTCAGCATTATTTTGTCCCATCATAGCAAACCCATGAGGTACATCAAAGTCTTGTTCATGATTGGTTACATGGAAATACACCTTATCACCAAGTTTTATTCCTTCAATATTATCCGGAGTAAAGTGACTTCTAATGGTAGATAGATAGACATGCACTTCTTTTCCATCTCTTTCTACTCTAGCTTCAGATGGATCATTTATTGCGTACGGATGTTCGTTCTCATCAATACGATAGATCTTTTTAGAATTCTCTCTTAGCAGATCTGCCGGGCAACCTGCAGCATAGTGAGGCTCTCCATGTGTAGGGAAGTCAGATAAAAGCTCCATCTTTTCTCCTGAGATATCATACAGTTGAGCAGAGTGCTCCATTTCCGGTCCGGTTGGTAAATAACGATCTTTGGTAATTTTATTCAAGGCAACCATATATTTACCAAATGGCTCTCTTGAGTTACCCCCTGGAATCATCAAGTGACCTACAGAATAGTAACATGGTTTACGGTCAATTACTTCCCAAGTACCCAACTTCCATTTCACCACCTCAGAAGAGATAAAGAAAGTTGTATAGGCATTTCCTTTTCCATCGAACTCAGTATGCAATGGTCCTAAACCACCACTTTTTACCGTTCCTGCCATTACGTCTTCAAAATTCAATATTGGAATACCATAGGCCTCCCCATCAAACTTCTCTGCTTCAATGGCTGCAATCATATTATCAAATGAATGTACCGTTACATCAGCAGATAATTTGCCATTTCCAATTATATACTGACCCGTTGGATCAACATCACAACCATGAGGTGATTTAGGAGTTGGCAATAAATAAATTGCGCCTGGAACATCAGCAGGATTTAAGGTAATCACTTCCTTTTTAATTTCAGAAGTCGCGGTATGCGTTTTCTCATTGTAAATATTGTGAGCATATTCCACCGGCATTTTGGTACCGCCGCCATTTTCTACATATTCCTCAATTTTTTTCCAGTTTACAGCAGCAATAAAATCCTTATCATTTTGAGAAGCATTAACTTCTTGCAAAGTATGCGCTTCTTCAGTGTTGTATGTGGTAAAGAAGAACCATCCGTGAGATTTATTTCTACCTGGATGTGATAGATCATAATTAAAACCTGGCATAATCAACTGGAACTTAATATCCATGTGTCCATGTTCAGGGTCAACAGATATAAAAGATACTGAGCCTTTAAAGTTTCCTTTGTATTCACTAATCGGAATATCTCTCTGAGGAATGGGCACTGAGAACCTTGTTCCTGCAACCACATACTCTGTGTTTTCGGTAACAAAAGAAGAACTGTGATTACCCGCACTATTAGGCACTTCAATAATCTCTTCTGTTTCGAAAGTTTCTAAACTAATTCTGGCAATTCTTGGTGTATTATTTCCGTTGATGAATAACCATCTTCCGTCTAACTCTCCCTTTGTTTGAGAAATATCTGGGTGGTGAGCATCATCCCATGGCACAAAACCAAAAGAGGTATTCAGCATGGGTTTAGTTTCTTCAGAATAACCATAACCAGAAGTTGGGAATTGTGAAAAAACCGGTATCTCTTTAAATAATCTTCCTGAAGGCAATCCGTATACGGTAACATTACCACTATATCCTCCTGACATGAAGGCATAATAGTCATCTTGCTCGCCTGGGGCTACATAAACTTTTTCTGCCGCTCCTGAGGTTAATGCACCTGAGCTTTCTTTTTTGTTTTTCTGGTTGCCGCAACTAGCAAACAGCAAAGCTGCAACTCCTAACAATCCTAATTTTAACTTTTTCATTGTATTTTTTTTATAAAGTTGTTAATTCAATTACTATTTAGGCAGCATTACTTTATCTACCACATGTATTATCCCATTACTGGCTTCTACAGTTCCAATTATTTTTGCTCCGCCAACGTAAACATCATCCCCTTTTACTTCTACTTTAACGTTTTGGTCATTTGCTTGACCCAGCTTTTTAAAGTTTTTCAAAAACTCTTTGTCGTACTTTCCCGGAGTAACATGAAACTTCAATATACCGGCTAACTTCTCTTTGTTTTCCGGTTTTAGAAGATCTTCTACCGTACCTTCAGGTAGTGCCTCAAAAGCTTGATTGTTTGGGGCAAATACCATTAAAGGACCGGCATTTACTAATACATTCTCTAAGTCTGCTGCCTTTACTGCTGCCACAAGAGTTGAGTAATCTTCAGACTTCATGGCTATTTGAAGTACATTAGGATTGGATACGTCATCCTCAACAAAGGCCTGACCTTCTGTTTTGGCAACAGAGGTTGAAGCATCATTTTCAATTTTTTCTTCTTTTGGGGATCCGGTATTACAAGCCCCTAAAAAGAGTAAGACAAAGGCGAAAACACTGACTTTATGAATCCTTTTCATGGTAGTATGATTTAGTTATTAATAATCTTAATTAAGATTCATCTTTTAAGGTTCTGAAGTACTCTAGAATGTCTCTAGCTTGTTCACGAGTTAAGTTTTGGTTAGCCATTGCAGCTCCATTAAACTCAACTAACAAGTCTTTAGCACATCGATCTTTTTCCACCATCTCCTGCGGATTTAAAATCATATTCATAATCCATTCCGGACTTCTTCTCTTCATAATTCCTTTTGGAGAAGGACCAATGAAACGCTTATCTACTTTGTGACAAGCCGTACAGTTGGTTTTAAATAGCTCCCTTCCTCTGGTCACCATTTCTTCATCAATCTGGGCGCTGAGTTCTACATTTTTTACAGGACCGACCCCCTTATTATCAAGAGTGATACGTTCAGATGCCGGAACTTTAGATTCTTCAGCAACTTTTTTCTCAAATTCTGCTTTTCTTTTTAACCGGGCCTCTTCCTGTTCGCTGTTTCCGCCACAGGCAGTTAAGCCGGCTATTGCGATTGTTATTGCTAATACTGTTTTAACTAAATTTTTCATGGTTTATATAGTTTTATAGGACAAATGTAAAATGTGAACAAAGCTTAAAAAATGATAATTATCACATTTAAGATATTTAGGTCTTTTTTTCTTCTAATAAAGGGATTTAGAAAGCCAAATCCAAACAATTCTCTAAACTTTTACTTCGCTAAGTTGTCATTTAGAAGATAATTTTGCTGCTATAATTAATCAGATGATCAAAATCGCTTGGGCTCCTATTTACGTTCATCCATTACCCAAAAACCATCGTTTTCCGATGGAAAAGTATGAACTACTGCCCTTGCAATTAAAACATGAAGGAACTTTCGAGGGAGAAAACTTCTTTCCTCCTAACCCAGTTGATAAAGCTGATATTCTTGCCGTTCACGATGAGAAATATTGGCAACGTTTATCCAATTTAGAGCTAAATCGGAAAGAGCAACTTAGCTCAGGCTTTCCACACTCAAAAGAATTGATTGAGCGGGAATTAGTCATTACAGGGGGTTCCATTCAAGCCTCAAAGTTTGCCCTTGAAAATGGAGTAGCGTTTAACATTGCAGGTGGCACACATCATGCTTACGCTGATCGAGCTGAAGGTTTTTGCTTACTAAATGACATTGCGATTTCTTCCTCCTATTTATTGAGAAATAAACTAGCCGAAAAGATTTTAGTCGTCGATCTTGATGTACACCAAGGTAATGGCACTGCTAAGATTTTTGAAAATGAAAGTCGAGTTTTCACTTTCAGTATGCATGGCGACCATAACTATCCTTTGAAAAAAGAGAAATCTGATTTGGATGCTCCACTGGATGACCAAACCAATGATGAGACTTACTTGCAAAAACTAAAGCAATATATCCCGACTCTGATTGACGAACAAAAACCGGATTTCATTTTCTTTCAATCAGGAGTTGATATTCTATCTACAGATAAATTAGGAAGAATGGCAGTCTCAATTGAGGGTTGCAAAGAAAGAGACCGCTTGGTTTTACAAGCGGCCTACGACCATCAAATTCCATTAATGGCATGCATGGGCGAAGGTTACTCTCCTGAAATTAAACACATTGTAGATGCCCATGCTAATACATACCGTTTGGCCAAAGAGATTTGGGCTTAAAACGGATTTGTAGCATGCACCGTAACTTCAGGAATATAACCTCTGGAATCCATTTCTAAGGCTGCCACCACTGCATGTGCAATTTCATCTGCCGTTAACTTATTGTCTTCTTCTGCCCTTTCTTCACGGCTAGGATTATTGAAGGCAGTAGGCACATAACTTGGGTTTACAATAATGACCCTAACATTGTATTTTCTCAAATCAGCCTGCCAATCTTGACTCATTCCGCGCAAAGCAAATTTGGAAGAACTGTAAACCGTTCCTCCGGCATATCCTTTCATAGATGCGGTAGAAGCAATATTTACGATATCTCCGTGCTTTTGCTCCTTGAAGATCTTGGCTGCTTCTTTTCCCATCATGGCAGCACCAAATACGTTTACCTCATAAACCTTTCGCATTGCATCTAGGTCTAATTCATCTATTGATTTACGTTCTGCTCCTATGCCGGCATTATTAATGAGAACATCCAAACTTCCAAACTCCTGTAAAAAACTTGAGTAGGTCTTCTTTACATCTTGCTCTACAGCAACATCAGCATGAATGGCAAATGCACCTAATTGCTTCGCTACTTCACTCAACTTCTCTTCGTCCCTACCTGTAATAGCGACCTTGGCTCCTTTCTCAATCAGCTGTTTTGCCATCGCTTTGCCTAGTCCGGAACTTCCTCCGGTAATTAAGATATTCTTTCCTTCTACACTCATATTCTTTTTGGCCTTAAATTAAGCTTTGAGTTGGGTAAATCCAAACGTTAATTCAAGTCTAAGAAATTGAGGAATCCAAGCAGAATGCCCAACTTTGCACAAAAAATTCATGGACGCTTACCTCAGTTTTGCTCTTTTATGTTTTACCTCATTCATCACTTTGATGAATCCACTGGGTATTATGCCGGTATTCATGACCATGACAACTACCTTGGACAATCATGAACGAAAGAAAACGGCTCAAAAAGCTACGGTAGTAGCCGCATTCACTTTGGTGGCTTTTGCCTTTTCCGGTCAACTCTTGTTTAAATTTTTCGGCATTTCGGTAGATAGTTTTCGTGTTGTAGGTGGGGTTATCTTTTTTATGATGGGCTACGATATGTTGCAAGCCCGTTTAGTTAAAGTAAAAATGAGCAAAGAGTCTACGCGTAAAGCTTATGTTACAGACATCTCGATAACGCCCTTAGCCATTCCCATGATTTGTGGACCTGGCGCCATAACCAACTCCATTGTATTGATGGAAGATGCCAATAGTCCGGAAATGAAAGGCATATTAATCGGAACTATTTTTGCCGTTTGCCTGATTACTTTTTTGGTGCTTTGGAGTTCATCGAAAATCATCAAGTGGCTAGGAGAAACCGGCAACAAGATCATGATGCGATTAATGGGGTTGATTGTGATGGTAATTGCCGTGGAATTTTTCTTCAGTGGCATGAAACCCATTTTGGTTGACATTGTAAAAGCTGCACAAGGTTGATCAAAAAAGTAATTCTAACTTTAGTAATCAGTTTGCTGCTTTATTTAGGCTACCATTTCAAAAGCTTGATTTATGGCTTGCAACAAGCTAAAGGACAAGCAGAAGTACTTTGGAATGCAGAAGAAATTGAATCCTTAGTACAAAACCCTAACTTTCCTGACTCAACCAAAGCCAAATTTGATTTTATTCAGCAAGTAAGAAAGTTTGCTCAAGAAGAAATAGGTTTAGCAGAATCAGAAAACTACACCACTTTTTACGACCAAAAAGGCAAACCAATTCTATGGGTAGTAACAGCTAGTCCTGAATTTAAAATTGAAGCTTATGAATGGGATTTTCCAATAGCAGGTAATTTTAGCTATAAGGGTTTTTTTAATTTGGCTAAAGCAAAGGCAGAATCAGAAAAGCTACAAAAAATGGGTTTTGATACTGAAATAGATGAGGTAAATGCATGGTCTACTTTGGGATGGTTTAGAGACCCTATTTTATCTTCGATGCTAAATAAAAAAGAAGGTAGGCTCGCAGAATTGATAATTCATGAATTAACTCATGCAACTATTTACATTAAGAACGACGTTCAGTTTAATGAAAACCTAGCCACATTTATTGGAAGAAAAGGTGCTGAACTATTTTTAAGAAAAACATATGGCCCTGCAACAAAAGAATTAAGTGATTATCAATTAACCTTGGAAAGAAAAGAACTTTTTAAAAAGTGGGTTTGGCAAAGCAAACAAAAACTAGATTCACTGTACAATTCATTTTCTTCAACACTTTCAACAGAAGAAAAAAGAAGATTAAAAAGTCAAGCACTTTTGGAATGTAAAAATCAATTGATGCTATCAAACTATTACTCAGATTCTTTAGAGGCAACAAAACGATTAGAAGCTTTTAAGCCTAACAATGCATTTTTCTCAGGTGTTTCTACTTATCATGCAGAACAAGATAATTTTGATCAAAAATTACAAGATGAATTTAATGGAAATTTAAAAGCATTTGTTGCATCATTTGTCAATTGAATCGCATCTTTATAAAAACAATTTTATGAGTACCACAGAATCCGAATCGAAATACAATCACCTTGAAAAAATGAGTGCGGAACAAATTCTGCAAAACATTAACAAAGAAGACAAGATTGTACCTTATGCCGTTGAAAAAGTGATTCCCAATATTGCTGCGATTGTACCTAAAATTGTAAACTGCTTGCAAGAAGGAGGACGGTTGTTTTACATGGGTGCAGGTACATCGGGCCGTTTAGGCATTGTTGACGCTTCTGAATGCCCGCCAACTTTTGGAGTTAGCCAAGACCTAGTAGTTGGATTAATAGCAGGTGGAGATGGCGCCATTAGAAAAGCAAAAGAGTTTGCGGAAGACGATGTAGAATTAGGTTGGAAAGACCTACAAGAACTGCATGTTTCAGAATTGGACTTTGTGATAGGCATAGCCGCATCAGGAACAACCCCTTATGTAGTTGGTGCATTAGAAAAATGCCGAGAAAACAACATACAAACAGCATGCATTTGTTGCAATGAAGGAAGTCCTCTTGCTGCTGCAACTGACCATCCGATAGAAGTAATTGTAGGGCCTGAATTTGTTACAGGTAGCACGAGAATGAAAGCCGGGACAGCCCAAAAACTCGTATTAAATATGATCTCAACTGCAGTGATGATTCGTTTAGGTAGAGTTAAGGGAAATAAAATGGTAGACATGCAGTTGAGTAATAACAAGCTAATTAAAAGAGGAATTCAAATGCTAACGCAAGAACTTGATATTAGCTACGAAGAAGCGAAAGATTTACTTGAAAAGTACGGTAGCGTTAGAAATGCAATTAGCAATTACTAGAACAAATCAACAAAATAAACGTCTGGCAGTTATATGCACGCAATAGAACCACATTACAATTGGAGAGATTTTTACATTGCTTCAGAAGATGAACGATCGCCATTTTACGGACGTGAATACAGTGAGTTTGAATTTACCCATGCCATTTATGACCACTTAATTCATCCACAATGGGATGAAATAGAGTCACCTACACTTTTTATTAAAATTTTAATGGCTGACTATGACGAAGGTTATGCCGTAATTGAATTAATTGGAGAATGGAACGACTTACTGCACAACGACATTATGTTTCTAAAGCGCAATATCATTGATGAACTAATACATGAACGTATTAACAAGTTTATTCTAATTGGAGAAAACGTTTTAAATTTTCATTTCTCAGATGATTCTTACTATGAAGAATGGTTTGAAGATGTGGAAGATGGATGGATTGCTTTTATCAATTTCCGCGAACACGTAATGGAAGATTTCCAAGCTGCAAACATTGACTATTATATGGTTTCGGGCGGCAGTTTAAACGATGTAAGTTGGAGAACTTACACCCCACAAAATTTCTATCAAAAGGTAGAAGATATGGTCACTCTAAGGCTGGGAGCTTAAGCTTTCTCCGCACAAAAAATCAAACATTTTCTGTCTGAAGGCATTCCCATATTGATTTGAGGAGGCTCTTTTATTTCTGTAAGTTCTATATTTACGAAGCCTACCAAATTCAACAACTCAAGAATCTCTTCTTGATCAAATAAATTAAAGTTGTACCTTGTAACAGGTAATTCTTGCATATTGTCTTTAGGCCTAATTGAAATAATTAAACGACCTGAAGGCTTCAATAGCTTTTTAAGACTTCTCAAACCACTTTCAATATCTTTCCAGAAATAAAGGGTATTTACTGTAAAAATTTGGTTAAAAGAATCATTCTCGAATGGTAGTTGCTCAATACTTCCTTCAGAAAAAACTGCTCTACCACTACTAACAAACCTCTCATTTATGTGTAAGGCTTGCTTCACCATATCAGCTGAATAATCCAAACCGGTGTACTTAATAGACTCATGCAGATTTAAAATATTCTGAACAAACATCCCATTGCCCATTCCTATTTCTAATATATGCTGATTCGCTTGAGGATTTAGAACAGCTAATGTATGCAAGTTCATTGCTGCATTCCCTTGATTCATCCGAAGAGCGACTTCCTCTCCAATCTCTCCTTCAGGCTTTCGCAAATGCTTTGCTAATAATTTTAAATCTTCTTCGGTCCACTGATTCCGGTTCATATCATTCGCAATTACACGATTGCCCAATTTTTATCACCGATAAGAGTTTGACTTTTTCTTTTCCTTCACAAACCTCCCAAATCAATTGGTAGTCTCTTTCTTTTGATTTACTGTCCAATCGATAAACAGGACAAGGCTTTGCTTTTACATTACTTTCTTTAAAATTTACAGAACTAACTTCTTTTAATTCAATAAGTTGCTCATCACTAATTTGCAAACAAGCCATTTGACAAGCAGCTCTTTCTGAAATACTTACAGTTGAGCTATCAATAGCAGTCAACACTCTAGACTCTGGGGTCCAAGAAGTCCAATCACGAGAACCAAAAAATACCATAACCAAAATAAGGCCTAAACCTACTCCAACTAAAAAAAGTCTAAATCTTCTCCAAAATCCCATGCTGTAAAATTAAATAGCGGCTAACAATAAATCGAGGTCTTTATATGGTAATCTAAAATATTCTGCCAAATATCGATTGGTTAACATTCCTCTGTATAAATAAATTCCTGAACGGATAGAATAAGTATGTCTAACACATTGCTCTACTCCACCACCTTCTCCTAAACTTAAAATTACTGGTGCAAACAAGTTACTCAATGCATAAGAAGCTGTTCTTGCTACTCTTGATGCAATATTTGGAACGCAATAATGGGTTACCCCATGCAAATTAAATGTTGGATTTGAATGAGTAGTTACTTTAGAAGTCTCAAAACATCCACCTTGATCAATACTGACATCAACAATTACAGAGCCTTCCTGCATTTGTTGAACCATCTCCTCAGTAACTACTACTGGGCATCTACCACTTTCAGAACGAATTGCACCAATAGCAACATCAGCTGTTTTTAAAGCTGCTTCAATTACCTTAGGCTGCAATGTTGATGTAAAAACACGACTTCCTATTCCATCTTGCAACCTTCGTAATTTAGAGGTATTATTACTAAATACCTTTACAGATGCTCCCAAACCTAGTGCTGCTCTCGCAGCAAATTCAGCTACAGCACCTGCTCCAAAAATGACTACCTCAGTTGGCTTCACCCCAGAAATTCCTCCTAGCATGTGGCCATTACCCCCGTTCACATTACTTAAATATTCTGCTGCAATTAAAATTGAAGTGTTTCCTGCTATTTCACTCATCGCGCGAATGACAGGAAACCTACCACTATTATCTGTTACATATTCGTAAGCAATTGCTGTAATCTTTTTATCAATTTGCTTTTGAAGAAAATTCTTTGGTTGAACTGGCAATTGCAATGCTGAAATAAGAGTTTGTCCTCTTTGCATTAAATCAATTTCCTCATGAGATAAGGGTTCTACTTTTAAAATGATATCCGCTTTAAAAACATCTTCTCTTGAGTATGCAACGGTAGCTCCTGCTTCACTATAATCATGATCGGAGAAGTTTGCCTTTTCCCCAGCCTTGGTTTCTATAACAACTTGATGACCATTATTTACTAAAAGCTCAACATCTTGTGGAACTAATGGAACCCGCTTTTCTTGTAAAGAAGTTTCCTTGGGAATTCCTATAAATAAATTGCTTTGTTTTTTTCTTACTTCCGCTCTTTCTTCCTGGGGAAGCATTTTGGTTGCCGATTGAGCTAGTGATTTTACAACATCTTCAGCCATGGTCATTTGTGGTTAGTATATACTCTCTTCCTTCTCCTTTCAAAGATATGTTAACTTCTAGATATTTTTCTGGTAGAATCTCTTCAATCATCTCTGGCCATTCAATTAAACAAACATTTCCACTTTCAAAATACTCCTCTATTCCCATATCAAAAGCCTCTTCTACATCTTTAATTCTATAAAAATCAAAATGATATATTATTTCATTCTGAGTTGTTTCGTACTCATTAACCAAAGAAAAAGTGGGTGAGCTAACCGTACTTTGAACTCCCAGCAATTTACACAAATTTTTAATCAGACTTGTCTTTCCAGCGCCAAGATTACCTTTAAACAAGATAATTCGATAATCAGAAAACTGACTTAAGATACATTCAGAAATTTGACTTAAATTATCCGTGCCAGAACAATATAAACTCAGAGCTGACTTCACTTTTTAGGACTCAAAGTTACCACCGGAATCATCATTTCCTCTAGTGAAATTCCACCGTGTTGAAATGTATTTCTATAATACTGAACGTAGTGATTAAAGTTATTAGGGTAAGCAAAAAAGAAATCATTCTTTGCAAAAATGAAGCTTTGGCTAACATTCACTTTTGGTAAAAAAACACTAGAGGGATTCGATATAGCAAAGACATCATTGTCTTCAAAACTGAGATTTTTACCTTGTTTATACCTCAAGTTAGTATTAACTGATTTATCTCCAATAACTTTTGATGGTTCTTTCACTTTTATAGAACCATGATCTGTTGTAATAATCACTTTACCACCTCGATTGGCAATTTCTTTTAACGCATCTTTTAAAGGTGAATGTTCAAACCAAGAAAGCGTTAACGAGCGATAAGCCGATTCATCTTCTGCCAGCTCTTTAATAATATCTGTATCTGTTCTGGCATGAGAAAGCATATCAATGAAATTATAAACAATTACATTGAATGCATTATGCATTTGATTCGGAATATCACTTACTACTTTACGGCCATAGCTTGGGTTTAATACTTTATTGTAACTAAATCGAGTGTCCTTTCCTAAACGTTTTAGTTGTGCTTCTAAAAGCTCTTTTTCATGTAAATTTTTACCTCCTTCATCCTCATCATTACTCCATAAATTTGGATATAACTTCTCGATTTCAGCAGGCATTAAACCTGAAAAAAGTGCATTTCTTGCATATTGAGTAGTGGTAGGTAAAATACTCAAGTAATTTCCTTCATCTTCTATCCAAAAGTATTCTTCAACCAAAGGCTTTATAAGCTGCCATTGGTCCAATCTTAAATTGTCAATAACGATTAAAAAAACAGTCCCTTCAGGTTGAATTAGTGGATATACTTTTTCTTTAAATACGGTATGGCTCATCAAAGGAGCTTGCTCTGGCTCATTTAACCAGTCGGTATATTCATCTTCAATAAACTTGCTAAAAAGGTTATTGGCCTCACTTTTTTGAGTCTCTAGAATATCAGCCATTCCTTCATTGTCGGACTTCTCAAGCTCTAACTCCCAATAGATTAATTTTTTGTACACCTCTTCCCATTCTTCAAATGTCATATTGTGGTGCAAGCTCATCCCAATATTTCGAAAAGCTTGTTGGTATGCAATGGTTGTTCGCTCACTAACAAGCTTAGCTGTGTCTAGGTGCTTCTTTAAGGTTAAAAGAATTTGATTTGGATTTACTGGCTTAATTAAATAATCAGAAATTTTAGAACCAATGGCTTCTTCCATGATACTTTCTTCCTCGCTTTTGGTAATCATTATCACAGGAAGTGATGGATAATTGGCTTTAATCTCACTTAAAGTTTCTAAGCCAGACAAACCTGGCATATTTTCATCCAGAAAAACAATATCAAATCGTTGTTCATTAATCAAATCTAAAGCTTCACTCCCACTAGTTGCAGGCACCACTTCATAGCCTTTATCTTTCAAAAAAATTAGATGAGGCTTTAACAATTCAATTTCATCATCAGCCCATAGTATTCTTATATTCGTCATTTCATTTTAGTTGGTATAGCAAATTCGAGCATTTTATTTAGCTCATCCAAATTCAATCACATAAAATTAGTTAATCGCAAAAAATTGAACACGGATTCCTTCAATAAGAAAAAGATAATTAACGACCCGGTTTATGGATTTATTTCTCTTCCTTACAACTTGGTTTTTGACATTATAGAGCACCCTTATTTTCAACGCCTTAGAAGAATAAAACAATTAGGCTTAACACATTTGGTTTATCCTGGTGCTTTGCACACCCGCTTTCATCATGCATTAGGGGCCATGCATATTACCCTTAAAGCTATTGATGTCATTCGCTCAAAAGGTCATAAAATAAGTAAGAAAGAAGCAAAAGCAACTGCTCTAGGAATTTTGCTTCATGATATAGGACATGGTCCTTTTTCACATGCTTTAGAGTATAGCATTGTAAAAAATGTTACCCATGAAGACATTTCAACCTTTTTCATGCAAAAGCTGAATAAGGAATTCAATGGAAAGTTAGATTTAGCCATTAAAATATTCGAAAACAACTACCCTGAAAAACCCTTTTTACATCAGCTTATTTCCTCTCAATTAGATATGGACCGTCTGGATTATTTAAAAAGAGATAGCTTTTTTACTGGAGTTTCAGAAGGGGTAATCAATGCAGACCGCATCATATCTATGCTAAATGTTAAAGATGGGCATTTGTGTGTGGAAGCCAAAGGGATTTATTCCATTGAAAAATTCATTATTGCAAGGCGCTTAATGTATTGGCAAGTTTATTTACACAAAACCGTTTTGTCCGCTGAAAACTTGGTGGTTCGTATCCTAAAACGAGCCAAAGAATTAGCGCACCAAGGAGAAGCACTTTTCTGTACACAATCGCTCAACTACTTTCTATATCATGAAGTGGATAAAGTACAGTTCGCTGAAAAGCCTGAAATTTTAGAGCACTTTTCCAAACTTGATGACTTCGACATTACTTCTGCTATAAAGGAATGGCAAAATCATGATGATAAGACATTGTCTAGTTTATGCAAATCACTTTTGAATCGAAACTTATTCAAAATTCAACTCAGTGATTCTCCGATTGAGGTTCATGAAATTGAAAAGGCAAAAGCTGCTGTTAATCAATATTTGAAAGATAACACTGTTTTAGATTACTTCGTATTTACAGGCGCTATTGAAAACAATGCTTACCAGCCGAAGCAAGACAAAATAAATCTTCTCTATAAAGACGGTTCAATCAAAGACATAGCTTTAGCTGCAGATCAATTAAACATTAGTGTTTTATCTGAACCAGTGAGGAAGTATTTTTTGTGTTATCCCAAACAACCTATGGTTAATAACTTGAAAAATTCGGGGCTATAAGAGGCCTCAAATAATTGTTATTTTTGAGGCATGAAATTTACAGCCCGCCAAATCTCTGACATTTTACAAGGCACCATAGAGGGCAACCCAGACGCAGAAGTTTCTTCAGTTTCAAAAATTGAAGAAGGCAAAAATGGGAGTATTTCCTTTTTAGCTAATCCAAAATATGCTGAATACCTTTATGAAACAGATGCTTCAATTGTTATTCTGAATAAAGATTTTAAGCTTGAAAAAAACACAAAAGACTCCTTAACGCTAATTCGTGTTGAAGATGCTTATCAATGTTTTGGTCAATTGCTTGAAATGTACAATCAGGTAAAAAACAATAAGCTTGGCATTTCGGAACATGCGCATATTGCTGAATCTAGCCAATTAGGCGAAAATTGCTACATTGGAGATTTTGCAAGCATTGGAGAAAATGTTTCCATTGGGAAAAATGTAAAAATCTTCCCCAATTCCACCATTGGTGACAACGTTAAGATTGGTGATAACACCCTAATTTTCTCAGGGGTAACTATCTATTCAGAAACAGTCATTGGTGACTCTTGTATTATACATGCGGGAGTAACTTTGGGCGCCGATGGATTTGGATTTGCCCCTAATAGTGAAAACAATTATAAAAAAGTTGCGCAGATTGGAAATGTGATTATTGAAGATCATGTTGAAATTGGAGCAAATACAAGCATAGATAGAGCAACTCTTGGTTCAACCATCATTCGAAAAGGAGTAAAGTTGGACAACTTAATACAAGTAGCTCACAATGTTGAAATTGGAGAAAACACTGTAATAGCTGCTCAAACAGGTGTAGCAGGTTCTACCAAAATTGGAAAAAACTGTATGATTGGTGGCCAAGTTGGAATAGTTGGTCATATAAAAATTGCTGATGGTGTTAAAATTGCTGCTCAAAGTGGAATTGGGAATAGCATAGAAGAAGAAAACAGCATCGTTCAAGGCTCACCTGCCATTGGCATTGGAGACTTTAAACGTTCATATGTAATGTTTAGAAATCTTCCGGACATGATGTCAAAAATCAATCAATTAGAAAAAGAACTTCAAGAATTGAAATCATCGCATTTGAAATAAATGAGTGACAAACAGAAAACAATCAATGCAGAAATCTCTCTTTCGGGAGTTGGATTGCATACCGGACAAAAAGCAACCGTAACCTTTAAACCCGCAGTTGAAAATCATGGCTATGTTTTTCAGCGAGTAGATTTAGAAGGAAAACCAACAATTGATGCTGATGCAGATAATGTTGTTGATACTTCAAGAGGCACAACTTTAGAACAAAATGGAGCTAGAGTTCATACCACTGAACATTTATTGGCGGCCGTTTATGGTTTAGAAATTGACAACATTTTAATCGAGATTGATGGACCTGAGGTTCCTATTCTTGATGGAAGTTCTCACTACTTTCTAGAAAGCTTAAAGAAAGTAGGCACCAAAGAGCAAGATGCTGAAAAAAATTACTTTGTCATTACCGAAAATCTCACTTATGAAGATTTAGATAGACAAACAGAAATGCTAGCCGTTCCCCAAGATGAATTTAGACTAACCGTAATGGTTGACTATAACTCAAAAGTTTTAGGAACTCAACATGCACACATGTACCACTTGGGTGAGTTTGAAGAAGACATTTCAAAATGTAGAACGTTTGTATTTTTAAGAGAATTAGAATTTTTAGCGAAGAATAACCTGATAAAAGGTGGCGATTTAGACAATGCTATTGTACTGGTTGACAAAGTAATGCCTCAAGACAAGTTAGATGAATTAGCTGAATTATTAAATAAGCCGAAGGTTGAAGTTAAAGGAATTGGCGTTTTAAATAACGTTGAGCTTCATTTTCAAAATGAGCCTGCTCGCCATAAGTTACTTGATATTGTCGGAGATCTCTCTTTAGTAGGAAGACCGATTAAAGGTCATATTTTAGCGGCAAGACCTGGCCATAAGGGCAATGTAGACTTTGCTAAACTCATTAAGAGAGAGATTAAAAAGCAAGAACAAAGCGCCCCTAAATACGACCCCAATCAAGAAGCTTTATATAACACAACAGATATTGAAAAAATCTTACCACACCGATATCCTATGTTATTGGTAGATAAGATTATTGAGTTGAGCGACAAACATGTAGTAGGGGTAAAAAGTGTAACCATGAATGAGCAATTTTTTCAAGGTCATTTTCCAGGTGCTCCTGTAATGCCTGGAGTATTGCAAATTGAAGCCATGGCTCAAACTGGAGGAATATTAGCTTTAAACACTGTAGAAGACCCTGAAAATTATTTGACCTATTTTTTGAAAATTGACAAAGTTAAATTCAAAAGAAAAGTAGTTCCTGGAGACACTTTGATATTTAGACTAGATTTGATGGGCCCTATTCGTAGAGGAATAGTAAATATGACAGCTAAAGCATTTGTTGGAGAACAATTGGTAGCTGAAGGAGAGTTAATGGCTCAAATCGTTAAAGACAAAAACAATGAATAATGCCTTTATTCACCCAGAAGCCAAGATTGGGCAAGGGGTTACTATAGACCCTTTCAGCTATGTTGCTGGGGATGTTGAAATTGGAGATGGCACTTGGATTGGCCCAAATGTGACCATTATGGATGGTGCAAGAATTGGCAAGAACTGCAGAATTTTTCCAGGAGCCGTAATTTCGGCGATACCCCAAGATTTGAAGTTTGATGGCGAAAAAACAACTGCCGAAATTGGAGACAATACAACCATTAGAGAATGTGTTACCATAAATAGAGGAACTAAAGACCGTTTTAAAACAGTTGTTGGAAACAACTGTCTATTAATGGCTTATGTGCATATTGCACATGATGCACATGTAGGAAACCATGTCATTCTGGCTAATACCGCAAATATTGCGGGCCATGTAACCATACAAGACCACGCTATACTAGAAGGAGTAGTTGCTGTTCAACAGTTTGTAACTATTGGTGCTCACGCATTTGTAGCAGGAGGTTCTTTAGTACGAAAAGATGTTCCACCATTTGTAAAGGCGGCAAGAGAACCCTTGACATTTGCAGGCGTTAATGCAATTGGCCTTCGGAGAAGAGGCTTTGAAAGTAATGCTATAGCACAAATTGAAGACATTTACAGAAAGATTTTTGTCATGGGAACAAATGTGACAAAATCTATCAATGAAATTGACGAAGAGTTTGATGCAAGTAATGAAAAGTCAATCATTTTAGACTTTATTAAAAACTCTGATAAAGGCATAATTAGAGGTCCTTTAAATTAAATGAATATAGAGCTAGCTAATATTGGCAAGCGCTTTAAGCAAGAATGGATTTTCAAAAACCTAAGCACCTCTTTTTCTAAAGGGGTTTATGGTATTATTGGATCCAACGGAAGTGGAAAATCTACTTTGCTTAAAATTATTTCACAAGCAGAATTACCTACCGAGGGTCAAGTATATTTTAAAGAGATAGACAATCAATACATTGAAACTGAAAAAGCCTATAAAGCATTAAGTTTTGTAGCTCCATACCAAGAATTACCTGAACAACTGACTTTGAATGAATTGTTGAAGTTTCATACTCATTTTAAAGCTTTTAGCAACCATATTAGTTTGGATCAATTTGCAGATACGATTTACCTAAGCGAAGCTAAACATAAACAAATTGGTCAGTTTTCTTCAGGTATGAAACAACGACTTAAATTAGGACTCGCACTTCTTGGAAATAGTCCCATCATTTTATTGGATGAACCATGTTCAAACTTAGATAGCATGGGAGTAGAATTTTATCATTCCCTCTTACAGAAAAATAGAAATGAGAAGTTAATTATTATTGCTTCCAATGAAGTTGAGAAAGAAGTTCCAAATCCTGAAAAGTTAATTCACATTTCAGACTTTAAAGACTTCAAATAAAATCAATCATATCACTTATCTTTGAACAAATACAAATAACTTATGGCAACTACCGCAGATTTTAAAAATGGACTATGTATGAATTGGAATAATGATTTATACACCATCTTGGAATTTCAACATGTAAAACCTGGAAAAGGACCTGCTTTTGTTAGGACAAAACTCAAAAGTTTAACTTCTGGAAAAATAATTGATCATACTTTCAACTCTGGGGTTAAAATAGAACCTGTGAGAATTGAAACCCGCAAATATCAGTATCTATTCACCGATGATAGTGGTTACCATTTCATGAATAAAGAAAATTATGAGCAGACCTTTCTTCAAGAAGAAATGATAAATGCACCACAGTTTTTAAAAGAAGGCAATGATGTAGAAATTATGTTTCATGCAGAGGAAGAAAGACCTTTAGCATGTGATTTACCTCCTTTTGTTGAGTTAGAAATCACTTATACAGAGCCAGGAATTAAAGGGGATACAGCAACCAATGCTACAAAACCAGCAAAAGTAGAAACTGGAACAGAGGTTCGAGTTCCTTTATTTATCAACGAAGGTGATAAAATTAAAATTGATACCAGAACAGGTTCTTATTCAGAGCGCGTAAAATAATGATCTTCTCAAAACCCTTATCATTAGCTAGTCTTGCAGAATTACTAGAAGCCCCTTATAAAGGGGATGCAAATCTAGAAATTCGTGGAATTAATGAAATACATCGCGTTGAGGAAGGGGATATCGTATTTGTTGACCACCCGAAATACTACGAAAAAGCCTTACACTCCAAAGCTACAGTAGTTCTAATTAATAAAGATGTAGATTTTCCTGAGGGGAAAGGAATTATAATTTGTGAAGACCCTTTTCGAAGTTTCAATTTTATTCTCAACTATTTTAGTCCTTTTGATTTTTTTGAAGAAAAACCTTCAGCAATAGCTAAAATTGGCAAAAATTGTAAAATTCATCCTTCCGCAGTTATTGGCAATCAAGTAGAAATTGGAGATGACAGCATTATTTACCCCAATGTTGTTATTCACGATGGTTGTAAGGTTGGAGACAGAGTTATTATTCAAGCTGGTTGTGTAATTGGTTCAAATGGGTTTTATTATAAGAAAAGACCTGATCAATATGACCGTTTACTTTCTGTTGGAGAAGTCATTCTTGAAGATGATGTAGAATTAGGAGCAAATTGCACCATTGACAAAGGGGTTACTTCACCAACCATAATAGGTAAAGGCAGCAAACTCGATAATCTTGTGCAAATAGGCCATGATACGACCTTGGGTACAAATTGCTTAATAGCCGCCCATTCTGGGATAGCCGGTTGTGTCACTATTGGCCATCGAGTTACCATTTGGGGACAAGTTGGAATTACTTCGGGAATTTCTATTGGTGATGATGTGGTAATCTCGGCAAAAAGCGGTGTTTCAAAAGATTTAGAATCTGGAAAAACCTATGCAGGTATTCCTGCTATTGAATTTAGAGAAAAGTATAAAGAAATGGCTGCTCTTCGATTATTACCTCAATTCTTGGAACAAACGAAAAACAATGACGGATGAAAAGACAAATCGGGCGAAAGGTAGATTAAAACTTTCTAATTTAAAGCTAAATACCCTTCTTGAAATTACGGATGCAATCAATAGCAACTCCTCTAAGGAAGAATTGTTTGGAATTCTTGAACATGTTTTACTGAAAGAATTACATATTGGAAAATTTGTCTTGTTTAGCTTCGACAAAGAATGGAAGGTCGCACTTACATCGGGTATAAAACAAGAACAAGCAGAATCCGTTGATCTAGAGCTGATCATAAATAATTATGATCAAATTGATGTTTTAAATTCCTCGGAAGATTCTAATCTAAAGGAATTTGATATTGTTATTCCTGTCTTCCACAAAAACAAACCACTGGCTTTTTTATTACTCGCAGATTTCGATGGGGAAAAAATCGAAATTAGTCCCATAATTAAACATCTAAAATTTATTCAAACCCTTGCAAACATTGTAGTTGTTGCATTGGAAAACAAACGGTTAAATAAAGAGTACATAAAACAAGTTGAAGTCAAAAAAGAACTTGAACTTGCTCAAAAAATGCAGACGCTTCTTTTTCCAAGGAACCTACCCAATACAAACAAACTGGTTGTCAAGTCCTTCTATAAACCGCATAATGAAGTTGGTGGAGATTATTATGATGTCATTCAACTTGATGATTCAAGAACGGTATTGTGTATTGCTGATGTTTCGGGAAAAGGATTCCCTGCGGCCCTGTTAATGGCCAATTTTCAGGCCAATTTAAGAGCATTACTAACTGTTGAATGTGACCTAAAAAAGTTGATTGAAGAGTGTAATCAAAAAGTGATAGAGTCTGCAAATTATGAAAAATTCATCACCTTATTTATTGCCGTATACAATGCAGATAAAAAGGAAATTGAGTATTTAAATGCAGGGCATCAGCCGGCGCTGCTAATTAAGAACAAGAATGCTGTAGAATTAAAAAAAGGCTGTACTGTTTTAGGCATGTTTGATGAGCTTCCTTCTATTGAATTAGAAAAAATTAAAATAACCGATAACGATAAGCTGTTTTGTTTTACAGATGGTTTAACGGAGCTAGAACACAATGGAGAACAAATAGGTGTTGAAGGACTAATCCAACGAATTGAGCATCAAAATTCAATTGAGGAAATCATGCACCAAATTGAAAGTTTAGCAGTTGAGATCAAAAAGTCTTCTAGCATTGAAGATGACATTACCCTTCTTGGGGCTGAGTTTCTTCCTTAAGCATTTTCTTAGAATTCAAGTCTATCGCTGCAATAATTGCTATAAAGGCCCAAAAAGGAACCGAAGCTTTATCTGTATCTAAGAAGTTATTCAAAACTCCATTAATTAAATAGGTTGTAAAAGAAAGTATGGTAAAAAAGACTATCGTTCTCAATTCTCCTTTAGGTAAGCGAAAATAAAGTTTGGATGCTGTACGATAGAAAATTACAATGATTAGAATAAAAGTTAATGTTCCAAGCACACCTGCCTCTGCTAAAGGTCCAATAAATTCAGAATGGGCATTCCCCATATCTCCAGCATTAGTACTTATTATCGTTAAGTCCTCTGAAGACTGAAATGGTGCATATTGAAAGGCATAGGTTCCAGGTCCCCATCCAAATATGGGCTTTCTTTCAAACATTTTAATAGCCGAATTCCATCGATTGATTCGCTCAAGATTAGATGCATCCGTTGAGATATTCGTTATAGATTGAACGTGCTCTGAAAGATTCTCAGAGGTAGAATCCTGTTCATTTTTCTCCAAAACATTGATAATGTCTCCCCAGAAAATTCCCGTCACTATAATCAACAATCCTGCAACTGATAGCACAAATGAAGTTCTTAACCTCAAGACGTAAATCAGTGAAACGCCAAAAGCAGCTACCAAACTAATCCAAGCTGCTCTTCCATAAGAAAAGATAATTCCTAAACTTAAAGCAATAAGCATAATAACTATAAGCAATCTATACTTCCGGTAGCGTTTCAAAGCTAGCAAGCAAAGTAAAACTGGGTACATCATGGCTAAAACAGCACCATAAACCGTATGATCCTTAAAAAACGGCTGCATTACCCAGTGAGCAGGTCTCTCTTCAAAGCTATACATACTATGGTGTACAAATGTATAAATAGCAACAAGCGTTAAAGGGATAAGGTAGAGCCAGAAAAATGTTCTAATATTCTTTACATTTTTAAACAACTGGCTAGCAATATAAAATAGAGAAACAACAAACCATAAACGGGCTAATAAGAACTTAATAGATACTACAGGCATAGTGCTTGTTAAGGTCGTTATGGTTAACCAAGATAAATTTATAATAATACCTATACTCAGTGGATGGTATAATACCGACTTATCGAACTTTCTATCGTACAGTATCTTAAGAAAAAAGATGAGCATTACCCCAAAAAGCAAGGGTTCAGTAGGCAAGAACATCCCTACTCCACCAAAATCCAACTCTTCTAAGTTAATGGAAAGGGGGGTAGCAAAAATGATCACCCACATCAGTTTATCGGTTGCTATAAACGCCAAAAGCAAAACCACCAATGCAAATGGCACAGCGGTAAACCAATATTGCTCCAATGCAATAAAGGCGCTGTTTGCCATAATAAACAAAAAGCTAAGAATTAATACCCAGTTTGTTTTTAGGTAAGAAGTCATTACTGATTTTTATGGTACCCTAGAACTAATAAGAGGGCAAATGTAAAAAAGCAGGCTGCTCCTGTTGCACCTAAAACGATTAACCAACGAACTGGAGAAGACTTTTTATCAGGAACTTCAGGTTTTACCAAAACATTGGCATAAGTCTGTTCTTTTGTATAATCTTTCATAGCATGTTCATATGCATGTAATCTGTTAATGTATTCCTCATTAAATTTATTTAACTGAGCATGCATATTATGAAAAGCCCTACCATACATCTCTAAATTTTTATATAACTTTTTTGCTTCTTCATAATTAGCGCCTTTCTTTCCCGAAAGTAAAAACTTCATGTATCCTTCAGTAACTTCTTCAGTTTGACCAATGTAATCTAACAGTCCATATTTCGTACTGTATTCTCTAATTCTTACTTCTAAACTATCTACTTGTTTTTTCTTTTGAAGCATTAATCTCTCATTGATTTTTACAATTTCCCAATATTTCTCTCTTTCGGTTTCTCGAATTGTTTTATTGAGTAAAATCAAAATTTCTTCAACAATCTCCTTAGCTTTTTCAGGACTTGTTGAACTTGCAGTTATTCGTATGGATTCAAATTCCGTTTCATCAAAACCAATGTGTTCTGAATAAGCTTTATTAACTAATGCTTTCGTGGTGGGCTTACCAGAATCAATTTCATACTCTTGATACAAGTTGAATTTGCTAATTATAGCGTCTCTAATTTGGTTGGACTCCAAGTATTGCTGCATTTGCTCCAATCTTGTTTCACCGGAGTAATTTCCAAGGTTAGCCGGATAAATTACAGCCTCAGATGTAAACTGTGGAGCAATAAATTTTGGTCCTGAAAAAACAACTCCCATAATGGCAGCGGCAATTGCAACACCTATTAAAACTTTCCATTGACGAATGGCAAATTCTAGTATGCCTAGACTTGATTCAAAGTAATCTTTCCCTTTAGTTTCTTCGCTCATGACTTAGTGTTTTGGGTCTAAAAGGATTAATATTATCATGGTAAATAAAAATGTAGCAATGGTAGAAACCGTTACAATTAGCCAACGTATTGGATAACTTGGTTTTTCTGCTTTATAAGCTCTATTTACAATGAATTTTTGATCGATGGTTGATTCTGCATTTACTCTAGCTTCTGCATAAATTTCACGCATATCACTTAGCTTTTCACGCTCGTATTCTAGCTGCTGAACTAAACTTAAATACTTACCTCCATATTTGGAAAGTGTATCTAATTTGTTCTTCAGTTTTTGTGCTGCCACATTGTTATTTTTAACCAATGCCGCACCATATTGATCACTTAATACCTCAACCTGTGTTTCGTAATCTTGAACTCCCATAGAACGTATGTAATTCAAGGTGTCTTCCATTTTATTAATTTCTGAAACTAAAGTTTTGTATTCTTTCTCTACAATGGTAAAGGCCTGAAGTGCGACTCTTTTAAGCATTTTATTTTTCACCGAGTCTACCATTCCCGCAATTTCATTGGCAATATCTGCAGCCATTTGAGGATCGGTATCAAGTACCTCAATTTCTACAGACATAAACTTTGTTCTGAAAAAATCAATATTGTTCTTGTACTCTTTATATAACTGGGTTTGCTTAAACTCACTTTCAGGATTTATTCCATAATGATTCATCAAATCAAACTTGTTGATGATATGATGTTTAATATCATCTGAATTCAAAATTTGAATCATTTGCTCTGCTTCTTCTTCCTCTCCAAATTCTAAGAAGTCTTTCTCTTTATAATTCTCATCATTGAGCAATGCTCTTGAAATGGAAGAAGTGGTAGAAGGAAAAAGTACAACCGATGATTTATACTTATCTTCAATAAGAAAGGAAAATATAAGAGAAGTAAGAAAAGCTAAGCCTGAAGTTGTCAGTAATACTGCTCTCCATTTTCTCATAAAATAAACTATACCTTTCGAGTTAATATCGTAGGGCTCTACACTCATGCCTTCTTTTGTTTAAAGTCCCCAAAAATAGCGAATATTGACTTAAACTAGAATTATACTTTTTGCTTGAAAAGTTGAGTCACTTCCTGCCACTTAATTAAGCCCAAAGCAAAAGTCAAAATTGCAAACAATACTACTATTAGAATCGAATGTATTATAAAATTCGTAAACCATGTTTTGGTAAAAATGGCAACTACTAAGCCTATAAATGCTAATGCAGTACTTTTTAAAATTAAGTTAGTAGAATACCCCATCTTAAACTCTTTCTTGACAATCATAATTTGTAAAATGATAATAATTGCTTGAGTGACTAGGGTTGCTATTGCAGCACCATAGGCACCGTAATCAGGGATTAAGGTTAAGTTCAATCCGAAATTAATTAGCAAGCCAACTAAAGAAATTTGATTAAGTGCCTTTAAACTCCCATTTGCTGTAAGCAAGGTTCCATAAATGTAAGTAAGTGCTATGGCTATAAATGAAAGCATTAGTACTTCAAATATTTTAGCAGAAGCTTCTACGTTTTCCCAATACAACAAATCCATAATTTCAGTGGGATAGACTAAAGATATAGTAGCAGCTGTGCATGCTGGTATAAAAATCAAATTAAATGAAGTGCTAACCAATCCGTTTACCGATTCCTTGGCTTTAATCATTCTGGAAAAAATAGGCAGCAATAAGCCAGCGAACATATAACCAAACATATTGAAGCCTTCCAGTAAACGATATGCCTGGGCGTATACTCCTGTTTGATATTTCCCATCATCGAGTAAGCGCTCAATCATAACTGCATCTAATCGATAATAAAAGGACATGAGTAATACCAATAAAGCAAAGGGTAAACTTTGCTTCAAGATTATTCTAAAAAGTACCAAATCGATTTTCACCTTAAACAATTCCGCTTTTCTTAGTACAACAATAAAGGCGGTGATTGCTGTTAACAAATATGCAACAAACTGAGCATAAACAAACCACTCAATTTGAAAACTTGTATCAGTAAAGCTTCCCCATAACAAGACCCCGCAGATTAGAATCATCAGCGTTCTGTCTAGTATAGAAAGTATTCCCTCCGTTTTAAACAAGTGAAGTCCTGTAATATTTGACCTTAGGTACAAAATCATAGAGGCTAGAATTTGATTTACACCTAGGACAAAAAGAATCATCACTTCTTTGCTATTATAACCAACAACAAAACCAAAACCAATGGTAATTAAGAGATAAATCAAGCCCAATATTAGCTTTACATTAAAAATTCCTGAGAAATAACGCTGCAACATATGAGCATGCTGTGCAATGTTTCGATTATTATAACTCGTTATTCCAAAGTCCAAGATAATATTCAACAAAATAGAGAACCCAAAAAGGGAATTATACATGCCATAGTCTTCAGCACCTACTCTATTTTGAACGGCAACATCAATTCCTAGAATCCAAAAAGGTTTAACTAATAAATTGAGAAGTACAATAAAAAAAAGGTTGCTTACAAATTTCCGTTTCATGGAATAGCGAAGTATTGAATTGGCAAAATAAAGCAAAGCAGATTAATCTATCGTTTTTCCATAGTAGCTATGTATATTTGTGCCGCTTTTAACGAATTTTATGAAGGTAACTGTAGAAGAATTTTTTGACCTCTTAGTGGAGGAATTGAAACAGAATAAAGATTTGTGGTATTACTATAAGTATTTAGAAAATCCTGCAAAGTTTGAATACCGAAAAGCTTACTTCACTCAACGCCTTCAATACATTTACGACCATATTGATAAGCCGAATTTGAGAATTTGGGATTGTGGATGTGGTTTTGGTACAACAGCCATATTTCTCTCGCTAAATGGCATCAAGTCTCACGGAACTACCTTAGAACACTACATTAAACAAATCCCTAAAAGGCTTGAATACTGGAGTCAGTTTGGAGATGTAAGTAAGTTCACCTACTCTTATGAAGACATTTTTGATCATGAGTTTCCAAAAGAATCGTATGACATTATTATTATACAAGACACTTTACATCACTTAGAGCCATTACCAAAAGCACTTCAAATTTTGAATCATGTGCTTGCTAAAAATGGCCAACTTCTTATAATTGAAGAAAATGGCAACAATGTGATTCAAAATACCAAGCTTTACCTTCAAAGAGGTAATAAGCGGATTATTGAGATTTATGATGAAAAACTTGACAAGAAGATTTTACTCGGTAACGAAAACATCAGGAGTTTATCTACTTGGCAGAGCGCTTTTCTTAAAGAGGGATTTACAATAGACTTTGATAGTGTTCAATACATTCGATACTACCTGCCATTTATGTTTCCCAATAAAGGAGCCAAACAAAGAGTAGAAAAAGAGCAAGCACTTTGGAAAAAGAATTCCTTTTTAAAAGAGTATTTCTTTTTCGGAATCAACTTTATGGTAAATAAAGCATAAGCCTATGCGTATTGCCGTCAATACTCGTCTACTTGTGCCCGGCAAAATGGATGGTATAGGCAGGTTTACGTTTGAGAGCCTTAAAATAATTGCCCAAGAAAACCCTGAGGATGAGTTCGTTTTTATATTCGACAGAAAGCCTCCATCTGAATTTAAGTTTGGGGATAATGTTGAATTAGTAAGTATTGGACCACCAGCAAGGCATCCCATTTTATGGTATATATGGTTTGAGCATCGGCTTCCAAACTTTATCAACAAAGGACATTTTGACTTATTTCTTTCTCCTGAAGGTTGGATTTCTCCACGATTAAATTGCCCTTCCTTAGGAGTAATTCACGATTTAAACTTCGTCCATTCTCCTGAGAATATCATTTATTCTCATCGTAAGTATTTGGAAATCTTTTTTCCAAAGTTTGCTAAAAGAGCTAATCGAATTGCAACTGTTTCCGAATATTCGAAAAAAGACATTACTGAAACATATGGTATTAAATCAAACCAAATTGATGTTGTTTATAATGGAGCAAATCAAATTTTTCAACCCATAGATTCGATTACAAAAAAAACAATACAAGAAGACTTTAGTCAAGGTCAACCCTATTTTATATTCATTGGAACCTTACATCCTAGAAAAAATTTGGAGAACCTTTTTATCGCTTTTAATGAGTTCAAGAAAAAGACAAAAAGTGATATTAAACTTTTGATTGTTGGAAATAAAAAATGGTGGCCAAATTCACTGGAAAATACATATCAAAATCTTGAACATAAAACCGATATTATATTCTGTGGACGCCAAAGTGATGAAATGCTCGCAAAGCTATTAGGAGGCGCAGAAGCTTTAACCTATTTGCCCTTTTTTGAAGGATTTGGCATTCCGATACTTGAGGCTTTTCAAGCAGAGGTTCCTGTAATAACATCTAATACCACTTCTATGCCTGAAGTCGCTAAGGGTGGAGCAATATTATGTAATCCAACAGATGTAAAAGCAATTTCTGATGCAATGTTAGAGATTCTTGAAGACAAAACGCTTCGTAAAAAGCTAATTGAAATAGGAAATCAAAGAGCGCAAGATTTCTCTTGGAAGAAAACCGCTGATTTACTTTGGGACAGCATGCTTAAAACCATAAACCAAAAAGGTGACTAGGTTAAAAAACTTCTTTCAAAAAAACACCATAGAAGTTGGCTGCGATGAAGCTGGACGTGGTTGCTTGGCGGGCCCAGTATTTGCTGCTGCTGTTATACTTGACCCTAAAAAACCAAACAGTAAACTTAATGACTCAAAAAAACTAAGCCCAAAGAAAAGAGCAGAGTTAAAAAACTGGATTGAGGAAAATGCTATAGCATGGGCTGTTGGACAAGTATCTCCTAAAGAAATTGATCAAATAAACATCTTGAACGCGTCTTTTTTAGCCATGCACAGAGCCATTGACCAACTCAGTTCCACTTTTGATCTAATTTTAGTTGATGGCAATCGTTTTAAACCTTATGGAAAGGTAAAGCACCATTGTATAATTAAAGGCGATGCTAAATATAAATGCATAGCTGCGGCATCAATCTTAGCTAAAACCTATAGAGATGATTATATGACTTCTCTAAACAAAAAACATCCAGAATATCAATGGATTCAAAACTTTGGGTACCCGACTAAAAAGCACCGTGAAGCCATTAAATTGCATGGGCCAACTGAGTATCATCGAAAGAGCTTTAAACTTTTACCAGACCAGTTAGAACTTAATTTTTAAGAATAAACTATATTTAACATTTACAAACTACCTCAAAATCAATGAAAACATTACTAACCAAAATTTTGGTAGTCTTATTTTTTAGCATATTCTTTTATGCCTGCACAGAAGACTATTTTGAATTCGACAAGATTACTACAGAAGATTGGAGACCTGAACTGGCCTTTCCGCTTGTAAATTCCAACTTAACACTAGAAGATATTGTGCTAAGTGAAGACACCGTTGGACTAATCCAAGAAGATCCAAATAGTAAAATATTACAAGTCATTTATGATGGACAAGTTTTTTCGACTAAAGGAAGCTCTGTAATTAATTTGCCTAACTTAAATTTTACGGAAACACTTGATACCATTTTCCCTCCTGCAAGTGGACAAACGATTACAATTAATAGAAATGAAGAAATTGATTTTAATACCAGCTTTGAAGTTGACTCCATCCAACTAAACAATGGCAACTTTGCTTTAACACTTGAGAATGAGTACCGTCACAACATAGTAGTAGACTTGAGATTCCCTGGATTTAGAGCGGCTAATGGTCAAGTCTTAACTCAAAGTTTTAATTTACCTGCTCGTTCAGGCTCTTCTCCTGTGGTAAGATCTACAGTTACAAACCTTCAAGACTATACCATTGATATGACTTATGGAAGTCAGAATCATAGTACAATTCCCGTTGAAATTACCATGACCATTAATACCATACCAGGTAATGGTGGCAATGTTGGCGAAGAATTGAGTATTCGAGGTGATTTGAGAAACTTAGATTTTAAAAACTTTACGGGTTATATCGGTCAAGAAATTTTAGATCTAGAAATTGATACGGTATATGTTAGCCTATTTAGAAATTTCATTTCAGGTAGAATCTATTTGAGTAATCCATTTTTAGATATTACCATTTTTAATGGATACGGTACTCCTATCAATTTGGAATTCCAGACTTTAAAGTCTAGAAATGAAAACCATAAGGACCCAAACCAAAGAGAAATTGACATTAACCTACCTAATAATCCTCAAGTATTAAATTATTCGAATGGATTTGGCATTGATAGCACTCCAATTATTATTGACCGAAATAATCCAATGAATAGCAATATTGGAGATGTGATTTCTTCACTTCCGAGGGAAATAGTTTATGATGCAAAAGCTGTATTTAACCAAGGAAACAATGGGGCAATTCGAAATTACATATCTGACAATAGCACCATCGGCCTCGATGTATTTCTTCGAATTCCATTTGAGGGATTTGTACAAGATTTTACTTTAGTGGATACGATGGACCTATCTTTTGATGGTGTCGATGAATTGGAAAAAGGTTTGCTAAGAGTAAAAGCAACAAACTCCTTCCCAATAGATGCAAAACTTCAAGTCATTTTTACAGATAAGAGCTATAATGCCATAGACTCTTTATTTGGAAATGGACCTGAGGCACTATTTGCTGCAGGTACAAACAACCAACCGACTACCGGAACCAAAGACTTTGTAATTGACCGAGAGCGATTAGAAGCTATTGCAGCTGGAGATAAAATATTATTGAGAGCTATTTTAGATACTAGAAACGCGCATTTACCATTACCCGACACGGTAAGTTTTACGAATTCAAATAGGCTTGAAGTTTCTATTGGCCTTAAAGGAACAATTTTAATCGACTAGCCATGAGAACAAAGATATTTACACTACTACTTTTCGTTTCTTCATTGGGTGTTTATGCTCAACAAGACCTAACACTTCATAACCTAGATGAAATCCCTCAATCAACCTATAGCAATCCTTCGAATCGATTCAATGGCAATTGGTATTTGGGATTACCTGGTATTTCTTCTAATTACTTAAGTTTTAGCAATAGTGGTTTTGCCTATTCTGATGCCATACGTAAAAGAGGTGATTCATTACTATTAGATTTTAATGCGCTTATAAATGAATTAGAGGATGACAATTACCTTTCATTTAATACCAAAATTGACTTACTATCTTTTGGATTTTCGATAGGAGATAAAACACAAATCACAGTTAATGTCTCAGAAGTAGCTTCTTTTAAACTTTCCTATCCAAAAGACTTTGTCAGTTTTATTTATCGAGGCAATGCTTCTTTTAATGATAATACAGCAGACCTTGATGGAATTGGTATTAACATGATTCATTATCGAGAATATGCCGTTGGACTTTCCCAGCAGTTAACACAACGCTTAAGAATTGGAGCGCGAGCCAAGTATTTGTATGGAATGGAAAATATTTATTCTCGCAAAACAGACATTAGTTTACATACAGATCCAGAAACATTTGCCATTACAACCCAAGCAGACATTGAAATAAACACTGCCGGTCTTGATGATGTAGATTTTGATGATGAAGGTTCTTCGAATTATTTAACCGGAAGAGCTAACACTGGTTATGGTTTAGATTTAGGAGCAAATTATGATTTAAATGAAAAACTAAGTTTCAACGCAAGTATTCTTGATTTAGGATTCATCAATTGGAATGATTACACATCTTCATACAAGAGTAAAGGAAATTTCAACTACAGTGGAATTGAGATAAATGCCTTTGGAGATGAAGACACTACAAGTGATGAAACTTCTTTTGATCGTGTAGCTGACTCCTTAGAAGAAGCCTTTCAAATTGATACCTCAAAAGGCGGGTATACCGCGCCATTAACAGCGCGTTTTCTTGTGGGTGCCAATTACCGATTTAATGAGAGAAGCTTTGGTGGGGCCATATTTCAATCTGAAGTATTTCAAAGCAAACTGAAACCCTCCTTTACCTTACACTTCAATCGAAAAATGACTAAGTGGATCACATTAGCAGCATCTTGCAGCTACATTAATCGAAGTATAAACAATGTTGGCTTTGGTTTAAATATAAATCCTGGTCCAGTACAGTTGTATATTGTTAGTGACAATGTGCTAGGTGCATTTAGGCCACAACACACCAGACATTTGCAGTTAAGATTTGGTATTAACTTTATTTTCGGAAGTGAGAAATCAAAAGAGCTGAGAACAACCTATAAAGGTGCAATTGGCGACCCTGATAAGAAAAAAGGAGCTGATGTTAATACTAAAAAAGAAGAGAGTGACGGAAATGAAGAAACAGACTAAGCTCTTAATAATCGCACAAAAAAAGGGGAAGTTTTAGCTTCCCCTTTTTTTATATTGTAACTTTTTGCTATTACTTTTTAGCTGCAGTTCTTTTTGTTCTTCTTTTTGGCTTCTCTTCCACTACTTCTTCTATGCCTGCCATTTTCGGATCTACCAATATTCTTCCGCAGTGTTCACAAACAATAATTTTCTTGTGTGAGTTGATATCTAACTGACGTTGTGGTGGAATTTTATTAAAACAACCTCCACAAGCACTTCTTTCTACAGGAACAACAGCTAAGCCATTTCTTGCATTATCTCTGATTCTTTTATAAGCAGTTAACAATCTATCTTCAATTACTTTAGCCGCTTTTTCAGATTGCTTTTGTAATTCGGCTTCTTCCTTTTCTGTTTCAGCAACAATCTCCTCAAGTTCACCTTGTTTGTGCGCTAACTCATTCTTAGTCTCTTCAAGCTTTTGCTTAGAAACTCCATTGACCTCCTTCTTATTCTCAATTTGAGCTTCAAATTCTTTAATTCGCTTATTTGCTAGTTCAATTTCTAAAGCTTGATATTCCATTTCTTTAGAAATCGCATCAAATTCACGATTATTTCTAACATTTTTTTGCTGCTCTTCGTATTTCTTAATAGCCGCTTCAGCTTCTTTAATCAATAGCTTTTTATTAGTAATCTCTGTTTCTAACTCTTTAATTGAAGCATCAGCTTTTTCAATTCTTGTTTCTAAACCTGCAACTTCATCTTCTAAATCTTGAACTTCTAATGGTAATTCACCTCTGATTGTTCTTATCTTATCAATTTTAGAATCAATTTCTTGTAAGTCATATAGCGCTTGTAGTCTTTCTTCTACCGTTGCTTCTGCATTGCTAGCTTTTTTGGCCATAATTATAGGTAATTAATGGGATTGGTATTTACTTCAGATAAATAGAGGGCAAAATTAGGAAAATTTTGTTGAAGGTACTCTTTTATTAATTCAGGAGTAAATTGCTCGCTTTCATAGTGACCAACATCAGCAATCACAATTTGGTCTTCCGCATCAAAAAACTGATGGTATTTATAATCTGCAGTAATGAATATTTCAGCCCCTTTTTTCTTTGCATCATTTAATAGAAAGCTACCTGATCCACCACAAATAGCCACTTTTGAAATTTCATTCTGAACGATTTTTGTATGCCTTATTATAGGAGTATTAAGCTTCGATTTTACTGACTTCAAAAACGCCAATGCATCTGTTTCCTCGCTTAACTCCCCTATCATACCACTGCCAACCTCATTCCAGCTATTAGATAATGGATAAAAATCAAAGGCTACTTCTTCATAAGGGTGAGACATTAATAAAGCATTAATCACTTTTGACTTTAAATAAATCGGCACAATAGTTTCTACACAAACCTCTTCTTCTCTATGCATTTTACCAATTTCTCCCACATGTGGATTTGCTTGCTCTCCGGCCTTAAAAGTTCCTATTCCATTAGAATTAAAACTACATGAATTATAAGCTCCAATTTTTCCTGCTCCAGCAGCAAACACTGATTCTCTAACTTGGTCCACATTACCTGCAGGACAATAAAAAACCAATTTTTCTAACAAACCCTTTTTAGGGCTTAAGATTTCAACATTTTCCAACCCTAGCTTTTCAGCTATTTTAAAATTTACTCCCGTTTTTACATTATCTAAATTGGTATGAATAGCATAAATGGCAATGTTATTCTTAATGGCCTTTATGATCGTTCGTTCAATGTAGTTTTTTCCTGTTAATGATTTTAAGCCACTAAATACAATTGGATGATGAGCTACAATTAAATTACAACCTAATTCTATAGCTTCATCTACTACCGCCTCAATGCAATCCAAAGAGAGTAAAACCTTCTCAAGAACTTGATTAGCG
This sequence comes from uncultured Flavobacteriales bacterium, assembly GCA_964001305.1. Classification (GTDB taxonomy): domain Bacteria; phylum Bacteroidota; class Bacteroidia; order Flavobacteriales_E; family Vicingaceae; genus CAJXMH01. The sequence goes on from CAXFAI010000042.1 coordinate 167,326, forward strand.
TCGCCAACAATAAGCTGAGCGTTATCATATGATTCTTGCAGGGCGGGTGGTGCCCACAGTTCCAGTTCTTTGATTACATCTTTGATTTTTATCATAACAATCCTATTTAAATTACTTTAGTCTAAAAGCGACTTTCAGTAATTTCGAAAATTATTAAAAAGGGCTGAATTGGGCATATTTCTACGCATATTACTATTACCTGCAAGTGCAATATATTGGATTGTTATTCGACTAAGAAATTTCGCTTACGATACTAGCATATTTTCATCAACAAGTTATGCATTCCCGGTTATTTGCGTTGGCAACTTAAGTGTAGGAGGAACTGGAAAAACTCCTCACACTGAGTATATCATAAACCACCTTAAGACTAACCATAGAATAGCGACTCTAAGCAGAGGTTATGGAAGAAAGACAAAAGGTTTCATTTTAGCAGATTCCAATAGTTCTGCTAAAACGATTGGAGATGAACCCTACCAGCTCTATCAGAAATTTGGTCAAGAAGTTACGATATCAGTTGATGAAAAAAGAAAAAGAGGTATTGATCTATTGCAAAAAAGAACATTAGCTCCTGAAATTATTGTATTGGACGATGCTTTTCAACACCGAAGTGTAAAAGCTGGCTTAAACATATTACTTACTGACTATAGCAAACTTTATATCAATGATTACATACTTCCTTCGGGAAGATTAAGAGAAAGTCGTTCTGGAGCTAGAAGAGCTGACATTATTATAGTAACTAAAAGCCCTGCTGTTCTTTCTCCACTTGAAATAAGAAGAATTACCAGTTCGTTAAAACCAAAAGCTTATCAAAAAGTATTTTTTAGCTACCTCAGCTATCGCAAATTAAAGCCACTGAATAAAAAGGCTTTAGAATTAAATTTAAAAAAGAAAGACTTAGCTAATTGGGGAGTACTCTTAACCACTGCCATTGCTAACCCCGAACCTTTATTCTTGTATTTAAAAAGGTATGCAAAAGAAGTGGATAAATTGAGTTTTAATGATCACCATTTCTTTACAGATAAGGATTATAAGAAAATTCTCACCCATTCAGAATCTTTACTGAGCCCAAAGAAATTGTTAATTACAACGGAAAAAGATGCTGTAAAAATGGACCTTTCTAAAATTGAAGATATTGCAGTATTTTGTCTCCCAATTCAAATAAAATTTCACAAGCATGGCGAAGAAAGTTTCGCTGAAGAACTAGACCAATATGTTAGATCGTATACAAGAAAGCACTAATTTCATAAAATCCAAAACCAATCTTGAATTTAAAACCGGGATTGTACTAGGTTCTGGCCTTGGAGCCTTGGCAAATGAAATCGAAGATTCTATATCTATAGATTATAAGGAAATCCCACATTTTCCAATATCTACCGTTGAAGGCCACTCTGGGAAATTAATTATAGGCAAGTTAGATGGTGAAGCAGTTATTGCTATGAAAGGGAGGTTTCACTATTATGAAGGCTACAATTTGAAAGAAGCTACTTTTCCCATTCGAGTTTTTAAGGCCTTGGGAGTAGAAACCCTTTTACTTTCAAACGCTAGTGGTGGTTTACACCCTGAACATGAAATTGGAGACATTATGATTTTAGACGATCATATGCACTTGTTTCCCGACAACCCATTGCGGGGCAAAAACATTGATGAATTAGGTCCCCGTTTTCCAGATATGAGTGAGCCTTATTGCAATAAATTGATTGAGCTTTCAAAGGAATTAGACAAAGAGCATCAATTGGGGTTACACTATGGTGTTTACTTAGGCACTTCAGGACCTACCTATGAAACCAAAAGTGAATACAAGTATTTTCGAATTATAGGTGCCGATGCTGTTGGTATGTCTACTACACCTGAAACCATAGTTGCCATACACGCTGGCATGAAAGTTTTTGCGGCCTCGGTTATTTCAGATTTAGGAGTTGAAGGAAAGGTAGTTGAAATTTCTCACGAAGAAGTTCAAGAAGTCGCTGCTAAAGCTGAACCTAAATTGTCGCTACTATTCAAAAAAATGGTTAAAAACCTAGCAGTTAAGCAGGAACTAAGCTAGTTCCCTATCTATTTCATTAACTTTGTCCTCCATGTCAAAAGAAGAAATTTACAATAAATATGAGCTTATCGTTGGCCTTGAAGTTCATGCGCAAATGCAAACGAAAAGCAAAGCCTACTCTTCTGATTCCACAGCCTTTGGTGCTGCTCCAAATTCAAATATTTCACCCATTTCTCTAGGTCATCCGGGCACTTTACCTAGGTTTAACAAAAAGACGCTAGAATATGGTGTTCGACTTGGCTTGGCATGTGGCTCTGATATTACTTATGAAAATCAGTTTGCAAGAAAGAATTACTTCTATGCCGATCTTCCTAAAGGATATCAAATTACGCAAGACAAAACCCCATTATGCACAGGTGGTCAAATCTTAATTAAAACGGAAGACGGGAAAGAGAAAAAGATAGGAATTACCAGAATTCACATGGAGGAGGATTCCGGTAAAAGTATTCATGACCTTGACCCTTATAATACGCTCATTGATTTAAACAGAGCAGGTGTACCTCTTTTAGAAATTGTTTCTGAACCAGACATTCGCTCGCCACAAGAGGCTTACAACTATTTAACGGAAGTAAGAAAACTAGTTCGTTATTTAGAGATATGTGATGGCAATATGGAAGAAGGGAGTATGCGGTGTGATGCCAATGTTTCTGTTAGGCTTAAAGGAAGCACTGAATTTGGTCAACGAACAGAAACTAAAAACCTCAACTCAATACGAAATGTATATCGTGCGATTGAGTTTGAAATGAAAAGACAGATAGACGAAATTGAAGCAGGCAACGAAATCAAAATGGAAACAAGAGGCTTTGATGCGGTAAAAGGTATTACTATCAGTCAACGAAGTAAAGAAATGGCTCATGATTACCGCTATTTCCCTGAGCCTGACTTGCAAGCTGTATATGTAAAAGACGACTACATACAAAGCGTAAAAGCTGAATTACCACCTCTGCCGAAAGAATTGTTTGAAAAGTATACACAGACTTTGCAGCTATCAGATTATGATGCTGAAGTAATTACAGAAGATAAAGCTTTTGCACTTTACTACGAAGCATTGATTAAGCACACTTCGAATTATAAAGCGGCAGCCAATTGGATGATGGGAGCAGTTAAGTCTTATTTAAATGACAATGCAAAAAGCATTGAAGAGTTTCCTATACAAGCAGAGCAATTAGCCGAATTATTGATATTAGTGGATGAGGGCGCTATCAGCAACACGGTTGCTAATCAAAAAGTATTCCCTAAACTAATTGAAAATCCAAATAAATCACCAAAAGCGATTGCTGAAGAAAACAATTGGTTGCAAGAAAGTGACACAAATGCATTGGATGAATTTGTTAGTCAAGCTTTAGCCAAATTTCCTGAAAAGGTAGAAGAATATAAAAGTGGTAAGAAAGGGCTTTTAGGACTTTTTATGGGTGAAGTAATGAAAATAAGCCAAGGAAAAGCAGACCCTAAAGTGGCCAACGAATTATTAAGAAAAAAATTAGAAGGATGATGAAAAAAAATAGTTGGATTTTATTTTTTGCACTAGCAAGTATTTTTGTTGCTTGTGGCAGTAGTAACCCTCAAAAAGCTTCCACTTCTGTTTTGAGCGGTCAAGTTGAAGGCTTAAATTCAAATCAACTTTATTTAATAGATTTAGCAAACCCCAAAAAGGGCCCTGTAGACACTGCCTTTGTTGATGAAAATGGAAATTTTGAATTTGACTTTAAGCCCAATTCAATTAGTTTCTATCGAATGAATCTGAGTGAAAATATAGCTGTTATTTTTCCAATTGAAAACGGCGATCAGATTACAATTAATGGGAACACTCAGAATACTGACGAACTAGAGGTTAAAGGAAGTGATAATGCGATTCAAATGATGGAGTTTAATCACTTTTTGTCTTCAATTAATCAAGAACAAGCTCAACTTAATAATGAGTTCCAGCAATATGCCAATCACCCCAATAAAGACTCAATACTACTTGTTTTTAGAAAGCGATTTGAAGAATTTGAAAATCAAAAAGCTGTAAAAATAAGAGAGTTAGTCAACAACAAACCTGGTCTTTTTGCAAACATTGCTTTAATGGAGCAACTTCCAGCAAGTGGAAAAGAAAACATAGAAACCTATGCAAAAGTTGATGAAGCACTTGCATCAAATTATGGCAATTCGCCCTTTTACCAAAGCTTTAACCGAAGAATGCAAGATGCATTGAGATTTGCACCGGGGACAGATGTTCCAGAAATTAATTTGCCAAACCCAGATGGAGAAATGGTGGCACTTTCTTCGTTAAGAGGAAAGGTTGTCTTAATCGATTTTTGGGCTTCATGGTGTAAGCCATGTCGCATGGAAAACCCCAATGTAGTAGCTGCATATCAAAAATACAAAGACAAAGGCTTTACAGTTTTTGGTGTTTCATTGGACAGAACTAAAGATGCATGGGTGAGAGCCATTGCTCAAGATAATTTAACTTGGACCCATGTTAGCGACTTAAAATTTTGGCAATCTGAAGCTGCTAGAGCTTATGGTGTAAGTGGAATTCCATTTGCAGTGCTAATTGACGAAAATGGTAAAGTGATTGGCAAAAATCTAAGAGGCCCTGCACTTCACCAAAAGTTAGAAGAAGTTTTAAACTAGCAAGTTGACAAATCTTAAGAGACAAAACATCTACTTTGCTTCCGACTTTCACCTTGGTGCTCCAAACTATGAAAGTAGTCGGAAACGAGAGGATAAAATTGTTGAATGGATGTCCTCGATTAAGGGAGACTGTAAAGAACTTTACCTTGTTGGCGACCTATTTGATTTTTGGTTTGAATATAAAAAAGCAATTCCCAAAGGATTTATAAGACTGCAAGCCAAAATTGCAGATTTTACAGATAGTGGCATTCCAGTAACCATTTTCACTGGCAATCATGATATGTGGATGTTTGACTACTTACCGAAAGAACTAGGCGTTGAACTCTACAGAAAACCCATTCGAAAAACTTTTTATGGAAAAGAATTTTTAATTGGCCATGGTGATGGTTTAGGACCAGGAGATCATGGATATAAATTCATTAAGAAAGTTTTTGCCAATCGATTATCACAATGGCTTTTTGCTCGCCTACACCCTAACTTCGGAATTGGACTTGCTGATTTTTGGTCAGGTAAAAGCCGAAATGCAAACCGTGGAGAAGATGAAAAATTTTTAGGTGAAGAAAACGAATGGCTAGCTATTTACTGTAAGGAATATCTTAAGAAAGAGCATATCGATTACTTTGTTTTCGGACATAGACATTTACCGCTTGATTTAAAAGTTGGAGAAAACAGTCAATATATCAATCTAGGTGAATGGATGAACTATCAAACTTATGCCGTTTTTGACGGAAGTAAATTAGAATTGAAAGAATGGGAATAGAGAAATTCTTTATTTACTACAAATGCCTTTCAATCAAATCCACCAATCGATTTGAGTATCCGATTTCATTATCATACCATCCTACTACTTTAACCATATTTCCAATTACTGATGTAAGCTGAGCATCAAACAAACTACTATGTGGGTTACCTTGCACATCAACGGATACAATTGGATCTTCTGTATAGGCGAGAATTCCTTTTAACTCTCCTTCTGCTGCTTTCTTAAATGCTGAATTAATCGCTTCAATACTCTTCGGATTTCTTACTACACATGTAAAATCAGTTAAAGAACCATCCGGAACTGGAACGCGAATTCCTGCACCTCCCAAGTTTCCATCCAAATGAGGAAAAATCTTGGTGATTGCTTTAGCCGCTCCTGTGGTTGTTGGAACAATACTTTCAGCGGCTGCCCTTGCTCTTCTTAAATCCCTGTGAGGAGCATCATGCAATTTTTGATCTCCGGTATAAGAATGAACTGTCGTTATATAACCACTTTCTATACCACATTCACGATCTAAAATTTTTACCAAAGGAGCTAATGAGTTGGTAGTACAGGATGCATTGGACAACACTTTTTCAGTTCCATCTAAAATATCTTCATTAATCCCTAAGACCACCGTTTTAATATCGTCATCTTTTGCAGGAGCAGATATGAGCACTTTTTTAGCTCCAGCTCTTAAATGCTTTTCTGCACTTTCTTTATCTCTAAATAGTCCCGTTGATTCAATAACTACATCAATCTCTTCTTTTTCCCAAGGTAAATTTTCAGGTAACTTTTCTTGATAAAGATGAATTTTATTCCCATTTACGATTAAGTCTTTTCCTTCAACTGAAATCTCACCATTAAATATTCCATGAACCGAATCATACTTGAACAAATGAGCTAAGGTTTTAGCATCTGCTAAATCATTAATGGCAACTAATTGCATATCTGACTTTTGCAATAAAACCCTTGCCGTCATTCTTCCTATTCGTCCAAATCCATTAATTGCAATTTTTTTCATCGTATATTTTCTTTTAAAATTAGACAATAAAAAAAGGGAGTAGTTCACAACTACTCCCCTTTTTCAAACCTATATAAAAACAAATTATGATCGTCTCTCAGCGGAAACGGTAAGCTTTTTTCTTCCCTTTTTTCTTCTGCTACTCAACACTTTTCTACCATTAGCAGATTGCATTCTGCTTCTGAATCCATGCTTATTTCTTCTCTTTCTTTTTGACGGTTGATACGTTCTTTTCATAGCTTTATGTGTTTCTCGAACAAACGGACGGCAAAAGTAGTAATTTTTTCAACAGTGAACCAAAAACTTTTATAGAAATTATTTTGTTTTTTCTGGCTCGTAAATGGATTGGCTAAATTTGACAAAAATTAGATGATATGGCTCGATTTGGTAGAAAAAAATCAGACGATGATTCACCAAAGAAAAAACTCACCAAAGCTTCACTGAAAAAGTCTTTGCGCTTATTTAAATATGTAAAGCCATATATGGGAACCTTTAGCATTGGCTTGGTCTTTTTGTTCTTGTCAAGCGGTGCATCCATGGTTTTTCCATACTTAACTGGTCAATTGGTAGATGCCGCTAACACTTCATTTATTGATCGAATCAATGAAATCGCTCTGCTACTTTTAGCAGTCTTCTTTCTAAATGCCATTTTTTCTTTCTTCCGAATTTATCTGTTTGCAATTGTCACTCAAAAAACCTTAGCAAGTTTGAGGCAAGCAACATACTACCAGCTCATTCGATTGAAGATGCAGTTTTTTTCTGAACGAAGAGTTGGAGAATTAAACAGCCGTATTTCTTCAGACATTTCATTACTTCAAGAAACTTTAACCACCACTATAGCAGAGCTAATCCGTCAAGTATTAATCATCGTAATTGGTGTTACCTTACTTACTTATTTATCGATTAAGCTCACTTTATTAATGTTAGCCTTAGTTCCAGTAGTGATTGTGGTTGCTGTAATTTTTGGTAAAAAAATAAAGTCACTTTCAAAACAAGCTCAAGATACCGTTGCTGACTCCAATGTTATTGTAGAAGAAACTTTACAAGCAATAGCAACGGTAAAAGCCTTTGTTAATGAGCAATTTGAATACTTAAGATATAAACAAAAAACAGATGAAATTATTGGCATTTCTTTAAAAGGAGCCATTTGGAGAGGAGCTTTTGCTTCATTTATCATCTTCTGTCTTTTTGGTTCCATCATCGCTGTAATTTGGTATGGAGTTATTTTGGTTCAAGACAATCAACTTTCCATTGGAGACTTATTTACTTTTATTCTGTATTCTGTTTTTGTAGGAGCATCTCTTGGAGGAATTGCCGATTTGTATTCGCAACTTCAGAAAGCGATTGGCGCCACAGAAAATTTATTAGAAATTTTTGATGAAGAGAAAGAAGAAGGAGAGTTGAAAGCAAATTCTACGGCTGTTTCTCAAGGCACTATTCAATTCGACAATATTGATTTCTCGTACCCAAACCGACCTGACATTCAAGTATTAAAGAAATTAAGTTTTGAAATAAAATCGGGAGAACAAGTTGCCTTAGTAGGTCCTTCAGGTACCGGAAAATCTACCATAACAGCTTTAATCTTAAAATTCTTTGAAGTCAATAATGGCGAAATATTAATTGATGGAAAATCCATAAAATCGTATAATCTCAAAGATTTAAGGTCAGCAATGGCTATCGTTCCACAAGATGTAGTTCTATTTGGTGGAAGCATTTATGATAACATTTTATATGGAAACCCTGAAGCTACTAAAAAGGATGTTGAAGCTGCAGCCCAAAAAGCGAATGCCGCGGAATTTATTGAAGGCTTTCCTGAAGGATACCAAACCATTGTTGGAGAAAGAGGAGTTCAGCTTTCAGGAGGTCAGAGACAACGAATTGCAATTGCTAGAGCAATTCTAAAAAATCCGAAAATACTAATCCTCGATGAGGCTACCAGTTCACTAGATTCTCAATCAGAGCAATTGGTTCAGCAAGCTCTTGATGAGCTAATGAAAGGGAGAACATCATTGGTTATTGCTCATCGACTATCTACCATTCAAAAGGCAGATAATATTCTTGTTTTACAAGATGGTAAGCTGGTTGAATCTGGAAATCATGAAAAGTTAACTCAAAAAGAAGGAGGACTTTACAAAGAGTTAAAGGCCTTGCAAATGGGACATTAAGGTTTATAGATCGCAGTCACAAAACGATCTCTGCCAAACATATCTTGATGAAGCTTTACTTCTTCAAAAGCAGTATTAGTAAAAAGTTGACAAACTTCTTTTCCCAAATCTTCATGAATCTCCCAATACAAGCGGCCATTTGGTAAAAGCATTTGATCAGCTATGGCAATCATTCGGCGATAAAACAAAAGTGGCTCATCAAAAGGTGTTAGGGCAATTAAAGGCTCAAACTCTTTTACATGTGTATCTAATCCCTCAATTTCTTCTTGCTTCACATAAGGCGGATTGCTAACCACGACTTCGTATTTTTTAGGAGGTATTTGATTTAGAATATCCAATTCAAAAAAATTGACCTTAACACCTAAATTGGCTGCATTTTTTTGGGCAACTAGAAGTGCATCTTTGGAAATCTCACATGCATCAATTGAACTATAATTTCTTTCCAATGCAAGTCCAATGGGTATGCAACCACTTCCTGTGCCTATATCTAAAATGCTTGTTGTTGTTTCTCTTTCACGCTCAACAATTATCATAACCAATTCCTCAGTTTCTGCTCTTGGAATCAATACAGATTCATCTACAAAAAATGGATAGCCTAAGAAAATACTTTCTTGAATGATATAATCCAATGGTCTATTCTCTTTCAATTCTAGAAGTGCACCTTTAATTAGATTGACCTTTTGTTTGTCAACTTCTTCATTAGCTTTCAATTGAAGTCCTGCCCTATTTAAGTTTAGAAAATGTTCTGAAAGTATTCTTATATGTGCATCAATCTCACCTTCTGAAATAATTTCAGAAAGCTCCTTTCTGACACTTTGAATAAACTCTTTTACCTTCATGAAAGCCTTTGTTTAAGAGTGCCAAGTTAGGTTTTTATTCTACTTTTGACGCTATGCACAGCAAGGATGAATACTATATGCGAAGAGCGCTGCAGCTTGCCCTAAAAGGCAAGTTTTCCGTTGCTCCAAACCCAAGAGTTGGCTGTGTTATAGTTCATAAAAATGAAATTATTGGCGAAGGATTCCATCAAAAATTTGGAGGTGCACATGCAGAGGTCAATGCCATCCAATCAGTTACAGATCAGTCTTTACTAAAAGACAGCACCCTTTATGTAAGCCTAGAACCATGCGCTCATTATGGAAAAACTCCCCCCTGTTCTCTTTTAATTATTGAAAAAGAAATTAAAAAGGTGGTTATTGCTTCTGTTGATTCTTTTGCCGCAGTAAATGGTAAAGGAATTAAAATGCTAAAGGAGGCGGGTGTAGAAGTTATCACTGAAGTTTTGAAAGCAGAATCTGATTGGATGAACAGACGTTTTTTCACCTTTCATGAAAAGAAACGGCCCTATATTATTTTAAAATGGGCTGAAACGGCTGACGGATTTATTGGAAGACTTCCTAGCGATGCAATGGCACATGATTCTTGGATTAGTTCTGCACAGTCTAAACAATTGGTGCATTTATGGAGAGCAGAAGAGTCTGCAATAATGGTCGGCAAAAACACAGCCTTTATTGATAATCCAAAATTGGATTGTCGCGAAGTAATGGGTCATAATCCGTTGCGTATTGTCATTGACAAAAACCTTGAATTACCATCTGATTTAAATTTATTTGATCAAAGCACACCCACTTTAATATTCAATAGCAAGCAAAATAAAAATGAACAAAACTTGGAGTATTGTAAGTTGGATTTTAATGACCAATTACTTTCAAGTATCTTGAATGATCTTCATAAAAGAGACATTCAGTCTTTAATTGTTGAGGGGGGCGCTTATCTATTAAATCAATTCATTGAAAAAAACATTTGGGATGAAGCTAGACAATTTATTGGTGCAAAAACATTTGGAAAAGGAATCAAGGCTCCAAAAATGAATTTATCACCTATAAAAAATCAAAAAATAGGAACTGACAACCTTAACTATTACTATCAATGATTTATCTATTTCTTAGCATACTTTGCTCTACCCTAATCTTTATCATATTTCGTTCATTCGAAAAGTTTAAGGTGGATACTTTCTCAGCAATTGTAATCAACTATTTAGTTGCAGGAAGTGTCGGTATTGTAATCAGCGATGTAAAAATTTCTCCTGAAACAATCATACAAGCTCCTTGGGCAACTAATGCTATTATACTTGGTTTTTTCTTTATCTCACTATTTTACATCATGGCTACTACCGCACAAAAGCTAGGTGCTTCCGTTGCATCAATTGCTAACAAAATGGCTTTAGTAGTCCCAGTGGTATTTGCCATTTTTTATTACAACGATAGCTACAATTGGGTTAAAATCAGTGGAATTTTGATTGCATTAATTGGCATCTATCTCTCTACAGTAAAACCAAAAACTGAAAATAAATCATTTGACAAAAAGCTGTTATTCATTCCATTGCTATTGTTTTTGGGCTCTGGCTTTATTGATACATTTATCAAGTACACTCAAGAATTTCACTTGCAAGAAGATGCAAATGCTTCTAAACTATTCTCCTCTACCATTTTTGCAACGGCCTTTACAATTGGCTTGGTAGTAACACTAATTCGAAAAGGAAAGGGTCTTGCTCATTTACAAACTTGGATTGGAGGTTTTATATTGGGAATAATCAATTACGGTTCTATCTATTTCCTAATTCTTACATTCAATCATTCTAAGCTGGAGAGTTCGGTTGTTTTTCCCATTAACAATATGGGCGTAGTTATTTTCACCACTTTACTTTCCTTTTTTCTATTTCAAGAAAAGTTTTCACAAAAGAATAAATTTGGTGTAGCACTTTCTTTATTGTCCATTGCTTTAATTGCACTTTCTTAATGCCTGCTTATAAAACACTTAAAACTAATTCTGACTCTTTCTTAAAAGAAAAAGGCAGTAAGTTTTATGCTTACGCTTTCCCAATTCAATCAGCAGAAGACGTTAAGATTCATTTAGAGTCGGTAAAAAGTCTGCATCCCAAAGCAAGACATATTTGTACTGCCTTTTTAATGGGCCAAGGCAATCAAGAATATTACTTGGTTAATGATGATGGGGAGCCTTCCAACTCAGCAGGAATGCCCATTTTAGCTGCAATTCGATCAGCTGAAATTACCCAGGTATTTATTGCGGTTGTCAGGTATTTTGGTGGCACTAAATTAGGAGTTGGAGGGCTAATACAAGCATATAGGGGTAGCGCTAAAGAAGCCATTGAAAGCAATCAAATAATCGTGATTGAGCCACATAGTTCATTTTCAATAAAAACTTCCTATGATTTGCTTGGTGAAACCTTGTCTATTATTGACAAGAATAATTTAGATATTCAGCAAAACCATAAAAATGAATTTGTTGAAATAAAAGTAGTTTGTGAAGAAAAAGACCTTGATAAAACTAAAGCGTTATTTGATCGACTAAATGTTGAAATCCATTAAGCTCGTTCTGCAAGCTCCATCCATCTCAAGGTCTTCTCATCTATTAAATCAACTAAATCTCCCAACTCTTCTGAGCGTTTCATCAATTCGTCAGATGTCAACTCTGAATCAGATAAAGAAGCTGTGAGCTCATTTCGCTTGGTTTCAAGTTTCTCTATTTCTTGCTCTAACTTGTTAAACTCTCTTCGCTCCATATAACCCAACTTTTCTGCTTGCTTAGCTTTTTTAGGCTTTTCCTTTACACTCTTTTCTGAGGAAGTCTGATTTGCGTTAAGGCTTTCACTCTTGATTTTTTCAATTAAAGCACTATATGAACCTGGAAAATCTTTAATTAAACCATCGCCTTTAAAATGAAAAGTATGCTCAGTAACTCGATCCATGAAAGCTCGATCATGCGACACAACAATTAAACAACCTTGAAACTCCGTTAAAAACTGCTCGAGAATTCCAATGGTTTTAATATCTAAATCATTGGTAGGCTCATCTAAAATTAAAAAGTTTGGATTAGCCATTAATAAAGTAAGCAGGTATAGTCGCTTTTTCTCTCCTCCACTTAATTTAGAAACGTAATTATATTGTTGTTTAGGAGGAAATAGGAAACGTTCTAGCAATTGCGAAGCAGTAATTTTTCTTCCCTTTTCAAGTGGAATCACTTCTGCAATTTCTTTAACTACCTCTATAATTCGTTTATCCTCTTTTAATTGAATCCCTTTTTGGGTATAATATCCAAACCGAACCGTTTCACCATGAACCACTTTTCCTCCATCTACCTCTTCTTTGCCTAAGATCAAGTTTAGAAAAGTAGTTTTCCCCACCCCGTTCTTTCCCGCTATTCCAAGTCGATCACCTTTAATAAATGTATAAGAAAAGTCATCTACTATTTTGAGATCTCCATAACTTTTTCGCAAATGGTGCAGCTCAAGTATCTTTCCTCCTAAACGCTCCGATTTTATAGAAAGCTGGAGCTCGTCTTTCTTTGTACTTTGCTTCGCCTTTTTTTCGGTTTCGTAAAATTGATCAATCCTCGATTTTGCTTTAGTACCTCTTGCCTTGGGCATTTTGCGCATCCATTCAATCTCTTTTCGATACAGATTCTTGGCTTTTGAAATTTCAGCAGCTTGGGTTTCTTCTCGTTCAGCTTTCTTCTCTAAAAAGTATTCATAATCTCCATCATATCGATATGCTCTACCCATATCTAGCTCAAGAATTTGGTTGCAAACACGATTCAAAAAATATCGGTCGTGAGTAACCATAAATAGCGTTACATTCTCCTTAGAAAAATATTCTTCTAACCATTCTATCATAGATATATCCAAATGGTTGGTTGGTTCATCTAGAATAAAAAAGTCAGGTTCATCTACAATCAATTTAATTAAGGCAAGTCGCTTTTTCTGTCCTCCTGAGAGTTGACTTACTTTTTGATTTGAATTCAGATTACCCATTTCAAAAACGGATAAAAGCTTTTCAATTTTTGCTTCATAATCCCATGCCTTTGTAGCATCCATCTGATTCAATGCCTTTTGCATTTGATCTTGATTTTCGGGATTTTTTAAAGCAATTTGATATGCTTCAATGGCATTTGAGAGTTCATTACCCGCTTGATAAAACAGTTCCTTTATCGTGATGCCTTCATCAAAATCATGATGCTGTTTTAGGTAAGCAATAGATATATTGCTTCGAAAAGTAATTTCTCCTGAATCTGGCAATAAATCATTATTCAGGAGCTGCAATAAAGTTGTTTTACCTTCTCCATTTTTGGCAACTAAAGCCATTTTTTGGCCTTGTTCTAAACCAAAACTAACATCTTCAAATAATACCCGTTCACCAAAGCGCTTAGTAACCTTTTCTACCGACAATAAATTCATGCTATTGCCTAATTCTGCTTAAACCTTGGGCAGCCATATCGTAATCAGGTTGTATTTCTAATGACTTTCTGTAATCTTTTTCGGCATTGGAAATATCACCTAACAATTCAAATGAATAACCTCTGTTGTAATAGGCTTGAAAGTAATTTGGGTCTGCTTCAATCGCATCAGTAAAGTGAAGTGTTGCTTGTCTGTACAACTGCAAATAATACATATGAACATAGCCCAAATTGTAATGCGCTTCTCTAAAGTCAGGATGATGTTCTAGCACCTCATGATAGGTTGCCATAGCTTCATTATACATTTCATGCTCTTGCATAAACATAGCTTTACCATACATTGCTTCTTTATGAAAAGGTTTTACCTCAAGCGCATTGTTATAGTAATCAATGGCTATAGGATCTCCTTTTAAACTGTTTAGCATCCCTAATTGCATGTAGGCTTCAAAATGTTCAGGATTTTGCTCAACAGTAGTTTGGAAACTACTAATGGCACGACTAGTATCTCCCATTTCTAAAAAGTTGAACCCTTTTAAAAAATATGCTTGTGCATTAAATTTATCATACTTAATTGCTAAATCTGCATTCTGCAAAGATCTTTTATTGTTTTTCCCAATAAGAAATAACTCACCCAACTTCAAGTAGACTTCAGATGATTCAGGATTTAAATTTCTAGCTTGATTTAAATATGATAAACTTATTTGTAAATCTCCCCTTCTCAGATGAAAATCACCATAAGCAACAAGCAAATCAACATTGTTAGAGTCAAGCATGTATGCTCTTTGCATATCTTCAAACGCATAATCTAATTGACCGAAACGTTCATAAATACTTGATCTTTTAACATACAATTCAGGATTATTCATATCAGCCTTTATTTCTTCATTGACTATCGCTAATAAAGAATCTTGAACTTTAGCTAAACGGCTTTCCTCACCTTCAACCATAGCCTGTTGTTTTGGTTTCTCAACAACTACTTTATCGTCATTTGTAGCTTTATCTTTTGAATTACATGCCAAAAGAGACAAAAAAATAATGGGATAAACTAAATTTCTCATAAAACAAAAAAATCCTGTGTAAACGTTTACACAGGATAAAATTATTGATTCCTATTGATTAGGCCGATAATTGCTCTTTAATCTTTCCTTCTAATTCTTCCATTAACTCTGGATTATCTTCAATAAGTTGCTTTACAGCATCTCTACCTTGGCCTAATTTAGTCTCTCCATAACTAAACCAACTTCCGCTTTTCTTAATGATATCCATTTCTACTCCCATGTCAATGATTTCACCTGAACGAGAAATACCCGAACCATACATAATATCAAACTCTGCCTTTCTGAAGGGAGGTGCAACCTTGTTTTTAACCACTTTAATTTTAACTCTGTTTCCTATAACTTCGTCTCCTTGCTTAATTTGAGAACTTCTTCTAATATCTATACGAACTGAAGAGTAAAACTTCAATGCATTTCCACCGGTTGTTGTTTCAGGATTGCCAAACATTACCCCAATCTTTTCTCTCAATTGATTAATGAAAATACAAGTACAACCCGTTCTATTTATCGTCCCGGTTAATTTCCGTAAAGCTTGAGACATCAATCGGGCTTGTAGGCCTACTCTTGCATCACCCATTTCGCCTTCAATTTCTGCTTTTGGGGTAAGTGCAGCAACAGAGTCAATGATAATTAAATCAATTGCCCCTGAACGAATCAAATTATCGGCTATTTCCAA
The DNA here is from genome assembly GCA_964001305.1 of uncultured Flavobacteriales bacterium. Taxonomy (GTDB): domain Bacteria; phylum Bacteroidota; class Bacteroidia; order Flavobacteriales_E; family Vicingaceae; genus CAJXMH01. Next base: position 182,901 of record CAXFAI010000042.1, read on the forward strand.
TGCTTGCTCACCGTTATCAGGTTGTGAAATCAAAAGGTTTTCTGTATCCACTCCAAGGTTTGCGGCATAAAACTGATCAAAAGCATGTTCCGCATCTATAAAAGCAGCAATTCCTCCTTGTTTTTGCACTTCAGCAATAGCATGTATAGCTAATGTAGTTTTACCTGAAGATTCTGGGCCGTAGACTTCAATTACTCTTCCTCTCGGTAAGCCACCAACTCCTAATGCAATATCTAATGCAACAGAACCTGTAGGAATCGCTTCTACATTTTCTACTGCCTGATCACCCAGGCGCATAATTGCTCCTTTTCCATAAGTTTTTTCAAGCTTGTCTAAAGTTAGCTTTAATGCCTTTTCCTTTTGTTTATCTATTTCTTTATTATCGTTAGCCATTTTAATTTGATTTAATTTTTAAGTATTTGTGCTGTATGTTCTTTGGTTTTTACTTTTTCAATAACTTCTTCAATAATTCCTTGCTCATCTATGATAAATGTTGTTCTATGAATTCCCTCATATTCCTTTCCCATAAATTTTTTGGGTCCCCAAACACCAAATGCTTGAATTAACTCTTTATTCTCATCTGCCAGTAAGGTAAAAGGCAAATTGTATTTCGCAATAAAATTTTGATGCTTTTTTGGGCTATCAGCACTGATGCCTACAATTTCATAACCCTCCTCTTGAAACTTTTGATAATTGTCTCTTAAGTTGCAGGCTTGATTTGTGCAACCTGGGGTATTATCCTTTGGATAGAAATATAAAGCAATTTTCTTTCCTTCCAAACTCTTGAAATTAAAATCATTGCCATCTTGATCTACACTACTGATATCAGGAATTTTATCCCCAACTTTTAATCTATTCATTTTTTGACGATATTTTTGTCAAATTTATGCCAAACAAATTAACAATTAAAGTTAATCTGACAATATTTTTGACTTTTTTATATTCAATAAAATTACTTTTGTGAAACATGAGAAAAAAAGAAAAGGTTTTATTTATTCAAAAGAAGTTGGATACTTTATATCCGAAAACTCCAATTCCATTAGATCATAAAGACTCATATACTCTTCTTATAGCGGTACTTCTTTCTGCCCAGTGCACAGATGAGCGAGTTAATAAGGTTACTCCACAATTGTTTGATTTAGCAGACAACCCTGAAGAAATGAAGAAACAAGAAGTAACTAAAATTGAACAAATTATTAAACCTTGTGGACTTTCTCCGAGAAAATCGAAAGCAATTCATCAATTATCGAAAATATTGATTGAAGAACATGATGGTCAAGTACCAGATAACTTTGAAGATTTAGAAAAGCTACCTGGTGTTGGTCATAAAACAGCCTCAGTAGTTATGTCTCAAGCATTTGGAGTGCCCGCTTTTCCTGTAGATACGCATATTCACCGACTGATTTATAGATGGGGACTAAGTAATGGTAAAAATGTAGAACAGACAGAAAAAGATTGCAAGCGACTTTTTCCAAAAGAAAATTGGAATAAACTTCACTTGCAAATCATTTTTTTTGGTCGAGAATATTGCAAAGCAAGGCCTCATGATCCTTTAAAATGTCCTATTTGTTCAGAGGTAGGAAGAAAAAGCCTTTTTAATTGAGAATTTGCTCAATGTAATTTACATGCTCCGATTTTCTAACACTAAGTGCTTTAGAATAAGATATTATAGCATTTACCGCAATTTCAGGGGCTTTTTCAATCTTTTTATTAGGGTTTAATTTTTTGTTGAGCTCACGCTCTTCATTAGAAAGTTTCTCGAAATCAAAGTGTGTAAAATTGTTCATAAGCAGTTTGTTTAGATTCTAAACGCCCTGCTTTCAAATTTATTGCACATCCTTTTAATTAGCGTAACTTAATTTATTCTTCTCTACCTTTTTTCTCAAATTTATAAGGGCATACCTCATTCTTCCAAGCGCAGTATTTATGCTAACATTAGTTCGTTCTGCAATTTCCTTAAAGCTCATATCAAAATACATACGCATCATTAAAACCTCTTTTTGATCTTGAGGTAGCTCATGAATCAACTTTTTGACATCTGAAAGAATTTGATCTTGTATGGCCTGTTCTTCAATCGTTTTTCCTTTATCAGGAATAATGTCGAAGATATCAAAGCTATCTCCACCGCTAGTTGTCGGGTATTTTTGATTTCTTCGAAAGTGATCGATCATCAAGTTGTGCGCAATTCGATTTACCCAAGGTAAAAATTTACCTTCCTCATTATAAGATCCTTTTTTCAAGGTACGAATCACCTTCATAAAGGTCTCTTGAAAAATATCATTCGCAAGACTTTTATCTTTTATGGTAAATAGAATGTATGAATACACTCGATCTTTGTATCTATTTAGAAGAATTTCAAAGGAAACTTCCCTACCATCTAAGTACTCTCTTATAAGTACCTTATCATTTTTTGCACTTGAATCCATAAACATATACAATTTGGGCTTGTTAAAGCGTAATTAAAAAGTAAATGTTTAGGCTATAGGCTATTTATTAGGGTGTTTGTTAGTAGTAATACGAATAAAAACTAAAATTGGTTTGTTTTATTGTGTACCATTTTAATTTTTTACGAAAATAGCCAAAATTACCTAACTAACTTTGAGGCATCATGACAGACAAATCAACTCCTGACTTTGAAAAGTTAGACCCCAAAAAGTACATTATAATTAAAGGTGCCCGTGTACACAATTTAAAAAACATTGATGTGGTTATACCACGAAATCAATTTGTGGTCATAACAGGCCTTTCCGGTTCAGGAAAATCATCATTAGCCTTTAGCACACTTTATGCTGAAGGGCAAAGACGGTATGTAGAAAGTCTTTCGTCTTATGCTCGACAGTTTTTAGGGAAAGTCGAAAAACCTGATGTTGATTATATTAAAGGAGTTTCTCCGGCTATTGCCATTGAACAAAAGGTGAATTCAACGAACTCACGCTCTACAGTTGGTACTATCACTGAAATTTACGATTACTTAAAATTACTATATGCAAGAATTGGTAAAACCATTTCACCAAACACAGGGAAAGAAGTTAAAAAGGATCAAGTTGAAGATGTAGTAAACTTTATTCTGGAGTTAAATACAGCAAAGGTTGCTTATTTAATTTCTGAAATCCCAATTACCTCTAAATCAAATTTTAAAAATCAAATCCAATTATTAATCCAACAAGGTTTTAGTCGAGCTTTTGTAAATGATCAAACCATCTTTTTAGAAGATTTAAATGAATCCCAATGTGAGGAAAACATATCTCTAATGATTGATCGATATAAGATTGATGAACAACTCAAAGAAAATCAAAGTAGAATTAGTGATTCAGTTGAAACCGCGATTTATGAAGGCAAAGGAAAGTGTATTGTTTATTATGATAATGGTACTGTGATTAAAAACCAAAAGTTCACCAACCAGTATGATGAGGAGGGAATTGAGTTTATAGAACCATCAACTAACTTATTCAGTTTTAACAATCCATTAGGCGCGTGCCCAAAGTGTGAAGGCTTTGGAAAAGTGATAGGTATTGATGAAGATTTGGTAATACCTAATAAATCGCTTTCGGTTTATCAAGATGCTGTGATTTGCTGGAAAGGAGAAAAGATGCAAGCTTGGAAAAATGAGCTTATCAAGCATGCAGAAAAATTCAATTTCCCAATTCATAAACCAATTTATGATTTATCAGAAGATCAGTATAACCTACTTTGGGAAGGGAATCGCTATTTCAAAGGTTTAAACGCCTTTTTTGACTTTTTAAGTAGCAATACTTATAAAATACATTATCGGGTTATGCTTGCCCGCTATAGAGGAAGAACAAATTGCCCTTTATGTAAAGGAAAACGACTTAGAAGGGAAGCTGAATATGTAAAGATTAATGGTAAGTCCATCAATGAGTTGGTAGATATTTCCATTGAAAGATTGAAAGCTTATTTTGATCAACTTGAACTTTCTCAATACGAACACCAAATTGCAAAACGCATACTTTTAGAGATAAATAGTAGAATTGATTTTTTATTAAATGTTGGTGTGGGCTATTTAACCATTAATCGATCTTCTTCAACACTTTCTGGAGGAGAGTCTCAAAGAATAAATCTAGCCACTTCTTTGGGTAGTAGTTTGGTGGGTTCCATGTATATACTTGATGAACCCAGTATAGGCTTGCATCCCAAGGATACTCAAAATCTCATAACTGTTTTAAAAGAGCTTCAAAAAAATGGAAATACGGTAATTGTTGTCGAACATGATGAAGAAATTATGAAGGCGGCAGACACAATTATTGATTTAGGTCCGGAAGCAGGCTATTTAGGAGGAAACTTAGTATTTAATGGCAACTTGCCTGAGCTTTTAAAGACAGACACTTTAACAGCCCAATACCTAAATAAAAAACTAGAGGTATATTCTTCAAGTTCAAAACGAAAACTGAACAACAAAATTAAAATTGTTGGTGCTAGAGAAAATAACCTAAAAGGAATTGACGTAGAGTTTCCACTTCATGCTTTGAGTGTTGTTTGTGGGGTGAGTGGCTCCGGAAAGTCTTCACTTGTAAAAAGAGTATTATACCCCGCCCTGCAAAAACAACTTGGCGAATATGGAGATAAGAACGGATTATTTGAAAAACTAGACGGAAGTATCAACCAAATTGATGCCGTAGAGTTTATTGACCAAAATCCTATAGGAAAATCGTCAAGATCAAACCCGGTAACATATATCAAAGCCTACGATGAGATTCGAAACCTATATAGTTCTTTAGGGTTGTCAAAAAGTAGAGGATACAAAGCAGCTCATTTCTCATTCAATGTAAGTGGAGGCAGATGTGAGGTTTGCCAAGGAGAAGGGGAAATTATTGAAGAGATGCAATTTATGGCTGACATCCATCTAGTTTGCGAAGAATGTGGTGGAAAACGATTTAAAGATGATATACTAGAAATACAATTCAAAGGAAAAAGTATTCATGACATATTAGAATTGACAATTCAAGAAGCAACTGATTTTTTTAAAAACCAAGAGCAAAAAATAGCATTAAAAGTTGCAGAAAAACTTCAGCCACTTATTGATGTAGGCTTGGGTTATTTAAAAATGGGGCAAGCTTCATCAACTTTAAGCGGTGGCGAAGCACAGCGCGTAAAACTAGCCTCCTATTTAGGAAAAGGAGGTACCCAAAAACATACGCTATTCATTTTTGACGAACCAACAACTGGACTTCATTTTCACGATATATCTAAACTTTTAAAGTCATTTGAGGCCTTAATTGAAAAAGGCCATACCTTAATAGTCATTGAGCACAATACAGAAGTTATTAAAAATGCTGATTGGATTATTGACCTTGGACCCGAAGGAGGAGAAAATGGTGGTCACTTACTTTATCAAGGTGACTTAACCGATTTTAAAAAGGCAAAGGCTTCCGTAACTAAGGAATTTATTTAACTAAAAGCGTATTAAACTAAAAAAGCCCCTATCATAATGATAGGGGCTTCTAATTTAATATGCTATTTAATTATTTACTTAATAATTAGCTTCTCAACTTTTGAGTTATCTCCAGATTGAATTTGAAGTGTATAAACACCTTTAGCAAATTCACTGAAGTCTAATTGTTGACTTCCATTATTAAGTGTCATGGTTGTTTCAAAAACTACTTTTCCAGTAATATCTCTAGCAGTAACTCTTAGAGCTTCGCTTCTATTACCATTTAAAGAAATATTGATCAAGCCATTTGTTGGGTTAGGATAAATTGAAAGACCTGCATCCAAATTATCTTCTTCTAAGCCAACTGTACAATCAACGCCAACAAAAGCAATTGATCTTGGACTTGCACAAGCTCCACCGGCAAAAGGTAAAGTCAACCCTGTATTTACAACACCCAAATCAATCGGGTTCTGAATGAAGTCATTCATATCGTTGTTATCAGCATTACCTTGACGGTAGAGTGAGCTACCTCCTGCTAATCCATTACCACTAACACCATCACCAATCCAATGTCCTGATGCAATTGGATTCGTAATTGTAAATCCATTTACAGTAACATTGAATGTCTGAATATCAGCTGCCAACCAGTTGCTTGGCAAGAAGTCAACAATATTCCCAAGGTTATCAATAATTAAAATCCAACCAGTGAAACCAGGGTAAGCACCAGGGTTCCAAAGAAGATTACTTCCCCATGGATTTACCGCACCATCTGTCCAATACATTGTACCACCCGGTGCAATTGTACCTGAAAGAACTTGTGTAGTTGCATTAACTGTATTGATATTAGCATAGGCATTACTTACTGCTACCGTCCACCCTGTTACGTCAATAGCTTGAGAAGAAACATTGGTAATTTCTAGGGCATCTGGCCCACCTAAGTCCATTTCTGTAATTAATACTGATGAACCACCTGCACCACCTTGTGTTACTTCTTGCACCCAAACAGTATCATAATTACCTTGACCTGCAGCGGCCATTCCTGCGTATCCTAAGGAGTCTCCATTAGCACTGAAGAAATGAGTAGAACTAGAATCAATTCTATTTCCTCCCATTGCAGCATCATACCACTCAAATTGAGCACCAGGAGCAGCTCCCAACACTCTTGCATAAGCTGTATCCTGAACACCACATGCAGGAGTAGCTGTATCTCCTAATACATTTGGAGCGCTTAATACGATTGGTAAAACAGATAATGTATCAGACGAATTTGATCCACATGCAAGAACTCTATAATAAGTTAAAGCAGTTGGAGTAATTTGCAACTCATTTGTTGTTGCACCTGTAACATTAGTCCAAGTTGCACCATTCGGTGAAGTTTGCCACTGTAACTGTCCAAAATAATTTTCAGCCTTTAAGACAATTGTGTCTCCTGAACATATTGTGTCGGAGCCTGCAATTGTACCTCCCGTAGTTTGAGGTAACATTAAGCTTGCAGTTAATGTGTCATTATTAGGGAAGGTATCAGCAGTCATTGTTATTTGTCCGTTTAATTCATAGTTCCCTGCAACAGTCATATTAATTGATCCAACATTCAAGTTAATAGTTGCTCCAATTGGCAGCGGATTACCCCCATTAGCACTATTATTATTAATTGTAGTACTAATGGACTGTGTACTTACACCAGAAACTGTAACAGAAATTGTAGCGGGTGTGGTAGCAAAGTCAAGCGCAACACCACCTGCATTTATTAATTCAACAATTACATCCTCATTAGCTCCATAACAGCTATCTGCGTTTATCGTTGGCTCTATGAAATTTGTAATCCCAAGATTTTCAGAAGCTGGTGGTGTAAATTCAATTGCTCCTAAATCTGGCACCGAGGCTCTAGCTGTTCCAAAATAATCTGAAGTTACTATTGCATTTGCAAAACCTACGTTATTAATTAATCCTTGGCTAGGTGTAAGATCAAAAATAGCCAGATTTACAAATTTTGGATCAACATCATAACTATTAGCACCATTTGGTGTATTTGTCTGCCAATCAAGCAAAGTTGCTTCATTTCCACCATAATATCCGTAGTAAGTTGTTGCACTAGGGTTATTAATATAAACATCATTATAATCAACTATCATTGATGTTGCAGCACTATTCAGGTATATACCATGCATAGTAGACGAACCACCTCGTGTAATTGAAATGATATTGTTTATAAAACTTGAATTTGTAGAAGCTGATGACTGGTATATTCCTCTTGTTGTACCACCTGTAGAAGTTGCATGGTCTAAAGAGATAGTATTATTAATATGACTAGTATAATTAGCCCCTAAATCATAAATTCCATAGATGGTTCCATTGCTATTAATATCATAAATCAAATTATTTGATACTAAATTCTCGGCACCCGAAACTGCGTCAGATGAAATATAAATTGGGTAACTCGTACCAGTCAATGAAGTTGCACTTCCGTGAGAGTTATGAATTGCGTTTGCATTTACTAGGACTTTCTCACAGCTTGTACCAACATAAACTCCATAAAAGGTTGTAACACTTGTTTTATTGGGTCTCGAGATATCATTATTTGCAATTATAACTGAATCCGTATATTGAAAATATGTACTATAAGCATAAGCATCTTCTATGGTACAATTCGTTACTGCAAAATTATACTGATCAGGAGATGAGGTGTTACCATAAGATGTAATTCCATAATAACCTCCTATTATCGTACAATTATCAATCAATATATCATGCATACTTCCACCAGAAGTAGTAGGGCTAGTTCTAGAACCTGAGTTTACAATTCCGCTAAAGAATGTTGAAGTATTTTGAACTCCAACGTCAATTGTGGAATTAGAAATATGAATATGGTGAGCTCCGCTAAAGTTTTGAATACCCCATCCATATGTACCACCGGTACCATCAATATTCAAACTATCAACACGCACCCATGAAGTTCCATTAAAAGTAAGTACGGCTCTTTGATTTGTATTTGTTGAACCAAATGCCAAAGTCTCTCCATGACCGTTAATTGTAATCGTATTTACTGAACTTGAACCATTCACTTCGTTCAATTCAATTTGCTCATTATATGGACCTGAGCCTGTGGCTACATCAACTACTATTGGACCACATAATCCAAAATTATTTACATCATTCGCAAAATCTGTGAATGATTGCCAATTTGTACCACTTGCTGCAGCACCTGCATCAATGGTAAAGTTCCCCGACAATCCAGTTCTTAAACCAAGAATAGACAATGAATCATCATCAGTTATTGGATCAACCATATTATTAGGACTTCCTGAATATAAATGAATGTCGTACAATGTACCATTCGCAAATGTCACATTATTAAGAGCGACAGCTGCTGTATCACCCGGCAGTATGGTTCCTGTATAGGTTACTGAATCTAACATTCCATTTATATCCCAGTATACTTTTACAGAATTTAAAGTATCAGTTCCTAAGTTTTTTACTCCAACTACTGGAGTCACTGTGCCTTGACAAATTGGCAATTGGGGGTTTAGTATTGATACAACTCCTGCATTTAAAGGAGGAAGCACATCTAATGCAATATCATCTATTGCAATATCTCCGTCACAACAAGCAACATTCACACCTCTAAATTTAACTTGAATTGATTTACCTGCGTATCCTGTTAAAAAGATTTCATCGTAGGCCCATGGATCTGATTGACTAGTTTGTTGTTGACCCACATATGAAGCAACAACATTTTCAACACCATTGGTATCAACAACTACATCCATTCTATCAATCAAAGAACCATGATTGAAATACCAATAAGATAAAAGCAATACATTTTGACTTGGGTCTACATAAATCAGGGGAGAAATAAAATCTGCGGTATCTCCAACAGTTCCTGAAGATGTTTCCATGTACATGTACATTCCATTGGTAGGTCCACCAAAATGCGTGTGATCCCATAATGGTCCAGTTCCTACTGAATTTACATTATTTCCATTATTTGCAACTTCAGACTCCCAATTTGGGTCTGTAGTTGTTGTAGATGTCCAATCTCTTGGCCAGGGATTAGCAAAAGTTCCTGCCGTAAATGTTTCAAAGTCTTCAAAAAATGGCACACCCACTGCAGTACTAAATGTAAATGGACCAATCCATAGAGAAGTATCCCCTCTACCACAAATTTCTCTTACGTAATAAGTATAAGAAGTACTAGGTGTTAAACCCGTAACTGTAACAGAATCCTGACTAGTAATCGCTGAAGTACCGCTACCTTGTGGACTTCCTATTGGTAATACTTCATACTGGTATGAACCACCTTGTCCATCCCAAAATATATCAACTGTAGTGAGTGTTTTATTAGACGCTCCAAGATTCGCTGGTGGAGGACAATTCGGGGGATCAAATTCATCAGCTCCAATATCTACAGTTGTTGAGCCTGCCATCGGACGTACATCTCCATCAATATCTGTCATTACTCCTGTTGAGTTATCTCCATTGTCATTCACAAATGCCCCAACAATATGTAAATTGGTAGTTGATGCAAATTGTGGGTCTCCTTCTAGAGATCCAATATTAAACAAGGGTTGTGCAGTCTGATAAGCTGTTAAACTAGTATACTGAGTACCTGCAATATTGATTAAGTTCGTTCCAGTCGTATAGAATAAATTATTATCAAACTTGATAAAAATGGTATCGATCATATTAATCGTTTCAAATGCTTCTGTTGTTAATGAACTGAATATATTATTTCTAACATCAAAGCCTGATACCGGATTCGTCGTCGTTCCTCCAATTTGAAGGGCAGGATTTACAGTTCCCAATGCTTGGAAAGTATTATGCCATATATCTACAGAATCAACATAATACATGTACACTCCATAATCTGTATTTGAAGATATCATGTTGTTAACAATGCGATATCTTCTATTGATAGGCGCATACGTATTGAAGTTATAGAAATAGGCTCCATAATCTTCAGCCAAGATATTATTACCCTCAAATACTACATTGTTGGTATAATAAATATAAGTTCCATCACCATTTAAATTGTTTCGTTGGGTCTGATCGATATCATTTCCAATAAACTCCAATGAATCATTATAATACGCCAGCATTCCATAATAATAAACTGAATCTATATCATTATTCATCACTCTGTTATTCACCAACAATTGTGAAGTAGAACCATACAGATAAAATCCATAATAACCCCCTATCATCTTATTATTCGAAATGGTATTGTAGTTAGCTACAGCTCCTGTTGACAAACTTGAATTTGAGGATGACATTACTGTGTTACTAACAGCTGACAAAGTTGAACTAGCATCAACTATTAATTGACAATTACTCAAGGTATTGTGATTCGCATTTCTAAATAATGCAGCAGCTGCTGCTGATGGATCAGTAGATTCAAAACTGATGTTTCTTACTGTTACATAATCTACATTATCAAAGGTCATTGCAGCAAACTGATTACCATTGTTTCTTACAAAAGTGGCTGATGAATCTCCTCCATCAATCGTTAAGGTATTCACAGAACTTAAACCTGGAACACTTGATAGATTAATGTATTGATTATCATATAAAAAGTTACTTACTGTTACGGTTACAGGGCCACAAACACCAAAGGTATTCAAGGCCGTATTCATATCTAGAATATTATTGAAATTAGTTCCTCCTGTTGCTAAAGCAGGATTAACAGTAAAGTTTCCTGATAATGAAGGTCCTGTTTTAACACTTACCGTATCATTAAAATTAGAGGTATCAGCTACTCCATTCGGATCTGAGGTATAAACCTTCAAATCATTTAATCCTGATGGGAAATTGTAGCTTCCTAACATGATTTGTGCTGTGTGAGAACCTGCCCCATTTAAAGTATCTAACAAACCAATATACTTTATAGATGGTTGTGCCACTCCATTTACTTCCCAATTCACAGTTACTGAATCAATTTGATTTGCTCCAAAATTTGCAACAGTTGCATATACATTCTGAGAACCACCACAATAAACAGCTGGAGAATCTATTGACAATACTGCTGCATCATTTGTTCCTCCCAGGATAGAGTACTTAACTCCTCCATTAAATTGTCTTGGATGAAAGTTTGGATTTGGCATAGGACCACCATACCCAATTAAATTACCGGTTTCTATGGTTACAATTCCATCAGTAAAAGGAGCGGCAGCACCTGCAGTACCAGTTGTGTATGCAACCGGAGCTCCTATATTTCCATTTACAAAAAATCGATAATTTGTACCTGGAATTAATGTAATACCTATTCCTAATGGAATAGCGGTAATTGAACCGGCTCCATTTGCACCCGTGGAAATGGTTGCAGTTCCAATTTGCGTCCAGCCATTAGCTGTACTTATATTAGGTGGACCAACAGTATCTGTTGCTGTGTACCAAACATCAGTATTACCTGTTGCATTAAAGGTACAATAAATAGAATCTAAAATCACGGTTTGAACCGAGCGGATTCCAAAGACAATTCCCTGAGTACCGTTTCCTCCATTCAAAGGTGGAACCGTATTCAATTGAAATTGGGCGTAACTGACGCAAAATGCAAACAGTATACTTACAAAAAGTAGCGCT
>CAXFAI010000043.1:0-37247 GCA_964001305.1 uncultured Flavobacteriales bacterium
AATTTGTTTGTGTTGTTTTCAGCAAAAATCAATTTTTTGCTTTTGCCGATCGTTGTCCACATAAGGGTTATTCTTTTATCGGTGGAAAGTGTCAAGATGGCATTGTTGAATGTCCAATTCATAAGTATAAATTTGCTCTTGGAATAGACGGAGAACGAACTCCACTTAAAATATTTCCTATTGAAACCAATAAAGACGGTGTATTTGTGGGTAAAGAACCAAAAAGTTGGTTTTAGAATTTTACCATTCCTCTTGCTTTTTGGCACAAGCTTGCTTTCTGCTCAAAACTCCGACTCATTGAAGTTTAGAAAGAAATTAGTAAGCTATGGAACACTTGCATCTTACTCAGTTTCATTAGTAGGCCTAAATCAGCTTTGGTATAAAGATTACCCTAAAAGTGAGTTCCATTTTTTTAATGATAATGCCCAGTGGAGTCAGTTAGATAAAGTGGGACATGCTTATTCTACCTACACCTTAAGCAGAGCTAGCTCGGCCTTATTTTATTGGGCTGGATATGAAAAAGAAAAATCTGTTTGGTATGGTAGCGGAGGAGCATTCTTGTTTTTATCAACCATTGAAATTTTTGATGCTTATAGCGAGGAATGGGGGTTTTCTTGGGGTGATTTTGTCGCAAATACTTCAGGAATTGGTTTGTTTTTAGTCCAAGAGAAATTATGGCAAAAACAAATTTTACATTTAAAGTTTAGTTATTCTCCAACTTCAATACGAGAATTAAGACCTGACTTATTTGGTGAAAATGAACTTCAAGGTGTTTTGAAAGATTATAACGGTCAAACGTATTGGGCTTCATTCAATCTAAACTCACTATCAACAGATTTTAAACTTAAGTGGTTAAATCTAGCTGTTGGCTATGGCGCTGATCACATGTTATATGCCCAAAAAAACGAGGTTCATTCACCCTATAATTCCCATAGAAAGCAATGGTATTTGGGACCGGACGTTAATTTTGAAAGAATCCAAACCAAAAAAAAGTGGTTGAAAACGACATTATTCTTACTCAATTGTATTAAGGCTCCTTTACCTGCCCTCCTTTTAGAAAACAATAAATTGAGGGTTGATTGGTTCGCTTATTAAAGTTGGTTGCTTTGAATAAGGTGATTAACTTTTAATAAACCGGCAACACTTAAACTATCTGTAATATTCCCATCTAATACCATTTGAATAGCATCACGAATGGGCAATTTCTTAATTTCAAGTACTTCATCCTCGTCAGGCTGAGCTTCAAATTGCTCTAAATCACGAGCTAAATAGATCATGCCAATTTCATCTGCAACAGAATTACTGGTATGTATTCGAATTGTTTCTTCCCACTTTTGAGCAACCAAGCCTGTTTCTTCTCTTAGTTCTCTCTTAGCTGATTCAAGCGGATCAATGCCCCATTTTCCGCCACCTTCGGGAATTTCCCAACTGTATTGGTTTAAGGGGAATCTCCATTGACCCACTAAAAAGGTTTCTAGTTGATCAGTTATTGGAATTACACCAATAGCAATATTTTTGAAATGAACAGTCCCGTATATGCCATCATTCCCAGCAGGATTTAAAACTTCATGATTTTCAACTTTAATCCATGGGTTTTCATAGACAGTTTCTTTTCTTTTTACCTTCCAAGGGTTGTTCATAGCTTGAGCAATTATATTTTTGCAAAGTAATCAAAAGCAATGGAGATTTTAGTTGGTTCGTATGTAAAGGCTGTTGATGAAAACCTGGAAGGAGTAATTCGTCGAATTAAAGATGATTGGTATTTCTTAGAGTGTACAGACGGATTTGAGTATCCTTTTAAAAAACACCAACTTGTACTTATAAACAAAGAAGGAAATTCAACTCATTTTACCAAGACATATACATATCCTGCTAGTACTTTTAAAGAGGATATTGAATTTGCCTATGAACCAAGGGTTCAATTAAAAGGAGCAATTCCTGAAATTGACTTGCATATGGAAGAGCTATTGCCTAACCATCGTTTAAAGAAAGGAGAGTCAGCTTTATTATTCCAATTGGATTTTTGTAGAAAAGCAATCCAGAAAGCAAGTATTGCAAGAGTTCGGAAAATGGTTTTCATACATGGGATGGGTAGTGGTATTTTAAGAGATGAACTTCGTAAGATGCTTCGATATGAATACCCGCATATTGAGTTTTTTGATGCCAACTATCAACGATTTGGACAAGGTGCGACTGAAATTATTATTCATGGCTTAGGCAAAGGTCTAAAGCACTAACTTTGCAAAGCAGGTAACTTTATCGCTGCGCTTTGCGTGGAGGAAAGTCCGGGCAGCACAGAGCACCGTACCTTGTGAAAACAAGGGTTCCGAAAGGAAACAGATAGTGCCACAGAAAATAAACAGCTGACGCTTTTTAAAGCAAGCAATGGTGAAATGGTGAGGTAAGAGCTCACCGCTCTTGAGGTAACAAAAGAGGCTAGGAAAACCTTACGGGCTGAAAGGTCAAATAAACCGGAGTTAAAGTGGCTCGCTTTTCCGGAGGGTAGACTGCTTAGATAAATGATAAAGCAAAAGCAATGCTTTTGAACAGAACCTGGCTTACTTACCTGTTTTTAATAAAAAAGTCCCCTTGAATTTTCAAGGGGGCTTTTTTGTGAACTATTAGTTGTTTTATTGAATGATAATCTTTTCAGATTGAATTGAATGCTCTCCAATTACATTCATAATATAAACCCCTTTTTCTAAATGATTTAAATCAATTTCTAATCGATTTGTAGATGTATTTAGATTAAAGTCATAAACTAATTTTCCGGTAACATCTTTCAATTCAATTCGCTCAAATTGATTCGTGTTATTTAGTAATAAGGTAAACTGACCGTTTGAAGGGTTAGGGAAAATTGCATAATCATTTTCAATTGAGCGACTCTCTAAGCCAACTGGGATATCAGTAATTCTAACATCATCAATAGCAACATCGCCATCATAACTATTTCCTCTTACAGTCCAAAATCGAACTCTTAATTCACTTAAGCTAGAGAACTGGCTAATTGGAATAATTTTAAATTGATAAGGATCAGCATTTGCTGATTGTTTCTGCCCTACAATAGTGTCAACATTTACCCAAGTTCCTGCTGAATCAACATCAACAAATAAAGTTTGGATATCTACACCGTACATATGGTAATTGTAAAGTAAAGTTAGATTTCCTGAATTATTCGTTAAATCAACACAAGGAGATGTTAGTATAGCTGTGTCACCTAAAGCAGCCGGAGAAGAAGCTTCTGTATACATATAGGTCGTTGAGCCTGTAGTGGCATCTCCTATTGGACCTGTTGCACCAGAAGTAGTTCCACCGATATTACTTAACCATTGGTAGTTTGGTGAACTTGATGTACCTTCCCAACCATTAGCAAATACACCACTTTGACCTGAAGGCAAAATGTCAAAATCTTCATTGTATGGCAATGTCTGTAAACTATTAAGAATATTGATATTTCTAAGACTATCATTAATAACATTTCCATCTCCTACTAAGTCACAGCTTAATGTAAAACTGTAGTTCCCTGGGTTTGATAGATTAACTGTAGTATTAAAGGTATAAACTAAAGTATCTCCAGATAATACAGTTCCATTATAAGTTTCAGTTACAAATGCTCCTCCATTTACAGAGTAGCTCAAGTCAATTGTATTAAAAGTATTGACACCTGTATTTGCAAATCTTACTCGTACACTATCAGAATTGCTAAAGCCACAACCACTAATTGGTGAAACCATTGATACAATAGCCGCATCATCAGGGGATGGAGGTGCAATATTGAAGTTATCTACTCCAAATCCATCATTAATTACACTCCCATCTGAACTAAATACAAATCTAATTTTAACACTAGAACTACCTGCAACACCTGTTAGCTGGTTAGATGCTATGTGCCAAACTCCAGCACCTGCTACATGATCTCCATCCCACCATTCATTCGTAAGATCATTATACCAATTAATGGCATTTGGTGCGGCAATAAGCTTGTTCCAAGTTTGTCCCGCATTTGTGGATACTTCCACCCATCCTTCATCACAACAAGACTCTGTATTGAAAATATGTGAAAATGAAATAATTGGATCAACTGTATATGTTGAGAAGTCAAAACAAGGAGACTCTAAATAAGCAAGCTCGTTGTTATTATAATCTCCTAGCAGGTTGGTAACCCAAGCTCCAGTTCCGGCGGCTGCTGAAGTAATATAAGAAGCAGCAGGCGTTCCATGACTCCATGAAGAATTAGCTCCGTAAGTTGTCCATCCACCTGGGCCGGATTCAAACCCCTCTGAATAAGGTAAAGTTGATACAAGAGGAATATTCTGGAAGGTTGATCTTATAGTATCATTTATTTGGTTTACATCATTCGCAAGTGTAACATAAACTACTAGGTTGTATGTACCAAAGGTTGATAAATTAACCGTTGTATTAAATGTAAAAGGAATCGTATCTCCTGAATTGATTGGACCTGGAATTGTTTGCGATACTGCAGCACCACCATTTAGTTGATAAGAAATGGTTACATTGCTCATGGCAGCAGTGCCGGCATTTGTTATATTAACAGAAACACTATCCGCATTGCCTAAAGCACAGCCATCAGTTGGTTTTATGATTGAAGCTATTCCAGCATCGCTAGCTGAAGGTGGTATAATTGAAAAATTATCTATGCCAAATCCTTCATTAATAACACTACCATCAGAACTAAAGACAAAGCGAACTTTAACACTTGAACTCCCAGCTGCTCCTGTTAATTGATTTGATGTGGTTTGCCATACACCTGATCCAGCGGCATGATTTCCATCCCACCATTGATTAGATAAATCATTGTACCAATTTACTGCGCTTGGACTTGCAGTCACTTTATTCCATGTTTGTCCGCCATCAATTGAAACTTCTAGCCACCCTTCATCACAACAAGATTCTGTGTTAAACATATGTGAAAAAGAAATGGTTGGGTCCACCGTATAAGTAGAAAGATCAAAACAAGGAGACTCTAGGTAAGAGAATTCATTGTTATTATAATTACCACTTAGGTTGGTAACCCATGAAAAAGAACCTGTAGCCGCGGAGGTAATGTATGAAGCTGCCGGTGTCCCATGAGACCAAGATGAATTGGCACCACTAGTGGTCCAGCCACCAGTGCCATTTTCAAATCCTTCTGTATAAGGGAATTGACTGATTACAGCAATATTCTCAAAAACAGCTGTACTGGTGTCGTTAGTTACATTATTATCACCTACTAAGCTCGAATAACTTTGTATGGTATAATTCCCGATTGCACTTAAATTAACCGTTTGATTAAAGGTATAAATAACGGTGTCTCCTGGGTTAATAGGGCCGCTTATGGTTCCATTCGCTGCAATACCTCCATTCAAACTATACGCAACATTTAAATTGGTAATTACAGAACTTCCAAAATTTGATACAGCAATTTTTACAGAATCATTTACCCCTAAGCCACATGAAGTAACAGGCTGAACAATGGCTACAATTCCTGCATCTAAAGCAGGGGCATCTTGAATTAAAACATCATCAAAGGCGAATCCATCTTCTATAACAGATCCATCAGTACCATGTGCAAAACGCAATTCGACTGATGGTTGTCCGCCTAAACCAGTTAGATCATGCTCTGCTAATACCCATGAGCCACCTAAACTTGACCATCCTTCTTGTGAAGGTTCAAGATTTGTTAGTCCTCCAATGCTGTTGTCGTTATACCAATTATTAGGATCGCCAAAGCTTCCCACTTTTTGCCAACTTATACCTCCGTCAACAGATGCTTGTAAAACAGTCCCATCCCAAGAAGTTTCATTTTCAATCCAAATTCTAGCTTTAAATTGAGGAGCGGCAATATTGGTAAAGTCAAAGCATGGACTAATAACATATGAATCTTCATTATTATTATATGCTCCACTTAGGTTAGTTACCCAAGCTTGTGTCCCTGAATAAGCTGAATTGATTACTGAGCTGGCAGGAGCACCTAGCGCCCAAGAATTGTTTGTTCCTCCACTTGACCAACCACCAGAGCCATTTTCAAAATTTTCAAAGTATGGGAAGGTAGCAATGCTATTCTTTTGAATTGCAGTGCCCCTAACTGTATCATTCGCTAAATTGATATCTCCTCTAAAGCTGGAGTAGGCGGTAATAGAATAACTTCCAATAACTGAAAAATCTGCAGTTGTAGTAAACGTATATTGTATAGTGTCATTTGGTAAAACATTGCCATTATATGTTTCAGCAACTACAGTACCACCATTTATGGAATAATTTAAAGGTACCCGATTAATAGCATTACTTCCTGCGTTGGTAAATGTTACAATAATTGATTCAGTAGATGTAAGACCACAAGAGGCTTTTAAAGAATCAATAGAAATCAATTTAATATCATCAGGGGTTGGTTGAAAAATTTCAACATTATCAACCATCCAATAGTAATCATAAGAGCCATGAAAGTAAAATCGAACTTGTGCACTCGATTTTCCTACTACTTGTGCTGAAATATCGATTGATTCATGCACAGGAATTGGACTTGCTGCAGTTCCATGGGCAATTGTGGAGTAATCTGCAACTGTTGTCCAGCTGGTACCATCAAATACTTCAACTAGAGCGGTATCAGTTCCGAATGGAATGTGAGCATGATCAAACTCCAACTTCACCACTGTAGCATTACCTGGATTAAAAGTAGGACTACTTAAAGTTGTTTTTTGAAAGTTGCCTGTTCCATACCAATCGCTGTCAATTATAGCAAAGGCCGTATCTATTAAGGTGTTTTGGGCTCCTGCCAATCTATTGTCAGGATCATCAAATCGCCAAACTTGGCCATTTAAATTAGCAGTGCTATCTACATTTTTCCATGCTGAGCCTACAGGTGGCAATATAGAGTCGGTAAAAGTGCTAAAGTCTTCTTGTACAAATGTTTGAGCATTTAACCCAATGGTTAAAAACACAAGCAATATTGAAGTTGTAATTTTCTTTAACATAATAATTAAGGTTTAAATTGTTTACTCAAAAATAAGAATATTAAAACTCATAGATAGATATGGTTAAAACATACTGCCATCTTTCATTTCAAAAGTCCGATCACAAGCTTTAGCTAAATCTAAGTTATGAGTCACAATGACAAATGTTTGACTGAATTCATCTCTTAATTCAAAAAATAATTGATGAAGTTTATCCGCATTTTCAGAATCTAAATTACCCGAAGGTTCATCTGCAAAAATTACTTTGGGTTGATTTATAAGTGCTCTGGCTGTAGCCACTCGCTGTTGTTCACCTCCCGATAATTCAGAAGGTTTATGATGCAAACGATTAGAAAGTCCCATTTTTTCTAAAAGGTTTCTCGCTTTTTTTTCTGCAACTTGTTTCGAATCCCCAGCAATTAGAGCAGGCAATTCTACATTTTCTAATGCTGAAAACTCAGGCAGCAAATGATGAAATTGAAAGACAAAGCCAATATTCTTGTTTCTAAATTCTGCTAACTTATTTGGGTTTAGCTTTGTGATATCGGTCCCATTGTAAAAAATGTTCCCTTGATCAGCTTGATCTAAACTGCTTAATACTTGTAAAAGGGTTGTTTTACCGGCACCCGAACTGCCAACAATGGCTACAATTTCAGCTGTTTTAACTTCTAAGTCAATACCCTTTAAAACAGTTAAGTCGCCAAATTTTTTTTCAATGCCTTTTGCTGTAATCATAGGTAAGCTAAATTAGACGAATATTTTTCATCTTTAAAGAGGAAATAGCGCTTTTAATTTGCTTTCAAATCAATTACTTTTGGGATTCAATTCTGAAATTTAAAAAATTCTACATGAATATTCATGAATATCAAGCAAAAGAAACTCTAAAAAGCTTTGGAGTTGCTATACAAGAAGGCATTGTTGCATCAACTCCTGAAGAAGCCGTTGAAGCAGCTAAAAAATTAAATGAGCAAACAGGCACTGATTGGTGGGTTGTAAAAGCTCAAATCCATGCCGGTGGTCGCGGCAAAGGTGGTGGTGTAAAACTTGCTAAATCGTTAGAAGAGGTAAAAAGTATTGCTGACCAAATCATTGGAATGCAATTGGTAACACCACAAACTTCTAAAGAGGGTAAGAAGGTTCATCAAGTGTTAATTGCTCAAGATGTTTATTATCCGGGTGATTCTGAGCCAGAAGAGTATTATATGAGTGTTCTTTTGAACAGAGCAAGTGGTAGAAATATGATTATGTATTCTACGGAGGGTGGAATGGATATTGAACAAGTAGCTGAAGATACACCTCACTTAATTTTTACAGAAGAAATTGACCCTGCTGTTGGTTTACAAGGTTTTCAAGCAAGAAAAATTGCTTTTAATCTAGGCCTTTCTGGAATGGCATTTAAGCAAATGGTGAAATTTGTATTTGCTTTGTATAAGGCATACGAAAACACAGACTCTAGCTTATTTGAGATTAATCCAGTTTTGAAAACCTCTGATGATAAAATCATCGCAGTTGACTCTAAAGTAACTCTTGATGATAATGCGCTTTTCCGTCATAAGGATTTAGCTGAAATGAGAGATAAGCGTGAAGAAGATCCAACTGAAGTGGAAGCTGGTGAAGCAGGTTTGAGTTATGTAAACCTCGATGGAAATGTTGGTTGTATGGTAAACGGGGCTGGATTGGCAATGGCTACCATGGACATAATTAAACTAAGTGGTGGTAATCCAGCAAACTTTCTTGATGTTGGAGGAACAGCTGATGCTGAAAGGGTAGAGAAGGCATTTCGAATGATCTTAAAAGATGAGAAAGTAGAAGCTATTTTGGTGAATATTTTTGGTGGAATTGTACGATGTGACCGTGTAGCTCAAGGAGTAGTTGATGCTTACAAGAACATAGGAGATATTCCTGTGCCGATTATTGTGAGACTTCAAGGTACAAATGCTGAAGAAGCAAAACAAATTATTGATGAGTCTGGACTTAAAGTTCACTCAGCTATTTTATTGCAAGAAGCTGCAGATAAAGTAAAAGAGGTATTAGCTTAATATAAAGGAAACCTCCACAATTTTGGAGGTTTCTTTTTTTGAGTAAGGTTTATAACATAAACTTGTTTATATTTGAAGTAAATTTATAAGTCATGGAACAAAATCATAAAGAGCAACTTCAGCTAATCACAGAAATGATTGCTAACACCAAAGTAAGAATTAGTGAGGGGAGTGTATTTTATTTATTGTGGGGTTGGCTGGTCGTTCTTGCTGCTGCAGTGAACTACTATTTACTGCAATATACAGATACGACACAACATTGGATTGTTTGGCCTATTTTGATGACTTTAGGAGGCGTTTTTACTGGAGTGATAAGCGCTAGAAAACGAAAGAAAGTCAGGGTAAAAACATTTGTAGACCGAGCGCTTAGCTACTTATGGACTGCATTTGTAGTTAGTTTATTGTTGGTATTAATTGGAATGGTTAAGCTAGGCCCTCAGAAAGTTTATCCCATTATTATCATCTTATATGGTTTAGGAACATTTGTAAGTGGAGGAATACTGAAATTTAAGCCATTAATGATTGGAGCAGTAGCAAGCTGGCTAATAGGACTGTATGCTTTTTTTGTGCCCTTTCATGTCCAGCTTATTTTAATTTCATTAGCCATTATTGCATCTTACATTATACCAGGGCATTTATTAGCTAAATCGAAGGCTCATGTTTAAATCCTTAGATCCGCTTTTACACTCTCAATTGCGTCTGGCCATTATGTCCATCCTTATGAATGTGGAAGAAGCTGACTTTACTTATTTGAAAGAAAAAACAGCGGCTACGTCGGGTAACTTAAGTGTTCAACTCGATAAACTGGAAAAAGCAGGTTACATTTCTATAGTTAAGTCTTTTAAAGGAAAAAGACCTAATACCTCATGTCGTAAAACAAGACAAGGAACCCGGGCATTCGAACAATATGTCAATCATTTAAAAACATATATTAACCAATCTTAAATTACATGAAAAAGGAAATTTTAAGCTTAATGCTTTTCATCTTTATTGTAACAAGCAGCAATTTTGCTCAGGAGTCATACTATAATACTGAGCATAAAAGTCAAATGAAAACCTTGGAGCTGATGCTTGGTGAGTGGGAAGGAAGTGGATGGATGTTCAATCGCACAAGTCGCCAAAAAGAAACCTTTACCCAAAAGGAAGTGATTAGCTATCAATTGGATTCAACAGCTCTTTTAATACATGGTAAAGGATATGCCAATGGTCAAATCATTCACGATGCTTTAGCTATAATTACAGCGGATACTGCAAACACCTATTCAATGAGTAGTTTCTTAGGAGATGGGAAAAGAGGTGTTTATCAATTAAATCAAAAAGAGGATGGAAGTTGGGAATGGAGAATTCAAACGGAAAAGGGAACTATAGTATACACAATTATCCTTACCGAAACCACTTGGAATGAAGTTGGTGTTTTTGATATGAATGGAAATCTATTTCCATTTTTTGAAATGAATCTTAAAAAGAAACAATAAGATGCAGTCTTTTTTTATCGCACTTTTAGGAATCTTTCTTTTTGTTAATTCACTACAAGCACAAGAAAAAGGTTTTGAAGTTGGATTTCAACTCAGTGAATATCAACAAGATTTTGGATTAGGGATACAAATCACAAGTCCTTATTTGTTTAAAGAAAGCATAGCGTTAAGATTAAGAGCGAATAAACAATATCTTCAACACATTGATAAGAAAGAGGTTAAGGAAGTATGGACACCCTATTTGAATCTTAGTTTAGGTGTTTTTGGACATCGGGCTAAGATTCATGAGAAAGTTGCGCTTTATGGTGAAGGTGGAGTAATAGGCTTAATTCCAAATGACAAATTTTCGGATGAAAATTTTGTCTTTGGAGGATATGGTCTCTTCGGATTTGAGTTTTACTTCATAGATAGTTTTTGCTATTTTATAGAAGCTGGAGGTGTAGGAACAGGTGCCACAGCTGATCAAATCCCTAGCGAGCCCATTTATTGTAACGGATTTTTAATGAATGTAGGATTTCGAATAATTTTTAATAACTAAATACAATTTACAATGAATTCAACAGATGAAAAACTTTACCAAGAAGCTCAAGCACGAGTTAATTTTAAAAGACACTTTGGCTTTTACCTAGTCATGAATGTCGTTATTTGGGCAATTTGGTATTTTACAAGAGGAAGATATGGTTATTATGATGGAATTTGGCCAATATGGGCAACCTTAGGTTGGGGTATTGGAATTGCATCCCATTATTTAGGTGTTTATGTTAGAAGCAATAGTGCTGTAGAAAGAGAATATCAAAAATTAAAAAATAAGAACGATTCCAAGAACTAGGCTTCTTCTTTTTGAACCAAATAATACATGCAAGTGGTTAAGTAGTTTCTCAGATATGGAATTGCAGAAATTGCTGGATTCTGAACTTTAGCATTTAAGTTAAACTTGTATTTATATATGGGGTTTATCAAGTAGTACTCCCTTACTGCTTGTTTGTAGTGATGTTTTTTTAGCAACTTTTCAAAACGTTCAATACTTATACCAGTTTCTTTTATTTCTGCTAAGTCCTCTACTATACGGTTTGTTTCTCCAAAGGACTTCAAAATACCCTTGTAAAGCGACATAGGTAACAGATGATAATAAGGTAGACGACTAAGTATTTTACTTTTTGCAATCTGTTGATGTCCACCAAATGGCATTTGCCAAGGAGGAAAACCAAAGAAAATGTGTCCCCCCGGAACCAAGAAATCTCTTAGTTTCTTTAAAACTTTATCTTGATCATGGATGTGTTCAATAACATCCTTTAAAACAATTAAGTCAAACCGTTCTGGATATTCGGTTTCTATATCTACATCGTAGATATTTTTATTACATAAAGTGGCGTTGCCTGCTGCTATTTCCTCTTTTAATAGTGCTTTAGCAGATTCATATCGGGCAGGCATAAGTTCAATTCCAGTCCCATGACAGCCCTTTTGAATAAAAGCTTGTAATACTCCCCCTTCTGCGCAGCCAATTTCTAACACCCGCATTCCTTTTCTTAAGGGTAAGGCACGTTCAATAAAGGGAATTACATAATTTAATGCGTTCTCTCGCTGATAGTTAATGTATGTTTCTTTGTTTTTATGAAAATCGTATGCCATGTCAAAAAGTAAGCCGCAAAAATAGAAGATTAATTTTGTTCATCTTTTTTCCAAAAAAAATGTATGCCCACTAAAGGAAAAATTAAACAACGTGTAAAGAAAGCTTATTACTTTTGAATGATAAATATTAGCTTTAACCCATTGAATATCGACTTATTCCACATTTTGAATCGATTTAGATTGTATTTCTTAGTTAGTTTGGGATTATTACTGTGTACTACTCCTCAAATTTCACAAGCTCAATTAAATGAAATGGGTTTTCATGCTAGTTTAATTGGGTCAAGATATACGCTAAGTAACAATTTTCCGAATGATCAAATTATCATTTCTCAAGGGAAATTGTTTCCAGGTTTTGCCTTAGGTGGCCAATGGGCGTTTGGACCTCCAAAAGATCAATTTACCCCGTACTTAAAATTAGAACATGGCTTTATGGTGGAAGCTAGTTTTTGTCGCTGTGGAGGAAATATCAACTATTTTTCCCGACCTTCCGGTGTACCGGGTACTTTTTCTGAACTTACTTATGTTTCTTATCAAGGTGACTATACTGCTTCTTATGTAGCTCACTTGAAAAAGTTATATGGACTATGGGGAGTATCAGTTACCAATTATTTTTTTAGAGGTGTTAAAGTGGGAGCATCCAATGAATTTAAATCTTCCAAGAGACAATTAAATGACATTTATTTTAGTGCCTCAGTAGGTCTTGGGATACGCATGGATCAGTTTTTAATTACTGGTCGATATAACTTAGCCATTACGGAGTTTTCCCAAGAGACAGCACTTATCCCTGTTTCTATGAACTCTCATCAAATTAAATTCACCTTTGCTTATTTCATGTTTGAGAAACATGTGGGAAAAAATTGGGATAGTATTTATCTGAAGTAAAGCCTAGTCAAAACATCTTTTCCCAATGATAAAAGCTCGCTTTTTATTGGCCAAGGTACAAGCGTAACAAAACACATCCTTAGATTCAGCAATCTTGTATTTTTTTCGGATTTCTTCTGGCTTCATCGGGAAATTTCTTACCACTACATTAGCGGCTTTGATTAAGCCTTTAGTAGGTTTTTCTACCCTTTCAATGGCTATTATTCTACCGGGAAAGCCAGGCTGCTTTTCTTCTGAAGTATACAAGTGTGTATTCGGAGCTAGTTTTAAAAGTCCGAATTGTTTTGCCAATGCATGAAACCCACCTGACTTCATAATCGAAGCATTGGGTTCATACAAAAAATGGAGAGGTTCAGAGTAAGCTACCGGTGTTTCATTTTCTTCTTGAAAATGAAAAGAAAAGCTTTCCATTTTTCCAGATTGTAAATGAATGGCTTTTATGAGTGGGTTTTGATGAACTTCATGGTCCATTAAAAACAATAACTCTTTGCATTCATTTTTTACAGAAACGATAACTACTTCATAAGTATGCGGTAAACCCTTTAAAGCCTGTTGAATATCTAACATTGGAGAAAGCTTAATCATCAATCGGCTAGACTTTTTTAAAAGCAACTCTTGTATTTTCAATACATTAGGACTGCAATCTTCAATGCTGACCAAGCGTTTTGTTTTCTCTCTTCGGTCAGGGTCTAAGTAAATCCAATCGGCTTTGGCTGTAGTTTTACTCAGAAAATCTTCAGCTTTTTCATGTATACACTGAATATTTTCAGCTTCTAAGCGATTATAATTTTCTTTGGCCAAGGAAACTAAGGTTTCATTCTGCTCAACATATTTCACGCTTTTAAAGCGTTTTGAAAATGCAAAACTATCTATGCCCATTCCGCCACTTAAATCCCAAAGGCTAGTTCCTTCCATTAAGCTCGCTTTGTAAAAGGCTGTTTCTTCAGATGAGGCTTGCTCCAGAGCTCTAGCAGGAGGGAAGATGATTTTTTCTAAGAGACTTGGAAACTTCTTTTTTCCCTTTTGTATGCCATTTACTTGTGCCAAGATAAAGTCTGTTGGCCAATCGTTTTTTTTGCTCAGCTTAAAGGCAAGGGTGTTTATGTTTTCTGTTTTATTTTGGGCAATAAAGTCCCAAACTTCTTTAGGGTAGTTCATTTTCTCCTAAGAATACAAAAGCGAGAATATTGGCTCCCATTTCTAGGGCTTTTCTTCTTGTGGTTTCCGAATCATTGTGAATTTCGGCATCCTCCCAGCCATCGCCCAAATCAGATTCGTAAGTATAAAATAAAACCAATCTGCCTTCTTTTATAATTCCAAAACCCTGTGGCGGTTTTTCATCGTGTTCATGCACTTTGGGAAGTCCTTTTCCGTAATCATACGCCGCATGATAAATGGGATGGTTAAATGGAATTTCCACCAATTCTTCATTGGGAAAAACCTTTTTCAATTCACGGCGAATGAATTGATCCATACCATAGTTGTCATCAATATGCAAAAAGCCTCCTGCCAATAAATAGTTGCGCAAATTTTCTGCCTCTTGATTCGAGAAAATCACATTTCCATGTCCGGTCATGTGTACAAAAGGGTAATTGTAAATTTCTCGACTTCCTGCTTCTACAATGGCCTGTTCTTTTGAAATGGAAGTATTCAACTCACGATTACAAAAGTCAATTAGATTGGGAAGACTAGTTTCTAAATTGGCATACCAATCGCCACCTCCTTGATATTTCAAAACGGCAATTTGAAAGCTACCGGTTTGGGCACTTAATTGAATACTAAAAGCGATGAGTAATAGGGCAAAGATTTTACGCATTTGACAAATGTAAGGTATGCAAAGCAACTAATGCTGCAGTTTCAGTTCTTAAGCGACTTTCACTGATACTAATGGATTGAAAGCCGTTTTGTTCGGCGAATTTTATTTCTTCAGGACTAAAGTCCCCTTCCGGTCCAATTAAAATCAAGGCATTTTTATTTTTGGGATGAATTGAAAATAGCCGCTTTTTACTTTCAGATTCTTCGCAGTGGGCAATGTACTTTGCTTCAGATTTGCTGTTTTTTATCAATTCTTTGAAGGAAATCATTTCGTCCAATTGAGGAAGCATGAGCTTTTGCGATTGTTTTACCGCACTTTTTAGAATGCGTAACTGTCTGTCTCGCTTTAGCACTTTTCGCTCTGAATGGTCGCACAATAGGGGGGTAATTCGATCAATGCCAATTTCCGTTGCTTTTTCTAAAAACAACTCCCAACGACTTAAATTTTTTGTGGGTGCAACCGCTAAGTGAATTCCAAAATCTTTGCTTACAGCTTCTAGTTCTTCCAGAATGTGTAAAGTGCATTTCTTTGGATTGGCCTGGCTAATTTCAGCCAAGTAAAGCTTTCCATTCCCATCAAACAGTTCCACTTGGTCATTGGCTTTTAATCGTAATACTTTAACCAAATGTTTGGATTCTTCAGCATCTAAAAAGGCTTCTTGATGCTGTATTTCTTCCGCAAAAAAACGTTGCATTTAAAGAGCGTTTGGAGTGAGATACTGTTTAATAATTGCTTTGGCTTCTTCGGCTTTCTGCGTGCCAATTAATAGTGGACGCCCACTTTTAAAATGAATTTTAATGCCCATGTTTCCTTTTACATTCATAGCGATTCCTTTACTTCCAAGAGAATAACGATACCCCCATCCTCCATAATCTTTCAAAGGCGAGTATTGGATAACTTCAGCAGATTCAATATCATTCCATTTGTAAATTTTTTCCTTTCTAATAATGGGCCAAAAAGTGACATGAATGCCTATTTCATCAATTCTCGTTTTTAGTTTTAAGCTCCAAATTAAAAGCATGACTAAAAGAATCACGGTATAACCAACTACCATGCTTGCAATAAATTTAGAAGAGGTATTGTAGTCTTGAATAAAGGCTAAGCTCATACCTAGCAGAGCGGCGAAAAGCAGAATCCATAGCCACTTTTGGGAAAAGCGTTGTTCTTCGGAAAAGATTTTTTGAGGCATTTTAAGAATTTACTAAACTAAAAAGTGAGATAATTTTAATTTTGAATTAAAGATAGTGAAAGTTAAACTATTCAAATTTTAAACTTATAAATTCATGTTTACATTTGACGCATTGAAAATCTACAATTTCGCTTCTTGAAAAGATTATATTTTTTATTAATCCTTTTTTTACAACCCTTTCTTCTATATCAGCAGGACTTTAAAGATCGCTATTATATCTACGATTATGAGAAGTACGAGCGTATTGCAAATAGAGCAGATAGGTCAGTGTTGAAAAGAAGTTACGCGTTTAAGAAAGTAGAACAAACTGAAAAAGAACCATACAAACTAAAAGATATTGAGCAGAAATTATATCATTTAACTTATTTTTTAAAGAAAAATAAGTGGAACGAAACTAAAATGTTCTTGAGTTTGCATGATTCTACTCTAAAAGTTCATCAGTTTTATTTAGGCTTTAAAAATTTCATGTATGGTAAATATGAAGCGTGTTTGAATAATTTAAAGGATTGTTCAATCCCTGCATTTAGCTTTTATATTTTATTACTTAAAGCGGATTGTTACTACGAATTAAATTATGATGATACCGAAATTCTTGATGCATATCAGAGAACAATTGATGCTGCAACAGATGAAATTCAAAAGAAAATTATCAGAGATAGGGTAAAATATTTAAGATATAAAGATGAATAAACTAAAGCAATATATTGTGCTTAGCTTTTTAACTCTAGTGTTATTTAGCAGTTGTACTTCAAGATTAAAAATACAAGAAAATTTGATTGCCAATAAGCAATCAATCTTTTACCTTTCGGAAATCCCTAAGGGTGAAAAGAAAGAGGGTCTATTAATAAATTCACCATCAGTTAGAATTGATTCAGCACTATCAAAATATACAACCGTAGAAAATCAAGGCTCATTCTTAATCCCATTTTTAGTTTTTAATTATTGGGAAGCTCAAAAAGAATGTAGTCTTGGATTAGATGCATTAGCTGCAAGTCCTGACACCTCTTTTAAACAAAACCTTTTAAAAGATATCAGAAGGTCAGCTATTTTTGAAGTAGATAGCCTGAATGGTTCAGAGTATGACTTGGAAGTTTCCATAGACCAAATTAGTGCGAAAGGACCATACAACAGTCAGGGCTTTTGTGTCTTTGCTTTGTTCTTTTATTTTTATTCCTTTGGCGATTATGCTGGTCCTGCAGAGTCTACTCTAAGTGTATCTTATAAACTTAAAAATTCAGGAAAAGTAGTTAAGTCTAATTCATTTTCATATGTCAAGGAAGGTGATATATTGAATAAAGGATACAAAAATAAAAAGGAATTGATTTCGGTATACTCAACTAGTATGGCAGAAGCTACTTCTCATAATTATCGAAATGCGATTAAGGACATAATTGAAGATTTAAATAGTTACTTCCAATAATTAATACGGTATAATATTTTTTTTCATCTCCTTACATCTCCTTAATTTAGCCCAAGCCAAAAAATACCTATGAAAAAGATTTTAGTAGCCAATAGAGGAGAAATTGCCTTACGTGTAATGCGTACGGCCAAAGAAATGGGAATCAGTACAGTAGCCGTTTTTTCAGAAGCTGATCGGGATGCTTTGTTTGTACGATTTGCTGATGAAGCCGTATGTATTGGGCCCGCAGCATCTTCTGAATCTTATTTAAGGGGCGATAAAATCATTGAGGTATGTAAAGAGTTATCAGTAGATGGCATTCATCCGGGATATGGTTTCTTGTCTGAAAATGCAGATTTTGCACGAAAGGTTTCTGATGCCGGTATTACTTTAATTGGTCCTTCACCAGAAGCCATGGAAGTAATGGGAAGCAAGTTGGCGGCTAAAGCTGCAGTAAAAGAGTATAACATTCCTTTGGTGCCTGGTACAGATGAAGCAGTAACAGATGTAGATGAGGCTGCAAAAATTGCGGCAGAGGTGGGTTTTCCCATTTTGGTAAAAGCTTCTGCCGGTGGTGGTGGAAAAGGAATGAGAATAGTAGAAAAAGCGGAAGATTTTAAAGAACAAATGGACCGTGCCGTTTCTGAGGCTATTTCTGCTTTTGGTGATGGTGCTGTTTTTATTGAGCGATTTGTAGGTTCTCCACGTCATATAGAAATTCAGATTTTGGCGGATACCCATGGAAATATTGTGTATTTATTTGAGCGTGAATGTTCCATTCAACGTCGACATCAAAAAGTAATTGAAGAAGCGCCTTCAGCAGTTTTAACCCCCGAATTGAGAAAAGAAATGGGTGAAGCAGCAGTTGGAGTAGCCAAAAGCTGTAATTATGTGGGTGCAGGAACCGTAGAGTTTTTGTTGGACGAAAAGCACAATTTCTACTTTTTAGAAATGAACACCCGTTTGCAAGTAGAGCATCCGGTTACGGAACAAATTACAGGCATTGATTTGGTGCGTGAGCAAATTAACATTGCAAGAGGGGAGAAGCTTTCTTTTTCTCAAGAAGATTTAAAAATTCAAGGTCATGCCTTTGAAGTGCGTGTTTATGCAGAAGATCCTAAAAATAATTTCTTGCCAGACATTGGAACTTTAGAAACCTATGTTCGTCCACAAGGTTTGGGTGTTCGAGTAGATGATGGTTTTGAAGAAGGAATGCAAATTCCCATTTATTACGATCCGATGATTGCTAAGTTGGTAACCTTTGGAAAAGACCGAGAAGAGGCAAGACAACGCATGTTACGTGCCATTGATGAGTATCAAATTAGTGGAGTACAAACCACTTTAGACTTCTGTAAGTTTACGCTAAAGCACGATGCCTTTATCAGTGGAAATTTTGATACCAATTTTGTAAAACATCATTTTAAGCCAGAGTATTTGGATGAAAGCAATGAAGCTGAAGCTGAAATTGCAGCGCTTTTGGCAGCGAAGTTGGTAGAAGAAAATACGCAAACAACAGCCTCAGTTACACCTTCTGAAACGCGTAGTAAATGGAAGGTAAATCGAATGAGATAGTATTTAGGTAAAAGTTTAAGGATAAAAGTAAAAAGCTAGTCTATATTTTAGCTTTTGTCTTTCATCCCATTTGTATGCTGACCTGAATAAGAAATACTCCAAATCCAAAGATTTATTAGCGATAAGGTGGACCTGATGCCCAAGCCACAATGGATTGGCGTTTGCCTTTGGTAATTGGCGTTACCCGATGCATGATAAAAGAAGGAAAGACGATAGCTGTTCCTTTTTCTCGTGGAGCTGTGACAATATTCTGATTAATCATAAACTGTAAGTCGCCTCCTTCATATTCATCAGGGTCAGAAAGTTGAACGGTTAAACTGAGTTTTCGGTCTGAAATTTCTCCTGGGCCGAAATCTAAATGCCAATCAAAAAAGTCACCTTGCCCGTAGCGCGTTAATTGCAAGCCTTGCATAAAGCCACTTAAGTCAAAACCATAACGTTCCTGATTTGCTTTTTGTGACATACCCGCTAAACGATCAAACAACCAATGGTTTTGAGCGGTATAATCCAAATGCATAACACTACTTTGACGTAAATCTTCTTTGTATTTGCTTGCCCCACTTACTTCGGCTTTTTCCACTTGATCTTCTTCCCAAAAATCTAAGATTCGATTGATTTCATGAGGTAAAATAATTCCTTGAAAGTAGATGAACTCGATAAAATGAGGATTTTGAGGCTGCGGGAAGGAATAGGTGTTTTGCATCTTGTTTTTTCAATTTATTGCTTGCTAAAATAAAGAAACAAGCCGATAGTTTTTTACGCTATCGGCTTGAATCCTAATTACAGGAACAACAAACTAAAAACTAATGGTATAACTAATCACAGGCAGAGTAGTGAGCTGCGGAATGTTTTCCACTTCATTGGTAACATCATTAAAATAGTAATCAATAGGCGTTTCTGAACCCAAAACGTTCTGAACATCAAGTTTTAATTCATGACTTAATTTGGGTTTTTCTACTCGATAGCTGATGGCCAAGTTTAAAAAACTAGCATCAGGAGCTTTTTTACTGTAAGTCGTATTTTCAGGATTTACCTCTTCCCCGGCTGCAATAGAGGCTTCCAAATCTATTGGCGTATATCTTCTTCCGCCTAACAAGGTAACACGGGTGTTTAAGGCCAAAGTTTTGTGATCGCCTTTGCCAACCTTAAATTCCTTTCCGGCAAGTATATTGGCCGTGTAATTTCCGTTGTATCTCGATTTTTTCCATTCTCCGGCGTAGGTTTTGTATTCTGCATCGTACACAGAACCAGTAATTAGGAAATAGTAATCTTTATTGAAAAAGCGCTCCAAGGTTACTTCTACGCCCATATTTCGGCCTTCACCCTCGTTTACCAAAGCCACATCCGTAAAAGAGCCACTTTGATTGATTACTGAAAAATCGCTGTTTATATTTTTCTCCACCGGAATGTCGTATAAGTTTTGGTAGTATGCTTCCACCTTCAAAAAGAGATTTTTAGTCAACACATTTTCATAGCCCAAAACATAATGAGCAGCTTTTAGCATTTCCATGTCTTTATTGGGAAAAGAATAATTGCTATTAGCATCTTGTACCGCTGCAAAGTGGTTAGGTAAGCCGGCCATTTTACTGTGTAATCCATAGCCTGCGGTAAAGGTTTGCGTTTCATCAAACTGAAAACGCAAAGCAGCTCTCGGTTCCACAACGATTTCATCGTTTAAAGAACTCTTAGAAAAATGAAGCCCATTGACTGCTGTTAATTGTTCAGTTATTCGCCACTGCCAGCTTGCAAAAGTTCTGGCAATTCCAGCTGAGCCATCATTTTGCTGACCAATGTAATAGGCTTCTTGAGGAATTTCGTAATAACGACTGTTGTAGTCAAAGTAGTTTTCTTCAAATCGAATTCCGGTTTGAAATTGATGTCTTGCATTTAATTTGTGGTTAAACGTGGTGGCAAAACGAATGCTTGAACGGTCTAATTTCGAATTCACAAACTCTTTTCTGTATTCGGTTTTATAGGGTCTTTTTTCCGTGTATTCACTACTTGTGGAAGAATATGAAAGAATACTCTTCAAATAACTTTTTGGACCTAATGGCATAAAATGATTGATTCCTCCAACGGCCAAACTGCTATTTTGAACAAACTCTTCCAGCACCACATCTTCATTGTCTTCTTTGGTTTCTTCACCGTTTATTTCACTTATTCCACCTAAGCCAAACAAAGAAAATACACCCGCTTTTTCGGTAGGTAAGAAAACATTAAAATTGAGGTCTTGATATTTGGGTACACCGCCGAAGTCTACAACTCCTAATTCATCTAGTAAGCTTAATGTAGAGTAGCGATAGTTTACCAAATAACTGCCATTATAGTCTTTCTTCAGGGGGCCTTCTGCGGTTAAGTCGGTTCCCAGAACCCCAAGTCCAAAACTGTATTCGGCTTTTTCATTGTTTCCTTTTCTTAATCGCATGTCAAAAATCCCTGAAAGGGCATTGCCATATTCCGGTGCAAAAGCGCCTGTGTAAAAGTCAGAATTGGCTAACAAATTGCTGTTCAAGGCATTAATCGGACCTCCTGTTAAACCTTCTTCCGCAAAATGGTTGGGGTTGGGAATTTCAACACCTTCTAATCGCCATTGTATAAAGCGTGGGTTGTTTCCGCGAACAATAATGTCGTTATTTCCTGTTCCTTCATTAATAACTCCTGCAAATGAAGATACCAAACGAGCGGGATCGCTGATGGCTCCGGCATGTCGTTTTGACTCTTCTACAGATAATTGCTTGGAAGAAAGCATGGCCATTTCGTTGCTTGCTTCTGTTTTTTTACTGCCTTGAATGACCACTTCATCCAATTGATGAAAGGATTCACGAAGCTCAATGGTTAGTACTTTTTCTTTACCAGAGATAAGTAGAACATTGGGAAGGTTTAGCGATTCATAACCCACATAAGAAACTTGAATGTTTAAACGACCAACTGGAACTTCTTCAATTTTAAAATTTCCGTCCATATCGGTGGTGGTCCCCAACAAAGGATCTGAATTTGAAATAACCACATTGGCAAAGGGAATACCAGCTTTGGTATCGGTATCGATTACTTTTCCTCTTACGGTTTGTGTTGGCTTTTGAGCGCTTAGTATAAATGGAATTAAAAGCGCTAAACTGACTAAAATGAATTGATGCTTGTTCATAAAATTGAGTTGTTGTTTCTTGTATGACAAGCATCATTTGTTTTACCCCTAAAGGAATTACAATTTTTTTTGAAAAATTTAAAACTTATCTTGAAGTGGAGGTCTGAAAAGGGTTTTAGCCAATTTTTTGTTTATCAGAAAATGGAAATCTTATAAAAAATCTCTTAGTCCAATAGCTAGTCGAAAGCCTACCCAAGCTTGAAAGCGTATGGAAGAAGCCCTTGTGTTGAGGAAAGAGTAGGGAGGTAAATCTTCGTAATTGCCTTGTTTTGTCAGTTTGTTTTCAAAAACCAATAAATTGAGAGAAGGGCCATAGGAAATGCGCCATTTGTGTTGGGCTTTGTTCTGCATTAAGAATTGATATTTTACCAAGCCATAATGATAAAAAGAACTTTTCACTTTTTTGTGGAGCCAATGAAAAAGCAATTCGGAATTGAATGGTCGATTGTTGGCATTCAAAAACTCAGTACCTAAACCTAAACCATAATTCCAGAAGAAGTCATTTTGATGGTAGCTCATTCCTGCGGAGTAGATGTTGTACAATTTGGGTACGCCCATTTTAAGCGCCACATTTCCAAAAGAAAGTTCATCGCTCGAAAATTCAACTTGAAACAATCCTCCTCTTCTAACAAAACTGACTAAACCTACAGGTATACCATCGGCCGAATCAGCTACATTTACGATGCCAATTTGCTTGCCTTTTAAGATGGTAGCATAATTTACCGGTGCAATTTGTAAGCCCTCTGCTTCTTGAATAACCGCATTTAAACCTCCACTAATTTGGGTTCCTTTTAAGTTGGTAGCTTGGTTAAATCCACCAGCTAATTGAACGCCTTTGCTTTCACCCAAAACTACATTAGCTCCACCGGCTCCTTGCAAGCCCGATTGATCGCCGTAAACAAAATTAATTCCACCACTTAGTTGTGTGCCTTCCATTTGTTGACCGACTACATTAGCTCCGCCTGAAAGTTGTACACCATCAACTATGCCTCCTACAAAGTTAAAGCCGCCCGCCAATTGCCATCCATAAGAGAATTTACGGTTGATGTTAAAAGCGCTGCCAAGCTCTAGCGTGTGAGTGCCGTAATTAAAACCTCCAATTAAATTGAAGGAGTAATTGTTGGACACATTTCCACTCATTTTTTGGTTGGTACTTATGCCAGGAAAAAGTGAGAACTGATAAGCTCGATAAAAATTGAAAGGAGATAATTCGGTGCGTTTTTGAACCTTTTTGGGAACTAGAACACGTGAATAAGTAAAGGTTTCGTAGCCTTTTTGCGGCATAGGACTAATGTCCTTTTCTATTTCTGCAGGCGATAAAGCAGACAATTGGATGCTTACTTTTTCTTCACCAAAATCAATACGGATTAAAGAGTCTTTAAAGCCTTCTTTGCTAATCGAAAGATGTAATTCTTGGAAGTTTTCTGCTTCCACTTCTAAGGTAAAGGTGCCATTTTCATTACTGAATGTAGAAGCCAAAGCAGAGACTTCTAATACCAAGGCGCCCTTGATTGGTTTTTGATTCTGGGAGGAGAGAATTTTCCCTTCTAACTTTACTTTTTCATTCGTTCCTTCAATTTTTTGTTGAAGGATTATGCTGTTGCCCAACTCTTGAATGATAATGCTGTTTGGTAAAATTTGATGAAAGATGTAGGCTGCTGATTTTTGCTTGAAATTGAGATCGTATAGACTTTTGTCTTCTAGTATACTTGGGTTAAAAGACAGGTTAAATTCAGCTTTTTCTGCTGCTAAAAAGAGCGCATCACTCAATCGAATTTCGGCTTCAATGAGGTCAATTTTTTTACGCTGAAAATTGCTTTCCGATTGTGCAAAAGCAGAAAGAAAAATTCCACAAAAGCAAAATAATAATAAACCGCTTTTTAAGGACTGCACTTTGCTTTTCCTTTAAGTAAATAACCTTCTTCAGTTTTTAGGAAACGAAAGCCATAATTCATGCTGATTTGATCCAATATTTCCTCTAGTTTTTTGCCGCTAAATCGAGCAGATATAAAGCAATTTTCAAAATTTGCTTCATCGAATACAATTGTTGTTTGATATTTATTTGACAAATCTTTCAATACTCCATTCAACGAAATTTGTTTGTAAAGCAGGGTTGTATCTTGCCAAAAGAGTGCATTTACTCCTAAGCTCTTTAAAACAAAGGAAGAAGTAGCCACCGCATAGCTTATCTTTTGACCTTTGGTGAGGATGTGTTCTTCTCCACTTTTTTTGCTTTTTACGGCCACTTTCCCGCTTTTAACCCCTACAGTTAAGGTATCTGAACCTTCCGCAGCATCTACAAAAAAGCTTGTTCCTAAAACACTAACATCAAGTGCTTGTGCATCAATAATAAATGGTTTTTCGGGCGCTCTTTCAACTTCAAAAAAGGCTTCTCCATTTAACTTTACGCTTCTTACTTTCTCATCAAATTGCTCAGGATATTCAAGTATAGAACCTTTGTTGAGGTGAATGATGGAATTGTCTGCCAATTTAATTTCTTCTACTTGTAAATGCGCTTGAAGCTGCATTCGTTCCTCATCTTGCTGTAAAATTTGATAGAGGGCGTAGCTAAATGCAAATAGAGCTAAAATAGCAGCAGCCTTGCTCATCCAAGATTGAATAGGGATAATCTTTCCCTTTTGTTCTGGAGCTTTTGAATTACCTTCTTCAGTGAAATTTAATTTGGCTGAAACTTTTTGCCAAGCCGCCTCTGCATTGGGTTGAGCTGCACTTTCCCAAATCTGTTGATTGGCTTCAAAAACAGCGCGGTTTTTAGGGTTTTCTGCTAACCACTGACCCAACTCTTTTTGTTCATCAATGCTTAGAGAACCCTCCAATTGCTTGGCCATTAAAGCTTCAATATGTTCTGGTATTTCTTGCATTTGCTATTTGTATGACAACTGATTATTCATCTACCCCTATTCCTTATAAAAATTTATTGAATTCATTCCATAAAAAAAGCACAAACAGATTTAAGTGTTTTAAATGTTGTCTTAAATACTTAAGTGCTAGACCCATTTGGTTTTCTACTGTTTTAATGGAAATGTTCAACTTTTCAGCAATTTCTGAATACTTTAAACCCTCTTCGCGACTTAATTTAAAAATGGCTTTTCGTTTTTCAGGAAGCGCTTCTAATTTCTCATAAATTTCTCGATGTAATTCATTGGCTTCTATGCTACTTTCAGTGCTTTCTGTTTCTGCTTGATGAATTTGAAATTGTTGATGTTCGGCCTTTACTTTTTCGTGTTTCAACGCATTTAAACAAGCGTTTTTTACGGCTTGAAACAAATAGGCTTTTAAAGAACTTTCAATGTTAATTGAAGCCTTTTTCTCCCACAGTTTTACAAAGGTTTCTTGCACCAAATCTTCTGCATGCGACATATCTTTTAAATAGGTGCAGGCAAAACGGCATAGACTTCCATAGTACTGATGAAACAATTTTTCAAAGACCTTTTTGTCGCCTTGCTTAATTTGGTGAAAGGAAAGGTCTTCCATGGAAATTAACGCGCTATTTTTTTCATTTTAGCGAGAAGGTCTTCTTTTAAAGCGGGACTTGTTGCTAAGATTTCTTTGCCGTGTAACCAATTGTTATTACCCGAAAAATCAAATACTTCGCCACCTGCTTCTTGCACAATTAATGCTCCAGCAGCCACATCCCAAGGGTGGAGACTGTACTCAAAAAAAGCATCAAATCGTCCACAGGCCATGTATACCAAATCAACAGCTGCAGAACCCATTCTTCTTACTCCACGACTGTTTTGTGCCAAGTCTTTTAAAATTTCAAAGTAAGCATCAATGCGATCGTAATCGTAGTATGGAAAACCAGTAGCTAAAAGCGAATCTGCCAATTTTTGATTGCTGCTGATTTTTATCTTCTCTTGATTTAAAAATGCGCCACCATCTTTCCAAGCATAAAAACATTCGTCTTGGTTGATTTCATAGACAACACCTAAAACCACCTCGCCATTTTTTTCCAAACCAACACTCACAGAATATACCGGTAAACCATGTAAAAAATTGGTTGTTCCATCTAGTGGATCAATAATCCAATTGTAGGTTTCCCCTTTTTTATCGGAAGTGCCTTCTTCCGCAATAAATCCCGCTTCTTCAAGCAAGTTGATCAAGCCTTTAACTAAGGCTATTTCAGCATTCTTGTCGACATAACTTACCAAGGAATTCAAGGATTTGGTTTCAATGTCTTGTTGCTTGACTTTACTTTCTTCAATTTTAATATTCATGCCCACTTGGCGGCATAATTCAACAACATCAAGGCAAAGCGACTTTAAATCCATTAGCGTATTTTTTAGGCTTTTTGAGGAATGAATTTATTCTTGTTTTTACTGAAATAAGCAATGCCGAGCAGTCCAAAAACGACCATCAGTACGGCGATTAATTCAGCCTGCGTAGCTTCTATTCCTAAAAAGTGATAATCAGGATTGATTCTAATTTTTTCGATGATAAATCGTTCTACTCCGTTTAGAGCTAAATACAAGCTGAATATAAAACCAGGGATTTGAATTTTTTTTCGCAAAGACCAAAGAATTCCAAAGATGATAAAAGCCATGATGGTTTCGTAAAAAGGAGTAGGCCATGCATTTCCTTCGTAAATCAAGCTCATGCCGTTTTCAATATGCTCAACCGGACGACCAGCCGCTCCTAAATCTTTGTTTAACACATTTCCTTCGTAATCAAAAGCCCACATCCAATCGGGTGCCCAGCTAAGCCAATCTGGTTTTGGGTTTGGATTGGGCATGCCCCAGTCGCCATCTCCGGAAAGCTGACATCCAACTCGCCCAACGCCATAAGCGGCCATCAAACCTGGTGCACAAGCATCGGCAACGTGTATCCATGTCAAGCCATTTTTTACCGCATAATACAAAACGGCACCACCGCCTACAATTAAGCCGCCATAAATGCTTAAGCCACTAAAGGAAACCAAGGCACCAATGGGATCTGCGGCAAACTCTTGAATGTTCTCTAAGTTGTGAAAAACTTTGGCTCCTAAAATTCCCGCAACGGCAGCAATCATGGTCATGTTGCCAACCATCTCATGCGGATGAAGCGTTTGCTCTACCAGTTTGGGTTCAGGAAGTCTTTCTTTTTCTTTCTCCCGGTACTTCTGATAACCAAATAGTGCAGCTCCAATTAAACCCACTAAGAAATTTCCTCTAGCCGAAAAAATAAATTCTTGCGGATTGGCCACTAAATCATCGTAATTGCCAAAAGCTTCACCGAGTTTGAAAAAGATAAGAAAGCCAATGAACGCATTTCCGAGAAGTTCTAATGTACTTGCTTTCTCACCAATTTTGACTTTTACCTTTCTTGCTGAAAGCCAACCGATTTCTTCTTTTCGTTTAAGCTCTTTGGTAAAAAAGTAAGCGGCAGTTAAAAAGGCCAAAGCCACTAAAAAACCAAAGGTGGGAAAGGGTAGGGGAATGTTGATACCTAAAAGGTCATGCAACATATCTGAAACGGTTGGATACATAGTTAAAAATTACAATTTCACAAAGGTAATAAAGATGATAAGGGCTAAAAGGAATATTTTGATGAATTGAATTTTACTGTTTAGGAATATAAAGAGTCATTTTTTCCATGTTAATTTCATCTAAATGGCCCATTTTGTTTTTTGCTTCATTAATCAGGTGAATATGCACAAGACGGTCATGATGGGTAAATACACCTTTGTGTTCTTTGGAAAAGAAGCCAACAAGGGTTACCGCTTCATTTTGCAGTAAAAAATCTTTTTGCCCTTGGTGAGCCTCTTGCGGATTACTCACTTTAGTTCCGGGGGCTAAATTTTGAATGTGATAAATGGCCGATTCGGCAAAACCTTCCAAATAAAAAGGAAAAGGTGTTTCAATATTAAATTTAGAGGAGTCAATAAATCGCTCAAGATCTGCTATAGTTTTGATGTAAGATTCAAGCTGAATGTTTTGCCATTCGTTTTCATAATCATAAACAAAAAAGGGTGCAGAAGCTTTTTGATTCAATTCAACAATTTGTGTGCTATCATCTGCCATTTTAGAAACATAGATGTCTCCTTTAAAGATGCTTATTTCTCCACGCAATCCTGCTAAGGGCCCTATGCCAAAAAGGCCCTCTGATTTTTTCAAGGTATCTAAATCAATACGACTACCGAGTTCACCTTTCCACATGACATTTTTCATGGCACTAACCACGTAAACCGGTGGTTTTGGTAGTTTTTGTTTAGGACTAGAGCAGCTAAATAAACCCAAGAAAAGGATATTTAATGTAAATAGGATTAATCTCATTTTTTCTGATTCATTTTGTATTCATCGTGTATACCTAATCCCTTTAAAATCAAAGGGCGATACTTTTCAATGCGTTTTATTCTGGTAGCTGATTGTTTGGCTTGCGAAAAATGAATGAGATAACCTCTTTGTCTTCCTGGAGTTAATGCTTCAAAGGCAACTCTAAAATCAGAATCCCGATCAAAAAGAGCTTTGAGCTCTTCCGGTTGTTCTTCTGTTTTCTTTTTAAAAACTACTTTCTTTCCTTGCTTTTCAAGTTCAATAGCTTCAAAAATGAGGGCTTTAATTTGATCTTTTTGAGCAAGCAACTCAGTCAAGTTTGTATAATTCAATTGTCGTGTTGCCTGTGAGTTTTCACCAGGAGAAACTAACAATTGATGTTCATTATTAAGCAAACTGCCCTTGAAAAATGAAATGGTAGCATGAGCCTTAAAAGCAGATACAATCAATACATTTTTTCCTTTGAAGGTATAGCAAGGCTGGGCCCATTTTAGCTCTTCTTTTAAGCCGCAACTCAATACAATTTCGCGCAAGTTTACCAAGAGCTCTTGCCATTGATGAACTTTACAGTCGGGTGTTTGATATAAATTACACCGACCACAGCCTTCTTCCAGAAATAAATCAACTTTTGGATTTCGCTCCATGTTTAAAATTTAGTCGCCTAAAGCTATAAATCAGCATCCATTTGGGCAACAAAATCTGCAAATACAGCTTTATGTTTGTCTAAATCCAACTGCGGTGAAACCGAAACACGCGCAATATAATCTTTGTCTGATTCTTTGGTGGTTCCTTGGGTAGAAGTTGCCGGGATCGTCCAATAGCAGCCTTTTAACTGACCATAGCTCACACAGTATTTACTTTCTGTTGGAATTTCACCAATCATTTTATTAATGAGCTTTAAGTTTAATGCTCGTTTATAGTTTTCACGTTCTTCATGGGTATTTCCTTTGGTTGGTAAATCCAGTGAAAAAACGGAAGGCGTAAAACCTGCTTGAGCTAATTCTTCAGAAACAAAATTGATTTTGGCTGTTGGTAATTCTTCATGTATAAAATTGACAAAGGACCTAGTATTTTCATAGGCTAGCTGAATCCGCTCTAACATAGATGGAATTTGTTCAGCAAGGATGGCCATTTGTAGGTCTGTTGCTTTGTTATCGCAAAGAGCCATGTGCAAACCTATCTTTTCCATAAGGTGAGCTGCTTTTTGATTTGCTGCGCAGTAGCCAGCCGTACATTTTCCGCCACTTGGAAATTTAGAACCACTTACGTACGAAATGGTTTGTACTTCGGCCAATATTCCCGTTTCGCTTAAGAATTGAACATTGGGGCAAAAAGTTTGGTCGAGGATAAAAACTGGAGGAATTGCATTTTCTCCAGAAGGGGTAATTCTAACTTTAGCAAGAGCCGTCTTTAGATTTTCTAAATTGGGTACTTCAACTCTAGGATTAGTAGGTATTTCAGCAATAATCAAAGGTACGGCATCTGCTTCAGCCACTTGATGTAGTACTTTTTCAATGCTTTGAACCATGTCGTTATCGCCATCAACCGGCAAATCTAAAATAGAAACACGGTCAACAACAGCTGCTACCCTGCGCGCTTGATCGTTAGTTCCGCCGTAACAATTTGGTGGTACAATGATTTTAATGTCCTTCTGCGGGTAATTTTCTTTGGCATAGTCAATTAAGCCCATCATTATGGCGTATTGCACAGAAAGTCCGCTTGAGCCGATGTGTGCGTCTGTAGATGAAGCAGTAATCTCTTTTATATTTTGCATTACCACTGCAAGGTTTTTTGCAGCATCGGTTTTTGTAGCAGTAATTGGCAAACCTGCAATTTCTTGTAAAAGCGTCATACAATCAGCTGGTGTCATGGCAATGGTTTCCCTTCTTCGCAAATGCTGAATAGCAGAAACATATTCTTGGTTTGAATCTCCATGAATACTTAATATGCTTCCTAGCTTATCGAAATCTTGAATGTAAAAGTCAACCGATGCGCTTTGTGACAGATTGGTTAATGTCGTTTCTGAACTGTAGAAAATAACACTGCCATCAAATTCAGGAATGTCATTTAAAGTATTCACTTGTACGCACTCAAAAGAGTAGTTGTAAATTGATTTTACTTTGTTAAGGTCAAAATGGCGTGGAAGTTCATTTGTGTATGCAATTAAAGTATTTCGTTTATCCATATCATTTTTTCGGAGTACAGCTAGAATAGGAGCCGTTCTAGAAGAAAAACTGATGACTTGCTGATGGTGTAAATCATTGAATTGAGCAATTGCCCATTCCAACACAGAAGATAGGGGATGGCCCAATCGAATATAATCATAAGCAGTAGGAAGTTGTTCCAATTGTGCTGCATCTGTAATTTGCTGATTAACCAACTTCTCTAATTCTTCAATAAACTCTGTTTTGGCTTGCTCTTCATGGTAAATATCCAA
The DNA here is from genome assembly GCA_964001305.1 of uncultured Flavobacteriales bacterium. Lineage (GTDB taxonomy): Bacteria > Bacteroidota > Bacteroidia > Flavobacteriales_E > Vicingaceae > CAJXMH01. Next base: position 30,803 of record CAXFAI010000043.1, read on the forward strand.
TCGGTGAGTGGTTAAATTCAGCCAATTCGATGGACAGTTTTTAATCAGTTCTTTTAAGTAATTCAATATGTTTTCACGACTCATTGCTGTTCTTTTTTAGAAAGTGCAAAGGTATTGTAAATCTGAGGAGTGAATGGTGTTTTGAGGAGCTTGTATTCAAGGAATTTTATCCCTACATATGAATCACTTTCTCAATTAATAAAACGAGAAAAAGCATTAGGGTAATGAAAACAAAATAAAGGAGGTAATAGAAGATACCTAAACCTATTGTACTTGCTTTATTCTTGGCCTTAAACATAGAGATAAAGACATAAAACGCATAGCAAACTGCAAATAATGAAGATATAGCACTTAACAAATATTCAACATTGAAGATGCTACCTAAAGCGACAAAAAGGGCATAAATAATGGCTTGTTGACCTGTAATATAGGCATTGATAACAATGTGTTCCATAAAGTTGAACCCACTCTTGCGAAAGGCTATAAGAGTAGCAACTGCTTGCAGCGGGATTAACATTAAGCTTGTATAGGCAAAATGCTCGGCAAACCATGAAAGAAACTCATTGCTTACTTCGTCGTTTGACTCACCTGCATTTTTAAATCCAAGGATAAAATCATTGATATAAGTATGGCCACCAGAGTAATAGCTTACCAGATAATACAGAGTAGAAAGCATAAAAACATAAGAAATCGGCTTGAATAATGCTTTACGCTTTCCTTCTAAATAGGAAGTGATGTAGTACCCAGGTTTTTTAAAAAGCATCAAAAAGGTGAAAACTATCCCATGATTCAATTGAAAAACTTCATGAATTAAATCTTGAGTTAAATTTTTGGTTTTTAAGCGCTCCACCTTTACACTTTGCCCGCAGTAGGAACAAAAGTTATTTTCAACTGGATTTGAACAGTTTTTACAGTGCATGGGATAAAGATAGAAAGGATGATTTTATAGTCCTTCCGTTTTTTCAAAAATAAATCCCCTAAGTATCTTTAAGATACGAAGGGGAAAACAAACTACAGACAACCAATATTAGCGACTAACCACGCCTGTTGGAAGTGAGTTTAAATTTTGTGAAAAGTTGTAAGTTGTTGGTGCAAAAGATGCATTAGCATCAATCATGCTACTCAAGGGTTTAAGTAAGAATGGCATTGGAGAATTATCAGGAACTGGTTCAATTGAAATGACTGCCATTTTACCTCTTAAGTCCAGTGGAAAAGTTTGTCCTGCAGGCGCATTATTAAAGAAGTCTTCTCCGGGAATTGGAGGTCCGGCATTGTTTAAAGTGCCAGAGAATTGATTGCTACCATCAGCCATATCAAAGGATGTAAATGTTCCTGTGGAAATAGGGCCTGCAGAAGTAACTACCCAACCTTCATAGGTCCAACCAGAAGGCAATGTTGGTAAAGTGAAGCCTGAAGTTGGAGGCATTCCAGGTGTTCCAAACCAAATGCCAAATTGATCATTGCCATTATTCATACCGCTTTCATCGGTTGGTGTTCTTAAAAAATACTGTCCTGCAGCATTTGAAAAGTCACCAATAGCAGGTGCAACTGCAGTTGATAAGCTAGCCATGTTGTTGGTAAAGTCCCCAGCAATCAATTTCTGATCAGAAGGTGCAGGGTCATTATCAGGATTAGGTTCAATAGTTAAAATAAACTTAGTCGCCAGGCTGAGTTGATTTGCATCTATTGCAAAAGATGTTTTTGACAAGCTTCCATTCGCATCTACACTGAATGTTCCTGTAGAAACTGGAGTTCCATTTACCATTATCCATCCTTCGTATTGGTAATTGGCTCCTAAGTCTTCTAAACCATTCATGCTTAATGTCAAGTTTGAAGTATTGGTACTTGGATTATTGTTTGTTGGTGTGGTCATGTTATCGTCATCATCATCGTCACTGCAGGCCACTAAAGTCATAGTTGCCACTAGTCCAAATACAATTGGTTTACCTATCTTTCTGAAGAAAGAAAGTGTGTTTTTTTTCTCTATTTTCATGGGTCTATAATTTTAAATTCGATTCAAAAGTAGCGGGCAGTTATTGCTAAAGAATCACAAGGATTTAACATTTTTGTGCCAATTATTGTCTTTCTATTCAGAGGTTTACATCCAATTGTTTAAGAAAATAGCTATAGTGTAGAAATACAGACTAAATTTAAAAAGCCATAGACTTGTTATACTTCTGTGATATTTTTTTAGTTTTCTTGTAATGTAATATTTTGGACCATGAAGCACGTATTAGTAATTGAGGATGATGATGAAATATCGCAGCTTCTTGAAATTCATCTTCAAGATTTGGGATGTAGGGTAAGTCATGCAGCTGATGGAAGAAACGGACTTGCAAAGGCTTTGGAAGAAAAATTTGATTTAGTCATATTAGACATTAGTTTACCGGAGTTAGATGGCATAGAAGTTTGTCGTCAATTACGCGCTAAATCGAATATTCCAATAATTATGTTAACGGCTAAATCAGAAGAGATTGATCGGGTTTTAGGTTTAGAAATGGGTGCCGATGATTACATCACCAAGCCATTTAGCATTCGTGAATTCATAGCAAGAGTTAAAGCAATATTTCGCAGAACAGAATCAATTCATCAAAGTCCTAATGATGTTCAAACGGAATCCATTTTGGAGTTTGAAGAGATGAAAATTGATATTGAAAAAAGGAAAGTTATCGTTCGCAATCAAAAAGTTGAACTTTCGCCAAAGGAATTTGAACTTTTAATTTTAATGGCTTCTAATCCAGGAAAAAGTTACACCCGCTCAAATTTATTGAAATTGGTCTGGGGATATGATTTTAATGGATATGAACATACCGTAAATTCTCACATCAACCGATTAAGAGCGAAAATAGAAGCCGATATGAATCAACCTACTTACATTTTAACTAATTGGGGAGTTGGTTATAAATTTAATGAGGAGGTGGTATGAAAAATCAAGTTATTACCAATAAGCTAATCGTAAAAGTAGGTCTGGCTTTCTTTTTTTTAATCGTCTTAATGGCGGCTTCTTTTATATTAACCACTTTTTACTTTACCCAAAAACATTTTCAAGAAGTTTCGCAAAAGCTAAATATTTCGCTAGCCAATCATTTAATTGAAGAAAAGTTTCAAAATGAATCTCCATTTTTAGAAGATGGAAGCGTTAATAAGTCCTTGTTTGGCGATTTAATGCATGATATGATGGCTGTTAATCGAAGTATTGAAGTGTATTTATTGAGTGAAGAAGGTGAGGTGTTGTATTCTGTGGTACTTGATCATAGCAATGATAATGCTCCTCTTGAAAAGGTGAGTCTACAACCCATTAAACAGTTTATTGAACAAGAGGGGCAGCAATATATTTTGGGTGATGATCCTAGAAATCGCGGAGCTAAGAACATATTTTCGGCTGCTCATTTTGAATCTGGAGGCAAAGAAGGTTATATCTATATCATTCTTGCTGGACAACAACTTTTAAGTGTTACCAATTCTTTGTGGGGGAGTTATTTTTTGCGACTTAGTACAGGTTCATTTCTATTAATTAGCTTGTTTGTATTGTTGATTGGGTTTGTTAGTCTTTGGTTTTTAACCAGAAACTTACGTGTTATTTTATATTCCGTAAAGCGTTTCCAAGAAGGAGACTTGAGTATTCGAATAGAAAATGCTGAACAATCTGACCTATCCATTTTGGCAACTAACTTCAATGAAATGGCTGATACCATTGAGCAAAATGTTCAAGAGATACAATCCATGGATAAGCTTAGAAGGGAGTTAATTGCCAATATTTCTCATGATTTAAGAACTCCATTAGCCATTTTAAAAGGCTATGTAGAAACTTTGCAAATGAAAGATGGTGATTTAGCGGAAGAAGAAAAAGAACGGTATCTTCAAATTATAAATCAAAGCTCTGATAAACTTTCTCGCTTGATCAGCCAATTATTTGAATACAGTAAATTGGAGGCTCAGCAAGTAAAATTGGAAAAAGAGCCCTTTTCTATCTGTGACCTTGCAGCCGACTTGGTGGCCAATTATAAATTATTGGCAAAGCAAAAGGGAATTAAAATAGCTTTTGATGCTGGAATAAAAGTTCCTTTAGTTTTTGCAGACATCAGTTTGGTAGAAAGAGCCATTCAGAACTTGATGGATAATGCCTTAAAATTTACCCCTGAGAATGGAACGGTTAGCTTGAAAATCAAATCAAATGATAAAATGGTTTCTATAGTTGTTTCAGATACTGGTAGAGGTATAAAAAGAGAGGATCAAGAAAAGTTATTCGAACGTTACCGTCAAGCTAAGAAAGGTGACAAACTTGAAGGAGCAGGACTTGGTCTAGCTATAGTAAAGAAGATCATGGAACTACATGATACCAGTATAGAATTAGTTAGTAAGCCTAATGAAGGAAGTTCTTTCCAGTTTGCCCTGCCCACCTATGGTAATTAGCTTTAGTTAAATTTACTTTTTATCAATCAAATTAATGTGTTTGATATTTTTCATAATCTCTATACGATTAATGATCGAATCAATCAGCGTTTGATACAACTCATCTCCCAAGTATTGGTCTTCTACACCAAAATCAATGTTCGGATTATCATTTACCTCAATTACATAAACTTGATTGTCTACAAATTTTAAATCAACACCATAAAGCCCATCGCCAATTAAAGAAGCAGCTTTTAAAGCCGTTTTTAAAATGGGTTCGGGTACTTCTTCTACGGCAAGTGTTTCGTGCTTGCCCGATTTATCTTCTTCTTGGCTGTTCCAATTGTAAATTTGCCAATGATCTTCAGTCATGTAGTATTTGCATGCATAAAGCGGTTTATTGTCTAAAATACCAATGCGCCAATCAAATGAAGAATACAAGAATTCCTGACAAATAACCATATCCGTTTTTTTGAAAAGAGAAGTCAATTTTTCTTTCGCTTCTGCTTTATCGTTCACTTTAATGACACCCAAAGAAAAAGCACTATCTGGTTGCTTTAAAACTGCAGGATATTGAATGTTGTCAAGCAATTTATCTGTGGTCATGTTTTTAGTTAAAGCATGGGTATTGGGCGTTCTTATTTTATTCTTTTTAAAAAGTTCGTGCTGGTAAATTTTATTTGAACAACGCAAAATAGACCAAGGATCGTCAATGACTACTAAACCTTCGGCGAAAGCAAGGCGTGAAAGTTCATACGTATAATGGTTTACATTTGTGGTTTCACGAATAAAAAGCGCATCAAACTCTTTTATTTTATGAACATCATTTTTATCAATAAAGTCAACATAAACCCCTTTTTTATTCGCCACTTTTCGAAACTTTTCGAGTGCCTCTTTATTGGAAGGTGGGTTTTCCTCAAAAGGATTTATCAATATGGCTAGGTCGTATTTGTAGTTGTTTAACTTGGGGAAATTGTACCTTTTCTTGTTAAAATGCTTTTGAGCAGCCTTGTATAACAATTCTTTTTGATGGCTTTCTAAGTTTTTAAAGCTTAGAACTTTAATGTTTTTGATTATCCATTTTTCAGCTTTCATAAAATGGACTGTAAACATGGGCACTTCAAAAAGCTGATATAATCTTGCGGCTAGTGTTTTGTATTCTTTTAAAGCGGTTTGACCAAAAAAGAGATCCAATGAAAAACTGTTTCCATTTTCTCTGCTCAGCATCATGTTTACTTCATCGCTCAATTCTGCGTATAGCGAATGCACCACATGAGCAATTTCTAAATCTTTTATGGTTGAGGTACTTGGTATCACTCTTTGCCCACGGGCTGATGCTAAAAGGGAAACATAGTAGCCATAACTTTGGTATTTGTATGAGCTGCAAAAGTTAAAAATGCGAAAGTTGGCATTGTTCTGATACAAAGGATTGTTGATGTACTCTTTAACCGAAACAATGGTGGCTTTCAATTCATTTTGCTCCCAATGAAAAGGCTGATCAATAACAATGAGGTTTTTGCTTGCTTTTTCTTCCATTGCTTCTCCAACTTGCAGCCCCATTTTTATTGCATCTTCTCCTTTTTGGTAATAGTCTTTTAGAGTCTTTATAATTCTAAAACCCTTGTTTTTGTACCATTGAATCAATTGTTCATTATTTGCACTTACTTCTAAAGTGATGCTTTTAAACTGCTTTTCTAAAGCAAAGCTTTTAATGTATGCAATCAATTGATTGCCTAAACCTTGACCTTGATTTTTTAACAAAACTCCAATGGAGTACAAGCGAATCATGTGCTTGTGCTTGAATAAAACCGTTGCAGCTAAAACATTTTGATTATCATCTTCTAAGATTACTACTTCCTGAAAGGGACTTTTGATACTACGTAGTAGTGTTTGTTTGTTGGACTGTTGAAAAGGAGGGAAGCTCTCTTTTTCAAGTTGAAGCAGAAACGATAAATCCTGCTGATTGGCCTTACGAAAATTTAATTTCATTCATGTAATTGTATTTCGATGGGATTTTCAATGTATAGATTGTATAATACCCAAAGGCTAAGCT
>CAXFAI010000044.1:0-191652 GCA_964001305.1 uncultured Flavobacteriales bacterium
GGAGAATATCGGAGTCGAACCGATGACCTCTACGCTGCCAGCGTAGCGCTCTAGCCAGCTGAGCTAATCCCCCAAGCGGCTACAAATGTATAAATTTCATAGCATTTAAAACTTCACCAGGTTAATTTTGCGTGAGCCATGAATATTTCTCCAGCATTTCGCCAATATATTTCAACTGTTTTAGAAAGAAATAAAGTTTCTGCATCAAAGATTATAAATATTCAAAATTTATCGGGAGGTTCTGTAAATCAAGTTTATAAACTACAGTTGCAACATAAGAGTTTGGTTTTAAAAGTAAATAGTCATCGTGACTTTCCCAATATGTTTGAGCTTGAGAAGCAGGGCTTAGACTGCTTAAATGGTAAATCGGATTTAATTATCCCTCAAGTGATTGATAGAGGACATTTTGAAGAAAATAGTTTTTTGATTTTGGAGTACTTTTCAAAAGGAATTTTGGGAAAAAAATTTTGGGAAGAATTTGGTAGAAATTTAGCTAGATTACATTCTTCAACAGAAAAGTTATTTGGTTTGAATTATGACAACTACATAGGTTCTTTAATTCAAAAAAACACTAAAAAGTCTGATTGGATAAGCTTTTTCATCGAAAATAGATTGGCTTTTCAAGCTCAAATTGCATTTGAACATAAGCGTATTGATTCAACTACTCTTAAAATGTTGGCCATGCTTTATAAACGGTTACATAATTTCTTGCCAGAAGAAAAACCATCTTTATTACATGGAGATTTGTGGTCTGGTAACTTTTTGGTAAGCAAAAATGGTCATGCTGTTCTATATGACCCTGCCATATATTATGGTCATCGTGAAATGGATATATCTATGTCCTTATTGTTTGGTGGTTTCCATTCAACTTTTTATAAGGCTTACCATGAGTACTTGCCTTTGGAATCCAATTGGGAAGAGCGGGTAGATATTTGCAATTTATACCCTTTATTGGTGCATGTAAACTTATTTGGTAGTTCTTACACAAGTAGGTTTAAGAGCGTTTTAAAACAGTTTGTATAATCAATTACCTAATTGATGTATGAAAAATGGGGTGTTATGTAATGTAAGGCATTTTTCACCATAAGGCATTTTATATTTGGAAGGTAAGTTGTTAAGTTGGTTAGAAACTAACTGGAAAACCGATTTATTTAATTGAGATACATTTCAGTTTGTTTTAAGCGTTTGGGTTGGTTGTCCAAACGCTTTTTTTATTACCAATTTATAAGGAATCATTAATTTGGGAACATGCCAAGGATTAAACAAATCATTTTCCATTTTGCGTTTATTGCGGTTTTAAGCTTAACCACTTATGCTCAACCACAGCCTTATTTGAAGTTTTTTAATGAGGCAAGTGGATATCAAAATAATAAATACATCACTGATGTATTTTGTGATTCTGATGGTTTGATATGGATTGTTAGCTTTAGTGGTATTTCAACCTATGATGGAAAGGAGTTTAAATCTATAAACGTCGAAACGGCTTCCCATTCTAATTTCCTCCGGATAAAAGAAACTGGAAATAAGAAAAAGTATGTTATTGATTACACAGGAGAAGTGTTTTATATTTCATCAGATACCTTGGTTCCTTTCCTTGAGACAAAAAAAGATTACCAACTAGAAAATGGCTTTACTGACTTTTATATAGACTCTAATGGACAGCTTCATTTATCTTCAAAAAAGGAAGGATATCGAATAATTGACTCAAAAGGTAATATTGAAATACCTCTCCTTGAGTTGTCACAAAGCAAGCAAGGAGGAGAGTTATGTATAATAGGGGAAGAAGGGAATCTACCTTTTATAGCGTCATTTAGCACAACAAAGCCAGTAGACTCAACTGTTAAGTATTTTTATTTGCTAAGTACCAACCTTAAAATTTTAGATTCGGTAAAAGTAAATTACGAATCTTATCATTTTCCACCTTCTATTACTCGTAAAAATCAGGGTAGCTATTTGTATTCAGATGGAAGGGGAAATCTTATAGAATTTGATACATCTCAGATACTTAATAGGCAAAGTTCAAAATATCCAACTTTAAGAGTTTTTCATGATCGTCAGAATCAAACTTGGTTAAGTACCGCAAATGATGGAATAAAGTTATTTAGAACTTCAGAGGGAAAAGAGGATTACACTGTTTTAGCCAACACGAAGAGTATTTTAAGTTGCCAAGATAAAGAAGGTGGAGTTTGGATTTATTCGGATAAAGAGGGTTTGGTTTACATGCCTTATCCAAGTTTTTATTATTTGACAAAAGAAAATGGAATAATTGCACAAAAACATGTAATTGCCCTAGAGGTATATAGAGATAGATTATATGTTGCAGGAGAAAACAATATGCTTACCATTTTGGACTATATAGAGGGTCAATGGTTGTCAAAGGAGATTAAAATACCAATTGATGAGAAGAGTTCAGTGACTGACTTATATTTTGATGAATATCAACAAAAACTCTGGTTGTCTTATCGTGGTGGAATTTTAGAGTTCAGTAATGATAAATGGAAGAATGTTGATTTAAGTGTATTAAGCAAAGCAAGTGAAAGCTCCATTTTTAGGTTTATTAAAAGAACTTCACCTGCTCAGGCTTATCATATTTTGTTTGACAACTGCTTTTTTACCATTAAAAACGACTCTATTGTTTATCAATCCAATTCTTTGAAAGGAAAAGTTTATAGTGGAACATGGTCTGGAGATTCCCTATTTATTAATACGGAAGTTGGTACCTACTCTTTTAAAAATAGAAGCTTACAGTACTTAGCAGAGTCTTTTGAGTTATTAAACCAGCGTGTATATAGTATAACATCTTTTCAAAATGAAGTTTGGTTTTCAGTCAGAAATGCAGGAATTCAACGCTTAAAAGATAATCGATTACAGACTTTAAAATTTAAAGGAAGAGAACTTCAAAAAGGTGCGGTAGTTAAAGAAAATGATAGTTCAATTTGGATTGTTGCGCGTCAAGGGTCCTTTAATTATACCATTGATAAATCAGGGGAAATAATAGCAAGTGCCTATGCCCGTATACCCCAAACAGTTGCAGGAGATATTAAGGTGAGCCATAATGCAATACTTTGGGGAACTTGGAATCAAGGTGTATTTGTGACTCCCTTCAAGAATATAAAAGCCAAACCATTAGAGCCATTAAATTTATTAATAGATAAAGTATTGATTGATGGACAAACTGAGATGAATTCAGATTCAATCGTAGAACTTTCTTATAATCAAGGAATTATTCAGGTGTTTTATAAGGCTGTTAGTTATCAAAATTGGGATATTTCATATCGTTATCGTTTGAATGGATTGGTAAAAAAATGGACAGAGACTACACAACGTTCCGTTCAATTCACAACACTACCACCTGGTAAGTACACCTTTGAACTTCAAGTTAAAAAAGGAGATCAATATTGGTCAGATTCTCATGAAATTAGATTTATAATTAATCCACCAATATGGAAAAACTGGTGGTTCATTGTGATTTCATTATTGTGTGTTGGCTTTATAGTCTACCAGCTCATAGCATTCCGATTTAGACATATTAGACGAGAGAAGGACTTAGTGATCGACCGATTAAAAGCGGAGCAAAGTGCATTACGTGCTCAAATGAATCCGCATTTCGTTTTTAATATTCTTTCATCAGTTCAGTATTTAGTCATGAAAAAGGAGAATAAAAAAGCGATTAATTTTTTAAACATTTTTGCCGGGCTCATGAGAAAAGTGTTAGACTATTCGAGTTACGAATTGATTAAAATAGAAGAAGAAGTCAGTATACTTAAAGACTACTTAGCTCTTGAGCAATTAAGAATGGAAAACAGTTTTGATTATTCTATTGAAATAGATGAAGATCGTTTAGACTCAAAGGCATTTATTCCACCTTTTTTAATACAACCATTTATTGAAAATGCCATTCATCATGGACTTAAGAATAAAGATGGGGATAAGAATTTATGGATTAATTTTAAGAAAGTAGAAAGTCTTTTACAAGTGGAAATAAAAGACAACGGAATCGGAAGGCAAGCGTCTTCCGTTTACAATAGTAACCATAAGCGTAAACGAAAGTCACATGGTATTCGCTTAATTAAAGAACGCTTGAAGCTACACAACGATAGAGATAAAAACATTGAAATAATTGATGTGACCAGTGAGAATGGAGTAGTTGAAGGAACCCTTTGCAAGATATTAATTAGAATTATTTATAATGAAAGCCTTAATAATAGATGATGAACCAATGCCTTCAAAGCATTTGCAAGAAATGATTAAGAAGCATTGTTTTGAAATAAATGAAACTGATTTAGTTCACTCAGCACATGATGGGTTAGACATCCTTAAAGAAACTCATTACGATATCCTTTTTTTAGATGTTGAAATGCCACAAATGGATGGATTTGACTTCTTGAAAAAGGCAAATTTGAGTGCTAGTACGATTATAATTTTTACAACTGCATATTCAGATTATGCAATTGATGCTTTTAATGCCAATGCAACCCATTATATTTTAAAGCCGGTTCAAGAAACAGATTTGATAAAAGCGATTCGAAAGGCTTCCTATCACTTAAGTCAAAACAAAAAAACTGTGAATCATGACAAACATCACACCATTTCGGTTTATGATGGAGATGAATATGAAATAATTAAATCTGAGAATGTGATTTGGATTCAGGCAGATGGAAGCTATACAAAAATTGGCCTGAAAGACAAAGAACTTATGTCTTCAAAACGTTTGGGCTATTATGAAGAAAAACTACATCAAGCAGGTTTTTATCGTTGTCACAACTCGTATTTAGTCAACTTATCATGTATAGATAAGTTGGGTAAAGGAAAATCAGGCTATTTGGTTTTAAATAATGGAAAGGTTGTGCCAATCTCCAATTCAAAAAAGAAAGAGCTAGAGGCAGAACTTGGCTTGTAAAGCATTAATTTAGATTTCAAAGTGAAATACAATGAAATCCAAAATAGCCCTGTTTGTCATTCTAATTTTTGCTGTATTGCAATTATTTAAAGGTGAAAACAAACCTTATCAAGAACCTACGGAGAACGATTTATTTGCCCAAGAAGAAGCTCCTGAGCAAGTTGCACTTTACCTTAAAAGCAATTGCTATGATTGTCATTCCAATCAAGTGAACCATCCTTGGTATGCGAACTTAGCTCCCATTTCATGGTGGATACAGGATCATGTAGAACATGGTAGTAAACATTTAAACTTTTCGGAATGGGGAACTTATTCTGCCAAGAAAAAGGCCCATAAAATGGAAGAGTGTTTTGAAGAGTTTGAGGAAGACGAAATGCCCTTGCCTTCTTATACTCTAATTCACCGAGGAGCTATTTTAGAGAAGAACGAAAAAGAAGCGGTTTTAAACTGGTTTAAAAGCATGGAGAAGAAATACAAAACCCCTTAAGTCTATGGGTTCACTTTTTTACCTTCAAGTTTATTCTTCCAGTTTCTACTTGCCAATACAATCATAGGAGTACCAACAATAGTGGGCAGTAACCACATTACCCAAACCGGTTCAATTTGAATGTTAACTAGTAAAAATGCAGTTGAGGTGGCTATAAAGGAACCTCCCATTCTGCTAATGTGATCATACAGCCATGCATTTTTGACGAACTTTTTGCCTTTCATTTTTCTCAAATCTCCAAAGCTCATGGCAAATAGCATCATTCCAAAAACCAACAGCATTGGAACAGCTCCGGCAAATCCAATTTTTAAGATGGCTTTTATACCTAAAAACAACATATAAGAAGCTACTAGAATTGATAATATGCTAGCAAACCAATCCAATGAGGTAGGTTTGATTTCTTTTTTGTAGCGTAAACATCTTTTTCCTGTATATGCCATGTAAAAGCTAAATACGGCAATGGTCTGAAGAAAAATATTTCCGCGATAAGCACCAACGATTAGGCCACTAACAATAACAATGAGCATGCTCCAAAAGTAAACTTGACCACTTTTAATGTGATTTTTGCCTCCCTTTTTGGTGAAAATTGCTACTAAACCTGACAGTAAGGCAAAACCGCCTGCTGTTGCATGAAGGATTAAAGTATAGTCGATTAGCTGTTCCATTTTTTGCTGAGCTTTTTGTTGGCTTTTATTCTTTCTGGATAAATGACCAATTGTATAAAGTTAAATTCTAGGTTTTTAGCAGTAAAGCTTAACCCTTTGTCTTTTAGCTTGTAGTCTGGGTTGTACCGCAAATTGGTTCGTAGTATAATTGGGTCTGTTTCAGAAAAGCGGATATCCCAACCAAAAACTAACCCATATCCCACATTTGTTCTTTCTAAGTCAGTAATTTTTTGACCTCGATCATTTTCTTTTAAATGATAGTAATCGGCAGATATGTAAGGACCAATAAACGGAATGAAACCATGATAGTCACCAATAAATTTGAATGCCTCAAAGGCCAAAGAATGTCGATTTAGTTGGTAGGTGTAATCGTACGCTTCTTCCTTTTGAGTTAGCGGACGATAACTCATTCTAAACGCCAACTCTTGCTTGTGTAAGAAATAGGCTAATCCTAAATCAAGACTTACATTTCCTTCAATTTCGTCGTTTAAAAAGACATTTCTACTAGCGTGTTTTGTTTTTTCCAAAGGAATTAAAGCAGTAACTCCAATTCCTATAGAGTAAGTGTTTAAATTGTTTGATTCAGCTAAATCTTCTTTAAGTTGCTGGTAATACCTTTTGTATCGATCTAAACTATAGGAGCGAGAAAAGTCAATAACGGTTTTATATGAAAGTGAAAATGAAAATGGGTCGACCTCTAAAGGGCGCAATTGGCTTCTATTTACCGAAGCATAATAGCTTGATTGGGGAAAATAGCGCATGTTCAAACCGAAAACTTTGTTCTTTTTACTTCGGTAGCTAAGTCCACCTTCAAAAAACCATTGAGAGTTGCCATACAGAGCGCTTTTCTCATTGCGAATGCTCTTGGCATTAAAACCAACACCCGCAAACGGTCGCAAAGCATTGGATTTTAGCTTCCAGGGCAAGAAACGAAAAGCGGTTAAAACTCCATTCGTTTGAAAAAAGTCTTTGGACCCATTGAGTTTGAAATCGTAAAATGGAATTGAAATGTAAAAATCGGCATGGCCCCAAAAGTGAGTACCACCAATTAAAAACCTTGGACTTAGTGTGCTTGGTGTTTTTGCTTGTTGAATAAAGTTGTTTTCAAACTTGTAAAAAGATCCATTTTGCGGATTGAGTTCAGCTTCAAATCCAAAATAGGTTTCTGCAAAACGATAACGGTCTCTTTCTTGAGCATGGATGCTTAAACTCAGAAGAAGCAATATGTAAATGAGAACAATTTTATTCATGTCATTTGAATTGTTGACACAAAGAAAAAGGGTGTTCTCGCTTACTTCCAAAAAGCTTTGGTCGTTGGCAAGCTTTTGTGTTTAAATGCAAGCAAAATGCGACTTATCAAACAAAATAGTGACGAATGACAAGCCTATTTATGCTGCTTTTGATAAAGATCGAGAGTTTTTAAAGGCTGCGACAATCGCTTGAAATCTTCAGTTTCTGCCTTGTTATTTTTTGCTTTTAAAAGATAAGCTTGTGGTTCTGGACTAAGGCTAATTTTACCATATCGGTAGAAGTAGGCGTAATAAGACCATTCCCGAAAAAGCTCACTTCCAATTTGTATAGTTGCCTCTTGAGGTAAAGCCTGAATACACATTTTTATATCGGTCAGTTTGTCTTTGTCTCTAACATGTATTCCAAAAAAGTGGCTGTTTACTCCAATAGCTCCTATAAATAGTATAAGACTAAAGGGAAGAAGAAGTTTGGTGGAAAATAGACGGTATGACTTCTTGTCGAATATCAATTGTAATTGATTAATCAGAAACAAATTCGCAGCTAAGCAAAACAAACTAAAGGTTGGAATGATGTAAAAAGTACTTTGTTTCATGCTGATCATAATGGGTAAAACTCCACTTAAACCACAAAGCACTAAAGGCCAAAAGTAGATAGATGTAAAATTCGCTTTCTTTTTTAAGCCATATTTTCGCACCGCCCAGCTAATTAAACAAAGGATTAGAATTAGGAGTATTTCTTCAAAAAATCGTCGGAGAATGTAAAACCGACTATCTACCGATTGCACATTTTTTAAACTCGCCAGCACTTGAATATTGAGATAGCTTTCCAAGGCATTCCATCCTTCAGGAATAAAAAGCCAGAGAATAAAAAAGGGTGTAAACAGTCCTGCAAAAAGGAAGAGATAAATCCGTAAAACTGCTCTCCATTGCTGATTGATGATACCAAAAAAGAAAGGAAAACTTAAAGGGAATAAAGCTGTTGGGCCTTTGGTTAAAAAACCTGTGAAGAGAAACAAACCAGCAAAAAAACCAAAAGCAAATTGCTTGTTTTTAAAATATTGGATTTGAAGAATTACACTTGAGAGTAAAAAAATCATCGAAGTGTTTTCCAACAAATTGTTAGGTGCTCCCCAAATTATTTTGGGAATGCTAATCCATAAAAAAAGGCTTAGAATACCCCATTTCAATTCTGATTTTTCTGCAATTAGTTTCCAAGTGTAAAGCATTAAAATAGCGGTGAATAAATAACACAAAAGGGAATACAAGCGTTCTACCCAAAAATAGTCGCCAAATGCACTAAAGAAGAGGCTTTGTAGTCCAAATGCCAAAGGCGGATGATCGTAAAAATGCTCCCCTAGGGTTTGGGTAAAAGTAGGGTCCCAAAAAGTACCTATTCCTTCTGCCATGTTTCGAGCGATGGTGGCGTAATAAATGCCATCCATAAACATACCTTCTGAAAAAAGTTGGGGAGAAAGAATTAACAAAAAGAAGGATAACCAACTTAAAAATTGCCAAATGGAATTACCAAAAATCTTCATACTTCTAAGCGAGTGCAGCTTTAATTTCTTTTACATAAGACCTTGAAACGGGCACCTTTATTTGGGAGTTGTTTTTTAAGCTTAAACTTAAACCTTGTGCATTTCCAGAAAAGCTTTCAACCTGATCTAAATTCACCAAGTAGCTTCTGTGGCAGCGTTTTAAGTTTTGGTATTTATGCAAACTATTTTCAACCTCACTTAAGGTGTTTCGAAGCACTTCTTTGGTGGTATTTTCAGTATTTCTAACATACACTTCAATGTAATTTTCTACCGCTTTTATGGCTAATAAATCGTTAATTTCTAGCTGTAATCCTTCCGATTTATTTTTAGAAGGAATGTCGATTAATTCGTGATTAACCGCCTTATCGTGTATGTTTTCATTTAACTGCTTAGCTTCTTCTACTGCAGCCTTTAGTTTTCTATTGTAGTTTAAAATAGTAGCCAAACTTACTGGCAATAAACCAACGGCTAAGGTTACTCCTTGATAAAAAAGGAAAGCTTCGCTACTCAGCTTTAAGTAACCTAAAGCAACTGAATAAAGCATGTTAGCTGTGCCAATGCAAAAAAACACAAAGGTGGTAAAGAAGATGTTACGACCTACGGTCCAGTTTTTTTCGCAGTACCAGTTAGGAACAATAAAACGAACTACCAAAACACAAGAAAGTAATACGAGAGTAGTCACCAAACCGTATCCTGCCAGCTGATAAATTTTATTGGCTGACTGATAATTAGAAAGACCAAAAGGTTGAAAAACGGCTAAAAAACCAAAAATAAATAGGCCATAAACAAATGCGCTTATGATTTCTTTTCGCCAGCTGATAACCAATGGATAGGGTTGTTTAAGTAGCTTAAACTTCATGCCTACGAAGATAGTGGAAAGCCCTTAATTTTTATCCTTCAAAGCATCTACTTCTGCTTTTAGTTGTAATAAAGCCTGTGAAAGTTTTCCCATGTCTTGATTTGGTTGGTTCTCTGGCAAATCAAAACTCAAATAGCCTTTAGCTTTCCAAATCTCCAGTAAGTCTTCTCCTTTTACTTCATAGGGTTGGTAAGCTGGATTGTCGGAGCGTAATTCTACGCACGCTTTTTCTGCTAATTGGTTGTACACTCTTTTATACACTATGCCTTCGCTTTGACTTAGTACAATGCAGGCTTCTCCATCTTTTAATTGCGTCCAATCGCTTTGGTATTGCCCCAAAATATAACTTCCTGAAGGAATCGGTTCCATGCTATCTCCCTCAATTTGAAACAAGCGATAAGTTCCTACACTTAATTCTTGCAAGGGCAGGTCAAAAGCGGGCAGTTGCTCTAAATATTCTGGGTCGGCATAGCCATTTAAATAACCGGCTGCTGCTTTTGCAGGAATCAAGCTCACCTTCTCTTTTTCTTCAGCATCTACCAAAATGGGTAAAATACGCAGTTTTTGTCCGGTATAATCTGTTTGGTTTGCCGTTTCATTGCTTAAATCATGATTAACCAATTGATCTAAACTCAAGGCAAAAAAATCGGCAATGCGCTGCAAAGCTTGTAGTTTAGGTTCTGCTCTTCCTTCTTCGTAAGAGCCAAGCTGAGGTCGGTTTAATCCCATTTTTTGAGCCATTTCACTTTGGGTTAGCCCTTTGTTTTTACGCAAGACTTTTAGGTTTTCACTGAATTGACTCATTTGCTAAAAAAATTAGTAAAACTAAAATAAATAGTATATTTGGAGGGTAAAATTACTAAATCCTAAAAATATTAGCAAAATGAACGGAATTCACCATAAAATCAGAGGCAGTTATCCGGGATTTATTGGCATAGAACTGCCCAATGAGTACCAAGTTATTTTACTCGATGAAGATAATTTTAATGCCTACAGACAAAATCAAAAATACAATGGGATTCAGCTTGAGGTTCGCGATCAATATTGCCATTTTGAGAAACCAATTGATGGTTCGTGGCATGTGGTTATAGAAGGAAAAAGTTGTGAATTAGTACCTCATAAAGTGCATATTATTTACAAAGCGGCTTAACCTTATTTTTTTATAAAGGTGCCATTAAAAACTAGGCCACCATTAGTCATTAGTTTACAAAAGTAAATAGCAGGCTTTAAGTTGTTTACTTCTATGTACTCAAACTCTTGTTGATCTAATTTAATTTCTTTTTCAATAACTAATGTACCTTTTGAATTATAAATGAATAGAATTCCTACTTCAACTAATTCACTTGTTCTTATGTAAATGCAATTTTCAGTTGGATTTGGATATAGAATTAAGCTTTTCTGAGTTGTTGTTTTTTGATTCTCTATTCCAACACTTAGAGGACTAGAATACTCCCATAAGTTATCAGAGTAATTATTGGAAGTAGATGATCCGCAAACAACATATCCTTTGTTATTGATTGTAAAACCTTCAGATCTCGTTCTTCTGCCTGCTGCAAACCCCGGAACACTTGACCAAGCATTTAAATCGGGGTCATAGGCATAGTAATCATTTAATGAACTGGATATTCCTCCACCATACCGATGACCACCTCCTACAACAAACTCTCCATTTATTTCAAATACAGAAGCTTGAAGTCTTCCACTTCCAGGAAAGTTTGCAATTCTGCTCCAAACATTGGTAGAAGGGTTGTATGACCAAAATATTTTTGAATCTGTATTAAAATTATGACCCATTCCTATAAAAAGGAGACTGTCATTTGAAAATGCAGTAGCTCCAACTTGAGGCGTAAAAGGCATATTTGTTTTTAAGCTCCATGTCCCAGAAATGAGGTCTAGCTCCCAAATCTGATTACTTATTGCAGTTGAGTAACCAACAACTCCTCCACTAACGTAAGCTTTATTTCCAACAACTGCGGCAATTCCATTTCTACCGCCTTGTCCAGGGAAACTTTGAATGGCTCTCCATGTATTTGAAGATGAATTATACGCATAAAAGTCCTTAAATGTAGAACTGCCATTCCAACCTAAGCCAACGTAAGCTTCATTTTGAAACGTAAATGATACTGCAGTTTCTCTTGCTCGTCCTGGGAATGGAGCTTTTGTTGTCCAAAGGTTTTGATTTGGGTCGTATTGTTGGAGGTCGTTTGTTACACCTTGAGGGCTTGAGCCGGTAGCTAAATAACCAAAATTTCCAATGCTAAAAGCAGTTGCATTATTTTTCAATGAGCAATTAGCCTTCTGTGTCCAAGTTTGAGAAAAGGCACTTAAGCAAACTGTGAACAAAAATGTAAGTAGTGTAGTTTTCATAACGAATTGTTTTCTAGGCCAAATTTAAATTTAAATGTCAAAAAAACAGCACCTTCCTGAAAAAACCTGCCCCGTTTGTGGTTTGCCTTTTCAATGGCGAAAAAAGTGGGAGAAAAACTGGCAAGAGGTTAAATATTGCAGTGAGCGCTGTCGAAGATCTAAAAACAAAGTTCAATGAGCACTGCATTAGTTTGGTTTAGAAATGATTTGCGCATACACGATCATGAGCCTTTACATAAAGCCTTAAAAAATCACGATTGTATTCTTCCATTTTATTGTTTTGAAGATAAATACTTTGGAAAAACCGCTTTTGGTTTTGAAAAAACAGGAGCTCATCGGGCTCAGTTTTTACTTGAAAGCGTTACAGACTTAAGACAAAACTTGCAAAAGTTGGGGAGCAACTTAATCCTAAGAAAAGGGTTGCTTTCAGAAGCGTTCGAAGAAATTGCCTCGCAAATCAAAATCGATGCTGTTTATGCCTACAAAGACATTCACCAAGAAGAAATAGATAGCCAAAAGGAGCTAGAATACATTTTTCCAGAAAAAGTAAACTACAGCTTTGGGAGCACGCTCTTTCATGTAAATGATTTGCCGCATTCGTATACAAATACTGCAAAAGTTTTTACAGAATTTAGAAAAGGAGTAGAGAAAAAGTCAAAGGTTCGGACTTTAATTCCTAGGGTTGAAAAGCTTCCAGCTTTGCCTGAGACTATAGAAGTTGGAGAAATTCCCAAATTGTCAGATTGGGGTTTAAAGCAACAGAAAACAGATGAAAGAGCAGCTTTACAAGCCAAAGGTGGCGAAAGTGAAGCTTTAAAGCGTTTGCAACACTATTTGTGGGAAACAGAAGAATTGAGTTTGTACAAACAAAAGCGCAACGGTTTGTTGAGTGCCGATTATTCTTCGAAGTTTTCTTTGTGGCTGTGGAATGGCTGCATTTCACCCCGTAAGATTTATTGGGAAGTAAAACAATACGAAAAGGAAATCAAGAAAAACCAATCGACCTATTGGTTGATTTTTGAGTTGATTTGGAGAGACTATTTTAAGTTTATCAGCCTGAAACACGGCAACGACATTTTTAAGCAAAACGGAATTAAGCAAGAGAACTATTCATGGAAACAAGATGATGAGAATTTTGAAAAATGGGCCAAGGGTGAAACTGGCATTCCGTTTATTGATGCTAATATGCGAGAGTTGAATCAAACTGGCTTTATGAGCAACCGAGGTCGGCAAAATGTAGCTTCTTTTTTGGTGAAAGAATTGGGATTAGATTGGCGAATGGGAGCTGAGTATTTTGAGTCTATGCTCATTGATTACGACGTGGCCAGTAACTATGGCAATTGGATGTACATTGCCGGTGTGGGCAACGATCCTCGCGATCGCTATTTCAATATTATTTCTCAAGCCAAGCGCTACGATGCTAATGGCAAGTACGTAAAACATTGGCTACCCGAACTGAAGGACTTAGATGAAAGAATCGTCCATCATCCTTGGACAGCTATGGAAAACCTATTTGGTGGAGCAGAACAATTTAGCTATCCAATACCGATGGTAGAGCCGGAGTATTGGAAGAAGTATTATTAATTACCAATTACTAATCTGATAATCGGAAAGTGCCTCTTTATTGAGATATTCCAATATTCCTTATTAAGGTACCTAGTGAAAAAACTAAACTATCTAAGTAATTCCACAAAATGCACTAAGAAGACACGGAGTTTCCCAGAGCATTATTACATCTGATATAGATATGCTTTGTTGCTCTTTGTGACACCTCTGCGCTCCTTTGTGAAACAATAAATCAAGTTTTCATTATTATCAAATAGCCAAGCAATCGCGAAGAGGTATAGTTTTGCTTTTTCCATATTGTATAAAGTTTTGATTAGTTGATTTGATAATTGACGAGCTCCCAAGAAGTGCTGTCATCATCATTAAAGTATTTAATTAAGCCTATGTTTTTTGACATCCATATATCGTATTCAAACTCATTTAAACTATGTATTCCATACTTTAGATGAACTACATTATTAAATAGATTGCCATTTAAGGTGACCCCATTTGTATCAACTAACTTGCTGTAAAATGAAGGATGAGATTTAGATGCGATTGAAGCAGAGTCTAAAGGAACAGAAAAAAATAAGGAAGATACTTAAACAAAGGCCCTGCCGAATTCATGCTAATGCGGTCGGTATATCCTTCTTGATTGCCCATGCCAACTGAAAGTTTAGGACTGACAAAGCCAGGCGGAGCCTTATAGTATGAGTGCTCAATTCCAATGGCTGCTGCTTCCCAAGCATAAGGAAAGTATTCGTTGTATTCTATTACATTATAAATAGTTGCAACAACAGCCGTATCATAAATTAGAGCATTCGTATCAATGCGTTTATACACCCACCAAGAGCCTTGCGGGAAGAAGTAATAGCTTTTTAATTCTTGATCTACATATAAGGTATCGGTGGGTTCCGGTAAGGGTTGATTTGTTCCGATATCGGTTCCGGGAATTACTAAAGTGCCATCGTCTCTTCAAGCTGTTAGGCAAATTGTGCCAACAAAAAATACCAGAAGAGCATTAAATGAAAGTCGTTGAAGTGATTTTTCCATTTGATAAAGTTAACAACTATTTAAAAAGAGTCTGGCAGTTATACCACAAAATGCACTAAGAAGACACGGAGTTTCCCATAGGATTACTACATCTGATATAGATATGCTTTGTGGCTCTTTGTGACACCTCTGCGCTCCTTTGTGAAACAATAAATCAAGTTTTCTTTATTATCTAATAGCCAAGCAATCGTGAAGAGGTGTCGTTTTTTTCCATTTTATATAGTTAGCTTTTCAGTTTTTACTTTTTGAATTTTTGTCTACTTCAAAAAACATTACATCGGAATCACCTGACCTTCCACTACCACAAACACTTGGTCGTTTTCTTTTATTGGTATTTGGGCCAATCCGGTAAAACTTCCAAAGGCAGGTAAAATGCCTTGAGTTTCGCCAAAGTAATAGCAAGCTGCACGCAGTCGTTGCTTCCCTTTTCCGTTTAGCTTTACCCCAGGGTGAAGGTGTCCGCAGAGGTTATACAGCTCAGAATTCTCCAAAGGTTCGTGAGTTAAAATAAATGGGCCCTCCACCTTGCTTTCTTGAAAAACGCTAAAGCCGAGGGCTTCATAAGCTGAGGTTTCTAAAATGTCATGATTCCCAACCACAAGCTCAAATTGTATTTGAGGGTAACTTTCAATAAGTTCTCCAAAAACCGTCCATTCTTTGTTGTGGGTACTGTGAAAAAGATCGCCTAAAAAACAGACGCGTTTGGGTTGGTGTAGTCTAAATAACTGATGTAATTTTTTCCAATTTTGATTGGCAGCTTGGGGTGGAACGGCCATTCCGTTTTTACGAAAATGGGTGGCTTTTCCAAGGTGTAAATCAGCAATTAGCAGTAAGTTTTTGGCTGGCCAATACAGGGCTTTTTCTGGTAGCAAATAAATGGTCTCACCTTTTAAGTGGATGGATTCATAGGGTTGAATGGTGTTATTTACTTCCATTTTACAAAGTTCGTAAACTCATAGAATCAACTATCTTAGCAGAAGTGAAAAAGGAAGAAGAAATAAAATGTAAAAACTGTGGTATTCCTCTACAAGGTAAGTTTTGTCATAGTTGCGGGCAAAAGCTGGTAGAGGAAAAGGATAAAAAGCTGAGTACATTTTTTGAGCAGCTTTTTGCTTCTTTGTTTTTTGCAGATGGCAAATTCTTGAACACCTTTAAAACCATGTATCGCAAGCCTGGCGAAATGAGCAGGAGTCATATTTTGGGAATTCGAAAGCGCTACTTCAATCCTTTGCAACTCTTTTTCTTTGTCAACCTGATTTACTTTCTATTCCCGGTCATCAATACCTTCAACACCAATTTAGATTCTCACTTAACCTATCAAGTATACAGTGAGTCGGTAAAGCATGTAGTTGAGAACCATCTCGCAAATACAGACATAACCTATCAAGACTTTCGTGAAGATTTTGAACAAACGGCAGCTCAGTATGCCAAGCTACTACTAATTTTAATGGTCTTTTTTCATGCCTTGACCATGAAGGTGCTCTTTCTCAACCGCAAGGAACTTTATTTTACAGACTTTTTAGCCACTTCCGCTTATTTTGCTGCCTTTTACATATTGAATTTTTTAATCCTTTTCCCAGGGGTAATTATTCAATTCAACAAATTCTTTTCAGATGGTATAAGCAGTTTTATCAACATCAATGAAAACCTAGTCTCCATTTTTGTGATACTTATTTTGATTCTCTACTTAATTGTTTTTTTAAAGCGAGCCTTTCAGTTAAAGAATTTAGAGGCAGTAACAAAAAGTCCTTTACTTGCCATTTCTCTTGTACCAGCCTTTATACTGTATCGCTATATTTTGTTTTGGGTGACTTTTTGGTCGGTTGCTTAATGCTTGATAAACTTCAGAATACGGCTAGAAGATTCATTACTTAATTCAATAAAATAGACTCCAGCACTTTGTTGAGAAACATCAATGGAGTGATTTAATGTTGAATTAATCGTGCCGCTTTGAATCACTTTTCCACGAATGTCTTTAATAAAATATGAAAGATCTTGTTCATCATTACCTGCTAGTTGGATTTTTAATTTATTTGCTACTGGATTGGGGTATAATTTCAATTGGCTTAATGCATTTTCTTCAATTCCAGTTGCCATGCAGCCTGCTACGGTTAAGGTTCCTGATACCGAATTGGTCGCAACATTATCTAACAGTGCTGTACTAGTTAAGGTGTAAGTGCCCGGTGCTATGTTTTGCATACTAATTTGAAACAAAGGCTGACTGATGGCTCCGGCACAAATAAATGAGCTGGTGTAGTTTACCTCTATATCAATCACATTTCCATTCACTTGATAAGTTGCAGGGCCTTGTGTGAAGTTAATACAGCCTAAATAAGTCAAAACATCCACATCTATAGTTGAACAAGAGTCGGGACTAGTAGTGGTAACTGTTTGTGATTGAACCCTAAAGTTTTGAGCGCTTAAAATGCTAGTGCTAATAAAGAATAAAAGTAGTAGTATGTGTCTCATGGCTAATGGTTTAATTATTAGTCAATGATACAAATTACTTTTCTAATTGCACCTTCATTCGCTTAATTCGGTCTTCTAACTTTTCAGTAGATAGTTTTTCACGCAATCGGTCTACCATAATAGGGAAAGAAAAGGGACTGGGTTTTTCGAGAGGTTTTATGATGATTTGTTGACTTTCAATCCGTTTCATGGCTTCTCGCATACGGCTTTCTTCCAATTGAAACTCCATAACTTCTTCAAATGCTTGTAAGTAGAGTAAGTTGTGTTTTTCATAGTCTTGAAATACATCAAAAAACAATTGAGAAGAAGCTTGAATGTGTTTATCGGCTTTGTTTTTTCCGGGAAATCCTTTGAACACCAATCCAGAAATAGAGGCAATGTCTCGAAATTTTCTTCTCGCCATTTCGGTGGAGTTTACCGAAGCTTGTATGTCGTCAAAAAGGTAATCAGCTGTAAAAATGTTATTATCTAGGGCTGCTTCAAGCGGAATTTCTCGATCGGAAAGCAATTCAAAACCATAGTCGTTTAAAGCAATTGAAAAACTAATGGGCTTTAGTAAGGCAATGCGATATGCAATTACCGAAGCCATGCCTTCATGCACAAAGCGGCCTTCAAAAGGATAGAAGAAAGCATGGTAACCTTCTTTGCTTTCAAAAGATTCGATTAAAAATTCGTTCTCTTTGGGGACTAGAGATCGTTCGGCTTGCTTTTGAATTAGTGGAGTCACTTTTTGCAGTTCAACTTCTGGAGTGTTTTCAGCTTGACTCTCCATAATTTTATGTCTCAACATGGCTGAAAGTTGAGAGGAAAGAGGCATTCTTCCACCTTGCCATGAAGGTACTTTCCCATTTTTAGATTTCGAAAGCTTGACAATGGCTTTGTTTTCTTTGAGTTGAATCAGCTCCAAGTTTCTTCCAGCAAACCAAAATACATCTCCTGGCTTTAGGCGAGAAACAAACCATTCTTCTACCGTACCAATGGCCTTTCCCGACATAAACTTTATTAGAATGGCCGGTTCGCTTACAATGGTCCCAATTGACAGTCGGTGACGCATGGCTATTTTTCGGTCGCTTACTTTGTACAATCCATCTTCATCTATGACCACTTTTTTGTACTCATCGTAGCTGTCTAATGAATTTCCGCCGGTTATGATAAAGTCTAAAACCCACCGCCATTCGTCCTCGCTCATACTGTCAAAGCAAAAGGTTGATTTTACTTCTTGGAAAATCTGTTTGGGATTAAAGCCATCTGAAACAGCAAGCGTTACTAAGTATTGAATCAGCACATCAAATGAGCGGAAGTAAGGAATCCGTCTTTCTAATGTCTTTTCTTGCATAGCTTGGCGCAAAGCAGCGGATTCAATAATTTCTAAAGAGTGGGTAGGCACAAAATAGATTTTTGAAAGCGCTCCGGGCTTATGTCCACTTCTGCCAGCTCTTTGCACAAAACGCGCAACACCTTTTGGGCTACCAATTTGTACAATGGTTTCCACTGGTCTAAAATCAACTCCTAAATCAAGCGAAGAAGTACAAACCACAGCCTTTAATTTTTCATCGTGCAGGGCTTCTTCTACCCAATCGCGCAATTCGCGACTAATGGAGCCATGGTGCATGGCAATTTGGCCAGCGAGTGAAGGTTCGGCATCCAAAAGATTTTGGTACCAGATTTCAGCTTGAGCTCGCGTATTGGTAAAAATTAGAGTGCTTTTGCTTCGGCGAATCACAGGTACTACTTTTTCTAACATTTTAATGCCCAAATGGCCTGCCCAAGGAAATTTTTCAACCTCATCGGGAAGTAAAGTCTCCAGTTGAATTTTCTTTTCAATATTCGCTTTGATTAAAATCGCATTGCTTTCATTAAATTGACTGCCTAGCAATACCTGCATGGCTTCATCCATATTGCCAATCGTTGCCGATATGCCCCAAATTTTCAAATTAGAACAAACGTTCTTTAATCGGCTATGAGCCAACTCCATTTGTACCGCTCGCTTAGATCCTAAAAGCTCATGCCACTCATCATTAACAATGCACTTTAGGTTTTTAAACATTTTTTCATAGCCTTTGGTGGCTAAAAGAAGTTGCAAGCTTTCTGGTGTAGTAATCAGAATTTGTGGCAAGTTTTTCTTTTGTGCAGCTCGTTCTTTTGCTGAGGTGTCGCCAGTACGTTTGGCCACTTTCCAAGGCACATCCAGTTCGGCACAAGCAGTGCTTAGGGCAGATTCTATTTCTTTAGCCAAGGCACGAATGGGAGTAATCCAAATGGCTTGTATGCCTTGTGTATTTTCTCTTTTGTTGGGGTTTTCTAAATATTCAGCAATGATTGCCAAACCCAAAGCATAGGTTTTGCCTGAGCCAGTAGGAGCGTTAACCAAACCATTTTTTCCTTGCAAATAGGCTTCCCAACTTTCTTTTTGAAAGTCGAAGGCCTGCCACTTTTTAGCGATAAACCAATTTTCTATTTGCGTAAGGGCATTCATGATTGGGAAAGATACAGCAATTCACTTTTTGAGATTAACAAACAAGTTTGATTGAAGTTTTCAGGAAAAATGCTTGTAAAATGCTTGTGTAGCTAGGCTAAGCATCGGTTTGTCTCCTTTTGTGTCGCCATAAGCGAAAATTTCTTGGAAGTCAGCTAGATTAAATCTTTCCTTTATTCGATTAACTTTCTCATTTCCATAGCAATTCTTACCATCAAAAGATCCTTCAATTTTGTTGTGCTTAACCTTAAGTTTAGTCGCCAAAACCTCCACGCCCATTGGTTTGAAGTAAGGAATTAAATAGTTTTCAAAAGAGGCTGAAACCACTACCACTTTTACCCCATTTTTCAAATGACTTTGAATGGCTTTTTTAGCAGATGGCATGACAATTTTGTCTAATTCTTTTTTAGCAAAAGAGTCGCACTTTTGATTAAAAACAATGCTGTTTTCACCTTTAAAGAAGAGTTTTGTTAAGTTTTCTTTTGCCTTAGAATTGTTGATTAAGCCTACTTTTTGAGCGATTAAAACTGGTGAAAAAAGAAAGCTTTTGAGAAAAAATAAAAAGCTAGGGTGGTAGTATTTTAAAAAAAGTAATAGACTGTCGGAACGACTTATGGTACCATCAAAGTCAAAAAAGGCAATGCTTTTCTTTTGCATTAGGCACTTAAATAGATGAGGTACGCAAAATGAAATATCCAAAGACCAAGAATTAACAAAGTCATTTTGTCTTTGTAAGCAAACTCAGTAGGGTTTCCTCCTTTACCTTCTACAAAAATTGCTTGTAAGTACCTTAATAAACCCACACAAACAAGCGCTGAGGAAAGCAAAGCATGATATATTTTATTGGCAAAGTAGGGTGAGAAATAAGTATACATGACATAACAAACAAGCATGAAAGAAGAAAAAATTAAAATCCCATAATTTAAAAAAGACAAATTATAAGCTTTGTTTACTGCCCTCAATTGTGCTGCACTTTCGTTACCGTCAGCAAAATCGGCTCTTCGTTTCCCAATAACAATAAACATAGAAAACAAAAAAGTCATCATCAGAAGCCAAAAGGAAAGCTCAACTTGAACAGCTTCGGCTCCACTCATGACGCGAAACACAAAACCAGCGGCAACAAAAACAAGATCTATAATGGATATTTTTTTAAGCCCTAAGGAATAAAAGACATTCATTATCCAATATAGGGCAATAAGAAGAAGGACGTTTAAAGGTAGAGTAAAGTAAGCAATAGAGAAACCTAAAAGTAGACTGATTCCACCAGCCAATAGTCCTAATTTTGGAGCTATTGCCCCTGATGCCAAAGGTCTATTCCTTTTTTTAGGATGCAATCGATCACTTTCAATATCTCTATAGTCGTTTAAAACATAAATGCTACTTGCAATTAAAGAAAATGAGGCAAAGGTGTATACTAATAGAGTTAAGCCTTCAATATTAAGTGAACCGCTAAAAAAAGCGGCAACAAAAATGAAAAGGTTTTTAACCCAATGCTTTACCCTTAAAAGTTTAATGATGTTTTTCATGATTTACTGTTTCTCAATCACAAAAGTATAGTGTGGATAAAGAAGCATTCGTTTACTAGAAAAGGATTCAATTTTTAATGAGGTTTTAGCCTGAACGAATTGACGTACTTTTTTACTACTCACTTCATGACCAATTTCTCCGGCCAATAAGGAGTCGTGTATTTTGTTCCAATATTTTAAAGGGTGGCTTCCTTCAATGTCTTTAAAAACAAGCTTGGCTCCACTATTCATTTTAGTGAAAAGCTGTTCTAGAAATACCCATTGTTGAGTTTTAGGTATATGATGAAAAACATCAATCATAAAGATAAAATCAAAATCAGAGACAAAATCGGGAATTGTTTTACCGTCAAACACTTCTAGTTTGGTGTTTGTGTTTTTGCTATCTAAAACTTTTTTTGCGTTTTCAATTAGTTGTGACGTAATTTCAATTCCAGCTAACTGATCTGGATTTCTGAACTCTTTAACTAAAGATAGAAACATGCCTGATCCACAACCAATATCGAATACACTTGCTTTTTCTGGCAAGAGTTCAAGTAATTCTTTAAAAGGGCAAACCATTGGTCGATATGCAATTTTAACCTTGTCTATAAAAGAAGCTCCTTCTTTATTCTGGTTCTTTAAAAATTCTACAAGTTCGTTGTTTGTCATGCCTTTCTATAGAAATCAAATGTAATTAGACCATTTTGAACAAAGGTAAGCTCAAAGAAAGGCTTATTTGAATTCCTCAAGTTTTAAAATCAATATCAATGAATGGAATTGTTAAGTTATTCAGCTTTTTAAAGCTAAACTAATTCAAGAAGTTTGGCGAAGGGTTGTCTCTTTGTTGAAATTAAGACATTCCTTTCCTTGCCGAGTTAAATACTCAATATCCAAACATATTGCACTAGTTAAGCTTTTTGCTTGATTATCACATCTTCAATGCCTTTAATTATTCCGTTTAGAATATCCTGAGTTATAAGAATACTTAGCATTCAGAATAAGAGCACTGTCAAAACTTATGTTTGCTTCTTCTGCTTGTTTACGAATAATGCTGCTCCAATATGGGTCATTCCTAAAACTCTGAGATGCATCTTTAATCATTTTGTCGTATTTATCTTTTTCTATTCGGTTAATCAAAGTGTCTTGTGATTGAACATATCCAAGAGCGTCAAGATCTGATTTATTTATGTATGTAAAATCTTGATAAAAAGTAAGTTGATCTTTGTACTCCTCCAGTTTTTCTTTTTCTATTCCTCTTTGAATCAGTTGATTTAGAGAGTTTTTATGAATCAATATTTTTACGATTGTGTCTTTCTTATTGGTGAAAACTTTCACGGAATCGTTAGTGGAAATCATGAAGGGATTATTTCTTAATCTAAATATTCTGGGATCAGGATTGTATAAGGAAGGGTAGTTTCTCATTACAAATTTTGCAAGGGCATTATGATGCATTGAATCATAATTAATAGCCTGAAAGTTCTTTTGGGAAAAAATTGCCCATGCTTGTGTTCCAATCCCAATGCAAGCAAGTACAAAAAATAAAACTTTTGACAAACGTCTAATTCTCATAAAATAGGCTACAACAAAAAATATGCTAGTCCATACTACATAGCGATTAACAACAGCATTGTCATGATTCCAATTGATCATTTGGAGAAAGAAGTAGCTCATGAAAAGTACTACAAGAAGTGCAAAATGATAGGGTCTTGGTTTTCTTTTAATTAAATCTGAAATGAAGAAAAACAGATATATGAGAAGTATAAAAGGAATGCCAATAATTAATCCTTGATTTAAATCAAAAAAGAAACTAGATAACCTTTTTAGCTCTACAAGATTTGAATCTAAGAAACCAAGATCTATGATTAGATTGGGTTTACCGAAAAAGTACAGATAATAAAGTGAAGGCAACAGTACCCAGAAGCTAGAAACAAATAACTTAAGAAGTGTTTTCAATTTAAATCCATCTCTAAAAATTAAGTATAAACAAAGTATTAATGCGGGGATAAAGAGTGGTTGAAACTGCATACTTGCGATGGAGAAAAGAAAAATCGAGAAATAGAATCTATTGGTGTAAAAATATAAACAAGCTAGATACACCATAGTACCCGCAAAAACCTCTGGATGTGGCCAGTCTATGTACCAAAACACTGGAGAGAAAAGAAATAGCAGGCTTAGTATAATTTGCTCAGCTAAAGGCAACCTATTTTCTCTAAAGGTAAGGTATATGGCAAGAATTAAGAAGAGTAAGTTTGTTGCAATAAATGCTATTCGAATATCGGCATTTAATGAATGAAAGACCCATTGTGCAGGAGCATTTAAAAGACTATAAAATGGAAAGTGAAAGGAATAAAGTTTGTCATTTTCTGCAACAAAAATACCAGCCTGTTGAAGGGTCCAATCGTTTACTTCTTGACTTCCATTTTCTTCATAAAATTTCAAATAGTTGAGAAAAGAATTGAAGTAATTTACTTTGTTTCTTTTTAAAGATTTACCATCTAAGTAAGAAATGTAGCTATCTAAATCTTGATATTTTATATTTGGTGTTCCATGATTTACCCAAGATTGTGTGGTAACAATATATTCAAAAGAGTCTCCATAAGGGTACTTGGGAGATATTTTACTAAAGTGCCCCAAAAGAATAAGGAACAGTACTAGCAGGGATACAACTAAGCAAAACTGCTTATTCAAATGTTTCATCAATTTGCTTAATTACTTGTTTACAATTAAATAGTCAATATTAATGCTTATGGCTTCTTCAAGCGGAACGCCCCATTCAATGGATTGATTTCTAATGCCTTCAAGCCATTCAGGGTTGTTGTAAATTTGATCTTTATAATATTGTTTTTGCTTCTCTAATCTAGCTTGTTCTTTAACTTTTTCAATTATTGGAATATATTGGTCATCAGCTTGCTTGTATCCAATTTTCTGAAAATCTTCGAAATTGATTTGAGCATAACCACCAAAGTAACAAAGGTTTTTCTCTAATGAGTCTACCACCTTTGGAGAAACTCCTCGATGTAAGAATTGCTGAACTGCCCCTTCTCTCAATATAAACTTGGTAATGGTGCTGTCGTCTCTTATATATGTCCTAACACTATCCGTAGAAGAATAAGAATCGGGATCTAATCTTTCAAGTATAACCTCAGCTTCAGGATTATACCAAGAAGGGTGATTGTCTAATGTCCACTTGGCAATTGGTTTTAATTGATTAGCATGCCAGTATATTTTAGAAAAATCGTGTTGGCTAAATAACGCATAAGCTTGGCTTGCTAAACAAATGATAATTACTGTGTAAAAGGTTTTCGGCTTAGTTTTTTTAATCCTATAGTAAACAGGTATAATAAATAAAGGAGCAATCCAAACGCCATATCTTTTAATAACTACATTCCCTGCATTCCAATTGGTTACTTGCATAAAAAACAGTGACATAATTGGAACACCAATGAGTAAAAAATAAATTTTCAAAGACTTTTTTCTAATTATATCAGATAAGAAAAGTGTAATAAAAAGAAATAGAATTAAAGGTATTCCATATACTAAACCTTGATTAAGGTCAAAGAAAAAGTGCCAAAAACGCTTAAAACTAATAGAATCAATTGAAAGGGTGCCATCAGTGGCAAGTAATGAGCCAACCTTAAACCAATAAAAATAAAATAGATTGGGTATTAAAGCCCAAAAGTTGCAAAGAAATAACTTTAGAATTGTTTTCTTAGATAGTCCCTGTGTGATAAGTATATTAATACTTACCAATAGTGCTAAAATGGCGATTGTTTGATTTTGAAATGATGCTAATACAAACAAAATTATGGAAGTGTATAATTTTCTGTAATAGAAAAATAAGGTGCCTAAAAAAACAAGAACTCCGCTATAAACTTCAGCATGAGACCAATCAACATACCAAAGTAAAGGCGAAAAAACTAGAAAAAGTGAAAGGAACACCTTGTCTGCGCAACTTAGTTTTTCTAGGTTAATAATAACCCAAATTGCAATAAAGATTAAAAGAAGGTTCGTTAACAAAAAAGTGATTTGTATATCTCCATCTATAAGCTCTAGAAAATACCTTGAAGGAACATTTAGTAGTGAGTAGAACCAGAAGTGATAAGAGTACCAATTAGAATTATTAATGACTGAGGGATAATATCCCTTCATAAAAGGAACGTCTTTTTCAAACTTGTTGAAATAATTAATGTATTCATCATTTCGATGAATAGGAATATTTCTTGAGTTAAGATATTTCATATAACTTTCAGGATCTTCTTGCCTTAAGTCGGGACTACCATGGTTATAAAAAGATTCTGTCATCATTATATACTCAGGACCATCTCCATAAGGAAAGTGCAAAGCATATTTTGAAAAAATTGAAAGAGTAACTAAAAAAGAGGCAATTACTAATAAAAGTAAATGATGTTTTTTGATAGAGTATTGGTCATAAATGTTGGGAAAACGAAAGCTTTTCAAAGTTAAGTTAGTCTATTTTCAAATTGGAACTTCAAATATACCATTTGATATACATGCTTTGTTTTATCTTCGCTATATGTTGAGAAGTAAGTTTACACTATTAATTCTATTCAGTTTCTTTTCGCAGATAGTTTTGGCTAGTTCAGATTCAACGAGCTTATTTCGAGAAATAGAGTCATTAAAAAAGATTAGAATTAATGGGATTTATTCGTTTGATAGTGCTTTTCATTCAATTGTTGATATTGTAGAAACTAATCAATGGTCACTTAGCATTAAGCATCAAGCTTTTAATGAAATAGGGGAAATCAAAGCAAATTATGGGCTATTTGAAGAAGCAGAACCTATGTTTATGAAAATGCTTGACATTTCAAAGCAAGTTAATGACACGCTTTTAATGGTCAAGTCATTTACACGATTAGCTGAAAATTACTTAGATCAAAATCAGCTCGATTTAGCGGTAGATTATGGAATAAAAGCACTTGAATTAAGCGAGCGTAAAGGTGATTTTTTAACCATGGCGATTGCTGAAAGTAGTTTAGCTGAAACATATAGGCATGCCGGCAAGCTAAATCTTTCAGAAAAGTATAATTTACAAGCAATAGAGCATTACAAGAAAGTAGGTAATTGGTACCAAGTAGCCCGCTGTTACAACAATTTTGCTGCAGCAATTGGCAAAATGGGCAGAAATTTAGAAGCGATTGACACCTTAAAGAAATCAATGCAGTTTGTAAATGATACAGATTACTTTTCATTAGGGAAGCATTATTCAAATATTGCTTATTGTTTTAGAAACATGGCTAATTACGATAGTGCTTTGTACTACAATAAAAAATCCCTTTATCTAAAAGAGAAAATACATGATGGTTGGGGAATAGGTTATTCATTAGGAGCCATTGGGAGGAGCTATGAAGGATTGGGTTTATATGATTCAGCGATTCATTATACCTTAAGATCACTAGACACTACTTTGAAATATAAAAGTCTTTATCGAATTAAAGATGCAGCATATTATGTTTCAAATGCATACAGAGCAGCAGGTAAATACAAAGAAGCATTAGACTATCTAGATATGACAATGCGTTTCGATGATTCCATTTATGTGGAGGAGCAAAATGCAGCGATTGAGCAATACCAACGAAAATATGACTTCTCGAAAAAGGAAGCTGAAATCAAGCAACTTAAAAGTGAACAAGAACTAGAAAAGGCAAATCAAAGGGTATTGTTGGTGTTTTTTATAGGATTGTCTTTCTTATTGATTGCCTTAGTATTGATTTTTAGACTTCGAGCAAGAAAAAGAGAACAAGAAAAGAAAGTGGTAGAACTTGAGCTTCAGAATAGCAAACAGGAGTTAGAAAGTCATAAATCTGAGTTAATACTTTATACAAGAGAGTTAATGGATAAGAATAAATCCATTAAGAAGTTTCAGCAAAAAGTAATTGAAAAGGAAGAAGAATTGGAACTCTTGAAAAACACCAAGTCTGAAGAGTTGGAGCAATTGTCCGAATTAAAAATATTAACTGACGAGGATTGGACTCGTTTTAAAACTTTATTTGAGCGAGTTCATCCGGGATTTTTTGAAAAATTATCCAAGTCAAGCTTTGACTTTACCAAAGGGGAAAAGCGACTTTTAGCTTTAACTCGTTTAAATATGAGTCATTCAGAAATTGCAGATACCTTGGGAATTTCTACTGAAAGTGTCACCAAATCTAGATTTAGATTAAAGAAGAAATTGGTTGCCGAAAAGCTAGTAAGTATTGAGGATTATGTCCATCAATTGTAGTTGTCCGCCTTTTGTCCATGATGGTTTGATTAGTTGATTGCGATATGTTTTTACATTGCATCTAACAAATCAATCAAAATGACACTGACCAACTTTTTCTCAACAAGAAAACCTATTCATCAAGTTTATCAACTGGCTAAACAAGTATTAATTGTGGATACGAGTCCAACTTGTGTTAAGCGAATAGCCGATGAAATAATAGAATTAAATCATTTGTATATAGGTGCAGCAGCAACCACCAACCAAGTTGAAAAAGCAATAGCAAGCTATCAGCCAGATGTTTTATTAATTAATTGTGATTTAAGCGGTCAATTTAGTGGGTACCAAATAGCAAAGGCAATCAAATCAGATTACGATATACCTTTTTACATGATGTGCGATGCGCATGATTGTGAAACACAAAAATGGGTGAAGGAAATAAACCCAGATGGATTTATTTTCCTCACCCATTCTTCAAAATCTTTAAAGTTGCAGTTAGAAGAAATATTGGGTTAAAAATCAGGCTTGTAAGGCTTATTATCTAGAATTTCTTCAATTTTTTCAATTGCTTCAGCATCTAGTAATTCTAAGTCATCAATAACCGTTAAAGTTTCTTCTAGCTGTGATTTTTTGGAAGCTCCCAAAATAGCAGTTGTTACGTTTTCATTTTTAAGTGTCCATGCAATAGCTAGTTTTGGCATAGTTGTGCCTAATTCTTTAGCAAACTCAGTGAGTTTTCTCACTTTTGCTAGTTTTTCTTCTACCAAATTTGCATCCTTCAACCACTCTAAACCTTCCATAGAAAGACGAGTTTCTTCTGGCATCCCATCGTTGTATTTTCCACTTAAAATACCAGAGGCCAATGGCGACCAAATGGTGGTTCCTAAACCAACTGTTTTATAAATCTGCTCAAATTCAACTTCTACTTTATCTCTGTGCAGCATATTGTATTGTGGTTGCTCCATAGTGGGACCAATTAAGTTGTATTGCTTGGCAACCATATGAGCTTCCATAATTTCTTGAGCGCTCCATTCTGAAGTTCCCCAATACAAAATTTTACCTTGTTGAATGAGGTTGTGCATGGTCCAAACGGTTTCTTCAATTGGTGTTTCTTTATCGGGTCGGTGACAGAAATACAAATCCAAATAGTCCAACTGGAGGCGCTTTAAAGCAGCCTCACAAGCTTCTACTAAATGTTTGCGATTTAAGCCTCTTTGAGTAGGAAGCTTACCGCCATCACCAAAAAATGCTTTTGATGAAACAATGTAAGAGTCTCTTCTCCAGTCTCTAGCTTTTAATATCTTTCCCATTACCCGCTCAGATTCTCCTCTGGCGTATATTTCTGCATTGTCAAAAAAGTTTACTCCCTTATCATAAGCAAGATCCATTAAATCCTCAGCAATGTTATTTCCAATTTGTTTTCCGAAAGTGAGCCAAGAACCTAAGGATACTCGACTGACTTTTAATCCTGATTTTCCTAAATTTTTATATTCCATTTTGTGATGTTTGGTGTATATATAAAACTATACAAAATGGCTTTTGTTTGTAAGAATGTAAGAAGATTTAACAAAGTCAAGAGGTCTGCGCTAATTGTAAATAAATTCTATGTTCATTAAGTTGTTTCACAGAGAAATACAGAGGAAATACAAAGAGCCACAAAGTACTTTTATAGAGCAAGAACCTCCGTGCAACTCTGTGCCTTCTTCGTGTGCTTTGTGTAACAACCAACAATTTTCTTAAATTGAATGCATGGAAAATTATAGTGAAAACGAATTAGCAACTATTGTAATAGGTTGTGCCATTGAAGTACATAAGAAATTAGGTCCAGGCCTACTGGAGTCAGCATATCAAAAATGTTTAGCTCATGAATTGAAGCTGGCAGGTTTAAAGGTGAATGAAGAAAAACCAATGCCTATAGTTTATAAGGAAATAAAGTTAAATCATGGCTATAGAATTGATTTACTAGTGAATGATAAGTTAGTATTAGAAATAAAAACCGTTGAATCGTTAACTGATGTGCACACAGCTCAGGTATTGACTTATCTTCGATTGGGAGATTATAAACTCGGATTGTTGTTGAACTTTCATGTTTCTGTAATGAAGCATGGAATTAAAAGAATAATCAATTAGATAGTGTAAGGTTGTTTCACAGAGAAACACAGAGAAACACAGAGGATACACAAAGAGCCACAAAGTACTTTTTAAAGACCAACCTCAGTGAAGCTTTTTGTCTTCTTCGCGTACTTTGTGTAATAACTTTTGCTTTTAAGAAGCACATCACAGAGGGATAATAAGAATCACAAAGTACTATTTAAAGAGTAAGAATCTTAGTGAAACTCTGAGTATACTTCGTGCTCTTTGTGTAATAACCTTTTTAATAAAAACTCGCTACATATAAAGCTCCAACAAATCCAGCAAATCTTTATGTGTATTGGCTTCTTTTGCTTTTTTGTCTGTTCGCCAACGGTGCATACGTGGAAAACGCAAAGCTACTCCCGACTTATGCCGTGTTGATTTGGCAATGCCTTCAAAGGCAATTTCAAAAACAAGCTCTGGTATTACACTTCTCACAGGCCCAAATCGCTCAAGCGTGTTCTTCTTTACAAAAGCATCTACTTTTTTGATCTCTTCATCCGTTAAGCCGGAGTAAGCTTTAGTAAACGGCACGAGTTCATTTCCTTTCCAAACCGCAAAGGTGTAATCGGAGTATAAATTTGCTCGTCTACCATGTCCTCTCATGGCATATAAAAGCACAGCATCAATCGTTAATGGGTCCATTTTCCATTTCCACCAATCACCTTTTTTTCGGCCAACTTGGTAAATGGAGTTCTTTTGCTTGAGCATAAAACCCTCGGCCAAGTATTTTCTTGATTCTTCTCTTTCTTTAGCCACCTCCTCCCAATTGTTAAAATGCAAGCTAGGAGACAGTAAAAGTTTTGCCGAGTTTACTTTTTGGAACAATGATTCTAAAATTTGTCTTCGTATGCTTAGTGGCTCATGCCGTATGTCTTTTCCTTCATGTTCTAACAGATCATAAGCCATAAGCACAACAGGAGCTTTTTTAAGAATGGATTGACTTACTGTTTTACGACCAATTCGACTTTGAAGCACTGAGAAGTTTAATGGTTTTCCATCTTCATAGGCTAGTATTTCTCCATCTATGACTGTACCTGAGGGTAGTTCATCTTTCAATTCATTTAATTCAGGAAATCGTTCGGTTACCAATTCTTCACCTCTAGACCAAATAAATAGTTCTTCTTCACGCACAATCAGCTGACCTCGAATACCATCCCATTTTCGTTCAATCAGCCAATCTTTTGGAGTCCCTAATTCGATTGGTTCTTTTTCTAAGGGGTAAGCGAGATAAAAAGGATAGGGTTGCGATAAGTTTTCTCCTCCATTAGCTTGAATAACCAACTTTTGAAAAGAAGTTTCTTGGGGCTTCCAGTTGCCCATTAAACGATGCGCCAAGCTATTTTCATCAATGTTGGTGTATTGCGAAAGCGCCTTAGTCATGAGTTTTTGAGAAACGCCCATTCGCCAACCACCGGTGATTAATTTGTTAAAGATGAAACGTTCCGTTTGGTGCAATTGGTTCCAGGCCCAAAGCACTTTTTCTTTCTTCTCAGCCTCTTCAAGCTCTTGTAAAGAAATAAGGAATTCAATCCAATCGCTTAATGATTTATCGGACTTGCTTTCTTGATTGGGATGAATCAGAGCCATGGTTTCAGCCAAATCACCTACAATGTGATAGGAGTCTTCAAACAACCATATGGGAGTATTAGCTACTTCTGCGGCCCAAGCCCTGAGCAAATTGGTTTTAACACTTCGTTTAGGGCGCCGATGACTCAATATGGCAATTGTCCATAATTTGTCCATGTCGGTTGCCTGCTCAAAATAGCACACCAAAGCATTTACCTTAACCGTAGTTTTGGTGGTTTGATCTAATTGCTGAAACAAATGGACAAAATCTTTCATGCCATGAAGTTAACAAGGAAGCACGAAAAATGATTTTGAAAAAGGTTCTACTGCTTTATCAGCTTATGATTTATTAGCTCACCAGATTGCATTTCGATTTGAATAAAATACAAAGCTGAAGGCAAATTAGTTAAACGCAATTCACTTTGGGGACTTTTTTCTTCAAGAACCAAACGGCCATTCTGATCAAATAACTTGAGAAGTTTGATTTGTGTAGCATTAGTAAAATTTAGATTATCTTTTACAGGGTTTGGGTAAATCGTAAAGTCATTTTGATGAGAACCTAAATCCTTTAATGACGTACTAAAGTTTAAGGGACTACCAATGGTGTCGCCTTGAATTGTGGCAAAGGCAACCATTCTAGATTGACTAGCTGTTCCAACTCCACCAATTCCATACGATTCATAATCAAAAGGAAAGCTCGGAAACCCTACACCTATTCTTCTTATCTTATAGTTTCCAGATAGACCGCCACTTGAAGTATTTACAGAATCACAAGTTGCCGAAAATTGGTGATTCTGTCCTTGTTTACTAACAAATGAAAGCATATAATTTGTCTCACTTTCGTCAATAGCGAAATACTCGCTATATAAACTTCCAGATTGAAAACAAAACAAAAATTGATTTGAATTAAGATAAACCTGTGATGCCAAGTTATCAATAATGGTGTCAGACAAAGCAATACTATAGCTTCTAACTTCACTAACTGGATTTAAAGAAACATAAAAAGGAATAGATGTATATTGATATGTTCCTACTAATGAATCATTTCTTACTTGTTTACTGAGAATTTTCACTTTAACATTCTCATATCCTGATGATGACCCAGGACCTGTTAGATTATAAGAATTTATATAATGAATTTCATCTCCAGAGTCAAATAAGTAGTGCTCTCTATTCGTAAAAACGGTATTTGTATCTTGAAAAC
The DNA here is from genome assembly GCA_964001305.1 of uncultured Flavobacteriales bacterium. Classification (GTDB taxonomy): domain Bacteria; phylum Bacteroidota; class Bacteroidia; order Flavobacteriales_E; family Vicingaceae; genus CAJXMH01. Next base: position 32,238 of record CAXFAI010000044.1, read on the forward strand.
TATATAGGGTGTAATAATTGACTTTTTCTAGAGAAGAAAAGTCAATTGTTCTTAGTAATCCATTATTTTTTGACAACTCTATTTTTGCTCCATTAAATACAGTAGAATATGGACTAGCAGGGTAAATAGCACTTGTTGATATACTTAACCTTTTTACAGAATCCATTCCATAGTTTGGAATTGACATTTGGTAGGTAGAGTCAACTATTGCATGGAAAACTGTACTATCTGTTCGCCCTAGCTCAAAACTTATATTTGGCAGATTAGTTGGGAAATACAATTTGTAATAGTTAAAACCACTAACACTGTTTGAAGCAGTTATTTCTGTGGTATCAATTTTAAATTCTATTTTGTTACCGAGAATCCTACTAAGAACTGGATAAACTCTTGATGCATTTGAAGGATCAGAATTCTCTAGTTGAGAGTAACCTCTGTTTAAGGAAAGCGTTTTAACGTTATTTTGAGTGATCGATGTATTAACCATTAATGTTATCATAGGGTTCAATCGATCAGCGGTGAAGCTATTACCAACAGAATCTTCAGCTAAATAATGCCGAATTGTATCATTTGGATTAAATGGCCTCCAATTTTGAGCGGCTAAAGATGAAATTAAAGCATAAAAGGAGATACTAAAAAGTAGAAATTTTTTCATAGTCGGAAATTTTAAGTTTTAATAAAGGTAAGAAAAAATGGATTTGAGTTTATCTCAATCCACCACCTCACCTTCAAACTCAGTGCTTTCTATGGCTACTTCATAGCCTTTCTCTTGCAAATACTGACTAAATATAGACGTGTAACCATGCGTTACAATTACTTTTTGGCAGCGTGTTGCTGCTATGGCTTGGTTTAAACCTGGCCAATCTGTATGGTCAGAAAGAACAAATCCTCGATCTACTGAGCGTCTTCTTCGCATCCCTCTGATGTTCATCCAGCCCGAAGCCATACCTGTTTCAAAAGCCCGAAACTTTTTTAGCCATGCACTACCCAAGACAGATGGAGGTGCAAGAATTAAACTTCCAGCGTATGACTTTTTCTTTTCTTCCGAATCAAGGTAAGTGGTTTCATTTAAATGCACACCCATCTCTCGGATAAGCTGATTGGTGTTTTCTATAGCACCGTGCGTGTATATATTTCCAATTGTAGTGTCAACTCCTTGCAGCAAACGCTGGGCTTTTCCTAAAGAATAAGCACATAAAATAGCCGCTTTATTATTCATTTTGCAGCTTTGCCACCATTGGTTTATTTCTTCAAAAATCTCCCTCTGATTTTTCCATGAAAAAACTGGCAAACCAAAAGTGCACTCTGTTATAAACGTATTGCATTTTATAGGTTCAAAGGGAGTGGAAAAGCCATCATCTTCCAGTTTATAATCGCCTGATGCTACCCAAACTTCTCCTTTGTATTCCACCCTAATTTGAGCACTTCCAAATATATGTCCTGCCGGATGAAAAGAGAATTTTACTCCATTAATGTTTCGTACTTCCCCATACGCAACTCCCTCAATAGAAATTTGATGACCCAAACGATGTTTGATAATTGGAACAGAAGCTGAAGTGCTAAGGTAATGCTTGCTTCCTGCTCTTGCATGATCGGCATGAGCGTGCGTAATCATGGCATAGTCTACTGGTTTCCAAGGGTCAATGTAAATCTTGGCTCTTTCGCAGTAAATTCCTTTATCAGTGAAGCTTAGCAAAGGCATTTTAATTCAACAGCGAGCTGGCTAAATGGTTTACTGCTGCTCAGTATCCGCATATCCAAAAACCTTCTTCAATATATCTGTAGTTCTTTCTAAAGGGTTTTCGCGAATGGCAGCCTCTTCTTGTGCAATTTGAAGAAATAATCCATCAATAGCCTTGTCGGTTACATAGGCTGGCAAGTCTTCGTTTACCTTGTTAACGAGGGGTATTTTATTATAAGTTCCAATGACGTCACTCCAATATTTAGTCGCATTTACCTTATCTAAAGAAGCACTAATTTTAGGTTTAAAGGCCGCTTCTAAACCCAATCGGGTTTTACTTTTTAGGTAAGAAGTAGCTGCCGTATCTGTACCAAACAAAATTTCTTTTGCATCAGCTATGGTCATTTCTTTAATGGCGTTTACAAAAAGTGGTTTTGCTTCAATTACAGCATCTTCTGCGGCTGCATTTAAAGAGTTTACCACTTGTTCCACTTGTGATTCTAAGCCAATAGTTACCAAGGTGTTTTTTACTTTAACCAAGTCTTCTGGAAATGGAATTTTGACTTTTGGATCATTTAAAAATCCACCACTTTGGTGCAATTGGCTTACCCCCATTTCCGTACCCTTTACCAAGGCCGCTTTTAAGCCATTGGCCATTTCAGTTTGCGTTGGAATGGTGTTGCTTGTGCCGTAATTGTCAATTTCTCGAAGAACCTCATCAAGGTTTCCGCATGAAAGTAATAGACTTAAAATAGCTGTTGTAAGGATTGTACCAAGGTTCATTTTGTATTTCTATTTAATGGAGAAAATTCATGTCAAAGTTAGTCCTTCCTGCGTTATTTTGGACATTAACTATTTCGTAGGGAGTTGATAAATTAAGGCTGAAAGTCTACTTTGAGCTTTCGTTCTTTATCCTTCTTCTTTTTTACCTTTGTAAAAAAAGCAGAAATGGCAAGCGATAAATTTGATTCACAGAAAGCACCAGAACCAGTTGGAGCATATCCACATGCAAGAAAAGTTGGAAACCTCTTGTTTTTATCGGGAGTGGGGCCTAGAGAAAGAGGCACTAAAAAAATTCCAGGAGTGGAATTAGATGATGAAGGAAACATTCTTTCTTACGACATAGAGAAACAATGCATTTCTGTTTTTAACAATGTAAAAACCATTGTAGAAGAAGCTGGCGCGAAATGGGAAAATGTAGTAGACGTTACCGTTTTTCTCACCAATATGAAAGATGATTTTAAGACATACAATCGCTTGTATGCCGAGTTTTTTAAAGACAATCAACCTTGCCGAACTACACTAGAGATTAAAAGCTTACCAACACCCATTGCCATAGAGTTAAAGGTGATTGCTACCATTTAAAAAAAGAGCTCTTGACTTACCTTTACTTCGCTCAGCACAGGCTGCTCGAAGTCCTTTTTACTTTCGGACTCCGAGCGGAGCCGAGGAGTCCGAAAGTGCAGGGAGCCGAGGAGTCCGAAAACGGCCTTCGAGGAGTCCGGACGCACAGAAAGCCGAAGAACCCGAACTAGCCATTATTCTCTTAAATTAGAACCATGAAGAAAACCTACTTTTTATTGGCTCTTTCCTTTTTAGGGTTTTTCATTCAAGCTCAATCTTGGATTCAAGTAGCCGATTTTCCATCCGACGGAAGAGATGACGGGGCTTGTTTTACCATAGATTCTATGGCTTATTGTGGAACTGGTGTAAAGCCTTTTATTCCCCTTGGAGATTTTTATGCTTTTAACTTAATTACAGAGCAGTGGCAAGTACAAGCAAGTTTGCCTACTGGTCAAGAAAGACAATATGCATGCGGTTTTGCTTCCGATAATTACGGCTATATTTTTGGGGGCTACGCTTCCAGTTTTTTAGGAGATTTATGGCAGTATCAACCAAATACCAATCAATGGCAAACCAAAAGTGCAATCCCTGCTGCTGCTAGAAGTGGTGCTGCCTCTTTTGTTATTGATAGCATCGCGTATATTATTGGTGGAAAAAACCAAGGAAATAATGCCTTGGCTGAGGTGTGGGCCTACAATATGAATTCAGACCATTGGCAACAAAAGCAAGATTTGCCTTTTGGACCACGTTGGCGTTCTGGAGCTTGCGCATTCAATGGAAAGGGTTATTTGGCATTTGGTTTAGATGATACCTTGCTTTACACTCAGGGATTGTATGAATACAATCCAACTTTAGATTCATGGACTTTGCTAAGCACGCACCCGGAAGGAGGGAGAAACTACACCAAATTGTATGCCCTTGGAAACAAACTGTTTTCCATCGGTGGAAATGATAGTTCACTGAATTTTTTAAATGAATGCTGGGAATATGATTTGCAGACTGACCAATGGAAAAAGTTGCCAGATTTGCCTGGAGAAGGAAGAAGAGGAGGCATGTCTTTTAAGTCTGCTGCAGCTCTGTATTACACCACGGGTTTAGCTGATTCTTCTGAGCGTTTAATTGAAACTATAAAGTTGACCGACCCTACCTTTTTGGGTGAAAATAGCATTGAAAAACAATTGACGATTTACCCCAACCCAGCAAAAGAAAAGCTGAATATAGATTTTTCCAATTGGGGAGAGACAGCACTTTGGCTAAGTGTTTTTAAAGCCAATGGTAGCCTAATACTTCGTAAAAAGTTAAACGGAAGAAACCCTGAATTGGATTGCCAAACTTGGCCAAAAGGAGTTTATATAGTGCAAGTATCAAATCAAAAAGGCCTAGTTAGGAAAAAGGTGATTAAATATTAAATAGTGCATTTTATAATTATCTACTCTTAAAAAAAATCCCCCTAAGCCACATCTATTCTTGGCTTAGGGGGATTCTTAGAAAGGGTATTCTCGAAATTACTTCACACTCAGCTTGCTGGTGCTAATTCCGTTTTCTGTTTGTATTTTAATCAAATACACTTGAGCGTCTAAATCTTGAACATCAATGATTTGAACTGCTTTGGTTGATCTGTACTCACGTACTAGTCTTCCGTTCATATCATAAATTTGAACTTGCTCAATTAACTCGCCTTCAGCACTTACAAATACCTGCTCAGAAGCTGGATTAGGGTAAACGCTTAGCTTGCTTACTGCTTTCTTGTTTTCAAACAAGGAAACGGTATTGTCAGCGATCTCCCAAATGCTTAAGGTTTTACTTACTTCATTAGCAGCCACTAATAAAGGTAATCCTGTTGGGCTATCGGTAGAGTCAATAAATACTAAACCTTCTGGAGCTTGATCTCCGGCACCTGAAATCGTGTCTTTTGGAATGTCAAAAGTCACAAAAGCAGGAGCAGCAGGATTGGTAATGTCGTAAACCATTACACCGCCAGTTCTTTCCATACCGATAAAAGCATAAGTGGTGTTTCCGAATTTACCTAAGGTTACCGCTTCAGGCTCTGGTCCTTTATCGTCAGAACGGTTTTTATTGTCAGCATCATCTTCATTTGAATTAAATAAACCAACATAGTAAGGGTCGTTAGAAACAATTTGCTCGAAATCGTCACCACTATCGTAAACCAAAGCACCAGTTGTTCCATTCCAAATAGAGAAAGAACGTGCTCCATAAGTGTAAACAGCATCATAGTCGCCATCGTTGTCTGTGTCACCTTGTGCAAGCGTTACTTTAATGTCGCCATAGGCTTCAAACAACTCTTCTGCATTCGGGAACATGGTTGGGTCAAGCGTTAAGTCATCAAAACGAGCTTCTTCACTGTAACCGTTGTAATCTCTTGAATCACCTTCGTTTGCAGAAACCACATAATTTGTTCCAGCTACTTTGTAAGTTGCAATGGCATCTGGCATGTAGTAACCTCTAAATGGTCCACTCGCAATGTGAATATTATCTGAATTTCTATCGGTATCAAAACCATTTCTAGCCAAAGAGTGGTCTTTGTAACCAAGAGGGGCAATGCTGCTAATGGTATTTGTGGTTAAATCTACAATCACTAAAGCATTGTTTTCTTGACAAACTACGTAAGCTGTAGTATTGTCTTCACTAATCGTTACATATTCGGGCTCCATGTCTTGAGAAACGGTAGCACTAGGTCCGAAGATTCGAATTCCTGCAGTTCTCAATGTATTGATTTGAGAATCGTAAGCGTTGAAGTTTAATAGAGTTACATTAGAAGCAGTTACGTTCGCTATACCTCCGCTTACATCAATAATAGCAATTGAACCTTCAGGGTCAGTTGTGTAAGTGTCATCTGGTTCGCCTTCACAAGCAACCACTACAGTGTTTCCATTTGGTGAAAAAGTTACCATATCTGGTAAAACACCAACTGTTACATTGCTTAAAGCAACACCATTGGTATCGTAAAAAGCAATAACTCCATTACTGTTTGTGTTTGCTCCTTCAATCGCACAAGCAACAACACTTCCGTGTACAGCTAAGCTATTAATAGCTCCAAAGTTTGAAACATCAATCGAATCAATTTTAACAATAGCAGAAGGATTGCTAAAGTCAAGAATTTCAAATCTGTCGTTATCAGAGTTGGTTACAAACATTCTTTGTGAAACTGGATCGTAATCCAAAATTTCTGTACTTCCTGAATTTACTAAGCCTTGGTAGCTTGGTAATCTCGTTAAGCTCAAGTTTCCATTTGCTGTTGGTCCAACGTTTTCATTGTCTCTAATGAATACAAGCATGTATCTTTCATCGTTTTGCTCAACATCATAATCTGTAGAGTCGTTATCAATTTCAATGAAAATGATTTCGTCAGCTTCTGTAGTATTATCATCCACAATAGAAACGCTTAAGTTAAAGCTTCCTGTTTGGTTTGCTCTAGCGGTATCAGTTAAACTGGCAATGGTGTAATCTGATGCGTCAGCTGTACTGATGCCCATTACTCTAAATCTGATCTCAGTATCTGTGGTAGATGGGTTGTTGTAGTTTACTTGTAAACTCAATGTACCTGCATTTTCTTCCACACTGATTCGGCTTTCATCAAAAGCAACCGTAGTTCCAAAAATACCATCATGACGAATGCTTAAATTTTGGATTCTGTTATCAAACTTAGCCTCTTCATCAGCCTCATTGAATGGGTTTGCAGCATATTGAGCTACTAAGTAATCTGCCAAGGCATCTTGTTCAGAACCTGTTGGAGCAAAGCTAGCTGCACCCACAGGTATGTTTGTAACTGTATCTAGGTCAACAAAGTTGCTTCCAACAGTTGGGTAAGGGTATCCATCACCACCACCTGAAAGGAAATCTAAAGTAACTACCTTAATTGTTCTAGAAGCATTTCCGTAAACAGTACCGTTTTTAACAATGGTATCAGTTGTATTTCCGCTTGCATCAACAAGAATCATGCTTCTTACTCGGTTGCCAGCTGCCATTGATGGGTCAAATGAGAATTGAACTCCACCTACTTGACAGAATTGTCCTGGAGTTGCACCTGGAGCCCAAGCAGCAACACCATGTTCGATTACCGCTTTTAATCCGTTTGCATCTAAATCAAGAACAGTTAAGCCATTGTTGAAACGCAAAGAGTTTTCAATATCCAACTGACTTACTTCACCTGTTGCTTTTCCAGAAACTGGATTTGCTTGTGGTGGTAAATATTGGAATTGTCCTGGAGCAGTTTCTACCACTTCACCAATCGCAGCTCTGATACCTCCACCGTTTTTAATAGAAACGGCAACTGAAGGATCAAACTGTTGTGCTGTCCAAAGGTTAGCATCTGCAGAAAGGTTTCCGAAGTTGGTTTCTTCAGAGCGAACAGATGTTCTTTCACCGTTTAAGTAAACCGAAGTTTGTCCAAAAACGTTTCCGTCTTTCGCAATTACAATTCCTCTAACCGCAGAAGTGATTGAATCCACTAAAGCAGCTTTACCATTAGGGTCAGCAAACGCATTGCTAAAGGTTCCCCAAGTAGCAGCAACCATCGCAGAGTCAGCGGCATAAGGGCCACAAATCATAGAGTCAATAGCAGAAGGAACCAAAACTCCATTGGCATCAAACTCTACCACTAAACGTCCTACATAACTGTATTCACCATCAGTACTTACAATGGCAAGTGGGTCGCCATTTCCGTTGGTTGTCATAACTGGATAAGGCTTTACTGCCACATCACCTGGATTCAATCTATCGTTGCTGTTTGCAAGAATAGCATCAGAACCACCGGCAATAATTACATCTACATTGTTTACCATACCAGCTAGCATTTCTTCTAAAGCGATTTGTTGCAAGTGAGTAACTAAGATGATTTTATTTATTCCATGATTGTTCACTAAAGAATCAACCCAAGGCTGAATTTCAGCAGCTAACTGCATCATATCATTAGTAGAAGGTCCTTTTACCGTAACATCACCTGGAGAAGAAATAGTTGAAAGAAAAGGAGTAGTAGCACCTACTACACCAATTTTCTCACCACCTCTGGTAATGTAAGTGGCAGCAGCAATCTTGTTAATGTTAGAAGTTCCTGCTGTAGATTGAGTTGGGCCTGAAACGAAATCTGTATTCTCTAAAACATTAGCAGAATAAAGTCCGCCAAGAGAACCGCTGTTTGAAAAATCAAGGTTTGCACTTAAGTAAGGAAATTGAGCACCTACCCAACGGTCAGATCCAGGTCCGTTTGGAGTTCTAAAATCATTTTGAATAATATCGGCAACCGCATCTGCGCCAGCATCAAATTCGTGATTACCTACTGCAGAAGCATCAAAGCCAATTAAGTTCATAATGGTAATGTCTGCTCTTCCTGGCGTTTCTCTTAATCCATTGTAAGTGGTAACACCAAAGTGACGGTTGTATACATTGTTAAATACTCCATTATCTCTAAAGGTAGTTTGGTCTCCAGCCGCATTAAAGAAAGGACCTGGAATATAGTTGTCACCTGCTGAAAGAGTGATGCTGTTGGCATATTCATCTTCTAATGTATCAACAATAGCAGCAAAATATTTTGCTCTATCTACTGCTTCAACGCCACCTTCTAAATCAGAAGCATGTAAAATTTGAAGGGTGTAGTTTGAAGGAGCTCCAGTTGATCCATAAGCAGTAATGCTAATGTTATCCAAAGCAAATTCATCTCTACTTCCTCCGCCGCTAATGTCATCACTATCCCACTTGATGAAAAAGTCGCTTCCGTTAGCTACACTCACAAGAAGAGTGGTGTCTTTTTGGTATGCTACCCAGTTCACAGAACCTTGATCAAGTTCTACTGATGTTTCATCTAAAGTAGAAAGCGCTGTAAAGTTTGTTCCGTCTGTAGAATAAGATGGGTTAAATGAATTCGCTCTTGTAGCATCATTATTGATGTACAAAGTATATGAAATGGTTATACTATCAGTTGTAATTCCAATGTTATTGGTAGCCTTAAGAGTGATACTTCCAGGTGTAAAATCCGAACCTGTTGGATGAACGCCTAAAGCTGTATCGCCTGCTGCTACTTCAAAGGCATAAATACCACCTGAAGTTTCACCACCGGTTGAAAATCCTTTTGCATGGTCACCTGTGGTAAAGCTTCCACCAAAAGTGGTTGTTCCCGTACTAAAGCCATCAAATAGCCAAGCATCAGAATCTAATTGTCCTACCAAAGGAGTAGCCTCGAGGCCGGTTCCATTAAAAGCACCTTCGTTTACACCGCTTAGGGTACCATCGAAAGTGATTACAGCGGCAGTGCCACTGTTGGTCATGCTCAATTGAGCAAAACCGCTTATGCTAAGGACTAGCATAAATAGAAAAGGATAAAATCTTTTCATAACAATTTTTGGGTTTTTGATTTTAAATGAATTTAAGGGGCTAAAGTAGCGGGCAAGGGTTAAGTAAGTCCACCTTTTCGTTTTATGGAAACTTTATGAATGGTGTGGCTTTTTGTTAGTTTAGAGTTAAGAAGATTAACTTTTTCTGACCTAAATGTTAAGCGCTATTCAGTGCTTTGAAAATGAGCTAGTTTAGCTTATGTAAAGAAGTTTAAAGTCCCTTGGGTATTGAGTTCTTTTCGTAAATTCGCGCCCCACTATATAGATGTGTAACGAAGTAGAGTTTCATGAGTAAATACAAGGAATATCAGCAATTAGATTTATCGTCCATAGCCGATGAAGTGCTTGCAGAATGGGAAGCAAATAATACCTTTCAGAAAAGTATAGAAACAAGAGAAGGTAAAACGCCTTTTGTTTTTTATGAAGGTCCACCATCTGCCAATGGTTTACCAGGCATTCACCACGTAATGGCGAGAGCGATTAAAGATATTTTTTGTCGTTATAAAACTCAGAAGGGGTTTCAAGTAAAACGAAAAGCTGGTTGGGATACACACGGTTTACCAGTTGAATTAGGGGTTGAGAAAGAGCTTGGAATTACCAAAGAAGATATTGGGAAAAGTATTTCGGTAGAAGAGTATAATGCCCGTTGTAAAGAAGCCGTAATGCGTTACACCGACGTATGGAATAACCTAACTCAAAAAATGGGGTATTGGGTAGATATGGATGATCCATACATTACCTACAAAAACAAATACATTGAGTCGGTTTGGTACTTGCTTAAAAAGCTTTATGATCAAGGCATGATTTATAAAGGCTATACGATTCAGCCATATTCTCCTGCAGCGGGTACGGGATTAAGTAGCCATGAATTAAATCAACCTGGTTGCTACCGAGATGTAAAAGATACTTCTGCCACGGCTATGTTTAAAGTGGTAGAAAATGAAGAATCAAAGTTTCTTTTTAGCGATTTGCATGGAGAGCTTTTCTTTTTGGCTTGGACCACTACTCCTTGGACTTTACCATCGAATACAGCTTTAGGTGTTGGTGGAAAAATCACTTATGTGAAAGTAAAAACCTTTAACAAATACACTCATGAGCCTATTACGGTAGTTCTTGCCAAAGATTTATTGGGGAAATGGTTTAATTCAAAACATGAGTCACTTGGCTTAGATGAATATGAGAATGATGGGAAGAAAATTCCTTATGAAATAGTTGAAGAATTCAAGGGAACTGATTTAGAAGGATTGCGCTACGAGCAATTACTACCCTACAAACAACCAGAAGAGGGTGACGCCTTTAAAGTAATTTTAGGCGATTTTGTAACTACTGAAGATGGAACTGGGATTGTTCATTTAGCGCCAAGCTATGGTGCAGATGACTTTCGAGTGACTAAAGCCAATGGCATTGGCGCATTGCACTTAGTAGACAACCAAGGAAGATTTACCGAAGAGGTGACAGATTTTGCTGGGATGTATGTAAAAAACCAGTACTACGAAGACGGTAAAGCCCCTGAGAAATCAGTAGATGTTGAAATTTCAATTAAATTGAAAGAAGCCAACCGTGCTTTTGATGTACAGAAATACGAGCACAGTTATCCGCATTGTTGGAGAACTGATAAGCCAGTTTTATACTTTCCATTAGATTCTTGGTTTATTAAATCAACTGAGGTAAAAGACCGATTGATTGAACTTAACAATACCATTAACTGGAAGCCAGAAAGTACAGGAAAAGGTCGTTTTGGCAATTGGTTAGAAAATCTTCAAGATTGGAATTTATCACGTTCTCGTTATTGGGGAATTCCTATTCCTATTTGGACAACGGAAGATCGAGAAGAGCAAATCTGTATTGGTTCGGCAGAGCAATTGAAAGCTGAATGTGAGAAAGCGGTTGAGAATGGTTTGATGGAGAAAAATCCATTGGCTGATTTTGAGCCAAGCAACATGAGCGAAGAAAACTACGAAACCTTTGATTTTCATCGTCCTTTTGTTGATGACATTGTTTTGGTTTCTCCAAGTGGTAAAGCCATGCACCGGGAAATGGACCTGATTGACGTTTGGTTTGACTCTGGCTCTATGCCTTACGCACAATGGCATTATCCGTTTGAAAACAAAGAGCTAATTGAAGAAAACGGTTTTTATCCTGCTGATTTTATAGCAGAAGGAGTCGATCAAACCAGAGGTTGGTTTTTTACGCTTCATGCCATAGCTACCATGTGTTTTGATTCAGTAGCTTACAAAAACGTAGTTTCTAACGGCTTGGTGCTTGATAAAAACGGCCAAAAAATGTCGAAGCGTTTAGGCAATGCTGTAGACCCATTTGAAACTTTGAAGAAATACGGTCCGGATGCTACTCGTTGGTATATGGTAACCAATGCCCAACCTTGGGATAATTTAAAGTTTGATTTAGAAGGGATTGTTGAGGTTCAACGAAAGTTTTTTGGAACGCTATACAACACTTATAACTTTTTTGCACTATATGCCAATATAGATGGGTTTAAATACCAAGAGGCGGATGTTGACTTGGGAAAAAGGCCAGAAATTGATCGATGGATTTTATCAAAATTGAATTCGCTAATCAAAACGGTAGATCAATCGTTTGCTGATTTTGAACCCACCAAGGCAGGTAGAGCCATTCAAGAGTTTACAACCGATCATTTAAGTAATTGGTATGTAAGGCTTTGTCGTCGTCGTTTTTGGAAAGGGGAATACACCGAAGATAAAATTTCGGCATATCAAACCTTATATCATTGTTTGAAGACCGTAGCCAAATTAAGTGCACCAATCGCTCCTTTTTATGCCGATCGTTTATACCAAGATTTGAATCAAATAAGTGGTCAAGAAAGTGCTGAGTCGGTTCATTTATCTGATTTTGGTAAGGTGTATGAAGCACATATTAACATTGACTTAGAAGAACGAATGGAAATAGCACAAAAGCTATCTTCTATGGTGCTTTCATTGCGAAGAAAAGAATCAATGAAGGTACGTCAGCCACTTCAGAAAATGATGGTTCCTGTGCTTGATCCGAAATTTAAAAGACAACTCCAAGAAGTGGAAGATTTGATTCTTTCAGAAGTGAATGTAAAAGAATTGGAGTACCTTGAAGAAACAGCAGGTGTTTTAGTAAAAAAGATAAAACCAGACTTTAAAAAGCTAGGGCCAAAATTTGGCAAGCAAATGAAGTTAGTGGCCGCTGCTGTAAATCAAATGAGCCAAGAAGGAATAGCGAGTTTAGAGCAAAATGGAAGCATAGAATTGGATGTTGAGGGCGGAAAAATTACCTTAGATGTAAGCGATGTTGAAATCAGCTCAGAAGATATTCCAGGTTGGTTAGTTACTACTGAGGGTAAATACACCGTTGCTTTAGATGTGAGTTTAACAGAGGCTTTAATTAATGAAGGAATAGCCAGAGAAATGGTAAATCGCATTCAAAACTTTAGAAAAGAGGCTGGTTTAGAGGTTACAGATAAGATAACGTTAAAAGTTCAAAATGTTGCTGAAATCAAGGGGGCAGTTGAACAGAATAAAGATTATATTTGTTCGGAAACCCTAGCAACTAGCCTAGAAATCGTAGACGAAGTTGCTGAAAAACAATACAAAATAGAAATCGACCAAGAGCTTGAAACTTATGTTTCTTTGAGCTTGGCTTAAATAAGAAATACAATGGCAGAAAAAGAAAGATACAACGATCAAGAATTAGAAGAATTCAAAACGCTTATTAACGATAAGTTGAAAGAGGCAAGAAATGATTTAGAGGGTTTGAGAAACTCATTATCACATAAAGACGATCATGGAACTGAAGATACATCACCTTCGTTTAAAATGATGGAAGATGGCTCAGATACCCTTTCAAGAGAAGAAATGTCGCAATTGGCTGTTCGTCAAGAAAAGTTTATTACGCATTTGGAGAATGCCTTAACGAGAATAAGCAACAAAACCTACGGAGTTTGCCGTGTTACTGGAAAATTGATTCCCAAAGAAAGATTAAGAGCCGTTCCTCACGCTACCTTATCGATTGAAGCGAAAGAAGCTCAGAGCTAATTTAAAAGGATTATATGGAGAAGCCTAAGTCTTCTTATACTATGCCGCTAATAGTCATATTAGCGGTTTTGTTTATAGACCAAGCCAGTAAAATTTGGGTAAAAACCAATATGGAATTAGCAGAAGAAATTCCTGTTTTTGGTGATTGGTTTATTATTCATTTTACCGAAAACAACGGGATGGCTTTTGGTTTGGAGCTAGCCGGAGATTATGGAAAGTTGATTTTAAGTGTATTTCGCATAATAGCGGTATGTTTAATTGGTTGGTATATCTTTCAAATGCCAAAAAAGGGAGCTGGCAAGGGCCTGATGTTTAGTGCTGCTTTAATCTTTGCAGGCGCTTTAGGTAATATTTTAGATAGTGCTTTTTATGGATTAATATTTAATGAGAGCTATTATCAAGTGGCTAGTTTAATGCCTGCTGAAGGAGGTTATGCAGGATTTTTATATGGCAAAGTAGTTGACATGCTTTACTTTCCGTTATACGAAGGCTTCTTACCCGATTGGGTTCCTATTTGGGGAGGAGAATATTTTATCTTTTTCCGTCCTGTGTTTAATATCGCTGACTCAGCAATCACCTGTGGAGTAGCATCTATTCTACTTTTTCATAGAAACTTTTTTAAGGAAGAATAGCCTTTTCAAAAATTCCATAAGGTCCAAAGCTGGTAACAAAAAGGCTAGAATCTATTCCCCTTGGCGGAAACCATGGACTTGTTATTAAAGTGGGATAGGGAGATTGCATAAAACTATCTGGTAGCAAGTAGATTGATTTAACTCCACAAAACATTCTGAGAACACGAGGCTTAAAAAAGATGATGGTATCCTCCTTAGTGTAATTTTCTTTTATATAGTCATAAAGGGCAAGATTATCTTGCTGATAAATTTGGTTAGTTTCTAAATCTAAATTTTTCTGGTTTTGAGCCATAGTTTCGGATAAAAAACTCCAAGCCATTAATGCAAAGAATGGATAGATTAAAATCAATTTAGGCCATTTGGGAGCTTGTTCTATAGGAACTAGTATAAAGAAGAATAGAAAAGGCAAACAAACAAATAGAAACCTTACTCCTTGCTGATATGGCCAAATCAATAGTACTAAAACAGATAAAAGTAAAAATGCAGACCAATGTGCGAGTGCTTTTAATTTTATAATCATACCTGCAATAAACAAACTCAAGAGCAAGTAAGGTATAAACTCATAGTGCGAAACACCTCTTAAGTAAACTTCTAATAAATCAACGTAATAGGAAAAATTTGCTTGAATACTTTCCCAACTTAAGTTTTCAAAGAGCAAAATAAAATGATTTTTTGAGCCAAATGGAAAAAGAAAAAGGGAGGAGACGAATAATCCTAGGAACGTTAAATAGGGTAAATATTGGGTTTTGATGAGATTTACTAATGTGTTGTTTTTCAATTGAAAAATGAAAAGAGCAGGCAAAAGCATAATTCCTAATTCTCTTGTTAAGTAGCTGAAGAATATAATAAAACCAAGCATAAACTGCTGCTTTTTTGAAGCATGGTGTTTAAATAAGCTGAGGCTTAGCATAACTAGAAAGAAAAAGGGGAAATCAGATAATAGTTGATCGCCATGAAAGAGAAAATGCTCACTAAAAGCCAGACTGCAAATGATAAGTAGAGGAGAAAAAATATGTTCAAAATGGGGTTTAATTAGCCTAAATAAAAGCACCAAACCCGCATAGAAAAATAGATTGGTGTACACTTTTAACAAGTAAAATTGAATGCCAAATAAAGCAATAAGTGGGCTTAGTAATAAGGGGTAGCCCATAGGGTATAAATAGGGCCCAATTAGACGGTCAGACTTCTCTACCGTAAATTGATTGCTGAGGTATAGTTCCTTGAGTTCTCCTTTTACAATAGCTTCTGCTTGATTCAGATAAAGCGCAAAATCTCCACCCCAGTCATGCCCAATAGTCATATGCTTTTCCATTTGGAAAGCTGAGCTTATGAGTAGAATAGCTAATAAACTATAGGCAAGTAAATCTTTCTTTTTAAAATTAAAAGCCCCTTTCATGGGCCAAAAATAAGCAGGATACTATTGCTTTTTAATGTCTTTTTCCCAAATCAGTTTTCCTTTACTATCGTAAGTTTTGATGGTTAATGTGCGCTCTTCAAAAGTTCCACTAAAGGTTAATTCCCCAAAGTTTTGTGATGCAAAGTGGGTGTTAGCAACCCTTAAAGTATTTGCCTCATCACTTGTATTGTAGGACTTGGATGAAAGAGGTGAACAGGTGTAGTCATAAATGACATTTCCATTAGCTAATTCCAATTTACTGAGTTCTGTTTTATGTCGGTCTCCACTTAAAAAGATGACGTTTTTAATATTTTCCTCTTCAATTAACTTTAATAGCTGTTCGCGTTCTTTTGCAAAAGTTGCATGGTTTTCATACAAAGCGGCAGGACTTAAAAACTGGCCACCTACGGCAACTATTTTAAAGCTTGCCTTACTGTTTACTAAAGCATCTATCAACCACTGAACTTGTTCTTCTCCTAATATAAATCGTTCCCCAGTTTTTCGATTATTAGGAGTTCTGTAATAGCGGTTATCTAAAAGAAAGAAATCGACATCATTAAATGAAAACTGTGTACTAATACCCGGCTTCCCATTGATTCCATATTCATAATTTCCCCAAAAATCTTGAAATGCTTTTAAGGTCATTTCTTTGCCCGCAAAACTTCGATCGGCATCATTGGGTCCAAAATCGTGATCGTCCCAAATGGCATAATGATGCATGCTTTTCCAAAAATTTTGAATAGCAGGCATACTTTTAAAATGCGTGTAACGATGTTCTATGCCACTTTTGCTGCTCCAATCTGGTTCTCTTAAATAAATATTGTCTCCAAGCCATAACATCAATTCTGCATTCTGCTTTGCCATTACTTCAAATATCTCGTTTCCTTGTCCATAAGGGGCACCAGGACGATCGTATTTGGTTTCATTGGTATAAGCACAACTTCCGGTAAGCATACTCCACTTTGGAGGCTCTTCTCGGTGTTGCCACAATTTTTGAGTCGTAAAGAGGCCTGAGGCAGCTGAATTTCCATCAATGTAGATTTGATATTGATAAGTTGTTCCAGGTTCTAAATCTTTGGCAATCAACTTTACCGTTCTTGCATTGTCATTTGAACTATTGGCAAATACAAATTGCTTCGAATTAACCTTTTGTTCTTCCCAATACTGCATTTCCACTTTTTGTTCTTGTGCAGTTTGAACCCAAACCAAAACTTCTTTCATGGTATTGTAACCCAGCATAGGTCCAGATTGGATTTGTGCATTAGAAATAAAAGAAAGGCACAAAATGCTTAATAAAATAAAAACCGATTTCATCTTTTTTTGACTAAAGTATAAAAGTCACCTCATTCAACATGAAAACATAGCTTAAGAAATAATTAATCTTTTGGGTCTTCCTTAGATACTAATTCAGGTTCATCTTCATCGGGCTTTACCGGAGCGTTTTCAATGGCTAAATTGTCATCTTCGCTGTAAATGAAAGACATATCTTCTATTGGAATGACCTTTTTACCGCTAGCCACTAAAGCCCAAGCCATGATAATACAACTTATAATAATTGCATAAAGTAAAATTCCTGAATCGAAGTTTTCATAGGTATATTCATCAGGTATAGCAAAGAATAAAAGAATAGTAATTAAACCTCGAGGGGCTAAAAACACTTGAGGCAAGATGTCTCTTTGAACAAATATTTTTAGCATAATAAAGCGAACCAAAAACAAGGCTAACAACACGCCGATACTGATTAAAGCTACTTTCAAATCCGCGAGGCTACTTAGGGTTATGGTAATTCCAAATAAGACAAAAAAGAAAGTACGAACCACAAAAGCAGTTTCAATAGTAACCAAATGAAAATCTTTTAACACCTCAGTTACTTTTCCAGGTTCAATCCATTTTTTGAGAAAACCACGGAAAAACAACTTGTGGTTGTTGAGCACGAGGCCGAAAATGAGAATGATTAGCAATGAGCTGAGGTGAAATAACTTTCCTACAGAATAGAGAATAAGCAGAACGGCAATAAGCATAAATAGCTTAACCTGTGAGTTCATTTTTTGAAAAACCAAAACCAAGGCATAGCTAATAGCAGCTGATAACAGGATGGTAATACTAATGTTAGTAACTACATCAAATACAACTACTTTAGCGCTGCTTTCTCCTGCATTTCCAATCAAAAAATAGAAAAACATTATTCCAAGAATGTCTGAGAAAGTGCCATCGTAAACCATAAACTCTTTCTTTTCTTCCGAAAGGCCTCCAACTGATGGGATAATAATGGCGCTACTCATAATGGAAAGTGGAACGGCATATACCAAAGAAGTAAAGAAATCTGGAATGATAAATTGATTGATGATAAAAGCACAAGCAAAGGCAGAAACTACCAATGACAGAAGGGCTACGCTAAACGATTTCCAGATGATGGGCCATTTATCTTTGCTCAAACGAAGGTCGAGTGCCGCTTCCAAAACAATCATGATTAGACCTACAATTCCTAAGAGTTCTAGCACATTAAATAAAAGGTCGTTAACAGAAATCCATAATAAGTTTAACCCTTGTTTAATAAGAATACCCAATACAATCAGCATGAGTACAGAAGGCACATTTGTTTTCTTTGAAATGATATTAAAGAAATACGAAATGATAATAATCACGCTAATCGCAATGATCGCTGTATAGGGATTTATTACTTCCATTTGTTCAGTTGAAATTTCTTTTTTTCTTGTTCTTCTACCGGTGGGAAAAGTTCCTCAAAAATTTGCTTGGCTAGTATCGGAAAATATTCTCGTGTGATCACATTTATGTCATTAACTGTGGCTGGAAAGCTTGTCATAGAAATTCCTGTGGATAATACCGTTCCATCTTTGTGATAAAGTGTGTAATGTAATTGAATCAGACGATTGTATTGCATTTGTCCCATACTAACTCCATCGCTATAATCATTACTCACATCAAGCTGATTGATGAACAAAAAGTATTTATTGTTAAACTTTTGATACATGCTGTCTAACATGTGTTGGTCTTTTACAACAGCTTTCATGTAACGTTTTCGATCATCTCTCTTACTAATCACTTGCCCGTTTTCTATTCTACCTCTTTGATAGCTTTTATCCTCCTTTTTTACGCGTTCTTTAAGCGATTGCATTTTGCTTTTTTCTTCGGTTTCAGAAACGAGCTCGTATTCTAATTTAAGTTTGCTGTATACATATCTCAAGTCGGTTTGCATTTCTTCTTCATCCACCA
This sequence comes from uncultured Flavobacteriales bacterium, assembly GCA_964001305.1. GTDB lineage: Bacteria > Bacteroidota > Bacteroidia > Flavobacteriales_E > Vicingaceae > CAJXMH01. The sequence goes on from CAXFAI010000044.1 coordinate 50,906, forward strand.
AGTAAAAAGAACTCACTTGACATTTTTCCTCGAAGGTATATCGCAAGCTTTGATCAATCGCAGCTTGATAACGACTCACAATTTCTTCTGTGGTCATTTGATTGGCTCTGGCTATAACAGGATTAACATCAGAGAGGTACATTCCTTTTTCAAATGGGACAACCAGTAAAGATTGATTATTCAGATTGATTGGTTCATCCGTAAACCTTAGCGTAGAATGCTGAGCTTGAGTTGCTCCGAACCATATAACCAGAAAGAATAATAGCTTAATTTTTTTCATGCTGCAGCTTTATTCAAAAATAGAGCCAAAGCACATTGAAGTGATACTTTGCTATTTTAACTTTAACACAGTTTGTTGTTAACAATTATTGAAACAATCGAAGAATGTCGTTTCCATTTGCAAGTAGCATTAATGCAAGCAGAATAACAATTCCAACAATTTGAGCATACTCCATAAACTTTTCAGGAGCTGGTTTGCCGACAATCATTTCGTAAAGCAAGAACATCACATGACCTCCATCTAAAGCAGGAATTGGTAAAATGTTCATAATGGCTAATATGATTGAAAGAAATGCGGTAAAATTCCAAAACCTTTCCCAATCCCAAGTTGGGGAAAAAGCTTTACCTATGGTTAAAAACCCTCCTAATGATTTATAAGCCTCAGTTTCGGGCTTAAACATGAGCTTCATTTGCTTGATGTAATTATCAAATGAAGAGTATGCTTTATTTACTCCAGCAGGGATTGATTCAAGTAAACCGTATTTTTGGGTAGCAAACTCCAATTGTTCATCCATGGGTGTAATTGCGAAACCTAAAGTGCCTTGATCGCTCACTTCTGCACTTACATCAATATTCTTATTGTTTCTTAAAATAGTAACCGAAACGGTTTCATTTTTATGAGATTTAAGATACTTAACTACATCTTGGAAAAAGGGTGTTTTAGTTTGATTTATTCCTACAATCTGATCTCCTTTTTGAAGACCTGCTTTCTCGGCATTTGAACCTGAACTAACTACTTCAATTATTGGCAACAATGCCGGTTCCATAAATGATTTTTGATTTTTAATCATTTCAGCTACCGTACCTTGTGGAACTTGAATGCTTGTTTTTCTTCCTTTTCTTTCTACCTCAATTTCTTGAGCATCTTCCAGTAAAATTTTTAATTGAATGTCACTGAACTTCTCAACCTTATCTCCATCTACACTTAGAATTTTATCTCCATTCACAAGTCCTATCTGAGTCGCAGTGGTGTCAGTATAAACTCCATATTTTAAATTTTCAGTTGGAATATATTGTGTTCCCCAAACAAAAAGAACCATGGCATAAATGGCCATTCCTAAAATAATATTAACTGTTACTCCGCCTATCATAATGATGAGTCGCTGCCAAGCTGGTTTAGAACGAAACTCCCAAGGTTGCGGAGGTTGTTTCATTTGTTCTTTATCCATTGATTCATCGATCATTCCAGCAATTTTAACGTAGCCACCAAGAGGTAGCCATCCAATTCCATATTCTGTTTCCCCTTTTTGGGTTTTGAAAAGCGAAAACCAAGGATCAAAAAACAAGTAGAACTTTTCTACTTTGGTTTTAAAAAGTTTGGCAGGTATAAAGTGTCCTAATTCATGTAATACAACTAGGATTGATAGACTAAGGATAAGCTGACTTGCTTGGATTAATATTTCCATTTCGAAAATTTGTGCCGCAAAAGTAAGGATTAATGAAGCATGCTAAAGGAAGTAAGCATGATGGCATTTAGTGTTTAAGCTTTCTTAAGAATTAACGACTTTGCTAGTTGTCTAGCTTCCGCATCACAAGCGATGTAGTCTTCTAATTTAGGTTTCTTTACAAAGCTGGTGTCTTCCATTACTCTTTGGTTGATTTCAGCAATTTCTAAAAAGTGTATTTGCTCTTTTCGAAAAGCATAATTGCTTATTTCATTTGCTGCATTTAGCGCACAAGCTGCAGTGCCTTCTTTTTCCAAAGCTTTATAGGCTAAAGATAAGTTTGCAAAAGTTTCTGTGTCGGCTTTTTCAAAAGTTAAACTGGGATAATCCAGAAAGTTAAACCTAGGAAAATCACTAACTATTCGCTGAGGGTAAGCCATGGCATATTGAATAGGAAGTTTCATATCTGGCAATCCCATTTGAGCTTTCATACTGCCATCTTCAAATTGAACAATGGAGTGAATAATGGATTGTGGATGAACGATTATATCTATTTGCTCAGGCTTGAGGTTAAATAACCATTTGGCCTCTATTACTTCTAAACCCTTGTTCATTAATGTGGCAGAGTCAATGGTAATTTTTGCACCCATTTCCCAATTGGGGTGATTCAGTGCTTCTTTAACAGTCACTTGTTCTAGTTCTTTCCTACTTTTTCCTCTAAAAGGACCACCTGAAGCAGTCAAATAAATTTTTTCTATTGGATTATGAAACTCCCCTACCATGCACTGAAAAAGAGCTGAATGTTCAGAGTCTACCGGTAAAATAGGAACCTGATTCTTATCTGCTAATTGACTGACCAACTCTCCTGCTACCACTAAGGTTTCTTTATTGGCTAATGCAATTGGTTTATTTGCTTCTATGGCAGCAAGTGTTGGTTTTAAGCCTGCATAACCTACTAAGGCAGTCAACACTAAATCAACATCATTCATTTGAACTACCTGTTCCAATGCCTCTTCACCTGCATAAACTTTAATGCCTTCTGCCCAAAGTTTGGTATTTAATTCTTCGTACTTACTATCATCTACGATAACTACTGTATTGGGCTTAAATTCAAGGGCTTGTTGAGCTAATAACTCATGATTTGAATGTGCAGTTAGTACTTCAACTTCAAATTTAGATTCATTCTTTCTAATTACTTCAAGTGCTTGTGTACCAATAGACCCCGTTGATCCTAAAAGGGCTATTTTCTTTTTCTTAACCGAATTTTTCATCTAATTTAAAACCTATTGTATAAAATTGCCGTACATTGGTGGCCGGATTTCTAACAATTATGAAGAAAACCGAACAGGAAAAGTAACCTTTTATCTACCATGAAAAAGCAAAATTCCACGAAAAGAACAATGATCTCTTTGATTCTTGTCTTTTCATTATCTGTTGTCGCTTGGAGTGTACAAAATTATTCTGAGTCTGCATCAAAGGGCAAAGTAAGCTTGGAGGCTAGTGTTTATCCCAAAATTCATTCTATCTTAGAAAAGTAAACTTAGAAAAGCGCGTTTTTCTTTACCGCTTCAAGAACTTTTTGAGTGTCTTTTTTAGATTTACAGGGTATAAGCTGTCCCTCTCCTAGTTGAACAATTTCTTTTAAAGACTTGTTGGTCCACTTTTCATTTTTAATTCCAAGCACACTTATTTTTAATCCTTCACTGGCATTGGACTTTATTTTTCGCCTTAGGCTCATGTTTCTCTCTCCAATATTAAATGCTCCATCGGTAGCAAGTATAATTTGATTGTTCCCATTTTCGATAAAGTGAGAACGACCTAATGCTAATGCTGTTTTAATGCCTTTTACTGCTTGTGTGCTGCCTTCAGCTTTAATGCCGAGAATAATCTCTTTTATTTTTTCTTTCTCAATGGCAGAAGTTGGTTGAAGTAAAACCTGAGCATCACCTGAATAAGTAACAATGGATAAATAGTCTTGAGGTCGTAAGGGGTTCAGCAACTTAATCATTGTTTCTTTAAGCAATTCCATTTTGTCTGCTTCATTCATGGAGGTAGAAGCATCAATTAAAAATATAACGTGGTTAGGTTTATATTCTTCACCCAATAAACTATCTTGATAAGTTATGGGTTCAGCTTCTTTTGCAATTGGATTACGCTCTTCAACCTTTGTGATTTTAGTTGAATCATTTGCTGGGTTTCCAAAAAGCTTCTCAAGTAAAGAAGGTTGATTCCTTCTCTCTTCGGGGCTTAGCTTTGGATTTTTCTTTTCGACGAAGCTTTCCTCCTGCTCAATAGGCTCTGATTGAGGAATGGAGTCTTTTGCAACTTCTGGGCTGTCTACTTTTAAGGTAAAGGATATTTTTTGAAATTCTCCTGCATTTTCTTGCTCATAAACACCTGTTTTTGCATTTAATACAAACTTTCCCCCTCCCCCAAAACTGGGGCAATCTTGACTTCCATTTTTGGGTAATCGATTCACTTTTGTTTTAAGTTCTATTTGAATCGGTTGATCAAGATGACTAAAATAAATAGAGATCATTTCTGTCAAGTTTCCTTTACTCTTTGGATTAAGTTTTAGTCGAACCGGAACCGAACTATGAGCTGCAATCCCTTTGGCAAAAAGCTTAACTTTTACATGTTGACTCTGCTCAGTTCTTAGAATATAAATGGTTTCATCAGAAGGATTGTTAATGTAAATGTCAACAACATCCTCATTTGTTTTACTAACTGAGTTTAGGGTGAATGTATAATCCACTTGGGCTAAAAGTGAAATGCAATAAAATTGAGATAATAAGAATAAAACAGCTAGCTTCATTTAGAATATTTAATGGACTGACTTGCAAAATAAGTACCAATATTTAAGTCTTATTCTTTTACTTTTATCTTCTTCAATGTTTTCTATTAAGAATTTATGCTACTAACCGTAATCACTTCCTCTTACAACAGTGAAAAAACTATAGAACGCACTTTCAATTCCATACTCCAACAAGCAGTTAGGCCATTAGAATATATTGTTATTGATGGAGGTTCAACAGATCAAACCAAGTTGATTATTAAAAAATTTGAACCTCTTTTTTTGAAAGAAGGAATTATTTTTAAATGGTTAAGTGAAAGCGATACCGGAATTTATAACGCTTGGAATAAAGGATTGCGCATAGCAAATGGAGATTATATTGCCTTTTTGGGCTCTGATGATATTTACGAATCCAATGCCTTAGAAAAGTACAAGCTTCGAATTGAAAAAAGTCAAGCAGATTTTGTTTGTGCAAAGACACGAATGGTAAAAGCAGATAAGCTCATCAGGACTTTTGGGGAAGCGTTTAATTGGTATTCTTTTCAACGTGAGATGAAAATTTTGCATGCCGGTTCATTCATCAATTCTAGTTATTTTGAAAAGTTCGGTCAATTTGATGAGAGCTTTCAAATAGTGGGTGATTATGAGCTATTGATGAGAAAAGGGGCTAAGTTAGATGTTGATTTTATCGATGAATTTTTAGTTGAAATGGGAGCAGAGGGTGTTAGTTCGGCTTTAGTAACTAAAAGTTTAAAAGAGGTAAAAAGGGCAAAACTGAAAAATAAGATTCGAAGCCCATGGCAAGTATGGTTTGATTACTACTGGGTCCTATTTAAAATTAAAGTCAAACAAGTTGTTTCATAAATCCATCTTATGCTTATTTGCTCGTATCAGCGGTGAAACATGTACTTTTGAAAACTCCAGCAATCCTTGAATAGATGGTAAATCGCCTTATTGATAAAATAGGAAGAGCTCTTTTGGGTAACTCACTTTGGTTGTTTATCGATAAGGTTGTTCGATTATTAGTTGGCTTATTTATAGGCGTTTTAGTGGCTCGTTATTTGGGTCCTGAAAAAACAGGAATTTGGAATTACTGCCTCGCCATATTTACCTTTTTTATCCTATTTCCTTCTTTAGGGCTTGAGTATGTAACACCAAGAGAATTAGTTAATCGAAAAGATAAGGCCGAACAAATACTAAGCACAGTACTTGGATTAAAACTAATAGGCGCAACTGTGGGAATAGTGGCGGCTACTTTGTTTATGGGGGTCATAAAGGGCTTTGACAGTCAACTTATCAAATTTGTATTCTTACTTACCTCAGGATACCTTTTTCAGTCCTTTGATACAATTGATTACTACTACCAATCAAAACTCAAGCAAAAGAAATCAGTGATTGCTCGAATGATTGCTTTTTTGATTGTTTCTGTCTATAAATTTTGGCTGGTACAATCTGGGGCCTCATTAATCTGGTTTGTGGCTTCTTCTACTATTGAGTTTGCAATAGCTGCTATTGGGCTTGTTATATCTTTTAAAGGTTCACCCATTTCATTAAAGCTAAGTGCATTTAATTTGGATACGGCTAAATCATTTCTTAAAGATTCTATCGTGTTCTCCATTAGTGCATTTGTTATTGTATTGTACTACAAAATTGACCAAGTGATGATAACCGAAATGCTTGGAGAAGAACAAAATGGAATTTATGCTGTGGCAATTCGAATCTATGAGTTATTTATTTTCTTACCCTCGGTTCTTGTTTCCTCATTTTTGCCCATAATTACTGAAAAGTATAAAGCCAATATTAAGGAGTTTAAAACAACCTTAAAACAACTATATACCATACTAACATATCTAGCTATATTTTGCACCATAGGGGTTTGGTTTTTGGGTCCAATTGTAATGGATGTGTTATATGGAGAAGCTTATTACGGCTCAGGAGAGGTATTGCAATATATCGGATTAGGTTTTTATGCCGTGTTTATGGGAATGGGAACTGGTAATTATCTAATTATAAGAAACAAAAAGCGGTTTGTTTTGATAAAAAGCCTAATTGGTTTAGCTTTAAATGTTTTGATAAACTTGATTTTTATTCCAATTCTTGGCCTAAAAGGAGCGGTTTTAGCTTCTATCGTTTCCAATGTTGTTTCTACATTCTTAATCTTGTTTATCAAAGATAATCACAATCATATGTCCTTAATTTTAAGTCCATTTGACCTAAAATCCATACATCGGTTTATAAAGTATTAGCTATGGCAAATTTGAAGCAAAAAATAGTTGAAAAGGCGAATTTATATGGATTCGATGTTTCGAAGTTCAAAAGCACGATTAGCGGATGGTCTTTTTACAATAGAGATAAAGCGACCTTAATTCAACAAAAAGGAAATAATACAGATTTCCCATTTGGTAAGCCTTTTCCCATATTAAATGAGAGAACAGAAACTGCCGGAACAATGAGTGGCCATTATTTTCATCAAGATTTATACATGGCCAAGCAAATTTTTAAGGCCAATCCAAGTCGGCATTTAGATATTGGATCAAGAATAGATGGCTTTATTGCTCATGTTGCAAGCTTTAGAGAAATTGAGGTAATGGATATTCGTCCGCAGCAAACAGCTGTTGAAAATATCGTATTCAAGCAAGCTGACTTGATGATTCTTCCAGACGATGTATTAGAAGCTTATGACTCCATATCATCTCTACATGTAATTGAACATTTTGGATTGGGTAGATATGGAGACCCTATTGATTATTATGGTCATTTAAAAGCCTTTGAAAACATTGGCAAAATGCTAAAAAAAGGGGGGGTATTTTACTTTTCTACACCAATAGGAAAACAACGCATTGAGTTTAATGCACATCGAATTTTCTCAGTAAAATATCTGAAAACCATATTTGAAAAATCTTATGAAATCAAGCGATTTTCAATTGTAAATGATGAAGGAAATCTTGAGCTAGATTGTCCTTTGGATGAAAATAGCCTTGCAAATAATTATAACTTCAACTACGGCTGCGGAATGTTTACCTTAATTAAAAAGTAAATTCTTGATTAAAAAATTCATTAAACATATTGCCAAAAAGCTGGGGCTGGAACTGACTTCTAATTATGATTTTGAGCGAAAAGAGCTTTACATAAGCATACTGGAGCAGTTGGTACTTACGAGTAATTCATCTTTGAAAGAAGGTTGCACCATTATTGTCTTTTCAAAAGATAGAGCCCTTCAATTGGATGCTTTGATCAGAAGCTTTTACGACTGTGTTGAAAATCCTCCTAAAATGCTTGTACTCTATCATTGCAGTTCAACTGAATTTGAGCAAGCTTATGAAAAATTGAAAAGAAAAAACCAATCAAAACCGAACTTAACTTTTGTAAAAGAAAATGCGTTTAAAACGGATTTAGTAGAATTGATGAGAAAGGTTACTACAGAAAAGTTACTCTTTTTAGTCGATGATATTTTCTTCAAATCAAAATTTGATTTTAATACCTTTTTAGAATTGGATACTAAAGCTTATGTGCCAAGTTTAAGAATGGCTCCACATTTAAATTTTGCATATACCCTTCAAAAAAAACAGACTTTACCTAAGTTTTCTGAATTAAATAAGGAAGATGATTTTTTAAGTTGGGATTTTAAACAAGCCGAGTTTGACTGGGCGTATCCTCTCTCAGTAGATGGCCATTTATTTGAAACAAAAGACTTTAAAATATTTGTTGAAGCATTGGATTTTAAAGCTCCAAACTCATTTGAAGAAGCACTGCAAGTAATGTTGCCTTTGTATCAAAAGAAAAGAGGAGTTTGTTTCCACGAGTCTAAAATCATCAATATCCCCTGTAATAAAGTACAGGCTGAAAACACGAACATTTCAGGTGAAATTTCTATTCAAGAATTAAATGAAAAGTGGTTAAATGGATTTATAATCAACTATAAAGAGCATTTAAATATTCGAAATAAAAGTGCACATCAAGAACTAACTTTTAGCTTTGAAAAAGATGAAAACTAGTTCGCCGCTTGTTAGTATTGTAATGCCTGCCTATAATGCAGCTTCTTATTTAAAAGCATCTATTGAGTCCGTTTTAGCACAAGAGTATAAAAATTGGGAACTGTTGATTATCAACGATGGTTCAACCGATGGAACAGCAGCAATAATTTCAGAGTACCAAAAAATAGATAAGCGAATAAAGGGTTTTTCAAATGAAGGGAATAAAGGGCTTGTTTACACTCGTAATAGGGGATTAGAAGAAGCAAATGGAGAATACATCGCCCATTTAGATAGTGATGATCTTGCCCACCCTGAAAGAATTAAAGTTCAGCTTCAGTTTTTAGAAGAAAACAAAGACTTTATTCTGCTAGGCTCTGCTTGCAAATTAATTGATGAAAATGGAAATCCAATAGGCATTGAAAATAGAACAATCAAAAATGCACACCTAAAAAGTCTTTTAGTTTTTAGCAATTATTTTATCAATTCTACCATCATGCTTAGAGCAAGTGCTGCCCAAAAGTATACTTATCTAGAAGCGTATAATTTCGCAGAAGATTATCATTATTTTACACAGTTAATTCAAGAAGGCCAATTTGCTAACATCAATGAAGTTTTAGTTTCTTATCGGATTCACCAAGGAAATACTAGTAGCCTAAAAAAGCAACAACAAGTACTTGCCATTCAACAATTACAAAAAAAGCTGATTGAAAAAATTGGATTTTCTCCATCTGAAAAAGAGATTGAACTTCATTATCAATTAGTTGATGAAAATGGGAATATAGACCTTACTGAGCTTAAGCAAATTGAAAGTTGGCTAATTAAACTCAGTGAGGCCAACCAAAAAAGCAATTTGTTTGACCAAGAGTCATTCAATCATTTTTGTGCTTTTTTCTATCGAAGAGCTTGCTTAAAGCTTGATTTGGGTTTAAAAGGGGTTTCATTTTTTAAACAGTCAAAACTTTCAAACTACTTGGATGAATCAATGCTTAGTCAGATGAAATACACCCTAAAAGCAATACTTAAAAAGCGTTAGCATGGAAAGTTTAGTTAGTGTAGTTATTCCTGTTTATAATTCTGGAGCCTATTTAGAAGAAACAATTCAATCGGTGCAGAATCAAACCTATAAAAATGTTGAAATTATACTTTCAAACAGTGGTTCTACCGATTCAAAAACCTTAGCGCTCTTAAAAAAACTTTCAGCTCAGTTTACCTTAGTTGAAGCTGGTAATCATGGAGTTTCTGTGGCTAGAAACAAGGCTATTGAAGTAGCTAAAGGGGAATATATTCTCGCCTTAGATTCAGACGATATCATAAAGCCCAGTTTTATAGCAAGCTGCGTAAAAGCTTTGGACAAGGATTCAGATGTAAAGGTAGTCCGTTGTCACATTGAGCTTTTTGGAAAGAAAAAAGGTAGAATGACTTTCGCCCCTTATCGATTTTCACTTTTGTTAGCTAGAAACTTAATGGTAGTGACATCTATGTTTAGAAAGAATGACTGGGAAAGAGTTGGTGGTTTCGATGCGAATTTTACAATTGGTTTTGAAGATTGGGAGTTTTGGATCAACCTATTAAAAGATGGGGGTAAGGTTTTTACGATAGACGACTATTTATTTAAGTACCGGATTCGAAGAGGAAGTAAAAATCATTCGCTGAAACGAGAACAGCTTTTTAAAGTTAGAGAGCAACTTTGGAATAAGCACAAAGAACTCTATGGTAAGCACTATTTTTCGCCTTCAGAATCTTTTGAGTATAAATTAATTGAAGATAGTTTAGCATTTCGAATCGGTAGTATTTTGCTTAAGCCCTTTGAATCTTTTAAACTAATTAAGTAGTGAACACCCCTATTCGTATAGCAGCGGTAATTGTTTTATACAAAGAATCATTACAAGATTCTGTTACCTATCAAAGTTTACTTGCTTCTGCGAATATTCCATTTTTGGTATATGATAACAGTCAAAACCCTGAAGCACATCAGGCTAATCGTGATTTTGAAACATATCATAATTCGGATAATCCAGGTGTAAGCGCAGCCTATAATTTCGCTTGGAATTGGGCTGTTAAGAATGAATTTTCACATTTACTCTTGCTCGATAGTGATTCCAACTTTCCCAAAAATGCAATAGAAGTCTACCGGAAGTTTGTAGAAAAAAATCAGAAGCAAGTGATTGTTCCTACTATGAAGTCAGCAAATAGAGTAATATCTCCTTTTTACTTTAAGCTTGGCAAAACTCATTATGGTGAAGGCATTTCATATGGTGAAATTTCTGCTAAGAATATTTTATCAATCAATTCAGGAATGTTAGTTCCAATATCGGTTTTTCAACTTACTAATGGCTATAATGAAAACCTACCTTTAGATTGGAGTGATATTGCTTTCGTTAGAAAATTAAGAAAGCATGGCGTTAAAAGTGTCCATATCCCTTTACTTGTAGAGCATGGTTTATCAGAGCATCACAAAGCGAATGTTGAATCTGTAAAGTTTAGGTTCGAAAAACAAGTGGAGGGGTTTCATCATGTTGCTGAAAACCGTTTTGAAAAATGGATGATGTATTTTTGGCTTGTTTTAAAAAGTGTAAAATTGACTGTTAAGTATAAAACCATTTGGTTTTTTAAACGAGTTTTAGTGTCTTAATCATGAATCAAGCAGAGGTCATCATATTAATGTCTACCTATAACGGTGCTCCTTTTTTAAGGCAACAGCTTGATAGTATCTTAAATCAAAGCTTTGCAAACTGGCAATTGATTATTCGCGATGATGGCTCTTCGGATAAAACCCAAGAAATAATAAAGGAATACGAAAGGTTGTGCCCAACTAAAATCAAGCAGGTTTTTGGTGGCCCAGGAGGAGGCTCAAGCGAAAGTTTTATGGGTATGCTTGAATATGCTACTGCTCCTTACTGCATGTTTTGTGATCAAGATGACTTTTGGGAAACGGATAAAATTGAAATCAGTCTTCAAAAAATAAAGCAGTTAGAAAAAATCGATCCTATTGCTTTAGTTTTTACTGATATGGAAGTAGTTTCTGAAGATTTAAAAAAAGAATTGGGCTCTTTTTTAAGACTTCAAAAATTAAATCCGAATTGGATTAACAATTCCAACAATTTGTTGGCTCAAAGTATAGCCGCAGGTTGCACTATGATTTTAAGCTGGCATTTGGTTCAAATTATTAAACCTATTAAAGCGCCTTTATTCCAACATGACCATTGGGTTTTAATCAATGCCGCTATCTATGGTGTGGTGGGATATTGTGACCAAAAAACAGTAAAATACAGACAGCATAGTCACAATACCATAGGTTCTCATCGCATTAACTTTACCTATTTTTCAAAAAAAATTAGAGAGTTAAGCAAAGTAGTAGATCGTTGGAAATATATTAAGTACAGCTTTAAACGTAAAGTAAATATGCTAAAGCTTTTCGTAGCTAAATTTAGAGTTAACCTCGCTCGTTTATAATCTCTTTTTGTTTTGAAACAGCTAAGACTTAAGTTCATAGGGACTCTTTTTTTCTTTCTAAATGCCATAGGATTACCTGCTCCTATTTTATTTACCAATCTACTTGCATGCATAAAAGCGAAAGCATTTTTAAAATCAAAAGAGCTAAAACTGTTTGGCTTATTTGCAATAGGCAGTCTTGCGTATGGACTAGTACACTTTTGGAATGGTGTAAGTACAATCGACTATTTAAAAACAGCCATATTTATGCAGCTCATGGTATTTTCATCCCTAGTGGCTTATCGATACATAAAAGAGCATAAAGCTGAACTAGACTCGCTTTTTCAATTCATAGCTTATTTTGGTTTTGGTTTATTTATACTGGCTCTGGTTCTTCAATATACAAGTTTAAAAGAGTGGTTTTGGATCAATCATGACTTTTCCATTCAGGGAAGTGTGTTGAGGTATAAAGGATTAAGTTATGAGCCTTCTTTTTATGCTTTGTGTTTAGCGCCTGTTTTTATCTACTTTTTTGTAAAGTCGATTTATATCAGTTTTACCAAATCTTTATTTCCTCTTATAGCAACACTTATCCCTTTATTGGCTACCCTTTCCTTTGGTTTTTTTGGAGTGTTATCTATCGCTGCAGTTTGTATGATTGTAATCGTTTTAATCAAGTATAGGCAAATTCATAAAGTTTATATAGCAGTAGCGGTAGTGCTTGGCATTGCTTTATCCATAACGCTTTCATTTGATAATATGATTTCTAAACGAGTGGATAAAATGCTAGAAGGAAATGATACTTCCTTTAATGGAAGAGTTGCAGAATCTTATTTTTTAGCCAATGAAATGCTTCAAGATAAGTCTGTCTTCTTTGGAATAGGTTTAGGGCAAATTAAAATTCTAGGAGAAAAGCATATCCGAAATTATTATGGATACTCAAAAGAAGAGTGGCCGGTTATGACCATTCCAAATGCTAGTGCCGAAACCTTGGCCATTTATGGCTATGTAGGCTTATTTTTAAGGCTTGCTTTACAGCTTTTTTTATTTATAAAATTGAAAGTCTATCAGAATTATTTTAGCCTTTACTTGTTTCTATTTCTTTTCATTTACCAATTAATGGGAAGTTTTATAACCTCAACAACAGAGCTAACTTTGTGGGCATTGGTTTTTGTATTGCCTTTTAATGAACTTAATATAAAGAAAAGGGAAAGCATAAAATGAAAGTAGTTCTCATTAGCAGACCAACCTTATTTACCACCCCAGGAGGTGATACTGTTCAAATTAAGCAGACCGCTTGTGAATTAGTAAAACTTGGCGTTGAAGTAGATATAAAACTTGCAGATGAAGAAATCAATTATGAGAATTACGATTTACTGCATTTTTTTAACATTATACGCCCAAATGCAATAACTGCTCACGTAAAGCAAGCCAATAAGCCTTTTGTTATATCAACCATTTTTGTTGATTACTCAGAAATTGAGAAAAAAATAAGAGGAAGCTTTTTTAAAGTTCTTTCTACTCTCTTTGGCGCTGATGGAACGGATTATTTAAAAACACTAGGAAGGTTTATACTCAATGGTGAAAGTATAATTGATAGCTCTTACCTATACCGTGGGCATCAAAGTAGTATTGAGGAGCTTTTAAATAGTTCAAGTCTGCTTTTACCAAATTCAATGAATGAGTTTTTTAGACTAAAAGAACGATATGACTTTAGAAACACCTATATCAAAGTGCCGAATGGGGTAGCCGATGTGTTTTTTGAGCAACCTTTAAAAGTGGAGAAAGAAGATATTGTTTTATGTATCGGAAGGATTGAATTTATAAAAAATCAACTCAACTTAATAAAAGCATTGAATAAAACTGATATCCCGCTTTACATTATTGGAAAACCAGCTCCTAATCATCAGCATTATTTTGATTTATGCAAACAGTTGGCTTCAGATAACATTCACTTTTTAGGATACTTGAATCAAGAAGAGATTATTTCATGGCTAGATCGTGCAAAAGTACATGTGCTCCCAAGTTGGTTTGAAACTACGGGATTAAGTACCATGGAAGCAATAGCAAGACAATGCAATGTGGTAATTACAAGAAAAGGAGATACCGTTGAGTACTTTGATGATTTAGCCTATTACTGTGATCCAAGTAAACCGAAGAGCATAAGAAAGGCCATTGAGAAGGCCTTGCGAAATCCAATTAATGAAAAACTCATAAATAAGGTTAAAGAAACTTATAGATGGTCGGAAGCAGCAAAAAAAACAAAAGAAGCTTATTTGCAGGTATTAAATAAAAACTAGCTTTACCGCTGAATTTTATGCTCCAGTTAATCAAGCCATATCACCTACTTCAATTTGGAGTTTATTACATCCTTGCTAGTTTTCCTCTTACTTATCAATTTTCTAATATTGGAATAATTATATTGATTTTAGGTTGGGTATGGTCACTAGCCAAAAAAGATGAGCATGTTGGTTTTCAAAATATAAGCAAGCCTCAAAAACTGATTTTAATATCCTTTCTAGCGTTCTTTGTTTGGAATTTAATTTCGCTACTCTATGCTGAAAATGTTAGCTATGGATGGAAAAATATTGAGAGTAAACTGAGCTTTTTAATTTTTCCCTTAATTCTCTCCTCTACTCGATTAGATAGAAAAACGATACTTAACTCCATTCGAATTTATTTTTACTCCATTTTACTTTGCACGATAGTCTTACTTTCTAGGTCAATTTTGAATTATTTAAATCAAGGTGAACTACTAACGTATCATGATTTTGTAGGCCTTTTAGATTTTCATGCTGTATTCTATTCTTATTATACTTTTTTGGCCATATTATTTGGTCTCTATCTATTTGAAAAGCAAGCATTTTATAAAATTGAGAAAAGCTTATTTATTGTTTTTGTTTCAGTCTTCTTTATCGGATTGGTATTTGCCGCCTCTAAAAATGTACTTGTTGTGAGTGCACTTACTTTTGGATTGTATTGGATGAGAGTTATCTTAAAAGGAAAGTTGTCTAAAAAACTCATTCTTGCAGGAAGTATCATTGCTTTATTCGCAGTTTTATTGATTTTGCGCATTCCTTCAGTTGAAAATCGAATTTCTGAACTTAAGAGCTTGCAAGGGATTGAAGCAATTGAAATGGTAAAAAGTGGTGAGCTGCTTCAACATGAAAATCGGGCGAAACTGAATGGAACTTCTGTTAGGTTGCTTTTTTGGTATATTGGATTTGAGCAACTTTCTGAACACCAAAGATGGCTTATCGGTTTAAACCCCGCTGATCGACGAGATGTTATTAATGAACGCTTTTATGAAGTTGGGTTAAACCCCTGGTTTGAGAATTACAATCTGCACAATCAATTTATCCAAATATTAGTTGAATTGGGGATCATAGGTCTTTTGATCTATCTTTTAATCCATCTTTTTCTTTTTTTGGAAGCCATAAATTCTAAAAATTGGTTGTTAGTCACTTTTCTTTCTGCATTTGTCATATTTCAAATTACGGAGTCTGTTTTAGAAAGAAACAAAGGAATTGTTTTTGTGATTTTCTTCCTGCTATTTTTACAACAACTAAATCAGCTAAAACATGAGAGTTGGCATATTGGGGACAAGGGGAATTCCTAACCATTATGGAGGTTTTGAACAATTTGCAGAGTACCTTTCAATAGGCTTGGTAAATCGTGGACATGAGGTTTTTGTTTATAACAGTCACTTACATCCATTTCAAGAAAAGGTATACAATGGGGTTAACCTAATTCACTGCTTTGATGCAGAAGATAAAATTGGAACTGCTGGTCAATTTATTTATGACCTGAATTGTATTCTTGACAGCAGAAAAAGAAAGTTTGATGTGCTGTTGCAATTGGGTTATACAAGTAGTTCTATTTGGGGTTTTTTATTGCCGAATCAAACACCGGTTTTAACCAATATGGATGGCCTGGAGTGGAAAAGAACGAAGTTTAGTAAAAAAGTACAAGCATTTTTAAAGCAAGCAGAAAAATGGGCAGTAAAAAGAAGTGATTCCTTAATTGCTGATTCTATTGGCATACAACAATATCTCAAGGAAAAGTATAAAGTGGATTCTCATTTTATTCCTTATGGTGCAGAAGTGATTGATTCTCCTAAAGAAGAAACTTTGGTTGAATACAATCAAAATAAGTTTGACTATCACATGTTGATTGCGAGAATTGAACCCGAAAATAATATTGAAACTATTTTAGATGGCTTTACTAAATCCAACTCCCAGAAGAACTTTTTAGTAGTAGGAAAACTCAACACACCATTGGCTAAGCAATTGCTTGAAAAGTATAAATTAGATAAGCGAATTCAATTTTTAGGTGGCATTTATGATAAAGACAAATTAGATCACTTACGCTTTTATTCAGATTTGTATTTTCATGGGCACTCTGTAGGGGGAACAAATCCGAGTTTACTGGAAGCAATGGCCTCTTCGGCATACCTTGTTGCCCATCAAAATGTGTTTAATCAATCCATTTTAGAAAACGAGGCACAATACTTTAGTAATTCAGAAGAGGTTAAAAAGATAATTGAATCTGAGGTTTCAACACAAGAAAGAGAAAGATGTATAGCTTCTAATTTAACTAAAATCAGAACTATTTATTCTTGGGAAACCATTATTTCAAGCTACGAGTCCAGATTACTTAATTTAGTTCAAGAAAAACAAAGTACCTAAGTGTATAAAAATCACGAGTACATATTAGCTCAATATCAAAAAGCAGCCGATTTCTTTGCGCTGAATCTAGCCTTTCTCATTGGTTTGGTTTTACGTTTTTGGAATGACCCTGCTTATCAATTTGGTAATAACAGTTATTTGAGTTTGTTGCTGTTCACCAATATAAGTTGGTTTTTTGTAAGCAATACGCAGAAAATTTATAAACCATCTACTTTCTCATCTAAGAATCAGTACCGTTTCGCTATTCTGCTGGCTATTGTTATTCAGTTTTTAATTGCTGTTGCTTTCAATGGTTTAATAAAAACCTTTTACTCTCGAATCTTCATTTTGTATACGTATTTGTCATTCGCTTTTTTATTGATTCTTGCAAGAAGAATAGTTTTAAGAACATATAAAGCAAAACTGCATAAAAAGGGTAAAAAATCGGTAATTGCTTATGTTGCAAGTGGGCAAATCAAGCAGGAACTTAAGCAGTATTTCGATGAAAATTTAACTGCAGAATTTCAAGAGATAAAAGAATTATCAAGTACAAAAGGAATCACTAGCGAGTTGGAAGAAGTCTTGAAAAACAATCCAGTTTCAGAATTGTATGTTCCTTTATCACAGCTAGATGAGGTAAGTATTGAGGAAATTGCAAACTATTGTGATCAGAATTTTATACGCTTACGCATATTATTTGATTGGGGAAAACTAAGCCTTCGTCAAATTCATGCGACCAAATTGAGCCAAAATACCGTTTTTCGCATTGCAACTACTCCATTAGACGACCCTTTTCATGCCTTGGTAAAAAGGTCTTTTGATTTGATATTTACCATTTTAGCGTTTGTTTTTCTTTTTAGTTGGTTATTTCCAATATTGGCTATTGCCGTTAAATTAAGTTCAAAAGGACCAGTATTTTTTAAGCAAAAACGAAGTGGTGTTAATAACAAGGAATTTAATTGCTATAAGTTCCGGAGTATGAAGGTTAATGAAGAAGCTGATTTAGTTCAGGCTGTGAAAGGAGATTCACGAATTACAAAGCTTGGAAGTATTCTTAGAAGAACTAGCTTAGATGAGTTACCTCAATTTATCAATGTTTTAAAAGGTGAAATGAGCATTGTGGGTCCTAGGCCACATATGTTGAGACATACAGAAGATTATAGCAAAATTGTTGGTGGTGATTTCATGCATCGACATGCCATTAAGCCTGGAATTACTGGTTTAGCACAAGTAAAGGGCTACCGTGGTGAAATAGATGATTTAAGTTTGTTGCAAAACCGAGTTCGATTAGATCGCTTTTATGTTAACAATTGGTCTTTGTTATTAGATATCCAAATTGTTATAAAAACAGTTCTTACCGTATTTCAAGATCATAAATAAAAAAGGGGCTTCGAAGCCCCTTTTTTATTTATTTCTGGATTACAAGCTGTTTGACAATTCGACTTTCAGGAGTGGTTATTTTTACTAAGTAAACTCCACTTTCTGAAATATCAGGATTAATAGTAATTGAACTTTTTTCATTAATGATTTCCTCATTAATTAGTCTTCCACTCAAATCAAGAATTTTAACAGCTATATTTTCATACATTCTGCCTAGGTCTAGCACAAACTGACCAGATGTAGGATTAGGATAAATATGTATGTCTAAAACAGCTTGATTCTTATTTATCTCATTACTGATTGTTCTGAAGTTAGGACTATTTTGTACACTTCCTTTCGTTGTAAAGTAATGTGAATTTGACCATCGTTGTGCCGTTGCCTCATCAAATCTGCAGTAGGAACGAATTTGCCATTCATATGTAGTTCTACTTGTTAGAGAAGAAAGCCAGTAATAATCAAAGTTGGCATTTATAAAAATATTATTCCAATTCATTTGAGAGCTATCTCTATATCGGATTTCATATTTGGAAGTGTGATTTGCTGCATTCCACTTAAGTTTTGCTTGATCAGTTAAAATCCATTGTTCTGTAACTCCGCTTGGATTCGCACAATCGTTATTCAATGTTTTAAAACTACTGAATGCTTGGTCACTCCATATTCCATTACAATTGGTTTTTACAATATATAGATATGAGGTATTAGGATTTAATCCGTTGACTGCTAAGCTATCTGCAGCTGTGGTAAACAAAGTTTGCCATGCATTTGCTCCTGCTTCTTTGTATCTTATCAAATAGTAGACATTCGTTCCATTAACCTCTTCCCAATCTATTAATGCAGAAGTAGAGCTTAGGTATTTTGCTTTTAAGTTTGTTGGGGTAATACTTGACGGACAAGCGCCTAATCCTATAGTTAAACTACTTACATCTGTACAACCATTCGCATCTGATAAAGTTACTGTATAGGTTCCAGCGCTTAGAGAGGTAGCTTTTCTTGTAGTTTGACTGCTTGCATCATCCCATAAATAATTTATGGGTTGAGTACCTCCTCTTGACCAAGCCACTAGTTCTGCATCAGTGGCTCCTACTGCAGAAATGTTGTTCACCATAATGATTTGTGACTTCAACTCTTCCGGCTCATTAATGAATGTACTAAGGGTATCAAAATCTCCATTATTGTCTGTTACAGTAACTAGGTAATGCCCCTCAACTAAATTATTTATACTAGCTGTTGTTTGACCACTACTCCACAAATAAGTGTAAGGAGTTTCTCCACCACTAGCTGTAACTACAGCAGTTCCATCTGCCGCGCCTTTGCAAGAAATATCTATTAAAGAAATACTTAAACTTAAAGGAGAACTTGAGGCTGCTATATATAATGCATAGTCTTCCGTTTGTCCATATGTTGGATTATAACAAGAACCAGTAATTGTGTTACTATGCCAGTCCGAAATTACTCTAAGTCTAAGCGGAGTATTTGTTGTTGCGCCTGAAGCTGGAATATGAATCGTATCTGCATGGGTTAAACTGTTTGAAGAAGTCATTACAACTTCTCCAGCATCAAGAAAATCTCCGTCGTTATTATAGTCGATATAAACTTCAATATCTTCATTGTTCGCAGAACCTGTATTTATGCTCATTGGGTATGTTCCACCTTCAATTACTGAAATTAATTGATGATTTGTTTGATCAACATATCCACCTTCATCCACTGTTCCATCTGAAACCACATGAACATCACTAAAGTTAAATTCATAAAGGCCAAATCCAAATCCATTATTAGTATTAGAAGTTATAGGAATGCAGCTTGCAGAAGTTAAACTACTTCCACTTGGAGCAACTGCTCCAAGTGATGTGATTAAGCTCGGTCTACTCGCTAAAATTGCAGCCCTCATTCTACTTGATTGACCCGAAGTAAAGTTAACAGCGCAGGTTTGACTGGAGTAATTCATAAAATTTGAAGTAACTCCATCAATACTATTCCCCGTGCAAGAATTGGTTCCTGTGGGGCAATTACTCGCAGCTCTTATATGTGGGTCTGTGTCAGCAACACAATCACCTACCCCTGATCCGCAACCATTGGTTGTTGAAGGGCATGTTGTGCCACTTGCGTCTCCTTCAAACGTATGGTATAAATTAAATCCATGACCAATTTCATGAACTAATGTTCTATTTCGATTATTAAAGGAGTTAACAGTGCCTGTAGTTCCAAAACAAGTATTCATAATTACTGTGCCATCAATATTTTGATTTGCTCCGGGAAAATAGGCATATCCTTGAATTCCAAAGAGTCCATCATTATCTTCAATTTCAGTGACAACCCAAATATTATAATATTGTGTGTTTGGCCATCGGCTTAGATTTTTAACGTCAATTTCATTAGCTCCTGAACCATTTCCTGCGGTTATTCCTTCGGTGGCATATAATGAAACTGAGGAGCCATCAACGCGTACAACCCCATTTGTAACATTTCCATTCGGGTCTCTTTTTGCTAAAACAAATTCAATTTCTGTATCAACACTGCTTCCTTGAAAGTTTCTATAACGAGCATTCAAGGTATCAATAGCCGATGTGATTTGCGACATTGAAATATTTGCTCCTACTCCAACTGCCTGCCCCGTATGAATGACATGCACCACGAGCGGAATTTGTAGGATGCTTCCACTTTTTGAAATTGGACTTGTTTTCTGAACATGCTGAATTAAGCTCTCATTCATTTGAATTCGACTGGCATATTCAGGGTCATTCTGTAAAAGTCTTTGATGAATAATTCCGGAAGCACATTCTTCGGTATTTTGGGCCATAAGCCCAAAAGTAAAAGCAAAGAAAAATAGTATTGCTGTTATTTTTTTCATGATTTATGCATTGGTTAGTTAATAATCAATAAAGGTAAAAAAGTCTTGCTTTGTTAAAAGCACTTAAAAACCACTACTAATTGACTGTATTAAATAGTCTTGATTAATTACATGGAATAAGATGACAAAATCATCAAATTTCAGGGCCTTAGTTCGTTAGATTGCGGAGAAGGCTATCTGCCAGTTTCCGATCATTGGCCAACCTTGGTAACTTATTTTGACCCCCTAGTTTTCCTTGCGATTTCATAAAAGCCTTAAAAGTTCCTTTTGGCAGTTGAGTGACTTCCAATTCTTTTAACACCTTTCCATGAATCAAATCTTTATAATAGGGATTCAGCTTTATCATCGCTTCATTTAACGATTTACTTAATTGCTTTATTTCTTCATTATTTAAAGTCGCTTCAACAAACCACTCATGATAGGGTAAGCCTTCTTTGGGATTTACTTGTGGTGCCAAGTGAAACTCTTCTACTTGAATAGCTAATTTTTGACAAGCTTCACTCATTGCGCGTTCAACTTCTTCAGCAATCACATGTTCTCCAAATGCTGAGGTATAGTGTTTTAGCCTTCCACTAACCACAATGCGATAAGGCGACTTTGATACAAATCGAATCGTATCACCAATATTATATCCCCAAAGACCTGCATTTGTATTTAGAATAATCACATAATTTACGCCCAGCTCGACTTCGTCTAACATGATTCTTCTCGGATTTTCATCAAAGAACTCATCTGAAGGGATAAATTCATAAAAGATGCCTGAATTCAACAATAAAAGCATGCCCTCTTCATGTTGTGAATCTTGAAAGGCAATAAACCCTTCAGAGGCTGGATAAAGCTCAATTGAGTCAATTGACTTTCCAATGAGTTTTTCCATTACTGCGCGGTATGGTTCGTAATTTACACCTCCATAGATGAAAAGTGAAAAATTGGGAAACACCTCTTTGATTTGACCCTTGTCACTTAGTTCAATGAGCTTCTCAAAATACATTTGCACCCAAGGTGGTATGCCGCTTATGAGACTCATGTTTTCTGGAATAGTTTCTCGGCAAATGGCTTCCACTTTGGTTTCCCAATCTTCAATGCAGTTCACTTCAAAAGAAGGCATTCTGTTTTTTTGAAGATAATTGGGAACATGGTGAGCTACAATACCAGATAATCGACCAACTGGAATAGGCCCACTATGATCTAACTCAGGACTACCCTGCAAGAAAATCATCTTTCCATTTACAAAATCGGTTTTTCCTGTTTCTGCAATGTAATGTAGTATGGCGTCTCGAGCTGCGTTAATGTGATTGGGTATAGACTCTTTAGTCAATGGAATGTATTTGGCACCTGAAGTGGTTCCTGATGTTTTGCTCAAGTAAATCGGTTTGTCAGGCCATAAAACATCGGCTTCTCCCGCAACCACTCTTTCCATATATGGCTTTAGCTCCTCATAATCCCTAATTGGAACCAAGCGTTTAAAATCTGAATAACTTTCAATGGAAGCGAATTTGTGGTCCTTTCCAAATTGTGTATTCTTTGCTTTTGAAAGTAAATGAATAAAAACCTCCTTTTGGGTTTTAATTGGATTGCTTGCCCACTTGTAATTTCGATTAGAAACCCATTTAGCAAAGGGTTTACTCAAGGACGCTTTTATTCCCATAGAAATTAAAAGTTGACATATTTGGTAGGATCAAGAGGAATTCCAGCTTTCCACAATTCAAAGTGTAAGTGTGGTCCGGAAGTTAATTCACCTGAATTTCCAATAATAGCAATAGGTTCACCAGCTTTAACTAAGTCGCCCGTTTTCTTTAGTAAAACCGAATTGTGTTTGTAAACTGAAATGAGATCGTTTTTATGTTGAAGGTGAATCACATATCCAGTCTCAACAGTCCAATCCGCAGAAATTACCGTTCCATCTAATGTTGCCTTTATGGCTTCATCTTTTGGCGCAACTACATCTACCCCAAAATGATCAGTTGTTGGATCATAAGAGTTTGTTAAACTGCCTTTTAAAGGAGTAAAGAAATAAATATTTCTATTGGAATTCTGATTGGCGTTAGAAGAACTTTTTAACGAGTATGAATCTTCTCTTTCAACGTAATCCCGCAATAAAGAATCTTCTTTTGAACGCAACGCAGGGTTTCCAATTTGCGAAGGAGATATTGTGTCAGTTAACAAAGAGTCATTAGAGGCTGGGTCTTCTCCTTTTAAAATAGCTGAAATGTTAGCTAAATAAATTTTATTCTGATTTAGCTCATGTTCAAGAGAATCACTTTTCAAAACCATTTTGGTTAAGTCTTCACGCAAGCTCACATCTGTATAACCAGGAATATATTCTCTTAAAGGAGTAAAAACAATTACGACTACTACAGTTGCCATTAAAATAACGGCAAGTGAAAGTGTAAGTGTGAAAATATTTAATGGAGAAAGTCGATATGAAAAACGTTCTTCAAAAGTGGCATCGTTCAAAATCACTAAACGATACTTATGTTTAAGCTTTTTTAGAAGTTTTTTATTTTTTTTCTCTTGCTCCATGTATATCCAAAATTCCAATGCAAAGTTAAGCCTCGAATAGGTTGTTACCAATCTTTGTAGTTTAACTAACTTTGGCGCTCAAATTTCAGCATAATAATTTGATAGAATCGAGGTTAGTAAACCACTATTGAGCATATATCTTGAAGAAACATTCTCTCATAAGTTTAATTGTCCTATTACTTTTTTCCTGTTCAAGGGAAAAGAGTACAGTTATTTCTAGAGCTTATCATAATACTACTTCTAGGTACAACGGATACTTCAATGCGCGAGAATTATTAAAGAAGAATGAAGCTAACCTGAGAACTCAGCAAGTAGACGACTACACTCAACTATTGCCCATTTTTATTATACCAGACGAGCAAAAATCTCAAAGCATGTATCCAGACATGGATCTGATCATTGAAAAATGTTCGGAAGTGATAGAGCGACATAGCATGTATATAAAGCGTAAGGAACATGTAAAATGGATAGATGACAGCTATTTACTTATTGCCAAAGCAAGGTATTACAAATATGAATTTGGCCTAGCCGAAGAAACCAACTTATATGTATACCAAGCCTTTAAAAAGAGTGAGCAACGTTATGAAGGTTTGGTAGGCCTCATAAGAACTTACATAGAAACTCGTGATTGGGATAAAGCAGAAGAATTTATCGATTTGGCAGAAGATGAAAGAAAGAAATTTCCAGAAGAACTTCTAGGACATTATTATGCAACTGTAGCAGATTATCACATCAAGAAAGATTATGATGTTGAGAATGCCATTTTAAATATTGAAGAGGCTATTAAATATGAGAAAGAGAAATACCAAAGAAGACGATTAACTTACATTTTAGCACAACTTTATCAAGAAAGAAGAGAATATTCTCGAGCAACGAATTTGTACTCTAAGGTGCTTAAAATGAACCCAGAGTATGTTATGCGATTTAATGCAAGAATTAGTCGCGCCATTGCTTACGATGTGAGTACTGCAGGAAGTGAGGATATTAAGAAGGAGCTAAGAAAGATGCTTAAAGATGCGAAAAATGAGGAGTTTAAAGACCAAATATATTACGCACTCGCAGAAATAGCATTAAAGGAAGATGATGAGCCACAAGCGATTGATTATTTGCGGAAGTCTACAAAATACAGCGTTAATAATAACCGGCAAAAAGGCTTGTCTTATCTAAAGTTAGCAGACATTTATTTTGATCAACCATCTTATGTGAATGCCCAAGCGCACTACGATAGCACCATACAATATCTTCCAAAAGACCACCCAGAATATTACGAAGCGGAAAGCAAAAACAACAGTTTACAAGAATTGGTCAAAAACTTAAAAGTGATTGATCGTTTAGATAGTCTTCTGGCCTTAGCTCAATTGAATGAAAAAGACCGAGAAAAGAAAGTAAAAAAGATTGTTGCCGATATTAAAAAGCGGGATGAAGAGCAAAAACAAGCCAAGCTTAATGCCTTAAGAAGACAACAAGAATTGTCTACCAATCAAGGCATAGTTAATAATGCGGCTTCACGAGGTAAAGGCAAGTGGTACTTCTACAATGCAACAACCATGTCGCTCGGCTTAAATGAGTTTAAACGTATTTGGGGCGATAGAACCTTGGAAGACAATTGGAGGAGAAAGAATAAGAATAGTTCTGTAATAGCTACTGAAGCAAATCAAGTGGATTCCAATGGCGAATTAGGAGATACAAAAGAAGAAGATGAAAGCAAATATGATGTTAATGAATACCTAAAAGATATTCCTGTAGATATGAAAGAACAGCTTGAAGCTCATGGGCAGATTGCTGAAGCTTTGTTTAATGTTGGTACTATTTTTAAGGAGAGTTTTCAAGATAAACCAAGTGCGGTTAAGTCGTTTACACGAGTAATTAATCAATACGATACTTCTAAATTTAACTTGCCTTCTCATTACCAATTGTATCGTATTTATTTTCTTGAAGGAAATTCTGCAGAAGCGGATGTTCACAAAGCATGGATTTTAGATAATCATCCATTTAGTGAATATGCCTATTTAATTAAAAATCCAGACTATAATAAAGAGTCTAAAGAAACCAAAGAAAAGATTGAAGAATACTATGAAGCAACCTATAAACTATATGCTTATGGCTTGTATAGTGATGTAATAGAGAGTTGCGAGAAAGCAGAAAAAGTATTTAAGAAAAACCACATTCAAGCCAAATTTGATTTCTTAAAAGCCAAAGCAATTGGACATACAAAGAGTAAAGAGGATTTTAAACTTGCGTTAGAGAAAATCGTTCAAGATTATCCTGAAGATAGTATAAAGTTAAGAGCAGAGTATATTTTAAACTATATGAATAATATGGGCAAAGGGAACGCTGCAAATGTTATAAATAGCAATCAGCTTTATAAATACAAGCCTGATGAGCAGCACTTTTTTATCATGTCTTTGCAAGAAGGAAATGCAAATAGTAGAAAGTTAAAATTAGAGTTGGCTAATTTCAATCAAACTAACTTTAGAGAGAAAAAATTAGATTTTACCACCTCTTCATTACCCCAAAGAACTTTGTATTTAATTAGAACATTTGATAATGAAATGGATGTGATGCGTTATTTTAGTTCTGTGAAGAATAATGCAAGACTTCAAGTTGAAATACAGGCAGCTAATGCAAAACCCTATATTATTTCACTTTCTAATTTTAGAACTTTATTCAAAGAAAAGAACGAACAAGTGTATTTAGAGTTCTTTAACAAGAAGTACCCTGGCTAAATCACTCAGTTTTTTCATTTTCATACCTTTGCCCTTAAATTGCAATCATGTTTAAGAAAAATAATACCATGGCAAGAAACAGTGAAGTAGATACATCAGCAATCAATATTATAAGAAGCGGAACAGAAATCAATGGAGATATTGTTTGCCGTGGAGATATAAGAATAGATGGGAAGTTGGTTGGAAACTTAAAGGCAGATGGAAAAGTAGTTGTTGGTGAGAATGGCATTGTAGAAGGAAACATTGAATGTGCATACGCTACTATTTCAGGAGGGTTAAAGGTTAATATTCGAGTAAATGAGCTTTTAACTTTGAAGGCTTCCGCAAATCTAGTTGGTGAAATTGTAACTAATAAATTGCAGATTGAACCAGGAGCAAACTTCTCAGGAAGCTGTAAAATGGGAGCAGTAATTAAGGGAATTGAAGATGGGCAACAATCCCAAAGAAAAGACAAAAGAGAAAAATCAGCCTAATTCATTTATACGATTTAGCGGAATGGCCACTCAAATGGCCATTATTATCGGCTTAGGAGTCTATGGTGGCATTAAGGCCGACGATTACTTTGCATTTGAGAAGCCAATTTTAACGTTGATTGGTTCATTGCTAGGTGTTGTGCTAGCCATTTACTACGTAATTAAAGACCTTTCTAAATGATTTCACTCAACTTTCTATCTAAGATTATCATAGCACTAGTTGTACTTGTAGGAGCACACTTACTTTTATTAAATGTGCTACAATTGCCTTGGCATTCGATTTACTTAAGCGTGTATATCTATTTTCCTCTAATTTCATTTGTTACATTTCAAATGGTTTTAAAACAAATGAATAATCGACCGCAAGCGTTTGTTACCTATTTTATGGGGGGTATGACAATGAAACTTTTAACAGCCTTAGGCTTGTTGCTAGTTATTCTTTATAACCACAGATCCATTAAAGTGGAATACACCATTTTGTTCATGACATTCTATCTAGTTTATACTGCTTTGAGTGTGAGCGATTTGTTTAAAAAGTTGAGGCAAAAAAAATAAGCGAAAAAAACCTCTAGGATATTTTTTTCTTATCATTCAATTTATACATACTTTTGCGCTCGAATTTGAAAGACCTCGATTTGGATAAGATGAGCGTACTAATTTCCCCCTTTAACATGTCTCTAAAAGGACTGAGAAAAGCAATAGCACTAATTGCTGTTTTAAGTTTGTTTTCTACTACTTTAAAAGCTTCTTCCGAAGGTGAAGGAAAATTTAATGCTGGTGAAATGATAATGCATCATATATCAGATGCACACGAAATTCACCTTATTGGTGATTTGGCCATCTACTTGCCAGTAATTGTTCAAACAGAAAGCGGATGGGATGTTTTTTCTTCTTCACACTTATACCATAATCCAAAACATGTAGAAGCTGCAAATGGTCATCAAGTTCATTATTATGAATATGGCGATTATATTATGTCACATGAACATATTTACTACCGTGAAGGAGGTATTCAATTAGACGAAAATGGAGAAATAACAAATCAAGCAGTTTCTCTTGATATGTCGATTACAAAGAATGTTGCAGGTATGTTTTTTACCATCATTTTAATGGTGTTGATTTTTACTACCGTGGCAAAAGGCTACAAAAAAAGAGGAATTGGAGCGCCAAAGGGTATTCAATCTTTTATGGAGCCATTGATACTTTTTGTTCGTGATGAGGTAGCTCGTCCATCAATTGGAAAGCATGCCGATCGTTTTGTTCCATTCTTATTAACAATCTTTTTCTTTATATGGATTAGTAACTTATTAGGGTTAATTCCGTTTTTAGGTGGATTAAATATTACCGGTACGCTAAGTATAACTATGGTGTTAGCTGCTGTAGTTTTTGTAATTACTACAATAAGCGGGAACAAACACTATTGGGGGCACATTTTATGGCCACCAAATGTACCATTGCCTATTAAGTTTATTCTAGTGCCTATTGAATTTGCAGGAATCTTTATTAAGCCTTTGGTATTGATGGTTCGTTTAACAGCAAACATTACAGCAGGTCATATTATTATTTTGGCTTTTGTTTGTTTGATATTCATCTTTGGAGAACAAAGTGCAGGTGCAGGTTATGGTGTTGGTATTGGGTCTACCCTGTTTATGATATTTATGAATTTTATTGAGTTGTTAGTGGCTTTCTTACAAGCTTACGTATTTACCTTACTTGCAGCACTATATTTTGGTGCAGCTACTGAGGAGGCTCATCATTAGTGTGTAATCTATTTACTAATTAAACTATATTAAAATGGATTTATTGACAGTTTTACTCGAAGTTGCTGCTGCTGCAGGTTATGCAGGTCTAGGAGCTGGTGTTGCAGCCATCGCTGCAGGTTTAGGAATTGGAAAAATCGGTGCTGCTGCATTGGAATCAATTGCTAGACAACCAGAAGCTACTGGTGACATTAGAGCAAACATGATTGTTGCTGCTGCACTTGTTGAAGGTGTTGCGCTTTTCGCAGTTATCGTTTGTTTGTTAGTAGTACTAGGGTAATCAAACAGAAAATGGACAGTATTTCAGCGGTTGGCTGAAGTACTGTCTTTATCTCAAAGAAATTTTAAGCATAAGCTATGTTATCTGTAAGTATAGGAACTGTAATTTGGACTACTATTGCTTTTTTAGTAGTTGTATTTATTTTGTCAAAATTCGCTTGGAAACCAATTTTGAACTCAATAAGAGAGCGTGAAGAGTCAATTGAAGAAGCTCTTGAGGCGGCAGAAAAGGCAAAAGAAAAAATGAAAGACTTGGAAGCCAGCAATGAAAAATTATTGCAAGAGGCTAGACAAGAAAGGGAAGAAATGATGAAAGCTGCTCGCGATACCAAAGAGAAAATGATTGCAGAAGCGAAGTCACAAGCACAAGCAGAGGCTGACAAAGTATTGAAGAGTGCGCAAGATACTATTCGTGCTGAAAAAGCTTCAGCAGTAAATGAATTAAAAGGGCTTGTTGCTGAATTATCAGTTGAAATCGCAGAGAAGATTCTTAAAGAAGAGCTTTCAGCGGATAAGCAAAAGGCTTTGATTGAAGAAAGTATGAAAGAGGCAAAACTCAATTAATATGAAGGGAGTTCGAGCAGCAGCTAGATACGCAAAAGCTTTTCTTCAATTAGCCAAAGAGCAAAATGCTACTCAGGCTGTAATTGAAGACGCTCGTATGATTAGCCGTATTGTTACAGAAAGTAAAGAGTTACATTTAATGTTAAACAGTCCCTTAATTAAGGCGGACAAGAAAGGTTTAGCATTAAACAAGGTTTTTGAAGGAAAAGTAAATGGATTAACTCTTAATTTAATTAATCAAGTAGTTAAGCAAAATAGAGAGAATATCCTTCCAACAATTGCGGATCAAATGATTGCACAATACAATGAAGCAAATAAAATTGCTAGTGTAAGTGTAACTACAGCAATTCCTCTTGACGCTAGTGTTAAAGCTGATTTAATTGGAAAGTTGAAAGAAGCGTATCAATTAACAGATGTTGAGTTGGAAGAAAAAATTGATACCGATTTAATCGGTGGAATGGTTTTACGTATGGGCGATAAGCAATTGGATGCCAGTATACGAAGACAATTAAATGATATAAAGAAAGAATTAGTTTAATAGTATAAACACAATAAAATGGCTGAAGTAAATCCAGCAGAAGTTTCTGCAATCTTAAAAGATCAGTTAGCAGGTTTAAAGTCTGAGGCTGACCTAGAAGAAGTAGGTACCGTACTCCAAGTTGGTGATGGTATTGCCAGAATATATGGCATGTCTAACGTACAATCTGGAGAGTTAATTGAATTTGAAAATGGCTTAATGGGTATTGTCTTAAACTTAGAAGAAGACAATGTTGGAGCTGTACTTTTAGGTTCTTCTAACGAGGTAAAAGAAGGAGATACTGTAAAGAGAACTGGACGTATCGCATCTATTCAAACAGGTGAAGGTATGTTAGGTAGAGTTGTAAATACCTTGGGTGAACCAATCGATGGAAAAGGTCCTATTGAAGGGGAAACTTTTGAAATGCCAATTGAGCGTAAAGCGCCAGGTGTAATTTATCGTCAGCCGGTAAATGAGCCATTACAAACTGGTATTAAAGCAATCGACTCCATGATTCCTGTAGGTAGAGGGCAGCGTGAGTTAATTATTGGTGACCGTCAAACAGGTAAGACAACTGTAGCGATTGATACTATTATTAATCAGAAAGAATTTTACGATAAAGGTGAGCCTGTATACTGTGTTTATGTTGCAGTTGGACAGAAAGGTTCTACCGTAGCAGGTATTGTAAAAACATTAGAAGATGCAGGTGCAATGGCCTACACTACTATTGTTGCTGCCAACGCTTCTGATCCTGCTCCTATGCAATTTTACGCACCGTTTACGGGAGCTGCAATTGCTGAGTATTTTAGAGATACTGGAAGACCAGCATTAATCGTTTATGATGATTTATCGAAACAAGCGGTTGCTTACCGTGAGGTTTCTTTGTTATTGAGAAGACCTCCAGGACGTGAAGCATATCCAGGAGATGTATTCTACCTTCACTCAAGATTGTTAGAAAGAGCAGCGAAAGTGATTAACGATGATAGTATCGCTTCTCAAATGAACGACTTACCAGAGTCTTTAAAAGACAAAGTAAAAGGTGGTGGTTCAATTACTGCACTTCCAATTATTGAAACACAAGCAGGTGACGTTTCTGCATACATTCCAACCAATGTAATTTCGATTACAGACGGTCAGATTTTCTTAGAGTCTAACTTATTCTTATCAGGTGTTCGTCCTGCGATTAACGTAGGTATTTCTGTATCACGTGTAGGAGGTTCTGCTCAAATTAAATCGATGAAGAAAGTAGCTGGTACTTTAAAGCTAGACCAAGCGCAATACCGTGAGCTAGAGGCTTTTGCTAAGTTTGGTTCTGATTTGGATGCAGCTACTAAGTCGGTACTTGACAAGGGGGCTAGAAACGTGGAAATCTTAAAGCAAGCGCAAAACTCACCAATGAAAGTTGAAGACCAAGTAGCAATTATTTACTTAGGTACGAAAGGTTTATTGAGAGATGTTCCTGTAAATGAAGTGAAGAAATTTGAAAACGAATTTCTTGATTTCATGAATGCAAAGCATAAAGACACTATGGATGCGCTTAAGGCAGGAAAATATACCGATGCTGAAACATCAGTTTTAGAGAAAGTAGCAGCTGATTTAACGCCAGCTTACAAGAAGTAAGAACTATTTGACTAAATAAACATGGCAAACTTAAAAGAAATAAGAAGCAGAATTACCTCGGTATCATCTACCAGGCAAATTACTTCTGCCATGAAAATGGTATCGGCAGCCAAATTGAGAAGAGCACAAGATGCAATTACTCAAATGAGACCGTATGCTAATAAATTGAAAGAATTGCTTGTTAACTTGAGTGAATCAACAGATGATAGCCCAGAAGGAGCTTACACTGAAGTGAGAGATATTGAGCGAGTATTGTTGATTCCTATTACTTCTAATAGAGGTTTAGCAGGGGCTTTCAATGCAAACATTATCAAAGAAACGAATCGAGTAATTGCTGAAAAATATGCTGATAAGGATGTAACGGTTCTTTCCATTGGTAAAAAAGCGGATGACTTTTTTAAGAAAACAGCTTACAATATCAAGGGAACTACCTTACCTAACAAAACGGATCAGTTATTTGATGATTTAACGTTTGATCATGTTTCAGAAGTTGCTCAAAAAATCATGGATTCTTTCGCTTACAAGCAATTTGACCGTGTTGAATTGATTTACAATCAATTTGTGAATCCTGCGGTTCAAAATGTAACAGTTGAGCAGTATTTACCGATTGCTCCTCCAACGAAAGAAGAAGGTAATTCTCAATCTAAATCAGATTATATTTTTGAACCTTCTAAGGAGTTTATTATTTCAGAGTTAATTCCAAAGTCGTTGAGAATTCAGCTTTTTAAAGCGCTTCTAGACTCTTATGCTTCAGAACATGGAGCAAGAATGACAGCGATGCATAAAGCAACAGATAATGCCTCTGAATTAATTGGCGACTTGAAATTGGTATACAACAAAGCACGTCAAGCTTCTATTACCAACGAAATTTTAGAAATTGTTGGTGGTGCAGAAGCATTGAATAATTAAGAGTAGAAATTTTGAATTTTAAAAGGCCACCCTGAAGGTGGCCTTTTTTTATGGAATGCTGTTTAGCTTTTTTCTTATCGCCAAATCATTAGGAACTAGCTTTAAATAAGCTTGATAGCCTTGCTTAGCTTGGTTTAAATCACCTTTTAGAAAATTTATATTTGCTTCATTTAATATCAACTTTGAACTTTTTGGAAGGTTCTTTTTTCCTTTATTATTCCAATTTAAAGCCTCATCAAATTGCCCTTTTTCTGCTAATACTCTCACCAAAGGCTCGTATGCTTCTTCATAGGTGGGTTTTAGGTTTATGGCCCTTTTAAAGTGCTGCTCAGCGGCTTGTTTATTGTTTTTTTGTAGGGCTACCCAACCCATGTGGTAATGTGGTTCTGAGTATGTACTATCCATTCGAAGTGCTTGTTCGTAGTATTTCTCAGCTTGGTCTAAGTTTAACTTAGCTCGAAATTCTAAATTGCCAAGTTCAGTAAGTATGACTTTATCTGGAGCAATCTGATTGGATTTGCCCAAATGAAATTCTGCCTTTTGAGTAAGTATTCTTTGTTGTTGTGCATTTCTCGTAGTTGGGATTTTATACAAGTATTTCTTCCCTAATAGGGCGTGTAAAGTGGCACTTTCAGGTTCTTTTAATACATCGGCTTCAAACAACTTTTCTTCAGTAGCCCATTCTTGGTTTCTTTCCTGAACTAGAACAAATGAATAGCCAGAAAAAACCAAAGCAATGACAATAATAAATGGCATGGCTTTTTGTTTGAACAGTGTTTTTCCCAAATAAATAATTGCAGTTGAAATAAGTATGGAAGCACCAATAGTAGCAAGTC
This sequence comes from uncultured Flavobacteriales bacterium, assembly GCA_964001305.1. Taxonomy (GTDB): domain Bacteria; phylum Bacteroidota; class Bacteroidia; order Flavobacteriales_E; family Vicingaceae; genus CAJXMH01. The sequence goes on from CAXFAI010000044.1 coordinate 83,875, forward strand.
CTGCAAAGCGATCAGCGACAATACCTACCATAGGGAAAAGTAGATTTAAAAAGGGCAATAGAGCCCCAAATAGGATGATTATTGCATAACTTGAAACCTTGCGTGCTTTTAGTCCTTTAAGCGCTAAATAAATCAGGAAAACACCAATTATTAAAGTGGCTATTTGAGAAATGCCAAAGCCTTGATAATTGATTGTATTAAAGCCATAATAACTAACTAAGTCTGTTGGAAGACTCAATTGTTTAAAATAAAAACCCAAAGTTTCTATGGAGAAACTAAATCGGTCTACTTCTATACTTTGGTCATAAAGTGGATTTTCTATTAAGTTGGTACTTCGCAAATGAACTTCTCCTTTACTTTCCTTTATAAACTTTTTAATAAGTCGAAATACGAGAATTGGCAAGGTGGATAGTAGACTTAAAACTACTCCCTTTTTTAAGGAAACTTCTTTTTGAAAAAACAAGCTGACTGGAATGATTCCTAAAAAAACAATCCCACTTTTTTTAGCTAAAATGGAAAGGCTTAGTGAGATAATTCCAATAATTACCCATACGTATTGTTTGCCGTTTGCCTTTAGAAATGAGTAAGCTGCAATCATGCCAAAGAGAAGCATTAAGAGTTCATCTCGGCTTTTTACATTGTTTACCATTTCACTATGAACGGGCATAGCTAAAAACACCAGGCAACATAATTGTAGCCAAACACTTTTTTGAGTTGGGAACAAGGTTTTTAGAAACAAGGTAAATGCAACTAGCAAGAGACCATATAGTAACACATTTATGAAATGACTTACACTTGGACTCAATCCAAAAAGTTCATTTTCTATTGCAAAACTCAGAACCGTTATCGGTCTATAGCCAAAGTTATAATTTCGCCCTTCAAATGAATTTCGCTTAAAAATTTCACTTACATCAGCTAGCCCGTTTAAAGCTTTTGGATTTTCTGTGTATACAAAGTGGTCATCTAAATTATATCCGTTTTTTAAGGTACTTCCATAAAAAACAAAACTTAATCCTATCAAAATCAGGCAAAATACAAAGAAGGGTTTTCCCTTAAATAAGCTAACTTCACGATTGAGAAATGGATTCCAACTCATAATCGAAAATTAGCCAAAAGAATTGCTTTTCTTTGGTATCACAAGGAAATTATATGCTGTACTCGCTATCTGAAATAAGAAATATCCCCATCTTATTTATTGTTGGAAAAGGGAGAAGTGGAACTACTTTATTAAGTACAATTTTAGATAGTCATCCAAAGGTAGCCTCTGCCACGGAATCTCGTTTTTTGTTAATTCTTTGGCAGAAATACAAACGAATGAAAAAGTGGAATGCGGCCAAAGCTGAAGTTTTTTTTGAGGATGTACTGGTTGACTTGAGGATAAAGAATTTATGGGAGTTTGAAGAAGACTTTATGGCAAACTTAAAAGCACTGCCAGTTGAAACTACCGCTCAAGACTTAATCAAATTGGTTTATCTGCAGCGAAAGTCAACTTTTCCGAAGGAGAAAATCGAGTTTATAGTTGATAAGAACCCCATGTATACGCTTTTTGTAGATCGAATCATCGACATTTTTCCAGAAGCAAAGTTTTACCGTTTGATAAGAGATCCAAGAGATAATATTGCCTCGCATGTTAAGTATAGCAAAAACGAAGTGGGAATGCTTGCCTATAAGTGGAATTGTTACAACCAGCACTTAAACCGTTTTGCCAAGGAAAATGATAAGCAGTTTTTTACCCAACGTTTTGAGGACTTGATTTTAGACAAATCGGCTTTTTTTAAAAGATTTGAGGACTATACTCAAATTGGTAAGCTGTTGGAATATGAAAGCAAACGATTGGCTTTTAAGGATGAGCTTCAGAGTAAGTTAAATGAAAGATTAAAAGATCAACATCAAGCCTCTGTTAAGCCGCTTGATAAGTCAAAAATTGGACATTATAAAAAGAAGCTAAGCAAACAACAAATTGAAACCATAGAAGGGGTTTGTTTTCCATTTGCCGAGCAGTATGGTTACTCAACTGCTAATCAGAGTGATTTTTCAGTTAAATCGAAATGGAAGAGACGCTACAATTGGCAAAAAAATTTGAGTCTTATTTTTTATAGTATTCCATTCTGGCTTATGAAATTTGTTAGTCAAAAAATTGTGAAGCAAGTAACTTATCAAGAGGCGAATTCACCAAAAAAATGATATATAGTTTAGAGCAAATCAGAGCAATCCCCATCATTTTTATTGTCGGAAAGGGCCGCAGTGGTACAACTTTGTTGAGTACGATTTTAGACAGCCATCCGAATGTTGCTTCAGTTACAGAATCTCGATTTTTACTCTTGGTTTGGCAACGCTATAAAGGGCTTAAAAAATGGGATGCTTCTTTGGCTGACGAATATTTACAGACGGTTAGGCGAGATTATCATATTGAACTTTTCTGGGAGTTTGAAGAAGGCCTCTTAGAGAATTTAAAACAGCTTCCACCAGAGGCTAAGGTTCAAGATTTGATTAAACTGACCTACATTTATAAAAAGTCGATGTTTCTGAAGGAGGAGATTAAATTCATTGTAGACAAGAACCCTCGATATACGCTATTTATTCATAAGTTGAATCGCATTTTTCCTAAGGCTAAGTTTATACGAATAATTAGAGACCCAAGAGATAATGTAGCTTCTAGTATCAAGTATAATAATCGCAAAGCTATTGGAATTGCTTACAAATGGAAAAAGTACAATCAGTATTTTGATGGTTATGAAAAAGGCAATGAAAATGCAGCTACTTTTTCGTTTGAAGATTTGATTAAGGACAAAGCAGCTTATTTTGAGCGATTTGAACATTTCACCAACTTATCAAATTTACTTGTCTACGAACAGGCGAGATTGGCTAAAAAAGATGAATTTGAACGTATTTTGAATGAACCTTTAAAAGAGCAACACGGGCATACAGTTAAGCCTTTGGACAAAAAGAAAGTCGGTCATTTTCAATCTAAATTAAAGCCCATTCAAATAAGAAACATTGAAGCCGTTGTTTTTCCGTATGCCAATAAATTTAACTATGAAAAAACGACTGAGAAGCACGCTATTGGTTTAAAGCGAATGCTAAGATTGAGCCTGCACTATCAATACAAATTTATCGGGAATCAAATTGTATATAACCTGCCTTATGCGTGGATGATGAAGGTAAAGAATTATATCTTCAACAACCTACAGAAGAACAAGAAAAAGAAGTACGAAAGCTTATTGAAAGAACATGAATCCTAGGCTGCATTTCATTGTTGGTATATGGCGCTCAGGAACTACGCTGCTGCGTGAGGTTTTGGGCATGAATACGCAGGTGCAAGTTTTTCCAGAGCACTTTGTTTTGTTGAGATTGTTAGAAGAAACAAATAAATGGAATGAAAGGTCTAAAATAAGTTTTGCTGAAAAAGTAATGTCCGATAAAGACTTTTATTACTTCGCAAAGCCAGATAAGTCTAAATTGAATGAAGCCTTACAAGGCTCTTCAAATATTCAAGAGGCCATTTTAGCTTGTTATCAAGCTTGTGTGAAAGCAAATTCAACTGCCTTATTTGTAGACAAAAACCCCATTTACTCTTATTATCTGCCACAGTTAATGGAAAAGTTTCCAGATTCCAAATTTGTTTGGATGCTTAGGGAACCCAAGGATAACTGTATATCAAGAGCTAAGCATAAAATTCAACATTGGAAAAACTATGGCTATTTGGCCTATTGGTGGAACTACACCAATCGTGAAATTGCGAAACAAGCCGAAAAACATCCCGAAAAGTTTTTATTGATTCCGTATGATCAAATGGTGGTTGAGCCCGAGAAATGGGTGAAAGAGATTAGCCACTTTTTAGAAATTGATTTTTATTCAGAGATGATTTCTTTTGAGAAAAAGAAAGACGAGCGAGCAGCTGCTTTTATGGAGTCAGTGAAAGAAAGAGATGGGAAAATAGATGCAGATTCGTCTTATGCCAAGCGAAAAGTAGCTATGTGGGAAAATCTTCAAAAGCCAATTAACGCAAGTAAAACCAAACAATGGGAAAAGGAGTTGTCTCCAAAGCAAATTAAATCCATTGATCAAATGAGTGGCGAATACTATCAAAGGTTGCTAAATCACCAATTCGGATTTGAACCACAAGGAGATGCTTTATATAATGCATTTTTAAAATTAAGCATGGCTAGTTTGAAGTATAAAATTCGTTGCTCATAGCAACTACTTCCAAACAAAGCTTCGTTGATACTTTAGAAACTGTCGCAAGCTAAATCGAATGGTACTCCACATGCCTTTTTTAAACCATAAAGGATACTTTCTAATGGTAGGATATCCTTGGGTCATCCATTGCCAGATTAAGCCATTTAAAACTTTTGCGCAAATTGAGTCCTTTTGGTATAAAAACTCTGGTCGAATAACATCTAAAATCAAGACTACTCGATCTTCATCACTCAAATTTTGGGCATGATGCAATTGTGCATCATTAAATAGTAATACTTTTCCTTCCTCCCAGCTCCGACTTTCATTCTTTACTGTAAAACTGCAAGTTGGTGCTTGTGCAGGAACACGAATGGGAATGTGAACCCGAACAATGGCATTAGTATCGCCATTGTGTTCTTTAATTCGACTACCGGCTTTTAGCCAAGAAACGGAAAAAGATACAATACCGGGAATTTGCTTGATGATGGCCCAGCTTTCGCGAAAGTGGACATAGTTTTCTTTTACAAATAATCCCCAGTGTAAAAGACCTGAAGTTTTCCAACTGTTTTTTTTATCCGAAAGACTTCGGTTAAAATATGGGGTTAATGTGGCTTTCTCTAAAAAGCGTTCCGTTTCTTTTTTAAAGGTAGGATAGTTTTTTTCTAAGTGCTTAGTCCAACTAAAATCAGCTTTGTTGAAAAAGCCAGGCTCATCTAAATTATAAGGCTTTAAGGTGTATGAAAACCAAAGGGTGTTTTCATTCATCTGTGCGGTGTTTTATGGAATACTGAGGATATTCGTTTAGCAATCTATTTTGGCGATAAATGTATTGCGCAATAATTCCAAGCCCAAGCAAAATCACTGAAGCTGAAAAAAGAATAGAAACCGCAATAGAAGTAAATCCTAGTTGCGCTTTAAAAAATAGTTTTTTAATGATAAAATAGATTCCAAGAAGCAAGCTAATTAAGCTACCGCCAAATCCAATACGGGTTAAAAATTGAGCAGGAAAAGAAGAGTAGGTATACATGATATCGCTAAACAAGCCAAACAATTTGGTTGGACGATAAGTAGAGGGCTTACCCGCCATGCGAAAAGTCATTGGTAAGAAAACCACATTTTTGGTGTACCAGGCTAAAATTTCATCAATAAAAACAAAGGGTGTTTTATGGTTTTGAATTTGTTGATAAATGGATTGGTCAATCAGTCGAAAGGCCGAACCGTTGCCATAGCCATCTGAAAAAATACGCGCAGAGGCTTTGAATCCTTGGCTTGCCACTTTTCTAAAAAGGCTTTTCTTCCTCTTTCTCGGACTAGCATAAACCACATCAGCATCCTCTTTTTTTAGGGCATCCATCATATTCGAAATTTCAGCTATAGGATGTTCACCATCGTCATCTATGGTTAGTAAATACTTGCCTTTAGCTTCCTTAAGTCCAACGAAAGTAGCCGTATGTTGTCCACAATTTTTATGCAGACTTATGCCCAAAAAATGTTTGTTTCCTTGACATAGGCTTTCAATAACTTTCCAACTGTTATCACTGCTGAAGTCATTTACCATGATTAATTCCCATTCAAGCTGTTTCAAAAATGGGTCTGCTATTAATTCGTCAACTACCTTTTTTAGCGAATTTTCGGCTTCATAAACTGGTATAACAATAGATAAATCCATTATTTTTTGTTCTCCTTTTGTTGCTGCTCTTTCAGCATTTTTTCAATGTTATCCAGTTTGTTTTGCATCATTTCAATTTGCTTGGCCATTTTTTCAGATTTGTGCTTTTTAGCTACGGTTTTTCGAGTCCTATTAAAACGCATAGCAATCCAGTTTAAACCAAAAAATGCAGGGATAAAGTTCTTCATAAACACTGCCCAATAATCTCCTTCTGGTTTTTGATACACAATGTAAAAAGCCCAAAGCACACTTAGCAATGTTGGAGGACCGTAATCCTTTAGAAACTCCCATAAATAATCCTTACTTACTTTCATAATTTCCCGGCTTCTTTAAGCAAGTCTTCATACATTTTTTGTTGCTTTTCAGGCAGCTTTTGTATGATTTGCTTTTTGTATTCCACTTCACTCTCTTCCAATGATAAATCAGATTTTGTAAGTGGCTTAGAAATATCGAAGTTAACCAAGTTCAACGCTTGTACCTTTTTTCGAAATTGTTCATAGTCTGTTTTGCTCTGCTCCATCCATAAAACCTCAGGGTTTTCATGCTCCCTTTTCGAAATTTTATAGCCCATAAATTGATTGTAGCTAATGGCTTGTTTATTGGATTTTAAGACTTGAGCATAATTGTATTTGAAGTCGTTGAAAAAGAAATTCCAATCATTTAAAATAATGGAAGCAAGAATACTGATGGAATAATTGGCTTCTGGATGCCATAAAAAGATTCCACCTTCTGAAGTTCTCGCATCATGGTCAATATTCATACCATTAATGAGGCCCATAGCCACATCATTTTTGTAGATTAAATAATAGGCATCTTGCAAGGTGCTTCTTACTTTTTTAAACCATTCTATTTGTTGTTCACGGCTTATGGTTTCTCTAAAAATCATTTTAGATTGTATAGCATCCGAATTTCGATGCTGGCGAATTAACTCCAAATCTTCCTGTTGGATTTCTCTTAACGCTATGCCGTACTTTCTAATGATCATAATTAGGTCATCAAATAGCCACCATCCATGGTTAAGGTAACGCAGTTTATCCACCTTGATGCGTCAGAAAGTAAAAAGCAACAGGCTTGTGCAATGTCTTCTGGTTCGCCTATGCCAAAAGGGTATTTGTCAATGTGTTCTTGCATTCGCTCAGCTGAACCCTTATCTATTCCTTTGTCATACATTTCTGTTCTGACCATAGCAGGGGCCAAACAGTTTGCTCTCGCTTTTTTCGGGGCCATTTCCATAACCATAACTTTAGAAAAAACCTCCAAGGCAGCCTTGCTTCCTACATATTTGCTTCCACCAATATAGGGTGCTCTTGCGGAAATGGAAGAAATAAAGACGCTTGCGTTAAACTTATTAAACTTCCGTTGTTTTATTAAATTGGAAACTAAATCAACCGCCGAGAAATAATTTACATCCCAGACTTTCTTTAATGATTCTTTAGTTTCAAATCGAATGGGCCTTGGGTCTATCATGCCAGCTCCATAAACTAAACCGTCAATTTTATCTATGCTTTCTACCCAGTCTGCCACAAAAGACTCATCTGTTATGTCTCCACAACTGTGAAATAGCTTGGGGTGCTGAAAATCTAAAGGTCTTCTAGAATTGGAGTAAACAGTGGCTCCACCTTCAAGTAGCTTTTTTATAATGGCTTTGCCAATTCCTCCTGATGCTCCTGCAATGATAAAGGCCTTGCCTTCAAAATCAAAACTACCTGCGGCTAATATTCGATCGGGTCCAAGCATATCACATTTTTTGTGTCTAAAATACAAGCTGCCCAAGATAACCCTACGCCAAACCCCGAAAGCAAGAAGCGTTTATTGCTTGCTTCATTTTTTAGTTGATGGCAAATGGTTATTGGAATTGAAGCAGAACTTGTGTTTCCATATTCTTGCAAAGAGTAAGGCACTTTTTCGGCCGGAATTTTTAATTTTTTACGAATCGTCTCAATGATTAATTTATTCGCTTGATGGAAGACAAAATAATCTATGGAGTCAAGTTCAATTTGAGTTTGTTCTAAAAGTGATTTGATACCAGACGGCGGATGTTTGATGGAAAATGAAAAAACATCTAAACCATTTAGTTCAAGGTCTTTCCGACTTCGGTTAATGCCTTCTCCATAATTTTTTATTTCAATGGAATCATCCCTGAATAAGTTTTTCGCTCCACCATCCCGAATAATGATGGCTTCATGGTTTTCACCATCATTCTGAACATCGTAAAAAATATCTCCAGCATTTTCATCGTACGAGATGGCGGTTGCAGAAGTGCCATCACCAAAAAGCGGGTAAGTGCTTTTGTCTTCATAGTGCACTGAAACAGAAGAAACATCGCCTGCAACTAAAATGGCTTTTTTAAATTGCCCACTTCTCAGAAATTGCCCAACGATAGACAAACCATATACATAACCTGAGCAACCTAAACCAATATCAAAGGCCATACAACTGCTTGGTAGTCCAATTTTATCTTGAAGTATTATTGCCGATGAAGGCAAGTAATATTCCCTAGATTGAGTGACCAAAACAAGTAGATCAACCTCTTCTTTTTTCCACTGAAGTTTTTCTAGGAGTCTTTCTACGGCTACTTTACTTAAGTCTAGAACAGTTGTTCCAGTTTCTACATGTCTTTTTCGCTCAATGCCGGTTGTTTTCATTAAAAACTTCCGTTCCGTTTCATTGATGTAATCATAATCATGATTATCAACTACCTTCTTTGGAACTACGCAGCTAATTCCGTCTATTCGGCTATGAGATGTGCTAAAAAATGCCATTAAGCTTTACGCTCCATTAATAAATTGTACAAAGAACCTAATGTGCCGGTTTCTCTTAAGTCTTCTCCAGTGATGCTTACACCAAATTCAGACTCAGCCATGGCCATAATTAATAAGGCATGCATACTACTCCAATAGTCGGTGTCTACTAGCTTTTGATCTTTATCCAACTGTACATCATCTTCAAGTTCTAAAACATCACGAACCTGTTCTTCAAATTCTTTGTATTCCATAGTTTATGCTAAATTTCCCAAATGCATCCATTCCAACTTAGTCCAGTTCCAAAGGCTGCAATTAGTAGTTTCATTCCTTTTCTTAAGGTCTTTTTTTCTTTTAAATTGTGTATTAAAATAGGAATACTCACATTCCCAGTATTGCCATAATCTTCCACATCAACAATTACTTTTTCAGCTGGAAGTTTAGCAAATTTAGCCAAGGTTTTTACCATAAAAACATTTGGCTGATGCAAGATAAACAAATCGATATCATCTTTGGTATAATTGGCCTTACTTAAAATGTCATCAATCATTTGAGGCACACGGTCTAAGGTAAATCGAAAAACACCTGCTCCATTTTGATAAAAAAAGCCGTCGTATTGGGTTTCCTTAAATCGATTGATTTTTGCTTTTTCAGAATCAGCATTAAAAACGTTTCTTGCTTCTCCGTCTTTAATAATAATTCGATCACTTTGGCTACCATCGTTGCCAAATAAGTAGCTATGAACTTTTGAACTTTCGTTTTTTTCAACCACAAATGCAGTTGCAGCATCTCCAAATAAAAAGCGATTGGCTTTATCTTTTGGGTGCAGTTTTTTACTCAATGGGCTAACTGCTAAAATCAAAACTTTTTTTGCAACGCCAATGCTTAATAGTCCATCGGCAAGAGAGAGCAAATAAACAAAAGCCGTACATCCTTGGTGTACATCCATACAGCCGCATTGTTGTGAAATTCCCAAGCGACTTTGTAAAACCCCTGAAGTAACCGGAGTGTAATAATCGCGTTCTGGACAAGAAAATAGAATAAAGTCTACTTCTTTTCGCAGTTCAGGCTGATTTGAAAAAAGCTTTTCTGCTGCTTCAACGGCTAAGTCTGAAGGCACCTCTTTTTCATGAAACAAATGGCGTTGTTTGATACCCAATTTGTTCCAGGTTTTACTCTCTTTTTCTTCTGGAAATTGAGTAAAAAAGTCCTCATTGGTAAATTTCTTTTTGGGAAACGCCAATGCAATATGTGAAAGTGTTGTACCCATAACAGCTAAGGCTAAAAGTAAGTAAGATTTTATTGCATCGCTAGTGATTCAAATGAAGTTCTATTTGGTTTTGCTTTTATGGGCTTGATTTTTGCTATCATTGCCTCATGCGAAAATTAAAATGGTTTCTTGTTTTATTGCTTTCTGCGCTCTTTTTAGCATTCGCTTACTTGCAATTTTTTGAAAGTACAGTTAACCCTCAGCAAGAAGCAAATCATTTTCAAGAAACTTTTTGGGAAAAACAAAAGCAACTCCAACAGGAATTGCAAATATTTCAAAATCAGTTTGAGACCGCTGATTTTTCAAATCAAGACCTTCCAAATTCAGACTTTTCTTTTTATGTGTTTGAAGATGATAAGACCATCTTTTGGTCGGAAGATATTTTACCATCACCATTTGATTTTAGCCAGTTTCAAGATACTGTAGTTTTTGCATCTAATGGTTGGTATTATTTGATGAATCAAAAGCACAATGGCAAGCAATACATGGCTGTGTTCTTATTGAAAAGACAGTTTTCGTATGAAAATAAATACTTAAAAAGTGAGTTCGATTCCGACTTTCAGTATCCCAATATTGTAGACATAAGCGCAACTGAAAATGCTGATTTTGTGCTTCAAAGCAAAGAAGGAAAAGCACTTATCGGCTTGGTGTTCTCAGAAACTACTCATTTAGGTGGCGCTACAGCTTATCTCATTAATTTAATGAGCTTGCTGGCATTTATCGGCCTTTTCTGGTCCATGTTAAAATTATTTCCTCCTCAAAAAAACAGTTTGAATTTCCTAATTCATGTATTTGCTGTTTTGACTCTTCGCATATTGTTGTTTCTTTTTGTTCCAAGTACTTGGGAAGATCTAGCCTTATTTCAGGCCGCTACTTTTGGAATTTCAGTTCTGGTTCCTTCTTTAGGGGATTTGTTATTACACCTAATAGGGTTGTTTTATTTGCTCTATCTATGGAAAAAATGGAGTTTAAAATTGCGCTGGTCTTTTTTAGGCTATTTAGAACTTTTTGCAGCAATAGCTTGGTTAGCCATCAGTTTTTTGTTGATTCAAAAATCGGTAAGTAATTCAGCCATTAATTACAATTTGAACAACATGATTGACTTAAGTGCAGAAAGCTACTTGAGTTTGATTGCCTTTGCCTTAAGCTTCTTTCTTTCATTTTTGCTATTTGATACAGGACTTAGAAGAATATTTAGTTACAAACAACCAAAGGCTAGTTTGTACCCCAAATGGCTAAGTGGCTTTGGGGGAGCTGTTTTTCTATTGCTTGTGGTTTCAGCCATAGGGGCATTTACCATAAAATGGAAAAGCTTGCAAGTGGAAGAAGAACAAATGAAATTTATTCTTCAGAAGTTGGCTGAAGAGAAAGACCCAGTAGCTGAGTATTTATTTACCGAGCTGCAGCAGAACATGTTGCAAGATGATACCTTAAAGAATAAACTTCGTAACTACGAAAATCAGCTTGAAGAAATAAAGCATTATTTAGAAAGCAATTACTTTAATGGCTATTGGGAGAAGTTTGAAATTATTTACACACCTTGTCGCGAAGAGGATAGTTTGTATTTAAGCACTGGTAATTATTTTACATCGTGTAGAGATTTTTTCATGGAACGATTGAGAAGAGAAGGTGAAGTCATCTCTTCGAACAACCTTTTTCAACTTCAAAATTTTCCTGGTCGTATTGAATATTTAGCGGAGCTAAACTTTCAGATTGATTCTCTTCCTTTTACCCTTTACATGGAGTTGAGTGCCAATTTAATTACCGCTGAGCAAGGTTATCCTGAGCTCTTGCTAGATGCAAATAGCAAAGAGGACGATTTGGATTTGAATGAGTTTAGTTATGCCATTTATGAAAATTTAGAATTGATTTATCACAATGGGGCCTACAACTATTCTAGGGAAGTTGCTTCAAAGGGCTTAGAGCCTTTGTCTTTTCTAAAAATTGAAAAGGATGGTTTTCTGCATATTGCTTATGCCAAAGACAAGCAAACGACATTAGTTCTTAGTTCTGCTATACCCAATCCCTTAGATTGGTTAACAGCCTGGGCCTTTTTGTTTGTCATTTTTGCATTGCTTTATGTGCTATTAGCCTTTACTTTTTCAGCTGTTCCTTATCATTTTAGTCTCAAGTTTGCCGATTATTCTACCAAAGTACAGTTGTTTTTAGTGGGCTCTTTAATGATATCACTTGTTGCCTTTTCCGTGGGGACGTTCTATTACATACAAAATCAGTATCAGCAGAAAAACTTCATGAACCTACGTGAAAAAGTGCGCTCTATTGACATGGAACTGGAACAGAAGATTGGAGCAGAGGAAGTACTCGCTGAACCTTTGCAAGCCTATATTACTGGCATTCTAATTAAGTTCTCCAATGTATTTTATACCGATATAAATCTGTACGATACCAGTGGCACATTGTATGCCAGTTCACGGCCTGAAATTTTTGAGCAAAAACTCAAAAGCCTGCGCATGAACCCAAAAGCTTTTGAGCAGCTAAATCGACAAAAAAAGTCGGAATGGGTGCAAGAAGAAAGCATTGGAGAAATGACATACCTCTCAGCATATATTCCTTTTAGAAACTACGACAATCAAATTTTGGCCTACCTCAATTTGCCCTATTTTGCAAGACAAGATCAGTTTCAGCAAGAACTCTCTTCCTTCATTGTCTCTACTTTGAATATTTATGTAGCCATTTTTACACTGGCTTTATTGGTTTCTGTTTTGCTCATCAATCAATTATCAAAACCCTTGCGACTAATTCGTGAACAAATCTCAGGCTTAAAATTGGGTTCTTCGGTAAATCTGATTGAATGGAATAGTCAAGATGAAATTGGGGCATTGGTAAAGGAATATAATCGAATTGTGATTGAATTGAATGAAAGTGCGGAGCAGCTTGCTCAAAGCGAAAGAGAAAGTGCATGGAGAGAAATGGCCAAACAAGTGGCTCATGAAATAAAGAATCCGCTAACGCCCATGAAGTTGAGTATACAACATTTGCAAAGAGCGGCTGATGCAGGCGTAGATGATTTGGCCGAGCGTATGCAACAGACCACTCAAACTTTAATTGAGCAGATTGATACGCTATCAAACATTGCCAATGCCTTTTCAAATTTTGCGAAATTGCCTGAAAAAGAGCATGTTGTTTTAGCGGTTTCGCCAGTTTTGGAGTCGGCGGTTCATTTGTACGATCATGAAGTAAATATTGATTTGCATATGGATGAAAACAATAGAGCTATTCAAGTAAGAGGGGATAAAGATCAATTATTACGTCTTTTTAATAATTTAATTAAGAACGCGGCTCAGGCAATACTAGATCAGGAAGAAGGTAAAATTGAAGTGCATTTAACACAAGAAAATGAAACTTGTGTGATTCAGGTTAAGGATAATGGAATAGGAATTCCAAAAGAGCAGATAGAGCGTATTTTTGAACCCAATTTTACCACCAAAAGTTCAGGAACTGGTTTGGGTTTAGCTATGGCAAAAAGTATAGTAAAACAAATGGGAGGCAATATTAGCGTGGCATCAGAAGAAGGTGAAGGAGCAATTTTTGAGGTGAAGATTAAGATGGTATAGTCGCTAAAGTTTTAAGAAGTATATTTTCATTAAGACTTTGAACTTTCTATTAAATGTGATAGTTCGTTTTCTTGTCCATCTCGATACACTTTTGCCTTAGGCAAAACCACTCGATGCGACAAGAAAAAAGCTTGCTTGAAAGAACTCCGTTTGGACGGGTATCGAGAACTACAATGCGATAGCATTGAGATGGACAAGAAATCACTCGGACTGATAAAACAATAAAAAAAAGATTCATTAGCATTCTAGTCGAAAGACAATCAGAATTCTCCTAGAAAAAAAGGAGATTCAAAAAACAATCATTTACCTTTGTTTTTCATCAAATAAAACGTCATGTCAAACATTCTTCAAGAAGAAAAAAACAACATTTTATACCTTACCATCAATCGCCCTGATAAGCTGAATGCCTTAAATAGAGATACCATTGCCGAATTGGGAACTGCAATAAAAAATGCGGATAAAAATCCGGCGGTAAAAGTGATTATTTTAACAGGTGCTGGTGATAAGGCATTTGTTGCTGGAGCAGACATTTCAGAGTTTCACAATTTTTCTACCGAAGAAGGAAAGGCGCTTGCTCAAAAAGGACAAGAAGATTTGTTTGATGTAGCTGAGAACTGCACAACTCCAATTATAGCCGCTGTTAATGGTTTTGCATTAGGAGGAGGACTAGAATTGGCCATGGCTTGCCATATTCGAGTAGCATCAGAAAATGCAAAAATGGGTTTACCAGAAGTGAGCCTTGGTGTTATTCCAGGTTATGGAGGTACACAGCGTTTAGCGCAATTGGCAGGCAAGGGCAAAGCTTTTGAATTGATTTTTACGGCAGGCATGGTAAGTGCTGAACAAGCATTGGAAATGGGTTTAGTAAACCACCTAACAACACAAGTCGAATTAATTAGCACTTGTGAAGGAATTGCACAAAAAATGATGAAGAATTCTTCTGTGGCAATTGCTGCTGCAATAAAAGCGGTAAACGCAGGTTTTAAAGACGGTCAAAATGGCTATGAAGAAGAAATCAATCAATTTGGGAAGTGTTTTGGTACAGAAGACTTTAACGAAGGAACAAGTGCATTCTTAGAAAAGCGTAAGGCCAATTTTCCAGGAAAATAATAGTAAAGCAATTGCCTTTGTTGCTTAGCTTTACTGAGCATAAATTTAATTTTTGACTCCACTTAAAAAATTAGCAGGTCAAACTGCCATTTATGGTTTGCCAAGTATAGTTGGTCGGCTGCTCAACTATTTATTGGTTCCCCTGCATACCGGTGTTTTTTTACCAGAGCGTTTTGGTGTTATTACCGAAATGTACGCCTATGTAGCATTTCTGGTTGTCATACTAACCTATGGTATGGAAACGGCCTACTTTCGTTTTCAATCTAAAGAAGGGGCCAATCACCAAAGAGTTTTTAGTACCGCTTTAGTTTCACTCATCTTAAGTACTTGTGTTTTTTGGGTGGTAACCACCGTTTTCTCTCAAAACATAGCTGAAGGAATCAACTATCCCGACAACAGTGAGTTTGTAGTTTGGTTTGCTTTTATAGTGGGTATGGATGCCATTTCTTCCATTCCCATGGCAAGGCTACGAGTAGAAGGCAAAGCCGTTCGATTTGCGCTGATCAATTTTGCCAATATTTTGGTAAACATTGGCCTAAACTTGTTTTGGTTGTCTTACTGTCTTCCCCATTTTGAAGCGGGAAATTCAAATTGGCTTATTAATATGTTGTATACCCCAGAGATTGGAGTGGGATATGTGTTTATTGCCAATTTATTAGCCAGTGGAGTTAAGTTTTTATTGTTAAGTCCAGTTGTATTTAAGATTCGATTTGCAGTAGATCGAAGCCTATTGAAAGAAATGCTCATTTACGGTAGTCCTTTGTTGATTTCTAGTATTGCCATCATTGTAAATGAAAGTGCTGATAAAATTTTGCTCAAGTGGTTGTTGTTGGATGAATTAGGCACAGATGCTGCCACCAAAGAAGTTGGGATTTATGGGGCTTGTTATAAGCTTTCAATTATCATCAGCCTTTTCATTCAGGCTTTTCGTTATGCGGCCGAACCTTTCTTTTTTAGTCAAGAAAAAGAGAAGAATTCCAAGGAAGTGTACGCAACTATTATGAATTATTTCGTTTTGGTGTGCGCCACCATTTTCTTGGGTGTCATGTTATACCTAGATGTGTTGAAACATTTCTTAGGCAATGAAGCTTATTGGGAAGGTCTACACATTGTGCCTATCTTACTTTTTGCCAATATCTTTTTGGGCATCTTCTATAACCTTTCTGTATGGTATAAGTTGTCTGGAAAAACGCAATATGGTGCCATCATTGCTTCGCTCGGAGCATTGATTACCTTGGTTTTGAATTTGATACTAATACCCCAAATTGGTTATACCGGTTCAGCTTGGGCCACCTTGGTTTGTTATGCATCAATGGTCATTATATCTTACCATTTAGGACAAAAACATTTCCCTATTTCCTATTCCTTAAAAAAAGTGATTGGTTATTTAAGTTTGGCGCTAATAGCCTATTCTATAGCCAATCAAATTAAGGTCGAAAACGAAATTCTGAAATATGTAATTCACACCTTTATTTTAATCAGTTTTATTGGAGTTGCTTTTGTTTTAGAAAAACCTAAAAAAGCAATAATTTCGTAGGCTTTATTGAAACATATTTCCATGAAAATTAAGCTAATAAACCAATCTAAACATGAGTCGCCTAAATATGCCACAAAGGCTTCGGCTGGTGTAGACTTAAGAGCAAATTTAGATGAGCCAATCGTTATGGCTTCTTTAGAAAAAGCCATAGTGCCAACGGGTTTGTTTATGGAATTGCCGGTAGGTTATGAGGCTCAAGTAAGGCCCAGAAGTGGTTTAGCGTTCAAACATGGAATTACGGTGCTGAACTCACCTGGTACAATTGATGCCGATTATCGGGGAGAGATTAAAGTTATTTTAGTTAATCTTTCCAAAGAAGAGTTTGTGATTCAAGATGGAGAGCGTATAGCTCAAATGGTGATTGCAGCGCACGAACAAGCCGAATGGGTAGAAGTTGAAGAATTGGGAAATACCGAAAGAGGTGCGGGCGGTTTTGGAAGTACCGGAAAAAAGTAGAACTTGTAGTGTCATTAACCTAGCGACATTAACCACAAATACAAACTAAAGACTTATTAGATGAAAATTATTGTACCTATGGCCGGAAGAGGTAAACGAATGAGGCCACATACCTTAACTATTCCTAAACCATTATTGCCTATTGCAGGAAAACCAATTGTACAACGCTTGGTAGAAGATATTGCCAAGGTTTGTGATGAACCAATTGAGGAAATTGCCTTTGTGATTGGTGACTTTGGAAAAGAAGTGGAAGAAAATTTGTTGAAGATTGCGGCTGATTTAGGAGCAAAAGGACATGTTTTTCAGCAAGAAGAAGCATTAGGTACTGCACATGCCATCATGTGTGCAAAAGACATTTTAGAAGGAAAAACAATTGTTGCCTTTGCTGATACGCTTTTCCGTGCTGATTTTACTTTAGATGATGATAAAGATGGAATTATTTGGGTGCAGCAAATTGAAAATCCATCAGCTTTTGGCGTTGTAAAATTGGATGAGGAAGGTGTTATTACTGATTTTGTAGAAAAGCCAGAAGAGTTTGTTTCTGATTTGGCCATCATTGGAATTTACTACTTTAAAAATGGTGGGTACCTGAAGGAAAACTTACAGTACTTGTTGGACAATAACATCATGGATCGCGGCGAATACCAAATTACAGATGCGTTGGAGCGCATGAAGCAAGATGGAACCAAGTTTGTGCCAGGCCAAGTGATTGAATGGTTAGACTGTGGAAAGAAGGACGCAACGGTTTACACCAATCAAAGAGTTTTAGAATTTATCAAAGATGAAAAGATAGTTTCTGATTCAGCAAAATTGGAAAACGCCACGGTAATTGCACCTTCATACATTGGGGAGAATGTAGTGATTAAAAATGCAGTAGTGGGCCCGCATGCTTCAATAGGAGATGATACAATTATTGAAAATGCAGTTATTCAGAACTCCATTGTTCAAACCAATACGCATGTTAAAGGTTTAGTTTGTGAAAATTCCATGATTGGAAATCATACCAAAATTGATTTTGATGCCAAGCAACTTAGTGTTGGAGATTATAACGAATTGGATGATTAGCCTATGCTAAAGCAGCTGTCCATTCTATTTATTGTACTTGTTCTTTTTTCTTGTTCAACTTCAGAAAAGGCAATAGCACCAAATCCTTCAAAAGAACTATCTGAAAAGGAAAAGGTAGCCTTTGGAAGAGCTTATGCCGATGGGGCGAAAGCAAAGATTTTGGAGAACTACGAGGAGGCAAAAATTTATTATCAAACGGCCTTAAAAGTAAATCCCAAACATGCTGCTGCTAATTATGAGCTGGGTTTGGTTTATAATGCGTTGAAGCAACCTCAGTTGGCTTTTCAACAGTTTAAATTGGCTACAGAATTAGACCCAACTAACTATTGGTACAAGCTTTCATACGCATCTTACTTAGACAACGCCAATGACAAGACAGCGGCTATTGAAGTCTATAAAGAATTGGTGGAGTTAAAGCCAAACCAAGTCGAGTTAAAGTACGCACTTGCGCAAATGCTTCATGAAAAAGGAGATGTTGAGGCGTGTTTAAAATACTTGAATGAGATTGAAGAAGAAATAGGCATAAATGAAGAAATTTCGAAGCAAAAGCGAAACATCTATTTGTCAGAAAATGATGTAGATGGAGCAAGTAAAGCTATTCAAGAATTAATAGAAGCTTACCCTTCGGAGTTAAATTATTACGGTTGGTTGGCAGATATTTACATGTCGAATGGGCAAGAAGAGAAAGCAGAAGAGGTGTATGAACAAATGCAAAGCTTAGCACCAGAAGACTATCGGGTGCAGTTTAGCATGGCTGAATACTACCGAACTCAAGGCAAAAAAGAGGAATTTCTGAAGTCGCTAAAAGTGGCTTTTGAAAACCCAGCAATGAACATTGATGATAAAGTAAAGTATGTACTTCGGCTTTATCAGGTAAACAGTAAAGACAGTCAGCAAAGAGCAGAAGCCATTTCAGTATGTCAATCCATTGTGAAAGGACATCCTGAGGATGCTAAGTCGCATGCCTTATTGGCTGATTTTTTATACTTCGATAATCAAACGGAACAAGCAAAGTTTGAATATCAAGAAACCATTAAAATAGACAGCAGCCGTTTCCCAGTATGGAGTCAGTTATTGGTCATTTTATCGGAAACCAATGATGTGGCTGCTTTACTAGATTATGGTAAACGAGCAGTTGATTTATTTCCCAATCAGCCTGCTACTTATTTGTTGTATGCCATTGGTTTGCAGCAGGACAAGCAAGAAGAAAAGGCCATTGAATACCTTTTGCTTGCTAAAGATTTGGTGATAGATAATGACGCTTTGTTGAGTCAAATCTATTCTTCATTAGGAGATTCTTACCATGCGGTTGATAATCATGAAAAGTCTGACGAAAACTATGAGAAGTCACTTTCTTTGGATCCGAATAATATTTATGTGCTTAATAATTATAGCTACTACCTTTCTTTGAGAAAGGAAAACTTAGAGCGAGCCAAAGAAATGTCCTTAAAGTCAAATCAGTTGGCTCCGGGTCAATCTTCATTTCAAGACACTTACGCTTGGATTTTATATGAATTGGGGCAGTTTGAAGAAGCCAATGAATGGATTGATAAAGCCTTGCAATCAGATGGGAAAAGTCCAGTTTTGTTGGAGCATAAGGGCGATATATTATATCGTTTAGGAAAGCAAGATGAAGCAGTACAATATTGGGAAAAAGCAAAAGCAAATGGTAGCGATTCCAATGACTTGGATAAAAAAATTGAGCTAAAGAAAATCCCGTGAAGTTCCAATTAAAAAATATTACATGGATTTGCCTTTTGCTGTTTTTTTCAGCCTGTGGAAAAAAAGATAAAGCAAGCCGAAAGCCACTTGAAGGAAAAAAGGTGGAGTACTTGCTTCAGCAAATGAATGCGAATGAATTTCACTTTGAGACTTTTTCTTCTAAGGCAGAATTTACTTTTGAGCAAAATGGTAAAAAGAATTCCTTTAAAGCCAATGTTCGAATTAAGAAAGATAGCATTGTTTGGATTTCCATTACACCGCTTTTTGGAATTGAATTAGGAAGAATAGCGATTACTCATGATACCGTAAAAGTGATAAACCGCTTAGAAAAAGAGTTTTTCATTGGTGATGAGTCCTACATCAAAAAACGCTTTAATATCGACATGGATTTTGATTTGTTGCAAGCCATGTTACTTGGAAATTCCATGGGATTTGAGCCAGATGAAAAGGTGAAATTTGCCATTGATAAAGAGCAATATTACTTAGGTAATTTACGCATGCGGAAAGTGAGAAAAGCAGATGAAAAACCGCATAAAATCGAAAAGGAATCAGAGGAGTTTTTAAGCCTTTGGTTAGATCAAAATTCGTTTAAAATAAGAGAGTTTCTCATTTCTGATATCACCGCAGATCGTTTTTTGAAAGGAGCTTTCTCAAATTATGAAGATGTTGAAGGTCAGCTGCTTCCCAAAAATTTGCATTTTGAATTGCAAACAGATAAACCGGCTGTATTTGACATTGACTATTCCCGTGTATATTTGAACAAGTCTTTAAACTTTGCATTTACAATTTCTTCTAAATATGAGCAGGTATATTATTAAAAGTGCATTCGGTTTTTTCCTGCTAAGCATGCTATGTTTGCCTGTTTTTGGACAAAGTAAACAGGATTTGCAAGCCAAAAAGAAGAAGCTTCAGAAAGAGATTCAGTATACCAATCAACTGCTAAAAGAAACGGAAAAAACCAAGCAGTCATCACTCAACCAATTGCGACAATTGAGTAAAAAGATATCTTCAAGGGAGGCTTTAATTGCTGCCATGGAAGAAGAAATTGTGATGCTTAACGATAGCATTTCTGGACATGAAAAAAGCTTAGACACCCTAGAGCAAAAGATTAAGCTTTTAAAAGATGAATATGCGGAAATGATTCGCAATGCTTATAAAAATCGAAGTGAGTATGAACGTTTGATGTTTATTTTCTCTTCGGAAACGTTTAATCAGGCATTTAAGCGATTAAAGTATTTTCAACAATATGCTCAATATCGGCAATCGCAAGCAGAAAATATTGAGCAAACTCAGCTTGCTATAGATGCTCAAATAAGAATGTTGGAAGCCATAAAAATGAGTAAAAAAGGCTTGCTGCAAGCTAAGTTGAATGAGCGAAATACCTTAGCTCAAGAAAAGGGGCAAAAGGAAGCTGTAGTTAATGATTTGAAAGGGAAGCAGAATCAATTAAAGAAGGAACTAAAGGAGAAAGAAGCAGCAGCTCGAAAAATTAATGCAGCCATTGAAAAAATAATTGCTGAAGAAATTCGCAGAGCACGAGAAGCGGCTAAAAAAGCTGGGGACTCAGAAGCAGGTTTTCCTATGACTCCTGAAGCAAGAGAGTTGGCCAATTCGTTTGCTTCTAACAAAGGGAAATTGCCTTGGCCAGTAGCTGAAGGAGTAATTACAGCTCAGTTTGGTGAACACCCTCATCCTACGCTTAAAGGTGTGAAAGTTCAGAATAATGGGGTAGACATTTCTACCAAAAAAGGCAATATTGGTAGGGCTATATTTGACGGAGAAGTGAGCCGTGTAATTATTATACCAGGAGAAGGAAAAGTAGTAATGATTAGACATGGAGATTATTTTACTGTTTACCATTACTTTAAAGAGGTATTTGTGACTGCTGGCGATAAGGTTTCTACCAAACAAAACCTAGGAGTTCTTATCGATGATGAAGAAGGTGCTTCTTCGACCATGCACCTAGAACTATGGAAAGTTCGCTCCAAATTGAACCCCGAAGATTGGATTTTTAAGAAGTAATCATACTTATCGATAAAACTTTAGTTTTAATCGAACTAAAAGTTTTTTTCATCGTAAATTACCATATTCTTAACCTATTAAAGGACAAGCAAATTAGTAATTTAGCGCCCCCTTTTAACCAATTAAGTGTCCCTCATGAAGTTGAATGAAAGCCCTCAACACTATTGGCTAGCAGTTATAATCTTCGTACTTACTGCTGTTTCTAGCCCTGCACTAGCCCAAGCTCCATCAGGAGTAAACTACCAAGCAATACTTAGAGATAACAATGGCAATGCCTTGATCAGCACTATGGTAGATGTTCGTTTTACCATCTTACAAAATGGTGCAACAGGAACCCTTGTTTACCAAGAAGAGTATGATATGGTTTCTACCAATGAGTTTGGATTGTTTAATCTCGTAATAGGAGAAGGTGGGGCCACTTCAGCGGGTTTGTTTGCCAATATTAAAGACATTGATTGGTCGAATGGAACTTATTTTTTAAAGGTTGAGGTAGATGATGATATGGACAGAACTTATGAGGACTTGGGAACGACTCAACTATTGTCGGTGCCTTATGCCTTGTATGCAGAAACTGCGGGTAATCCACTAAAAGCAGGAAGTGGAATTCGTATTCAAAATGATTCGATTATCAACCTAGGTGACACTTCAAATAGCAATGAAGCGATCAGTCGTTTTGAGCTGGTGAATGATTCCATCTTAATTTTAAATGAGGGAAATCGGTCTGATACCATTGATCTATCCGTTTTCTCCGATCAATTTCAAAATCAAGATTTGAATTTAGTGGAGAATGGAAACCTTCGTTTGCTTTCGATTACCGGTGGCAACCAAATTCAATTTTCAGTAGCTGATGGCGACAGTTCTGCTACCAATGAAATTCAAAACTTAAGCGTTAATGCTTTTGGAGATTCATTGTTGTTGTCAAATGGAACGGGCGTTCTGATTTCAGATTTGGGTTTTACGGATGATCAGCAGTTGACATTAAATGGGAAGGTGCTTGATTTAACAGGAGTTAATCCATCTTCTGTTGATTTGAGTGTCATTTTGGGTATTGATTCCATTAAGTCGTTTAATGACACAACACTACAAATATTCTATGCCAATGGAATACTTGAAAATGTAATCGTAAGGGGTATTGTTTCAGATACTAGCAGTACCAATGAGTTAATAGATAGTTTGCGATTAAATGGGAAGTCTATAGAAGCTTTTCAGCAAGGAGCGGTTCAAGGCAGTGTGGATTTAACCACTATTCTAGGTATTGATTCTATCAGAACAGTTGATGATTCAACCTTAAGAATATTTAATGCCAATGGAATCCTTGAAGATATAATTGTTCGAGGAGTCGTTTCGGACACAAGTGACACCAATGAATTGCTAGATTCGGCAAAATTAGTTTTAAATGAATTACAACTTTTTCAAGGGTTAGATACTTTGCGTATCGATTTAAGTCAATTTGATAATTCGAATACTGATAATCAGCAATTAAGTCGTTCTAACGATACTTTATTTTTAAGCGGTGATAATCCTTCTTTTGTTGATATGGCTCCGCTTTTGGGCGTAGATTCTGTGAAAGAGCAAAACGATAGCGTATTTGTTTATAATCACGAAGGTACGATAGATACTTTAGCCTTAGCAAGAAATGTGAGTGATACAAGTGCTACTAATGAGCTGATTGATACCATGTATTATTCAAATTCTGCATTGTACTATCTTCAGCAGGGAGTATTAGATTCAGTAGTCTTGGATTCTGTGGCCAAGTTTCAACGGGCTTTATTAAGGGCGCAGATCAGGCAAAACCAAGATCAGCTCGATTCCTTACAAAAATATTTTAGCCTAGATTCTGCCTTGACCAATCAAAATAGAGATAGCATTAATTCAGTCTTAGACAGCTTAAACAAATACATTGGCTTAGATGGTGACCTCTCTGACTTGAACGAGCGGATTGATTCTATTGACATTACAGCGAATGACTTTTTAAGAGTTTTTGAAAATGGAACATTAAGTGATAGCGTTGATCTAAGTCGCTATGCCACTACAGGCTCCGATACCAATTTGGTAGCAGCACAAATCGTGGGTGATAGCATAGAATTGACGATGGATCAAGGGCCTGCGATCTATGTTGATATTACGACGATCAATACTGCAGTTGCCGCTAATCAAACAAACATAGCTACAAACCGTCAAGCAATTATCGACACAACAGCTTCATTACTAACAAGAATCAATGCAGATAGTTTATCAAGATACATTAACGACACAACCTTAAACGGACAGTTGCGAGATACAACAGCTGTACTACGTACATTGATAGGTAGCACCAATACAGACGATCAAGTGTTGAGTTTTAATGCAACGCAGGACACGATTTTATTAGAAGATGGAGGATCAATTAGCATCAAAGACATCCGAGATTCGATAGCGAATTACGATACACGAATCGCTTCAAACCAAACAGAGATAGCTACAAACCGTCAAGCAATTATCGACACAACAGCTTCATTGCTATCAAGAATCAATGCGGACAGTTTGTCAAGATATATCAACGACACAACCTTAAGTGGACAATTGCGAGATACAACAGCTGTACTACGCACATTGATAGGCAGCACTAATACAGACAACCAAGTGTTGAGTTTTAATGCAACGCAAGACACGATTTTATTGGAAGATGGAGGATCAATTAGCATTAAAGACATCCGAGATTCGATAGCGAATTACGATACACGAATCGCTTCAAACCAAACTAACATCGGTTCGAACCAAACAGAGATAGCTACTAACCGTCAAGCAATCATCGATACAACAGCTTCATTACTATCAAGAATCAATACGGATAGTTTATCAAGATACATCAACGACACGACCTTAAGCGGACAGTTGCGAGATACCTCAGCGGTACTACGCACATTGATAGCTAATACCAATACTGACAACCAAAACTTAGCTTTCCGCAACGACTCGATTTTAATCGACAGTGCCAATGGAGTAGACATTTCAAGTTTAGCTACGGATTTGGAACTACAAGCTGAAGTTACCACTTTGAATAATCGAATCAATTTGGACAACGATACAAGTAAAACCAATGAAGCACAAACCATCAATCGCATTGGAACAACAGTAACCTTAAGCCAAGCTAATGGAGCAGGTGGAGGAACATATACAGATTCAACTTTATCGGAATCAGATGTAGATGCTATGGTCGCAAATAATGGATATTTAACTTCAGAGGTAGATGGTGATGCGACTAATGAATTACAAGACTTAGGCATGGATGTTTCTCAGGATAGCATTACCATTAGCCAAGGTGCAAGTGTATATATTGGAGATATCCGTGATAGCATTATTGCTAATGCAGATGGCATAGTAGATACTGCTGTACAAATCAGAGCAGCCTTGCTTGATACGGCCAATAATATTAGAACTACTATTGATAATTTAAGTTTTGCTGATAGTTTGTGGAATCATATAGCTACAAAAAACATCTCACTAAACGGAAATTATATATCTAACGATGGTGGTAATGAGGGTATTTTAATTGATAACAATGGTTTTGTTGGAATTGGAATAAATCCGTTAGATAAAACAGAATTGAAAGTTTCTGGGACTGATGAAAATGCTGGTTATTTTTCTATCAGTGGAACAGAGCCAACTAAAGTTGCCTTGCTTGGTGAAGCGACCGGACCAGGTACTGCGGTATTTGCACTAGAAGGAGATGCAAATTCAACTGCAACTTCAAATTACGGTTTACATGCAGTGGCTAGAGGTGCTGGTACTAACAATTATGGGGTTTTTGGTAAGGCGCTTGGTGGTACTTCAGAAAATTGGGCTGGCTATTTTGCTGACGGTAATGTTAATATTGAAAATGACCTTTTTGTTGAAGGAGTTAGTTTCCTTGATTCATTGAGGATTGATAATGCTTATTCCTTTCCAACAACTTCAGGTTCTGCAAATCAAGTGTTAAAGTATAATGCAGCAGGAACTGCCTTGGAATGGGGAACTCTATCTACTGATGGAAATGGAATTTATGATGGCACGGGATCCTTATCTGGAAATACTGTAGTTACTCAAGGAGGAAGTACGCTTTCATTTACTTCAACAATTACAAATGGTTTTAGTGTAGATGGAACTACATTTAGTGTTGATGCAGCAAACAACAGAGTAGGAATTGGTACAGCTTCACCAGCATCTGATTTACATGTTTTGAATAGTGGTAGTACAAATTCAACTATAGAATCTACCTCAGGAGATGCGGCGAGTTTAATTCTTAAAACTGCCACTAAAGAATGGGAAATTCAAAATAATAATTTATCGGGTGGGTCTTTTCATATCATAGACAAAACTTCAGGAAACTCCCGTCTAGTTATATCACCAGATGGTAAGATTGGAATCGGTACAACAGTGCCTACCAAATCAGTATTACAAGTAGTCGGAGGCTTTCGTGCAGATTCTTTAATTATAGATGGTCAATATGCATTACCAACAATAGATGGTGCCGCAGATGAGATTTTAAAAACCGACGGTTCCGGCCAATTGAGTTTTGTACCTATTTCCTCTTTAGTTTCAGGAGACAATCTAGGGAACCATGTATTGGATTCTAATTTAAGAACCAATGGCTCATGGATTAGTAACGACGGAGATGATGAAGGAATTCAAATTGGAACAGATGGCTTTACAACCCTTTCTCATGGTTTATTTATAAATAGTTCAGGAAGTGAAACCAATTATCCATTGATTATAAAAACGACTTCTACGGATTTATTAATGTCTTTTCAAAATAATTCAGCTACTGGAATTTGGGACATTGAAACACAAGGCGATAATTTACATTTTAGTGAAGCAGGTGTTGCCACAAGATTTTCTTTATTTAAAGGAGGAAATGTAGGAATAGGTACTTCATCGGCTTCAAGTAGATTACATGTTGAATCTTCTGATGGAGTAACCGGTCAGTTTATTAATACAGAAAGTAGCGTATCCACAACTCAAACATTGATTTTGGATGCAAATGGCAACAATGCCAATAATTTTGGATTGGTTTCTTCAGTAGCAAATGGTTCTATGTATAATGCAGGTATTTATACCGAAGCAAGAGGAAACATGTCGAATGAATATGGTATCGATGCTTTTGCGATTGATTCTTCTTTTGGAAAAGCATTCGGAGGACGTTTTGTAGCGCAGTCTTTTGATCTAGAGTCTTATGGTTTGTTTTCAACAGCAACAAGTGTAAATGGAACTTCAACGGCTTATGGTCTAAGAGCAAGTGCTAGTGGTGCAGGAAATGCCAATTATGGAATTTATGCCGGAGCTAGTGGAGGTGGCATTAACTACGCTGCCTATTTCAATACCGGTGATGTGTATGTGAATGATTCATTAGGTATAGGTGTACTTAGTCCAACGGCTAAGCTTGATGTATTGGGAAAAGCTACCGTAGATACCTTAAATATTAATGATAAATACACCTTCCCATCAGAAGATGGAGATGCAGGTTATGTGATTCAAACGGATGGAGCAGGAAATTTAAATTGGGTACCCATCGATACTGCCACTTGTCCAACAGGCATGACTAACATTGCTGGGCGTATTTGTATTGATAACACAGAAAGAGGCACAGGAAATTGGTTTACTGCAGCTTCTACATGTACCGCAGCAGGATTAAAATTACCTACATGGGCAGAATGGTACGGAGCCATGGACAATGCGAGTGTTAGTAACGAAATAGATAACTGGGAATGGGTAGATGACGGTACTTCAAATACTGTAAGAAAAGTTGGAAACTTAGGCTTACAAAATTCTGCTAATGATGATCCTGCTAGTGGTTCAGCAGCTTATCGTTGTATTTTGATATTAAAATAGATTTTCGAGGAAGAGAGTAGAAAAACTAAAAAGAAAATGAAAAAGAGAATAAAAAAAATATACATTGGGGATAAAAGATTAGAGAGAAAGGACAAAGGTCTTCCTTCATCTTTCATCCTTTATCCTTTATCCCGAATTTCTTCACTTTTATTTGCTAAAAAGCTAGCTTTTTCACTTTTCTTCTTTTTATCTATTCAACTTTCGTTTGCCCAGAATATTTCTATCAATACAGATGGCTCAGCTCCTGATGGCTCAGCTATGCTTGATGTGGTAGCTACCGACAAAGGAATTCTAATCCCTCGTATGACAGAAGCACAACGATTGGGAATTGCTACACCCGCTACCAGTTTAATTGTTTTTCAAACCGATGGTGATGATGGATTTTATTTTAATGCTGGTACACCTGGTTCACCTTCATGGGTAAAACTTTTAAGTGATAATGATTTGGATGATCCAGTAGCTATAGGCGACAGTGATTCAGATACTAGAATAGATGTTGAAGGGGCAGGAGATGATGATGAAATAAGTATAGAAGTTGCAGGAACAGAATACTTTAGAATAGATACGGTTAATAATGGTGGAAATGCGCCTACGCCAAGACTGCAATTTTTAAATAATGGAGATAATATTATTTTAGGAGCTAATGCTGGAAATACCATTTCCAATACAGGTGGAAACGGAGTACGAAACATCATAATTGGAAATAATTCAGGAAATGGGACAACTGATTATTCTAACGTATTTGTTGGGGCAAATGTGGCTACAACCAATGGCTCTGCACAAAATGTAGCTATTGGAAATGGAGCTGCGGAGTTTGGAATAAACCGTTCGGTAGCAATAGGCCATGGTGCTGGTCAAGCAGGAGGATTAGATTTTAGTGTTGCTCTTGGTTATCAAGTTGCTCCTTTAGTTACTGATGCAAGTCAAAGTGTGATAATTGGAAACAATTCTGGAGGCTCACTTACCTCTGGCGATAATAATACGCTGTTAGGTGCTAACTCTGGTTTTTCCTTAGCAACAGGCTCAAGAAATGTATTTCTTGGAGATTCAGCAGGTTACTTTGAAACGGGAGATGATAAATTGTTTATTGCAAATACCGCTACACCTACTCCATTAATCTATGGAGACTTCGCTAACGATAGCCTAAAAATATTTGGAACCTTAAGCGTGGGAAATGCATTTTCTTTTCCAACCGCAGATGGTACAGCTAATCAAATTCTTCAGACTGATGGAAATGGGAATGTGAGTTGGGCCGCAGAAGCTGCTTCTAGTTTCACCTTATCTGGCAATGATGTAATCCCAAATTCCAATAATTACAACTTTGCAATCGGAACCAATACAATTCGAAATAAGTTCAAGGCTGAAATAGAAGTAGGATCCGGTGGGAGTACCTGCGGTTTGGTAATTGATAACCTGGCTAATGCAGGTGCATCCGATAAAATTGGACTTTTAATAGAGTTAGATAGAGGGTCATCAAAAAGCAAATTTGGAATTAAAAATGTAGTAAATGGAACTAGCAATTCAACTGATTCTTTGTTTGGAATGTACACAGAAATCACCCCTGATCGAAACACAACTTCACCCCCAACCTTTGCTTACAAAGCCAAATTTGTAGGAACAGATGGGGACAATTGGGGTATTTTTATGGAAAATGAAGACCAAAACTATTTTAGCGGGAATGTGGGAATTGGTACTACTTCCCCATCGAATTTGCTCTCAGTTAAAAACAATTCGGGAGCTGCCTATTTTGACGTTTATGGAACTGGAGATGGAAATAATTTTTCAGGATTTACTTTAGGTTCTGATGAGGCTGTTGATAAAAGTTGGTCCTTTTTTCATAGAAGTAATGGATCAGAATTGAATGATTTTGTATTTGAGTTTTATGATGGGGCTTCAACCTGGACAAAGTATCTTGTTATTGAACCTACTGGAAACATTGGCTTAGGAGCGGATAATTTGCAACCATCATCAACTTTAGATGTAAAAGGAGATATAGAGATTGACTCTAATGGTTCAATTGGCGACGATGCCTTTTATTTAGGCGACCCAAATACCGATGGCAGTTGGCGAATTAGAAGGGATGGAAATGATTTGTCTTTTGAAAGAAGAGAAAGCGGAGTGTGGGTGTTTAAAGTAAAAATGAATCCTTGATGAAACCAAATTTAAAATCACTTCTAAGTATGAGGTCAGTCATATTAATTATGATTATTGCCTTGTTTGAAACAGAAGTTTCTGCGCAAAAAACCACACGTTTTACCCCTCTTTTAAATTCTAATTGGTCAAACCCATTAAATTGGTCAAACGGTAAACCTTCTGCAAACGATACCACAATTGTTCAAGTATTCTTATCGGATAATTGCAGAGTTAATGAAAATGCTTCAGTGCATGATTTGTACAATGAAAATGGTGGAAATTTGATTATAGAAGATGGCATAACACTAATAGTTAATGGGGATTTGTATTTAGCTGGGGGCTCTACCATCCAAAATTTCGGGAACTTAGAAATAAAAGGTACAATCTATCAAGATGGGTTTACCAGATTACAAGTATTTTCAAGTATTAACGTAGAAGGAAGTATCAGTTTTGATTAAGGTTTGTTTACATATCATCTTTCTGCTGTTTACACAGTTTACTTTTGCTCAATTACAATTGGGCAGAAGTGTGATAGGTTCTACTGGCTCGGATACCACAACTGCAAGTTTTAATGTCACTTCAACAGTTGGTGAAACATCGGTAAGTAGCGAAGAGTCAAACTTATTTTGGTTAACGCAAGGCTTTCAACAGCCTTTACAGATAGAGGGATTAATTGCCTTTTCACTAAATATTCAAAATGCTTCTTGTATAGGCCGTAGTAACGGATTTGCAGAAATTCAAACCATTCAAGGTTGTGAAGGGCCCTATACCATTTTATGGAGCAATGGTCAGTCGGGCAATCAAGCCAATAATTTAGCACCTGGAAATTATACCGTTCAAATTGTTTCAAATACTGGTTGCGAAAGTAGGATTGTGGCTTTTGAAATAGAAACCTTTACGCAAGCAACTTGTTTGCTCAAGTTCTATTCAGGCATTACGCCGAATGAAGATGGAATAAATGATACTTGGATTATTGACAACATAGAAGCATTTCCAGAAAATGAGGTTTTGATTTATGATCGAAATGGAAATCGAGTTTTTGAAGCAAAAAATTACAACAATGAAAGTAGAGTTTGGAATGGGGATAATTTAAGTGGAGGTCCCCTACCTTCGGATACTTATTTCTATATTTTTTCAGCAAATGGAATAAGTGAAAAAGGTTGGATTGAATTGACGAGATAGAGCTTTTAGCTTCTAGCAGAAAGCTAAAAGCTAAATAAGATGAAATGAAAGAGTATTAAGTAAAATGAAAAAGTTTGAAGATTTAAAAGTTTGGAAGAAAGCTCAGAGCTTTTATTTAGATATTAGCAAAGAGTTTGAAAATAACAAAAACTTCTTCTTTAAAGATCAAATATTAAAGGCAGCTTTATCAATCTCAAACAATTTGGCGGAAGGCTACGAACGAATGTCAGATAAAGAATTTCGGTACTTTTTGTTTGTTTCAAAGGGCTCTTGTGGTGAAGTTAGATCAATGCTCTATTTATCATCAGATTTAGGTTACATAGAGCATAATATTGCAAATGAATTAATTGAAAAAACCAATGAGATTTCTAAAATGCTAGGAGGACTAATTAAAAAGATGAATGTGTAGCAGCAATATAAAGAGTGAAATGAAAAAGCCATATAAAATTCCTTTTCTTGCCTTTAATGTATTGAGGTCATTCTTCAGCCATCAGATAGCAGCTTTCCGCTTGTTGCTCGTTGCTCGTTGCTCTAGGTTCTCAGCTTTTAGCTCTAGGCTTTTAGCTCTAAGCTTGCTATTTACTTCTTTTTTCCTTTTTAACTGTTCATCTTCTATTGCTCAACAAGACCCACAGTTTAATCAGTACTTTTTCAATCCATTAGGAATAAACCCTGCTTATGCCGGAAGCCGCGGAATGTTAAGTGCAGTAGCCATTCACAGAACACAATGGGTAGGCTTTGAAGGAGCACCAAGTTCTCAGGCCTTTGCTATTCATGCTCCAACCAAAGATAAAAAAATGGGATTGGGCTTTCAGCTTATGAATGATGTCATAGGTCCAAAAACAACTACGGCTATTTCGGGAGTTTATGCCTATAAAGTAAGAATTAATCGGGGTAGATTGGGTTTTGGACTACGAGCCAGTTTGTATAATTATACTTTCCGTTGGGATGAAATTGAGTATCGTGATAATTCGAATTATGGTAGCATTGAAAGAGGAAGGGAAAACTATTTAACTCCATCTTTTGATTTTGGGATGTACTATAGTGATCGAAAAAATTACATCGGCTTTGAGTTAACCCACTTAAATGAAGGTAAACTTGGTATAGAAGGAGATAATGTAAATATAGAAAGCACAGCCCGACAAGAAGCTCAGGCTATTATAACTGCAGGTAGAGCGTTTCGACTGAATCGATATGTTATTTTTAAGCCTTCGGTACTTATAAAAACAGCTAATAATCGTCCTGCTTTTATCGATGTGAATGCTTCGGTTTTACTTAAGGAAAAGTTATGGCTAGGCATGTCTTATCGCAGAGGTTATGGGGCCGTAGCTATTCTAGAGTATAACATCAATCGTTCGTTGCGAATAGGATACTCCTATGATATTTCTTTAACCGAATTAAGTAGAAGAAATGGAGGTTCTCACGAGATTTTCATCGGCTATGATTTAAATGTTTTTCGTTCACCAATTGTTTCACCGCGATATTTCTAAATGAGTAATCCAAAACACATCTCTAAACTTGTACTAGCGGGATTCTTTTTAAGCATCTTATTTTTTTTAGGCTCCTCCACTTTTGCTCAAGAAAAGGAATTGAGAAAAGGTATGGAGCATTATAATTATCAAGAATTTGCAGACGCAATTCCTTGGTTTAAGAAGGCCCTAAAAAAGAATAAAGAGCTATATTCTGCTGAGAAGTACTTAGCTAATTCATACCGAAAAGCACGTAAGCTAGATTTCGCAGAACTGCATTATTTGCTAGTAGTTAATTCAGATTCGGTGCAAGCTGAAGATTACCTTTATTATGGACAAGTATTAAAAGCAAACGGAAAGCTAGCAGCTGCTAAAGAGCAATTCTTAAAATTTTCAGAATTGGCTGAAAATAGTTTTCTCGGAAACTTAATGATTCAATCCATTGATGAAATTAAAGTCTGGGAAGAAGAACCATTAGAATATAACACACAGGTAGAAAGTAAACTAAACTCTGAAAATTCAGAATTTGGATTTTGCTTGTTTAAAAATAAAATTTACATCGTTTCAGATCGTGGTGAGAACTTTTACTCCACAGAAAAGTCGGCTTGGTCAGGAGATCCTTTTTTAGCGATTTATGAAGCGGATACGGCTTATTTAAATAATCCTGAAAGTGATAATTTTCGAATGGAGAAAGGCTTGATTAACACGCAATTTCATGATGGACCATTGAGTATTACCCCACAAGAAGATCGAGTGATTATTAGTCGAATCTCGAATGAAATGAGAGGAAAGGATTTTGTCAATCGGATGAAGCTTTACGAAGGGCAGTATGTAAATGGAAAATGGAAAGAATTTAAACCTTTCCCCTACAACAGTGATGAGTACTCAGTTGGTCATGCGGTTTATGCCGATTCGGGTAAAACCATTTACTTTAGCTCTGACATGCCCGGTGGCTTCGGAGGTATGGATTTATACAAATGTCAGTGGGTTGATAATCAATGGTCAAAGCCAAAAAACTTGGGCCCGGTAATTAATACCCAACAGAATGAGGTTTTTCCATATGTAAAAGGAGATCGACTCTATTTTTCATCCAATGGTTTTGTTGGGCTAGGAGGATTGGATATATTCTTATCTCAAAAACAAGGAGACAGCTGGAAAGCGCCTGAGAATATGAAGCGTCCTATTAATTCTAATCGAGATGATTTTAGCATTTATTTTGTAACGGATTCAACTGGTTTTTATGCCTCAAATCGTGAAGGAGGTATAGGAAAAGACGACATCTACTCATTTGTTAAAACCCCTCCACAAATAGAAGTGGAGTTAAAAGCCGTATTAGAGTATAAAGGACTTCCAGTAGAAGGGATTAAGGTTTCCTTAATAAACGAACTTGATTCCATTGTGCAAGTCGCTTATACTGATGAAAATGGAAGAATTCAATTTAAAGATTTACCACACCAGTCAAACTATTTAATACAGCTACAAACAGAAGA
This sequence comes from uncultured Flavobacteriales bacterium, assembly GCA_964001305.1. Taxonomy (GTDB): domain Bacteria; phylum Bacteroidota; class Bacteroidia; order Flavobacteriales_E; family Vicingaceae; genus CAJXMH01. The sequence goes on from CAXFAI010000044.1 coordinate 117,342, forward strand.
TGGAAGTGATTTTGAAGGAGGAAGATTATTTCAATTGGATGAATTGAATAATAAGGTTCGTCTGCTTCATGCGGGAAGAGAAGGCTTATTTAGTTTCAAAGCCTTGCCAGTTGATGAGATAAAGCTCAATATGGAGTCTGAAGTTGATCCTGGAACATTAGAGGAGTTTGTGTTTCTGGGTAAAATTTTTAAAAAGCTACCTGGTGACGTAAACAATAGAGTAATGGTTTACTTACTTAATGATGATGGTATTGTCATTGATTCTGTTTTAACGGATGAATTTGGAAACTTTTCTTTTGAAAAGCTAGATTCAGAGGAGAATTATTTGATTCAAATTGCAGAAGAAGACCCAGAGCTAAATATTGCATTAGTAACCAAAGAAGGACGCATTTACAATTTGGCTGAACGCACGGCAAGTGGTCAGTTTGAAATAGAAAACCAGATTGATGCAAGTCAGCAATTGAAAAAAGCAACAAACAATGGTTTTACCACTCTAATTGCTCGACTAGAGCATCAAGGGATTCCGCTGAAGTACTCCAGAGTTCAAATTTTTGACCTAGATAATAACTTAGTAGCCACTGTTATCTCCAATGAAAATGGAGAATTTCAATACAACATGCTTGAGTTTGATAATACTTACTTTATCAATTTGCCTGATGTAGAGGATACCATAAAGTATCACACCTTAGCGTATGTGTTAAATACAGAAGGAGACCCACTTTATTTAATCAATCAATTGAAAGATGGCAGGTTTAAATTCAATGCTTTACCATTCGATGAATATAAAAGCATTCAGCAAATGGAAGAGTCTTTTGTGCCAAATATTGTAAAAGTAGCTGGCCAAATTTACAAGAAACTACCAGGAGACTTTGAAGATGGAACGTTGATTTATGTCTTAAGTGAAGATGGTGAGATTCTGGATTCGGTAATAACAGATGGAAAAGGGCGATTTGTATTTGAAAAATTGGCAGCAGATGAAAATTATACATTTAAGATTGCTGAAGGAAACGAGGCTTTTAATTTGGCTTTATTAGATAAGGACAACATTATTATTGATAAGGCTATATTAAACGCAGAGGGGAATTTTGCCTACAAGAAATTGACCTATCAAGTAGCTCAATTTGAGCAATTGGATTTGGTTGAAACTCATTTAATTGAAGATGAGTATTCCCATCAAGTTTATGGTCAAGTTTATCAAAAACTACCCGGTGATTTTGGGGATAGCCTAAAGGTTTTTATTTACGATGAAGAAGGAAACTTTCTAGGAACCGCATATACCGACATGGAAGGTAAGTTCACCTTTGAAAAATTAAAATCAGATCAGAATTACTTCTTTAAAATTGAACATCGTGATGAGGATTTTCAATTACTCACCTTTGACGAAGAAGCGAACATAGTTGACAAAGTAATAAAGAACCGATTCGGGCAATTTAAATATGCCAAACTAGATATGCATCATCATGAGATTTTGCTAGAAGAAGCTTCTGATCATCAAGTCATGTACTATGATAACGAGCGAATTGATTTGACAAAATATACGGTACATTACCGCTTTGATAAAAGTAATCTTGAAAGCAGTGAAGTTGAAAAACTGGACAAATTAGTTGAGGTACTAAAAGGGAAAGAAGGCATAAAGCTTGAAATTATTTCCCATACCGATACAAGAGGACCAAAAGAGTATAATTTGTATTTGTCTCAACAACGAACAAAAACGGTTATTACCTATTTAAAGCAAAAAGGAATTTTTGAGGATTTATTTGTTCCTAATTATTATGGAGAGCTAAGACCAATAATTGATTGCGAGAAGTACAATTGTAACAATGAAGATCACCGATTAAATAGAAGAACTGAATTCAAATTTATAGATTTGGAAATCGAAAACTAGTTCATGCAATTAATTCTGTTAAACATATCACTTCTTAATGCACAAGCCAATTGGTTAGACTTTTGGTGGCTAGATGTATTGGTGATGCTCTTCGCAATGGGGGTTTTTTATTTTATCTATAGAGATAAATTAAATAAAATTAGAAATCAAAAAGCGTTACTTGAAAGCCAGGTAAAGCAGCGAACCATTGAAATTATCAAGCAAAAGGAGCAAGTTGAGAAGCAAAAGAAAATGCTTGAAGAGGAGAAAGAAAAAGCAGAAAAATTGCTTCTAAATATTCTGCCAAGAGAAATGGCAGATGAGCTCAAAAACAAAGGAAAAGCTAAAGCCAGAAATTATCGTCAGGTAACGGTTATGTTTACTGATTTTAAGGGTTTTACGAATTTGGCTGAGCAATACAAACCACAAGAATTAGTCGCAGAATTAGATAGCTATTTTATAAAGTTCGATGAAATTGTCAATAAGTATAATGTTGAGAAAATAAAAACCATTGGTGATGCCTATATGGCTGCTGGTGGGGTTCCAATTCGGAATAAATCAAATGCCATTGATACGACTTTGGCTGCTCTTGAAATACAAAGAGCCATGAAGGAAATAACCAAGCTTAAGGAAGAGCGAGGAGAGACGCCTTGGGAATTGAGAATTGGTTTACATAGTGGAGACTTAATTGCAGGAGTGGTTGGAATTAAGAGGTTTGCCTATGATATTTGGGGCGATACCGTAAACGTTGCTGCTCATATGGAGTCAAGCGGAGAAGTAGGAAAAGTAAATATTTCAGAAACCACCTACGAGGCCATTGCTGAATTTTTTGTGACGGAATATAGAGGTAAAGTTAATGCAAAGCACAAGGGCTTAATTGATATGTATTTTGTACATGGAATAAAACCCGAACTTTCTGAAAATGAGGATGGAATTACCCCTAATGAAGCTTTTTGGCATTATGTAAATTTAAAACTCTACAGTAATATTAATTACCGCAATGCAGAGAAATATATTGTGAAGAGGTTAAGTGGGGATTTACCTGAAGGATTGTTTTATCATGGAATTCATCACACACAAGATGTATGTAATGCAGTAGAGCGAATTGCACTTTGGGAAGGCGTGAAAGGCGAAGATCTGTATTTATTAAAAACAGCAGCACTCTTTCATGATGCAGGGTTTATTCATGCTTACGAAAGTAATGAACCTATTGGTGCTGAATTAGCCAAAGAAATGCTTCCAAACTTTGGATACACCGAAGAGCAAATTAATCAAGTCATTGAGCTAATTGAAGCAACTAAAATTCCTCAGAATCCAAAAAATCATTTAGAAGAAATTATGTGTGATTCTGATTTGGATTATTTGGGAAGAGCTGATTTTTATCCTATTGCAGAAACCTTACGAAAAGAGTTAATGCAGTTTGGAAAGATAAAAGGAGAAGAAAAAGAGTGGATTCAGATGAATATAAACTTTTTAACACACCATTCATACTTCACTCAATCAGCACAAGAAAGAAGAGCCCCTGAGAAAAGAAAGCGAGTTCAAGAATTAAAGGAGAAATTGAATTTAATAGATAATGGAGATTGAGTGAATGTTATATTTTACTCAATCTCTTCAATATATTAATTTAGAGGTTTATATTTGAACTTCTACTATTTTGGCATGAATGTGGTAAAATAGAAAGTCACAAAGAAAAATGAAAATGAAAATAAATCGCATATTAACGCTAGCCCTATTTGCTTTATTTGCTTTTAACACCCATGCAGGGATGATTGTGTTGGAAGGGAATTATATGGGCAAAAATATATTTGTTAAGAACCCATTTGGTGGTGCTGGTGTTGGTTTTTGTGTTTTTGAAGTAACTGTTAATGGTAAACTTGACCCTGCAGAAGTTAACCAAAGTGCTTTTGAAATTGACTTTACGGCTCATGATTTAAAAGTAGGAGATCCCGTTATCATTAATATCAAACATAAAGATGATTGTGCTCCTGAGGTGTTAAATGCAGAAGTTCTCAAACCAAAAAGTACATTCAATATTCGAAGTATTGCCTTTACCAACGATGGTATTTTAGAATGGACTGCTGATAATGAAAATGGTCAACTCCCTTATGTAGTTGAGCAATTTAGATGGAACAAATGGGTAAAATTAGGTGAAGTAGAAGGAAAAGGAATTCCAGGAACTCATAACTATTCCTTCAAGATTTCACCACATAGTGGAGAAAACAAAGTAAGAGTAAAGCAAGTTGATTTTACCGGAAAACCGAGGTATTCAAAGCCTGCTACTTATTCTTCAAACGTGCCTGCTATAACACTTAATGATACAAAATTTAAAGAAACCATTCAGTTTAGTGGTGGTGAAACTTTGTATGAATTGTATGACAGATATGGAACGATTGTGAAGAAAGGATATGGCAATTCTGTAAATATAGCCAACCTCGAAAAAGGTTTATATTACGTAAGTTACGATAACACAACGAAAGACATTACAATAAAGTAAGTTATAAATGATTTAAATGAAGCCTTGACCTACGTCAGGGCTTTTTTATGTTTAAAAGATTGTGCCATGAGAAAAATTGAACACTTAGGAATTGCAGTAAAAAGTATAAAAGAGTCTTCAAAAATGTATGAAGCACTGTTGGGAAAACCATCCTATAAAACAGAAGTAGTAGAAAGTGAAGGAGTGTCTACTATGTTTTTTGAAGTTGGAGAAAGTAAGATTGAACTTTTGGAAGCGACAAAAGCAGATAGCCCAATTGCAAAATTTATTGAAAAGAAAGGAGAAGGAATTCACCACATAGCATATGATGTGGAAGATATCTATGCTGAGATTAATCGACTAAAAGCGGAAGGTTTCGAAATGATACACCAAGAACCTAAAGAAGGGGCTGACAATAAGCTAATCGCATTTCTGCATCCAAAATCAAGTGGTGGAGTTTTAGTTGAGTTGTGTCAAGAGAAGAGTTAGTAGCAAAAAGCCAAGAGATAAAAACTTAAAACAACTGCTCTAAGATTATTCCTTCAGATAAGTGAAAGGTCTGTAGTCCTGCTTTTCTTGCCCCTTCCAAATGCCCTGCAGTATCATCAATAAAGAGCGTTTCAGAAGGATTTAAGTCATTTTCCACGATAACGGTTTCAAATATTTCAACATCTGGCTTACGTTGGCCCATTTCGTGCGATAAATAGACCTTTTCAAAAAAAGGGTCTAAGTTTTTAATGCCTCGATCCTGTTGCAGCTCATTAAAGATGAAGTCAATGTGTAATTCATTCGTGTTGCTTAAGCAGAACGTTCGAAATTGATCTTTTGCTTCCTTTAGAATTTCAAAACGCTTCTCTGGAATGTCTTTTAGCATAGCATTCCAAGCATTTTTTACATCTGTTGAAGTACAACCATTTCCAATTTTGATTTTGAGTGTTTCAACAAACTCTTCTGTACTAATTTTTCCTGTTTCATATTGATTAAAAAAGACTTCAGAATCTTTTCCCTCCATAATCACTTCATATTTATCGCCTGCTAATTTTTTAAAGGCCGCTGGAGTCGCTTCTTTATCTAGATTAATAATCACCATCCCCAAATCAAAAATGATGTTTTTAATGCCGTTTAAATCTAATTTTTTCATGCCGCAAAAGTGCAAAAAACTTTATGCTTAAGCTGCCTGCAAGGTGTCTTTTCGAGGATAAATTTTAGTAAAAATAGAGCCACTTATCATGGCTAATAAAAAGGAAGGTGCCAATACGTCTAACTTTTCAAAGTAAGGGCCAATGCCATCTATTTCTTGAACCACAAATTTGAATAAAGGAACGGATAAGAAGCCTGTAATCATGCTTGCAATGGCTCCTTTTTCTGAATATGCAGGCCAAAAAAGTGATAAAATAATTACTGGACAAAATGTTGCCGCAATTCCAGACCATCCGAATATAACAAACCAGAAAACCGTTCTACCGGGGCTAACTATAGCCACTATCATGGCAGTACCAAGGGCAAATAAGGCCATGCCAAGCGTGACCATTCTAGAAATGTTGCTCATCTTTTTTTCATCCATGCTTGGATTAAAGATTTGCTGGTAAAAATCACGAGTAACGGCAGAAGAAGCAAGTACTAAAAGCGAATCAATGGTAGACATGATTGCTGAAAGGACTATAGCTATGTAGATCGCAATTATTGTTAATGGGAAAACGTGCTCAATCAAAGTGATTAGCGCATCTTCTCCTTGATTACCCAAAATGGCTTCAGGATCTTGGCCAGTTTTGGTGAAAATGTAGCGCGCTAAAACTCCAATGCTCACTGCAGCAGCATCGGTTAACAAAGTGAAAACAATAGCAACCCAACGCCCTTTGTTAATCTCTTCCATGCTTTTAATTGACATGAAACGAACATAGATTTGGGGCGAACCTAAAAACCCTAAACCAATCATAGCAAAGCCAAGCATGCTGGCAATTTTCATCCAAGTATCATCTCCACCGCCAAAAACAGTAGTTAAACCTGGGTCAATGTCATTCAATCCACTAACTATTTCTGAGCCATTGCTAATTCCCCAATAGGCAACGATTGGCAAAGCAACTAAGCCAAAAAACATGAGTAAACCTTGAAAAAAATCGGACCAAACTACAGCTACAAAACCACCAGTAAAGATGTAAGCCAAGACAATTAAAAAGCCTACTACAGCTCCGGTAAAATAGTTGATTCCAAGAAATGATTCGAAAGCTTTACCTGTTACATCAATTTGAGCACTTACATAAATAATTACAAATACCGATAGCGCTGTAGCAGCCACAATTCGAAGTAGATGTGTTTTGGGTTTAAAATGACTTTCAAAAAAATCAGGAATGGTAATGGAGTTATAGGAATCACTAAGCTGCTTAAACTTTTTGGCCATCAAAAACCAAGAAACTCCAACTCCTAACAGTTCACCAATAACTACCCAGTAGGCTGAAAATCCTGCCATGGCTCCCATGCCCGTCAAACCTAAAAGCAACCAACCGGATTCTCCTGTTGCTCTAGCTGAAAAAGCAACGGCCCAATAGCCAAGTTTTTTACCGCCAACATAAAAATCACTCAGTCCTTTTATTCGCTTTGAAGCCACAATTCCAATAATGAAAAGAATAGCAAAGTAAACTCCAAGAACAATGAGTTTGGTTAGCATAAAATAGGTTTACCGAAGAATGGTTTGTGGTTTAAGTAATTCTCCTTCATTTTCTTCCACAAAAGCTTCCAGTGTCTTAAAGAATGCAATAATATCTTCTTTACTATTGTCTGCATTTATGGTTACAAATCGAATAAAGGTATCTTCCATAAAAGTTCCATAACCAACCATTAAAGTGGCCTTTTCATACAAGGCGGTGCAAATGGTTTCAGCAGCAATGTTTTTATAGTTAAAACAAACTGAAATGGAATTCTCATAGCTGTAAAGCGTATAATCTTTGTTAGATTTAATATAGTCTCTAGCAACATCAGCCAAGTAAAATTGATGATCAACAAGCTTTTCAAGTCCACGGGTACCCATAGCCTTCCAAAGCGTCCAAAATTTTAGTGCGTCATTTCTTCTGCCGCATTGCAAAGAAGTTTTTCCTAAATTAAAATCATCTCCATCGGTTTGATATAAATAACCTGCATCTGTAGATAGAGAATTGTATAAATACTTTTTGTCTTGTGTAACAATTACAGAGCAGGTTAATGGAGTCCCAAGCATTTTGTGTGCATTTACACTAAAAGATTGTGCACGATCTGCTCCTTTTACTAAATGCTTGTATTGCTCACTAAAAATAACCGCACCGCAATATGCACCATCAACGTGTAACCAAAGCTTATGCTTTTCTGAAATGTTAGCCATTTCATTAATCGGATCAAAAGCTCCCATTACTGTTGTTCCAGCCGTTGCATTAATAAAAAAAGGAGAGAGTCCTGCTTCTTTGTCTTTAAGGATTTGTTTTTCCAATTCATCAACCAGCATTTCACCTTTTGAGTTCGTTGGAATAAATCGAACTTGATTTCTTCCAATTCCCATGAGGGCAGCATTTTTGGCAATAGAATAATGGCAAGCAGCTGAGGTATAGGCAATCATTTTGCGGTTTACACCATCTTGAACTATACTTTCGTCAAAAGCGTCTCTGGCCATTAACATCGCCATGTAGTTACTCATAGAACCTCCAGTAGCAATGGTGCCATCAGCCTTTTCAGAATAACCAACCAAAGCGCATATTTGGCGTAGAATTTCCTTTTCTACACCTACCATAGGACCGGCAACTTTATAGGTATACATGCTGTTATTCAAAACAACTGCAAGTAAATCCCCTAGCATAGCTTTTCCTTTTCTACCCCCAAACAGTTGATTAAAAAATTGATTAGTGGCCGTTCTAGGAGTTTTCATAACCAAGTCTTGTAAACTTTGGTAAAGCGCTTCATCGCTTAATCCTTCTCTTTCTAACGCTAAATCTACTTGACTGTAAAGTGTTTGTGCAGGAATCGGTGGAACTACAGCTTCTTTTTTTTCGGCTTCTAAAAGAGCATTTACGATAGAGCGAAATTGATTGAGATCTTTTTGTATCATCTAGTTATAAATAAGGCTCAAAACATATTTTTCGAGCCTTTGTTTCAATATCGTTAAATTTGTATTTTACTGCAAAATAAGTAAAAAACTAGTCCAAAATGACGAAAATAGGCTCAAATAGTCGAGTTTTTAGCCAAATAATAAAAAATCCAAATGACAGATAAATCAACAATTTCTAGCCTCGACCAATTGGTGGAAGAACTCAAACAAATTAAGAACGAACAGGAGTACAAAAAAGTGGTGAAAAGACTTGATATTCCTTTAGAAGATTACATTCCTTACAGTCATTTTAGCCAAGAGAAGTATACCAGAAATTGCATTGCAAGAACAGAAGATTTTGAGTTGATTTTGCTGTGTTGGGAAGAAGGCCAAGAAACCCCAGTACATTGCCATAATAATCAAGAGTGTTGGGTATATGTAGTAAAAGGGGAGTTTGACGAACAGCGATATGTAGAAGCTGAAGGAAATGATGAAACAATTGAAGTAGAGAGAGAGTTACAATTGGAAAAAGATGGAGTTTCTTACATGAACGACGATATGGGCTTTCACAGTTTGGCCAATACAGCAAATGGTAGAGCAATGAGTTTACACTTATACATGAACCCCATTGATGAATGTCAGGTTTTTAATGAAGACTCTGAAGAATTTGAAAAGAAGAAAATGAAGTATTACTCCTTTAAAGGAGAGTTGGTATAAAGAAAAAGAGCCGCTTTAGCGGCTCTTTTTCTTTTTAATCTTGGTATAGTTTCATCCTTTCTGTTCTGTATGTAATGTCTATTTGACCAAATACAGGTGTTGGAGAGCCACCTCTTACGCTTTTAAAGTTTAGTTGTCCTTCAAATACAACATTTCCACCAGGTCTGGTAACCTCAATAATTTTTGAATTTTGCTGTACCGGATCAAACATTATGCCTGGTGAAAAGAGAATGTTTCCTGTATTAGGTAAGTAATCTACATCACTTATAATTGGAGAAAAGCAATCTGCGCCTCTACTTTCACCATAAGCCCAAACTTGCTTAACAGTCATATTTGTTTCATCTATTTCATACTCAACAGCTCTTGAAAAAGGGCTGGATGTATTTGAAAAATATCGATTAAATCCATTGTCAAAAACTAAAATGTTTCCATTAGGAAGTACCAAAGGTGCATGTTGCCCCCATTGCCATTCAAATGATAGAGAACTTTGAGTGCCATCTTGTATGGCTTGTGAAAGTGGACTCCCTTGTTGGTCTAATGCAGTTAGTAATAAGGAATCAATTGCGTAACCATTTCCATTTATTCCTGCATTTCCCCACCCTAAATGAGGAGCCATTACCCAAAGCAGTTCATTATTTTGATTCACTTTAATTAAACCTTGGTTTCTACCAGAAACAATATAATTTCCATCAGCAGGGTCTTGAACAACAGCGTTTTGATGAAACCAGTCTGCTACATTTCCAGTAATTGTTCCCGCAAGATTTGCTCTATATATATCTAAAATGTTTTTGAAATCCCATTCTCTTACAAGAGCTCCTGTTGTGCCATTGATTTCAATCATGCAATCTTCAACAGTAGAGTACGTAGATCCTTGATAGTCAATTGTAGATCCATCTTTGCTGACTGCAACTACATAGTTTCCATTTGGGATTTTGATTACATCATGATGAGCATGAGAAAACCCTGAAGGTAGTGGGACAGATTTTAATAAATTTCCCATCATGTCATATTCAACTACCTTGTCGTCAGCTTCAAATAATAAATTACCTTCATCCGTTAGTTCTAATGGAGATCTAAAACCTTGGTATAATCCTTTTGATTCGAAATCAAAGTACCATCGAATATCTCCATTGTAATCATAGGCCATTGGATAGAACCAAAAGTTAGCTCCATCGGTGAGTAGAATGTTATTAAAGTTCAATCCTGGCTCCATTAAGGCCTTGTTGGCTTTTGTAATAACAACCTCGGGAAGATACTCAGAAACAGAGTCAGTTTGAATTTCTATGATTTGTTGACCAGCTTGGTTGGCTGTATTTATGGTTACTAAAACTTTATTTAGAGTGTCTGGGTAAAGTCCAAGTACTGGAATAGTATGGCTTTTAGCCATTGTATAAAAGCTTTTGGATATTGGGTTTTTACCCAAAACAGTAATTGAGATTGATGAACTTACCTGAGTGTTAATTTTTAACTCAGCTGTTAAAGGAGCTATTCCACTTGGGTTATAATTAACAGTTATTGGTTGACTTAGAAGAGAGTCTGCCTCTACTCTTTGAACAACTGTATTCTCAATTCTCTCTGTAACTTCTGTAATTTCTTCTTTTTTACACCCAATAATACTTAGTGTTATAATTAGAATGAAAATAAATACTATTCGATTATTCATGTGTATTGATTATTTACGTTTTTGCAAACTAACGAAATGTTAAATAAACTCACTTATTAAGTCGTTTACAATTTTATTCGCATGTATTCTCGAGTTCTCTATAAACCATTTATGAGTTTCCATACCACCACAAATAACTCCTGCCAAGTATAAGCCTTGAACATTTGTTTCCATGGTTTCTTTGTTATACTGCGGAATTTGTGATTCGTCATCAGCGATATGGATTCCTACTTTTTGTAAGAACTTTAGATTAGGTTGATAACCGGTAAGTGCTAAAACAAAGTCATTGGCCAAGGTTTTTTCTCCTTCAGTCGTTTTAAATCGCACTTCTTTATCTTTAATTTCAGTTAACTCAGCATTGAAATAAGCATTAATGCTACCTTCTTCAATTCGATTGATAATGTCTGGCCTAACCCAATATTTTACGCGTTCTCCAATTTGACTACCACGAATAATCATGCTTACTTCTCCTCCTTTTCTATAGATTTCTAAAGCCGCATCAACCGCTGAATTACTAGCGCCAACAACCACCGTTTTCATACCAGCATAATAGTGAGGGTCGTTGTAGTAATGGGAGACTTTTGGAAGTTCTTCTCCAGCTATGTTTAGTTTATTTGGAATGTCATAAAAGCCAGTAGCAAGAATGACATTTTTTGCCAAATAGCTACTTTTTGAACTCTCAATATGAAAGTGATTTTCATTTTTTTCAACTTGATTTACTTTTTCGAATAAATGAATGTTGAGTTGGTTGGAAGTAGCAATTCTGCGATAGTATTCAAGTGCCTCTTGCTTGGTTGGTTTTGCGTTGTTACTTATAAATGGAATTTGATCAATCTCCAATTTCTCTGATGTAGAGAAGAAAGTCATGTTTGCAGGATAGTTGTAAAGCGAATTCACCAAAGGACCTTTTTCTAAGATTAAATAGTTCAACTTTTTTTTCTTAGCCTCAAGACCGCAGGCTAACCCTATTGGACCACCACCGATTATAATTACATCAAATATTTTCATGATATACAAACGTAACGACTTTGCCCTTCTTTAATCAAATAAACTGTATCCAGTTAAGTTTTTTAATTGTGTTTGATATTTTCTTATTTTCATAGGCCTAAATCAAAGGAAAATGCAAGAAACAAATAGTCGTTTACAAAAAGCACTAGAATTACACCAAAATGGAAAGTTTGCTGCGGCAGAAATAGCATACAAAGATATATTAGCAGATGAAAACGCAGATATAAATCTCTATGCTAATTTAATTGATTCACTCATTAAACAAAACCGAGGAGAAGAGGCTTTAAATGAAATTGAATCAGCCATTGAGCGTTTTCCAAATCAGTTTACTTTACAGCTTCTTTTGGGGCAGACTTATCTACTTTTAAACAAAATACCCCAAGCAAAGCAATTGTTTCTTACTATTAAAGTGGATCATGCAAACCTAGCGGAACCACATTATTATTTAGGAAATATATACATGCATGAGGGTCAAGAAGAAGCTGCTGCTGTTGCCTTTGAACAAGCAATAGAAATTAAACCCGAACTATCTGAAGCACATTATAATTTAGGGGTAATTTATTACCAAAAAGGAGAAAAAGTGAGGGCAAGAGCCAAGTGGAAAGCCGCTTTAAAACATCGTCCAAATTTGGTTCAAGCACTCATCAATTTAGGCAATCTAGAAATAGAAGAGGACCATTTCCAAGAAGCAGTAACTTATTTGAATGACGCTCTTCAGTTTCAGCCAAAGGATTATAATGTTCATAAACTAATAGGCATGGCCAAGCATAGGCTCGGTCAATTTGAAGAGGCCTTAGAGCACTACAAAGTGATAGTTCAGGACTATCCAGAATCAGAAGAGGCACTTATATTGGTAGCCAATGCTTATCGTGATTTAAACCGATTTAAAGAGGCTGAGCACTTTTATGAAAAGGTAGAAAAGCTTTATCCTGATAATAAAATTGCAAAAGAAAATTTGCAAAAAATGCGAAGCGGAAGAATTGAAGGTTGGCACTATGAAATGTTGGGTGATTTAAAGCGAAATCAAGCCTACGATGATGTTATTAAACGAAAAGTAGGTAAAGAAGATATTGTTTTGGACATTGGTACAGGAAGTGGATTATTATCATTAATGTGCGCTAGAGCAGGTGCAAAAAAAGTATACACCTGCGAGAATATATCAGACATTGCAGACGCTGCTATTGACGTAGTCAGAGAAAATGAATATGAAGATAGAATAGAAGTATTTAATTCAAAATCACATAGTTTAGAAGTTGGGAAGCACCTTGATGAAAAAGCAGATGTTTTAGTTTCTGAGATTCTAGATTCTGGTTTGTTAGGGGAAGGCGTTATTCCTACTTTAAGACATGCAAAAGCAAACTTGATAAAGCCTGATGCTACAATCATACCTAAATCGGCAGAAGTAAAAGCCGTTTTGATTGAATCGGACCACATTCATTCTATTTTACCTTTGAAGGAAATTTCGGGTTTTAAGCTTAAAAGCTTTGGTCGGTTTCAACGAAGTGATTTGTACATTAGTAAGCAGCTTGAAATTACTCCTCATACAAGGCTTACCGAAGAGATGGGCATATTTAATCTTGATTTTTACAATCTTCCTAAAATTTCTGCGCCAGAAAATCCAAATCAAAAAGAACTATCATTTATAATTAAAAAGGATGGACGATTACATGCTATTGCCTTCTGGTTTGAATTGGATTTAGATGAAAAGCTAAGATTATCGTCGGGTCCTGGTAGAGAAATGATTCATTGGGGTCAAGCCGTATTTGGATTTGAAGAAAGAAAAGTAAAGAAAGGCGATGAAGTGAAAATACAACTATTACAATTCGAAACTGCTTTTGATTTTAAGTTGATTTGATATTCCAATTTTAGGTGAATTTAAAATTTACATGCATTATTAATTCAGCGCATACGCCCTTTCAACAGGCCAATTATCTTCAAATCCTTCTTCCCAAATAATTGAACCTAATTCTGCCTCTGTCATTAGACAAGCTTCTAAGTCTTGACGCATTTTACTTTCATTTAGGTTCTGACCGATAAATACCAATTCGTTCTTTCTGTCTCCGAAAGTTTTATCCCATTGGGCTTCAATTTCTTTTTGGTTATCAAGAAAAGAAACATATTGTATTCTTCGATCAAAGGGCATGCTGCACCACCAAACACCCGCGCTATCTGTTCTTAAAGAGCCTCCTGCTTGTCCCCAAATTAATGCTTGTTCAGGTCTAGAAGCCAACCAAAACAAGCCTTTGCTTCTTATTGCTGAACCAGGAAATCGGTGTTGGATATAATCCATAAAACGCTCAGGATGAAACGGTTTTTTACTGCGATACACGAATGAGCTTATGCCATACTCCTCCGTTTCGGGTGTGTGTTCTTCTTTGCTTAACTCTTCTTGCCAACCGGCACTTTGTTCCGCTTCTTCAAAATTGAATAATGCCGTATTCAAAATTTGTTTTGGTTCTATTTTTCCAAAAGTGGATGTAATTAATTGAGCTGAAGGATTTAGTTTTTTCAATGTTGCTTTTAAAAATCCTAACTCTTCTTCGTTCACCAAATCCGCTTTGTTAATCACAATTACATTGGCAAATTCCACCTGGTCGGTTAATAGGTTTACAATGGTCCGGTCATCTCCTTCCATGTTGGTTAGTTCTCTATCCATGAGTCTTTCGGGACTTCCAAAGTCGTCGAAAAAATTGAAGGCGTCTACTACCGTAACCATAGTGTCTACATAGCTCCACTTCGAAAGGTCAATGTCATTTTTTTCATCTACAAAACTAAACGTTTGAGCTACTGGTATCGGTTCGCTAATTCCTGTGCTTTCGATAAGTAGATAATCAAAACGATCTTCTTTGGCGAGGCGTTCTACTTCTACCATTAAATCTTCTCGTAAGGTACAGCAAATACATCCATTGCTCATTTCTACAAGCTTTTCTTCAGTGCGAGAAAGGGTGTTCTCGCTTTTAACAAGGTTGGCGTCTACATTTACCTCACTCATATCATTTACAATAACAGCTACTTTTAGACCTTCTTTGTTGTGTAAAATGTGGTTTAAGAGGCTTGTTTTTCCTGCTCCTAAAAATCCGCTGAGGACGGTTACCGGTAATTTCTTTTTCATCATTTCTTTATAATGTTTTAGTTGAAATCATCAAACTCATTGGTGTCTATGCGTAGTAATAGTCTTTTCTCATTACTCTCTTCTATGCTAGGACTTCTATGTATGGCGGCCTTTGCATCGGGATATAAGGCCCCTTTTAAAATCATGACATCGCCAACTTGGGTTTGTTGAATAAGCGTTGGCTCTTTTACAATGTTCTCATTATCGCCCCCATTATGGTGTTCTTTTCTATTGGCCGCTTCTTCGGGCAACCAAAAAGTACCCTGCCCTTTGTAAGTGCATAGCAAACGTAAATCGTTGATATCCGTATGAAAACGCCTGCACATATTGGAGTCTACTACAAAAAAACCAAGTCTGAATGAGCTTGCTTCAGAAACTCTAGCAAACTGATTTAGAAGTTGACGGATGTCTTTAAATAAAGCAGATCCCGAAATGTGTTTTGCCGAAAATGCTTTCTTTAAAGCTTCTAAAATGGATGAAATATCTCCACTTGAGCGAAAGTATAAAGAGGCCTCCATAATTTGTTTAATCTCAATGTCAAAATCATGGGATATTTTCCTTTGAAGAATCACCACATTCTTATCTTCTTGGTGAATAAGAGACAAGTCAGAAAATTGTCTAGCAAAAGCAGTCTCAAACGGAGCATTAACTTTTATTGGATTCTTTAGTTCCATATTGATATTGGATTATATTTTAAATGGTGCAATCTCCCTGCTGTTTGCACTGTTTTTGATTGTATAAATGCAAGGCGATTAAAGTCCCTGCTGGGATGTAAATGAAATATTCAGCCAAGGCAAACCATGCTATTTTTTCATTTAAAATCAGAAAACTCAAGACAAACCAACTTAGCCAAAGGCCTAAGCCAATCCATTTGCTTTTTGCCTTTTTAGCTGACCAATAGACCGCTATAACAGAGATAAGAAGAAAACCATAATCAATCCATTGCCACCATATAGGGCTAGATTCGCAGCAGCTTATGGAACAAGATTGTGCAATAAATAAAAATGGGGTTGCTATGCAATGTATTAAACATAAACTACTTGCAGCTACTCCTAAATTGTCGGCTTGACTTAAGCCCAGATTAACCATAAGCTTGTTTATGTGAGTGTTTGTTTGTGTTGCTTGCGTTTTTGGAAAGACATTTTTGCAGTAACTGCTCAATCCCTTTTCTTTTCAAATCTTTTCCGATAAAAACTATATTACTTTCTCTTGTTTCGCCTTCTTTCCATGCTCTCTTTTCTTCAAAATTCATGCGTTTACCAACGCTTTGAATAACTACTTGCTGTTCCTTTTCTGCTAGCCAAAGCAAACCTTTCATGCGGAATAAGTTTCTTGATTGAAAACGCAGATACACAAACAAATTATGGTAAAGTAAGTCGTAGTCAAATGGCTTTGAAAAAGTAAAGCAGAAGGAAACAACATTTGGCGTATGCTCATGATCGTGATGATGATGAGGGGCTTTTAGGTTGAGCCCTTCCATTGGAACAATTTTGTTTATTTCTGAGATTAGCTGATCTTCAATTTGTTCTTTTTGCAATGACAAATCGAAATTTGGAAATTCCTCTTGATGGCTTATGTAAATGCTAGCCAGAGGATTAATCGCTGCCATTTTCTTTTTCACTTCCTCTACATAGGCTGAAGTAACCAAATCGGCTTTGTTCAACAATAAAATATCACTAAAAGTGAGCTGTTTAAGGGCTTCTTCCGTTTCTTCAATTTGTTCTTCTATCAATTCGGTGTCTATCAAACAGATTGTGCCAAGCAATGGAAAATGCTCTTTAATAAGAGGGTGGGTTAAGAAAGGTTCAGCTAAGCCTGCAGGATCAGCCACTCCTGTAGCTTCAATAATGACTTCATCAAAGTCTTCTCTTCGGTCAAATAAATCATTTAGAATGTCGTACAAATTATCGTTTAAGGTGCAGCATAAACAACCGTTGTTTAATTCAACAATGCCATCTTCAGGTCTAAAGATTAATTCGCTATCAATGCTTTTTTCTCCAAATTCGTTTTCTATAATGGCATATCGCTTATTGGGATTGGCTTTTATTAAATGGTTTAAATATGTGGTTTTACCCGCTCCTAGAAAACCTGTTATTATTCTAACCGGCTTATTCATTATCATAAATTTTAAACGCAACTGAGTTGCAAAAATAGTTCAAATAATTGCGATTACAAACCGTTTCAATTAAATTTGTCTTATGGCTATACAACGACAAACCGAATCTGTTAAAACCGTTTGGAAAACTTTTGAAAAGAGTGAAAATGCGCTCTCTGTTGTTGCTTTAGTGAAGAAGTTTGAAAAAACGATGAACAAAACCACTGTTTATCGAATATTAGATCGCTTTGAAAAAGAGGGGATGTTGCATTCTTTTGTAGGTAAGGATGGCTTAAAGTGGTACGCCAAGTGCCATAATTGTTCTAGTGGAGAACATATTGATGTTCACCCCCATTTTCAATGTAACAATTGTGGAAAAGTGGAATGTTTATCGGTTGAAGTGAAAATTCCACCCATTACAAAGCATGCGGTAAAAACCTCTCAAATTTTACTATTTGGGGAATGTGAGAATTGTTTGTAGTTCGACTTTTTCCAAGGTCACTTAAGTGCTTTTAAATGAAGTAGTGAGATTAAAGTATTCATTTTAGTGGCCCCTGCTGGGCTCCCCGCCCGAACGGCTGAAGCCTTTCAGTCGGGCGGGGAACCATCGACCACTTGATTGTTAGTCAAGTACTTAAACCAATAAAAAAGGACATTCGATTTATATAAGCATAAAAAAACCCGACTAATGTCAGGTTTTTTAGTGGGCCCTGCTGGGCTCGAACCAGCGACCACTTGATTATGAGTCAAGTGCTCTAACCAACTGAGCTAAGGGCCCTTCAAGATTTACTTGAATAGGTCTTTTTTGTCCCTTAGCGATGTTGCCTGTCCGTCCGAAACGAAGTGGAGGCGGAAGCTAAGGGCCCGATTACAATTGCATTGTAATTTGGGAGAACAAGATTACGAAAAAACAAGTGAATTGACACAATCTGTGTAAAGAAGAAAATCTCAATTACCTTTATCGCATGCAAACACCGCCTTATTTAACAAAAGGAAGTCACCTTAGAATAATCAGTACAGCGCGAAAAATTTCAAAAGAAGAATTGCAGCCCGCCATTGACCGATTAGAGTCTTGGGGCTTAAACCTTAGCTTTGGAAAGAATCTGTTTAGCACGTATAATCAGTTTGCAGGTACTACCGAACAACGAGTACAAGATTTACAAGATGCTTTGGATGACCCAAATGTTGAAGCCATTTTATGTGCTCGTGGAGGTTATGGAACTGTTCAACTGATTGATCAAATTGATTTTTCTGCATTCAAGAAAAATCTAAAATGGCTAGTTGGCTACAGCGATGTAACGGTTTTGCACTGCCACATTAATCAGACACAAGAAGTAGAAAGTCTACATGCTACTATGCCGATAAACTTTGCTCCTTTTTCAGAAAAAGATGAAGCGGCAGAAAGCTTGCGTAAAGCTCTTTTTGGAGAGAAATTAGAATATCAATTTACGGCAGAAGAAGAATCAATCTTAAACTTTACTGAGTTAAATGCACCCATTTTTGGCGGAAATCTTTCTATATTATATAGCTTGAGTGCTAGTGTTTCTCAATTGAAGAAGGATAACTTTTTCTTGTTTTTTGAAGATTTAGATGAGTACCTCTACCATATTGATCGGATGATGATGAATTTAAAACGCTCAGGAATTTTTACAGCTTGTAAAGGAGTTTTAGTTGGGGGTATGTCTGATATGAATGACAATACGATCCCTTATGGAAAATCAGCGAAAGCAATTATTCAAGAAAATTTAAAAGACTTTGAAATTCCTGTCATTTTTGGTGTTCCAGCTGGTCATATTAAACAGAATTTGGCTTTAATCTTGGGACGAACTTTACAATTGAGTCGAGAAGGGAGTAGAATAAAATTGACATTTCATGGCTGAGCATAATGAAATTGGTAAGCTTGGCGAAGAGCAGGCGCAGAAGTTTTTGTTAGATAAAGGCTACGATATATTGGCCCTTAACTGGAGGTTTAAAAAAGCTGAAATAGACATTATTGCACAGCAAAAAGAGACTTTAGTAATCGTAGAAGTAAAAACGAGAACATCTATTGATTTTGAAAGACCTCAAGAAGCGGTAACCATAAGTAAACAGCGGCATTTAGTGAGGGCAGCCGATGCTTACATTCAAGAAAACGAGATTGATTTAGAATGTCGCTTTGATGTAATTTCCGTGCTTATTTTAAACCAAAAAGTAGAAATTGAACATATAGAAGACGCATTTATGCCTCTTTTATAATAGGCTGATAAATTGCAGTCCAAGACCTAAACAAAAACCACTGACTAATTCGTTAGGCCGATGAGCTTGTAATGCCAACCTTGCAAATCCAACAAAACCTGCAAAGAGAATGAATATGATGAGCAAATTGCTTGTGTCAATGCTAAATTGAATAGCTGAAGTAATTAGTAAACCACAAATTCCCCCTAATCCCGCTAAATGAGCACTGCTTTTGTAGTTTAAAAAGGTTAACAACATCAAACCAACAATAGTCAAACCAGCGGCTAAAAAAGTGCTTAAGTAAAACGATGGGAAATTTATTTCAGCCAGCAAGAAGTAAGTGAGTAGATAAAAAAAGGCGGTGATGAAATAAGGAATAGTTCGCTCGCTTACTTGGTGAAGTTGAATACTAGAAATAATTTTTTTGTACTTCAAATACACATTTATCAATAGTGGAATGGCAATTAGATTTAAAAAGAACAGCCCATAGATGTAATTGAAAAACTGTGATGTGTATTTGTAATTGAGGTAAATTGGCAAATGAAAAAGTAAAAAAACACTGACCAAAGGGGCAAAAAGAGGGTGCAGTATATAAGAAATAAGCTTAGCGAAAAATTTCATACTAAAGCTCCTTTCTAAGTCGGGCAACCGGAATGTTTAGCTGCTCTCTGTATTTAGCAATTGTTCTCCGGGCCACATTGTATTTCTTCTCTTTCAACATCTTAGAAAGCGTCTCATCGGTATGTGGTTTCTTTTTGTTTTCTGCATCAATAATGTCTTGAAGAATTCTTTTGACTTCTCTTGTACTCACTTCCTCTCCGTCTTCCGTAGAAATGGATTCAGAAAAGAAAGACTTTAGTAAAAAAGTGCCATAAGGAGTAGTGACATATTTACTATTTACCACACGTGAAACTGTTGAAATATCCATATTGATTCTTTCAGCAATATCTTTTAAAATCATGGGTTTCAACTTAGTTTCATCACCTTCCAAAAAATACTCCTTTTGGTACTCAGCAATGGCGGTCATGGTGTTGATTAGCGTATTTTGGCGCTGGCGTATGGCATCAATAAACCACTTGGCAGAATCGAGTTTTTGCTTCACAAAAGTCATGGCTTCTTTTTCAGCCTTGTTGTGCTCTTTTGACTTCTTATAATGGTCAATCATGCCTTTGTACTCATTGCTAACTCGCAACTGAGGAGCATTTCTACCATTTAGGGTTATTTCAAGTTCACCATCATTAATCAACAAGGTGAAATCTGGAACAACAACTTGTACTGTTTTTCCAGAGGTGTTCATTGAATTTCCCGGCTTGGGATTTAATTTTAAGATTTCGTCAATTCCATTTTTTAATTCCTCATCTGAAACCTCAAGTCTTTTAATGATTTTAGAATAGTGTTTCTTGGTAAACTCATCAAAAAAGTCAGCTAAAATATGATTGGCAAGTTCTTGAGCCTCATTAAATGGCTTTTTCTGTTTCAGCTGAATTTGAAGGCATTCTTGCAAATCTCTGGCCCCAATTCCCGGAGGATCCAATTGCTGGACAACTTTTAAAACTTTCTCAATTTCTTCTTGGGTTGCCATAATATTATGGCGAAAGGCCAAGTCATCTTCTATGGAAGTTAAATCTCTTCGTAAGTAGCCAGAATCATCCAAACTGCCAACAATATGTTGGGCAATTTCCTCTTCTTTTTCACTTAAGTTTTGTAAGCTAATTTGTTGTTGAACTCTCTCATGAAAAGTAGAACCTCCGCTATAGGGGATGTCCTTTTCATCGTCGTCTTTACCTTTATTTGAGATTTGATATTTGTAATCAGGCGTATCATCATCGAGGTAATCACTAAAGTCAAACTCCTCTAATTCGTCTTTGCTTTCTTCTTTTTCTTCGTAGGTATCTTCAAAGTCATCTGTTGATTCTTCTTTACCTTCATCCAATGCAGGATTGCTTTCCAACTCTTCTTTTACCCGTTGTTCTAAAGCAACTGTGGGTAACTGCAATAGCTTCATCAACTGAATTTGTTGAGGAGACAGTTTTTGTAATAATTTCTGTTGAAGCGACAGTTTTTGCATAGCGATATAAAGTTAACAAATCGCTGTTAAGCTTGGTTTAAGAAAAGTTTCTTTTACAAACATTTCTTGCTTTTACAAATTGCTGAAAATCAGGAAAAGAAAACGGGTTTGTTAAAACTCAGCATTCTTTGGTGTTCTTGGAAAAGGAATCACATCTCTTATGTTACCCATTCCCGTTACAAAGAGCATTAATCGTTCAAAGCCTAGTCCAAAACCTGCATGTGGAGCGGTTCCAAATTTGCGTAAGTCTAAATACCACCACAAGTCTTCTTGTGGAATATTCATTTCTTGCATTCTGTTTTGAAGCTTTTCCAATCGCTCCTCTCTTTGCGAACCTCCTACAATTTCACCAATCCCAGGGAATAAAATATCCATGGCACGAACCGTCTTCTCATCGTCATTTTGACGCATGTAAAAAGCTTTAATGTCTTTGGGGTAATCAAACAAAATAACTGGCTTTTTAAAATGCTTTTCTACCAAATAGCGTTCATGCTCAGACTGTAAATCAGCGCCCCAATCTTCAATCAGGTAACTGAATTTTTTCTTTTTGTTGGGCTTTGAGTTTCTTAGAATTTGAATAGCATCGGTATAGCTTACTCGTTCAAAGTCGTTCTCTAAAACAAACTTCAATTTCTCAATTAAAGCCATAGGCGAACGCTCTTCTTGTTTCTTGTTTTTTTCAGAATCAATCAAACGCTTTTCTAAAAAGTCAAGATCATCAGCACAGTTGTCTAAGGCATACTTGATTAAATACTTGAGCATGTCTTCACCCAAGTCCATATTTTCGTCTAAGTCTGCAAAGGCAACTTCTGGTTCTATCATCCAAAACTCTGCTAGGTGGCGGCTTGTATTTGAGTTTTCCGCTCTAAAAGTGGGTCCGAAAGTGTAGACTTTGCCTAAAGCCATGGCTGCCGTTTCTGCCTCCAATTGACCGGATACCGTTAAGTTGGTTTCCTTGCCAAAAAAGTCACTCTTAAAATCAATTTCACCCTCTTCCGTTTTTGGAATTTGGTTTAAATCAAAGTTGGTCACTTTAAAAGCTTCACCAGCACCTTCTGCATCAGAAGCGGTAATAATTGGCGTGTGTATGTTATAAAAGCCACGATCATTAAAAAATTGATGCACGGCAAAAATCATGGCATGACGAATACGACTAACTGCACCAAAAGTGTTAGTTCTAAAACGTAAATGAGCATTTTCTCTTAAAAACTCTAGCGAATGTTTTTTAGGTTGAATAGGATACTCATCTGGATTAGCAGCGCCTAACAACTCTACTTCAGTTGCGTGAATTTCAAACTGTTGACCACTGCCTTGTGATTCCACCAATTTTCCCTTTACAGATAAGCAAGCCCCGCTGTTAATATTTTCCAAAGTTGATTCATCGAAATTACCATTGTCAACTACTACTTGAATATTGTCCATGCAACTGCCATCATTTAAGGCAATGAACGAAACATTTTTGCTTCCTCTTTTGGTTTTTACCCAAGCTTTCACAAGTACTTCTGAATCTGCTATTCCTGCAGTCAACAATTGCTTTATTTCAACTCTTTTCATCGTGCTAAATATTAAGGTGCAAAAGTGAGGTTTTTAAGGTTGAAGTTCAATAGAATCCAATCAAATCTAGCATGAATTAAAATTTATACAACCTAGCGGACCAACATCAACGAACCATTATAAAAATTTAGCTCGCCTTTAGAGTCAAAGTAACTCATTACTACATAGTAATTGCCTAAGCTAGCTTTTTTCCCATTTACATTTCCATCCCAAGGATCTACGGTGATAAAAATTTCTTGTCCCCATCGATTATATATTTTGATGCTTTTTATATTAAAGTTTACTCCTTGAGGGAAAAAGAAGTCATTGATTCCATCTCCATTTGGTGAAAAAACATTGGGTATAAATATCTCTGTTTCACAATCTTCAAAAATGAGGCTAACTGAGTCATGGCTGAATCCACAGACATTAGAGGCAAGTAAAGAATAAATTCCTGAACTATCTGCCATTATTTGCGCTAAAGTGTCTCCGGTATTCCATAAATAAGAAGTAAAAAGTTGAGACTTGCCTATAGTTACAGAAGTTCCGAAACAAAAAATAGAATCAGTTATAAGGGTATTAAATGGTTGTTCAATAATTCTCAATTGAAAAGTTGCTTTCTTGCTTTCACAACTATTTATAGTTTGGCTAACCAAGAATTCATAATCTCCGGCCTCAAGATTTTGTGGAATTGGAGCAACTATTTTTGCAGATTGATCTGTTTCACTTTCATACCAAAGTAAATTCTGGCCTTGTACTTTTAATGAATCTTCATTAAGCATTATCGTATCGCAATAACTAACATTTTGCACTTGTGGAGGTGGGGGAATAGGATTAAAACTTACCACTATGGTGTCCGAACTTGTATTGCAATAATTGGAAGCTTGTAGCCAATATTTTCCGCTGTTTTTAGCCCATATGCTAGAGTTGCTTGCTCCGTTATTCCAACGGTATGACCAAGTAGTACTTGGGGTTTGACCAATTTGTAAACTATCCACCCCACAAAGTATTGTGTCCACACCTAAATTTATTGAAGTTGCTGCTTCAGTTTTAACGCTAAAATTGGCCAAATCACTTTCGCAATTATTAAGGCTTTGTGATACCCAAAATTCTCTTTCTGCAATTGAGTTATTAAACAAGGTAGGAGGATTGTTTTTAGGATTAGGGTCAGCAAGCGAATCATACCAAAGCAAATTTTGCCCTTGGGCGCTTAATTGAACCGTATCATCCAAGCAAAAGCCGGTATCTGCCACTACCGGCGGTGGCGGTTGTGGGTTGAAAGTGACTCGAATAGAGTCTACCAAAGTATCGCATAAATAAGCGGCTTCTACTGAGTAAACCCCACTTTGTTTTACCCAAATTGAAGGAGTAGTATTACCGTTACTCCATTTGTAGTGTTCAAAAGCTAAATTGACTGTTAGTTGGATGGAGTCTAGGGTCTCGCAAACAGTGGTATCAGACGCTAATTTTAAAGTCAGTAAATCTTTCGGTAGTACTTTAAAAGTATCTACCTCCAAACCACAGCCATAATTTGCTTGAAGCCAATATGTGCCAAAAGTATCAATTACTAGCGTGTCTGCCGTGGTACTGTCATTCCATAAATAAGTGTTTGCTCCTTGCCTTGCCCTTAAAACTTGACTAAAAGGTTGATTTGGACAAAAAGTGGTATCAAGTCGTGTATTTCCAATCTGTATATTCTGTACTTCTTCTACGCTAACAAAATCAATAAAACAACTTGCATTTTCATAGAGGGTGTATGGCCCATTTCTTGCTTTTAATATGCTGCCTAATTTGGTATCTCTATTGCCTTTAAAGTTTCCAATGGTTAACCACTTTTCTCCTCCTGTTGCTTTTATAATTCCACACACCTGATACCATTTAGTGGTATCATCGAAAAAGCGGTTGGTGTCGTTTTCAATTTGAGGATTTACATAAAGTACATTGCTGTCTTCACGAATAGGAGTCGGAAAATCTGTAATGCGAATTGCTGAAAGATGCGCCCCAATGGTAGAAGTGGCGTAGAAGTTAGCATCATTCCCGGGGATGTAAATACTTGGGCTAACATAAAAGGAAACTCGGTAATATTTGTTTTTTTCTAAAGTTTGGCTTAGTTCTGTTTGCAAATAAGATCTTGAATTTGAAAAGATACTTTGAGGGGGATTGAAACCTTCTGAGTGATGATATAGTCTTAGTAAAGCATATCCACTTCCATCCTTTGGGATTTGATAATCCCAGTAATTGCGTGGAACCGTACCACACAGAGAATCTGCAATCCCAGATATTCCAAAAGTGGGACTAGACCAATGCCTCAATACTTTGGGGCTTCTAAAGAAACTAGTGCGGTTTGTTGTGGTTATTCCCGTATCTATGGCGCCACAAGCTGAAACGTTCGAATAAAAATCATCAAAGCTTGGGTCAGGTACGAGGTTTTGACTGCTTAAAGAAAAAATTGAAAATAATAATATGAAAGAAAAACAATGCTTCATAAACGTAAAAAGGGGCGGCTAATGGCCGCCCCCATATAACTAAATTGTTAAAAGGCTTATTGCACTACAAATTTTTTGATTTTTCGTTCGCCTTTAGCCATATACTCTAGGTAATAAATCCCCTTGCTAAAGGTTGAAATGTCTAGCTGCTTATTACTCGGTGTGAAATCTCCATTCACAAAAAAGTCAGATTCCTGGATTAGTCTTCCTGTATAATCTAAAATTCTGAGTTTCGTCAATTCGCTGAATTCAGATTTTAATTGAATATTCAATAATCCATCTGCTACAGGGTTTGGGAAAATGGTCAAATCAGATGCAACTTCATTAATTTCAGTTGATTTGAACCTGAACTGGTTGTTAACATCAGTAATTTGAAAATAAGTCCAATCAGAACTGCTGCTACATGCATTTCCTACTTCTAATGTAAGCTTGTAACATTCATCAAATTTATCTATAAAATAAAATGTTGACCCTGGAATTAATCCGTTTAATGTAAGAGCTATAATGGGGCTGTTTGGGTTAGTAGGTGATACAGGACTTGCGTCTTCATAAAGTGGAGGTCCAGAAGCAATAGTACCAGTAATACAATCAATTTTTTCAATCTTTCTTTTGAAATAGGTGATATTATTGGTAGAAAAAGTACTACCACTAATACCCAAACTAAATGCAGGAGAACCATTTCCTGTAATACATTGACTGTTTAGATTTTTAGTAGAACAAGTACTAGTTCCGTTCTGACTATTATGTATAGTCAATAACATATTTGCCGGACTAGGTGGTGCATTTAAATAAAAATATCCAACAAAATCATCCACTCCACCACATTGGCGTTGTACGGATAAAGTGACTTTATAATATCCGGCATGGCTGGCATCTGTTAGCCAAGTACCGTAAGGGGCACTTAATGGCAAATCTTTTAAATCTTCAATTGAAGCAAAATTGCTGTACCATGAGGTTGTTTTGGAACCTAATTCTCCCGCACCGGTAATTAAAGACCCGCTAGATGTTACACTTTCTAATTTTACTCTATATTGGTTTCCATTCCAATAATTATAATCAAGAATTATATCTTGAGAAGCACAGCTGTATGTTTGTGTAACATCATTATCAGGTAAACTTGTTACTAAGTATTCTCCGCCTATTGAAAGTCCTGAAAAACTTACAAAAGGTGCAATTGTAGAAAAATACCCAACCTTAGTGTCAATAATTCCACAAATGTTTTTTACTTCGACAGTAACCTTAAAATTACCTGTGGCTTGACTTGAGTTTAGTGTTGTAAATAAATCATACGGTATATTTTTTAAATTGGTATTTAAAGTTGAAGACCAACTTTGAGATGGCGGACTTCCTATTGGGTTACCACTGCCATTAAGTTGTACTAAACTTACTTTATAACTGTTTCCATTTTCACATAAATCATCCATTATAATAGGTTGACAAACGTTAAATTGTGGTAGAAAAGAAAATGAGTTTGGAAGGGAAGTACTATTTACGGTAAAGTCACTAACAGGGTCAAGATAAAAAGTATTATTTACTCCATCAATTTGGTCTGGAAGTGTAAAAAATCCATGTAAACTGGCTGCTCCTACAAAAGAGGCATTTTGATCACTTTTAAAGTTGCTTAAGGAGGTAGAACTGATGAAATAAGGGGTGCTAAGAGGATCAAAACTGGCTGGATTGCCTGATGAATACTCAGCGATATACATTTCTCCATCTCTTGCAAGTTCGATGTGTGACCAATAATTTTCAGAATCTTCTACATAATTAGGGCCTCTTTTATTAATGGTTTGCCAATAAATACCTGTAGAACCACCTAGATCTCTCGCACAAATAAAAAATTGATCGTAATTGTCAGGATTAAATTCAAACCCAACGATGCTGTTTAAATCATCAAAATTGGTTATTGTATGAGCTGAATAGTTTCCTGAAATGTCCAAATCAATTGTTATTGCAGAAGTGGTTGAAACCATTGAATTATTTAGTTGCCCCCAGCCTAATCTACCTTCAAAATTATCGGGATCACCATTCCAATATAATTCTAGTTCTGTTAAGTCAAAAGTGAAAGACTCTAAGTCCATATCATCAATTCTGATAATTGTTTCCTCAAATGAAATTCCTGAATCATCTATGAAGTAACGATTTACCTCTGTTCCTGCTACACAAAATAAATAACGGCCACCTTCTTCTAATTCTGGAGAGACTGCTATTCCACCAAGGTTTCCGGGATTAAATCGGTCGATAAGCATGCTAGTGTGAGTTCCGGTTTGAGAAGTAACAGTTACTGTTGTGCCTGAAACCTCTACAATTGAATACAAAAGGGCTTGATGCATGTTATTACCATTAGGTGGGTTTACAAATTCAGAGCCGGGAGTTAAGTAAATCACATAATATTTCTCACATTCTTCTGAAAATGGTACAATAGCAATTTCGTGTTCTACTCCTTGGTACATAATATTAGTCGGATAATTAGGACCACTGAAATAATCTGTTAAAGTACCAGCTAAATTATTTGAGGCATCATAAACATGATTATTATACACATAAAAAAGCAAGTTGCCTTGTGGGTCGTAAGCGCTATTGCCAGCTGTATAATTAAAGCTAAAGCTTCCTAAGGCTGGATTAGTAATAGGTGTGGTGGTAAAATCAATCTCGTTGGGATGCATGGCCCAATGAGATTTTTGAATTTGAGCATTAAGAATTGTCCCCCCTAATAAAAAAAGTACAAGAAGACTACATAAATTTTTCATGTTAAAAATTTTAATTAATAAAATATGAGTTTGGTGATAACCAAAAAAGAGGGGAAGTGTCCATCACTATTTACCCTTGTTTTTTCCTTGGTTTTCAGCATTAAAAATAACAAAAATAAGAATGCAAAAATGCGGTATACAAAGAATTTAAGATGATATAATAAATATTGACTCTCTTTGGTAACTGCCAAAGAACCGCAATCTGCTTTATGGCTATTAATGAATGATTTACAAAATATCATTTAGTAGATAACATATGATTTAACAAGGTGAATACTGTCAATTTCCAATTCTTACAGCATAACATTCTACCATTTTAAAAGTCAACCACTCATCCTTAATTTAAACCACGGAAACAAAAAACATAAAAAATGTTTCCAAAAGGATAAAAGTTTCCTACGTTTGCGCCGCGAATTGAAATCTATGGAAGAGAAAGATTTATTAGAGAAGGCAGGTGACTTATTTGTAAAGTATGGCATTAAGAGTATGACGATGGATGAAATTTCTAGGCAACTAGGAATTTCAAAGAAGACCTTGTACCAATATGTAGAGAATAAAAAGGATTTGGTAAAAAAGGTGGTTCAATCTAAAGTGGCTGAGGAGCAAGATTGTATTTGCGAAATGTTTCAAAGTACAGGAAACGCCATCGACAAACTGATGCAGATTACCACATTTGTAGGAAACCACATGAAAGAGATTCATCCTTCGGTGATGTTTGACTTGAAAAAATATCACTTGGAAGCATGGACTTGTTTAAATAATCATAAGGAAGAGTTTATCTACAAAAACATAAAAGACAATCTGGAGTGCGGTATGAAAGAAGGTTTATACCGTGAAAATATGAACCCGGAATTGGTAGCTCGATTTTACCTTTCGATGGTGAGTATGATTATTGATCCAGATAATGCACCTGATACGACTGTACCCAGAGAAAAATTGTATGAAGAAATGATGCGTTATCACATTCGTGGAATTTCAAATAGTAAAGGAAGAGAATACTTAAAACAAAAATTCAATCAAGACCATGTATAAAATGACAAAGCAGCAATTTATATTGCCTCTGTTCCTGTTTTTGGGCTTGTTAGCTCAGGCTCAAGAAAGCAGTTTTAGCTTTAGTTTGGCAGAAGCTCAGCAATATGCTATTGAGCATAGCTATCAATCGCAAACAGCGAACAAAGAAGTAGAGAAATCAAAAAGAAAGGTAAAGGAGACCATTTCTACTGGACTACCTCAAATCAATGCAAGTGGGAGTTATCAAAACTTTTTAGAATTGCCTAGACAACTAGTTCCAGCTGAGTTTTTTGGTGGAAACGAAGGAGAATTTGCAGAGGTTGTATTCGGAACGGAACAGCAAATGGGTATAGATATAACTGCTACCCAACTTTTGTTTGATGGAAGCTATTTCGTAGGCCTACAAGCAAGCA
This sequence comes from uncultured Flavobacteriales bacterium, assembly GCA_964001305.1. GTDB lineage: Bacteria > Bacteroidota > Bacteroidia > Flavobacteriales_E > Vicingaceae > CAJXMH01. The sequence continues at coordinate 146,797 of CAXFAI010000044.1, forward strand.
AGGTGTATTTGGAGTTAACTAAGAATGACCAGCAAAAGTCAGAGACAGAAATCAAGAAAATGGTAACTCAAGCTTACGGAAATGTTTTGGTAACCGAGAAAAATGTCGACATACTTGAAAACAACGTCAAGAATTTGGAAGAAAACGTAGTTGAGACACAAGCACTTTATGAAAATGGCTTTGTAGAAGAGCAAGACAAAGATCAATTGGAACTGTTATTGGCCAATGCTAAAAATGCACATGAACAAGCGAAGAGACAAATTCAAATCAGTAGAAATCAGTTGAAATTTATTTTGGGTATTGATATCACTGAAAGCATTCAATTAACGCAAAGCTTAGAAGAAATTGCTGAAGAAAATCAAAGTCAAGATTACTTGAATCAAGCTTTTGATGTAAGTAATCACATTGATTATAAAGTGATTAACACCCAAGAAAAGGCAACGGAATTATTGTGGAAGCAACAAAAGTCGACTTATCTGCCAAAGCTTAATGCTTTCTTTACTTATCAGCAAAATTCCTACTCCAATGAGTTTAACTTTTTCGATGACTCTCGTTGGTTTCCAACAGAAGTAGTAGGGCTTAATTTATCAATGCCGATTTTTTCAAGTTTTGGAAGAAATCACCGAATTCAACAGGCAAAAATAGATTATGAGCAAGTAAACATTGCCAAAAAGCAAGTGGAGCAACAATTGTTGATTCAAGCGGAAAATGCCAAATCGGAATACACTTTTGCTCTAAATCAGTTTGCTACTTCTAAAAGCAATTTGGATTTAGCGCAACGCATTTACGATAAAACAAAAATCAAATACGACGAAGGCGTGAGCAGTAGTTTAGAACTCACTCAAGCCAATAACCAATTACTAGAAACACAAGGCAACTTTATAAGTGCCGCCTTACAACTAATTAACGCAAAAGCAAACCTAGACCAAGCACTAAACAATTACTAAAATGAAAAGATACATAGCATTTATACTTCCGGCCATTTTTTTATTTGCCTGTTCAGAAGCACCAACTGATGATTTATCAGCCCTAAGAAGTGAGAAAGACTCTTTAACCGCTGTGCAAAAAGAAGTAAATAAACGAATTGCAGAAATAGATAATATTTTGAGCAGTAAAGAAGAGGGGAAAGACCTGATTCAAATTACAGCGATAAAAATGGAGTCCAAAAGCTTCGCTCATTACATTGATTTATATGGAAATGTAGAGTCTTCAAAAAACATTGTGATTTATCCAGAAACAGCTGGGTTGATCAAGTCAATTCTTGTTGAAGAAGGAGATGAAGTTCGTGCAGGTCAGTTAATTGCAACTTTAGATTCTGATGTGTTGAGAAGCAATTTAAAAGAAGTGGAAACGAGCTTAGAATTAGCAAAAACACTTTTTGAAAAGCAAAAAAAATTATGGGATAACAAAATTGGTTCCGAGGTTCAATTTTTAGAAGCTAAGAATAGAAAAGAGGCTTTAGAGTCGACAAAACAAACATTGCTTTCTCAAATAGAAATGGCAAATATTACAGCTCCTTTCAATGGTATTGTAGATGAGATTTTTCCAAAGGTTGGAGAAATGGCTAGCCCACAAATGCCCCTTGCAAGACTTGTGAATTTAAATGATGTATACATCAAAGCAGATGTTTCTGAAACTTATGTTAGAACTATTAAGCAAGGTAGTGAAGCAATTGTGAGCATTCCTGCTTTAAAACTAGAGGTTAAGTCTGAAGTGGGTCAAGTAGGTCAATACATCAACCCCAACAACAGAACTTTTAAAGTGCGAATTGAGCTTCCAGATAGTGTAGAGACAGAAATCAAGCCCAATCTACTGGCTCAACTTAAGATTAAAGACTTTGAAGTTAAAGATTCTGCAATTACAGTTCCAAATCGTATGATTCAACAAACACCACAAGGAAAGGATTATGTCATGTTAGTTAAAAAAGAAGGTGGATTGAATGTGATTGAGAAAAGAATGATACAAACAGGAATTTCTTACCAAGGAGAGACTTTAGTAAAAGGAGGTCTAAATGAAGGAGATGTCCTTGTTGATAAAGGCTCTAGGAACATTAAAGACGGCCAAGAAGTAAAAATCATTGATTAATTCAAGAATTGAATACAATGCAAGAACAAGAAAATAAAAAGTACAAGGAGTTTGGACTCACCACGGCTTCTGTAAAAAATAAATACACGGTTTATGTATTAACCGCTATTATTTTAATTGCAGGATTGGTGTCTTACAACGCTATGCCCAAAGAGGCATTTCCTGAAGTAATCGTTCCTGAGATATACGTGGGAACTGCCTACCCTGGTAACTCACCCTTGGATATGGAACGATTAATTACGCGTCCATTAGAAAAAGAAATTAACTCCATTTCAGGAATAGATGAAATCAATTCAACTTCGATTCAAGGTTATTCATCCATTCAAGTCAAGTTTGACTTCAGTGTATCACCAACAGAGGCTTTAAGAAAGGTAAAAGATAAGGTGGATATTGCCATGTCTGATCCGGATTTTCCGACTGACTTACCAGCAGATCCCAACATTTTTGAAATGAACTTTTCAGAATTGGTACCTATTATGAATATCAACCTTTCCGGAGATTATTCCATGGACCAATTGAATGAATATGCTGAATATTTGGAAGATAAAATCGAAGATTTACCGCAGATTACTAAAGTTGATATTCGAGGTGTTCAGGAGAAGGAAGTAGAGATAAGTGTAGACTTGCCCAAAATGGAAAGCTTAAAGCTTTCTTTCAATGACATTGCAGGCGCAATTAGCAATGAAAATGTAACCATTTCAGGTGGTGATTTATTGGTTGATGGCTATAATCGAAACGTAAGGGTGATTGGTGAGTTTAAAAATATGCAACAAATTGAAGATATTATCATTCGTCAGGAAAATCAGGAAATTGTTTACTTGAAGGATGTAGCGAATGTGTATTTCAGAGGTGAAGACCCTGAAGATTTTGCGAGGCAGTATGGAAAGCCAGTTGTCATGCTAGATGTTATTAAACGGGCAGGTGAAAACCTTATTCAAGCATCGGACGATATTAATGTGATTATTGATGAAGCTCAAGAAACTTACTTTCCCGATAACTTATTGATTTCAATAACTAACGATCAATCTGATCAAACCAGAACACAAGTTGATGAATTGGAAAACAGTATCATTTTTGGGGTACTACTGGTTGTAGGGGTTCTTCTATTTTTCTTAGGAATTAGAAACGCTCTGTTCGTTGGTGTTGCAATTCCACTATCCATGTTCATTTCCTTTATCATTTTAAGTGCCATAGGAGCTACTTTAAACATGATGGTCTTGTTCTCTTTGGTACTTGCATTAGGAATGTTAGTTGATAATGGGATTGTGGTGGTTGAAAACATCTATCGATTAATGGATGAAGGGATGACACCATCTAAAGCTGCTCGGTATGGAGTAGGGCAAGTTGCATGGCCAATTATTGCTTCTACAGCAACTACTTTGGCGGCCTTCTTCCCATTGGCTATTTGGCCTGGTTTAATGGGTGAGTTTATGAAATACTTACCAATTACCTTAATAACGGTTCTAGCTTCCTCACTATTTGTGGCCTTGGTGATTAATCCAGTGCTTACTGCAGCCTTTATGAAGGTTGAAGAGGAAAATCCCAATAAGAAAAAATGGAATAAAATCAGCTTGATTTTAATAGGTATTGGTGTTTTGTTTAATGTGGTTGGAATAAATGGCTTTGGTAATTTATTAGCTATTTCCGCAATTGTTATTTTGTTGAGCATTCACTTTTTTAATCCTGCAACGGCAGTTTTTCAGAATCGAATAATCCCTAGGTTAGAAAGCATGTATGAGCGTTTCTTAAAGTTTGCCCTTTATCGTAAACGACCTATACGCTTTGTACTAGGAACATTTGGCTTATTGATTGTGTCTTTTATTTTATTGGGAGCCTTTATGCCAAAAGTGATTTTCTTTCCAATTAACCAGCCTCAATACTTAAATATTTATGTTGAAATGCCCATCGGGACTGACATAAATGTGACCAATGAAGTGACCAAAGAAATAGAAGAGCGAGTCATTGAAATGATGAAAAAGTATGAAGATGAAAACGGTGAAAATTTCTTGGTGGAATCAGTACTTGGTCAGGTTGGAAACGGAACAAGTGACCCCAATGAGGGGCCATCTATGGGGAATACACCTCACAAAGCAAGAATTACCGTTCAGTTTGTCAAATTTCAAGATCGAAGAGGAGTTGTTACTTCAGAAGTTATGGAGGATGTTCGTGCCGCTTTAAATAGTTATCCTGGAGTTCAAATTACAGTAAGTAAAAACTCAGATGGACCACCTCAAGGTGCACCAATTAGTATTGAAATTAAGGGAGATGATTATCAGCAGTTGGTAGATGAAGCAGACGAGATAATTACTTACGTTAATCAGGCAAACATTTATGGCATTGAAGAATTACAGTTGGATGTAGAGCAAGGAAAACCTGAAATGCCAATCATTATTGATCGTCAGAAAGCGAGAAGATTAAGTGTTTCAACGGCACAAATTGGCGATGCATTACGAACAGCTTTATTTGGTAAAGAAGTTAGTACCTATAAAGAAGGCGAAGACGATTACCCAATCAACATTCGTTTTGATTCAACCTCTAGGTACGATTTAGATGCATTAATGAATCAGCGTATTACTTATAGAGATCAGGCTTCTGGTCAAATTAAGCAAGTGCCAATTTCAGCGGTTGCTAGTGCTAAAAAGACCTCTACATTTAGTGCAGTAAAACGAAAAGATTTGAAAAGGGTAGTTACAATTACTTCTAATGTTTTAGAAGATGCAAACCCAACTGAAGTTGTGAATCAAATTAAAGAAAGAATGAACAACTATGATATGTCGGAAGGCTTATCAATGAGTTTCACTGGGCAGCAAGAAGAGCAAGCCAAAGAAATGGCTTTCTTAAGCAAGGCTTTAATGATTGCAGTCTTCTTGATTTTCCTAATTATGGTGTCGCAATTTAATTCAGCCATCACACCATTTATCATTCTTACTTCAGTAATTCTTAGTTTGATTGGAGTTTTTCTAGGTCTAGTTATTTTTCAAATGGATTTTGTAATTATGATGACCATGATTGGTATTATATCTTTAGCAGGGGTAGTAGTAAACAACGCCATTGTTTTGATTGATTATACCAATTTAATCATGGAAAGAAAGCGAATTGAACTGAATTTAGAAGAAGAAGACAAGTTGCCTATTCAAGCTATTTTTGAGAGCGTTGTTGAAGGTGGACAAAAGAGGTTAAGACCTGTTTTGTTAACAGCAATTACAACGATTCTAGGTTTGTTTCCATTGGCAATTGGGTTAAATATTGACTTCTTTAGCTTGGTTTCTAACTTAGATCCAAAAATTTATATTGGCGGAGATAATGTAATTTTCTGGGGGCCAATGTCATGGACCATAATCTTTGGGTTGACATTCGCCACCTTTTTAACCCTAGTGATTGTTCCAATCATGTATTATTTAACTTGGCGAGTTAAATATCGATTTTCAAAATCAGTATAATCATCCATAAAAAAAGGCTCCAATTTGGAGCCTTTTTTATTTGATATCATTTTAAGTTTAATCTTCTGAAGGAGGATAAAACTTAAAAGTGTCCATAAACTTAGTAGTACAATTACCAGCTTTAAATTCCTCGTCTTGCATTAATTGCTCATGAAATGGAATAGTAGTTTTAATTCCTTCAATTACATATTCACTTAACGCTCTTTGCATCTTTTTAATGGCTTCTTCCCTTGTTTGAGCTACTGTAATGAGCTTTGAAATCATTGAATCGTAGTACGGAGGAATAACGTAGCCAGCATAGGCATGAGTATCAACTCTAACACCATGTCCACCTGGTGAGTGGTAAGTGGTAATAGCACCTGGGCTAGGTCTAAAGTCATTAAATGGATCTTCGGCATTTATTCTGCACTGAATGGAGTGCATTTGAGGATAATAGTTTTTACCAGAAATTTTATGCCCTGCTGCTATCTTAATTTGTTCTTTAATCAAGTCAAAATTGATTACTTCTTCAGTAATGGTATGCTCTACTTGAATACGGGTATTCATCTCCATAAAGTAGAAGTTTCTATTCTTATCAACCAAAAACTCAACAGTCCCTACTCCTTCATAATTAACAGCAGCAGCAGCTTTTATTCCTGCATTTCCCATTTCTTCACGAAGTTCATCTGTCATAAAAGGGGAAGGAGTTTCCTCAACTAACTTCTGATGTCTTCTTTGAATCGAGCAATCTCGTTCAGATAAGTGACAGTAGTTACCAAATTGATCACCTGCAATTTGAATTTCAATATGACGAGGTTCTTCAATGAACTTCTCCATATACATGCCATCATTTCCAAACGCGGCTGCGGCTTCTGTTCTAGCGCTTTCCCAAGCAGCTTCAAGCTCATCTTCGCTTTTAATAATACGCATTCCTTTACCACCACCTCCAGCAGTAGCTTTCATCATCACTGGGTAGCCAATTTCTTTCGCTGATTTTTTAGCGTGCTTTAAATCTTCTAGCAATCCTTCAGAACCTGGAACCGTAGGAACCCCAGCTTTAATCATGGTAGATTTAGCTTGCGCCTTATCACCCATGCCATCAATCATTTCCGGAGAAGCTCCAATAAATTTTACACCGTGTTCTTCACAGATTTTTGAAAACTTAGCATTTTCGGAAAGAAAACCATACCCAGGGTGTATGGCATCTGCATTGGTAATTTCTGCAGCTGCCATAATATTGGCTATTTTCAAATAGGATTCACTACTTTTTGCAGGACCAATACATACAGCTTCGTCAGCAAATCGAACATGCAAACTATCAGCATCAGCGGTTGAATAAACAGCCACTGTATTAATGCCCATTTCTTTACAAGTTCTAATAACCCGAAGGGCAATCTCTCCTCTGTTGGCGATTAATACCTTTTTAAACATCTTCTATTGTTTTTAGTGAATAGTGTCTGCGATTAAGCAGGTTCAACCAAGAAAAGTGGTTGGTCATATTCTACAGGAGTAGAATCATCAACAAGCACTTTAACAATTTTTCCAGATACTTCGCTTTCAATCTCATTGAAAAGCTTCATGGCTTCAATTACACAAACTGTATCTCCTTCACCAATAGAGTCTCCAACTTTAACAAATTCAGCTTTGTCAGGTGAAGGCTTACGATAGAAAGTTCCAATCATCGGAGACTTAATTTCAATGTAGTTTTGAGTGTCTTCTTTCTTTTCTTCTTTTGGGACCTCAGCTACAAGTGCTGGACTTGCTGCTGGAGCAACTGCTGCCGGCATTTGCTGTGGCATAGCAGCCATTTGCTGAGCAGGTATAACCTGAGTTACTACTTGCTGCTCATTTTGAGCTTGCTTTCCTCTCTTAAAAGGAGGAGTTTTAATGTTAATTTTAAAATCTTTGTCTTCAATTTCTACTTCGCTAATACCCGATTTAGAAACGAATTTAATCAGCTCTTGAATTTCACTTAATTTCATATCTAATTTTTTATAATATGATTAGTAGTTGTCTAAATTAAAAATTATATCAAATTACACAAGTCTATGATTGGCTATCATAAGCCCATTTCAAGTAAACAGACCCCCATGTAAATCCTCCGCCAAAGGCAGAAAGTATTAAGTTATCTCCTTTTTTTAAGTCTTTTTCCCACTCCCATAAGCAAAGTGGAATTGTTCCGTTGGTCGTATTACCATAGCGATGAATATTTAGCATCACTTGTTCTTCTCCCACTCCCATTCGATTTGCAGTTGCATCTATAATTCTTTTATTGGCTTGATGAGGCACTAAATAACGAATATCATCACTTTTAAGGTTGTTCCTTTCCATGATTTCGGCTGAAACATCAGCCATATTCGTAACTGCAAATTTAAAAACCGGTTGTCCTTCTTGGTAAACAAAGTGTTCTTTGGCGTCTACTGTCTCATGCGAAGCTGGCTTTACGGACCCTCCCGCTTTTTGATGTAAATGTACTCTTCCTGAGCCATCACTTTTCATGATGGTATCCATGATGCCAATCTCATCTTCGGTTGGTTCAAGTAAAACAGCGCCTGCACCATCCCCAAAAATTATACAAGTCGTTCGATCAGAGTAGTCAATAATTGAAGACATTTTATCGGCACCAACAACCACTACTTTTTTGTATTGACCACTTTCAATGTATTTACTAGCTGTTGTTAACCCATAAAGAAAACCAGAACAAGCTGCCATTAAATCAAAGCCAAATGCATTTGAGGCACCAACTTTATCTGTAATTATATTGGCAGTAGCTGGAAAAACAAGGTCGGGAGTTACCGTACAGCAGATTAAAAGGTCAATTTCATCAGCTTTTATTCCTCGCTTTGAAAGAAGTTCATTCACCGCTTCAACAGCCATGTCTGAAGTTCCTTTACCTTCACCTTTTAAAATTCTTCTTTCTTTTATTCCTGTTCGACTCGTGATCCACTCATCGGTAGTGTCTACCATCGTTTCCAAAATTTCATTGGTCAAACGATACTCTGGAACGTGTCCTCCGATAGCTGTAATTGCAGCTCTTGTTTTTGTCATTTTAGACTATTTACTGTGTAGATTAGGGCTAAAGTAACGCTAATTGAGCAAACAACATAATGTTTTGAAAGGGTAGTTTAGCGTTTACCTTGAACTTAAAAGGTGAAGCCATTGAATGACTTCACCTTTTAATGAATGCTTTAAAAAAGTACTTATGCTTCCGCTTTTTCTAATACTACTTTGCCTTTGTAGTACAGTTTGCCTTCATACCAATGTGCTCTGTGGTATAAATGAGGCATGCCTGTCGTTGGACAAGTTGCAATAGTTGGAGCTTCCGCTTTGTAGTGCGTTCTTCTTTTATCTCTTCTCGTTTTTGATATCTTACGTTTAGGATGTGCCATTTCTAATCGTTTTTATGTGCTTGTTTAAGTTTTTCTAATTCTGCCCACCTAGGGTCTACTGTTTCTGATGGATTACTTTCTTTTTCTTCCAAATCAAATTCTTTAAGCTTTGCTATTACTTTAGGATTACATTCCTCAATCTTTTCATGTACAACTTTCGATGGAAGCAAAAGATGAATAAATTCATAAACTTCTGCGGTTATATCCAATTCATAGTCGTCGATAGAAATTATTTTGATTTCGTCTGTTTCTGAATAGCTTTCGCTTCCAAATTTGACAATCAAATTTTCACTTCCATTTAATTCAATTTCAATGGGGTCGTTACAACGATCACAGTATGTATTTACCCAAACTTGTAATTGAATTTCTAATTCAAGGAGTGTAGTCTTTTTGTTAAAGGCAACTTCAATTTTTGCTGTTGCGTCTTTTATTAAAGAATAGTCAAACTGTTCAAAGAACTCTGATGTGATCTCAAAATCAAAGTGGTGAACCCCTAATTTTAAGCCACTAAAAGGAATAATCAATCGCTGTTTCTTCTTCTTCATACTATCCCTTTTATCCAAAGAAAGGGGGCAAAGTTAATAAAAAATGTTATGCGCTTTTATTTCTCGTCTTGTTTATTGGTAATACATTTTCTTCCAGCTCTTCTTTAAGTGCTCTTTGTTTGGCAATGTCAATTGCCTGATACAGTGCTGAGCGAAAGGCAGATTCATTTGCAATGCCTTTTCCTGCAATTTCAAAAGCAGTTCCGTGGTCTGGTGAAGTTCTAACAAAAGAGAGACCAGATGTAAAGTTTACACCTTCGGAAGCCGCAAACAGTTTTGATGGTATTAAGCCTTGATCATGATACATAGCTAATACGCCATCAACTTCACGGTGTTTAGAAGATGCGAAAAAACCGTCGGCTGGATATGGTCCAAAGGCCAAAATTTCAATGCTTTTGGCTTGCTTTATAGCAGGTACTATGATTTCCGATTCTTCTTTGCCAATTACACCATCTTCTCCTGCGTGAGGGTTGAGCCCAAGTACAGCAATTTTGGGTTTTTGAATCCCAAAATCAGTTTTTAACGATTGATTTAGTAAACTTATTTTCTTGAGAATTAAATCAGAGGTAATCGTACTTGCAACATCTTTTAAGGGTATATGTGAGGTAACAACTCCAATTTTTGCCTCTCTACTTATCATGAGCATTAATGAGTCGCCCGCTTGATCTGCATGCTGAAGATATTCGGTATGTCCTGGATATTTAAATCCACCTAGTTGCATGGCTTTTTTATGAATTGGCGCTGTAACCAGGCAGTCAATCTTCTGTGCTTTCAGGTCAGTCATGGCAGTATCTAAAGATAGTAAAGCTATTTTGCCACTTTGAGCTGATTCTTCGCCAAATCTTATTTTAAACTCGCTTTTGCCTAAATCAATGCAGTTGGCTTTGTTGCCTTTTAATTCATCAATACTACTAAAATAATTTAGGCTTAAATTGTTTAGTCCAAGTGATTTAGCATTAAAGTCAATAATGTTTTTTGGGCTGTAAACAATAGGGGTGCATAGTTCGCAAATGCGCTGGTCTTCTAAGGTTTTAAGAATGATTTCCATACCAATACCATTCGGGTCTCCAATGCTTATTCCTACTCTAACCTTATTGCCTTTTTTTTTCATAGTAAGTTTTCTTAACAAATAAACAAGGTGTATGCATAAGTGTTTTATTAGCAAACACGCAATATTGCTTAATTTTATAGTTGCAAATCTAACACAATTTTAAAGCGGAAATTGGTGTTATCAACGAAATCAGAAAAACAACAGATTTGGATATAAAGAATCTTTTAGAAAGAGGCTTAAAGGAAGAGTTTCTAACAGCCGAAGAGGGGCAATTTTTATTTGAAAATGCACCAACATCAGAGCTTGCTTGGGTTGCTAATGAAATAAGAAAGCGAAAAGCGAATCAAGACATTGTTACGTGGATTATAGATAGAAATGCAAATACAACTAATGTTTGTATTGCAAATTGTAAGTTTTGTAATTTCTTCAGAGTTCCAGGTCATAAAGAGTCTTACATCACTTCCATTGAAGAGTATAAGGTAAAGATTGAGGAAATGATGAAGTATGGAGGCAATCAATTACTCTTGCAAGGAGGTCATCATCCTGAATTGGGTTTATCTTATTATGTTAATCTTTTTAAAGAATTAAAGTCGCTTTATCCCAATTTAAAGCTTCATGCTTTAGGGCCACCTGAAATTGCTCATATATGTAAATTAGAAGGTAAAAGTCATTCGGAAGTCTTGCAAGAGTTAAACAAAGCAGGATTAGATTCATTACCGGGAGCTGGAGCTGAAATTCTAAACGATCGGGTACGAAGGTTGATTTCAAAAGGAAAATGCACAGGTCAAGAATGGTTAGATGTGATGCGTGCTGCTCATCAGTTAAATATTACCACTTCAGCTACGATGATGTTTGGACATATTGAAACCTTGGAAGAGCGTTTTGAACATTTGGTTTGGTTAAGGGAAGTTCAATCTGAAAAACCTAAAGATGCCAAGGGCTTTATTGCATTCATTCCATGGCCATTTCAAGATGATGGTACTCTTTTGAAAAGAGTTAAGGGGATTCAAAACCAAGTGACTTCAGATGAATATATTAGAATGATAGCCGTTTCTAGAATTATGCTACCCAACATTCCTAACATACAAGCCAGTTGGTTAACAGTAGGTAAGGAAGTAGCTCAAATTTGTTTGCATTCTGGTGCAAATGATATGGGTTCTATTATGATAGAAGAGAATGTAGTGTCAGTCGCAGGTGCTCCACACCGATTTACTGCAGACGGAATACAAGAAGCCATTAAAGAAGCAGGTTTTAAACCTCAATTGAGGAATCAACAATATGGTTTTGAAGAATTATCTGAAAATATTGAGCAACAGCTTATTAATTATTAGCGTCTTATAAGAGAAATGAAAAATAGCCTATTCATTTTCTTTTTTCTTTTTTCCCTAGTTGCCCATGCGACTCACAATCGCGCAGGTGAAATTACCTACAGACACCTTTCTGGGTTGACTTATGAATTTACTTTTGTGATTTATGCTGACCCTACTAGTCCTGCCTTTCAGCGAAAAGTAATAGAAGTTAATTGGGGTGATAATACTGGTACAGATTCAATAGCACAAACACGAGTTACCCCAATAACAACAAATGTTAGTAAAAGAGAATTTGTAAGTCAGCATACTTTTCCAGGACCTGGAAACTATACTGTTTCATTAAGTGATCCAAATAGAAATGGAGGAATTGATAATATTGATAATTCTGCAAATGTTCCTTTCTACGTTCAGGCCCTTTTGCGAATTAGTCCAATTGGAGTGAATTTTAATAATTCGCCAATTCTGTTAAATGATCCAATAGATGATGCATGTGTTGGTCAGGTGTTTATGCATAATCCTGGTGCGTACGATATTGATGGAGATTCACTATCCTATCAAATTGCTAAAAGTAGGGGGCTTAATGGGAATGTAGCTCCTGGTTTTGAGTTTCCTCCTGCATCAAATTCTTTATATGTAGATTCAGAGACTGGGGATTTAATTTGGGATTCTCCAACTATGGGTGGCACCTATAATGTAGCCATAGTTATCAATGAATATCGAGAAGGCGTATTAATTGGTCAGGTATTTAGAGATATGCAAATAACGGTTATACCTGGCTGCTCTAATAGACCCCCTGAAATTAATACAAACGAATTAGTATGTGTGGAAGCTGGAAGTCGTTTAAAATCAGCTATTGAAGGGGTAGATCCTGATAATGATAAAGTGTTTTTAGAAGCTACTGGTGAGCCATTCTTACTCACAAATAGCCCAGCAATTTTTAATCCGGGTCAAGCCTTAAACCCACATAGAGATACTATTTATTGGAATACCAATTGTGATCATGTAAGATTGTTGCCTTATAGGGTTAGTATAAAAGCAATTGATGATGCATTTAATGTTGGCAAAGTAAGTCTAAGTAGTTTTAAAACTCAAGACATATTAGTTGTAGCTCCATCACCAAAAAATTTGATTGCTTCTTCTTTCAGAGATAAAATAAATTTGAGCTGGGATAATTCTGCTTGCTTAGATGCTTCTGGCTATTTTATTTATAGAAGGTTGGATTCTTCTGGATTTGTTCCTTCGGATTGCCAAGTAGGTGTTCCTGAATCTACCGGCTATGTAAAAATTGCTACTATCGATGATGTTCAGCTTACCACTTTTGAAGACAATAATAACGGAGAAGGCTTAGTTCCTGGACGGAAATACTGCTATTTAATAACTTCATATTTTGAAGATGGTTCAGAAAGTTATGCTTCTGAGGAAGTTTGTGAAAACGTGAGCAAATTTGTGCCAATATTAACAAATGTTTCTGTTGAGGTTACAGATGAAAATGTAGGTGAAATTAGTTTGGAATGGTCACCACCAGATACTCTTGATACAATCTCATTTCCAGCACCCTATCGCTATTTAATTTATGAATCAAATAGTCAAGGTCAAGTTCTAATAGATTCAACAACTACAATTAATGACACTATCTATCGTCTCTTAGGAGTAAATACCACAATAGGACACTCTTATATTGTTAAATTATACAGCTATGGTTTAGGTAAAATCTTAGTTGGAAGTTCTCCTTCTGCGAGCTCAATTAAATTAAATACAACTAGCTTAGACAATGCTGTTTTATTGCAGTGGAATTTTCAAGTAAGTTGGGAGAACGATAGTTTTGTAGTTTATCGAGAAAGTCCGGCATCAGTTGGTTTTGATTCGATTGGAATAAGTAAAACCAATCATTTTTTAGATTCAAATTTAGCAAACGGAACAAGGTATTGTTATTATGTGAAATCAATTGGAGCTTACGACTTAACTAGTGTTAAGTCTCCTTTATTGAATAATTCACAAAAAGCTTGTGAAATACCTCAAGATACTCAACCACCTTGTGCTCCTCAATTTAGCATTCAGTCAAGTTGCGACTCAAACTTTATTGAGATTAGTTGGAATGACTCTTTGATTTCATGTGCATCAGATGTGGTAAAGTATATTGTTTACCGTTCTGCAACTGTTGGAGGTGAAATGATTCAATTAGCAGAGTTTAATTCAAGTTCACAGAAAGTTTATCGTGAAAATTTAAATTCTATTGCAGGTTGCTATGTTGTAACAGCTATTGATTCGGCCAATAATGAGAGCACCAAATCAAACTATAGTTGCATAAACTATTGTCCGCGATACGAATTACCTAATATTTTTACACCAAATGGAGATGGGATTAATGATTTATTTATTCCATTTCCTGACTACAGATATGTAGATAGTATTGAGATCGATATTTACAGTAGATGGGGAAATTTGGTGTTTGAAACAAATGATCCAGATATTTTATGGGATGGAGTAGATCAGACTTCAAATAGCATTGTTAAAGAAGGAGTTTACTTTTACAATTGTATAGTGTATGAATTAAGTTTAGAGGGATTAGTGCCAAGGACCCTAAAAGGAACGGTAAATGTGCATAATCCGAATGGACTGCGAAATGGAGAGTAAATGTTTACAGGTATAATAGAATCTTTAGGAGAAGTTAAAAACCTCAGTAAAGAAGGGTCAAATTTGAGAATTACAGTTGCTTCCTCAATTTCTAACGAACTTAAAGTTGATCAAAGCGTTGCACATAATGGAGTTTGTTTGACAGTTGAGAGTTGTGGCCTAGGTACTTATGAAGTAGTGGCCGTTGAAGAAACTTTAAAAAAGACTAACTTATCAAATCTGGCTATAGGACAAAACATAAATTTGGAGCGTTGTATGCAAATGAATGGAAGGCTAGATGGTCATATTGTTCAAGGCCATGTAGACGAGGTAGCTACAGTTTCAAAAGTAGAGGAGCTACTTGGTAGTTGGAATTTTACTTTTGAGTTGCATAAACCCTCAAAGTTAATTGTTGAGAAAGGGTCTATTTGCATCAATGGAGTAAGTTTAACCGCATTTGATGTTTCAGATAATCAGTTTACAGTAACGATCATTCCATATACTTTTAAGCACACTACATTCAACACATTGAAGGAAGGTAGTCAAGTAAATATAGAATTTGATATTATCGGGAAATATGTTGCTAGATTAAATAGCTAGCTAAAATATTTCGCTTGCAATACTTTTAACTGTTTTTGATTTGCCCATAGTGTAATAGTGAATGCATGGCACTCCAAACTCAACTAACTCCTTAGATTGTTGTATTGCCCATTCTATACCTACCTTTTTCACATCATCGTTGTTTTTACATTTTTCCAACTCATCCGTTAAGTTAGAAGGTAAGTCTATATTGAAGAACTTTGGTAAAAAGCTAATATGCCTTAAAGATTCTAAAGGCTTTATACCTGGTATAATCGGTACTGAAATACCTTCCTCTCTGCAGAGTTTAACAAAGTCAAAAAACTTTTGATTATCAAAAAATAGTTGGGTTACTACATAGTGAGCTCCGGAATCAATTTTTTCTTTAAGACGTTTGATATCAGTCCTCATATTTGGAGACTCAAAGTGTTTTTCAGGATAACCTGCTACGCCAATTGAGAAATTTGTAGGAGTAGCATTTTCTATTTCTTTATCGATGTATATGCCTTTATTTAATTCTACAATTTGTTTAACCAAATCCACTGCGTATTTATTCCCGCCTGGTTCTGGAACAAAATGTTGTTCCGTTTTAATGGGGTCACCTCTTAATGCAAGCACATTATCTATTCCAAGGAAATGCAAATCAATTAATGCATTTTCTGTTTCCTCTTTCGTAAATCCTCCACAAATAAGATGCGGTATTGCATCAATATTATACTTGTGCTTAATAGCGGCACAAATACCAACCGTACCAGGTCTTTTTTTAATAGCTATTTTTTCAAGAAATCCTTTCTCTCGCTTCCTATAAATAAACTCTTCTCTATGATAGGTTACATTGATAAATGCGGGTTTGAATTCCATTAATGGATCAATGCCTTCATAAATAGAGTCAATACTCTTACCTTTTAATGGTGGTAAAATTTCAAAAGAAAACAAAGTATTCTTCGAATTTTCAAGTTGTTTGATTACTTGCACTTCGATTTAATTTTGTTAGTAGTCTGCAAAAATACAAAGGCCTTCATTATGAAGGCCTTTACATCAAATTAAATATTAATTAACGTATTATTGTGAAGGTTCCTTTAAATGGTTCGGGATATAAGACATCATTAATCTTCAATATGTAGAAGTAGGTTCCGGCTTTCAAATCTTCACCATCCCAATCATTGTAATAGTTATTGTCTTCAAATACTTTTTCTCCCCATCGGTTGAATACTTGCAATAAACTACCTGGATACAATTCTAATAAAGTAAATGCTAAGTAATCATTAATACCATCTCCATTTGGAGTAAATACATTGATTGGTCTAACAATTGCGTCACAAGCTTCTGCTGTTATTATCGGACCATACTTACAGCTTGCACCATCAGGAACTTCATTATTATAAGCTCTAACTTGTAATTTCATTTGTTGTCCAATAATCTTATGCTGAATTCCATAAAGGCCATTCGCTTCTTCCCAAGGAAGCGAATCACCACCTGGTGTAATTCCTCTAACTTCATAACCATCAGCTCCTGGTGCTACATCCCAATTGAAGTTTTGGATGACACTTCCATCTTTAAATGAAATATCTCTACAAGCGGCATTCATGCTATCTAATTTATCCGCAAGATATACTCGAATAGAATCTTTTGCATCACAGGTACTTCCAAAAGCAGACCTTTTTGTTACTTCAATAAGGAATGTGCCTTCATCTGATATGGAGTATACGCTATCATTAGCTCCGCTTATTAAATTTCCATCTTGAAACCATTTATACTCCATTGAATCAGGAAACATATTTTCTGCAATTTGAACACTATTAAAAGGGGCATTTGGACAAATTGTTGTGTCTGTAACAGAGTAACTGCTTAATTCAGAGTTGCTTTCTGTGTATAAATCAGCTATGACTTGATTTTTAACTACTCTGAAAGTATCTCTTTCATAACAAGTATGGCCCGCAATGTTAAAAGGCACTGTAGTGGCAAAAACATTAAATTTATTAACTTCTTGTCCTGGCAAAGCTAAAGATGATCTACCTGAGCTAATAACAAGCCAGTCTTTGGGGTTAGCCCAATCTTTGGCTGTAGGAATATCTGAAAAGGTATTTAGTAGTCTAGAAAAAGTAATTTGACTTGCTATTGCTCCATCATTTACTACATGTTTTTCTAAATCTATTATAGGAAAGTCATCTTCAGGGCATAAATCATAATCTGGGATTTCAACTGGAGGATTTTCATAGCGAGTGACTCTAAAAATGTCAGTATCATAACAAATTGATTCTCTGATTAACGCACCTGTATTTGGGTGGTATACACTATAGTCTAGTCCAACTCCAACCTGCCAGGTTACTGTATTAACTCTAGCATTAGGATTAGTTGAACGAGGAATACTAATGTCATGAAAAGCCCATCTTTTACCATCATTTGGATGCTTACTAATTTCCGTATTGTAAATTGTATCAATTGGAGTTAGAGGGTCTAGAGGGTCCATTTTCCAAGTATAAAAAACCCTAGGGTCAAACTGTGCATTTGTTTGAAAAGCTGAATCTACAGGATAGTTTGGAGTTTTATCGGTCACTGCTGGAAAACAGTAGGTATGATCCTCAATTGGATGGTCATAAGTAAAATCATCATTAATATAAACCTTTACATAGGGTTGATTAATGGGTAATTCATAGTCACATTTGTTTTTGATGGTTGTGCTGTCATTGCTACCATATCTAAAAAAGATGTTGTATTCTCCTGGGCCAAGTGGTTTATGTAAAATTAGTGTAACTTGGTTAAACTCTCCTACAGAGCTGCATGACCGCATTCTATTTTTTATTGGACTAACTGGTTCAGTAGGTGTAATGTAAGCGTAGTATGCTTCGTTTATAAACGCAGCTAATGTGTCCATTCTATCATATCCAAGTCCGATTCTAAAATCAGTTTTATCTATATAAGAACATAGCAAAGGCTCTGATAAATTAAAAGTTAAGGTATCTGTACCACAATCAAACTCAAATGCATCTTCAACTGAATTGTAGGTAGAAACATATCTGTCTTCACCTAAAGAAGGGTCAAAAACGGCTTCAACTCCTTCAAAGTCAGGAAGTCTAGAGTTGCCGTCGTCATCAAAGATAAAGCGAGATTCGTAAAAAGTGGTATTAACAAAAGTATCTTTTGCAAGAATTGTATTTGTTGCTGCATCATTATAATAAACTCTTCTTTGTTCGTTTATCTTAAAAGTCACAAGACTAGTAAAACGCGTACTTGGAGTGAATGCCATTGTTCCAGAACTACGGTCTAAAATAAGTTGCTGGCCTTCAATGGGTAATGGTTGATCAAAAGGATAAGCTGGCTGCAGGTATGTTAATGCAGTGGTAGCATTTTCCGCTCTAGCGTTCGCAAATTCATAGCTTAAAATGTCATTATTTTTCTGATCAAACAATGGTACCTGATATGTATATCTTTTGCCAACTAAAAAAGAAGCAACAGGATCAGTATTTACCAATTCAGCTGAATTGTATTTTCTTGGGTTGAATACTCTATTTGGACTTCCATTTTGAAAGCCTGTAATAGCACCAACATAGAAGTTGTTTAAAAGAGTTTCAATGTAGAAAAGTTGAGCAGGGCGCACATTGTTATATTCTGAAGAACGAGCTTCGCCTGAAAAGGAAATAACCCAATCTCGGGCCGGAGGTAAAACAACTGGACTTGTGTTTTGGTATAAAGCCCCTTCGGTTAATACTCGGCTATTGTTTAAACAATATTGAACTACAGGTCCTTCGTTAAACCTTCTATCTAAAACTAAATTCTGTGATATGTTAAGAGATTTAGAGCTAATTGTAACAGTTTTTGTTCCAGTTAAAGCTACACCATTTGGTATGTTATCTCTGTAAAAGTGAAGTGTGACTTGGTATGGCTGAGGTAAGTCACGATAATTGTCAGGAGCGGCACCATCTAAATATAAACTATCTAAGTAGTAAGTATTCCCTTGACCTAATACTCCGTAATTATAATAGATATACAAGACATCATAGTCAATGTTGAAATCTAAGGCTGGTGACGTAGCTACTGGACTAGAAAAATCAAAAGGAAGTGTTTCCCATGAATTAGCTGTTGCAGTTGATATTTCTGTTTCAACAAATTCTGATGGGTTACTAGAATTTTCTGCTCTTAGTCTAATGACTGAACCAATAAGAGGAGAATAAATTCTTGCCATCATTGTTGTTTGACCAGTTGCAAAGGGTATCGGTGAAGAAAGTTTATTGCCTAATTGGGTATTTGCTGTAGCTTGAGAACCAGTAAGTTTTTGTGTAGCAAGAACTCTATTTCCACCTTGTGTGGGACTAACGACAAAGTTAGAAGAAGCTCCACCGAAATCTCTTTTACTGTAATTGATAAAGTTATTGTTATCCCAATCTAAGGGTAAAGACATTGGATATTTTTCATCTCCAACATAGTCAATTTCAATATACCCTCCGGCCCATACTTGTGATTGTGCTTTGGTTTCTATTCTCCCAATAAAAAGAATTAAAAAACTTAATGACACTAAAAATGAAAACTTTCTCATTGAAATATAGTAAGTAGTTAGTTGTTCTAAATTGTATTGCAATCCGTAAAGAAACGGAATTTTCCGCTCTTTTACAATGCTTATTTCTTTACTTGCCAATGATGACGCATATAAATACTTATTAGTTGCATCTTTAATTCAAGAATTTTGATTCTATAAAAACTTACTTTTGAGGCCTTGAAGATATAGGTATGGAGCACATTCGGAATTTTTGCATTATTGCCCACATTGATCATGGGAAAAGTACATTGGCAGACCGTTTGCTAGAAAAAACGCAAACTATTACATTGAGAGAGCTTCAAGCACAAACGCTTGATGATATGGATTTGGAGCGTGAACGTGGAATTACCATCAAGAGTCATGCTATTCAGATGAACTTTGCTCGAGAAAATGAAAAGTATATTTTAAACTTGATTGATACTCCTGGTCATGTTGATTTTTCCTATGAAGTTTCTCGATCTATTGCAGCCTGTGAAGGGGCTTTACTTATTGTAGATGCTTCTCAAGGAATTCAAGCACAAACTATCTCGAATTTATACTTAGCCTTAGAACATGATTTGGAAATTATTCCAGTTCTAAATAAGATAGATTTACCTTCGGCCATGCCTGAAGAGGTGAAAGATCAAATTGTAGATTTGATTGGCTGCAACCGAGACGATATTTTGGCTGCCAGTGGAAAAACTGGCGAAGGTGTAGAAGATATTTTAAATGCCATTGTAGATCGAATTCCTCATCCGGAAGGTGATCCAAACAAACCTTTACAAGCGCTAATTTTTGATTCTGTTTTTGATTCTTATCGTGGAATTCACGCATACTTTAAAGTGTTGAATGGCGAAATAAAAAAAGGTGACAAAGTAAAATTTGTAAACACTGGCAAAGAATACGGAGCAGACGAAGTTGGAGTATTAAAGCTGAAAAAAGAGCCCCGTCAAGTCATAAAAACTGGGGATGTTGGATATATTGTTTCAGGAATTAAAACAGCACGTGAGGTAAAAGTAGGAGACACTTTAACAACCGTTGCTAATCCTTGTCAAGAAGCCATTAAAGGGTTTGAAAATGTAAAACCCATGGTTTTTGCCGGTATCTATCCTGTAGATACAGATGAATATGAAGAATTGAGAGAGGCCATGGAAAAACTTCAGCTCAATGATGCTTCTTTGACCTTTGAGCCAGAATCTTCTGCGGCTTTGGGGTTTGGTTTTCGTTGTGGTTTTCTAGGAATGCTACACATGGAAATTATTCAAGAGCGCTTAGAGCGTGAGTTTGACATGACGGTCATTACCACAGTTCCCAACGTTTCTTATTACGCTTATTTAGTAAAAAAGCCAGAAGATCGCATTATGATTAATAATCCTTCTGACTTGCCTGAATCTACTTTGTTGGATCGGGTAGAGGAACCTTTTATAAAAGCACAAATTATTACCAAGTCGGATTACATTGGTGCAGTTATGAATTTGTGTATCGAGAAAAGAGGGGAGTTGCAAAATCAGGTTTATTTAACCACCGACCGTGTTGAGTTGACTTTTCACATCCCTTTAGCTGAGATTGTTTTCGATTTTTATGACCGATTGAAAACCATGTCACGCGGTTATGCTTCTTTTGATTATTACCCAATTGGCTATCAAAAATCGAGCTTAGTTAAAATGGATTTGCTGCTGAATGGAGATCAAGTAGATGCGCTTTCTGCATTAATTCATAAAGACAAAGCTTTTGAGTTAGGGAAAAAAATCTGTTTGAAGTTAAAAGAATTACTTCCAAGACAACAGTTTGATATTGCCATACAAGCAGCAGTTGGAGCAAAAATCATTGCAAGAGAAACCGTTAAAGCTCTTCGAAAAGATGTAACTGCTAAGTGTTATGGTGGTGATATAAGTCGTAAACGTAAGTTACTTGAAAAGCAAAAAGAAGGAAAGAAACGCATGCGTCAAATAGGTAGCGTCGAGGTACCTCAGAATGCTTTCCTAGCAGTTTTGAAGTTGAATGATTAGTTGACCTTTAATAATACCCTAGCAGCAGAGTCAAGTTTGTTTTGAAAATGTAATGTGTAAAGCCCAGGCTTTAATGCTAAAAGAATCTCTTCTTTCTCTTTTGTCAGAACATCTAAATCATATGGTATAGCTTCGTTGCCGTATTCATTTTGTAGAATGGCCATAGCAAAGTATGGTTTTTTCAAATTGACCAAACTATCAGGTATTCTAATCCAAACATTTTCGTTTTCTACAAGCCAATTGGGTTTAGCTATTTCATACTTCGCCTGTTCATGAAAAACCATGATATCAAAAGCACTGTCATTTCGTTTACCTAAATAAGAAAGCTGATTCGAGTCAAGAAATACAGTTGGTTCACTAATATTTAGTCGCTTTGATAATGGATTTAAATAAGAAAAGTCAAAACGATTGTCAAATTTGGTTTGGTTAACCGTTAATGGGTTTATTCCAGTGTATTCTGTCAATCTTCCTGCCATTGCTTTTTCCCAACTTCCTTGCATTTGGCCTTCGGTGGCATGTGCATATCCACAGTGAATGAGATACTTCCCATTTTTGTTCTTTTCCATAAATGCAACAATGTTTTTAGCCTGATTAATTTCTCGTGGTTTTCCATTTCCTTCTCCTTCATAAGGGAATAAAGTGTATCCAATTTCTAAGGCTTCTCGGATTAAATTGCCAAACTGTGGTTCTTTCGAGTAAGTTCCAGAAAGTTTAATTGGGTATTTTCTTTGGTTAAGCTCAAAGTCAGATATTTCTCCTCTATTTGTCAAAGTTTCTAAACCTAAGTAACGGAAGCCATTATTGTAAAGTTCTTCAAGTAGACTTCTGGTAAAAAATCGATGTTTTGGCTTATGGTGGGCTTCGTTGATAATTAACACTTGCTCTTTAGCCGCTCGATTAAGAATATAAGTCTTAGCATTTACTGGCTTATATGCGTTTTTAAAAACAGCAAAGTCGGAATTACTCATCGGTCTTGGTTTGCCATACTTGCCATAAAACTGTTCGTCAGTTTCTCTTTCCATTCCAATGTAGGAATATTCAGTTCCTGCTTTTTGGTTTGCCCATGGCTTTTCGCAAGTATCCAAGTAAAGTTTTATATCAGAAGGGAATTCATAATACAGTTCAATCGAGTCGGCTCTCACAATTTCGCCTAGCTCAAAAGTTGGTCTATTGTTTTTATTTGTTTGCTTTTGTTCAGTGTTACAAGAAGTAAGAACGCCCGCCACTAGCGCAAAAAGTATAATCGGTTTCATAGTTTTTTGATTAAATGTAACTAGAAACTTTAAATACTTAAAACTTTTAACTTTTTACTCTTCTTTATGCGACTCCCAGCCTTGAGCTTTCAATGGAATGAGGCTTCCTGTTCCTTTGCCAATCATGTGACAACCTGAGTTCTCTTCAGTTACATGACCAATAATGGTAATTCCTGGCGTGTCTTTTATTTTATCATGATAATCTAAAGGCACTGTGAAAAGAAGTTCATAATCTTCTCCTCCGTTTAAAGCGGCCAAGGTAGCATCAACTTTAAATTCTTCCATAGTGCTTACGGTGGTAGGGTCTATTGGTAATTTGTCTTCATAAATCTGCAAGCCCACTTTTGAGGCTTTTGCCAAATGAATCAATTCAGATGATAGTCCATCAGATATGTCAATCATTGAATTGGGTTGAACCCCTTCTTTTTCGAAAAAGTCAATTAATTCTTTTCTTGCTTCAGGCTTTAATTGTCTTTCTAAAATGTAATCTTTTCCGCTCAAGTCTGGCTGAATCTTAGCATCTTCTTGAAAAACAGCTTTCTCTCTTTCCAGTACTTGTAGTCCAGCATAAGCGGCTCCTAAATCTCCACTTACACAAATCAAATCATTCTCTTGAGCTCCACTTCTTTGGGTGATTTTGTCTTCATCTGCTTCGCCTAAAACGGTAACACTAATCATCAATCCACTTAATGAAGAAGTGGTGTCTCCACCCACTAAATCTACATTGTAAATTTCACAAGCAAGATTAATCCCTTCGTAAATTTCCTCCATCGCCTCAACCGACATGCGGTTTGAAACTGCTACAGAAACTGTGATTTGTGTCGGACGTGCATTCATGGCATAGATGTCGGAGAAATTAACGACTGCAGCTTTGTAGCCCAAGTGTTTTAAAGGTGTATAAAGCAAGTCAAAATGAACTCCTTCTACCAGCATGTCAGTCGAAACAAGTACATGTGATCTTTTAGGTTTTATAATTGCAGCATCATCTCCAACTCCTTTTATGGATGAAGGTTGTTTGAGTTCAATCTTTTCCGTTAGCTTTTTTATTAGGCCAAATTCGCCTAAGCTGTTTAGTGGCGTGGGTTCAAAATTATTTTCTTGCATGGGGCAAAGTTAGTTAAAGCATTCTTCTTATCTGATTTAGAACAGACTAAGCCTTTTGTAAAACAAAGCAATTGAACAACTGTTAGTTAGGGTAGTTTTGAATGCTTATTTAGACTTTATCTAAATTAAGATAAGTAACTTTGCAAAAAATTAATGCTAGCGCTTATGATTAAAGTAAAAGATAGTGCTCGAGACAAAATTTTCAACCTGCTTCAATCAGAAGGTAAGGCACAAGATAGTTTTGTTCGAGTTGGAGTAAAAGGCGGTGGTTGTTCAGGTTTGATGTACAATTTAGAGTTTGACTCTGAACAACATGATGACGATAAGCTTATCGAAGACAATCAAGTTAAAATTTTAGTAGATAAAAAAAGTGTTTTGTACCTCGTTGGAACGGAATTGGATTTCTCTGATGGATTGAATGGCAAAGGCTTTAGTTTTATCAATCCAAACGCCTCAAGAACATGTGGTTGCGGCGAAAGTTTTTCAATTTAAGGCAAACCTAAGTAGACAGGATATGGCAAGTGAAGATGAATTGTTAGAGGAGGTTACCTCGCAGGAATATAAATACGGCTTTTATACCGATATAGAATCAGACAAAGCTCCAAAAGGATTGAATGAAGATATCATTCGGTTTATTTCAGCTAAAAAGAATGAGCCAGAATGGTTGCTGGAGTACCGTTTAAATGCGTTGAAGGTTTGGCAAGAAATGATTGAGCCAGAGTGGGCGCATTTGAAATACCCTAAACCTGACTTTCAAGATTTGCATTATTATGCAGCACCTAAGAAAAAGAAAGAGTTAGAAAGTTTAGATGAAGTAGATCCGGAATTGCTTGAGACTTTTGAAAAGCTAGGGATTTCACTTGATGAACAAAAGCGTTTAACTGGTGTGGCCGTAGATGCGGTTATTGATAGTGTTTCTGTAAAAACTACTTTTAAAGATAAGTTAGCCGAGTTGGGAATCATTTTTTGTTCGTTTAGCGAAGCGGTTCAAGAACATCCAGATTTGGTAAGAAAACATCTTGGAACAGTCGTTCCGTCTACTGATAATTTCTATGCTGCACTTAATTCTGCTGTATTTACAGATGGTTCGTTTTGCTACATTCCAAAAGGAGTAAGATGTCCAATGGAATTATCTACCTATTTCCGAATTAACGAAGCCAATACTGGTCAGTTTGAGCGAACGTTGGTAGTAGCCGATGAAGGTAGTTATGTTAGCTATCTAGAAGGTTGTACTGCTCCTATGCGAGATGAGAATCAATTGCATGCTGCTGTGGTAGAGTTAATTGCTTTGGATAATGCAGAGATTAAGTATTCAACGATACAAAACTGGTATCCTGGAAGCAAAGAAGGGAAAGGTGGTATTTACAACTTTGTAACCAAGAGAGGGCTTTGTTTAAACAATGCTAAAATTTCATGGACTCAGGTTGAAACAGGTTCTGCTGTGACTTGGAAGTATCCTGGTTGTGTTTTAAAAGGAGATAACTCTGTTGGAGAATTCTATTCTGTAGCAGTAACGGCCAATCATCAGCAAGCAGATACTGGAAGTAAAATGCTTCACATTGGTAAAAACACCAAGAGTACCATTATTTCAAAAGGAATTTCTGCAGGAAAAGCTGAGAATTCCTATCGCGGTTTAGTGCGAATTAATAAAAATGCGACCAACAGCAGAAACTTTACGCAATGCGATTCGCTTCTGATGGGGAATGATTGTGGCGCGCATACCTTCCCTTACATTGAAGTGAACAACAAATCTTCAAAAGTGGAACACGAAGCCACGACTTCTAAAATTGGAGAAGACCAAATTTTTTACTGCAAGCAAAGAGGAATGGATGAAGAAACCGCAATAAACCTAATTGTAAATGGGTATTGCAAAGAGGTTTTAAATCAATTGCCTATGGAATTTGCGGTAGAAGCACAAAAGTTATTGGAGATTAGCCTTGAAGGCTCGGTTGGATAGATTATATAATTAGAACGAATAGACAAACAAATCAACATGATTAAGATTGAAAATTTACATGCTTCAATTGAAGGAAACGAAATCTTAAAAGGAATAAACCTAGAAGTAAAAGCTGGAGAGGTACACGCGATAATGGGACCAAACGGTTCTGGGAAAAGTACCTTGGCAAGTGTTTTAGCAGGTAGAGAAGAATATGAAGTTACCGAAGGTTCGATTGACTTTTTAGGCGAAGATTTATTGGAAATGGAAGCTGAGGATCGAGCGAGAGCTGGAGTCTTTTTAGCTTTTCAGTATCCTGTAGAAATTCCAGGTGTAAGTAACATCAATTTCTTGAAAACAGCTATCAATGAAATTCGTGAAAAGAAAGGTCTTGAGCCAATGAGTGCAAAGGAGTTTTTGCAAACCGTAAAAGAGAAATCAAAATTGGTTGAGTTGGATGGAAAATTGACCAATCGTTCGGTAAATGAAGGATTTTCAGGAGGAGAGAAGAAGCGAAATGAAATCTTTCAAATGGCTATGCTTGAGCCTAAGCTTTCCATTTTAGATGAAACCGATTCAGGGCTTGATATTGATGCTTTACGAATTGTTTCAGAAGGGGTGAATAAATTGAAAACTAAAGAGAATGCAAGCATTGTAATTACGCATTATCAAAGACTTTTAGATCACATTGTGCCTGATTTTGTACATGTTTTATACAA
Organism: uncultured Flavobacteriales bacterium; assembly: GCA_964001305.1. GTDB lineage: Bacteria > Bacteroidota > Bacteroidia > Flavobacteriales_E > Vicingaceae > CAJXMH01. The sequence goes on from CAXFAI010000044.1 coordinate 173,322, forward strand.
TGGAAAAATTGTAAAAACTGGAGACAAAAACTTAGCCCTAGAGCTAGAAGAAAAAGGTTACGATTGGATTAAAGAAAATGATGCTGTTAAAGCCTAAAGCGCACAGAATGAAGGAAACAGTAGCGATACAAACGAAGGATGATTTTCTCTCACATTTCAAAAATTTAGACTTTTCATTTGATGTTGAATTTTCAAGAAAGAAAAGAGATGAAGTTAAGGAGAAAATTAAAGCTCTGGCATTTCCAACTTCAAAAACAGAGTATTGGAAATACACAAGAGTCAATAAAATCATCAAAGGAAATTACCAAACAGATTTTCCAGAAGGAGAATTGGATTTGGAACTTTCTGTACCAGCAAAAAACTGCATTGTTCTAGTTAATGGCTATTTCCACAAAGCCTTAAGTTGGTCAGAAGAACAAAAAGGGGTGCATTTTTCAAGCCTTTCTGTTGCGAAAGAAAATAGTGCAATTATGCCCCAAAAGTTCGCCACTTTAAGTAAAGATGATAGTGAAATTTTTGCGGCAATCAATACAGCTTACCATCAAGATGGAGCTTTTTTGCATGTGGAAAAGGGAGTTCAAACAGAAGAGCCTTTTTATGTGATAAACATACTTGATTCAGAAGGAGCTGTAGCCAATCCCAGAAACTTATTCATTATGGAAGAGGGCAGTTCTGCTAAGGTGGTTCTGAAAACGATTTCTACTGAAAAGGGAAGTTCTTTTACCAATATGCTTACAGAAGCTTTTGTAGACCGTAGAGCAAACTTGAGTATTGATAAAATACAAGAAGAAGGAAAGGAAGACTTTCAAATTGCCTGCGAACAAGTAGAGCAAAAGGCAGATAGTGTATTTAAGATTAACACTTTTACTTTAGGTGGAAGCCTGGTGAGAAATAATTTGAATATAGATTTGTTGGGTCAGCATACGGAAACTTGGCTCAATGGCTTGTATTTGTTGCAAGACAAACAACATGTCGATAATCATACTTATGTATTCCATAGAGATCCCAATTGCGAGTCGCATGAGTTGTATAAAGGCATTATGGATGATAAATCTACGGGTGTTTTTAATGGGAAGGTTTATGTTCACCGTGAGGCACAAAAAACCAATGCCTATCAGTCGAACGCCAATATGGTTTTAACAGACGATGCAAGCATAAATTCTAAACCAGAATTGGAAATTTATGCAGATGATGTAAAATGTAGCCATGGTTCTACTACCGGTCAATTGGATGAAGAGGCTTTGTTTTATTTGCGTTCTAGAGGGCTTTCAGAGAAGAGTGCAAGAGCGGTTCTGCTCAATGCCTATGCCTCGGATGTTCTTGAGCATATAACGGTTGATTCTGTAAAAGAAGAAGTAGAAGCCTTTATTAACAAACACTACCAAGGCATTAAGTAAATGAATGAAGTGCTAGACAATACCTTTAAGCTTGAAGAAGTAAGAGCAGATTTTCCCATTTTAAACAGAAAAGTAAATGGAAAATCACTCGTTTATTTCGACAATGGAGCAACAGCTCAAAAGCCCAAAAGTGTAATTGATGCCATTCAAAAATATTATTCGGAAGAAAACAGCAATATTCACCGTGGGGTGCATACTCTGAGTCAAGAAGCAACAACTGCTTATGAAGTGGCCCGTGAAAAAATGCGTGCTTATATATCTGCAGCTCATACAGAAGAAGTTATCTTCACCAAAGGAACTACTGATGGAATTAACCTTGTAGCTTCAACTTTTGGGAGACAAAATTTGAAGGAAGGGGATGAGGTTATCATTTCTGGCATGGAGCACCACTCTAACATTGTGCCTTGGCAAATGATTTGTGAAGAGAAAGGAGCCATTTTAAAAGTGATTCCAGTCACAAATCAAGGTGAGTTGGATATGAAAGCTTTCCGAGAAATGCTAAGCCAAAGAACCAAGTTGGTTTCTGTGGTTCATATTTCTAACACCTTAGGAACGGTTAATCCAGTTAAGGAAATTGTGAAATTGACGCATGCTCAAAATGCAGTTGTTTTAATTGACGGAGCGCAAGCGGTTCCTCATATGCCAATAAATGTTCAAGAAATTGGAGCTGATTTTTATGTGTTTTCAATGCATAAAATGTTTGGTCCAACCGGTCTTGGTATTTTATATGGAAAAAAAGAAGTTTTAGAAGCCATGCCTCCTTATCAAGGCGGTGGAGATATGATTAAAACCGTCACTTTTGAAAAGACGACTTACAATGAATTGCCACATAAGTTTGAGGCAGGAACTCCCCACATTTCAGGAGGAATAGCTACAGCTACAGTTATTGATTATTTGAATCAGCTAGATTGGGAAAGCATTCATAAACATGAAGCTGATTTGTTGCAATATGCTACCCAGAAATTAAAAGAAGTAGAAGGTTTACGAATAATCGGAGAGGCTAAAGAAAAAGCAAGCGTTATTTCGTTTGTTGTGGACGGGATACATGCCTACGATTTAGGCGTAATTATCGATAAAATGGGTGTGGCAGTGAGAACAGGTCACCATTGTACACAACCCTTAATGCAGCGCTTTGGAGTGCTTGGTACCGTTCGGGCAAGCTTTGCTTTTTACAATACAAAAGAAGAGGTAGATGTATTTATGGAAGCCTTAAATAGAGCGATTAATATGCTAAAGTAATGAGTCAAATTTCAGAGCGACAAGAAGAGGTAATTGATGAGTTTTCTATGTTTGAAGACTGGATGGACAAGTATGAATACATCATTTCTTTAGGCAAAGAACTTCCCTTAATTGAAGAAGATAAAAAAATAGAAGAAAACATCATTAAAGGTTGTCAGTCAAGGGTGTGGTTAGATGCACAATTGAAAGAAGACGGAAAGTTATACTTTACAGCAGATAGTGATGCCATCATTACCAAAGGAATCATTGCTTTGATGATTCGAGTACTTTCGGAAAGTACACCCAAAGAAATTGCAGAATCAGATTTATACTTTGTTGACCAAATCGGATTGAAAGAGCATTTGTCGCCTACTCGTTCTAATGGATTGGTGAGTATGATCAAAAAAATGAAATTGTACGGGATTGCTTTTCAAGCAAAAGCTTAAGAATATGGATAAAAAAGACCCAAAAGATTTAAGTAAGAAGGATGTAGAGAATCAGGTGATAGAGGTTTTGAAAACCATTTATGACCCTGAAATTCCAGTAAATATATACGATTTAGGCCTAATTTACTTTGTAAAGGTAGATGATGAGTTTAATGTGGTTATTGAAATGACATTGACCTCGCCAAACTGCCCAGTGGCTGAAAGTTTACCCAATGAGGTAGAAACCAAAGCAGCCGGTTGTTGGTGTGTAAAATCGGCAAAGGTTGAAATCGTTTGGGATCCACCTTGGGGGAAGGAGATGATGAGTGAGGAGGCGATGCTCGAACTTGGCTTCATGTAAATTTTTGTTTCATGAACTCAATCTCTTCGTTACGCTTGTTTAGAAAACATTCATTTACGGTTGTAAACTCATTGATTTTCTAAACTGCGCAAGCCTCGAGCTTGAGCCCTGAATTCAAAAATTGGATTAGGTTAAAAATTTCGCAAGTCTTGTTTTCGAGCTCTCTAAATTAGAGCTATGATTTTCAAACACATTATTTTATTTTTAGGATGACCTTTTTCGGAATTTATGGCTGCAGCGAACTAAATGGAGCTAATGATTGAGGAAGCTCCCCCGATTGATTCGGTGGGAGATCACCGAAACCATCGCCATTTAGGAGTGGAAGGCTTAAATTGTGAAATGGTCTAGATTTTTTTGTTTCTTTTTTCATCAATGGAAAAAAAAAGAATAAAAAATTAATAAAAAAGCTATGGCAGAAGAAATTGTTAATAGAGTGGCCAAAAGTGGCTTAATCACAGTAGATTTAGAAGAATTCTACCCAGAGGGCGAAAGAGTGTTGTACGACATTAAAGAAAATCTTTGGGAGGGAATTGCCTTGAAAGAAAAGGATTTTCGTGCTTTTGTAAAAGAACACAATTGGAGTCAATATCAAGACCAATTTGTAGCTCTGCATTGCTCTGTGGATGCCATAGTTCCTACTTGGGCGTATATGCTCTTAGCCACAAAACTGGCACCTTTTGCCAAAAAGGTTTGCTTTGGTGATTTAGCTCAATTGGAAAGCCTGATTTTTGAAGAAGCCATCGCACAAAACATAAAGCCCAAAGAATACGAAGATGCCAAAGTGGTAATTAAAGGCTGTAGTAAAAAAGAAGTTCCACCTTCTGCTTATGTAAAACTCACCGAAATGTTGCAGCCTTACGCTAAAATTTTAATGTACGGCGAACCTTGTTCTACCGTGCCACTTTATAAAAAAACCAGGGGGTAATTCGATTGTTCATAATCTTTTTCTAATTATTGCCGATTGGATTTTTATCCTTTCTATCTTTAGGACTTAACCCTAAATTATTTTTTATGAAAAAGATTCTCTTTACAGCAGTTGCTGCATCAATCATGATTACACAAACTGGTTGCTTTGGTTCATTTGAGTTAACTAAAAAAATCTACGAATGGAATGATAGTGTGTCAGATAGTAAGTTTGTTAAAACTTTGCTTTTTTATGCCATGAATATTATTCCAATTTATGGTGTAGCAAGTTTTCTTGATGTGGTCATTTTTAACTTGATCGAATTCTGGGGTGGTTCAAACCCAATTGCTATGGAAGCCGGTGAGGTGGAAGAGCAGTTTATGGCTTTTAAAGGACAAAACTACAAGCTTACAGCTACGAAAAATCAAATGAAATTTGAAAAGGTAAATGTTGATGGACTTGAAGATATGGGAACCATGGTTTACTCTGAATCGAATCAAAGTTGGAGTTTTATTAAAGGAGAAGAATCTACAGAAATCGCTCAATTTACAGAGGGAGAAGAAGTGAGATTTAATACGCTTATGGGAACTCAAACTTATGTTTTGAATGATTTAAACCCAATGGCAAGCTCGGTTAATTTTTCAAATGAGCTAGCAAGCAATTAAGAATAATTGCCTTTTAAAATTAAAAAAGCCGAAGGCACTGCCTTCGGCTTTTCATTTACAGTAGAGACGGTTTTCTATCTCTTTTGAACTTTTTGAATTTCTTTAAAATCTTCGCCTGAAACCTCAATGAAGTATATTCCACTTGGCAGATCAGCTAAGGTTAAAGTACAATTCGTTAATTGACTCATGCTTTGGAACATTAGCGTTTGTCCTGCTATATTTATTACCCTTACTGAATTGATTTTTTCAGAACTGCTAATGTTTAACAGATTTTCAGTGGGGTTGGGGTAATACTTGATATAAGCATTAGCCTTATCTAAGCCTTTTATGGAAGTAATAGTTACTCCAGAGGTATCCATAATAGAAGTACTAAGCGATAAAACATCGTACTTATGTGAACTGACTTTTGCAGAGTAAGAAAGCCCTGAGCTATTACCAATAACAATAATTCCTGTAGTATCATTTATTTGATGAAATACTTCTTCATCAACTTGATTATAGCCATTTACACTTGTTAAAACATAGCCATAAACATTAGCCACCGGACTCCAAGCAATGTCCGCATCATATTCATAGTAGCCTGTAAATATTTCGGTTCTATTTTTTTGAGTTGTTCTTAAGTTTTGTGGAACAGGAAGCGTAAATGGATCAAGATTTCCCACTTTCCCCAACGCAGCATCATTTCTACCAGTTAGCACCAACGTGTTTTGATCAGAATACTTATAATCTTCATCAAAAGAGCCTGTGATATATAAGCTGCCATTCGGATCTACTCCGGCATCCATTAAACCAAGTCCTATACTGTTGTTGAAAACAGCTATAGGTCTAACTTTTTGAAATCCACCATTTCCATCAACGGTTGCCACAAAAGCGGAATTATTAAAGGTTCTTATGGCAATACTATCATTTGCATTGTATAAGTAGTTGGTATCGCGAGTTTGTCCCATTACATAAATAGAATCGCCATGGCCTATAATTTTTTTGACATTATCGTAAGGGTCAAGACGCTGGCCCACTCGCTTTGCCCAAATTGGATTTCCAGAAGCATCGGCTTTTGCTAAATAAGAAGATTTAGTGCCAAATAATGGATGCAAAGGTGAGCCTGCAGATTCAGCAGTAATGCCGTTTCCAAAGTTTAAACGATTACTAGCTCTAGGTTGACTGTCATCTCCGAAAGCTCCACCGAAAACATAACTCCCATCTGTCATTTGATGAATATCAACAATGTTTCCTCCACGGTTTCCTTGTGGGTTTAAAATCCATAAAGGATTTCCTGTAGATGCATCTATTTCACTTAACAAAGGGTTTGAACGTTGTGCTGTATTAGTTGATGCACAGGTAAACGTTCCAAATGATGCTCCACGGTTGCAGATTCCTCCATAAATTAAGTTACCATTTTGGGCAATAAGGAGTTTTCCTGCATAGCCAGAGTTAATTTGTTTTGACCAAGCCAGGTTTCCTTGGTCATTTATTTTAAACATAAAACAAGAACCATTTGAAGCGCCATAGGTATTTGAACCAATAGTCATGCTACCGTTAAACAACCCTGATACATAGGAGTTTCCTATGCTATCAACAGCAAGTTTTACAAAACTACCTTGCATGGCTGAGGTTGATTGATAGTATTCATAATCTAAGCGCACACCATTGGAATCTAGTTTAAACCAATAGAAAGTATGATCAGGAATGGTTAGGCCATCAATAAGTGTGGTGTCTTCAGATCGGCCTGCTAAATAGATGTTTTCATCTCGGTCTACTTCTATTCCGCCCAAACCATATTGGTCGCCGCTATCAAATTCCTTGGTCCAAATTACATTTCCAGTAGCATCAAATTTGGCAATGAATCCATCTCTTCGAAAAGGCAGCGTGTTATCTGTAATAGTATCTCCATTTGCAAAATAGGCATCTCCCAAGTCACTCATTCCTGCTACATAAATACTTCCGTCTTCAGCAATTGTGATTCGGTGCATTTGTATATCAGCATTGCTGTTAAAAGCAACATTTTTTATAAAGTCAAATGTGGGTTGTTGACTAAAAGTTTGATGGAAAGTAGCCATCAATAAAAGCATAAAGAAAGTAGATGTTGATTTCATAGTCTATTGTATTTTGTTAGTGACACAAACTACGACACATCTAATATTTAATATGCTAAGGGATTGAACGTAAATGGACTACATGCTTTTACTGATTTTTCTAAATTTTATAGCTTAAAAAGGCCAAAGTCAATTGACTTTGGCCTTTAGGTAGTAGACGCAATTGGAAATTGCATTATTTAGGCTGAAACCGTAGCCATAAGCCTAAGCCGTGATGTTCTAATTTACTTGAATAGCTATTTGTAAAAGAGTTTAAATCATAGTTATAGCTATATCTTCCACCAATAAGGAAAAACTCATTTAAAGCGTATCCTAAGCTAATTTGATGTTGGTTTGAGTAAACAAACTCGTTCAATTGATTTTGATCTTCAAAGGCAATTAAGCTTGATTGATCATTAGAGATATATGCTCCTTGTTTACTGCTTAAGTAGTTAATAACAAAAGAGGAACGTAAGCCCGCTTGTAATCGTCCCCAGTTTTGTCTGAAACCAATACTAATGGGTAGCTGAATTCGACTAATTTCATTCCTGAAAACGAGATTTCTTTCTTTTTCAACATTGACTGTTGTTTCCGTGCGATTAATGTTCTCTTTAATTAGAACTACAGGAACTCCATTGCTGCTATAATTGCCATTGATAATTTGATAGCTTGTATCGAACTGAATTGAAATTACATTTTCAAGTTCAGTTACATTATAGTGAACTTGTTCTTGATATTTACTGTGTTGAACTCCTATTCCAAAATGTAAAAATTGATACTTTCTAAATACATGAAAGCCATATTGTTCAATTTGAAGACTTTTTTCACTGGCTTCTCTGTATGTTTTTATGCTTGATTCTAAGTCGCTTAGATTCTTGTTTTGAGTAAAAGATTGATAGTAATCAATTTCATATTCAAACAAATGAGGCTTTAATTTTTGTTGCATCTTGTTGAGTTTTGTGTCTGATGCAAGCTGGGCTTCTGCTGAAGTTAAACTATTGTTAATTCGATAATTTAGGGAAGGAATATAGTCTAATGATTTAAAATCTTCTTTTTCAATTCCTAATTTATCACTTACTATTTCTACAGACTTTAATGGTGTATTAGAGGAAGATATTGATAAAAAAGAATTTTTATCGTTTGCTTCAACGATTAAGCGCTTTTCATTTTTTATTTCTTGATTGTTGGTTAGTTGTTCAATTCTTTCTGTTTTAGAAGATAAATTAGGCTTTGCGTCAGCTTTGTTTGTTTTTTCGATTAATGAAGTTTGATTTGTTTGTTTGTTTAGAGAAGGTTCACGTTTGGAGTTAATAGTTTGACTTTCACCTTTTATAAAGCTTGATTTGGAAGTCATAGAAAACAATACCTCTTGTTGTCCTCTAATTTGGTTGTTTTCTTCTTGGCTTATTGCACTATCGGATCTAAGTAGTAAGCTTATCCCTAAAATTGCAAGTATGGTAAATGAATTTAAATAAATCCAAAAACCTTTTTGATGTTCTTGCACTGGCAGTTGATTTGCCACATCTTGCCACAGCGCTTCATTTACAGGAAAGTCTTGTTGGAGACCTTCCTTAAAAAGCTGATCTATTTCATTACTTTCTTTCATATCATTTCTTTTTCATGAAAGCGTTCTAGTTTTACTTTCAGTTGTTTTCTAGCCTCACTAAGGTGCCACTTTGAAGTATTTTCGCTCATTTGCAAAAGCTCACCTATTTCTCTGTGTTTGTAACCGTCAATGGCATATAGGTTAAATACCTTAGCGGTCATTTGCGGTAGTTCTCTAATCATTGTTAATAGGTACTCAGAATCCATCATTGCTTCAGCTTCATGTATTGAACTGCTTTTGCTTTCGTTATTTGAAACTTCTTCTAAATAGCTAAGTTTTTCTTTTTCTCTTTTTTCCTTTCTATATTCATCAATCAAATGGTTTACAGCTATTCGCTTTATCCATGGAATAAAAGAGTCTTCCTCTCGGAACTTATCTAAGTTGTCAAGTATTTTCAAAAAGATGCAATTCAAGCTCGCACCGGCTGTATCATAATCATTTTTATATCGGATGCAGATGTTCATGAGATATGAAAATAGCTCTTTATAGAGCTGATTTTGAGCAGCTCTTTTTTTGGCCAAACAAGCTTTTATTAAATCTGGATCAATCTGCATTGATTTCTACTTGTTTATTTTTTTATAAACTTTTTGATACTCATATTATCATCATGATAGAGTCTTAAAAAGTAGATGCCCACATCTAGTTCTTCAACAGTTATTGTGTGTATACCTGTTGATTTCTTTCCTTGCTTAAGTAGTTGACCTTGAAGGTTTAGAACTTCATAGTTAAGCTGACTTTTGCTTTTAATATTTAAGCTATTCATTACAGGGTTTGGGTAAATGGAAACATCATTTAGTGGGTTCACAATTTCACTTAATCCAATAGCAGAACCGTCAATTATTCTAAGTATAAATCCATTTGATTTGTTGGTTATCCTTCCGTTTGAATCTAGCCCAACCGTGTCACAAAAAGTATTTTGACAGCCCAATTTTGAATCTGAAACAGTAAGACATATCGGATAGGCTCTAGACTGCGCATAGTTATGACTCGGAGTTCTACCGGTTCCAAAAGTTCCGTCTCCAAAGTCCCAAGAGTATTGGTGAGAATTAAAGTCAGATGAATTATTGATAAGGTATAATATACCGGGATTTGTAGTGTCTATAGCTACTTGAAAAGAGGCAACACACGAAGTTGAAATAGTAACATTAATGGATTTTGTGATGCTATCTGAGCAGTTTCTTAGACTATCAAATACAACTTGAGTAATCTGATATTGATTGCTTTGTGTGTACTCATGAATTGGATTGGTTTCAGTTGAAGTGCTTCCATCTCCAAAAGAATAGCTCAAGTGTGTAAAGTTTTGTGCTGTATTTGTAATTGATATACTGTCTCCAATTTGCTGAATGGTAAATCCTGCTTCACATTTTGGAACTTGAATTTCTATACTATCGCAAAAAGTATCTGTACAATTTCTAAGTGAATCGAATACCGTCTGACAAACTACATAAATTCCACTTTGTGTATAGATATGAGTTGGGTTTTCAGAAGTGTTACTCGTACCGTCTCCAAAGTTGTAATTAATACTTGTATAATTTGAAGCAGTGTTGGTAATTTGAATTGTATCCGCTGAAGTTGTAAAAGTAAACTCAGCATGACATTTAGGGATATTAATTTGAACGGTATCACAAAAAGTTTGCTGACAGTTTCTTGTCGAATCAAAAACAGTTTGACAAACGATATAAGTTCCACTTTGTGAGTAGATGTAAGTGGGATTTAATTGACTTGAAGAACTACCATCGCCAAAGTCATATGAAAGATGTGTAAAGTTTATGGCTTGATTTGTAAGGTGTAAAGTGTCCTCATTGATAAGATAATTAAAACCTGCACTGCATTGAGGAACAATTACTTGAAAACTATCGCAATAAGTATCTGTACAGCCATTACTTGAGTCTAAAACAGTTTGACAAACTGTGTAGGTGCCACTTTGTGTGTAAACATGAGATGGGTTCGCTAAACTAGATTGATTGCCATCTCCAAAGTCATATATAACACTTTGAAAATTAGTTGATTGATTTGTAAAAAGGACTGTGTCTTGACGAATAGTATAGGTATACCGAGCACTGCAATTGGGTAGGTTAACAGAAACACTATCAAAATACGAAGAAGTACAATTTGAAATACTATCATATAAAACCAAACTTACAGCATAAGTACCTGAAGTGGTATATTGATGTGTTGTAACGGATTTATCGTTTTTATTTAATGTTGGTGTTCCATCTCCAAAGTTCCATCTAAATAAAGTAGAAGGGGAAGATGTCGAATAATTATTAAACGTGCCTATGCCGCTGCCACTTATATTTTTAGTGAAAAATGCTTGACAAAAATTGACATATACTGTGTCAAATAAAGAGCAGGTTTGACCTATTGAATTAGTCATTGTTAGGGTAACAACATAGGTTCCTGGGTTATTATACCAATGGGTGGGACTAATTGTGGTATCAGAGGTTCCATCTCCAAAATCCCATTGAAAAGTAGAATTGTTTATAGGGTTTGATGTATTATTAAAGAAAACCAGATTGTTACTATCAACTGTATAAGTAAAGTCTGCTGAACAGGGCAACGTAAGTGTTATTGTATCTGAAAATACACTTGTGCAACCAGTAGTGGTTCTTAGTTGTAAGCTTACAATATAGGTTCCAATATTAGAGTATGTATGCAATGGGTTTTGGGCAATCGAAGTTCCACCATCACCAAAGTCCCAAAGGTATGTTGGGTTGCCGCTTAAAACAGTAGAGCTATCTAAAAATTGCACGGTTAATCCATTGCTGTAGTAACTAAAGTTTGAAACACATGTCTGTGCTAATAATTTAGTGCTGCTATAAATAGCTAGAATAGAAAACAGTAAGAACAACTTTTTCATAGAAGATTCTTTTACCTATAAATGACGTAAAAAAAAGTGAAGAGGTTGGGAAAAAAAAGAGGGTCATATTTCATGACCCTCCCGAACAGTAATAACTAACCACAATTATCGACTGATTAAGAACTTATTGATTTGTCTTTCTCCATTTTGATCAATTAGAAGAAAGTAGAAACCGTTTTGTAATCCTTCAACATTGATTTGCTTAACGCTTCCTGCTTGAATTTGATTACGAACTACAACTGTTTTACCAGAAATGTCTTTCACTTCATAATTAAACGTGCCTTCATATCCGCTTAAATCAAAGTTTAAGTTTGTACTTGCAGGGTTAGGGTATATGCTTAGCACTTGGTTTACTTCTTGCTCATCAATGCCAGTAATCAGTGGATTTTGAACAGTAACACTAAATCCTGGAGATTTTAAGTTACCAAGTGAATCCATTCCTACGGAATCACAATAGGTGCTTACACAATTTGTCGCTTGATCTCTTACGGTTAAGCAAACATTATAAGTTCCAAAGTTTGCATAGCTATGTTGTGGGTTTTTAGCATTAATTACTGTTCCATCACCAAAATCCCAGCTGTACGTATGTGTTTGTCCTGTAGTTGAGTTGTTGTAAAGAATCACTCCGAACGAAGAGCTAGAATCTTTCACTACATTAAAATGAGCAAAACAACTTGGGTTTGTGTTTAACTGAATGTACACTGAATCGCTGTAGGTGCTTATACAGCCAGAAACTGAGTCAGCTAAAGATAAAGTAATCCAATATAAACCACTTGTAGTGTATGTATGGCTAACAGCCGATTTGTCAAATTTATATACTTGACTAGAGCCATCGCCGAAATCCCATGCATATACTGTTTGATTAGATGCAGCTGAATAGTTATTAAAAGTTACATTACCGTTATTCCCAATGGAGCTTGTGAAAAAAGCATTACAATAGTTCACATAAACTGTATCGTACTTTGAACAAGTATTTCCTGAAGCAGTTGTAACATTTAAGGTAGCAACGTATATACCAGCATTAGAGTATGTGTGAACTGGGTTGGTTGAAGTTGAACTATTTCCATCACCAAAGTCCCAACTATAGCTAGAACCAGTATTTGGATATGATTGGTTATAGAAGCTTACTGTATTTGATGAATTTACAGCGTAAGAATAATTGGCCGTGCATCCACCTCCTACAAAAATAGTGTCTAAATAAGAACTAGAGCAACCTAGAGTAGTTGTTAAGTTCAATTGAACTACATAATATCCACCTGTTGAATAGGTATGTAACGGGTTTTGAAGAGAAGAAGTATTCCCATCTCCAAAATTCCATTGGTAAGTTGGATTGCCAGCTCTAATAAAAGAACTATCTAAAAATTGAATTGTATTGCTTCCGCTTGGGTTTGAATAATGCATAAACCAAGCTTGGCAATTTGTTTGTGCGTCCAATTGGGCAAAGCCTAAAAGGAAGCAAAATGTTAAGAAGGTAGTAATTTTTTTCATGACTTTAATTTTAAGGTTGTTTGCCCTTAATACGCCACAAAAAAAAAGATAGTTGGGTAAGAAGTGAAATTTTTATGCGGAAGCTTTATTCTTTGATACTTCTGACTCCTCATCCATCAATTTCATACATGCTTCAACAATAGCATTTGTATCGTATCTACATTCTGCATAGAGTTGATCTTGTGAGCCATGTTCAATAATTTTATCAGGTATGCCAAGTCTAATCACATTCGCATGATAACCATGATCGGCCATAAATTCAATTATGGCACTTCCCATACCACCTTGTAAACAGCCATCTTCTACTGTTACTATTTTATCGAATTTTCCAAATATCTCATGAAGTAAAACTTCGTCAAGTGGTTTTACGAAGCGCATGTCATAATGTGCTGTGCTGATGTTTTTTTCTTCAAGGTTTTGACAAGCAGTAACAGCATAATTTCCAATATGACCTATGCTTAAAATAGCAACATCATTCCCTGACTTTACTTTTCTTCCTTGGCCAATTTTAATCTTTTTAAATGGTGTTTTCCAAGATGGCATAACTCCTTGTCCTCTAGGATATCGAATACTAAATGGGCCATGATTATCAGCTTGCGCAGTATACATCAAATTTCTAAGTTCCTCCTCATTCATTGGTGCGCTTACAATCATATTTGGAATACAGCGCATGTATGAAATGTCATAAGCACCGTGATGCGTTGGTCCATCTGCCCCGGCAACTCCTGCCCTGTCGAGACAAAAGATGACTTGTAAGTTTTGCAAGGCTACGTCGTGAATGACCTGATCATATGCCCGCTGCATAAAAGAAGAATAGATATTGCAAAATGGAATCATTCCACGTGTAGCGAGTCCAGCAGAAAAAGTTACGGCATGTTGTTCAGCAATTCCGACATCAAATGCTCTTTCTGGCATCGCTTTCATCATAATATTTAATGAACTACCAGAAGGCATTGCCGGAGTTATCCCAACTATTTTATCATTTTTTTCCGCCAATTCTACAATGGAGTGCCCAAAAACGTCCTGGTATTTTGGTGGTTGAGGGTCTTTAGGAGTAACTTTTATGATTTCACCAGTGTCCTTGTTAAATAAGCCAGGTGCATGCCATTTGGTTTGATCTTCTTCTGCTAGTTTATAGCCTTTCCCTTTGGTAGTTAATATGTGTAAAATCTTAGGGCCTGGAATATCTTTTAAATCCTTAAGAACCTCTACAAGGTGAGTCACGTCATGACCATCAATTGGTCCAAAGTATCTAAAATTCAGAGATTCAAATAAGTTGCTTTGCTTTAACATAGCAGACTTTACTCCATGTTCTACTTTTTGAGCAATAGCTTGTGCATTAGGTCCAAATTTTGAGATTTTTCCCAACAAGGACCAAACTTCATCTTTTACTTTGTTGTAAGTATGTGATGTGGTAATGTCTGTCAAGTATTCTTTTAGAGCTCCTACATTAGGGTCTATTGACATGCAGTTGTCATTCAGCACTACTAGCATATTAGAATCTTCTACACCTCCATGATTAAGTCCTTCAAAAGCCAAACCGGCTGTCATGGCTCCATCACCAATTACAGCAACGTGTTGACGTTGTTTGTCATTTTGTAGTCTTGAACCCACAGCCATGCCTAAAGCCGCTGAAATTGAAGTAGAACTGTGACCTACACCAAATGTATCGTATTCACTTTCGCTTCTTTTTGGAAAGCCACTTATTCCTTTATATTTCCTATTGGTATGAAAAATTTTTCGTCTGCCTGTCAATATTTTATGGCCATAAGCTTGATGTCCTACATCCCAAACAATTTGATCTTCAGGTGTATTAAAAACATAATGCAAAGCAACGGAAAGTTCAACCACACCAAGACTTGCGCCAAAATGACCGCCTTTTACAGAAACTACATCAACAATGAAGTCTCTTAATTCTTTAGAAATTTGTGGAAGATCACTCGTTTGAAATTTTTCTCGAAGATCACTCGGAATTTCAATTTGTGAAAGTAGTTTACCGGCTTTAAAATCCATGCTTAAAAAATGCTTGACAAGAAAACAAATATAGTATTATTAAGTTCTTTACTTACTGAACATTGCAGGCTAAACGCTTAATAAGCTCGTTTATTTTTCCCTTCAAAATAGTAGATAAAACTTTTGTTTACCACTTTATTGCCACCGTGTGTTGGATAATCTCCTGTAAAGTACCAATCTCCTTTGTGGTTCGGGATTGCCGCGTGCAAGCCCTCAATGGTTTGGTAAATTATTTGAACTTCAGCTTGAATATTTTTTGGTGTTAATAATTCAGAAATTTTAGCTGATATCTCGTTAGCTGTAAATGGAGCATAGATTTCTTTCACAAAATTCCGAATCTGAGATTTTGGAAGGTTTTCTTGTGCTTTGCATTTCTTGTATACCTCTTTAATAACACTTTCTTTCCCATTTTCTTTCAAAAGAGCAATGGCTGCTTGAAAAGCAATAAAGTCGCCCAACTTAGCCATGTCAATACCATAGCAATCAGGATATCTAATTTGAGGAGCAGAAGAAACAATGATAATTTTTTTTGGACCTAAACGATCTAGAATTCGTAAGATACTCTGTTTAAGGGTCGTCCCCCTAACTATGGAGTCGTCAATAATTACAAGGTTATCCTTACCCGGAACAATGGTTCCATAGGTAATATCATAAACATGCGTCACCAAATCATCCCTGCTTTCATCTTGGGTGATGAATGTTCTTAGCTTAGCGTCTTTGATGGCTATTTTTTCAGCTCTTAATCTGATGTCAAGGATTTCGTTTAGCTTTTCATCTGTGATGTCTGAGCCTAACTTTTTTATTTTATCTTTTTTTACTTGATCTAAATACTTTTCTAAGCCGTTTACCATTCCATAAAAGGAGGTTTCAGCAGTATTTGGGATAAAAGAAAAAACGGAGTTTTTAAGATCGTTATCAATTCCTTTGAGCACTTCAGGACAAATGGATCTTCCGAGTTGCTTTCTTTCTTGATAAATATCCTGATCACTACCTCTTGAAAAGTAGATGCGTTCAAAAGAACAGGCTTTTTTCTCTAGAGGTTCTTTTATTTTTTTTATTTGAAGACTTGCATCTTTTTTGACAATAACTGCATGGCCAGGTTCAATCTCTTTTATGCTTTCTGCTGGTACATTAAAAGCAGTTTGAATGGCAGGCCTTTCTGAAGTTACTACCACGACTTCTTCATCTTCATAATAGAAGGCAGGTCGAATTCCTGAAGGATCTCTTAAAACAAAAGCATCTCCATGACCAATCATACCAGCCATAGCATAACCACCATCCCAATCTTCAGCTGCATTTCTTAAGATTCTATGCACCTTCATATTTTTAGAAATTAAGCCAGTAATTTCACTTTTTGCATAGCCTAACTGTTTGTATTTTTTATATAGCTTTTGATTTTCAACATCCAAAAAGTGACCAATTTTTTCAAGCACAGTAACCGTATCTGAGTTTTCTTTTGGATGTTGACCTAAATCAACTAATAGCCCAAATAATTCATCTACGTTAGTCAGGTTGAAGTTTCCAGCCACCACAAGATTTCTGGTCATCCAATTGTTTTGTCTTAAAAAAGGATGGCAGTTTTCTATACTATTTCTTCCAAACGTTCCATATCTTAAATGACCCAATAGTACTTCACCTGTAAAGGCTACATGCTCTTTCAGATAATCTACATCTTTTAAAAGCTCTGGGTTTTCGTCTTGAACTGCTTGTAATTTTTCATTGATTTTTCCAAAAATTTCTTTAATCGGTTGTTGGTCATTTGAACGAACACGGCTAATGTATCTTGAGCCAGGTTTTACATCTAGTTTAATGTTGGCAACGCCAGCTCCATCTTGACCTCTGTTGTGTTGCTTTTCCATTAACAAATAAAGCTTATTTAGACCATAGGCAGCTGTTCCATACTTTTCGATGTAATATTCTAGAGGTTTACGTAAACGGATAAAAGCTATACCACACTCGTGTTTAATTTGATCGCTCATGGGCTATTTTTGGAAGTTCAATATCAGTCAAAAAAGAAGCGGCAAAGTTACGCATTATGCTGTATCATCATCTTTCTGTTCAATCTCATCTGCTCCTAATTTTTGGGAGAAAAACCGTATGACAGATATGCCTATAATTCCTGCTAGAACAGATGCCAATAATATGGCCATTTTCGACTGTTTTTCAATCAATTCATTGTCAAATGCCAAGTTTGAAATAAAAATGGACATGGTAAATCCTATTCCGGCCATAATTGCTGCCCCAGCCATTATTCCCCAATTTGTATTTCTGGGTAAATCAGCTATGCCAAGCTTTATAAATAATGCTGAAAAACTCATGATGCCTAAAAATTTACCAAGGATTAAGCCGAATATAATTCCAAGTGAAACTTGGGTTGTAATGGCCTCCCAGAAGTTTACGTTTAATTCGATACCTGCATTGCTTAAGGCAAAAAGAGGGAGTACTACAAAAGAAACAAATGGGTTTAGTGCATATTCTAGTTTTTGTAAAGGGGTTTCAATTTTGGAACGAGTTTCTTTCAAATCTTCAATAATTTCTTGTTGTTCATCACTTAAATATGACCCTTCCATGGATTTGGAATTTTTCAATTTTCGCAAGAGTTTCCTTACATGAAAAATGAAACTATACTTGTTGATTTTTGTCTTAGCAGGAATAGTAAGTGCCAGTAATACACCTGCTATTGTTGCATGAACTCCTGATAAGAGAAAAGCAACCCACAAGCCACAAATGCCAATAATGGCATAGAATAAAGTGTTTCTAATTCCTAGCCAATTTCCAAGTGCAAGAACCAAAAAGAAAGCTAAGCCATATTCTAAATAGAGCAGCAAAAGGTTTTCTGTATAAAAAAATGCAATGACTAAAACTGCTCCTAAATCATCAACAATGGCTAAAGCAGTTAAAAATATTTTCAAGCTAATCGGCACTCGGTCCTTTAGAAGTGAAAGCACCCCTAATGTAAATGCAATGTCGGTGGCCATAGGAACTCCCCAGCCTGATTCTGTATCTATGCCGAAATTAAAAAGGGTATAAATTAAGGCAGGAAAAATCATTCCACCTACAGCAGCGGCTGCAGGTAATGAGGCTTTTCTCCAGGAGGAGAGGTCACCAGCCATGATTTCTCTTTTGATTTCAAGACCAACTACAAAAAAGAAAATAGCCATTAAACCATCGTTAATCCAATGGTGTAAGTCTTTGCTTATCTCAAATGGCCCAAATCCGATTCTAAAATTGGTATGCCACAAATGAAAATAGCTATCTCCCCAAGGAGAGTTTACCCAAATTAAAGCACCTAATACGGCTAAAAAAAGAAGAATTCCTGAAA
>CAXFAI010000045.1:0-20384 GCA_964001305.1 uncultured Flavobacteriales bacterium
TACGCGAGTGATGCCCATTGAAGAAGTAGAAGGACGATATGTAGTAAAATTTGAACGCGATTTTGTGTTTGTTCCTGATGCACTCAGCAAAATTGTATTTCAGCTTTTCGAAGAAAATCAAATAGAGCGACCTTTTATTATTGAAGTAGAATCTTGTGATTCAGCGGATTTGGTTCACAGTTTTGAAGTAAATGCATTAAAAGAAGAAAAGCAGATTGCTTGCCGTGGAAGAAGATATCCGAAAGGATGTTATCTTTTTTATTTTACCGATTCGGCCTATGGTACTAGCACTGAAATTGATACTACTTCCAAAGAGCGTTCGGCGACAAGCTACTTATGGTGGTTATTCATGCCTTTACTTTTAGCAGTGGTTTGGTATGCCTGGAAAATGCCTCGTAAAGCTATGCAGGATGAAATTAGCATTGGGCAATTTCAATTTGATAAAAAGCGCTTGATTTTAAGTTTAAAAGCTCAGAAAATTGAGCTTTCTGCCAAGGAAGCTGATTTACTTCTACTTTTTGTACAAAACGAAAACGAAACCCTAGAACGCGCCTTTATGCTCAATCAAATTTGGGGCGATGAAGGAGATTACGTCGGGCGCACCTTGGATGTTTTTATTTCTAAACTTCGTAAGAAAATAGCTGCTGATCCAAGTTTAAAGATTGTGAATGTAAGAGGAGTAGGCTACCGCTTTGTGAATTCGTAGACAGCCCTTTGAGTTCTGATTGATTACTAGTATATAATTATAAATTTAAAGTTATTGAATTATAGGTACTTGAATGCTTAAATTTGCTTTTGTCAAAAATTAAATTATGAAAAAAGTTAACTCCTCTACAATTCATATCATTCTATTACTAACGGTAACATTTCTATTTTCCTGTACCAAAGAACAAGCTTTAACACCAAGTGCCCACTATGACCCAAATGCAACAGGTTCTAATGGATCAAATATTACAGCTGGAAATGGTTCTACGGTAAAACCGAAAATGTCAGTAAATACCTTAGTAGGAAATTGGAAAATGGTTTCTCTTGATTATACAGGAACTTCTTCTAACACCGTAGGTGGAACTACTTTAGTTTCAAATTTTTCTGGACTAGGAAAGAACTTTACTTACTTGATTACTTTTAACAACAACCCTAAGACTTATACAACTCGTGGAGGTTATGTGGTTGAGTTGACTACAGCTATAGATACTACTTCATTTACTCAAGATGTTCAGATTTCAGATGTTGTTTCAAGCGGCACTTGGTCTTTAAATGGAAACTTTATGACCACTATAGATGATTCTACGATGGAATCAAGTACAACTGAAATACTACAAGGAAGTAATAATAGCTTTTCTGTTGATTATGCAGGATTCAGTGGTCAAAGTAATGGAGGGGCAAGTGTTATCATTAATTCTGGTCAAGTTACTTTTGATCGAACTCCTTAAGAGTAGTAGGAAATATTATTCATAACTCTCAGAATAAACTTCTTTATAGGTTCTTAGAGTTATATTCAATAAGAGTTTTGAATATACAAGTAGTAGTCTATCGCTTTGACATGAACTAGTATTTAAAACTCCTCTTCAATTAGTTCATTGTTTAAAGCAGCACCGGCTATGGTTCCTGCTGCTGTGGCGTAAGACAGGGCCCTCAACGGACTTGCATTATCTCCGCAAGCATAAACTCCTGAAACAGTTGTTTTTTGAAATAAATCTACTTTCAATAATCCTTGTTCTGTCAGCTCACATCCTAATTTTTCAGGCAAATTGGAATGTTGAACAAAATCAGGCCGTGCATATATAGCTGTTAAGGGAACTGAAGCAGCAGATTTCAATTGCACTTCTTTTAGTTTACCTTCTTCATGATTTAAAGATTCAATTTCCTCTTCAAAAACGGTAATCTGATGTTTTTTCAATTTGGCCCATTGCTCTTCATCAAAGCTTGCTTTTCCGTTAGTAAAAATGCACAACTCTTTGGTCCAGTTGCTAATCAGTTGGGCATAATGAAAGGCCATATCTCCATTGGCTAAAATTCCAGTTTTTTGATTTCGAACTTCATAACCATGGCAATAGGGACAATGGATAATGGTTTTTCCCCAACAAGCTGAAAACCCTTCTATATTGGGCATGATATCTTTTACCCCAGTTGCAAAAATCAATTTCTTTGCATGGAATTCTTTAAGGTCTTCCGTTTCTACAATAAAGCCATCTGCTTGGGCTTTTGCATCATTCACAAAAGCTTGTATGAAGTTTACGGAAGGGTAGGCAAGAACTTGCGCTTTAGCTTTTTGACTGATTTCCTGAGGTTTTGCGCCATCATGGGTAATAAAATTATGTGCATGAGGCGTAAACCGATTGCAAGCTTTACCGCCATCAATAATGAGTACATTCCTCATAGCTCTACCTAGAGCCATAGCAGCCGATAATCCGGCATAGCTGCCTCCAATGATAATGGTGTCATATTGATTGTTTGTTGTCATGAAGTTGAGATTATAAAGTTGCTTGAAAGGTGCAGGAATAGCTAACAAACTAGAGGCATAGCTTGTGTTTTTTAAAAATGTCCTTCTAGATATTTTAGCCATCAATTGAATTTAGATGGTAAAATTAGGTAAATCTATTTAAATGCAACTAAGTTGCATTTAAATTTAAGAAGTAATTTGAATGTAAACTTGGAATTTAGTTCAAAGTGCTATTAATAAACCTCAGCTAATCCTCGGAAAACACTTTGCCAATTGGTATTACCCCACTTCTTACCTAAACGAACAATGATGAGATTTTTTTCAGGATGCACATAAATATACTGTCCCAATATACCTTGAGCCATAAAGTCTTTCCCAGGTGTTGGAAGCCACCATTGGTATTGATAATAATCAACACTTCCTTCAGTGGTATCCACTTTTGTTGATTCTTCAACCCACCATTCCGGTATCAATTGTTGTCCATTCCAATTTCCCTTATTTAAATAAAGTCGTCCCAACTTGGCAAAATCTCTTGCACGCGCATTTAAACAACAAAATGTTTTTTCTAAACCATCTTTTTTGCGGTCAATGCTCCAAGAAGCATCATATTCCATTCCTAAGGGTGTCCAAATTTTTTGTTGAAGATATGCTGTAACACTTTGGTCTTTTAAAGCACGTTCTAATACCAAACCCAACAATTGAGTACTTCCACTAACATAATCAAAGCGACTGCCCGGAGTTGTCTCTAATTTCATTTTTTCGATTTGTTTTCTCAAATTTCGTCCATAGTAAAAAGCGGCTGCGTTCCCAAAAGGGTTGGTATAACTTTCGTTGTATTTTAAGCCAGAAGTCATTTGTAATAGATGCCGAATGCTTACAGTTTCAAATCCATTTTCCTTTAATTCAGGAATATAGTTTGTAATGGGTTCTTGCACCGAATCAATTAAACCGTCGGCGATGGCACAACCAATTAACATGGATGTTACCGATTTGGCCATTGAGAAGGAGGGAACAATACTTTCCTTTTCATATTTCTTAAAGTATTGCTCGTAGTGGATGGTATCATTTCTAATTATCAAAAAGGCCACCGTTTTTTGGCTTTCCAAGTAGTCGCCAAAATTCATTTGGTTAATGTGTTTGGGAACTTTTTTTCCAGAATCAACCTCAATAAAATGAAAAGATTCTTTCGGTGCTTCAAGTGAGCGAGATTGAAACTTTTTATGATCCTTGATATCGGCAAAATTGTAGATAAAATATCGCCCTACTTGACAAGATTGGAGAGCTAAGAGGCAGGTTATAAGTAAATAACGAAATTGGATTTTATTCATGATTGAAGCAAAAACATTTAAATATAGTTCGAATTTACTTTTTATCTACTTCACTAGCTTTTAGGTCTAATTAAGTAGGTATTTAGAAATGCTCCATTGCCAAGTGATTTGATATGGATAAGATTCGTATTTATTGGAATCTTCTTGGAAGGTATTTCCTGCCTCAAATTGTTCTTTCCCGTAGGCCATTAATTGGATTGCTTTCTCTTTATTACCCAAATACTTTAAACATAAACTCTTGTAAAACAGGGCATCTGAAAAAGTTGGATGCTCCTTTAAAATAGCGTTAAATTGTTTGATAGCTTCTTCGAATTGACTTAATTCATAGTACGCTATACCTAAATAATAGTAATCTAAAACGGGTACCCAAGATTTTCCAAATTGTTGTTCCTGCATTTCCAAATTAGCACTTAAGCATACCAAGGCTTTGTCGAATTCATTGAGCTGCAAATAGCAAATGCCTATGTATAATTCTATAGGATGATCTTGTTCATAGGTAGAGCCGTATGAAATTTTGTATTTTTTAAAATCAAGGAGTGCATTTTTAAAATCTTTGGCAAAAATGCACTTTAGGAACGCAAGTCGCGAAAGCCATCTTTGTTCATCATATTTAACTGCTTTTTGATAAAAGTTAATGGCTTGACTGTATTTTTTCTGTTTCCAATATGGTAATGCTTTTTGTTGCCATAAATAGGCAATAGTTGAGTCTTTTGCTAAGCCCTTATCAATCCATTCTTCCCATTCTTTACTTAGGTAGTGATGTTGCCAAGCTCCTTTTTCTAAATAGGTTTCAAGAATTTGGTCTTTAGAATCTGATTGCGGAAATAAGACAAGCGTAATACAGTTGACCATTAAAAGTAATAGTGCAGCTAATTTCATGGTTTTGATTTTAGGTAAAAGTAGCTGAGACAATCCCTTTAAGATGTCAATAAATGTCAATAGTTCTAGTTTGATTGTAAATGCATTAAAAGTGGTTTACTTTTTAATCCAAAAGAGGCGATAGCAGAAGCCTTGCTATAATTAAAGCTTGGTGAAACAATGGAATACGTCAATTAGAGCAAACTATAGATTAGAGATATAATACTTCGACGGATAAAGTATTTACAATATAATTAGCTATTCCACTTTGTCAATTCTGTATAACCTACCAGAATCAGTTATTGCGTAAAGCGCCTTGTCTAAGCCTTGCGCAATATCTCTAAATCGTTGGTTTTCGGATTCTAATAATCGCTCTTCTCCAATTACTCTATGGTTTGCATCAATAACTAATCGAACAATATGTTGACCACTTAAGGCCCCTAAAAACAAATTGTTTTCCCACTCAGGAATTCTATTTCCTGCGTAAAAAGTAATTCCACTTGGCGAAATTGCAGGATCCCAATAATAAACTGGTTGCTCTAAACCTTCTTTTTGGGTAATTCCATTTCCAATTGCTTGTCCATTGTATTCTAATCCATAAGAAATAATTGGCCATCCATAATTTTTTCCAGCCTCAACTCGATTGACTTCATCACCGCCAAGTGGCCCATGTTCACTTTGCCATAAGTCTCCATTTATCGGATGAATTGCAATCCCTTGAGGGTTTCGGTGTCCTATACTGTAGAGTTCTGCTATAGCACCTGATTCTTGAAAGTTTGGATTTCCAGGCGCAGGAGAACCATTGGTTGTAATTCTTAAAATTTTACCTAAGGCCCCAGTCACTGATTGTGCCAAGGGACGGGTGGAAAGATCTGATCGTTCTCCGGTACTAATAATCAGATGCCCTGTTTTATCAAACAAAATTCGACCACCATAATGGGCAGAACCATTAAAAGATGGGTTTGCTCTGAAAATAACGCTTACATTTTCAATAGTAGCTTCATTATTCGCCAATTTTCCTTTTGCAACCGAAGTTACTGTGCCTCCTGAAACATTTTCAGAAAATACCCAGTAAATCATTCTGTTTGATGAAAAGTTAGGATCAACACACAAGCCTAATAATCCTCCTTGTCCTATAGAATTAACGCTTGGAATACCAGTAATTGGGTTGCTTAGCGTACCATCTGTACTAGCTATTCGCATGTTGCCTGTTTTTTGTGTAATCAATAGTCTTCCATCGGGTAATGGTGCAATTCCCCATGGGTTTGATAGAGATTGGCTAATAACTTCAGCACTAATTGGAGTTGTAGTTTGCATGCTTCCTATTCGGCTTTGTCCCTCAAAAGCTGGATGGTAGTTCGAATTAGGAGCATTTTTCTCAACAGGATCACCGGTAATGGGTGCTTGTTCACTTGTTGATTCAATTTCAATTTGCTCATTTGATGATTTAGAGCAGGAACAAACCAAAAAAAGGGTAACAATGACCGAGCAATGATATAAAGTAGAACGTAGCATACGAAGTATTAAATTTTTATATTTAAACGAATTTAAAATTTGATTGAATAGATGCATCAAATGCTAAATTGAAAGCAAAAAGTAAAAGAATAACTATAAATTTCTTCATTTGATTTTTATAAATACACTAAGGGTGAAATGAAACTTTAATATTTAAGTAACAAATCGTAATCTTTTTGTATTAACAATCATTAAAAATAGCTCAATTGACTTCATTTTGTAATTAGTCAAAAAATGCGCTTCCTGTTATATTCACTTATTTCAAAAAGAAGGAGAGTTGCATTTTTATTCAATTAGTAAACTTTTACTTTCTAGTCTCGAATCAGAATTATGGATGTTAACCATATATAGACCTTTGGGTAGCTCAAGATTCAATTCTATATTTCCTTTGTTGAACTCATTCTGAAAAACAATTCTGCCAGTTATATCAAAAATGTAAATGCTAAAAATTTGATTTTTAATCCCATAACTTAACTTAAAACTACCTGTATTAGGATTTGGGTAAAGTTTGAGTCTACTTTCATCAGTTATATGAGGTAAAGCAGTAATCAAATTCATATTACAACTTGCCATATCCAAGCCTCTGTAGGGGCTTGGAGGTATTGGCATAGGAATAGGAGTGCCAATAATTACAGAATTATTTGAAAAACTTATCGGCAGTAAGGAATTGGGATAAGTAGGATTAGTAGCACCAAATCCGTAATATAATTTTTGGTTCATAAAAAAAGCTCCATAACTATCAGTAAAGTCGATGCTTAAGGGGTAGGAGGTTAGTTGTTGACCACTAGAAGATAAAACTCTTATACTATCACTTACAGGCGGTTGTGCAAGTGAATTTAAAATTTTAATGGCAAAATAGATACTTCCCATACTATCCATAGCAAGGTCAGCAGAAACAATTCTTTTGCTTCGATCGTTGTAAACTGTAGTAAAGTTAGTTCCATCAAAACGATTTATTTTTCTATGTATTTGATTTCGTGGATTTCCACTTGAGTAATAGTAAAGGTGGTTTCCTATACAGGCACAATTTATGTTATTTACCCCAGTTGGAATTGTTATCCAACTACTGCCATCAAAGTAGGTTGGAATAGCTCCATTATTGCCATTTAAGGTGTCTTTACTTCCATAAAAAGTAGGACTATAATTGCCTCCATTTAAATTAGCACAAACAGCAAGACTATTGCTGAGTGCTCCACTCATGATTACAGTATCAAATCTAACTTGATTATTTATTAGAGTAAATTGAAGAATTTGACCATTGGAAAGCAACTGATAAAATCTATTTGGAATGCAAGCTAATCCACTTTTATTTTGTTTGAATTTTATCTTTCTGAGTCCTGAATCAATAACTAAGTTACTCTCAATTTTAGTTGATATTTGACCATAGGACTGCAAAATTGAAAAGAGTAGAAGAAAGCCTAAAATTCGCGTGAAATAATTTTTCATTGTATTATGATTAAATATCAAAGCTTGTATATGAATAGATGCCGCAAGCAGTGTCGGTTAAATTTAGCGCTAAAGGTAAACAAACCTTTGCCAAACATTTACTGCGGCTACCCGCCTGCCGGACGGGCAGGTAATTTATTGTTTTTGTGTTAGCATTAGTTTTTTATTTCAATTGCCAACTGTCTTTCTAATTCTTCAATTGTCCAATCTTTTGCTTTCGCTTCTATCGATATTTCTATCAGTCCGTTTGTTGAGTTGCCGCTAACATCAATGAAAGATTCATAACAAGTTGAAAAATAGTTTTGATATTCATTAGTAGCTAATACAGTCAATATTAGATTCCCTTTTTCAAACTCATCTGTTGAGTAACCGCATTGCCACCCGGGATCCTTATTGGCAATAAAAACTGTATCAAAGTCATAAGCGTTGCAATAGTCCTTTAAAATCTTTGCTTTAATTCCCGTTGAATCTTTCTCCATCACTTCTAGCAATGTCAGTTGTTGAATGACTTTAGCAGCAAGTCCTAAAGTCATTGGATAATCTTTATATCCCTTAAAACCCTCAAAGCAAGAGCAAGAGTTTGATTGCAGAAAAGCAAAAGTTAGAAATACTGCAAGAATTGTTTTTTTCATTTGGTAATGTTCGTTAAGATACATAGTTTACACATTTATAGATACATGCTTTACACTAAATTAGTTTCTAAGCTTTTTGATTGCCCGCCTGGTTAAATATACGATTCTATAAAATTCCCTCTTAAAAGGGCTTACAATGTTTGCTTTTTAATAAAAAGAAGGGTTGTGCAGCTGTCCCGAGGGAGGTGGGTCAGATACCATTCCTAGCCTTTGTTTTTTAATTCGGTCAAAAGGTAAAAGTAAAAAACTAGCGTTAATAGCCATTTGCAATAAGCTGTTAAAACAAGCATTTGCGATTGCAAAATCAGGATTAATGTATGATGAAAGTTATAAAAGAGTAAAACCTATTTAAATAAAAAAAACAGATTTTTTACTTGGTTTTTAGCACAGTTCTTTGTTAGCAGCTGTTTTTATTTATATTCTTCTTTTATCTTATTAAGTCTTGGTTGAATAATCCAAATACCAATTGGTATTATAAATAGCATAAACGCAGTTACTAAATAGCTCTTTGATTGTGGTTTAGATTTTTGTTCAGCTTTTTGTATCAGTTTTGCAGTTGTCACAAATAGGTAAATAATACTTGCAAAAGTTGAAAGAGTGATAATCGGTTCCATCCATATTGGAATATTAATATCAATTCCTGCTCCCACCATTTGCAGTTGTGCATACCCCAAAAAACATATTAAGGCGGCACCGGATAGAATAAGCTTATTTGTCTTTAAATCTCTGTCAATGATATGATTGACTTTTAGTCCAACGAGTAAAACCCAACCAAAAATATAAGTTAGGCCTAATAGTCCAATTAAAAGTCTCAAAATCTTGACGTCAATAAAGTCGTTAAAGAGTGGACTAAATGAAACCACTGAATAAAGCATCCAAATTGACATATAAGGCACAAATATTTCCCAATGTTTTAACTTAAGTAAATCTATCATTTTGTAGAATTGCTGCTAACGTTTACTGTATGGTGTCGTTGTGGTTTTGATAAAGATACTATTTCTCGACTTGGGTAGGGTAGAGCAATTTGGCACTTAGCCTCGATTTAATCTGGGCGACCATCGAATTAGCTTAAAATTAATTGTAGAAATACTTGTTTTTTGGGATTTGTTCTATGTTAGCGTGTCGTTTTTTCTTCACATCTTCTATTGAAACTGAATTCGTTTTTCAATTTTTCAGGGATCAAGTTATTAATCAAGTGAATCAAGTTTTCAAGTCTATCGTCACAAAACAGGTAATTGATAAAATAAGCTTTTAGGTCTTTGTCTATAATTAATATTCTTGTTCCTAAATCGTGATTTGAGTGTAGCTTTTCCCGATAAATCATTTTGCCATCTTTGAAAATAGTATCAACTTTTTCAGTCGGTGCTTTATAGGATTTGAAATCAAAATCATTTAAAAAAGTCAGCAATTTGTTATAATTCTTTCTGAACTTTTTTAACTCTGCGTCTGAAAATTCAGATACTATCTTATGGAAATTTACATATTCTGATCTGCTGTCTTTCATGCTCTCAAGAATGTCTTTTTTCAAGAGCATGCCATTATGGTCCATCTTTAAAACATGATCTCCATTAATAGTTAGTCCCTCAAAAACTTGAATCTCATATAAATCAAAGACCAATGGCTCATTATTTTGCCCAAAGACTGGTTTCGATAATAAAATAATCGCTGCTATAAGTAGAAATAGAGTTTTTTTTGAAATCACTAATAGTTTGTTTTAATGCTCGCTAGCGGTTTGTGTATGAAACGTAGCGAGTTAAAAGGATACTCATTTATCGGACTAACACAGAGCCGAATTTTTATATTTTGTTTTTAATTTATCATTTTTTAAAATCAAATTAAAAATTTGGCGAACTTTTTAAAAATATTTGAACTTTTCGGTTTAGCACTTATTAGCTATGTTTTAAACACTGTGTTAGCTGTAGTTTTTTATTCTTTTTCACAAGTTTCTTTTTCAAGAATAACTTTATATCTATTCATATCAGACTCTGTAACTGATATAAAAGTTAATATTGATAATCCGTTTTTGTCTTTCATTCCACCTGTCATTAATATGTTCTTATTTGTTGTCATTTTTGACTCAATACATTTTTTTAATATTTCTAATCCTTTTACCTTTTCATTTTCTGATGGTTCAAACGGCTTGAATTTTTCTCCCGCGATTATGATTGTCGAATTAGCTAATTCTTCTTTTGCCGTTTGGAAAGAAGATAATTCAGGTGCTAATTGATTAATTGGTAGCATTAAGTATCTTTTGTCTGTTACTTTAGTTTCAATGATAAAGCTATATTTTTGCTCTATATTTGATATAAATATTTCAAGCTTATCCTCGACTAGTTCACAATTATCAAGTTCAGTCTTTTCTAAATCGAATCCTTTGTCTAAAAGTTCAATTCTTAACTTTTTTACACTTGTAATTAGTCCATTTTTTAAGGAATCTTTTAGGGTCAAAAGCACTTTGTCGGTTTCATCAGATTTTGGCCAATGCATTATCTTTCTTTGTTGATCAATCGGCATTATGAGATCGTCAAACATCTCATATTTTTCCATTTTTATAATGTTCCAAATATTATCAGAGATTGAGTCACATTGACCTTTAAGATTAAATGTGATTAGGAAAAACAATATAATAAAAGGAATTAGTCTCACTTGAGTTTAAATATCGTACCAAATTAAAGCTAACGGTTTGACTATGGCAAGTGCGTTATAAAACCTACTTCAATTTCTATATGCAAAGTCGGTAGCCAATTGCCGTGGCGATTGGCTAATTTACTTTTTATGAGGCAATTCGCCGCAGGTGAATTGGCGAGCAAATAGAGTAGAAGTGTCGGTTTTCTTAGTAGCAGCATTTGCTATAGTTGGTGTTGTGCTTAGTTTTTTATTTTATGTTCTTTGGGGTTTTCTATATTGTAATCTATTATAATTTCTTCACCCTCGATTAGAATTTTTTCGTTTGAATTAAAGTAAATGGTGTCAACATAGATTTTTCCGTTGACTTCAAATTTATACCAAGATTTTGCAGCCCAATCGTAGCCAATCAAAGGATTCATTGTCGATCCATCAATTATAGCCTTAGTTTCTTTATAATCTGTACAGCTTGAAATAGCTAATAAAAGGGCAATAAATATCGAACAGCAATTAAAAAATTTCATTTTGTCATCCTTTTTGTCTCAATTGAGAAGTCTGAATTATCAACTGCTTTTAGAAGTTGTTCAATTAGATTATATCTTGATTCTTTCGTTTTAATTCTTTTGCCGTCTTTAAAATCAAATAATAATAGAGGTCTTGCAAATCTTAATTCACCATTGAAATAATAAGTCAAACTTTTTAGGTCATTAAGCTTATATTCTTTTCTCGTCCAAGGTCTAACTACAGTTAGCTTATTGTTTTTTATCACAACTTTTTTGATGTCCTGAAGTATTGCCGCAAGACCAATGATTAATATAAGTAGACTTACAAATATTGAAAAGGCAATTGAACAAACCCAAGCGGCAAAAACAGTAATTATTGGAATGACAATAATCCCTTCAAAATCATATTTGCCCTTATATGTTATTTTTTGAGTCATTATAGAATTAAGCACAACAAGTATATATGTTGCACTAGTGCAACATATATCTTTTATAGGTTGAGTTTAGGGTTTTAGGGTTAATGTTTTTAATATCAGCGTTATATCCGTTTTTAAACGACAAATAAGCGTTTACTATCGCGTAAATGTTGCACTTTGGATTCATCGGTTTTGCCATTCATTTTCCGTCAACAAGATAGTGAAATTGAGGCATAAAAAAAGCGCAATGAAAATTGCGCTTTTTGATAAAGGTAGCTTTAGTTAGCTTGGTGTATTATCTTTCCCTAAGTCTTCAAAACTAATGTCTGAAAATTCAGAGGTAACCGATTTTTCATCCTTAGGTTTTTCTTCTTTTTCTTCGTGGCTGTTGGCAGCGTAGTCTGAATCATAAGAATTGTCTTCATCTTCTTCGTTGGATTCTAAATCTTCGCGGCTCACAATTTCCTTATCCGACATTTCGTGGATCTTCTCTAAGGTTTCTGTCAAATTCTCGGCAAAACTTTCAAAATCTTCCGGGTATAAAAACAACTTGTGTTTTTCGTAGAAAAACTTGCCGTTGTCATTATTAAAACGTCGTTTGCTTTCTGTAATGGTTAAGTAAAGCTCATTCGACTTGGTCGATTTTACATCAAAAAAATAGGTTCGGTTACCTGCTCTTAGCGATTTAGAAAATAGATCGTCTCTTCGCTTGTTTCCTTTCTCACTTCCGTCCATCTAAATAGTAGTTTTTTGTCAAATAGTTTATGTTTCGTGTCAAACAAATCTAACTAAAATAAATTAACATCTTTTCAGAAAATGAAATTCTCTCAAAAAATTAAAATAAAGGGAAACGGCATGAATAATAGGAGAGAGGAAAAGTCTGCTGACTTTAAGCCACACTTTTCTGATCTTCCAACAATTGCTTTTGAAAGGTTTCAAAATAGATACCTTTTTGATTTACAAGACTTTCGTGATTGCCACGCTCTACAATTTGCCCTTCTTCCATTACCAAAATTTGGTCAGCATGCTGTACAGAAGATATACGATGCGATATAATCACTGCCGTTTTATGGCTCATGATTTTCTTCAATTCTGAGAGTATTTTTTCTTCCGTTTCGGTATCCACAGCCGATAAACAGTCGTCAAAAATCAAAATGTTTGGTCGGTTTATAATGGCACGAGCAATGGAGATCCGTTGTTTTTGTCCTCCAGAAAGGGTAATGCCTCTCTCACCTAATTCAGTATCATATTGCTTCGGAAAAGTGGCAATGCTATCATGAATGGCTGCTTGTTTTGCGGCTTGAATGACTTCTTCGTCCGAAACTTCTTCTTTAATCCCAAAAGCAATGTTGTTTTTGATACTTTCTGAAAACAAAAACACTTCTTGGGGAACATAACCAATATTACTGCGCAATTGGTTTAAGTCAAGCTGCTTAATGTTTTCATCATCCATTTGTACTTCGCCATCGGTTGCATCAAACAAGCGACAAATTAAATCGGCAATAGTCGATTTACCAGATCCGGTTCTTCCAATTATAGCAAGGGTTTCACCGGGATTTACTTCAAAACTAACATCTTGCAAAGCTCTTGTGCCAGATTCTGGGTAAGTAAAGCCTACCTTTTTAAAGCTAATTTTTCCTTTTATATCTCTCTGAAGCGGATTTGCTACATTTTGAATATCCGAAGTGGTTTGTAGAAATTCATTGATTCGCTCTTGCGAAGCGGCAGCTCGTTGCGTAAGTGAAGTGACCCAACCCAGAGCTGTAACTGGCCAAGTAAGCATGTTTACATATATGATAAACTCAGCAATGTTTCCTATTGAAATTTCACCGTTTATGGTCTTTAATCCTCCAATGTAAACTGTTAAAATGGTACTCAAACCTATTAGCATCATCATTACCGGAAAAAAGAAAGCCTCTAAGCGAACTAAATCTAAATTTTTGTCTTTGTAGGTTTCGGCTTCTTCATCTAGCTTTTCATTCATGTATTTTTCTTTCACAAACGATTTGATGATACGGATGCCTGAAAAACTCTCTTGCGAAAAGGTTGATAAACCAGATAAGTGGCGCTGAACGACTTCACTTTTGCTGTTGATTTTATTGCTGATGTAATAGATTAAAATGGAAAGGATGGGCAGTGGAGCTAGTGCATAAAGGGTTAGTTCTACATCAATACTTAACATGACAGAGATAACCATCACAAATAAGGTTACCAAGTTGATGGAATACATAATGCCGGGTCCCAAGTACATACGCACGCGGGTTACATCTTCGCTGATTCGGTTCATAATGTCACCAGTATTATTCTTTTTGTAAAAGCTCATGCTTAAGTCTTGGTAATGCTGGTATACTTCATTCTTCAAATCGTACTCAATCAAGCGCGACATGATGATGATGGTTTGTCGTGTAAAAAAGGTGAAAATGCCTTTTAAAAGCGCCATTAAAATCACCAAGCCAGCAAAAAAGAGAAGGGCTTGGGTTAAGTCCATACCTTCGGTAAAGTAAGTAAAAAAGCTCACTTCAGTATCTTGATTCTGATCGATTACTTCAGAAACATCAACCAATTTTTTCAATTCATCTGATTGAGCAACAGCGTCAAAGGCTTCTCGAATGATTTGAGCCGGATAGATGCCAAATACATTTGAAATCACCACAAAAAAGATTCCTAGAATAAGTCTAAACTTATATTTTACAAGATATTTATTTAAATAGGAGAGTGATTTCATTGCCAAAAAAGGGCTTTAATTGATTGGTTTTTATCTCTACTTTTGCAGCCTCTTAAATGGTAAAAAGGCTTTGCAAAAATACCATAAAGAGACGGCTAAAATGAGATTGAAATAACATAAATGAACAAGAAACACATGAGCCATGCAAATCGTTCTTTGGTTACCTTCTCCGGAAAAAACAAAAACTACTTTAACCTAATATTTTCTTTTTTAAATTTTGTTTCATGTTAAATCGTAGATTATTACGTATCAAAGTCATGCAGGCTTTGTATGCTTTTTTTAGTGCTGATCAAAACGACCAATTTGCTGTAGAAAAAGGCTTGTTTTTAAGCATTGAAAGGGTGTATGATTTGTACTTGCATTATTTGATTTTACCAGTAGAAATTGCTGATGCTGCAGAAGTTCAAATGCAAGAGGCTAGAAATAAAGCGCTACCAACTGAAGAAGACCTAAATCCGAACCGTCGCTTTGTAGATAGTTATGTGATTAAAGCTTTGCGAGAGAATCCGGCTTTAAAAAGAAAGGTGGAAGACCGTAAAATTTCTTGGAGTGCTGATCAAGATGAAATCAAGAAGTTGTGGCGTAAAATCAGACAAAGTGAGCTGTACCTAAACTTTATTCATGGGGAAGATCATCCGGCAGCACATCGAAAGTTTGTCGAGAAAATCATTTCAGAATTTATTGTGGACAATGATACCATATATTCCATTTTTCAAGAAAGAAGTATTTATTGGGATTATGAAGACAACGATTTTGCCACACATATGGCTATTCGATATTTTGGAAAAATCAAGTCTGAAGATAAATACAAACCACTTCCACCTATATATAAAGACGAGGAGGAAGATAAACAGTTTGTGAAAAACTTGTTTAAGCGCACCATTAGCAACAACCAAGAAAACAGCCAGTGGATTGAAGATAAGACCAAAAATTGGGACGTAGAGCGTATTGCTATCATGGATGTGTTGTTGATGAAAATGGCGATTACTGAGTTTTTGCATTTTAGGTCAATTCCAGTAAAGGTGACTTTAAATGAATACATTGAATTATCAAAACTTTTTAGTACTCCAAAAAGCAAAGTCTTTATTAATGGGGTGCTTGATAAATTATTAGCAGAATTTAACAGGAAGAATTTAATTAAAAAGTCAGGCAGAGGCTTGATGCAATAACGCTTTTAATAAGTTTGCACAAAATGAAGAATACCATGAAAAAAAGAAATTTAATTTGGCTATTTGCAGCCTTATTTTTAATGGCTTGCGCAGGAAATGAAAACAAAAGTGAGCAAGAGGTTAGCACAGACTTGATAAATAATCCCATTTCAGCTTCTGAAGAAAGTGAAGTCGATCTAGAAAATTTACCTGAGTTTGAATTTGAAGAAGAAGTACTTGAATTTGGAGAAATCGTTCAGGGAGAGCAAGTGAAAAGAACATTTAAGTTTAAAAATGTTGGGAAATCAAACTTGATTATTTCTGATGCAAAAGGAAGTTGTGGTTGTACCGTTCCTGTATGGCCAAAGAAACCTATTCAGCCAGGTGAAGAAGGAAGTATTGAGGTAGTTTTTAATAGTAATGGAAAACAAGGTAGACAAAGTAAAACCGTAACATTGGTGGCCAATACAGTGCCTAATACCAAAGTGTTAGCCATTAAAGGCGATGTGTTAGTTCCAGAAAAAAAAGGAGGAAATTAGAATGTTAAATGTAATATTAATGGCACCTGCAGAAGGTGGAGGTGGAATCATGGATTTTTTACCCTTAATTTTAATTGTAATCGTTTTTTACTTTTTCATGATTAGACCTCAATTGAAAAAGCAAAAAGATCAGAAGAAATTTAGAGAGGCTTTAGCTAAGGGAGATAAAGTGGTAACCATTGGTGGACTGCATGGAAAAATTGCTGAAGTGAAAGATAATGTGGTTATAGTTGAAGTGGCTAACAATGTACAATTGAAAATTGAGAAAAGTGCAATATCTTCAGACTTTTCACCAAATGAACAAATTCAAAGAAACGCGAAATAAATCTTATTTTCACCTAAAATCACTTTAGTGAAAGAAGAGTTTAAAGAGTTTTATAATAGTTTAAAAGAAGGAAGACTTAGGTTTAGTCAAAAGGCCTATATCTTCCTTTTTTGCATTTTGCTATCAACCTTTTTTTGGTTTTTGTCTTCTTTGTCAAAATCCTACACCACCCAACTGGAAATACCTGTTAAGTATGTTTCATTTGATGAAAAATTTGTTTTAGATCAGGAGCCTCCAAAAGCGTTAACCATCAAAGTAAAAAGTAATGGTTTTGAGCTTTTAGGTGAACAAATGACTTTGAGAAAAGAAGCACTTCAAATTGATTTAAGCCAAGCTAGACAAAAAAGAAAGAATCATTTTTTTCTTTTAACCAATCAATTTAGACCTCAAATTCGAGAACTATTAGACCCAGATATTGAATTGTTAACCATTCAGCCTGATAGTATTCAATTGAATACCCAAAAGCGAATCGCTAAAAAAATAGCCGTTAAACTTCAATCGAATTACAGTATTAAAAGTGGCTATGCGCTTCGTGGAGAACCAATATTAAAACCAGAGAGCATCTTAGTAAGTGGGCCCGCCGATTATCTTGCTACTTTTAATGAGGTGAAAACGATAGAGGTGAATGAGAAAAACATTTCAGATAGTTTGCATCTTAGGGTAGCACTTCAAGGGGAAGATGGGGTAAAAGGTTTGCAATATGAACAAAGCGAAGTTGAGCTTATTATACCCATTGAAAAATTTACAGAGAAGTCACTTCGCTTGCCAATTCAAATAGACAGCACTACTTTGTCGGCTAATCTGATTACCTTTCCCAATGAAGTTGAAGCAATCGTTTTGGTACCCTTAAGTAAATACAAACAGCTTGATGCTAATATGATTCAAGCAAAAGTGATATATAACCAAGAAAGTAAGAAAAACAAAAAGTTAGATGTGCAGTTAGAGAATGTACCAAACTATGCTAAATTGGTTAGAATTAGTCCTGAGCGAGTGGAATACATAATTAAAGAGTGATGTTAAAAATTGGTGTAACAGGAGGTATGGGTAGTGGAAAGTCTACCGTTTGTAATTTGTTTAGAAACTTAGGCGTGCCCATTTTTAGTTCAGATTTAAAAGCTAGAGGTCTTTTAAACACCAATACCGATATCAAGAAAAAAATGAAATCTCATTTCGGAAAAGATATTTACTTGTCTAATGGCGAAATTGATCGACCGAGATTGGCCTCTATAATCTTTAGTGACCCAAATGAAATGGAGTTTGTCACTCATGTTGTACATCCAGAAGTAAAACTGCTTTTTAAAAAGTGGCATAAAGAATATGAATATACACCTTATGTGATCAAAGAGGCGGCTATTTTATTTGAAAGCGGTGCTTATCATGATATCGATAAAGTTATTACCGTTTTTGCGCCCAAAGAGCAACGGATTAATCGGGTAATAAAGAGAGACCAAAGCAGGAGGGAAGATATTTTAAAACGAATGCGCGCGCAGTTTTCCGATGAAGAAAGAAACAGTTTGGCCGATTTCATTATCATGAATGAAGATGGCAATGAAGATCAACTTTTGCCTCAAGTCATGGAATTGCACGACATTTTTCTAAATGAGACCAAAAAATGGTAAAGGTATTCTCTGTGGAGCAAATCCGGGCAGCAGATGCATATACCATTCAGCATGAACCGATCAATTCTTGGGCTTTGATGGAAAGAGCCGCTTCAAAATTATTTGACTGGATTCAGGCATATTCTAATCAAGAGCGAGAAATAGTTCTTTTTTGCGGTTCCGGAAATAATGGAGGAGATGGCTTAGCTTTAGCGAGAATGTTGCACGAAGCAGGTTTTAAGGTTCAAGTTTATATCTTGGAATTGGGCAAGCTTTCTAAAGATTGTAAACAAAACTTAGAAAAACTGCCACTTGCTTATGAAATTTTGGATGCAACGAATTTTGAATTTGAACTACCCACTCAAGCACTAATCATTGATGCTATTTTCGGTACAGGCTTAAATCGAAAAGTGAGTGGTTTTTCAGCTCAAGTTATTCAATCCATTAATCAAACGAATGCAGAAGTAATAGCTGTAGATATGCCTTCTGGTTTGTTTGCTGAGAATAATGAAGAAAATGATAGCCGAAGTATCATTCAAGCAAAGTATACCCTGAGTTTTCAGTTTCCGAAACTAGCCTTTTTGTTACCTGAAAACAGTGCCTTTGTTGGAAGTTGGCAATTATTAGATATTGGTCTTCATCCAACTTACATTCAAGAAACGGAAAGCAATCACTTCTACATCACTCAAGTGGATGCAGTGAGTATGCTCAAGCATCGAAATCGTTTTTCCCATAAAGGAACTTTTGGTCATGCAGTAATATTAGCTGGTAGCAAAGGAAAGGTAGGAGCGGCCCTTTTAGCTTCAAAGGCTTGCCTCAGAAGTGGAGTAGGTTTATTAAGTATACAAAGTCCTGCAATTGCTTACCCCATTTTACAAAGTCAAGTGCCAGAGGCTATGGTGTTAGCAGATAACCACGAAGACTATATCGCAGAATTGAAGCCTGAGATTTTCAAGCATACAATTGCCATTGGTCCGGGAATTGGAATGGATGAACAAACTCAATTGCTTTTAAAACGGATTATTCAAGAAACAAATCAACCGCTAGTGCTTGATGCGGATGCTTTAAACATTTTGGCTGAGAATAGAACCTGGCTTTCTTTTTTACCTCAAGGAACTATAATAACACCCCATCCGGGTGAATTTAAACGATTGGTTGGAGATTGGCAATCTGATTTTGAAAGACTTCAAAAGCAAGTAGATTTTGCCCAAAAGTTTGGAATTTATGTGGTTTTAAAGGGACGGCATTCTTCCATAGCTTGCCCTAATGGAGAGGTTTATTTCAATTCAACTGGTAACCCAGGTATGGCAACTGGTGGCAGTGGCGATGCCTTAACGGGAATTATAGTTTCGTTTTTAGCTCAAAATTATGCACCCAAAGAGGCAACTATTTTAGGTGTTTATGTCCATGGTTTAGCAGGAGATATTGCTGCTGAGAAATGGGGTGAAATAAGTATGTTGCCCTCAGATTTAATTGAATCACTAGCTGATGCATTTAAGCACTTAAATGCTTAAAGCTCTAATTCGCCAATTCCTTGTCTGATAATTTCAACTTGACCATCGGTTAAGTCAACCACCGTAGAGGCTTCATTGTTTCCGTATCCACCATCTATCACCATATCCACTAAATCCCCATATTTTTCATAAATCAATTCTGGATCTGTGGTGTATTCCAATACTTCATCATCATCATGAACCGAAGTAGAAATTAATGGCGCATCTTGTTTTTCGACAATAGCACTACAAATGGGATTGTCGGGAATTCGAATCCCCAAGGTTTTCTTCTTATTCTTAAATAACTTTGCAATGCTTTTATTGGCGTGCAAAATAAATGTAAAAGGCCCCGGAAGATTGTGCTTCAGGATTTTAAAAACCGAAGAGTCAAATTGCATGGTAAATTCTGAAATTTGACTTAAATCATAGAATACAAAGGAGAAATCGGCCTTTTCCATTTTTACACCTTTGATCTGTGCTACTCGTTCTATAGCTGAACGGTGGTTGGTACTACAGCCAATAGCATATACCGAATCGGTGGGGTAAATAATTACCCCACCGCGATTTAAACAATCGGTTACCTTTTGTAAATCCTTCGGATTCGTATTTTTCTCGTAAAGCTTCAGTAGCATTTTATCTATTTGTTTTTGGCATGGTCTGCTAAAAATTTCTCTAAACCAATGTCCGTTAACGGATGGTTGAGTAAAGCAGTCATCGCACTTAAAGGCCCAGTCATAACGTCAGCGCCAACTTTAGCACAATCAATAATATGCATTGGGTGACGAATAGA
>CAXFAI010000046.1:0-28941 GCA_964001305.1 uncultured Flavobacteriales bacterium
ACTAAAGCCTTCCACTCATTTCATGAGTGATGCTTTTTTAGTTTTAGTGCTTTTGAGCAAATTAAGATTGCCTTCGCTTTGCTTCGGCCATCTTGTAGTGGGTGAGACTAGACTAAAGCCTTCCACTCATTTCATGAGTGATGCTTTTTTAGTTTTAGTGCTTTTGAGCAAGCTCAACGCACTAAAACTAAAAAAGCCTCCAATCTTTCGATTGAAGGCTTTTGTCTGTCGGGGCGGCAAGATTCGAACTTGCGACCTCCTGCTCCCAAAGCAGGCGCGATAACCGGGCTACGCTACGCCCCGAGTTTGTTATCATTTAAAAAGCGGCTTGCACCTCTTTTCTTAATTTTTCGTTCCAAAATTATGGCTTCGCTTCTATTTAAGCAATATTGACTCCAAATTAATTCCCACGGAGTACCTCTTTTGGTAAATTTTTCTCGTCCATTATTATGTCTATCTAAACGATTAGTCAAATCTTGAGTTTGACCAACATAATGTTTCTTTAAAGAACGACTGTACAATATATAAACGAACATTCTGTAGCAGTTTGTTTGCGACCTTCACGCCTATGGCGTGACGCGATAACCGGGCTACGCTACGCCCCGATTGGTATCGCTAAAGCGGAGAGAGGGGGATTCGAACCCCCGATACCCGTTTCCAGGTATGCATGTTTAGCAAACATGTGGTTTCAGCCACTCACCCACCTCTCCGAAGCGGTGGACAAAAGTAAGCAGGATTTTTTAGTTCGTAAAACTAAATTTTACCTTTTTTCATTTTTTTCTAGCTTAGCTTAACATTCAATAAATGCTTAAGCTTGTTTAGTCTTAAAAACCTCAACCATTCATGCTGAAAAAATCTTCTTTTTACTTGATTTTACTTATCTATTTTAGTGCATGTAAGCCTGAAAAGACAAGCAATACCAACACATTAAATATAAGAACAAGCAGCAGCACAAATAATTTAAATCCGGTTACATGTACTTCAAGTTTTTCAAACTACCTCTGTCTACAAATTTTTCAAACTTTATTAGCGTTTGATTTTGAGTCGGAAGAACTAGTTGGAGTTCTTGCAGAGTCAAGTCCTAAAGTAAAGAAGATAAATGACAACTTATTAGAGCTTAGTTTTAAATTGAGAGAAGAAGCTCAATTTGATGATGGAAAACCTATAATGGCAGAAGACTTTATTTTTTCATTAAAAGCTCATTTATGCAAGGGAGTAAACTCCTCTTCTACCCGCTTTTTTCAATTTATTAAGCAAATTGAAAAAGATTCATCAGATTCAAAATCATTTAAAGTCATCTGTGAAAACCTAGGTAATGCTACTCCATTTTATGTAGGTTCTATTTATATACTTGATAAAAGAGTGTTTGATGCAAAAGGCTATTTGGATTCCCTTGACTTGGAATCATTTTTAAATCAGGAAGATGACAGCTTAATGAATTTATTTGCTGAGCAGTTTAACAGTCCATCATTTAGCAACCAAATTAACAATATTCAAGGCACTGGTTCTTATAGAATTAGTCAGTGGAAAGAAGGCCAACAAATTGTGCTTGAAGCAAAAGAAAACTGGTGGGGAAAACAACTTGAAGCTATTCATAGCTATTTCAATGTTAAAAGTAAGAGACTGAGCTATCAAACTATAGAAGATGATAACACCGCTTTAATGGCTTTACAAAGTGGTGAGATTGACTTCTCTACTTCTTTAGGGTATCAACAAGTTGAAAAAATCAATCAGCATCTCATTCCTTTTAATATAGAATCCATTGAAAAAACAGGATATCAATTTATCGGCTTTAATTTAATTCATCCTATTCTTAAACACCTTGAAGTTAGGCGTGCTATTTCTTATTGTACTCCTAGAGAATTAATGCTAAAAAATATTTTTTCGAATCAAGGCAATCTTACTTCGGCTCCTGTATCGGCCAAAGCTTATCAGACTTATTTTGAAAAACAATTCTTTGAATTTAATACAGACTCTGCAAAGTCAGTTTTAAAGCAAGCAGGTTGGAAAGACGCTAATGAAAATGGTATTCTAGATCAAGTCATTGATGGAAACCTTGTTGAATTAACGCTAGACTATGCCTACAATAGTGATAATGAAGAACGTAAATCCGTAGGCCTATTCTTAAAACAAGAAGCCGAAAAAGTGGGGATTCAAATTCGTTTATCTCCTTACGAATGGCAAACCTATAACCAAAAGTTGAGGAACGATGAGTTTGAGATTTTCTATTATGCCTTTAGCACCAATGCGCTTCCTCCTGATCTCAGTCGGACTTTTCATTCAGATGGCATTCAACGAAAATCCAACTTATTTGGCTATCAAAATGAAATCACAGATAGTTTAATTACTGCCATGAAATTTGAATTTGATAAACAATCTCATGACGAACTGTTTATTAAAGCAACTCAACAAATCAATAATGACATGCCCTGTGTTTTTCTATGGAGTTTGAATGAAATTATGGTTTCAAGACCTAATATTTCTATGTCTACCAGTAATTTAAGACCACACTACTGGGCGCCTGCATTTGTTAAAGAATAGAATGGTTACCTATTTTACAAAACGTTTACTTTGGTTTATACCAACTTTGTGCCTGATATCGGTATGCACTTTTTTTCTAATTTGTTTAAGCCCTGGTGATCCATTTATAGAATATCAGAATATTGATGAACTAGAAAAATGGCAAATTGAAGAGTTAATCAGCAAACAAAGAAACTCCTTTGGTTTGAATGAGCCCTATTTCTATTTTAGCATTTTCCGAAAATCTTCGACTGATACAGCTCATCGAATTCATGATTTAAAAGTTAAAAACAGATTACTTAGTCTAGCTTACCAAAGTGGCTCTTGGGAACCTATTCATGACTATTTCAAGGAATTGAAAGTCGCCAATAAAAAAGGACACATCTCTAATTCAACTTATACTAAGCTATTGTTAATTGAAACCATTGATGAATTAAAAAACTACAAGCAAGCACATCCTAACGAAATCTCTCAATCGCCTCCGCTAAGTGACTTAATTGACCAACTGTCTATTTCTAATTTCAGTCTTAACAATTATCTTTTAAGCTTTAAATTCAATGGTCTAGACAATCAATATCACAACTGGATTAGTGCATTTTTAACAGGAAATTGGAGCTATTCCTTGAGAAATCATGAAGTAAGTGGGACCAAAATAAAAATGGCTTTAAACTGGACAATTACATTAAGCATCATATCCATTTTGCTTAGCTTAATCATTGCTGTTCCACTCGGTGTATATGCTGCGAATAATCCAAATAAAACATTTACCAAAGTTGTTAACTATCTCTTTACGGCACTTTATGGAGTTCCAAATTTTTGGATGGCAACTATACTCCTTTTGCTTTTTGCTAGTGGGCAATATTTAAATTGGTTTCCACTTTATGGTATAGGCGAAGCATCCGAAAATCATTCGCTAATTGAGTCAATATCAATTCACGCTCCTTACCTTGTTCTACCAATCATTTGTTACAGCTACGGTTCTCTAGCTTACATTTATCGTCATACCTTCAGCAGTGTATCGAATGAATTAAAAAAAGACTACATCAAAACTGCATATTCGAAAGGTTTAAACTCAAGGTCAGTCCTTTGGAATCATGCTTTTAAAAATGGAAGTCTGCCTCTAGTTACATTATTAGGAGGATTAATTCCTGTTCTTATTTCCGGCTCATTTGTTATTGAATACATTTTTAGCATTCCAGGAATGGGAAAATTAAGCATTGATAGTTTTTTAAGTCGTGACTACCCAGTCATTTTTACTATAAGTATGCTTGGGGCAAGTTTTACATTAATTGGAGTTTTTCTAGCGGATATAATCTATCACTTTTTAGATCCAAGAATTAAATTATATCAGAATAGGAATTAGCACTTAGATGAAGACAAATGGAAAGACATATCGTTTGAGTATCTACTTTTTGTTAAGCATAGCTATAATAGGCGTTTTAGCTCCGCTTTTAGCAAATCATAAACCCCTGCTTGCTAAAAGTGAAAATGGCTATCATTTTCCTTTTCTTCAAGAAAAGCTAAATACCCATTATACTTTTAAAATAAGTGCACCCATACCCTACTCTGCTTCCACAATAGATTACAATCAAACCAAAGCCATTAGTCCATTTGAAGTTCAACAAACAAAGACATTATCTGAAAGACACTGGCTTGGAACTGATCATTTGGGTAGAGATGTTTTAGCTCAATTAATTCATGCTTGTAAAACTGTACTCTTGGTTGCTTTTGGAGGCATAGGCTTGGCCTTATTCATTGGTCTTTTGTTAGGAGGTATTTCTGCATATTGGTCAGATGATAAAAAGCAAATGAATCAAATCGTCTTTATTGGCAATTTTATAGCAATTTGTATATTAATTTCAACACTAATACTAATACCACCCTATTCATTGAATGGCATTCAATCTAATGTTCTTTGGTCTTCCGTATTAATTGTGACAGGATTAAATGTTTTATTATGGCTAATAATAAATCACTTTTGTCACTTACTGAGTTTCAAATTCCCTAAAAAAATCAACTTACCCTTTGATTTAATCATCAATCGTTTTATAGAAACCATAGAATCGTTGCCACTACTGATGATAGTTGTTGTTTTAAGTGCCATTTTTAAGGGTGGCATGGGTAGTCTTATATTAATCATTGGTTTTACGGCTTGGACAAGAATTGCCAAATACTTTAGAGGGGAAATACTTAAAGTAAAGTCTTTAGGGTATATTGAAAGTGCTGAATCTATTGGCTTAACCGACATTCAAATTTTTCTCAAACATATTATGCCCAATGCAATCTCTCCTGTTTTGGTAAGTACCGCCTTTGGTATAGTTTCTGCCATTATGATTGAGGCTAGTCTTTCATTTTTAGGTATAGGTTTAAGTGCTGAAGAAGCTTCATGGGGAGGAATGATTGCAAGTGCTAGAAATAACTTGGACGCTTGGTGGCTAGGATTTTTCCCAGGGATTGCATTGTTTCTAACCCTTTTAAGCTGCAATACTATTGCAAAGCATTTTTCCAAGTAAACATTTATTCAGGGTACTCAACCCGGACATGATAAATGCTCATCAACTTCTTTTTAAAGATTTTCTTAATCTCTGTAATATCTTTAAAGGTTATATCAGCATTTAAAAATTGACCCTCTGCGGTTTGCGTATCAATTATTCCGTCAACTAAGTTTTCAATGCGTTTCCCATCGTATTTAGGCAAACTTCTAGAGGCAGCTTCTACAGAGTCTGCCATCATTAATACTGCTGTTTCTTTGGAATAAGGAGTAGGCCCAGGGTACCTAAATTTCGATTCATCAATCTCTTCATCTGGGTTTTGTTGCTTGTATTGATGATAAAAATAGTTGGTCTTACTAGTTCCATGATGGGTCCTGATAAAGTCGATAATGATATCCGGCAATTTGTACCTTCTCGCCAATTCTATTCCCCGAATGACATGTTCTATAATTATTTCAGCACTTTCTTCAGGCTCCAATTCTTCATGCGGGTTGTAATCTGAATTTTGATTTTCAATGAAATAATTCGGCATATTCATTTTACCAATATCATGATACAATGCACCTGTTCTAACCAGAAGAGCATTTCCTCCTATATTTCTTATGGCTTCCTCAGCCAAATTTGAAACCTGTAAAGAGTGCTGAAAAGTTCCGGGGGCTTTCAAGTTTAACTTTCGAAGAAGCTTGCTATTTGTATCCGCCAACTCTAAAAGAGTAACATCTGATACAAAT
Source organism: uncultured Flavobacteriales bacterium (assembly GCA_964001305.1). Lineage (GTDB taxonomy): Bacteria > Bacteroidota > Bacteroidia > Flavobacteriales_E > Vicingaceae > CAJXMH01. The sequence goes on from CAXFAI010000046.1 coordinate 5,744, forward strand.
CCAAATATCTTCTCAAAAATGTAGACCAAAGGATAAGTAAACAAAGTCAGCATTGCACTGCCAAAAAACCATCCTAAAAACTTCCAATTGGTCTCTTCAAATGAGCCCTCTTGAATTAATCCAATGCTTAAGTACACCAAACTATATACACCGAAAATAACTAAGGAAGAAAGAAATAAGTGACTTCGATTTCTAAGGTTGATGATGCTAAATAAGGTCAACATGCCTGCCATCATTTGTATGATGATAAACTCATAAGGATTTGGAGCAATAAAGCCAACTAATAGTATGGTTACCATGTGAGCAAATAAGGCAATACGCAAATTAAAAAAGGTACGGATTAGCAAGGGTAACATACAAAATGGAACCAAATACAAATTCACATTTTCAATTTTGATTGCCATCTTTGAAGCAAATACAAAAAGAACCATCAAAACGAGTAAAAACAGGGTTTTTAGTTCGTTTCTAAGAATTTCAGGTTTGTAAGAAATTAAGAAAAGAGCAAAAGATAAAATCAACAAAGAAACAAGTACAATTTGTCCGAGTAATATCCAATAAACTTGTGAATTGTCTCCCAGTTGAGCTTCATATTCTCTTTTCAGAGATTCAATCAACTGATATTTACGATCATTAATTAATTCTCCTTTTGCAATCACCCGTTCACCAATTTGCACCATTCCTTGAGCTAAAGAAATTTGGCTCAAGACTTCCTCCTTCATCAAACGATTCGTTTCTTCATCATAAGCAATGTTTCTTTGCAAACAATCTTCCATCGCTTTAAGCAAAAAGCTTCGTTCTACGGCACTTACATTTCTTAAACTATCTTTTAATTCGGCATAAGCAGACTGAATCGTGTTCATATTTTCAAGAACGCGTATCACAGCTACATTATCATTCAAAACATTCACCTCAAAATCACCGTCCTTTCCTTCTATGCTTTCATGAAGCTCAATAATGCCCTTCTGATAAAGATGCTTAATCCAAGACAAGCCTTTGTTTCGCAATCTATATTCCGATTGATTAGAGTATTCTCCCTCAGAAGCGAATTGAGACCAACTATTCTCAAACTGAGTTTCAAAACGATTAATAGACTCATTTTCAATAGATTTATTTCTAAAAAAGTATGGTTTTAAGCTTTTAAGAACTTCTTTCTTTTCTTCACTTAAAACTTCCTCCGACTTATAAATTGGATAATTATAAGGGGCTATTAAATCCTCATGGGGCCATGGCTTACCTTTCTGAAATTCATATTTAAATTTACCTTCCCTTGGATAAATTAAAACAATAGCTGCCACGGCCATAACAAATAATACGACCTTAAATAGCAAGGAATGTCGATCTCTTATAAAGGCTAATACTTTATGCATGAAATAGATTCAAGATGAGCACGAAAGTAAGACATAATCCATAAATAAAAAGGCCTTGCTTTCAATCTTATTCAGCTATCATAAACGTCTCCTTTTGTTTACTTTTGCGAAAATTCAGTTAAAAAATAGCTTATGAAAGAAGTATATATAGTATCTGCAGTTAGAACCCCTATGGGAAGTTTTAATGGAAGTTTATCAGGTATATCGGCACCAAAATTGGGGGCAACCGCCATCAAAGGTGCTATTGAAAAAATTGGTCTTGACAAAAATGAAGTGGATGAAGTATTCATGGGTAATGTGATTCAAGCTAATCTTGGCCAAGCTCCTGCTAGACAAGCTGCTATATTTGCAGGTTTAAATGAGAATGTACCTTGTACAACCATTAACAAAGTTTGTTCTTCAGGAATGAAAGCAACAATGCTTGGTGCACAAGCAATTATGCTTGGTGATGCAGATGTGGTAGTTACAGGTGGTATGGAAAACATGTCTCAAGCACCTTATTACTTAGAAAAAGCGAGAACAGGTTACAAATATGGTAATGGAACTTTAATCGACGGATTAACAAAAGACGGTTTGATTGATGTCTACCATAATTACCCAATGGGAAATGCTGCTGAGTTATGTGCTAAAGAGTGCAACATTAGCCGTGAAGAACAAGATGAATTTGCAATTGAGTCATACAAGCGATCAGCTAAAGCTTGGGAAGAAGGTAAATTCAATGATGAAATTGTTCCTGTAGAAGTGCCTCAACGAAAGGGTGATCCAATACTTTTTAGTGAAGATGAAGAGTACAAAAATGTACGATTTGAAAAAATACCTCAATTAAGACCGGTATTTGACAGAGAAGGAAGCGTTACAGCAGCAAATGCATCAACGATTAATGATGGTGCTTCTGCCCTAGTTTTAATGAGTAAAGAAAAAATGGAAAGCCTTGGTTTAAAACCATTAGCTAAAGTAGTTGCCTTTGCTGATGCAGCTCAAGCTCCTGAATGGTTTACCACAGCCCCTTCTAAAGCGCTTCCAAAAGCTGTAGAAAAAGCAGGTTTAAAATTAGAGGATTTAGATGCAATAGAATTAAATGAAGCATTTTCAGTTGTAGGAATCGCCAATACTAAAGAATTGAAGCTAGATCCTGCTAAAGTGAATATCAATGGAGGAGCAGTTTCTTTAGGTCATCCTTTAGGAAATTCTGGTTCAAGAATATTAGTAACTCTAATCCATGTTTTAAAACAAAACAATGGTAAATACGGAGGAGCCGGTATTTGTAATGGAGGCGGTGGTGCTTCTGCATTTATTATTGAAAACGTTTAAGCAAACTAGCTTTAATTTACATGAAATACGGACTTGGACATTTAAGTGTAGTTCCATGTAGAGCAGAACCTTCAGACAGCAGTGAACAAGTAACTCAATTGCTTTTTGGAGAAACCATAAAAGTTTATGAGAAAAAGCGTTCATGGTATCGAGTAAAAACTGCTCATGATAATTATGAGTGCTGGATGGATGAAAATCAATTCATCTTTATTTCTGAAGATGAATTCAATGAGTTGAAGAATCCGCCATTACTAGTTAGTGAATTTGCTGATTTGATTAAGCATGAGCAAAGTGGAGAAATGATGACCTTGTTGTTAGGTAGCAATCTCCCCTTCTATTCTAATTCAATTGTTAAACTTGGAAATGACGAATGGAAGTATACCGGTTCTAGTTACTCTTTTGGAGATAATCATTTAAAATCCAAATTAGTTGAACATGCATTAATGCTCTTAAACGCTCCTTACCAATGGGGAGGTCGTTCACCATTTGGAATTGATTGTTCAGGATTTGTACAATTAATTTATAAACTCAATGGTATATATTTACCCAGAGATGCATCTCAACAAGCCCAAAAAGGTCAAAAGCTTTCTTTTATTGAAGAAGCTGAAGAAGGAGATTTGGCTTTTTTCGATAATGAAGAAGGCAACATAACCCATGTTGGGATGATTTTAGAAAACAATCGAATCATTCATGCATCAGGTATGGTGCGAATTGATCGATTAGATCATCAAGGGATTTTTAACCAAGAAAAACGTGATTATACGCACCGCTTAAGATTAATTACCAAAGTTTGTTAATAGATTTACTAACTGAATTAATAATTTGGCAACAAATTTGAGCAACCATAAAAAACGAAAAAGATGAAAATATTCTCAACTATTTTAAGCCTTTTAGTGGCTACAACCTTAACACTATCGTGCAATTCTCAAAGTAAATTAGGCGATGGTTTGTTTGCAAAAATTAATACTACCAAAGGAAGTATCATTGTAAAATTGGAATTCCAAAAAACGCCTTTAACCGTTGCCAATTTTGTGGGTTTAGCGGAAGGAGATATAAAAAATACAGCAAAAGCTGAAGGAGAACCATACTATGATGGTTTAACTTTTCATAGAGTGATTAAAGACTTTATGATTCAAGGTGGCGACCCTACAGGTAGCGGTGCAGGTGGACCTGGATACTCATTTAAAGATGAATTTGATACAAGCCTAAAACACAACCGAGCAGGTACACTTTCAATGGCAAATGCGGGACCTGGCACAAATGGTTCTCAATTCTTTATTACCCATAAAGATACACCATGGTTAGATGGTAAGCACACTGTATTTGGTTATGTTGTAGAAGGACAAGGTACAGTAGATTTAATTGAAAAAGGTGATGTAATTAAAAGCATTGAAATCATCAGAAATGGAAAAGAAGCAAAAGCTTTTAATGCAGCAAAGGTGTTTTCTGAAATGAGATAGGTTTATCCTAAAATTGAATAAAAAAAGCGGCTAAAAGCCGCTTTTTTAGTTTATAGTCTCTATTCGTTCTACCCGCTCACAACAATCTTCTAGTGCTTGTGTCATGAGTGTACTCACATTTATTAAATTGCTTTTATAGGCTTCCTTGACGTCTTTCATATCTTGTGAAAATGCAAACAGTGCATTATTCATTAATTGCAAACTACTAATCTTAGATTTAAATTTTCTAAGTAATACATCTAAATACAACAAAGACCTTCTGCATTTTAATAAATCAGTTAATTGTCCTTCTTCTTGCTCGTAAGCTTCAATGGCTGTATCTACAAATTCTAGCATTTCTTGTAGCAAATGAGCAAACGAATTACTTCGATCACCAATATTCTGATTAAATGCTTTTATGTTTTCATTCAGCTTGGTCACATTTTCTTGAATGATTTCTTCATTCTTTTTGGGGTCCTTTGAAAATCCATGATCAATATCTGCAACTTGTTCCATGTATCTTCTAGAACGATTCTTCAATTCGTTCACAAGCTTTACCGTTTCCTTTTGAATTTTTTGCAATTCAACCTGTTTACTATATGCCATTTGAATGGCACTCTTAAAGCTTTCTTTACTCATGGTTTGTAAGTTTTGGTGGCTCTTTAAAGATAAGCAATACTGATTAAAAGCAAAATAATTTTACAATACTTTAAACAACACTAAGGCATATCCAAAAAAGCGTAGGAAGCGAAATAAGCCTAAAAGAAGAAAGGTTTTTACTGGAAAACGAACCATTCCTGCAGCTGCACAAACAGGGGAAAATGGTAATGGAAATAGTGCTGCAAATACAATCAATACTCCACCCCACTTTCTCAAATTATCAATATGGTTAAGAAACTTTCTCTCTAACCAATTATGCACTTTAGGTAATTTTCCAATGTATACGCCAATGATGTAAGAAATTACACCACCACCATACGATAAGGCCGCTAACAAACCTACCATCGCATAGGGATTTTGAAACTGCTTACCCCATAGAATAAAAAAGTCAGGAGGAATTAAGCCAAGAAATGATTCAGAAAGTAGAAAAATGAGCAAGATAGTTATTGGCCTAAACTTGATGGTCATTAACTCAAAATAATAATCTAAGTCTGGCAAATAATCTTTAACTAGGTAAAGTATCAAAGCTAAACCACCAAGACCAACAACCAATTTTAGCACATTCTTTTTCAAAAAGTCATAGGCTCCATTTCGCTTATAAAAATGATAATATGTTTTTCCTTTCTGTTTAATGGAACGCTTTGTCTTCCTTCTTCGTCTATCAGTCATGGCGCAAAATTAGCTAAAGCCTTTAATCACTTATGATATATTGAAAAATTAAAGTAACATTTTAGAACAATTCACTCATCCATAGCGTTAAGAAATAGTAAAGTAAGATTTGAATGTATCCAGTTTTTCCCTTAAATATTGTCATTTTACCTAATGAAAGTGTGGCCTTACATCTCTTTGAGCCACGCTATAAAGAACTTTTTCAAGATTGTAAAGATGGTGGTGAATTTGTAATAGTTCATAAAGGAAAAAATGGATTAGCTAAAATGGGTACCCTAGTATTTATTGAAAAAGTGATTAATGAGTATCCAGATGACACCGTTGACCTAATTGTTCAGGGAATAACGACTATTGAAATTGAACAATTCATTGATTTTTTTCCCAACAAACTCTACTCAGCGGTAAAAGGTAAAAGGCATGAATTATCTAATAAAGCGTGCGAAAAATTAAAAAATAGGTTTTTTACTTATATGGCAAGTATTGGAAAGAAAATTTCTAATCCAGAACGTATAAACCTCTTCTATATCGCTAACAGAATTGAATTAAACTTAGAATCTAAACTAGAATTGATTAGTCTGACTTCAAATGAAGCGATCAATAAATTTCTTTTACACGAAATTCAGATGATGGAAAAAATTCAAGAACAAGAAAGTTGGTTGCAACAAAAGTTTCACTTGAATTAATACAAGTTGGTAGAAAGCATTACTAATGTACATGCATCTACCACCTCTATTCCTTCTTTTCTAAGCTTTTCTTCTAATTCAGGATTAGCGGTACCAGGATTAAAAATGACTCGTTTGGGTTTATGATTAATCAAATAATCATAATAAGGGGGTTGATTTTGTGGCCCTATGTATAAGGTAATCGTATCAACTCCTTCATGATATTTATCGGCAGTTTGAATTTCCAAATCCGCCACTTTTCCCTTTTTGATTCCTACAGGAATAACCTCATGTCCACTTGCCTTCAAACGATGAACTGCTTTGTAAGCATATCGATCCGGATTTGTGGAGGCACCTAAAACGATTGTCTTTTTTGAATTCATAAAGCAAAGTTAGCTTGCTTAATTTAGACACTTCAAATTTAGATTCTAAAAAAAGCATAAAATCCATGAAGACTTTTCTACTCTTAGGTTCAGGAGAATTAGGTAAAGAATTTACAATTAGTGCCAAACGTTACGGACATCAGGTAATTGCCGTTGATCGTTATGAAAATGCACCGGCCATGCAAGTAGCTGACGACTTTGCCGTAATTAACATGCTAGATGGTGATGCGCTGCAAGAATTAATCGATAAACATTCGCCAGATTTTATCATTCCAGAAATTGAAGCAATAAGAACCGAAAAGCTTTATGAATTTGAGAAAGCAGGAATCCAAGTAGTTCCTTCTGCAAAAGCGACCAATTACACCATGGATCGAAAAGCCATTAGAGATATGGCAGCTCAAGAATTAGGTTTAAGAACCGCACCTTATAGCTATGCTAAAAGTATAGAAGAAATGACGGCCGCGGTGGAAAAAGTGGGCATTCCATGTGTGGTAAAACCATTAATGTCTTCTTCTGGAAAAGGTCAATCTGTAATTCGTAATAAAGCAGAAATACAGCAAGCTTGGGAATTTGCGCAAGCTGGAAGTCGTGGAGATTTAGCGGAAGTCATTGTGGAAGGCTTCATCGATTTTGATTCAGAAATTACATTGCTAACTGTAACTCAGAAAAACGGCCCTACTCTATTTTGCGCACCTATTGGTCATCGACAAGAAAGAGGAGATTACCAAGAAAGTTGGCAGCCTGCTAAATTGCATTCTGATTGGCTAAAAGAAGCTGAAGAAATGGCTGCTAAGGTAACCCAAGCCCTAGGTGGTGCTGGTTTATGGGGTGTAGAATTCTTTATTGCAAGCGATGGAGTTTATTTTTCAGAGCTTTCTCCAAGACCTCACGATACTGGGATGGTAACACTAGCAGGCACCCAAAATTTTTCGGAGTTTGAATTACACCTTCGAGCCGTTCTAGGCTTGCCTATTCCCTCTATAGAACTTCTAAGGCATGGAGCTAATGCAGTGATACTAGCAAATGAAGAAAGTAATGAGATTCCAAAAATAATTGGATTAGAAAAAATTTGTAATGACCCAAAAACAGATTTTCGAATATTTGGAAAACCCAATACAAGGCCTTACAGAAGAATGGGAATAACACTGGCCTACGATGAACTAGGTAGTGATGTTGAGAGCTTGCGAATCAAAGCTAAAGAGTTGGCTAATCAGATTAAAGTAAACTAAAAGAACATGGAAGTTACCATTGAAGTTACAGTAAACGCCCCTATCCATATTGTTTGGGATGCATGGACGAATGAAAAACACATTGTAAATTGGAATTTTGCATCTGACGATTGGCATTGCCCAGGCGCTAAAAACCCTTTACAAGTTGGTGCTACTTTTAGTTGGCGAATGGAAGCAAAAGATGGTAGCATGGGATTTGATTTTCAAGGTGTTTATGACAAAATTGAAACAAACAAATTACTGGAATATCATTTAGAAGACAATCGAAAAGTAAAAGTAGAGTTTGAAGAAACTGATGGTCAAGTAAGGCTTTTAGAAAGCTTTGAGACAGAAGACCAGAATTCAGCTGAACTTCAAAAAAATGGCTGGCAAGCTATTTTAAATCATTTTAAACACTATACCGAATCACTAATTTAATCGATTGGAAACTGAGCTATACAAGCTGTATCGTAACCGATTAATTCAAGTATTGGATTATATTAAGCTAAATATTGACCAACAAATAAGTCTTGATGAATTAGCTAGAATCGCACACTTCTCCCCTTTTCATTTTCATCGAATATTTAAGTTTATTACCCAAGAAACTCCTAATGCTTATATTTTAAGAAGAAGAATTGAAAAAGCTGCTGCTGAAATACTACACAGCAATAAAAGTATACAAGAGATTGGATTGGAGGTTGGTTTTAATGACGCCAGTAGCTTTAGTAGAAGCTTTAAAAAATACTATCAATTAAGTCCTACTGCCTTTAAAAAAGCAAACCCGTTTAAATTTAGCAAGATTCGTCAATTGAAAAGCAAGATTGGTCAAGAATACCCCAAGCGAGAGGAATACCTTCGTAACCTAAATCATTTAATGAATTGGAGAACTATGAATGCTAAAATAGAAGTACAAAAGCTATCGAAATTTAATTTTGCTTACCACCCTATTGTTGGACCACAAAACATAAGAATGGCCATTGAAAAAGTGATGCAATGGGCTAGGCCACAAGCTTTGTTTCATGAAAAAAGTAAGATGATTACCCAGTTTCACGACAGTTTTAAAATTACTGAAGCAGATAAAGTTAGAATGAGTGTAGGTATGCTTGTTGAAGTTGATGCAATTGAAAGTGAAGCCGTTAAAATAAAAACGCTTAGCCCTTCAAAATGTATTGTTGGGAAGTATGAAATTGGTTTGAATGAATTTGAAAAAGCCTGGACAGGACTATTTGCTTGGATGAATGAAAAAGGTTATTCTAAGTCGGAAATAGATCCATTTGAAATTTATCACAACGACTTTAATGAGCACCCTGAAAAAAAGTGCATTGTCGATTTATGTATTCCTATCCAATAATTAATGAGTATTACTAATGGAAGACTTGAACTGTTGCGGTGTCATCAGTTCAAGCTTCTTAAATTGACGATTGAAATAACTGATGTTATTAAAGCCTGATTGATAAGCGACTTCAGAAATTCTAACCTTCTTCTTTTGCTTAATCAACTTTTTAGCGAATTTAATTTTCTCTGCATTGATGTAATCAATAGGAGAAACACCCAAGGTATTCTTAAACTTCTTGTGAAAATGAGAACTACTCATACATGCCTTTTCAGCAAGTTGATCAACATTTATATCCTTATCAGTCAAGTGGTCTTTAATGTATTTTACCACACATCCAATTCTTGTATCGCTAAACATCCCATTCTCATCATTAAGGATATAGGTTTTCGCTTTGGTTTGAAGTAAGCGTACTATTAATTCCTGAATCATTAAATCCAGAAGAGCATCTTTAGAGCGAGCATTATTGGTAAACGTTTGTACTAAGCGTTGCACCAAATAATTCACATCCATATTATTGATTAAATGCGATGCTTGGTTGTCTAATTGCCAATTGTTATTTTCATTTTCAATCTCTACATGCGTATTAAAACGTTCTACCACTTCTACTACTTTTCTAGAATCTATTCCTAATGCAAGACATTGGGTAGGATCACCTTGTTTGGCTAAAGGAAAATCAATTACCATTTCTTTATTGGTAGGCATAACGACTGATTCGCCAGGAAAAAAATCAAAAGCAGGTATACCATCTATATGCATCACTTTTTTACCAGTTAGCATACTCGCAATAATGGGAAAATCGAATTTTAAAGCCACTTGCTCTGCATATTCATGGGTTTCATAAATATTCAGCTCCGCAAAATCTGCGCTATAAGTCGTTCGATTTTCCACCAATGTGGTCAACTTTCGTCTTCTCCGATGATCATCAAGTAGTTTTCTCATCTCATTCAATTCTTTCGCTTGTTAAATTAATGAAATGATAGAAATGTGCAAGAATTTGATATAAATGTTCAATAATGATAGCCTAATCACTTGATATTTTTAGGGTCTGCTAATTTTTAAAGAAATAGCAATTTTAAAAGAATCAGATTCAAACATAGTTTTAACATACTTAAAACAAGGTAAATAGACCAATCTGATTCAAATATTAACCTAAATTAAACAGAGATGAGTTATTCTAAACCTAAGTTTAAAGAAAGCTACGGAAATTTCATTAATGGAGAATTTGTAGCACCAGTTAATGGTGAGTATTTTGAAAACACTTCACCTATTGATAATAGCTTAATTGCAAAATACCCGCGTTCGCAGCAAGAAGATGTGGACAATGCAATCGCAGCAGCCAATGCAGCAAAAGAGTCATGGGCAAACACTTCGGCATCTGAGCGTGCAGCATTATTAAATAAAGTAGCAGATATTATTGAAGCAAATTTGGAAGAATTTGCTTTAGTTGAAACCTGTGACAATGGGAAAGCAATCCGTGAAACGCTAAATGCAGATGTTCCACTTTCAGTTGATCATTGGCGCTATTTTGCTTCTTGCATTCGGGCAGAAGAAGGTTCGGCAACAGAATTAGATGCCAATACCCTTTCCATGAATATCAAAGAACCTTTAGGAACAGTTGGACAAATTATTCCTTGGAATTTCCCATTATTGATGCTTTCTTGGAAATTACCTCCTGCCCTAGCTACAGGTAACTGTGTGGTTTTAAAACCGGCTGAGCAAACACCTTCTTCGGCTACCTTATTAATGGAAAAAATTGCTGAAGTATTTCCTCCGGGTGTCATAAACGTGATTCATGGATTTGGTCCTGAAGCAGGAAAACCATTGGCTTCTAGCTCTAAAATTGATAAAGTTGCCTTTACCGGTGAAACAACCACTGGACAGCTAATCATGCAATATGCTTCAAAAAACTTGAATCCAGTAACCATGGAATTGGGTGGAAAATCACCAAATATCTTCTTTAATAGTGTAATGGATGAAGACGATGCATTCCTAGACAAAGCCATTGAGGGAGCTGTATTATTTGCTTTCAACCAAGGTGAAGTATGTACTTGTCCTTCTCGACTATTGGTTCAAGAAGACATTTATGACAAATTTATGGAGCGCGTAGTCGCAAGAACTAAAGCCATAGTTCAAGCTAACCCATACGATACGAATACTCAAATGGGAGCGCAAGCTTCAAACGATCAGTATGAGAAAATTCAATCGTATTTAAAAATTGGCGTTGAAGAAGGTGCAAAAGTACTTTGTGGTGGAGCCGCTGCTAAACTTGATGGCGAACTTGCTAATGGTTTCTACATTCAACCTACTATTTTAGAAGGACATAACAAAATGCGTGTTTTCCAAGAAGAAATTTTTGGACCTGTTGTTTGTGTTACCAAATTTAAAGATGAAGCAGAAGCTTTAGAAATTGCCAATGATACCCTTTACGGATTAGGTGCAGGTGTTTGGACTAGAGATGCCCACCAATTGTATCAAATTCCAAGGGCCATTAAAGCTGGTAGAGTTTGGGTTAATAATTACCATGCTTACCCTGCTCATGCTCCATTTGGTGGATATAAAAAGTCTGGATTTGGAAGAGAAAATCATCTGATGATGTTAGATCACTACCGTCAGACCAAGAACATGCTTATTTCTTATGATAAGAATAAGCTTGGTTTCTTTTAGTAGAAACTCAATTTTGGAAGAAAGGCTGAATACATGTATTCAGCCTTTTTATTAACTTAACTTTTTATATTATGAATCAACGAATAGACATAACTGAAGAAGCTGCAGATATTGTAAAGCAGCTAAAGGAGCGATTTGGAGAATTAATTTTTCACCAAAGTGGCGGCTGTTGCGATGGCTCCTCTCCCATGCTTTTAGAAAAAGATGATTTTTACATTGATGAAAGCGATGTTTTACTAGGCCAAGTAGTTGGTGTTAACTTTTACATGAATCAAGATCAATATGAATACTGGAAACATACCCACTTAACCATTGGAGTAACCAATGGAAGAGGTGCTAGTTTTTCATTGGAAATCCCCCTTGGAAAACGTTTTATAATTCATTCTCGCCTTTTAACAGATGCAGAAATGAAGGAATTTGGATTGGCTTCGTGATTTAAACCCTAAAAAGTATTCTCTAGAATTCAACTTCACTTAATAAAGGAGATGTTTGATGGCAATACATAAAATTTGATCTGTTTTCAAATAGCTCAATAACCTCCTCCCTGCATAATTTGGTTTTTCCTTTTGAAATCAATGAAGGAAAAGATGAATATTTCCAATCTTCTAATTCGTTTACTAATCTTGCTTTAACAGGATTAAAATGAATATAATGGATTACCCTTCTTAGGTATTTTTTATCCTCAATTCTTTTTCGCTTAAATGGTTTCATAAAGAGGCTGCCCTTTCGATTATGTTGTTTATTGAAAGCCTTGGCATACGCATTAAAAAAATTGCTGAATTGCCTTGATATTAAAACTGACAGCTTAGCCGAATCAAGACCTTCAAGGTTTTGAAAACCTTGAAGGTCTCTTGCAAATTCATTTTGATTCTTGACCCTAACCAATAAATGAAAATGATTGGGCATCAAGCAATAGCAGAAGGTATCAAGAAAAGGATTTAAATACGATTCATACTTTTTTAGGAAATATTGATAGTTATCGTCTGAAAGAAATAACTTTTCACTCCCATTGGCACGATTGTAAACATGGTAAAATCCACCTTCTTCAAATGTTGCTAGTTTATTTTTCATGTTTATAATAGTTCAGCCCTTCATGGTTTTTGAAACCTTGGCGGCTAGTTTAGCTTTTTTCTTGAATTCTAAATAAGCCACAATTCTACCAATTTTCCAATACTAGTTTATGAGTATTTTAAGCGTTTCATCTTCCCGCTAGATTTTTAAAAACAAACAGCTTAGCCACTAATTAACAACTCCTTAACATACCTTTTGCTTCCTTAACATAATCAGAAGTAGAAAACATCTTTTTTTGGTAAAAAATACTACACCATGAAAAATCTACTCTATGCTCTTGTGCTTGTAATCGCATTTAATTCCAATTCTTACTCTCAAGAAAATTCTACTTTCTACACCGATAAAGATGGAGAAAAACACCTTTGCGGACCTTTTGAACTGAACCTTTTATTGAATGACACCACCTTCTCCAATTGGTACAAAGAAAGTTTAGAAGACTATGATATTCAAGTTGAAAATACTCCATGGAAAAAGGCCTTAGAAGAAACAGAAGTTGACATATACTTAGGTACTTGGTGCGGCGATAGTAAAAATTGGGTTCCCAAATTTGTAAAGCTTTGGGAAGAATTGGGTTTAAAGCAAGAACAACTTCATTTTATTGCTTTGTATGATGGAGATGAAAAATACAAACAAAGCCCCAATGGTGAAGAGGTCGGTAAAAACATACATCGAGTTCCTACTTTTATTTTTAAAAAAAATGGCGAAGAAATTGCGCGTATTGTGGAATCTCCGGCCAATGACTTACTGACTGACTTGGCCCACATTAGCTTGGGCTACCCTTCTGCTCCCAACTATAAAGGAGCAAATTACCTTATGAATCTGATTGCAGAAAAAGGACTTAAAGAAATCAAAAATAATTTTAAAGAGCATGTCAATAAGGTATACCGATTACAACAGAGCTCGGCGGAATTAAACACTTTGGGTTATGTGTACCTCAGGTCAGGTAAAATTGATGAAGCTTTAATGGTTTTTTATATGAATATGCTTTGTTATCGCTACAATCCCAATATGTATGATAGCTATGCTGAAGCCTTGGAAGTACAAGGAAATGACAAGGCTGCACTTCAATATTATAAAATAGCCTTAGAAAAAGAACCCAAGAGCGAACACGCACTAGAACGAATTGAGGTATTGGAAAAGAAGCTGGCTGAGGAGGAGCAAGATGAAGAATTGGAAGAATAATATTGGTTAAAGCGAACTCAATCTACCCGTCAGAAATATTTTTAATGCTGATTAAGGCAAAACTGTCAACTAAACTGTCACCTTAAAAGTTTGTATGACTTATTAGTTTCAAAGATTTCCTCCGTTTCATTTCGGGCATCTCAAAAAAGGGCGGCATTCAACAAAATCCCGCCTTGCTAAGGCAAGTCATCTGATTTTTTATTCCCTGCACTTACAAGCAAGCTTGACGTTTGGGGAAGTATTGAAAACTTGTATTTCGTTTTGAATTTCTCAAGATTCCCTCCACTTCGTTTCGGGCATCCCTGAGGTGGGAGGCTTCAGCAAAATCCCACTTTGCATTCGCAAAGGCTGGGATTTTTTTATTCCCTGCACTTACAAGCAAGCTTGACGTATGGGAATAAAAAAATCCCGCAGTTTTCACTGCGGGATTTTTCTGGCGGAGAAAGAGGGATTCGAACCCCCGATACCTTTCGGTATGCCGGTTTTCAAGACCGGTGCATTCAACCGCTCTGCCATTTCTCCGCTGCAAAAGTAACAAGGCTTTTTCTATTAATTAACTTTTCTGAAACGAAATTTTAATTTTTGGTGTCTTCTATCTGTAATTTTGTTTCTATGAAGAAATTATTTTTTATTTTCACCTTAATAATCAGCCACTTATCAATTTTTAGTCAAATCAACTTAGTTTTAGACTATGCCAGTTTTTATTTGCCTGAAAATCGTCCTTACCTCGAAGTTTACCTTTCTATTAAAGGAAATTCGCTCAAATATGTTGAAAATGAAGCAGGTAAAAGCCAAGCATTTATTGAACTGACTTACCTTATTGAAAAAGGAGATAGCGTAGTTGCCTATGAAAAATTTCAAATGAATAGTCCACTTTACAGTGCTGAAGAGGATTTATTAGATATGCGAGACCTAAAGCGAATTCCTCTAGACAATGGGAATTATAAATTCACGCTAATTGCAAAAGACCTAAATAGCGGACAAAAAGTAGAAAGCTCACAGCTCATTAAAAGCATTGACTATGGGAACAACTACTCTATTTCAGACATTCAATTACTAAATAGTATTACTCAAACCCAAGCAGGTGGCCTTTTTGAAAAAAATGGCTATGCCTTTGAACCTAATTTTGATCATTTCTTTGGTCCCAATTTAAATCAACTTGCTTTTTATTGTGAAGCTTATCCTAGCAATCAAGAAACAGCCGATTCTCTTTTTATCGTAAACTACTCCATTCGGGAAGCTTCATCAAATAAGATTGCAGCCAACTTAAATGGATTTAAAAGAGTGAGCTTAAACCAAACAAGACCTATCAGTCAGCTAATTGATTTAAAAAACCTGCCTTCGGGAAAGTATAATTTACTGGTAGAATTAAAGAATAAAGCAAACGAAACAGTGACTTCAAAATCTGTCACTTTCTACCAAAGTAACCCTAATTTGGTTGACTATTCCACAGTAAATGCTGTAAATACCTTTGTAGATACCATGACTAACAAGGAGGAGCTAGCTGAATACATTCGAAGTTTAAGCCCAATATCTTCAGCTGCAGAAAGGGAGTTTGCACAAAATCAATTAGCATATGCTGATTTAAAGTTTATGCAGCGTTATTTTTTAAACTTTTGGAAAACAAGAAACTTAGAAAACCCTCATCAAGAATGGTTGCTTTATCACCAAGAAGTTAAAAAAGTAGATATGCTATTTGCATACGGTAAAACAAAGGGCTACAAAACTGAACGAGGGCGAGTTTATTTACAATACGGTCCACCAAGTACCATTTTTGACATGCCTTACGAACCACAATGCTATCCTTATTCTATTTGGCATTACAATAAGTTAAAAGATCAGACCAATAGAAAACTAATATTCTTTAGCCCAACCATGGAAATTTTGGGTTATGAAGTCTTGCATTCAAACATACCTGGAGAGGCTTATGATTTGAACTGGGAATTAAGCTTAATAAGAAAATCTACATTCTTAAGAGCAACAGAAGAATCTCCTGAAAATTCGGTGATTAATGAAAAAGCGAGAGATTTGTGGGAGAATCCGCGCTAAGCTTCAAGTATCATTATTTTTGCGGCCTAATTATCACTTATGCAAAATTCAGTGGCAGTTGTCATTCTTAATTGGAATGGACAAAAACACCTCGAAACTTATTTACCTTCTGTTACTGCTCACTCAAAAAATGCCACCATTTATTTAGCAGATAATGATTCTACCGATCAATCGGTTCAATTTGTTAAGGAGCATTATCCTGAGATTAAAATTATACTGAACAAAGAAAATGGTGGCTTTGCAAAAGGCTATAATATGTGTTTGCAAAATTTATCAGAGGAGTACTTTGTTTTGCTCAATTCTGATGTGGAAGTAACACCAAATTGGATTGAACCTATAGTGAATTTCATGAGCAATCATTCCAAAGTGAGTATTGCTCAACCAAAAATCAAGTCTTATCGCGATAAAACCTATTTTGAATATGCCGGAGCTGCTGGAGGTTTTATTGACTTTCTAGGATACCCTTTTTGCCAAGGTAGAATTTTTCAAAGTATGGAAAAGGACCATGGGCAGTATAATGAGAATAAAGAAGTTTTTTGGGCTACTGGAGCTTGTATGTTTATTAAGTCTGAAGTTTTTAAAGCATTAGGTGGTTTTGACGAACGCTATTTTGCCCACATGGAAGAAATTGATTTGTGTTGGAGAGCTAAAAACTTAGGGCATAAAGTCTATTACATTGCAGAAAGCGAAGTTTACCACTTAGGTGGTGGAACTATGCAGAATACCAATCCTAGAAAGACATTTCTAAACTTTAGGAATAGCTTGCTTACGCTCCATAAAAATGATCGCAGTGGATTCAGAACTTTAAAGGTTTTGGTCAGATTGATTTTAGATTTTCCTGCTTTTATAAAATTACTTTTCGATAGTGGATTTACACATGCCTTAGCCATTCTCAAAGCACACTTTTCATTCTACCAAATGAAAAAACAAAAATCGCCTAGCTCTTCAATTAATCTTACAGGGATGTATCAAAAAAGTATAGTGAAGGAATACTTTTTATTGAAAAGGAGAAAATTTACTCAATTAAAAAACGAAGACATTCTGTCGATTAAATAAGCTGGAGGTTTGCACAACCTCATACTTTCCATACTCATGAATAAAAGTGTGGTTTCAGCTTTCACCAATAATTCCCCATCACGTAAAATTCGGTAGTGAAAGAGCATACTGCTTTTAGGCATTACTCGAATTTCACACTCCACCTCTATTTCATCATCGTACTTGGCTGCTCGCAAATAAGTAATATTCATATCACGAACCGGCATGGCTACCCCCATTTCTTCCATTTGTTTATAAGAGATACCAATCTTTTTCATGGCTGCTACCCTACCCAATTCTAAATACTGAGCATAGTTCCCATAGTATACAAATCCCATTTGGTCTGTTTCTGAATACCTTACTCTAATTTTAATGCTTTCTTTTATCATGGCCTTGAAATTTTGCACCTAATTATTAAAAATAAAGTTATAAATCAATAGCATTTTAGTTTTTTATTTCACTTTTTTCTTCAAATATTTGTCTCGTGTTCATCAAGGACTAACGCTCTTTATTAAAAACTGATAATCAATAGATTACATTTAATTCAATGATTTTTAATTTGTCATTAATTTTCTAATTATTTGTTGAATATTATTTGTTTTAAGAGTAAAAATTCATTAAGTTGAACGCGCCCCTTTTTAACCAATTTAATCGCGAAGTATGAGTAAAGACTTTAACCAAGTTTGGGAAAATTGTTTGTCTGTAATTAAAGACAATGTAAGCCTTCAGAGTTTTAAAACATGGTTTGAGCCTATTACTCCTTTAAAGTTGTCGAATAACGTACTAACCATTCAAGTTCCAAGTCAGTTTTTTTATGAGTGGCTTGAAGAACATTACATTTCTCTATTGAGAAAAACCATTAAAAAAGAATTGGGTGTCGATGGCAAACTGGAGTATAGCATCATTATGGAAAATAGTGTTCATAATCCGAAACCTTACACCGTAAAAATTCCAACCACCAACCGTCAAGCATTAAAAAACGAACCTGTATCTGTACCTATAGATGTTAATGGAGAAAAAGGAATTAAAAATCCTTTCATTATACCTGGCTTAAAAAAGGTAAACATCGACTCTCAACTAAATCCAAATTATTCATTTGAAAACTTCATTGAGGGAGATTGTAATCGATTAGCACGTTCAGCAGGTTATGCCGTGGCTAAAAACCCCGGTGGAACTGCATTCAACCCTTTATTAATATATGGTGGAGTTGGATTGGGAAAAACCCATTTAGTGCATGCTATAGGAATTGAAATCAAAAACAATCATCCAAACAAAACGGTACTGTATGTTTCTTCAGAAAAATTTACACAACAGTTTATTGATGCAGTAAGAAACAATAACCAAAATGACTTCATTCATTTTTACCAAATGATTGATGTGTTAATCATTGATGATGTTCAATTTTTTAGTGGAAAAGAAAAAACACAAGATGTTTTCTTCCATATATTTAATCACCTACACCAAACTGGGAAACAAATCATTTTAACCTCAGATAAAGCTCCTGTAGAATTGCAAGGCATGGAACAGCGCTTGCTATCTAGGTTCAAGTGGGGACTGTCAGCCGATTTACAAAACCCAGGTTTAGAAACAAGAATTGCCATTTTAGAAACTAAAATGTACAATGAAGGCCTAGAACTTCCTAAAGAAGTGGTAGAGTATTTGGCATACAGCATAACAACAAACATTCGTGAACTGGAAGGTGCCTTAATCTCACTATTAGCTCAATCTTCATTAAACAAAAAGGCTGTTACGCTTGATTTGGCAAAGCAAATGATTGACAAGTTTGTGAAGAATACCGCTCGTGAGGTTTCTATAGATTACATTCAAAAGGTAGTATGTGATTATTTTGACTTACCTATTGAATTGTTAAAGTCCAAAACGAGAAAAAGAGAAGTGGTTCAGGCCCGTCAAATTGCGATGTTCTTTGCAAAGAAAATGACCAAATCATCTTTGGCAAACATTGGTATGCACTGCGGTGGTAAAGACCATGCAACGGTATTACATGCTTGCAAAACGGTTAACAACTTAATTGACACCGATAAGCGGTTTAGGGGTTACATTACTGATTTAGAAAAGAAAATAAGTATTCAATAATTTAAAGGACGCCATGAGCGTCCTTTTTTATGAAAAGAAAATATGGCTACAAAAGTTTTAATGGTTTGTTTGGGAAATATTTGCCGCTCACCCATGGCTCAAGGAATTTTAGAGCAGAAAGTGGCAGAACATGATTTAGATGTTGAAGTAGATTCAGCAGGCACTTCAGACTATCATATCGGACAAGAACCTGATCATCGAGCAATTGCAAAGTGTAAAGAATATGGCATAGACATTAGTAACTATAGAGGTCGCCAACTTGTTAAGGAAGATTTTAAAAACTTCGACCGAATTTTTGTTATGGATAGTTCTAATTACAACAATTCGGTTTCACTTACCAATGATAGCGAAGAATTATCGAAAGTTCAGATGATGCTAAATGTTAGTCAGCCAGGTTCAAATATGTCTGTTCCCGATCCTTATTTTGGCGGTGAAGAAGGCTTTGAGAATGTATACAGGCTACTAGACTCAGCTTGTGATGTTTTAATTAATGAACTAAAAGGTGAGTAAAGCTTCTCTATTTCTAATTCCCAATCTTTTAGGAGCTGATGGAAATGTTGATCGAAGTTTACCTGTCTTCAATCATTCCATAATCAATCAAATTTCACATTTTGCAGTAGAGCACATTAAAGATGCTCGACGGTTCTTAGTCAAATGTGATCTTAAGCACAAAATAGACAGCAGTGAATTTGAGGAAATAAATAAGCACAGTTCAGACGAATCATATCAACGCATTGAAAGCTGGCTGAGCCAAGGACATGATGTAGGTATTATTAGTGATGCCGGCTGCCCCGGCATTGCCGACCCAGGTTCTAGATTGGTAGAATGGGCACATCAAAATCAAATAAAGCTTGTTCCATTGGTTGGCCCCTCCTCTATTTTTTTGGCCTTAATGGCTAGTGGCATGAATGGTCAATCATTTGTTTTTCATGGTTACCTTGAAAAAGATAATCAGCAACGAAAATCGCAATTGAAAGAAATTGAACTGAAAAGTAAAAAACAAACTCAAATTTTCATGGAAACGCCTTATCGAAATGAGGCACTGCTTAAAGAATTGATGAACATACTTAACCCCAATACAGAGCTTTGTATTGCAGCAGATGTCACTCTAAAAAGTGAAGAAATTATTCGATTACCTATTCAACAATGGAAGAAGCGCAAAATAATTCTCAATAAAAGACCGGCAATTTTCTTAATCGGTCAATCTTCTTGATGATACAAACAAAGTCCTGAAATGGGCTTTTCTAAAATGGTCCCAATTTGAACACCAAATTGCTCGGCCACAATTCGAATGTATTCATGATAATAAAAGGCCACAGAGCCCACTAAACTCAAAGGCCATTCTTGAGCTTGTTTAAAACGCATAACTTGATTACTAAAATATGCAGTAAACTCTTCAAGGATTTGTTCACTTACAAAAGGGTGCTCCCGATGATGATAGGTAAATCGACTGAAAGAAGCCATATAGCGATTGGGAAACGGCTTTTTATAGAGGTTCACTAGAATTTCATCTACATTCGTTGCGTATTTTCGATCAAAGGCGATTCTTAAATCTTCAGGCAAATAATCTTCTATATAGGCCTTTAACATTCTTCTTCCTAAATTCACTCCACCTCCTTCATCACCTATGCTATAACCGCCAGAAGGAAATGAGTCTATAATTTCAACTCCATCAAATGAACAACAGTTACTACCTGTGCCTAAAATACCTGCTAAGCCTTTTTGCTTTCCACAAGCAGCTCTTGCTGAACCAAGCAAATCATGGGATACAAAAATTTTTACCCCATCAAATACCGATTCCAAAGCCTCCTTCACCAAGTCCATTCGTTCTTTGGAAGAGCAACCTGCTCCATAAAAATGGACTTCCTTTACTTCTTCTAAAGTTAAAGATTGAAATGTATCTCCTATTTCAGAAACAATAGAATCGGTTGTATGAAAATAGGGGTTAAAGCCTTTTGTTTCAAACCGTTCCAAGGTTCTATTTCCATCTATTAGAAACCAATCTGTTTTTGATGAACCACTGTCTGCTATTACTTTCATTTCCTGATTTTGACTAGCGTATAAAAGTAAAAAACTAGAGGCAGCTAAATCGTTTTTCATACGTCTTTATAGAGCGTACATCTTTCGTTAACTTTACCAAAGAGCATCTTTTAACTATAGTTTACTTGAAAAAAGTTATCTATCTCATTTTTACGCTGTTTACTATTCTGGGAGTTAACGCCCATGAAGGTCACACTACGGCTTCAAACTCATTTCCTTTTGTAGAAAATAAAGGACAGTGGCCTCAGCAAGTAAACTTTAGAGCAGAAATTGACGGTGCGACCGTTTATTTTCAAAAAAATGCATTTCATTATCAATTTTTAAGAAGACCCAATTTTCACGCAAACGTTCCAGCAGAAGATGACACCTTAGAAATCGGCCATGTATTTGAAGCTGAATTTTTAAATGCAAATGTTGAAATAGAATTTAGTAAGGAAGAGCAATCCAGTTTTTATTTCAATTACTTCTTGGGTAATGATGAATCAAAATGGCAAAGTTTTGTGTATTCCTATAATCAAATAAAATATCACAATTTATATGATGGTATAGATTTGAGTGTATACAGCTATCAAAACACCATGAAGTACGACTATCATATTGCAGCTGGAAAAGACCCTAATCAAATACAGATTGCCTACAAAGGAGTTGATCGACCAAAACTAACAGATGGAAATTTGATTATTAGTCACAATTTGGGTGATTTAATAGAAGAAAAGCCATACGCCTATCAAATAGAGGATGGAAAAGAGCTTGAAGTAAAGTGCAATTATGTCATTCATGAGAACGGAACTGTTTCTTTTGAATTTCCAAATGGGTATAACAAAGCATTAGAGCTAATCATTGACCCCATTGTCTTTTCTACTTATTCCGGCTCTCGCTCCGGTAATTTTGGTGCCACGGCCACTTATGACACTTTGGGTTTTGCTTACATGGGAGGTACTATTTTTAGTGGAAATTATAATAATGTATTAGGAGGATTTCAAACTACTTATGGCGGCGGGGATGCAGATATTGCGATATCAAAATTTAATAGAGATGGCAGTCAATTAGTTTACAGTACTTTTTTAGGCGGTAGTGGCACTGATGTAATAACAAGTATGGTGGTAGATCATAATTTAAATTTGGTTATTCTCGGCACAACTAGTTCAAGCAACTACCCTACGACTTCAACAGCCTTCGATAGACAAAAGGATAACTCCTTAACAGTACTTTTTTCTAATGGTTATGGATGGGATTTCATTGGAGGATCAGATATAGTAATTACAAAATTCAATTTGCAAGGAAGTAGTTTACTAGGCTCAACTTATCTTGGTGGGAATGCTGCAGATGGTATCAACTACAATAGAACAACTCCAGATTCTCGTTTCTCAAATGATGATCTTGTCTATAACTATGGCGATCATTTTAGAGGTGAAGTGGTGGTCGATAACAGCAACAATATCTATATCGGCTCTTGTACCCGATCAACAAACCTTCCAAATGCTGTAAACAACAATCAAGGTGGGCTGGAAGGTATTGTGGCCAAATTTAATCCCAACTTAAGCCAATTGAATTGGTTGCGTTACCATGGTGGCAATAATTCTGATGCAATCTACTCATTAAAGTTATTAAGCAATAATCGAATATTGGTTGGAGGAGGTACAGAAAGTGCATCAAACTTTCCTGTAGTAGTGCCGGCCTACCAAACCACTCGCAGAGGTGGAAGAGCCGACGGCTTTTTAGCAATTATTTCAAATGATGGCTTAACCTTAAATGCGACCACATTTATAGGAACGAACTCTTATGACCAAGTTTACTTTGTAGAAGCAGACCGTTTTGGCGGAGTATATGCGTTTGGTCAAACAAATTCTTCAAACTTTCCTCTATTAAACACTTCAATTGCAGATAATTCTGGACAGTTTATTGTAAAACTTGATTCCAATCTAAACAACTTATTATTTTCTCACACCTTTGGAGATACTCTTGGAACTGGGGGTGTTATTAATATGTCTCCTACTGCCTTCCTTGTTGATCGGTGCCAGAATATAT
>CAXFAI010000047.1:0-10047 GCA_964001305.1 uncultured Flavobacteriales bacterium
CCCTTAGACCTTGCGGTTTCAATTATTTGAAGCGCCAAGCCTAATTTGTCTTCTTCTACAATAGAGCTGGCAACTTCTCCTCCCATAGCTTTTATAAATGTGTATGCCATTCCTCCGCCAATAATTAAATTGTCCACTTTATCGAGCATTTTTTCGATGAGTAATATCTTATCGGAAATCTTTGCTCCACCCATAATTGCCGTAAACGGACGTTCATTGTGCTCAGTTACTTTTTCAACCGCTGCCAATTCTTTTTCAATTACAAAACCAAACATTTTCTCTTCTCCAAAAAAAGAAGCAACAATGGAAGTGGAAGCATGAGCTCTGTGAGCCGTTCCAAAAGCGTCATTTACATATACATCAGCTAAGTCGGCTAGTTTTTTAGCAAAACCCGCATCTCCTTCTGTTTCTGCTTTGTGAAATCGAAGGTTTTCCAACAATAAAATCTCTCCGGCATCTAAAGTTGCTGCTGCTTGCTGTACCTCTTCACCAATACAATCAGAAACAAATTTTACTTCCTTGCCTAATTTCTGAGAGAGGGCATTAACAATATGTTTTAAAGAATACTTCCCATTTCTCTCCCCTTTTGGTCTACCCAAGTGCGACATTAAAATAGCTGCTCCTCCATCGTTCACAATTTTTAAAATTGTAGGAACTGCCGCATCTATACGAGTAGTGTCGGTTACTTCAAAATTATCGTTTAAAGGAACGTTTAAGTCTAAGCGAACTAACACTCTTTTTCCACTGAAATTGTATTCTTTAATTTGCTTCATGCTTTTGTAAATTGGGAGGGCAAAAATAATTATTATTCTATTGTAACAGATAATGGAATATTGACAAGAGAAAATAGAATTTGTATTTCCCCTTTTTGGTCGAGAATCGGTTTTCTTCGAAGACATGTGTTAGAAAGAAAACCTTAGGGAACTTTGAGCAACCTTAGCGTGCTTTGCGGTTAAATATCTTGCGTCTAAAAACTTAATGACTTCCTTAAAGCCTTCATGTTCTTAATGTTTTAAGTTTAGCATTTCAAAACCCACTTTTGGCGACATTTTTGTCAAAAATGGTGACAAAAGTTACATTTATGTTCTAACTTTATGCGGGCATTTGCGTACCCGGCTATTAGATTTCGCTCTTTCAGGGCTTTGGAAAATAGTAAAGTTGAAAGAGAAAGCCTTGAACCTTTATCCTTCATCTTTTCTCCAACTCACTCTCTTCTCTAGCAGCGCAGCGATCTTGCGTCTTGACTCTAAAAGAAATTAAATTCGTTTGCACTGATTTACTCCTATTCCACTGACAATTGATGGAAAAAATCCTTTGCTGCTTCTTGTTCCGCTCTTTTCTTTGAGCGTTCTTCGGTGGTTGACCTCTTTTTATTATTGATGTACAATTCACAGCGAAATGTATTGTACTTACCGCGATTAACTTCCGTGATTTTGTATTCGTAAGCGGCTTTATTTTTCTGAACCCACTCAACCAATTTGCTCTTAAAGTCTGTTTCCTCTTCAATTAATCGATCTACATCTACATAGTCAATAATCACTTTTTCCAGCACAAACTTTCGGCAAGTTTTATAACCTCTATCTAAATAAATTGCTCCAATTAAAGCTTCAAAAGCATCTCCAAATATAGATTTTGAGCGATTTACGTCAGCGGAGGTTTCTAAAAAAGTATCTAGACCAATATCTACACTCAATTGGTTTAAAAAATTCCTACTCACCAATTTAGAGCGCACTTTCGTTAAAAAACCTTCCTCTTCATAAGGAAAGCGATTAAAAAAATATTCGGCAACAATTGCACCTAAAATGGCATCGCCTAAAAACTCAAGGCGCTCATTACTCACCTCAAATTTCTCTGATTCATTGACAATCGATTTATGCGTAAAAGCCTGCTCGTAAAGCGATAAGTTCTTGGGTTTAAATCCCAAAATTGCTTTCAAGGTTTTTTGCTTGCTGGTATTCGGAAGCAAATAATATCGAATGCCTCTAAACAGGCTCAATTTTATGCTTTTTTGAAAATTGCCGAAGCATTATGACCACCAAAGCCAAAAGTATTGCTCAATGCTGCACGAACCTCTCTTTTTTGCGCCTTATTGAAGGTAAAATTCAATTTAGGATCAAAAGCTTCATCATCGGTAAAGTGATTGATGGTAGGCGGCACAATGTCATTTTTAACTGCCAAGATAGAAGCAATGGCCTCAACAATTCCGGCCGCTCCTAACAAGTGTCCGGTCATTGACTTGGTTGAGCTAATGTTCAACTTGTAAGCACTTTCTCCAAAAACTTCTTTAATGGCTTTCGCTTCTGCAACATCTCCTAATGGAGTTGAGGTGCCGTGAACATTAATATAATCAATGTCTTCTGCAGTCATCTCAGCATCTTGCAATGCATTTTTCATTACTTTAATAGCTCCTAATCCTTCCGGATGTGGAGCAGTAATGTGGTGTGCATCAGCAGAAAGTCCGCTGCCAATTACTTCAGCATAAATTTTAGCCCCTCTGGCTTTAGCATGTTCGTACTCTTCTAAAATAAGAGCTCCACCACCTTCTCCTAAAACAAAACCGTCTCTGTCTTTATCAAACGGCCTAGAAGCAGTAGATGGATCGTCATTTCTTTTGGATAAAGCATGCATCGCATTAAAGCCACCAATGCCCGCTTCACTAACTGCGGCTTCAGAACCTCCACATACACAGGCATCCATTTTTCCTAAACGGATATAAGTTGCTGCGTCTATGATAGCATTTGTACTAGAAGCACATGCTGAAACGGTGGTGAAGTTAGGCCCACGCAGACCATATTTAATTGAAATATGGCCTGGGGCTATATCTGCAATCATTTTTGGAATGAAGAAAGGATTAAACCTTGGAGTACCATCTCCTTGTGCAAAGTTGATGCACTCTTCTTGGAATGTGGTTAATCCACCAATTCCTGCACCCCATATTACACCAAAACGATCTTTATTGACTTTTTCAAGGTCAATATTAGAATCTTGCATGGCTTCATCAGATGCAACCATAGCATATTGGGTAAATAAGTCTAGCTTTCTTACTTCTTTGCGGTCAAAATAATTTTGAGGATCATAGTCTTTTACTTCGCAAGCAAATTGCGTTTTAAACTTAGAAGCATCAAAGTGTGTAATAGGGGCAGCACCGCTTACCCCATTAATTAATGCATTCCAAAAATCCTCAACACCATTACCCAAAGGAGTAATTGCGCCAATCCCGGTAACTACTACTCTCTTCATTTCCATAAGAAGGAAATTATTTTGTGTTTTCTTCGATGTAGCTAATTGCGTCTCCTACAGTAGCAATTTTTTCAGCTTGATCATCTGGAATAGCAATGTTGAATTCCTTTTCAAATTCCATGATTAACTCAACCGTGTCTAATGAATCGGCACCTAAGTCGTTTGTGAAACTTGCTTCAGGAGTTACTTCGCTTTCTTCAACTCCTAATTTATCAACGATAATTGCTTTTACTCTTGATGCTGTATCTGCCATTTTATTTAGTTTAGATTTAAGCTGCAAAGAAAATTGATATTCACTCAAAATCAAAATTTATTTTCATTCAATATTCAAACATGATTTCATTTAATTCTTTGCGCTTTAATAAAGGCACTTTACAATCATTTTCCGGATAACCAACCGGAATCAATAAAAAGGGTTTTTCATTTACTGGTCGTTTTAAGATTTTAGACAAAAAATTTAATGGACTAGGTGTATGAGTCAATGACACTAAACCTGCATGATGAATTGCTGAGAGCAAGAATCCGCAAGCTAAACCAACAGATTCATTCACATAGTAGTTTTTTTGTTTATCTCCATCAATCAAATCATAGGTTTTCTTAAAAACGATGATTAGTGCAGGGGCAATCTCTAGAAATGGCTTTTCCCAATTGGTATCAAATTTTTCTAAATCCTTTTTCCATTCCTCGCTCATTCTTCCATTGTAATTTTCATATTCCTCTTTTTCGGCTGCAGCTCTAATCTTCTTTTTAAGGTCTGGAGATTTTACAACACAAAACATCCAAGGCTGTTTATGTGCTCCTGAAGGTGCTGTTGATGCGGTTTGAATAACTTTTTCTAATAATCCATCAGGGATTTGCTTTGAAGAAAAATTTCTAATAGATCTTCTTTTGTTCATTAGCTCATAGTATTGTTCTCCCTTTAAGATTTGTTCATTTGTTTCCATTTTTAGAGGGTTAAACGAAATAAAACCATTCGATAATTCTTTTTTTTGTTGTGCCATGGGAATAAAACTAACTTTGAATCTGAACTTTACTTATGTCTAAAATAGCCATTTTTGCTTCAGGAGCAGGTACCAATACAGAAAGGCTTATTCATTATTTCCAGCAATTTAAGGCAAATAATTCCATAGAAATTGGCTTAGTTGTTTCGAATAAAACAAATGCCAAAGTCTTGGATATAGCCTCTAAAAATGAAATCCCAACGAAAGTATTTTCTAATAGTCAGTTTGAAGATGGCATGGATGTATTCAATTCTCTGAAATCCAATTCAATTGATTGGATTGTCTTAGCTGGCTTTTTAAGAAAAATACCACTTAAATTAATAGAAAATTTCCCTAATCGAATTTTTAATATTCATCCATCTTTGCTTCCGAAGTACGGAGGTAAGGGGATGTATGGAGCCAATGTTCACCGTACTGTACTAGAAAATAAGGAAGTGGAAACTGGTATAACCATTCATCTAATTGATGAGGAATTTGATCGCGGAGAAGTACTTTTTCAAGCAAGCTGCAAAATAGCTTCTAATGAGACTTTAGAAAGTTTAACTCAAAAGATTCATGCCTTGGAATATGAGTACTACCCAAAAGTTATATTTGAATATATTCAAAAGACTGGAGATTTAGGATGAGAATAAGTTACGATAGTGAAGAAAAGCAGCTTAGATACGATAAAGCTTATTTAAGAATGGCCATTCAATGGGGGAAGTTATCTCATTGTAAGCGCAAACAAGTTGGTGCTTTAATTGTAAAAGATAGTATGATTATATCGGACGGATATAATGGAACTCCTACAGGCTTTGATAATTGTTGTGAAGATGAAAACGGCAAGACAAGGTGGTATGTGTTGCATGCGGAAGCGAATGCCATTATGAAAGTGTCAAAATCTACGAATAATTCAAATGGTGCTACACTTTATATCACTTTATCACCTTGTAAAGAATGTAGTAAACTCGTATTACAAGCTGGAATTAAAAGGGTTGTATATACAAGGGCTTATAAAGATGATTCCGGAATAGAATTTTTAAAACAAGCTGGAGTTGAAGTAAAGCAAATTGATGAACATATAGTTAATGAAGAAGAATAGAGGAACAATCATCTTAATGCCATTGTTAATTGCATTGGTATTAGCAAGTGGAATTTATATAGGCCGTTGGATGGCAGGTTCAATTCAAGGTCAAAAGGTGGAATTTTATAATCATCAGTTCAGTGATAATGACAAGTTGAATCAAGTAATCAGCTATATTAAATCAGATTATGTAGATACCATAACCGATAAATTCATTGTAGAAGAAACGATAAATGATTTATTACAAAACTTAGATCCTCATTCTTACTATATTCCTGGAAATAAATACAATGAGGTTAATGACCCTTTAGAGGGAAATTTTGAAGGGATTGGTATTGAATTTCGAATTCGAAAAGATACCGTAATTGTAGTTCGAGCACTAGCAGGTGGACCTTCCGAGAAACTTGGAATTATGGCAGGAGATCGAATAATAAAGGTAGATGGAGAAG
Organism: uncultured Flavobacteriales bacterium; assembly: GCA_964001305.1. Classification (GTDB taxonomy): domain Bacteria; phylum Bacteroidota; class Bacteroidia; order Flavobacteriales_E; family Vicingaceae; genus CAJXMH01. Next base: position 5,754 of record CAXFAI010000047.1, read on the forward strand.
ATATTACTGGTAAAGAAATTAGCAACTCTAAAGTGATCAAATTACTTAAAGGACCTAAAGATTCTGAAGTAAAAGTTGGGATACTCAGAAGGGGAAATAAGTTGCTAAACTTTACAATTCAAAGAGATGAAATACCTCTTTATTCTGTAGAAGCAGCTTATATGTTAACAGAAGAAGTTGGTTATATAAAAGTGATTCGATTTGCAAAGAATACTTATGAAGAATTCATTGAAAGTGCAAATGAGTTAAAAAGCCAAGGAATGACCGAATTAGTATTAGACTTGAGAAATAATGGTGGGGGCTATTTAAAGTCTGCAACTGATATGGCCGACGAGTTTCTCAAAGAAGAGAAGCTAATTGTTTACACAGAAGGAAAATCAAGAGAAAGAAGAAACTTTTATGCAAGCAAGAATGGAAGTCTAGAAGATTTTCCGGTAGCTGTTTTGATAAATGAAGGATCTGCATCAGCTAGTGAAATTGTTGCAGGTGCTCTACAAGACAATGATTTTGGCTATATCATTGGAAGAAGGTCGTTTGGAAAAGGACTTGTTCAAGAAGGTGTGCAATGGCCTGATGGTTCAGCAATGAGACTTACAGTAGCAAGATATTATACCCCTACTGGAAGAAGTATTCAAAAGCCATACAAAGATGGGGTAGAAGCATATAATAATGAGGCTATAGAAAGATATTACAATGGGGAGTTACTAAGTTTAGATAGTATTGATTTCCCGGATTCGCTTAAATATGAAACGGATCAAGGCAAAGTTGTATATGGAGGTGGTGGAATTATGCCTGATATTTTTATACCTCTAGACACTTCTAATGTTTCTAGGTATTACAGCAATTTAAACTACCAAGGGGTGTTTTATCAATTTGGTTTTGATTATGTAGATAAGAATCGAGAAGAGTTGTTGAAAACCTACACTAAATCAAATTTTGTCTCAGAATTTAAAGTTGATAAGAATTTGATAGATTCCTTTTACCAATTTGCCAGCAATAAAGAAGTTGAATATGATGCAAAGGGAGCAGAGTTGTCATTAGGGCTGATTAAAAATCGAATAAAAGCAACCATAGGGAGAAATTTATTTGGAGGTTCTGTCTTCTTTGAAATAATTAACCAAGAAGATAATGTGGTGCAAAAAGCGAAGGAAATTTTAGGCACAAAAAAAAGCTCTTGATATCAAGAGCTTTTTAAATTATACATTGGAATGGAATTACATGTTTCCGTCTCCGTCTGTCATTTCTTTAGCTTTACTTTTTACTGAATCAGCAGCTTCTTCCATAGCGTCACCTGCTTCTTCCATAGTTTCTTCTGCTTGGTCAGCAGCTTCTTCCATTGTTTCTTCAGCAGATTCTGTTATTTCTTCAGCTTTTTCATCCATCTCATCCATCATTTCTTTAGCTTCAGCTTCAGTGTTTGATTCCTTTTTTTCAGCTTGTGAACAAGAAGTAAAAGCGAACATTCCCGCAAGGGCAATTAGTGTAAAAACGCGTTTCATGTTTTAGTTGTTAGTGTTAATTTTTGCCAAATGTAGAAATTCTCTAAGGAATGCTAAAACTTACTGCTTAATTACTTGTATAATTTATGAGTCATTTTTTAAAAATGTACTTTTGAAATAAGTTATTAAACAACAAAAAATCCAAACAAATGTCATTTGAATTACCCAAATTAAATTACGATTACAACGCTCTTGAACCACATATTGATGCAAGAACGATGGAGATTCATCATACGAAACACCACAATGGTTACACTTCAAAGTTAAATGCCGCTGTTGAAGGCACCGAATTAGAAGGAAAAGCTATCGAAGATATTTTAGCAACTATTTCGAAGCATTCAGCTGGTGTTAGAAACAACGGTGGTGGCTTTTTTAACCATTCCTTGTTTTGGGATATTATGTCACCTAATGGTGGTGGAGCTCCAAGTGGTGACTTAGCAGATATGATTAATGAATCATTCGGTTCATTTGAAAAATTTAAAGAAGCATTTTCAAATGCGGCAGCTACTCAATTTGGCTCAGGATGGGCATGGTTATGCTACCTTGACGGTAAATTAGAGGTTTGTTCTACTCCAAATCAAGATAATCCTTTAATGGATGTAACTTCTTGTAATGGAACGCCAATCTTAGGTTTAGATGTATGGGAACATGCGTATTATTTGAACTATCAGAATAGAAGACCAGATTATATTTCTGCCTTCTTTAATGTAGTTGATTGGAATCGAGTTGCTGAGAGATTAAATGAAGCAAAGTCTTAAAGTATTCTTACTTACAGTATTTGGCTTGGTATCTCCTGTGGTTTATTCACAGGAAGATGCTGAGCCTTTTTTGAATCAAAAGGTTGAGTTTCAATTAAACAATACTCATTTTGAATTTATTGAAAGCCAACAAGAACCCAAGAATCAACGGCTAAAGGCCGCACTCTTAAGTATCTTTCTAGGTCATTTTGGAGTTCATAGAATTTATTTAGGAACTACTCCTAATGTACCTGTTGTATACTCATTAACCCTTGGCGGTGGGTTGGGTCTTTTACCACTAGCTGATTTTGTTGCAATACTTTCTACCAAAGATTTGGATAGGTATAAAGATTCAAAACAGGTTTTTATGTGGTTAAAAAAGTAAACTATTCAACCGTCACCGACTTTGCTAAATTTCTTGGTTGATCAACATTACAGCCCCTCATAACGGCAATATGATAAGAGAGTAATTGAAGTGGAATGACAGAGATAAGTGGGTCTAAAAATTCATCTGTTTCAGGAATTTCAATCACATGATCTGCCATCTCTTTTACTGTTTCATCTCCTTCAGTTACAATGGCTATAATGTTACCGTTTCTAGCTTTTACTTCTTGAATGTTACTCACTACTTTTTCATAGCTGCCTTTTCTTGTTGCAATGGCTACTACAGGCATTTCTTCATCTATTAATGCAATTGGACCATGCTTCATCTCCGCCGCGGGATAGCCTTCCGCATGGATATACGAAATCTCTTTAAGCTTAAGTGCCCCTTCTAAAGCTACTGGGAAATTATAACCTCTTCCTAGGTACAAGAAATTTCTTGCTCCTTTGTATAAATCTGAAATGTATTTGATTTTATCGTTTGTCTGAAGTACTTTCTCTACTAAACTTGGAATGTGATTTAGTTGGTTCACCAAGCTATTATATCTACTTTTATTAATGCTGCCTTTTTTGTTTGCTAAACTTAAAGCCATTAAAGCTAATATGGTAATTTGGGCAGTAAAGGCCTTTGTTGAAGCTACTCCAATTTCAGGTCCAGCGTGGGTATATGAGCCTGCATCTGTGGCTCTAGCAATACTACTTCCTACAACATTGCAAATGCCGTAAATAGTGGCTCCTTTTTTCTTAGCTAATTCTAAAGCAGCCAAGGTATCGGCAGTTTCACCTGATTGACTTATGGCAATAACAATATCGTTCTCTGAAATAATAGGATTTCGGTACCTAAATTCTGAAGCATACTCTACTTCCACAGGAATTCTAGCTACATCTTCAATCATGTACTCTCCAACAAGTGCAGAGTGCCAAGAAGTTCCGCAGGCTACGAAAATAATTCGACTGGCATTCATGAATTTATTTTCAAATTCTTCAATGCCTCCTAAAGTTATAATGTTTGTTTTAGGGTTTAGCCTCCCTAAGGTGCTATTCTTAATAGATTCAGGTTGTTCGTAAATCTCTTTTAGCATGAAATGCTCATAACCGCCTTTTTCAATTGCTTCAAGATTCATTTCTAACTCTTGAATATAAGGAGTTATTGGTTGATTTTTAATGGTGGTTATTCTTATTTCTTCCCCTTTTTCTAAAACTGCAATTTGTTCATCTTCCAGATAAACAACATTTTTAGTGTATTCAATAATTGGGGTAGCATCTGAAGCAACAAAATATTCATCTTTTCCAATTCCAATAACTAACGGGCTGCTATTTTTAGCAGCAATAAGTCGGTTTGGATTTTCTCTATCAAGAATTACAATTGCATAGGCTCCAACTACCTCGTTTAATGCAATCCTTACTGCTTCTTCAGTGGTAACATTTTCTGAGCTTGAAATATCTTCAATTAAATGAATCAATACTTCAGTATCTGTGTCACTTTCAAAGTGATGACCTCTATTTTTTAGCTCTTTTTTAAGTGAAGCATAATTTTCAATAATTCCATTATGAATAATTGCAAATCGTTTATTTCCACTTAAATGTGGGTGAGCATTTTGGTCATTTGGTGGCCCATGAGTTGCCCATCTTGTATGACCAATGCCAATTACTGAAGATTTGTCAGCACCTTCCGTA
>CAXFAI010000048.1:0-4792 GCA_964001305.1 uncultured Flavobacteriales bacterium
AGTTTTTCTGCGTCGTATGTATGGAATGTTATTACATCCGAATTTTCCCCGTTAAGTTTTAAGATTTCATCACCGATAGCACCATCTAAACAAGCAGTTAGAGGTTGAGTAGGCCTTACTTCGTAAGCCCATTCCCAGGTATATTGAAGTAATTTTAGAGTTTTATCACCAATACCAAATTGACCCGGTTCATTGTAAATGTCCCACATCAAAATTCTTTCATCCTTTGAGTACTCTTTGAGTACGCCTTGAATGAATTCTTTTAATCTGTTTAATTCCTTTACATCAATTTTTTCTTCATCAACTTGATTAACTAATTCCATACCAGGACTTTGCTTCCAACCAGAGTTATGAACTCCTTTCACTGGTAATGGCTGCTTGCCGAGTTTTGGGTAGGGCCTATGGCAATCATCAAAGAGAACAATAATTGGCCTAATATTTCTTTTTTCACAAATATCTAAAAATTTTTCAAAAACTTTTTTAAATTTATCTTTTTCTGACCATAGTAAGTCATGCAAATAGACTCTCAATGAATTAAATCCTAGTTGCTTTGCCCAATCCAATTCTTTTTCAATGGTTTCTTCATCAAAAGTATCCTTTTGAAACATTTCAAGTTGGTTGATTGCCGAACTAGGCAAAAAGTTACATCCTACTAACCAAGGTTGTTCCTCATACCAATACTTAGCTTTTTCCTTTGACCATTTCATCTGTACAAGTTTAATAAATCAAAATGATAATTGAAAACATGTAACAGCCACACACACCTGAAGTTAGGTTTTTTCTAAGTTTTAAGTAGTCAGGATTAATAAATTGCGGATTAACTTTAGACTCAAAAAGATAAAAAAGAAAAAATAGAAAAAACAATAAGACCATAGCAAAAATGAGATTTATCCAGGCCAATAAAATTGCTCCAAAACCTAAAAGCGAAAAAACAATTGCCACTACTAGGTTTTTTTGATTAGTTGATTCAATTCCCCAAATGATACCCGATAAGAAAGAAATAATAATCCCACCATAAACTACTAATAATTTAAAAGAATTCTCTTCGTAGGTTTCTCCTAAAATCCAAGGTAAGACTGTGAAGGCTGCAAAGGGCAGGAAGCCTAAATAACCAAGGTTGATTTTAGTTTGCATTTATCCATGAGCCATTTTAAAAAGAGTCATGAAAAGTATACCTGTTCCAATTACACCGATGATTAGAATAATCAGATCAACAACAAAAACTTGAAAAAGCTTTAACCAAGATCTTTTTTTTCCTTCCTTAATATCTTTTAGTAAATATACAAAAGCGCTGATTTTAAAAAGCACGAAAGCAGTTATGAAAGTTATTCCACCTAGAATAAATATTCCTGAGTTCATAATGGATAATATTCTCTAAAGTTTATATCCTGATTGACCATGTTCGGCAACATCGAGACCTTCTTCTTGGGAGTCATCAGAAACTCTTAGTCCAAATATAGATCTAGTGATAAGTAACAAAATTACTGAACCTATCAAAGTGAAGAAGCCAACACTGACTACTCCGATCAATTGCGTTGTCATAAGATCACTGAAATTTGAACCTTCATCGTACCCAATTCCACCATAACTTTCTGCTGTTAAAAACGGAATGAGTAAAATTCCTAGCAATCCACCAATACCGTGAACAGCGAAGACATCTAAAGAGTCATCTATATTGAAAGTTTCTTTAACTATATTGACCATGTAGTAACAAACCCCACCAGCAATTAAGCCAATAACTAGTCCGCCCATGGGCCCCACTGATCCACTCGCTGGGGTAATCGATGCTAAACCTGCAATGCAACCGGTAACAGCTCCTACTAAAGAAGATTTACCAAACTTTATTTTTTCTATGACAATCCAGACAATAGTTGCCGTAGCTGCTGAAATGTGAGTTACCAGAATTGCCATTCCAGCATCGCCATTAGCAGCCAATGCACTTCCACCATTAAAGCCAAACCAACCTACCCATAACATACATGCACCCATCATAGTTAAACCTGGATTGTGAGGAGGTTGAACAGAGTTAGGAAAGCCTTCTCTTGGACCTAGAAAGTAGGCAATCACCAATGCAGTTATTCCTGCGGTTAAGTGAACCACTAATCCACCTGCAAAATCTCTGATTCCCATCTCATAAAGCCAGCCACCTTCTGCCCAAATCCAATGAACAACTGGGGCATATATTAAAATTACCCACAATAAAGAGAAAACAGCTACAAAACTAAATTTGATTCTTTCTGGATATGCACCAACTATCAAAGCAGGAGTAATGATCGCAAATGTCATTTGAAACATAAAGAAGACGCTTTCAGGAATATCGCCTGACATACTATCTCTTGATAAATTTGCTAAAAATAAATTACCAAAATCTCCAAAATAAGCTCCTTTACCACTAAAGGCAATGCTGTAAGCAATTACTAGCCAAGCAATCGAACTTATACACGCAATGGTAAAACAATGCATTAGAACTGAAAGGATATTGCTTGCTCTAACAAGTCCGGCATAGAAAAGTGCCAGTCCGGGTAAAGTCATAAATAAAACTAGTGCAGTGGATGTAATGATCCAAGCGGTGTTACCAGTATCCATAAAATGTCCCCTTAATTTTTAGTTAATGAACTTTATCAAAAAGTATTTTGAACTTTAAGTCTAAATTAGTGCAACAGTTGCACTATCAAAGGGCAATTAAGAGCTTCCAGGATATTTTGAAAGAATTTGAGAAATTATTTCGTTTGCTAAATCTTGATCATCTAGCGAGCTAGTATTTATTCTCATATTCGCATACCAAACAACTTTATCTAAATCTTCATCAAAAAATTTTACAGATAAATAATTTATTGGAGGAAAGTCGTTTGCGTAGAATCTATAAGAGAAAGGATCATTTCGGTAACCATAAAAAAAATGCGAAGAATTGAGTTGTTTATATCTCTCTTTTTCTTTAACTGAAAAGCTTACTTTCAATGGGGATTTATCATTTTGATTCAATCCAAGTTGAACTAATGATAAAGATAAGGCTCTGGCAATTCTGTTAATTCTTATAGGATTTTCTTCCTCATCAGACTCAACTCTGAAAGGGTCAGGCTTAAAAATTTTAAAATCTTTATATTTAGCGGCATAAAAGGCTTCGTCAGAGTCAACTTTGACAACGAAGCCAGATGCACAAGATGTGAGCAGAACTAAAATTATTAACCTAGCTAACACAGTAATATTATAACTTTGTTATAGTAATCAATGAAATTTTTTAAGGAGAGAAAAATGAAAAAAATAATTTTATTAACGATGTTATTAGCTTCATCATTAAGCTTTACATCACCTACTTGGGTTGAATACTTATTCAAAGTTGATAATCCTCAAAACGCAGCAAAAATTGTAGCTGCTACTGACAAATTTATGTCCTCTGAATTCGTAAAAAACAACTTCAAAGGATCGTTACATTTAAATGCCTATATTGCAGGTGGAAAGGTAGAGGAAACTCACTCTTATGCAATACTTCAACCAAGTTTGGCAGAACATGAAATTTGGTTAGCAAAAGTCAGCGATCCAAATAATGAAGAAGTAAGGAAATTTGCTTCGGTGTTAAATGCAAATTCTGAAGGCGTTGGTACACGTATTAATACATTTATTCAAACTTACGGAACACCTTCAAACAAAGACACTGTATGGGCAATATATCCATTTAGAACACAACCATCAAATGTAGAAGATGTAGTAGAAGCTACACAAGACTTAGATAAAGCAATAAAAGAATCTTTTCCAGGTCAGTTTGGTCTTTCAGCAAGAATGGCTGGAGGCGGCATGCAGACCCATCTCTTTACAGTAGGCTATGAGTCTTTAGCTGAAATGGAACAATGGGAAGACTCAGCTTCTAGAGATACTGGAGTTTCTCCTTTTGATAAAGAAATGGACAAATTGGTTGAATGGCACGAAGTAGAAATAGTAAGAAATATTAGAGTTTATGACTCTGCTATGACCCTTCAGGATTTCGTTGAATAAAATGAAAAGTTTTGCAATAGCTTTATCTACTATTTTTTTGACTCTTGCTTGCAGTGCTGTAGATGATGAAACGGAAGTTTCATTTTCTAATCTTGGTTCAGAGGAATATCCTCAAATGTTTTATATGGAGTATGTTCCCTGTCAAGAAGGTGTTTACTATACAGCTGAAAACTTTAGAAACGATGTTTTACCTGAGTGGCAAGATCTGTTGGTAGAAGTTAATTCACCTTTGGTATCTGCTTATGGCATTCAACGTTTTGAAAGACTGTCTTCTGATAACGAAGATGGTTTTTGGCAATTGATATGGAATTCAAAAGCTGATGCTGAAGCAGCATGGAAAGTTTGGAATGAAAATGAAAATGTCGCTGCATGGACAGAAGATACTGTAGATATTCTTTCGTGCGATGGTGAAAAGAAATTTTCCTTCGACGCCTATATTGCAAGAGCTAACAATACTTTTGGTGAATTCGAAACTACAAGTTTTGTTTCTGAGTATCATCAATGTCTCTATAAAGAAGGTAAAGAGGGAGCAGATCTTCGAGAAGTGATAGCACAACTTGAGACATTTTTAGACAGCGCAGACTCTCTTCCTGGACCATTTAGCTATGTAATTTTAGGCCCTGATTACGAAACAGACGAAGTTGACTTTTTCTGGGGAAATTTTTATCAATCGGAAGAAGCAAGGCAAGCCTTTGATGCCGAGTGGCAAAAACTTGATCCTGATGTTGAGGATAGTTGGAATATGGTTTCAGATTGCGAAGAGCCCAGATATTACAACTCAGGAATAGTTCCAACGAGCTAA